>CAWALU010000001.1:0-124934 GCA_963782985.1 uncultured Bacteroidota bacterium
GAAGGAATCTTTTTCCACCACAGAGAAAGACAAGATTTAACACAGATAAAAAAACCTCTGTGAGAATCAGTGTTAATCAGTGGTGAAGAAATTTTCTACCACAGAGAAGGGCAGGATTAAACACAGATTAAAATTCTCTGTGAGAATCTGTGGTGAATGAATCTTTTTCTACCCCGCCTTCATTTCATTGCGGACGGGCAACCACAGAGGAAGACAGGATTAAACACAGATTAAAATCTACAATTAAAATTTTGCTAAACATTATCACTGCTATTTTAAAAATATACCAATGCCTGACTCGCTAACATCCAAAACTCTTCATGGTTTAAAGTGGAGCTATGCTTCTACAATAACCAATGCCGTTATGCAGATTGGTCTTGTTTCAACATACAGTTTAGTATTAATTATCAGTGAAGTTGAAAACTTCCCATTTTTTTAAAGAATCATATCTATAGAAGCCGTATTTAATGAAAGTACTTCATTTTTGTAATAGTTTTTCGACTCTTTCGGAAACTTTTATTTATGATCAAATAATGGAACTTGAAAAACAAGGTGTGGATAACTACGTCTTAACATTTATAAGACTTAACGAGACGGAAAGACCTTTCGATAAAATAAAAATAGTAAAATTTAATAAAGGAATTATTTGGCTACTATTAAGAATTATCTCTAAGTTCTATAATAAACCAAGTAATTTGTGGCCGATAAAAATAAAACAGATTAAAAAGATTTTGAATGAAATTAACCCAGATATAATACATGCCCATTTTGGGCCAGAAGGAGCTTTAATAACAAAACTTGCGAAGAAAGTAAAGGTACCTTTAGTTGTTACATTTTACGGATATGATGCCTCCTCTTTGCTTAAGCAAAAATTTTGGCTAAATGAATATAAACATATTTGGGAAAATGCGAATAGTATAATAGTTCTTTCAAAATGTATGAAGAATGTATTAATCGATGCAGGGTGTCCAGCAAATAAAATTTTGATCATTCATCTCAGTCGTAATTTTTCAATTTCAGAAATTAAAGAGTTCCCTAAAGAAATAAAAAGTTTTTTAGGAATTGGAAGGCTAACTGAAAAAAAAGGACATTTAGATACAATTAAAGCTATTAAAAAGGTATTGGCTGCGGGATATAATGTGAATTTAGATATTATTGGAGATGGTCCTTTAATGATGCAGTTGGAAAATTATATACAAGAATATAAACTTGGTAATTATATTAAATTATTAGGAGCAGTTAAGAGTAAGGATGCAATTAAGCTGCTCTATAAGGCAGATGCATTTATATTATGTAGCAAAACTGGTCCTGATGGAGATCAGGAAGGAACACCTACTGTTTTAGTTGAAGCTCAAAAAATTGGATTACCATGTGTTTCAACTTTTCATGCAGGTATACCAGAAATGATTCCTGAGAAAAACCATAAGTTTTTAGCTGAAGAAGGTAATATTGAACAGATAAATAATTGTATAATAAAGCTTATACAATCAAATAAAGATGAATTAAAAGAAATAATTGAAAGAGGGCGTAAAAAAGTTGATGAAGAGTTTAACCTTGAAGTTGAAGTAAAAAAGATTAGTGAGCTATATAATAAAATGAAAAATTGATTATGCAATATCAAAACGCACAACGCGGTAATAGATTATATCCTAATAGAACCAATAGATTATATTGGCATTTAACTTCTTTAAGAAAAATATTTGAGAAGGTATTAGAAAATGATCTGAATGAAAATGGAGAAGTGTTAGATTATGGATGTGGGAATAAGCCTTATAGCATTTTATTTAGTAAATATTTTACAAAATATATTGGAGCCGATATACAAGGTAATGAAAGTGCAGATATTATAATTAATCCAGATGGGACATTGCCATCCCCAGATAATTCTTTTTCTTGTGTGTTTTCTAGTCAAGTACTGGAACATGTACAAAATTATTCATTGTACCTTAATGAATCATATCGTGTTATAAAAAATAATGGCAAGTTAGTACTTTCTACACACGGTTTTTGGAAATATCATCCTGATCCAAATGATTATTGGAGATGGACATGGGCAGGTTTAAAAAAAATAATTGAAGAATCTGGTTTCGTTATTGAAAAAATGTATAGTGTACAAAGTTTACCTTCTATTTCTATACAACTTTGGCAGGATTCTACGCTACACAAAATACCTATTTTCTTGAGAAAATTATATGTTTTAATAAATCAATTATTTATGGAATTCATAGATAAAAAGAAAGGCGATGGTTTTAGTGATGATGCTGGTGTTTTTATAGTTGTTGCAAAAAAAGTCGTATGAATTCATTAAAACAAAAAACTATAGGTGGGGTCATATGGAATACTATAGGGAATGTCTCTAATCAGATCTTGCAATTTATTCTATCTGTAATATTAATGAGGTTATTGTTGCCATCTGATTATGGAGTAATTGCAATGGCAATGGTTCTGATAGGGTTTGCAGGGATATTCAGTGAGTTTGGTTTCAGTTCAGCATTAATTCAAAATCAAAATATTAATGAATCGCATAAGTCAAGTATTTTTTGGTTTAACATAATAGTTGGATCAACACTTACATTTTTCTTTTTTGTTTTTGCTAATATATTTTCAAATTTTTATAACAGCAGCAATCTAACAAATGTCATTAGATATTTATCATTTTCATTTATAATAAGTTCAATTTCTATCGTCCCTAGTTCTTTGCTCCAAAAAGAAATGAAATATGCAATGATAAATAAAATTAATGTTTTGACAGTTTTTTTAAGTGGGGCATTAAGCGTTTATCTGGCATTTACCGGATGGGGTGTAATGAGTCTTGTTTTCCAGAGTTTATTCAGTCAGTTACTTAAAATGCCCTTATTATTTATAGCTTCTAAATGGAGACCTAAATTTATTTTTAACAAAAAAAGCATAAAGGAATTATTTTCATATAGCGCATATTTAACTGGTTTTAGTATTATTAATTATGGAGCTAGACGTTCAGATGACTTTTTAATTGGTAAATTTATGGGTGCTGGAAATTTAGGTATTTATTCCAGGGCATATAATCTTATGCTTTTACCTATAACACAGATTATTGGTTTAATAAGCAATGTAATGTTTCCCGCTTTAGCTTCAATTCAGGACGATAAAGAAAGAGTTAAAAGAATTTATCTTAGGACCATTCAAGTAGTTGCTTTTATTACATTTCCAATGATGATTGGCTTAATTGCCGTAGGAGATAATTTTATAATTGCAATCTTTGGTTCAAAGTGGGCGGAAGTAATTCCAATAATTAGAATACTTGCATTTGTAGGTGTAACACAAACATTAGCAAATCCAGTGGGTTGGATATATACCTCACAGGGAAAAACTAATTGGATGTTTTGGTGGGGAATTTTTGGCAGCGGCAGCATAATAATTGCAATTGTAATTGGTGTAATGTTAGGCTCAATTTATTCTGTAGCTGTTGCTTATCTTATTGTCAATATTCTTTTAGTTTATCCCGTAATAGCAATATCCGGCAAACTAATTGATTTAAAATTCAAAGAACTAGTTGGAAATATAATGCCTATTTTATTAATATCAATTATTATGTCAACGGTAGTTTATTTTATAGGTGTATTATTACCTTTCTATATTCCAGCTTTAATAAAGTTGTTAATTCAAGTCGTACTCGGTATAATAATATATTTTATAACAATGTGGGTCTTTAAGACTAAAGCTTTTAATAATATTAAATTATTAGCAATTGAACAATTTCATATATACAAGCATAAACTTAATGACAATGAATAATTATAAATTTCATATATATAGTTTCATTTTTAAACTAAATATAAAAAAATAGATTTCACAAGAAGAGACACGTCGAAACAAGAAAATATAAACACTACTTGGGGTAACTGGGGGAAAATGATAAATTAAATAAAGTTAAATATGATTAAAAATAAGAAATTCAAAAAGAGGTTAGGAAAAATGTTACCAGCTAAAGTGAAAAGTTTATTAAAAGATTTCAGCGATTCGCTTTTCAAGCAAAGATATAAAAAATTTTATTGGAGCCAATTTGGTGAGGATGCTCTGCTTTTTTCTTATTTTAAAATGAAATGGGATAAATTGGGATATACTGATGGATTCTATATTGAAATAGGTGCTTTCGATCCAATCGATTCTTCAAATTCATATAAATTTTACAAACTTGGTTGGAAGGGGATAAATATTGATCCCATGCCTAAAGCTATAAATAGATTTAATAAATTTCGGCCGCGAGATATTAACTTACAAATTGCAATATATGATGAAGAAAAAGTAACTGAAATGTATATTTGGGAGCAATACCCTGGTATCAATACCTTAAATATGAAAATTGCTGAACAACGATCAAATGACAAAAGATACGGCCCATATAATTCAAAATTTACAGTTAATTGTAAAAGACTGGAAACTATTTTTGGCCAATATAATTTAGATAAACAACATATAAGCTTTCTTTCCGTTGATGTAGAAGGTGCTGAATTAAATGTATTAAAAAGCAATAATTGGAATAAATACAGACCGGAAATAATAATACTAGAATCATTTGAAATGAATATCGCAAATTATTTAAAGGATGCAGTACATATCTTTTTGGAACAAAATAATTATAAATTGCTAAACTGGTTTTACGGTGGTGTTATGTACATAGATAATGATGAGTTTAAAAAAATATGGTGATTAAATTTATTCAGTTTTGTTCTATTCTATCCATATAATTTTATTAAAATGAAATTGTTAATAATTTGTGAAACATCGGATTTCCAAAATTTTACACGAAGAGCAACCGTAGAAGCAATTGCTAGAATAAATAAGGATACGGTAGCTTTATGTCATACTAATATTAAAAATATTAATAAAGTTAATTTAAATTCAAGATATACAGAAGTTCGTTGCCTTTATAATTTATTACCTAAAAGCTTTAGAAGAATAAAAATTTTTAATTTAATAGAGCATTACTTATTGAGAATTTTTTGGTCTAAATTTTTTAGTTCTTTTGAATTTATAATGATATCATCTCCTAGTCAAGCCTATTTATTAAGGTTTATTATTAATCAAAAACTAATATTTTTGTTAAGTGATCCCTATCATTTAATGGGCTATAATAAGAAGGATATTAGGGAGATACTCTCTAATGCTAAATTAATTTTAACAACAAGTAAAGAATTGAAAAGCAATTATTTAAAAAAATATTTTCATTTTGTAAATGATGAAATTATTCATTATTGGCCCAACACGGTAGATTTAGAAATATGGAATTATGAATCAAATAAAAAATTTATTAGAACTAATGATACTACTAAGTTAGGTTTTAGCGGTAATTTTATGGAGTTGACAGATCTAAATTTATTAGAATTATTAGTAAGTAAATTTCCTGAATGTGAATTTCAAATTGCTGGAAAAATAAATTATAATGAGGAAAGTTTTATAAATAAATTAAAATCCATTTTTCAACAGCCAAATGTAAAATACTTAGGATGGTTAAAATATGAAGATTTACCAAAAACAATAATAAATTGGGATGTTTGTCTTATGATTGATGATAAAAGTGAACTTTCATCTTATCATCATCATAATAAATTATATCAATATTTAGCATTAGGGAAACCAGTTGTTTTGCAAAAAAATCATAATGACCATGATGGATATAGTAATGTGATATTTATTTCTGATACATTTGATGAATATTTAGTAAATATTCAAAAAGCTTTAAGCAAATGTAAAGATGATGAATTTAAGCATGGATGTATTTCAATTGCAGCGGAAAATTCAAGTGAAGTAAGAGCCAAACAATTTATTAAATACTTAAAAAATATTTTATGAAGTTAAGTATTATCACACCTTGTTATAATAGGGAAGATACAATCAATAGGTGTATAGAAAGTGTTCTAAATCAAATAAATGATGAAGTTGAATTTATAATTGTTGACGATGGTTCCACAGATAATTCGAAGAGTAAAATTTCTAAATATTCCCAAATTATTTTTATAGATAATACAGAAAACAGAGGAGTTAACTATGCTAGAAATAGAGGTATAGAAAAAGCAAAAGGAGAATATGCGCTATTTTTAGATAGCGATGATTTCTTACTTGAAAATTCGATTAATTATATTCTTCAGGTTATAAATAATAATGATAAACAAGTTAAACATTTTTTATTTGGTGTTTCTCATCGTCATGAATATATATCCACTATTAAGAAAGAAGAAATCTGTTATAGAGATTGGATCACAAATAAAATTAGTGGGGATTTTTGTCATGTGGTTAAAACAGACATTTTAGTAAATAATCTTTTTATAGAAGAATTTCGTGCTTTTGAGTACTTAACATGGTTAAAAATTTATAAAACAAAGCCAGCCACAATACTTAATAAGGAAAAATATTGTGGAAATATTTCGGGATGAGACGATTCTTTAACACTTAAATTAAAATTAAATAATCAAAAATCTATGATTCAACAATATGAATCTAACATATATGAAATTGAACAATATTATTGTGATTATTTAGAATATAACAAGAAATATTTAAGTAAAAAAATTTAAAACAATAGTTCTTGGTTTAGCTTGTGAAAAATATGCTGAAAATAAAATTATAATAAATAAGTTTACTAATTTTAGTACCCCATTAAGATTAGTAATCAAAATAATTGAACCCCTAAAAATAAATAAATTTATTTCTTTCTTAATTAAGATTATAAGCCATATCAAAAAATAGAATAAAGTAAATGAAAAGTATATTTCTCATTAGCATAATAATACTACTTTTCGGAGGTGTTAATGTGCTTATTTATTTCGGTTGGAATCCGGTTTTGGAATTTTCTCCTTACTGGCAAAAAATATTACCTTCTTTTTATATTTTAATAATATTATTAACTGTAGGTTTTACTAATAAAACGAAGGAATTTTCCTTTAGAAAAAATAAAGAGGAATATAATATATTAATATTTATAGCGGTTTTAATTTCCTTTTTATGGGTAAATAATGAGCAAACTTTTTAAATCTGATAATTAACCCACTTTTACTTCCTGTAATAATTAGTTTATTGCTATCGAGTAGTGTTTTGGGCAATAAACACAAAATGGCTAAATCACTAAGAAAGATCATTCTGTTTTTTTTTGTTTCCGAAACTATTTTTTCATTGATAGAACGCATATATTATTTTAATGTATTTCCGTTTAATGAACAAGGCGGTTCCATGACTACAACTATATTAGGAACGGGCCTTTCGGAGTACTGGTTTCCAAAATCATCCGCTTTCAAACGCTCTAATAGTTTCTATAATAATGAGTTTTATACTATTATCTAAATTAAGAAATAAATTATTTTTATTTCTTATGGGTTACCTTGCTATACTTAGCTTTAATACTAGAAGCTCGATTTTTGGGTGGGTGCTTTTCTTCCCTATATTTTTAATCCATGAAGTATTTCTTAATAAAAAATTAAAATCAACCAAAAAAGTATGGCTAATATTATTTTCAGTATTTGGTTCAGCAATAGCACTCTTGCTGATATTCAATTTCAATTTTGGCGCAAGGTTAATAGATCTGGGTTTAATTGATAATAGTTCAGCAGCAGCAAGGATTAAAATATGGGAAATTTTGGATTCTTATAGTATAAATAATTTCTTTTGGGGAATTTCTAGGAATTGAGATGTATTTGGCATCAATTGTCCAGCTTGGTGGAGTTGAAAATTTTTGGTTAGTTTATATGTTTCGGATAGGACTATTTGGAACCATAATTCTTTCATTTCTTTTTTATAAATTATTTAAAAGATTATTAAACGGTTATTCAACTTTTAATAAGATATTTGTGGTGACTGTTTTTGTTTTGATTGCTTCAACAAATAATTCAATATCAACGGCAACCCCAGCGATTAGTGCGTTTATTTTATGTATTTTATGCATTCAATCCCTCTAACAAAAAATTAACCAAGGATTTATCTGTAAATAAATTATAAATTCTTTAATTATAATAATCTATGAAAATAGTACACATATTTTTTGATTTTCTATTAGGTGGTGCGGAAAATATGCTAGTAGATATTATAAATGAACAGATAAAAAAAGAAAATATTTCTCTAATAATTGTAAATAATGAATTTAATTCTATTTTGCTTAAAGAAATTGATAATAGAGTAAGAATAAATATTATAAACAGAAAACCAGGGCAGTAAATCTATATTTGATTATATAAAATTAAATAGCCTATTATTATCTATCAATCCAAATGTTATTCATTGCCACAATCATGAATTAATAAAATAATTTTTAGCTTATACAGAGATCGTTGTTATCTTACCATCCACTATAACAGGATCCTAACAATAAATTTTGGTAGATATAAAAAATTGTTTGCCATTTCAGAAACAGTCGAGAAAGATATTAGTAATCGTAGCGGCTTATCTTCAATTCTAATTTATAATGGCATTCACGAAAGAGCAATTAAAAAAAAAACTTCTCAAAACCAAATAAAGAGTATAAGATTATTACAGATTAGTAGGTTGATACATCAAAAAAAAGGGCAACATTTAGCTATTGAAGCAATTTATAATTTGAAAAAATTAGGAATAAATAATATTAGTCTTGATTTTATTGGTGAAGGTAAATCCTTTGAATTTCTAAATAAATTAATTCAAACATATCAGTTTAGGTACTGAAATAAAATTTTTTGGATCAAAAGATCGTAAATATATATATAATCATTCGTCCGATTATGACTTATTAATACAACCATCTTTGAATGAAGGATTTGGATTAACAATTATTGAAGCAATGTTAGCCAAAATACCTGTATTAGTTTCTAATATTGAAGGCCCTTTAGAAATAATTGAAAATGGGAAATATGGTTTCTATTTCAAATCTGGCGATGTAGAAGATTTAACACATAAGATATTAAAAATAAATTAATATGAATTCGTTAGAAATAGCAGAAATGGTTGATAAAGCCTATCTGTATGCAAAAGACAAATTTGATATTAAGGATACTGCAATGAACTATATTAAAAATTATTAAATATTTATATCAATTAGAGAATTTCAAACCATTTCATTCTAAACAAGAAAATAAAATTATGTGCATGTATTTTGTTAAATAATAAAATGATAATAGAAAATAATAACAAAATAAAAATACTAATCACTTCACCATCCCTTAATCCTCTTAAAAATGTCAGTGGTATATCCACTGTTGTAAATAATATAATTAAATTAAACGAGTTTGAGTTCATACATTTTCAGTTAGCAAGGACAGATAAAACTAAGCGCAATTTATTTTGGATATTTCATCAATTCAAAATGGTTATTAATTTTTATAATAAATTAATTAAAAATAAAATTAATATAATCCATTTTAATACTGATCTAACAACTGTATCGATAATTCGTGATTTTGTATTAATATCTATAACAAGATTATTTAAAATAGAAAGAGTTCTTCATATTCACGGGGGTAAATATCTTATTCAGAAATGCGATAACAGTATAGTTAATTTTTTTTATAAACAAAATATTAAATATAGTAACTATATTATAGTTTTAAGTGATTTCGAAAAATCTATAATTAAAGAAAAATTTAAAGTAAATAATGTAATTACCATTCCTAATAGTATAGACTTCAGCGAAATTAAAATTAACGAATTTAAAAAATCATCAAATTTAAGATTTAATATTTTTTGGAAGAATACATGAAAGCAAAGGAATCGATGATATTATTGGGGCTGTAGAAAAACTAAATAGGGACAATATTGAATTTAAATTATTTATTTACGGGGCTGGCCCACAAAAAGATAACTTTATAGGTGAATTACGGAAAAAGATAGGAGAAAAATGTGAATATAAAGGTATAGCTGAACTTGAAGATAAATGGGATGTACTCATGAATTCTGATATTTTTTTATTACCATCGCGCTATGGAGAGGGAATGCCAATGGCAATGTTAGAGGCAATGGCATTAGGAAAAGTTGTGGTCGTGTCTGAAGATGCATCAATAAAGACTGTAATAATAGACGGTTACAATGGCATAATCGTTAAAAAATTTAATCCTGATGATATATATTTGCGACTAAAAGAAATAATCAATAGTGCTACTTTAATTGCTGAAATTGGTTCAAAGGCTAAAGAAACAATATCCTTGCTTTTCAATTGGGAAGTAAATAAAGAGAAACTTAAAGAAATTTATTATAAAGTTCTATCTGAAGAAAATTAATAATAAAAATATTGTGAGGTAATTGTGGAATTATTAAATAACGGTTTTCCTGGAGTGGATGCTAGTGTTTTATACAATTATGGTAAAGAAAATCAGTTGTGTGAAAATAATAATTGATAATTATAAAAAAGAAATAAAAAAATACTAATCGCTTGAAGTGGTGATGGCAAGGAAGCAAAAGTTCTTTCTCAATTATTTTCTGAAAGTAAGATAATTGCGATTGATATATCTATTACAGATAGTATGGATGGTGAAAGTAGTTTTAAAAAGGGTGACCTTCACAGTTTAGAATTTAATAATAATTCATTTGATCTTATTTATTTCTATCATGTGTTGGAACATGTTTCTAATCCGGATATCGTTTTATCTGAAATATCAAGGGAATTAAATTATGGAGGAGTCTTTTTTATTGGGCTTCCAAATAGAAATAGGTTAATTGGCTATATTGGAAGCCATGTTAAAATTAATAAGGTAAAGGCTAATATTGCTGATTATAAGATGAAGTTTAAAGGTAAATTCAAAAATGAATTAGGTGCTAATACCGGTTTTCCAGGTGTAGCTTTTGCCCGCTGTGCCGCAGACGCAGGTTATACGGTTCACATAATTGACGAGAGGGAAACACATCGGCGGAAATTATTATACCTTTAAAGACGAAGAATCCGGTGTGGAAGTTCATAAATACGGGCCGCATATTTTTCACACAAAATCAAAAGAGATTTGGGATTTTGTCGAGTAAGACAAATCGGTGAGGGTTCAATAAAGAAGTGTAAACTATTAAAGGTGTCCTTGAAATTGTTGATGCAGACATCGATTTTTAGATTTCAAATAAGTTGAATCTGTACTGCTGTATAGGAAATGATGTACAACTAAATTTTATAGCTTTGGGAGCCTGATATTTAAACGATATTAGTAATGCAGCTGTCAATTTTTTCAACTCAGTGCGTTAACTCACTATTCATATTTATATTATTTTTTATTATTTTTTGTCGCTTAAAGATTAGATGAAGACAAATATTTTAGGCTGCCATATAAGCAATTTAGCTTCTTACAGTGAAGCTTATAATGAATTACTGTCATACAGATTAAAGAATACTCCGGCTTATGTAACAGTGAACAATGTTCATACAGTTATTGAAGGTGTAAGGAATAGTCACTATAAAAAAATAATTAATAATGCATTATTAGCTTTGCCGGACGGCAAGCCGCTTTCTGTTGCTGCAAAGCTGAAAGGTGAAAAAAATATTACTCGTATTTTCGGTCCCACCTTTATGGAAAAGGCAATTGATTGGGGACAAAAAGATAACTTAACGCACTTCTTTTTTGGCAGTTCCGAAGATACTTTAGAAAAGTTGAAAGCATCTGTGAATTCAAAATATCCTAAAGCAAAAATAGTTGGAATGATTTCGCCTCCTTACCGTCCATTGACGAATTCCGAAAATGAAAATTATATTTCTATTATAAACAATAGTAATGCCGATTTAATATGGATTGGATTAGGGGCGCCTAAGCAGGAAATCTGGATGTACGAAAATTATAAAATGCTTAATAAAGGAGTCATGATCGGCATAGGCGCCGGCTTTGATTATTTAGCAGGCAATACACAGCACGCGCCTGAGTGGATGAAAAACTTTTCGCTGGAATGGCTGTACAGGCTAATTCAAGAGCCGGGCAGATTGTGGAAGAGATATTTAGTTACCAATACACTTTTCCTTATTTTATATTAGCGCTTGAATTACTTGGATTGAAAAAGTTTGAATGAATGTAAGATTAAAAGATTAAAAGATTAAAAGATAGAAGATTGAAAGAATGAATGATTGAATGGTTGAATGAAAGATTGAATGATTGAATGATTGAATGAAGATAGGCGGAATGAATGAATTATAAAAGAGGAGAGCAGAATGTTATTAGATATTCTATTTTAAAATAATTAAATTATACGAAGATAATATTAAATAGTGAAAATCATTATTAATCCGGTAAGGAATTAAATATGGATATATCAGTTAAAATACCTGAACTTAATATAAAGGAAGATGAAATAAAGCTTTTATTAGCAGTAAAGTTATTTGAAGAAGGACTTGTATCATTAGGCAAGGCAGCAGAGGTTTCTGAATATTCGGAAAAGGCATTTACAGAAATACTCCTTCATAAGGGAATACCCCCTATCAAATATTCCGGATTTGATTTGCAAAAAGAAATAGACAATGCCTGAAAAAATAATAATTGATACTTCTGTCCTTATTGCTCTCGAAAAACTTAACTTACTCTCATTACTGTGTAATGTTTATGATGAAGTATGGGTACCAGAAGCTGTTAAAAAAGAATTTGGGGAAATAATGCTTCCATGTGTTATTATTAAAAAAAGCCAGAGTAATTTAATACAGTTATTAGGTAAAGATTTAAATTTGGGTAAAGGGGAAGCTGAAGTAATTTCATTAGCGCATGAAAATAAAACGAAAGTTTTGATTGATGATTTGAAAGCCCGTAAAATTGCGATAAACCTGCAAATTCAGGTTTCAGGTACAGTAGGATTTTTAGTGAAAGCCTATCAGTTAAACCTAATAACCAGTGCGTATGAAAATGTACACAAACTTATTAATATGGGTTTTTATGTTTCCGATCAATTGCAATCAGAAATTAAGCAGTTAGAGCAGAAATGAATATAGATGGGAAACATTGCCGGAAAGAGCAGTTACTGAGATCGATTTTTGAAAATCAGTAATAAAATATAAGGATAAACGAATGTCAGGAATGACATTTGATTGGAATGACGAGTTTAGGATTTGGATTTTATTCGACACTCTCACCGAAGGCCGGGCAGGCAATTTCGGCAGCCAGATCAGAAGTATTGCTGCCTCATTTATAAAAAACTCAATAGTTGATTTATCCTAGGTATCTGAAGTATGCGCATGCTGAAATAGAAGTGTAAAAGCAACAATCGAAGATTAGAGTACAATTCTTTATTGACCAATGCTGCATTTAATATTTATATATTAATATTCGTTTCAAATCAGCCGACACATATACTTAATATTTTTTTTCTTTATTACATTGTTTTTAGTTTATAT
Source organism: uncultured Bacteroidota bacterium (assembly GCA_963782985.1). Taxonomy (GTDB): domain Bacteria; phylum Bacteroidota; class Ignavibacteria; order Ignavibacteriales; family Ignavibacteriaceae; genus CAVSWT01. The sequence goes on from CAWALU010000001.1 coordinate 13,283, forward strand.
AACACTTGAGGTGCTCGGATTAAAGAAGTTTGAATGAAAGTAAGATTAAAAGATTAAAAGATTGAAAAAATGCAAAAAAAATGAAAGATGAAAGATTGAATGGTTGAAAGATTGAATGATTGAAAGATTGAATGAATGATTGAATGATTGAATGGTTGAAAGATTGAAAGATCACAAGACTCGCTTACCCTGCCTACCGGTCAGGCAGGCGCAGGCAGGTTGAATGATTTTAATAACGGCGAAAAAGAGCTTTGCCAAACTTCACTTAATATTAAAGCAAAAGGATTTTTATAGTTAAATAAAAGAAACAAAATTTTTTTAATAACTAGGAACTCATCCCCACCCTTCTTCCCGCCTGCCAAATAAATTGTTCGGTGGGCAGGTTCCGAAGAGAAGGGCTTGCTGGAGATGAGAACACCTTATTATTTTCCCTTGACAAAATTTCAAATGATTTTTGACAGAATGATAAATGGAATGATTTTTCTAAAATAAGTCTCTCTCTTAGTAAGAGAGAGATAAAGAGAGAGTTCCGTTGCTTGGATTCGATACGGTCAGTTTTGCCAAACCTCACTTAATATTAAAACAAAAAATTATATTTTCTTTTTTACACTGATTTCGCCGCTGCTATAATTATTAAACTCAATTTACTTTTTTAGTCATTATATTCATCTTCCTCATTTCTCGCCTTGCTAAGGAGAGGGTGAGGATTAGCGTTCATTTTCAAATTTAAATTTGCTCGGGTACGATTCGATAAATCTTTATGCAGACTTATAGAAAAATAGTATATTCAATTAGGATAGCGGTGGACATCGCCATTATTATAATTTCATACTTTTTATCAGTTGATTTTATAAAAACATTTACCAGTTATACTTTCACTACAAACTCTTTTTTTCTTCTCTTTTTCCTCCTGGTTGTATGGATGTATTCAACTAAAATAACGGGGCTTTATGATGAGTTCCGCGGGCGGTATTTTACTGAGGAACTTGTAGCAATAATCAAAAATGTTTTTGTGCTTGCCATAAGCACTATTGTAATGCTGTTTTTACTTAAAGACGAGTCGCTCTCACGCCAGTTTGTGATTATTTTTGTAGGGATCATTTTAGTCCTCCTCACTTTAGAGAAATTGTTATTCCGATTAAATCTTTCCCTTATAAGAAGGAAAGGAAGAAACTTAAGGAGCTTATTAATAATCGGCGCAGGGAATGTGGGGAAGAATTTTTACGAAGCCATAAAAGATAATCCTCATTTTGGATTTAATATCATCGGCTTTATTGACGACGATAAGAAAACATTTCTTAATGGAAAATATCTTGGTAAAATTAAAGACCTCGATACTGTTTTGGATTTAAGAAAAGTTGACGATGTAATTATAGCTCTTCCAAATTATGCTTCGGATACAATTGAATCGGTTGTTAGAACCTGCGAGAGATATACTATACGGGTGAGAATAATTCCTGATTACTTTAAATTTGTATCAACAAAGTACAGCATTTCATTATTCGGCAGCTTCCCGGTTGTTTCGGTAAGAGAGGATAGAGTAAATGATATTCACTGGCGTTTATTAAAACGCGGAATTGATACCGGCATTTCGCTTATTCTTTTTATATTGATTTTCTCATGGATGTGGGTAGTTATTGCTATTGCCATAAAATTATCTTCTACCGGTAAAGTGTTTTTTAAGCAGGAGCGCTGGGGGAGGGATAATAAAAAATTTATCACTTATAAATTTCGTACAATGGCGCCGGATACAGTGGAAGTGGATGAAAACGGTAGATTTAATCAGGTTAAAAAAAATGATCCTCGCGTAACAAGAATTGGAAAGTTTTTACGTAAGACAAACTTAGACGAGCTTCCTCAATTTTGGAATGTATTAAAAGGCGAGATGAGTTTGGTTGGACCGCGTCCTCATCCTACGCCGTTGAATGTACAATCGCGCGATAAAATAAGTTTATATATGCTTCGTCATCTCGTTAAGCCTGGCATAACAGGCTGGGCGCAGGTTAACGGTTACCGCGGCGAGACTAATACTCCCGATCTTATGCAAAAAAGAATTGATCACGATTTATGGTATATTGAAAACTGGTCGGTTTTGCTTGATATACAAATTTTATTTTTAACTTTATGGCAGATGATAAAGGGAGATCCGAAGGCGTATTAGAGAAAGAAAATTAGATAGTGAGAGAGTAAGATAGTGAGAGAGTAAGATAGTGAGAGAGTAAGTTTGAATTGCTGATAATGTCAATCTGAGCCAGTCGAATTTCAAAAGGCTCATGCGGCGAATTAAGAACGCAATTATATATTGGAATAGAAGCCGGGTACATTGAAAACGAGATTGGATTGGAAATGATTGAAAAAGCCAAAGAAAGTTCATATATGTTAAGCTCACTAATTAGAAAAAGAAAAGAATTTATACAATGAATTGAAATTATAATTGCTTTACCTTTTAATCTATTAACCATTTGTCTTTTTATCTTAATCTTTACTTGTATCTCTTTTTAGATAACCAATTTCTTAACAATATTCTTATCTTTTTCTCCTTATATTTTTACCTTCATCAGAGAGAACCAGGATTAAGCACAGATTAAAAAATATTCTGTGAGAATCTGTGTTAATCAGTGGTGAAGTATTCTTTTTACTGTAAATCATTTATGAAATCTAGCATAACCCTAATAATTCTTTTAACAATAATTTCTTATCCGCTGTACTCCCAAACAGTTTACGAGCCCTTGCACAGCGATGTTTATTCATTCTTATATAAAATGGCGCAGAAGGGAATTATTGAATTTGATGACCAAATAAAACCGGTTTCACGAAATTATATTACTCAAAAGTTATTAGAAGTACAGAGTAACCAGTCAACAGCAGGAAGTGTTTTAACGGAAATTGAAAAAGAGGAGCTGGGATTTTATTTAAAGGATTTTGGTATTGAGAGGGAGGTGTTAGATGTGAAACGTGAAAGGCCGGATGTGAAAGTTGAAACGACTAATGAAGATGGTTCCAAAGTATCAAAATCATCAATGACCATTTTGAAGAAAGACCCTTTCGGTCGGCTTAGACTTATTTTCATACAGCGATTCTTTATTCAAAATAAACGTAAGCCCGATATTAGGATTTAAATTCGGAAGCAATGACGGCAAATCACAAACACATTTTTGGAGCGGCGTTTATTTTTACGGCTACCTTGGAAAATCATTCGGCTTCAGTTTTGATTACCGCGACAATGCAGAGAACGGAAATAATATCGATATGAAAAAACAATTTACACCGGTTACTGGAATTACTCCGCTAAGCAGAAGCGCAAAATCTGTGCAGTACAGCGAAGCGCATACAACTATATCAACCGATTGGGACTGGGGAAGTTTTACAGTAGGCAAAGATTTTCTTCAATGGGGATACGGAGAAAGCGGGCAGCTTGTCCTTTCACAAAAGGCGCCTTCATTTCCTTTTATTCGTCTTGATATAAAACCGGTCGAGTGGCTGCAATTTAATTATTTCCACGGCTGGCTTTCTTCCGATGTAATTGACTCAAATGAAATTTACGCCTCAAGCCGCGATGGAATGAATAGAATTCTTTATCGCCAAAAATATATTGCATCTCACACTTTAACTATTACTCCAGTAAAAGGTTTAAATATTTCTTTGGGCGAATCAATTATTTACAGCGATAGGATTGAGCTTTCTTACCTAATGCCATTAATGTTTTTCAGGCTTGCCGATCATTATTTAAGCAGGCAGAATAATAACGCCGGAGGCAACTCACAGTTCTTTGCGCAAATTAGTTCGCGTAATCATATTAAAAATACTCACTTATATTCTTCAATAATTATTGATGAAATTAGAACTACCGGCATTTTTAAACCGTCGACTCAAAGGTATCAGCTTGGCTATATGCTGGGCGCATCGTTGGCGGATTTACCAATTGATAATTTAACTTTTACAGCGGAATACACAAAAATTTATCCTTTTACTTATGAGCATTACATCCCTACGCAGAGGTATCAAAACGCTTCTTATTTAATGGGAAGTTGGATTGGAAGCAACGCTGATTTAATTTATGGAGCTTTGAATTATAAATTTACACGCGGACTACAAACAAAAGTTTATGGTCAATATGTTCGTAAAGGCGATGAAGGCACGGCAGAGCAGCAAGCGAATTTGCCGCAGCCTCCTTTTTTATTTGGATTAAGAAATAATTATTCTTATTTCGGCGCTGAAATTAAATATGAATTTATTCACGAGCTTTTCGCCAAAGGCAGAATTTCAGCATAGAAAAATTTCTAATCAGCAGTTAGATAAAAGTTTTTTGGATAAATCAATAAATGAGTTTTATATTTCGGTTTATTATGGGCTTTGAAAAAAGTGAGTAGGAAGTGGTGAGGGAGTTAGATAGAAAAGGAGAAAGTTGTTACGATGGATAAACCACATAAAAAATTAATTGCATATCAAAAAGCAATGCTTCTAGTTGTAGAAGTGTACAAAATAACCGAAACTTTACCTAAGAGTGAACAATTTGGACTTATCTCACAAATAAGGCGTTCAGCGGTTTCTATTCCATCAAATATTGCTGAAGGATCTGCCAGAAAAACTGTTAAAGATAAAAATCATTTTTATATATTTGCCAGAGGCTCTTTAAGTGAATTGGACACTCAGTTGGAAATATGTAGGAATTTAAATTTTATTAGAGAGCAAAATTTAAAAGTTATTGATCATTTAATGATTGAATGCGACAAATTATTATACGGCCTTATTAAAAGCACAGAAATTAAATAATTAACTATCTCACTCACTTACAACTGGCTATCTAACAATGAAAGGTATTATTCTCGCCGGGGGATCCGGTTCAAGGCTTTATCCTATTACCAAAGTTTACAGTAAACAGCTTGCGTTAATTTACGACAAACCTTTAATTTATTACCCGCTCTCGATTTTAATGCTCGGCGGAATAAAAGAAATATTAATTATCTCCAACGAAGAAACTATTCCATTATACAAACAGCTTTTTGGCGATGGTTCTCAGATAGGTTTAAGTATTGAATACGCAATTCAACCTGCGCCAAATGGTATCGCGGAAGCGTTTATCATCGGTGAAAAATTTATAAACGGGGAAAGCGTTTCATTAGTTTTAGGCGACAATATTTTTTACGGTTCGCTGAACTTTTTTTATAACGCCGTTAAGAATAATGAAGGGGCTACAATTTTCGGATATCAAGTAAATGATCCGCAGCGTTACGGAATTGTTGAGTTTGATAAATCAGGCAAAGCTATTTCAATTGAAGAAAAACCAAAAATCCCAAAATCAAATTTTGCTGTGCCGGGCATTTATGTTTTTAATAATGAAGTAGTGACAATTTCAAAAAATTTAAAACCGTCATCCCGCGGTGAATTAGAAATTACCGATGTGAATAAAGAATATCTAAAAAGAGAAACGCTTCGTGTGGAAAAAATAGGAAGAGGCGTTGCCTGGCTTGATACAGGAACTCCCGAAGCGCTGCTGCAGGCATCAAACTTTTTTGGAGTAATTGAAGAACGGCAGGGTTTAAAAGTTGCCTGCATTGAGGAGATTGCATACACAATGAAGTTCATAAATAAAAATAAATTTATTGACCTAATTAATGGAATGCCAAAATCGATTTACCGGGAATATTTGGAAAGATTTTTAAATCAAGAGAATTTGGAGTAAGGAACTTTTACCACAGAGAAACAGAGTCACGGAGAAAAACAAAAAATCTCTGTGTCTTTGTGCTTCCGTGTTTAATGCCCTAATTATACTTTGCGTCTTAGCGTCTCTGCGGTGAATAGCTTTACCGCTAAGACACTAAGAACACCAAGGCTCACTTAGAAAATTCATCATCATCAAAACATAAAATTATTGTATGCGCATAAAAGAAACACCTATTAAAGAGTTATTAATTATTGAACCGAAAGTTTTTAATGACAGCCGCGGTTATTTCTTTGAATCATTTAAAAAAAATGCTTTAGAAGAAGCCGGTATTAAAAATAATTTTGTACAGGATAATATTTCAAAATCAACAAAGGCAACAATACGCGGACTCCATTATCAAATAGGTTCTAACTCGCAGGGTAAACTATGTCAAGTATTGTTCGGAAAAGTTTTAGACGTGGCTGTTGATATTCGTTTTGGTTCTCCAACTTTCGGAAAGCATTTTTCAATTGAACTCTCAGAAGAAAACCATTTGCAATTGTGGATACCGCCGGGATTTGCGCACGGTTTTTCCGTACTTTCGGACGAAGCGCTATTTTCTTATAAATGCACAGCGTATTACAGCAAGGAAGATGAGCGTTCAATAATTTATAATGATGATGTTTTAAATATTGATTGGAAGATTAAAAATCAGGTAGTGTCCGAAAAGGATTTAGCGGGAAAATTATTTAAGGATATAGATAGGGATTTTGTTTTTTATGAGTGAGAAGTGAGTAGTGAGAAGTAAGAAGTTCTGAAAGATTCCTGGTTTTTCTGTTGAAGCATTTGAAATATTTCAAAGTCCTCAAAATCAATAGAGGCTAATTATGAGGAATCACAAACAATGAATTAACCGAAAAGAAGCGGGAAGAAAAAAAACATTCACCACAGAGAATCTGAGACACAGAGAAAAACACTATTCAATATATCTAAACAATTTAACTATGCTGCAAGCAGCTGTAAACGGTACAAGAAAAAAAACAGAGCATTCGGCGGTACCTCAATCGCCTGAGGAGTTATCAGAAACCGGGAAAAAAATATTCGCTGCGGGAGCCGGCTCTATGCACTTTCACGTTTATGATGAAAACGGCGTTGAAAGTTTGTCTCCTCATTTTGTTTCGCAATCAGCTATAACTCAAATAAAAAAAACTTGTCCAAATCTGCCTATAGGAATAAGCACTGGCGAGTGGATTGCGCCGGATTTAGATAAAAGAATAAAATTAATTGAGAGCTGGCAAGTCTTTCCCGATTTTGCATCCGTTAACATGAATGAATTAGGAGCTATAGAAATTTCTAAGTTATTAATTAGCAAAGGAATTAAAATTGAAGCGGGTATCAGCGATTTAGCGGAAGCGGAAGTTTTTCTTAATTCGGATATTATGAATGACTGTGTTAGAATTTTAATTGAGCCTTTTGAAGAAGCGATTGAGGATGCTGTAAATACTTTTGAACAGATAGAAAAATTACTGAATAAAAATAAAATTGCAGTTCCCAGACTGCTGCATGGCTTTAATTCCACTGCATGGGAATTTGTAAAAATCGCCTTTGCCAATGGATATAATACAAGAATTGGATTAGAGGATATTTTATATTTATCCAATGGAAATAAAGCGAAAGATAATGCAGACTTAATAAATGATGCTTTTCGGTTAAAGTCTGAATTAAATATTAGTTAAATTTAAAGCAATCTTTTAATAATTTTCATTAAATAAAAAATCTTATAAGGAAAATTTTATGCAGGTGCCATTATTAGATCTTAAAGCACAATATCATTCATTAAAAAACGAACTAGATGAAGCGCTGCTGCGCGTCGCTGAATCTCAATATTTTATTCTCGGGCCTGAAGTTGAAAAAATGGAACAAGCGTTGTGCAAGTATTTGAACTGCAAACATGCAATCGGAGTTTCTTCGGGAACTGATGCTCTTTTGCTTGCTTTGATGGGGCTTGATGTTCAGCCTGGCGATGAAGTGATTGTTCCTACTTATTCATTTTTTGCTACAGCGGGAACGGTTTCTAGATTAAATGCTGTTCCGGTTTTTGCAGATAACGATCCGGTTACTTTTAATATTGACCCAAAAAAAATAGAAGAAAAAATTACTTCAAAAACAAAAGTAATTATCCCGGTTCATCTTTACGGGCAGAGCGCTGAAATGGATGAGATTGTTTCCATTGCAGAAAAGCATAACTTAAAAATTATTGAAGACGCTGCGCAGGCGATTGGGACACAATATAAAGATGGAAGATTTGCGGGAACTATCGGCGATATTGGATGCTTTTCATTTTTCCCGAGTAAAAATTTAGGATGTTTTGGCGACGGTGGATTAATAACGACTAATGATGACGTGCTTGCGGAAAAACTTTTCATACAACGCGTGCACGGCGCTAAACCGAAATATTATCATAAAATAATCGGCGGTAATTTTAGACTGGATGCAATTCAAGCTGCCGTCATTAGCGTTAAGCTTCCGCATCTAAATTCATGGTCAGAAAAAAGAAGAAACAACGCTCAAACTTATACTGAGTTGTTTGTTAATGCGGGACTTGCTGAAGGCGAAGGGCGCATTTCTTTTGATGAAAAAAATAAAGTTCTTCTCCCCAAAGCCCTATATAAAAATGACGATTTAAAAAATTATCACATTTATAACCAATATATTATCCGCGTTGAAAAACGAGATGAGCTTCGCGAATTCTTAACAAAAAATAAAATTGGAACTGAAATATATTACCCGGTTCCATTTCATTTGCAAGAATGTTTCTCAGATCTTGGTTACAAGCAAGGTGATTTCCCCAATGCTGAATTTGCGGCTAACCATTCAATAGCTCTTGCCGATTTATCCCGAACTAACCAATGAACAATTGGCATATGTAGTTGATAAGATTAAAGAGTTTGTAAAATGAATGACTGAATGACTGAATGTTTGAATGGATGCAGGAGAATTTTTCTATAATTAAAATCTTTATTTAATATGAACTCAAAGGCAAAACCATATGTAGAAAAGAATAAAAATATTAATAGAGGTTATAGAAAACTTGAAGTTTGGCAGGAAGCTGTTGAGTTATTTTCATTCGTAAATGAAAAATTAACTTTCATTAATAATATTCCTTTTAAAGTTAAAGGTCAAATAGAAGATTCGTCATTGTCAGTATCTTCAAATATAGCTGAAGGTTATTGCAGAAGGTTCTTAAAGGAAAATATTCAATTCAATGCCTATGCGTTATCTTCACTAGGAGAAAATTATTCTCAAATATTTACACTATTTAATGCAGATAGAATAGATGAAGATTGGTTTGCCGAATATGATCGAAAACATTATTCCTTGGAGAATAAATTGATCAAATTAAATAAAACCAGCATTGAACATTTAAAAACAAAATACGATTGGAAGAATGATTATCAAATAAAAGAGATTATTGAAAAGTATTCAGTTGATGAATAATCAAGTAAATATCAAACCATTCAATCTCATTCAAACATTCAATCAATCATTTTTCATTCATTAATGTAATTTAATAGATATAAAAATAGTCAGGTATAATGAGTCGAATAAATAAAAAGAATAAAATATACATTGCCGGACACACCGGGATGGTAGGATCTGCTTTAAAAAGAAGTTTGGAAGAGAAAGGTTATAATAATTTACTATATAAATCTTCTTCCGAATTAAATTTAACTAGGCAGAATGAAGTTGAACAATTTTTTGAAGCAAGTAAACCTGAAGCCGTAATTATTGCCGCAGCAAAAGTCGGTGGAATACTTGCAAACAATACTTACCGTGCTGAATTTATTTATGACAATCTGATGATAGAAGCAAATCTTATAAATGCGGCATACAAATATAAAGTCAGCAAATTAATATTTTTAGGAAGCTCATGTATTTACCCTAAGCTGGCTCCGCAGCCCTTGAAGGAAGAATATTTGTTATCGGATTATCTTGAATATACCAACGAGCCTTATGCAATTGCTAAAATTGCCGGAATAAAATTATGTGAAAATTATTACCGCCAATACGGATGTAATTATTTTTCAGCTATGCCGACAAACTTATACGGCATCAATGATAATTTTGATTTAAATACTTCACACGTGCTTCCGGCTTTAATCAGAAAATTTCATGAAGCAAAAATTAGTAACCATGAAACCGTTATCTTGTGGGGAAGCGGGCAGCCGTTAAGAGAATTTTTATTTGTAGATGATCTGGCTGAAGCAATTTATTTTCTTTTTACAAAAATAAATGCAGATGATATTTACAAAAAAGGAATAACCCATTTAAATATCGGCACCGGGAAAGATTTAAAAATAATTGAACTGGCAAATTTGATTTCAGAAGTTGTCGGCTACAAAGGAAGCATAGAATATGATTCATCTAAACCGGATGGAACGCCGCGCAAGCTGATGGATGTATCAAGAATGGAAAATCTTGGCTGGAAATATAAAACAGAATTAAAAGACGGAATTGAAAAAACATATAAATGGTACTTAGATAATATTATTCAAAAAATCAAAAATAAAAATCAGAATAAAACTATGAAGAAGGCTTTAATTACAGGCATTACAGGGCAGGACGGCAGTTATCTTACCGAAATTTTACTTGAAAAAAGATTATGAAGTTCACGGTATTATTAGAAGAAGCAGTTCGTTTAATACCGGGAGAATTGATCATCTTTATAAGAATAAAGAAATACTTGATAAAAAATTATTTCTTCATTACGGCGATGTTGTTGATACTAGTAATTTGAATAGATTACTAGAAAAAATTGCGCCCGATGAAATATACAATTTGGCGGCTCAAAGTCATGTTAGAGTTTCGTTTGATCTTCCCGATTACACTGCGCAGGTGGATGCGCTTGGTACTTTAAGATTTTTAGATGCGATTAGAGAAGTCGGGTTGAAAAAAGTTAAATTTTATCAGGCATCTACAAGCGAGCTGTTCGGAAAAGTGCAGGAAGTGCCGCAAACTGAAAAAACACCTTTCTATCCAAGGTCGCCTTATGGAGTAGCTAAATTATATGGATATTGGATAATCGTAAATTTTAGAGAAGCATATAATTTATTTGCCTGCAACGGAATACTTTTCAATCATGAATCACCGAGAAGAGGGGAAACGTTTGTAACCAGAAAAATTACCCGCGCTGCTTCCCGTATAGCTGCCGGCATGCAAGACATTCTGCTGCTTGGCAATTTAGACGCTAAACGTGATTGGGGTTTTGCCCCGGAATACTGCGAGGGTATGTGGAAGATTCTTCAATATAAAAATGCTGAAGATTTTGTGCTGGCTACCGGTGAAACTAATTCAGTTAGAAAATTTATAGAGCTTGCATTCAGCGGTATTGGTATTGAGTTGGAATGGCGCGGGAAAAATGAAAAAGAGAAAGGTTATGTTAAAAATATAGATTATGATAAAGCCAAAAAACTTATCGGCTACGATGAACATAAAAATAAATACTTGCTTAACTTTTCTAATAAATTAAAAAAGGGAGCAATAGTTGTGGATATTGATCCGAACTATTACCGGCCTACGGAAGTTGATTTATTAATCGGCGATCCCACAAAAGCAAAAAAAGTTCTTGGCTGGCAGGCAAAAACTAAGTTTGAAGAGTTAGTCAGTTTAATGATTAAATCCGATATGGAAAAAGTTTTAATAAGGGGATATTAAAATTGTTCGCAGTTATAGTTTTATAGTTATTATCAAATTAAAACAACGCCTAATTCTAATTATAAAATCTCATCAAAAGATATATACTTGTTAGTAACAACCATTTTGAATAGTTTAAATTATTACTATAAAACAAATAAACGAGGGAAAAAAAATGTTTGATGAAAATTATAAATTCACCTGTGTTGACAGATTTTTAAACTACGTAAAGTACGATACACAATCCGATGAAGAATCGACTTCATTTCCAAGCAGTGAAAAACAAAAAGTCCTTTCCAATGATCTTGCAAAAGAATTAAAAGGTTTAGGACTAAATGATGCTCACGTAGATGAAAATGGATATGTAATTGCAACTCTTCCTTCCAACACAAATAAAGATGTTCCGGTTATCGGATTTATTTCGCATGTAGATACTTCACCCGCGGTAAGCGGCGCAAATGTTAATCCGGTAATTCAAAAAAATTACCAGGGCGGGGATATTAAATTAGCAAATGGCGGACTGGTTATTAAAGCGTCGGAAAATCCGGACCTGGAAAATATGAAAGGATTTGATATTATAACAACTGATGGAACAACCTTGCTCGGCGCAGATAATAAAGCAGGAGTTGCAGAAATAATGGATGCAGTAAATTATCTTCTGAAACATACAGAAGTAAAACACGGGACTATAAAAATTTGCTTTACCCCAGATGAAGAAGTGGGAAGAGGAGCAGAAAAATTTGACGTTGAAAAATTTGGTGCAAAATATGCTTATACGGTTGATGGACAGAGCAGGGGAGAAGTTGAAACAGAAACTTTCAGCGCCGATGGTCTTACAATAAAATTTATCGGTAAAAATATTCATCCCGGTTATGCAAAAAATCAAATGATAAATTCTGTAAAAGTTGCTGCTGATTTTTTAGAGAGCCTTCCTAAGGATTCTCTCTCACCCGAAACGACTGAAAAGAGAGAAGGGTATGTTCATTGCACATCTGTAAACGGCAATGAAGAATTAACAATTTTAAAATTTATTATTAGAGATTTTGAAACATCCAAATTAAATGAATACGAAGATTTTCTGAAAAAACTTGCAAACGAATCTATAAAAAAATTTCCAGGGGCTAAATTTGAATTTGAAGTAACAGAACAATATAGGAATATGAAAGAAATTCTGGATAATCATCCTCAAGTTTCTGATTACGCAATTCAAGCCATGAAAAATTTAAATATTAAACCGCTAATGCACCCTATTCGCGGCGGAACAGACGGCGCAAGGCTTTCATTTATGGGGCTGCCTACTCCTAATATTTTTGCAGGTGAACATGCTTATCATTCAAAGGTGGAATGGGTTGCAATTCAGGATATGGAAATGGCTGTAAAAGTTATTGTAGAGATTTGTAAAATTTGGGAAGAAAAAAGTTAGTTTAAAATCGTTATTAAGCCTGATGACTTTTGAAAATATAAGATTAGATGAGTGTGAAGGAAAGGATTTAGATATTGCTTTGTCCGATGTAGAAGATGAAGTATATGTAGAAGGCTCCCGTGCTGATCTTTTTAAAAAGAGACTATGAAATTATTTTAAGTCAAAAGCAAAATTGATTTCTTCTTTAGAAAATTTGGAACATAAGCGTGATTTAAGAAATCGTGTTGTTCATAATTATCTGCCTAAATAAGTAAAAAATGTTTTTGTATTAATCATGAATGAATTTGCTGAAGAGCATTTCCTAGTCAAAAGAAAAACAGAAAAACTATCTATTTAATATTATTCCAAACGATTAAATGCCTGTAAAGATAAGATGAGTAATAAACCGTTAATTAAACCTGAATTAATGGCGCCAGCGGGTGATGCGACAATGCTTACAACCGCGGTTAATGCAGGCGCGGATGCAGTATATTTTGGTGTGGGCAAGTTAAACATGAGGGCTAAAGCAAAAAATTTTTCTTTAAATGAATTAACAGAAATTTCTGATTTTTGTAATAGCAGAAATGTTAAATCTTATCTAACACTTAATACAATTATTTATGAAGATGAAATCGAAGAAATTGAAAACATAATTCTTCAGGCAAAAGAAAATAAAATTGACAAAATAATTTGCTGGGACCTGGGCGCAGTTGAACTTTGCAATAAATATAATATGCCGTTTTGTATTTCAACTCAAGCATCAATTTCAAATTCTATTTCACTTGAGCTGTACAAACGGCTTGGCGCCTCACGAATTGTTTTAGCCCGCGAATGTTCGCTGGAAGAGATAAAAAAAATAAGAGCAAAAACTGAGCTTGAAATTGAAGCTTTTATTCATGGTGCAATGTGCATAGCCGTAAGCGGACGATGTTTTATGAGCCATCATCTTTTTGATAAAAGCGCTAACCGGGGCGAATGTGTTCAGCCTTGCAGAAGAGAATTTAAAGTTGTAGATGAATCAATAAATAAAGAATTAATTATAGGCGATGATTATATTCTCTCGCCTAAAGATTTATGCACAATTGAATTTATTGATAAATTAATTGAAGCAGGGATTGATTCATTTAAAATTGAAGGAAGAAAAAGAAGTCCGGAGTATGTGCACAAAGTTGTTTCGGTTTACCGCAGGGCTATCGATTTATATTTTGAAAATAAATTGACTGCTAAAATAAAAAGGAATTTTCTTGAAGAGTTAAATGAAGTATACAACCGGGGCTTTTCAACGGGATTTTATTTTGATATGCCCAGCTCAAACGATTACAGTGAGATTTACGGAAGCAAAGCCTCTACCAGAAAACAATATTTGGGGAAAGTAGTTAATTATTTCAAACAAGCAAAAGCAGCTCATATTATAATTGAAACCGGCAAAATAAATTCGGGGGACAAAATTTATATTATTGGCCCCACAACCGGGGTGGCCGAATTAATTATTTCTGAAATGAAAATTGATGAAAACTTTATTCAGCAGGCAGCCAAAGGGGATTCCATTACTATTAAATGCAAAGAGACTGTGCGCCCGCGAGACGCCGTTTATCTTGTAAAAAAAGAATCACCTGTTATTGATTATAACTAATTATTATTTACTTTATTTGAAAACTATACTTTCCTATCATAAATCCAGCTAAACTTTTCAGCTTCGCCGGAAAAAGAAAGCCTATTGGCAACCATCATATATTTTTCTGAAAGCCTGCACAAATAATCCTGCGCTTTAGCAGCCGCATCCGATAAACCTTTAATTGTAGAAATTTCCCATTCATTAACAAGATTCTTAATTATGCTTGCGTAATCACCTACGGTATAAACTTCTATGCGCTGTGCAACATTAGAGAATTTAGTGAACAAATTTTTATCATATCCGTCGCTCATCATATTAGCGGGCATAGTAACTTTTAACTTCATCATTTTAGCAAAAGATAGTATTGCCTGCGCCGGATCGGTTTCAAATATTTTAGTCATAAATAATTTATAAGCTCTTTCATGCCGGGCTTCATCACCTGCAATCATTCCGCATATTTTATGAAGCTGAGTTTCACCGACTTTTTTTGCGAGTCTGCCTACATTTGTATGAGAAATTTTTGTAGCTCTTTCCTGAAAAGAAGTATAAATAAAACCGAGGTAAGGGTCATTTTCAGTTTGCGGATTAAAACCATTATTTATTAAATGATGGATAGTAGTTTCAACCGAGCGCATATTTACCCTGCCAGTAAGATATAAATATTTATTGAGTAAATCGCCGTGACGGTTTTCTTCAGAAGTCCATCCACGGCTCCATCTTGCCCATGCCGTATCGCTTGTTCCGGTAACATCGGTTATGCCTTCCAATCTGTTTAGCCAGGTTTGATAAGTGGGAAGAGCCTCTTCCGTAACCATATCGCCTACCAGCACAACAAGCAATTCATCAGGAATCTCTTTTGCTCTTTCTCTAAAATCAATAACTTCTTCTTTCCAATTCTCATTAGTCATATCAGGCAGAAAATCGGATGGCTGCCAGCTTTCTTCTATCGGCTTAAGCAGTGTATGTATATTTTCTGCCACAAAAGGTTCAATTGATTTTATTACTTCTAGCCTGGCGTTAAGATTATTATCTAACATTTAAGTCCTTAAAATATATAGAAAGATTTTTATTTAGGATGATTTAAAAATTTAGGATTTCTGCATAAAATTAAATGATGCAGAATTATTATAAATATTTTCCGTATAGATTTATAAAAAGAGAAGAGCAATCATCTGAGATAAAATTTATTGATAATTATTTATTATAACAATGGCAAAAAAATATTTTTGCGTTAATTACAATAATTAAACATCTACGATATACTTTTGAGTTATGATTATCACAATAAATATAATTTTATTGTAGTTTATGTTTTAATTCTTGTATAGGACACATTATTGTAATCATAAAAACCGCTTTCAATTTTAATCCTCGCAGAGTCTGCCTATGGTAGACAAGGGTTTAAAAATTCATATAAATAATAATTCAACTAAAATAAAAACCGGCAGAAGAACGATTAAAGAAAACTTAAACATATAACTAAAAAAGTCTGGCATTTTTATATTGTTTTCTTCCGCTACTGCTTTTACCATAAAGTTTGGCCCGTTGCCGATGTAAGTCATACTTCCGAAGAAGACCGCGCCGATACTTATTGCGCGCAATAAAACCTCCGGTATTCCCGCCATCATTGCATTGGTCTGTTCACCTAAACCAAGAGCTAATGAATGAAATGTTACGGCTGTTGGCGTATTATCTAAAAAGCTGCTTAGGAGTCCGGCGTAATAATAAAATTGAGAAGGAGTTGTAACGCCAAGCTGCTTTGCATTTGCTTCTAAATATAAAATGCAAGGAACCATTGTTATAAAAATTCCAAGAAATAGGTACGCAACTTCTTTTATAGGCTCCCACGTAAAATTGTTTGAGACCCTGGTCAAATGCGGAGTAAATAAAATTGACAAATAAGCCATCAGCACAATTACAATTTCACGAACGAATTTAAAAAACTCATTTTGCTTTATGAACGTTAAATGAATGATCATTTAAAAATGCAACCGCTAAAACTACTCCCACCAGAAAAATTAAATTTTGCTTCCCTTCAATTTTTATTGGTCTTATTTGAGTTTCATCTCTCATGATTGCCGGCGCCGGTTCCTTCCTATAAAAATAAGAGTCAACAAAATAATAAATTAAAAGCAGGGCGCTATTTGTAAAAAGCCACTCGACAAATAATTTTAAAAACCAGGTAAAGTCAGCTCCGCGCAAGTACATCATAAATAAGGGGGGATCGCCAAGGGGAGTTAAAAGTCCTCCGCAATTAGCTACTATTCCAATAAAAAAAAGTATGGTATGAACTTTAAAAGTTCTTTCTTTATTCGTGGAAATCACAGGACGGATAAGCAGCATTGCGGCGCCGGTTGTTCCCATAAATGAAGCCAGAACTGCTCCGATAGCAAGGAATAAAGTGTTAATAGACGGCTTAGCTTCAATATCTCCACTTAAAAAAATTCCACCGGTAATTGTAAAAAGTGAACCGAGCAAAACTATAAATGGTACGTAATCAAAAAGCATAGTTTCAACTAACTCGTAAGTTAGATTTGAAGCAGCAAGAAAAATTATTATGGGAATGCTGAGTAAAACGGAAATTAGTAATTTATTTTTATTTTTTTCCCAAAAGTGATTCCAAAACAGCGGGAACACCGCAATTGATGCAAGCATTAACACGAAAGGTAAAAGTGCAATAATTGGTATTGTGTAATGGCTTTCCATAGAAAGAATCCAGTTAAAAATTAATAATAAGTTTCAATAAAGGGATGTGAGAATAATTTTTAATCTTATGTTATTCTTATTCATTTTTTTCTATAAATCGAGATGAAAATTAGAGAAAAATTAATTAAAAAAAATAGGGCAGGTATTCACGAAGCAAGATAGGAATATATTATGCAACTGAAGGGAATGCTTTTTTAATAGCTTCAAATATAAAACCGATAGCTATGGCGGCAACCATTAATCCGAATAATCTTGTGAAGATTGTAAATACAAGCTGATCAATTTTTCTATCTAACCATCTTGATGAAAAGAAGAATATAAAAAGAATAAATACCGTAAGAATTACTATAATAGATAAAAGAATATAATCGGTGATATTATGCGCCTTTATTCCGTAGATCACTACTGTGGTAATGGAACCTGGACCGGCAAGCATCGGAATTCCGAGAGGGACAATTATTTTTCGAAATCTTTTTTTTGCAATTTCACCTGGACTTTTCCCATCTTCTTTACGGTCTTTTAATTTGGTTGTTTTTCCATTAAGCATTTGGATGCCCGTTAGTAATAAAAAGATACCGCCAGCCATTTGAAATGAAGCTAAATCAACATGGAATAAAGCGAGCAGCTGTTTTCCCAAAACCAAAAAAATTATTAATATGATCCCCGAAGTAAATGTAACTAGTATTGCAATTTTGGTTTGAATATTACCTTTTTCATCACCAGCTAACTCACTCCATATGGGTATTAATCCGATAGGGTTGAGGATAGCGAGCATAGCTAAAGAAAAATTTAAGATTAATTCCCAATTCATAAAAAGAGATTTTTCTATTAGTTGATTACTTAATAATTATTACAAGTCTTTTTCCCGGGGAACTATCTTTTTCCCAGGCAGTTTCTATATCATTTAAATTTGCGGTTTCAGTTTCAATTATTAGTTTTTCCTCTGCCGCCAATTGTAACATTTCAGGAATTACTTCTGTATTCAGTTTCTCCCATATATCTTTCCGATAACTTCCTAGCCCGGAGCCGAGTATTTCTATTTTAGAACTTCTTAAAGCGCTGGTCATTAAATCAATATTTTCGCCAGCCATATTGCCAATGCTTACGATACGTATTCTATTTTTTTTATTTGAACCGCTATCTTTTAGAGCTGCTATTATTAACTCTACAGGATGACCCCATAAATAGTCGGCTGCAATATCAATCGGAGTTTTGTTATTTATTTCTTTTAATTGCTGGATGATAGATTCATCATTCTGTTTTAAAGATATAGTTATATCGGCGCCGAGTTTTTTAAACGTTCTAATTGTCTGCTGTTTCTGCCTGTGGCAATTACAATTGATGCGCCGAAATGCTTAGCTGTTTGAACCGCAAATTGACCGGTAACCCCGGTTGCTCCATTTATTAAAACGACATCTCCTTCTTTTATTTCTGCTCTATAGCGCAGCGCCATGGCAGAGCCTAATACAGCGTTTGGAACTGCGGCTGCCAAAACATCATCAATTTTATTTGGCAAAGGGATGTACCTATCTTTTGAAACCAAAGCTTTCTCTGCAAGCATTCCTGTAATACCTTGTGCGTAAACTCTTTCTCCGTTTTCCAAAACACCAACTCCATCAAATCCTACTGCTGCGGGAAGCTGATTAGTTTTTGAATAAGTTTTTCCACTTGCCATAATTCTATCCAAATTTTTAATTGAAGCTGCTGTAACAGAAATTAAAATTTGACCTTCATTTTTTGGAGTTGGTTCAGGAAAATCTTGGTATTTTGGAACACCGCCAAAACTATTTAATACTGCTGCTTTCATTTTTAATCGATACTTAAATTTTTGATCTAATAATAATAGGGAGTATAATAATTCTTCAACTAAAAGGAATTGATGGAGGGCAGGAATGAGAATCAAAAAAGGAATAAAACATTAATTGTCAATTTCAATATTATATTTGCTTAACAATCTTACCGCTTGGGGCAATGAAAATTTAGCTTTTCTAATTCTATTTTTTTCCGGATCGATAGTGTAATTAAAAGATGTTCTGAAATCCGATTTTTCCAATATAGTATTTTCAAATATCGCTTTTGTAAGATCACAATTGCTAAAAATTGAATTTGTTAAATCACATTCAGTAAAATCGGTTTCAAGTAATTGAGTATTTTTGAATAAGGTTTTTTTAATTTTCATTTTGTAAAATGATGAATGATTTAATAAACAATCATCAAAGGTGAATGAAAGACCAAATTCATTACTATTATAGAAAAGAAGTCCGAGCATTTTGCTTTTACTAAAACTTACATTCTGAAAACCCGTTTTTACAAGTTTGGCTAAGGTTAAATCGCAGCCGATAATTTCACAATCAATAAATAATATTTCAGAAAGATCGCAAGCCGAGAAATCACAATTTTTAAAGGTGCACTTTTCAAACTCTCCATTATTAAAAAGAATTTCTTTAGAAGAAGTTGATTCGTATGTTTTATTATAAATGCTATTACGATCCATTTTTTACTCAAATAAAAACTTTAAATTATATTTCACTTTTTAGATGACTTTGCTCGCTTATTAAAATCTAGGGAGAGCTTAATCCAGTATTCAAAATCATTTTTTGTTTTTATACTTTTCTCATTTACGTAAATGTAACCTTTATATTCACGCCCTCCCATTATCACCTTACTGCAGCCCTTTCTTTTTAGCGCTTCTTCGTGAAGATCGGGATCAATGCGGCACATAATTCTATCAACGCCTACGGTGATGCACATTTTATTATCAACCATAAAAGCCAGCCCGCCGAACATTTTTTTCTCTTCCACTTTGGGCAAATGAGAAAGAGCTTCTCTTATTTTCGCAGCTATTTTTTCACTATAAGCCATACATTTCTGAAAGTTTAATAATGGTGTTCCAATTTCTTGTTGTAACATCTTTTCCAAATTCTTTTTCAATAAAAGCCATAGCTTTAACTGATTGGGAAGATTTTAATGTTAAAACTGAAAACACTTCTCGATTTGATTTGCTTAAAATTTGAAAATCTTCTTCGGGTGAAGCGTAAGGCAGCTTTAATTTACTGATTGATTTAGCTGGTAAAAATGTTACATACAAGCGTGTGTGCTTTTCAACTTTTATTTTTTTAAATGGATCTAATGAAATAATATTTTCAATCTCCGCGAAGGTGCGGATCATAATTCTGCTATCAAATCCAAATTTAGTTTCAAAAGCACCTTCAATTTTTTTTATTAGACTTTCTTCTTTTGTTTCATTTGCTTCAAACAATACGTTTCCTGAATTTAAAAGTGTCTTTATATTTTCAAAACTAAGCTCTTCAAAAAGTCTTTTCAATTCAGCCATCGGAACTTTTTTATGCCCGCCTACATTAATACCTCGAAAGAACGCAATATATTTTTTCATAAAATAAATTTAGGGGTCTATTAATTAATTAAGGTTCTACATTACCTTGTCACTATTAAAAAGTGTTTGTTAAACTTATATTTCAAATTTTTGTCCGTGAACCGGAAAATATACCGACTTATATCCTTTGCCTTTAATTTTTTCCATTAAAGGATGTGCTTGATCAGCTTCACCATGCACAAGAAAAATATTTTTTAGTTTTTCGGGAGAGCTGAAGCGTAAATAATCAAGCAAACCTTTTTGATCTGCATGACCGGAAAAATAATCCATCTTTTTTACTTTAGCATTTACTTTGTGACTATCTCCCAAAATATTTACCTCTACATTTCCATCCATAATTTTTCTTGCCAGGGTATTTTCGGCAGCATATCCCACAAACAAAATTAAATTTCTTTTGTCTTCAATATTGTTTTTTAAGTGATGAAGAATTCTTCCGCCTTCGGCCATGCCCGAAGCAGAAATAATTATACATGACGTATTAAGTTCATTTAATGCTTTTGATGCTTCCACATCACGAATGTAAGTGAGCCTTCCAAAGCCAAAAGGGTCTTCATAATTCTGAAGAAAAACCCGGTAAGTTTCTCTATCAAAACATTCCGGATGAAGTCGAAAAACATCGGTTGCTTTTAGAGCCAAAGGAGAATCAACATAAATCGGAAATTGAGGGAATTCTATTTTGATCCCATAATTTATGAAGCACGTAAACAAGCAGCTGGGTGCGCCCCACAGCAAATGAGGGAATAATTATTTTGCCGTTTATGATTTATCGTTTCATTTATTACTGATGCTAACTCATCTTCAACATCTCCCGTTACTGAATGAAGACGGTTGCCGTAAGTGCTTTCCATTATTAGTACGTCAAGATCGCGCAGTACATTTGGGTTGCGTAAAATGGGCATATCATCACGACCAAGATCGCCGGTAAAGCCCAATCTTATTTTTCTGCCGTCTTCATTTATTTCAAGTAAGATACCAGCAGAGCCAAGGATATGTCCTGCGTCTCTAAAAATAGCGTTGACTCCGGGAACAACTTCAATGCTTTTATCATACTGCACTCCCACAAAATGCGTAATTGCAGCTTCTGCGTCTTCAATGGTATAAAGCGGTTCAAATAGTTTTTTATTTTGTTTAGCTCGGCGTTTATTCACCCATTCAACATCGCGCTCTTGAAGATAAGCGGAATCTCGAAGCATAATTTGGCAAAGATCAACGGTTGCGTTGGTTGTATATATTAATCCTTTGTAACCATTTTTAACAAGGTTGGGAATGTTGCCTGAGTGATCGATGTGGGCGTGAGAAAGAAGCATAACATCGATATCAGAAGGGTTAAAGATAAAATTTTTATTTTTTTCGAAGGCGTCTTTACGATGACCTTGATACATTCCGCATTCCAGCAAAATTTTTTTACCGTTAATTTTTAGGAGATGCTGGGAACCAGTAACCTCCTGCGCTGCGCCGATGAATTGAATTTCCAATGTTTCCTCGCTTAGTTTATTAAAAGATTTTTTATGTCTTGTTGATGACTTATAAAAAATAACTATTTGAAATTTTCTTTCATAGTAAAAATAAAAAGGCTGCAAAAAAACGGCTTATACAATTAGACGTTCTCAGTACGTCTTTACAAAGACAAAATTTAACACCCACAAAAAAACCGTAGAGACGTTTTGAAAACGTCTCTATTTTTTCCTTTCCTGACAAACCCAATTTCTAAAATCAATATATGTTATTATGAATTCCTTAAAAGAAATTGGTTTTGTTTGGAAGTAATTTGAAAAGATAAAAATTCAAAATTTTTTTTATGGAAGATTTTTATTTCTAAGCCATTATGTTAATTTTGCTTTATCTCAAACATTAAAAATATAAGCTAAAAATATGATTGAAGCTGTAATTACAATTACTATTGTTGGGTTTGTCGCCGGATTTATTTTTTCAATTCCCGTAGCGGGTCCTATTAATGTTATTATTACTTCAAACGCTTTAAGCGGCAGACTTCGATATTGTATGCGCACCGCTTTGGGGGCTTCGGTTATTGAATTTATTTATGTGGTTTTAATTGTTTACGGAATTTCCTCGCTCTATTCTTTATACAAACCGGTTATCCCGTATCTATTGATTGTAGGCGCCGCCGCTTTAATTTTTATAGGTATTAAAATTATTAGAACTGAATTCAACCTTGAAAATCCTAATGAAAAAAATATTGTTACCGATAAAATAAAAAATGAAGGCGGGTTTAGAACGGGAATAATAATTAATATTACAAATCCCTCATTGTTTTTGGGATGGCTAACTTCTACATTTTTAATATTTTCTTTTGTCTCTTCTATCGGACTAAATACCGGCGGCTTGAACTTAATTATTTCGGAAAATGTAAATTCAATTAGACAGATGTCAAACTCAGAACCACAAAAATTTAATAACATCCCCGAAGATTCTACAAATTCTATTAGCAATGATGAACCAACTAATGAACTAAATAAGGAAGAATTACACCCGCTGCTATTGGGAACATTTTATGGATTTGCGGTGGCGTTCGGAAGTTTTTTATGGCTATCTATTTATGCAAAAACAATTGTAAAGTACAGAAAAAAATTAAACTTAAAACTTGTTAATGTTGTAATAAAAGCATTGGGAGTAATTTTATTTTTAATTGCATTGTATCTGTTGTATAAAGGGATTCAAATATTAATTTGACGACCTAATTAATTTTTCCCATTCGTGATATTTATTGTCCTGAGTTATTCGCCCTTTAAAATTATTTCTGTTATAATTCCCTTTTTAA
This sequence comes from uncultured Bacteroidota bacterium, assembly GCA_963782985.1. Taxonomy (GTDB): domain Bacteria; phylum Bacteroidota; class Ignavibacteria; order Ignavibacteriales; family Ignavibacteriaceae; genus CAVSWT01. Next base: position 36,517 of record CAWALU010000001.1, read on the forward strand.
TATTTTAGATGCGGAGTTAAAATGTAATTGTGCGCTAAATATTTAATTAAACATTTCATTACAAATTTTAAAATTATATGAAACAAAATCTCATCTACTTTGATAGGAATGAAAACAATTATGGACCCGCTCCATTGTGTTTTGAAATTCTTAAAAACGCTGATCTTACAAAGATTAGTTTTTATTCTAAAGTTTTTACAAAGGGCGTTAAAAGTATTCTTTCAGAAAGACTTGCAAAGGAATTTAATATTGATGAAAAAAATGTTTTGCTTGGCTACGGCGCGGAAGATCTTTTAAAGCAAGTAGTGCAGTGTTATGTAAATGAACATCAAAAAATTATGATACCAACTTATTCATGGTGGTATTACAAAGCCCTTGCAGATGAAGTGAACGGAAAAAATGTTGAATATCCTTTGGTGGAAGGCGATGATAGTTTTTATTATGATGTAAAAGCTATGCTTGAATTAAATGAAAAAGAAAAACCAAGCGTGGTATTAATTAGCTCGCCGAATAATCCCACCGGCAATTCTATTTCGCGCGAAGATTTATTCACTGTGCTTGAAGCATTTAAAGATACAATCGTTGTTTTGGATGAAGCTTATTGGTACAACAGTTCCAATGAATATGTAAAAAGTTTAATTCAAAAATATCCCAACTTAATTATCATCAGAACTTTTTCTAAATATTATGCTTTGGCTGGTATGAGAATCGGCTTTGCTCTTATTGGAGCGAATCATAAAAATTTAGCAAAGTTTACAAATAGGTATTTAGGCTTTAACAGATTGAATGAAGAAGTTGCAATTGCCGCATTAGACAGCGCCGATTATTATAAAAATATTGCCGATAAAATGAGCGAAGATAGAAAATTATTTTTTGATGAATTAAGCAAACTGCCGGGCTTTAAAGCTTTTAAATCCAACGCTAATTTTGTTTTAGTTGAAATACCGGAAAACATAAAATCTTCATTAAAAGAATTTCTTACTAGTAAAGGATTGATAATTAAATTTATGAATGAAGAGCTTCTTAACTCTCACTTAAGAATTTCACTCGGAACCCAAGAACAAAATAAAATGGTTATAGAGGCTATTAAAGAATTTTGTAATTCCCGCCAATCATAATGACGTTATTCGAAGAATACAAAAAAACATTAAAGATGGTTGAGGTCGAAGAAGTTCTCGACCTCGTCTTCTACCGCCCGCTGGCTTTTATATTTGTTAAATCAATTTTAAAAACAAATCTCACTCCAAATCACTTAACAATTATTTCAATTTTATTTGGCGTGATGGCAAGCGTAATGCTCGGCTTCGCTAACGCCAACGGTTATATTTTTGCCGGAGTGTTTTTTATTATTTATGATGTTCTTGATTGCAGCGACGGTCAACTGGCAAGGCTTAAAAAAAATGGAACTTACATCGGAAGAATTTTAGACGGCTTTGGAGATTACATCGTTAGCATTGCCGCTTATCTTGGCATTGGATTTGGTTTTGCAAATCATTCCAATGATCCTCTTTTTTGGTGGGGAATGATAATTGCCGCCGGTGCAAGCAATGCAATTCATTCTTCTATGCTTGATTATTACCGCAACCGTTTTCTCGATTATGCTTTAAATAGAAAAAGTATGCTCGGCGATGATTTGAAATTTTTAAGAGAAGAATACAATCGGCTGCTAACTCAAAAAGGGAAAAAATTCGATAAAGTTATGCTCTGGATTTATTTTAAATATTCTGCGGTGCAGTTAAAATTTTCTTCCAGCACAATTGAATCGGAAACTAAAAAATATAACTCAGCGGATTTTTATAATAAAAATAAATTGATAATTCATTTGTGGACTTATCTCGGTCCTACAACGGAAATTTCTTTATTAATTCTCTGCGCTTTTATTAATAGAATTGATATTTACTTAATTGGATTAATTACCGTTGGAAATATTTTAGCGGGTTTATTTTATTTGATTCAGAGGAATATTAATTCATCAACAAAACTTACGGGACAATTATGAAAGCTATTATTTTAGCTGCAGGAATTGCTTCCAGACTGAGACCCCTTACCAATAATGTTCCCAAGTGTCTTTTAAAAATTGGCGATCAATTAATTCTTGAAAGAACGTTAAATAATCTTTTAAAAAATGGAATTGACGAAGTTGTAATTGTAACCGGTTTTCTGCAAGAGCAAATAAAAGAATTTGTAAAAAAAACTTTTCTAAATTTAAAAGTGGAATATCTTTTTAACGACAAGTTTGAAACTACAAATAACATTTATTCGCTTTGGCTGGCAAAAAATTCTATCTTAAATAACGACATAATTTTATTGGACAGCGACATAATTTTTGACAGCAGAATAATTAATAAACTTATTTCTTCGGAATATAAAAATTGTCTCGCCATTCGTTCCGATCATATTTTAGGCGAAGAAGAAATTAAAGTAACAGTCGATGAAAAGAATTTTATAACTGAAATAAGCAAAGTAGTAAATCCAAAAGAAGCTGTCGGCGAATCAATCGGCATAGAATTATTTGACAGCGCTTTTAACGAGCGGCTATTTGAAATTTTAGATGATAAAATTTTGAATCGAAAAGAAGTTAATCATTTTTACGAAGCGGCTTTTGAAGAAGCAATTCAAAAAAATAATAAAATTGCCGTTGTTGATGTTGATGAACTGCGCTGCATTGAAATTGACACCGCCGAAGATATTCAATCAGCTGAAGAGGAAGTTATTAAATACGTAAAATGAAAATTGAATTTAGCAATTGCGAAACTGGTTTTCAAAAATAAAAATAATGTTCGTTCTACTTTTGAGTTTGTCATTCAGATAGGACCCGCCTACCGAGAGTGTTGCAGAACTGCTGCAAATGTCATTTCGACCGAAGGGAGAAATCTTTTTCTAAATAATGTGAAAGATTTCTCTCCCAGTGGGATCGAAATGACGGTCAAAAGGCTTTAGCTAAGCATAACTCTATTCGAGATTTCGTTAGTATCATCCGGTTTAATGGGGAAATGCAGCGCTAAAATTTTACCTACTTCTTCAACTCCCCAAATTAATCCATTGGCAAATTTACCAGCTAAGAAAAACTTTTGAATTTGATTTTTCAATTCATCCCAGGTTGAGTCTGATACTTTTTCATTTATTCCTTTGTCGGCTAAAATATGGAACTGCCTATCTGTAAGCATTAAAAAAATTAGAATGCCGGTTTTGTCTCTTGTGTTATTAATGCCGAGACGAAAAAATTCTTCCTCTGCAATTTCTTTAATAGATTTTTTGAGTTGAGAATATTTTCTTTTTTCTTTTATGCTTACGCAAATCTCGCCGGCAGTCAGCGTCTCAAATTCTTTAATTTTATTTGAGATGTGGAGGAAATCGTCGTCGTTAATAAAATGATAAATTAATTTTTCAGTCATAATTTTTATTTAAACTTACAAAAATTTATTTCAGTAAAACAAATTTTTTAACTTAAGAATTTGAATTGTAAGCGGCGCCATTAAAAACCAAATCGGCTATTTGAGCAAATAAGATTTAACCAGCCCGCAAATTTATCTTGTTAATTATTATTAATAAATTTAATTTCGATTTAGAAATTGTAACACAATCTTTAGCCTCTTGTAAATGGGAATAGCAAAAATGAAATCTCTTCGTTTAAATAATAAATGCTGCGGCTAATTTGTAATAAAAGTTCTTTTTGATAATAGAAAACATATATGTACTGCTTGCATAAATACGTTAGATACCAGTTTAATTTCATTTTTTTAAATAATTAAAAAAGCCCCAACTTCATCGTATTCCGGCGGGCAGGCGGTAGAGAAGAAAAAAATATAATACTGCTGTTCGATTCAGTGAAATAAGCGCCGTTAGGCATAAATAATATTTAAACAATGTACTTATCGAATTCAATAAAGAAGTGTATGTTGATAATAGGCGGAGTTATTTTTCTCACAATCATAAGTTTAGTTTTAATACTGTTTTTTTATAGTTCAGGAAAGCCCAAACAACCGCTTGATAAGAATGGCAAAGCGCTTTATAACAGTATATCAGAGAAGTTATTCATCGATATAAATGGCGCAAGACAAGGGATGTTTATTAAGGGAGAGAACATTGATAATCCCATAATTCTTTATTTGCACGGCGGAATGCCGGATTATTTTTTAACGGAAAAATCTCCAACTAAACTAGAAAAGAATTTTACTATGGTATGGTGGGAACAACGCGGATGCGGTATTTCGTATAGTTCCAGTTTAGCCAATGATAATACAACTTTGGATCAGCTTGTTGATGATACCATTACATTAACACAATATCTATTAAAACGTTTTAATAAGAAAAAGATTTATTTGATGGGGCATTCCGGCGGTACCTTCATTGGCGTTTATGTTATTGATAAAGTTCCGGAATTATATTATGCGTACATCGCCATTGCACAGATGTCCGATCAACGGAAATCAGAAAAGATTGCATACGATTATATGCTTAGTAAATACCATGAATTAGGTAATCGAAAAATGGTTAAAACTTTGCAACGATTATCTCTCGGAGATAGTGGAAATTTACCGGAAGAATATGAAAAAATTAGAGACGTTGCAATGCACGAACTTGGCATTGGAACAATGAAAAAAATCAACAACCTAATTACTGATCTTATATTCCCATCATTGTTTTTTAGCGAATACACATTATCAGAGAAGTACAATTTATGGGTTAATAAATCACAATCGGGTATAAGCCGAAACTGGAAAAGAATGATAAGCACAAACCTAATGGAAAATAAAAATTCCTTTCGAGTCCCGGTTTATTTTTTTCACGGAATTTACGACTATACTTGTTCTTATAAATTAGCAAAAGAATATTTTACAAAAATCAAAGCGCCAGCAAAAGGATTTTATACTTTTTATCAATCAGCGCATAGTCCAATTTTTGAACAGCCCGATAAAATGAATAAAATATTATTAAGTGATGTTTTGAATTCAAGAACAGAGTTAGCGGATAGAATAAATAAGTAATGCTTATCAAGCTGTTCATGCCGTTCACTTCGTATTTTATAACATAATTTGTAGCAAGCAAAATCGTAGCCGCCACAAAAAACGAGGCTATCCCTCTGCTGATTTTGGAACGAGAAAATAAAACCGTTAAACAGTCGACTTCATAATAAGACTAATAATTTTCATCAAACAAAAAACTTTTCCTTCTTTTTAATTTTCACTTCAATCTATCTGCTAATTTAAAATATAATGTTTATTTTAAAACCGCATTTCAAAAATTATAAAAATAAATTATACATTGTTTTGATGGGAGGATTTAATGGCTAATCAAATACCAAAAACATTAATTATCGGCGTCGCCGCCACAATTGGTATTCTTATTATTATTTATCTCTTTACCCAACTGCCGAGCGGTGGAGAAAAGGGAACTGTTGATATTAACACTAACGCTGTGGTTTTTGATTCGGCTGATAAGTGCGCAACTTGCCATAGAAGAGTTTCCCCGGATATTGTAAATCAATATGCCGCCAGTACAATGGCAAAATCTGGAGTAAAATGTACTGATTGCCATGTAGTTGAAAAGTCAAATCCGATGGGGAAAGATCATCAAGGATATTTTATTACAGTTTCACCCACACCAAAACAATGCGCTAAATGTCATCCTGCAGAAACAAAACAATTTGATCACAGCAGGCACGGCGCGCCAGCCTGGATGGCGTTAAATGGTTATGCTGATTTTTCTCCTGAACAGCAAAAATTTGTAGATCAAAATATACCTGAAGCAAACAGAGGTCCCAACGGAATAATTACAGCAGAAAGAAATTCTTTATTTGATATCGAAGGACCATCGGTAACTCCAGCCGCCTGCCAAAGCTGTCATGCAATCGGCAAACCTAATTTAGACGGCAGCATAGGCAACTGCAACAAGTGTCATCTTCGCCATGAATTTTCTTTAGAGCAGGTAAGAAAACCGGAAATATGCGGTCAATGTCATTTAGGTCCCGATCATCCACAAATGGAAATTTATGAAGAATCAGCGCACGGAGTTATGTACGCAACTCAAGGCGAAAAATGGAACTGGACTCAAAAGCCGGGAAGACTTACAACTTTGGATATGCCCGCGCCAACCTGCGCTACCTGCCACATGAGCGGCTTCGGTATTCAGGGTACAACCCACGATGTTGGGCAGCGGCTTTCTAAATTTTTATTTGCCGCTGTTACTTCGGATAGACCGAACGGCGGCGAAGGAAGAGATGCCATGAAATCTATTTGCTCAAATTGTCATTCGCCTAATTTTATTAATGGAGTTTATAATCGAGCGGACAGCGTTACCTCATATGTAAACGTAAAAGTGAAAGAGGCTTCAAGCATTATTGAAGGACTTGTTAAAGAGGGAATAATTACAAAGGAGCCGTTTGCAACTCAAATTAGTTTTGACGCTTTTGATCTTTGGCATTACTACGGAAGAACCGCTAAGTTCGGCGCTTATATGCAAGGCGCGGATTATGTTCAGTGGCACGGCATTTATCCAATGCTTAAACAATTAAATAAAGTAAAAGAAGATGCAAAGAAATTAAGAGATGATCATAAAAGGGGAATACGACCATGAGCAATATAGAAATATTTCATCTTGCAAATATAAAGCTGCCGATGGAAAAAAACCGGATGCTATTAATTTTTGTGGGGATAAATCTTTTCTTTACGGGAATAGATGTGGCTCTGGCGCACTCTATTAATAGCTTTGTGCCTGTGTATGAATGGATACCGATTTATTTTTTCCCTTTGGGGGCTATGTCGTGTTTTGTCATTTCGTTTCAAACATCGCCTAAAAAATGGTCGGCGCTTATTCATATTTCTTTAATGGTTGTGGGAATTTTAGTAGGCGTAATCGGCACCGCTTTTCACATGAATGCGGTATTAAATCCTCTTGGACATTTAAGCTGGGCGTGGATTGTTTTCGGCTCTCCCATACTAGCGCCGTTGGCTTTTGCCGGAATTTCTTTATTAGGATTATACGGAATCACTGAAGAAATGAGTGATCAACCGGGAATGTTGAATGTACCGGGAATCGGATTATTTCACGCGCCAATTTCACGAGACAAACATTTTTTGTGGCTGGTAGGATTAGGATTTGGCGCAAGCGCTGTAACATCAATTATCGATCACGCTCAATACGGCTACAACGTTTATAAATTAATTGCAATTGTATTTGGATTATTTGCCACTTCGGTTGTTTTAACAATTGCGTTATCAAAAGAATGGACAAAGAGAGACGAGCTTGTCTATTTCTGGACGATGATTGCCGCGATAGTTGTGGGCGTGCTTGGTTTTGGTTTTCATCTCTCGGCAGATCTTGCAGGCACAGGAGAAATTAGTCTTGAACGAATGCTTGTTTTTGCGCCGGTATTCGCGCCGCTTTTATACAGCGATTTGGGAATGCTGGGATTGATTATTGTGGGGAAGACGTCTAAAAATTAATATTTATAAATTTGTTTTTGAAATTATTTTGCTTGGTGAACTGAAATGAAATTTATTATTCTAAATATTTTTATTATCGTTATTTTTGCTCAGAATATCTTTGCGCAGGGAAATGTTTATTTGGTCCTTGGTTCTGATACGGGCATTTGGGATGGGCTTAACACAAACACCTTTCATAATATTTACGGATTAGAACTTTATTCTGATCCTAATTACAATGCCTTCAAAGTAATGTCGGATGATTTTAGAAATCAAATTAAAGATTCATACGGTAATACTTTAAAATTGACATGGTGGATGATGGGGGGAAATACTTACAGATACGGAAAAAATACCAACCTGCCTGAAAATAATATTTTACCTCTTTACTTAATGAAAAAATACCACAACGAGAAAATAAAAAAATGGGGCGATGAAGTAAGCTTTCATTATCATACTTTTAAATGGTATGACTACAATGGAGATGGGAAATATTATTGGAATCAAGCTCAAGATTTTCAAAGTTCAAAAGAAGATTTTGATTATACTTTATCTCAATTTTTATTGGAAGCAAATGTTTTCCCGGTTTCGTTTAGAAGCGGCTGGCATTATATGGATAATTACTGGCAAAATTATTTAGATGGTATGCTGCCGTTTAGCATGCATGATGATTACCCTAATATTCATAATGACACATTAGAACCTCTGGATAATATTTATGATTGGTCCCAATCTTCATCTCAATTTGTTCCTTTCCACCCTTCGTCTAAAAATTATCAAGTAGAGGGAGATTTAAATGGCTGGAATCTTCGCTCCATTTATATGGCCAGTATGGATTCGTCCTTAATGAATTATATATTTAATCAAGCAAAGAAAGGGATAGATCAAGTAGTTTGCATTTGGGCGCATTTGCCGGAAGATAATTTTTTAGATAATATTAAAAGAATAGACGACATAGTTCATAATGCCGCTGCAAATTATGCTGATGTAAAATTCAGATATTGTTCTGCTATTGAAGCCATGCAAAGATGGATGAAAACCTCAGACACCACAAATCCTGATCTTAAAATAAGTGAACAGTTAAATGGAAGTGAAGTAAGATTTTTATTACAATCCAACGAAAAGATTTTTCAGAAACAGCCGGTCGTTGTGGTTAAAGATATTTATGAACATTATTCAATTGAACCATGTGAAAATATTGGAGAAAATAAATGGATAACTTCAAATATTTTTATGAAAAATAAGTTGGCTAAAGTTGGAACCGCAATTACCGATACCGCCGGAAACCTTTCAACTGCGTTTATAAATATTTTACCGGATGATATTTATATAGATGATAATGACGCTAATTATTCTGAAGCAAAAGGGGATTGGGTTTCTTATTCAAATAGATTTGTATGGGATTTAAATTACAGGCAGTCGCATATTAATAATAATGATTCCGTCGTAACTAATTGGAAACTGCCCATTAACCAAAGTGGGAACTATAATATATTTTTTCAATTTCCTTTTAGCGAAAAACAAACAAGCAAAATTAAAATTAGTATAAAATCCGGCGGGGAAGAAAAAGAAGTTAATTACGAGAATACAAATCCGCAGGGTTGGAATTACATATCAACCGCTTATTTTAATTCAAGCGGCGATAATAACATTCAAATGATTGCTTATGGAATAGATCCGAATGGAAATACAATAACTCAAGACGTAATAAAACTTTCAGCTTTAATTAAAGACAAACAATTATTTATTCCCCAAGAAATAATTGAATTTGGTTTAACTTCTGAAGAAGATACCGCCGCTTTCAAATTAGTTTTAAAAAATTTAGGGAATGGCGAATTAAAAATTACAAACATAACGGCAAGGGAGAATGAAATTGTTCTTAATAACTCCTTCCCAAAATTCATTCCCGCTATGCAAAGCGATACTATAGAAATAAGATTTCATTCAAGTACTTCCGGGGCTTACAACGATTCGGTTTTTATTTATAGCGATGATCCAAACAATTCCATTTATCCAGTTCCATACAAAGCAAATGTAGAACCTTATTTTAATTTAATTGATAATGATGATCTATTAAATTATAAAGAATTCGGCGCCTGGAGTTATAGTTCGGCGAAAGGTTTTGGCGGCAGCAGCCGGTACGCGTATCTAAATCAAAATCCTCCCGCTTATGCGGTTTATTCCCTTGAACTTAAAAAAAATGGCGTTTATGATATTGAAGCAACTGTGCCCACAACAGTGAATGCAGCGAAGCAAGCTTTGTATATTTTAAAAATAGATGGCGTTGATGTTGATTCATTTTTTATCGATCAAAACCTCGGAAGTGGAAACTGGAAAATTATTAAGAGATCTTTTATTCCGGCAAACTTAAACGTAGAACTAAAAGTAATTGACTCAGGAGAAAACACGCCAAATGTTGTGTTGAGAGCCGATGCCGTTAAATTTTCTATAGTAAAGGAGATTACCGAATCAGAAAAATTTAAAGAATTAAATAATGCGGTTAGTTTTAAGTTAAATCAAAATTATCCAAATCCATTTAATCCCTCTACACTTATTAGTTATTCTATACCTCAAAACGGAAAAGTGTTGTTAGAAGTATTTGATATATTAGGAAGAAAAGTAAAAACTTTAATAGATCAGTATCAGCAAAAAGGAAATCATGAAATTATTTTTGACGCCGGATTTCTTTCCAATGGTATTTATTTATATAGAATAATTTTCGGTAGTTACTCAGCTGTCCAAAAAATGATTTTGTTAAAATGATGAGCTAAAGTATTATGCTAAATCTAAATAAATAAAACTCTTTAAATTATAATTACAAAAAAAATTATCTATGCTTATCTATAACACTCTCACAAAAAAGAAAGAAGAATTTAAACCTATAAATCCGCCTGACGTAAAAATGTACGTTTGCGGACCAACCGTTTATGATTATTTCCATATCGGCAATGCGCGCACTTTTGTTATGGCTGATATAATTAGAAAATACCTTGAGTACAAAGGCTATAATGTTACTTATGCAATGAATTTGACTGACGTTGACGATAAGATTATTAAAAAATCAATTACAGAAAAAATAGATTCAAAGGAAGTTGCGGGAAAATATGTTGATGCTTTTTTAGAAGATATAGAAAAATTAAAAATTAAAAGAGCGACAATTTATCCCAAAGCAACCGAACACATGGGCGATATAATTGCAATGATTAATAAGTTAGTTGAAAATGGCTCGGCTTATAATGTTGATGGAAATGTATTTTATGATGTTACTAATTTTAATGGATATGGAAAACTAAGCGGTAAAAAAATTGATGATTTAGAATCCGGCGCAAGAATAGAAATAAACGAAGAGAAAAAAAATCCATTAGATTTTTCATTGTGGAAAAAAGCAAAAGAAGGCGAACCGTATTGGGAAAGCCCTTGGGGGAATGGTCGCCCCGGCTGGCATATTGAATGCTCTGCCATGAGCTGCAAACATTTGGGCGACACGTTTGATATACACGGCGGCGGCAATGATTTAATTTTTCCTCATCATGAAAATGAAATTGCTCAAAGCGAGGCGGCAAATAAAAAGAGGTTTGTTAATTATTGGATTCACTTCGGCTTCTTAAATATTAATGATGAAAAAATGTCTAAATCTCTCGGCAACTTTTCAACCGCGAGAGATGTGCTAAAAAGCTTTTCAGCCGAAGCAATAAGAATGTTATTTGCTCAATCTCATTACGGCGGACCTTTAAATTTTACGGATGAGTTGCTTGCCTCTGCAAGTAAGGGGTTGGAGAAATTGAATAACTTAGTGGAGAAAATTAATAGCCATAACACCCCGCAAACGGGGCAGGCAAATGAAGACGGAGAAGATCCCAATTTTGATTTTAAAAAATATAAGGATGCTTTTGAGTCGGCGATGGATGATGATTTTAACTCTCCGCAAGCCGTGGCTGTAATTTTTGATTTCATTCGAGAAGTAAACAAAGCTATTGCGGAAAATGAAAATTTAAGTTCTGAATTTTATGAAAATGTAAAAAACCTTTTATCCAAAACCGCAGAGGGAGTTTTAGGAATCGTTGATCTATCAAAACAAAGCCAAAAGTCAAATCATTCGTTAGAAAATGAATTAATAGAATTATTGATTCAATTGCGAATTGACGCTAAGAAAGAAAAAAATTATGCGCTGTCGGATAAAATTAGAAATGAATTAAATAATCTTGGAATTTCACTTCAAGATTCAAAAGATAAAACGACTTTTAAATATTTAAAGTAACTTATGGAAAAAACAATCAAAATATTTAAAAGTTTTGAAGAAGCGGATAAAGCCGAAATTGTATACTGGCAAAATGCTACCCTGGAAGAAAGAATAAATTCGCTTTTGTTCACTCAGGAAATGATGCGTCAATTTTTTTATCGCGAGGCAAAAGGGATTGAAAAAGTTGTAACCAAAAGAAATCTTTATGACGATGAATAGGGTTAGCTATGCAAAACTTTTGGTTAATGACTCTGTCCTTCCTTATCAAATTCGTTTCAGCAGAAAAGCAAAATATTTACAACTCAGAATTAATTCGAACAGTTTGGAATTGATTATTCCAAACCGCTATTCAATTCATGACGGCGAGAAATTTTTAAATTCTAAAATTGATTGGATAAAAAAATATTCCGCAAAAATTAAAAGCGAAGAAAATAAATATTGTTTTTTTGGCGAAGAAATAAAAATCCAGCAAAGCTATGACCTATTTATTAAAAGACCTTTAATTCGATTTGAAAATAATATTCTTACAGTTAGACTCCCGAAAGATTCAAATTACAAAAGCGATGAAATTTATTTTACATTCTTAAAAAAACGAGCGAAAGAATATTTGCCTGAAAGAATCGATCTTCTTTCAAAAAAAATTGGAATTGTATTTAATAAAATCGGAATAAGAGGACAGAAAACACGCTGGGGGAGCTGCTCATCTAAGGGTAAGTTATCATTTAATTTTAAGCTGATGAAATTTAGAAGCGAAGTTATTGATTATGTAATTATACATGAACTCTGTCATTTAAAAGAAATGAATCATTCAAAAAAGTTTTGGAACTTGGTTGAAAAATTTTGTCCCGACTATAAACGATTAAGAAAAGAATTAAAAAGTTAAATTAGATTTTCATCAAAAATATTTCCTCTTCCCAAAATCCAATTTGGGTCAAGCGTTTTTTTTACCGCAGCCATTTTATTAATATTTTCCATTCCATACATATCAATTAAATAATCGCGTTTAATTTTTCCAATTCCATGCTCGGCGGAAACTGTGCCGCCAAGCTCTACGGCCTTAATACAAATTTGTCTGTAAACTTCTTTACCTTTATTAAATTCATTTTCATTTTTAGGCAGCATATTCAAATGAACATGCGAGTTGCCGGCGTGTCCGAATACAATAAAATCAATATTATTTTTCTTAACTATGGTTTTAGCAAAATTATAAAACTCAAAAAAATTTTCATTCGTCACCGCTGCATCGGTGCCCAGCTTTCTAAAATTATTTTTAGAAATATATTCATTCACTTTTGAACCGAGGGAGTGTCTAAATTCTTCAATCTTTTTTTTGTCTGCTTCAGAAAAAGCAAACCAAACAGACTCTTCGTCGCCTTTATACTTTAAAATTAATTCCGTCCATTCTTCAAGCAGTAAATCTTCATTTTCATTTGAAACTTCCTGCTCAAACCAAACCGCGGATTTTGAAGCGCTTGGAATCTTAGCGTTGTCCTCAGATAAAAATCTTAAAGCATTTTCATCTAAAAATTCTAAAGCAAGAGCGTCAACAACATTTGGAATATTTTTATTTCTTGACATCAATGATAAGTAGCGGGCTTTACCAATGAAGTTTAAAGCGTTTAGCTCGTCATCAAAAAAAACAACGCAGGAAATTATTTTTTCGGGAAGCGTTACAAGTTGAAGTTTAGCTTTAGTGATTACGCCCAATGTTCCTTCCGAGCCAATAAACAAATCGATAGCATCCATGTTTTCTGCAGCAAAGTAGCCGGAAGTATTTTTTGTTTCTGGCATTTTGTAATCGGGAATTATTAATTTATAATTATTTCCGTTTTGAGTTTTTAAGTTTAATGAATAATCTTCGGCAATATTTTCCCCGCGGATTAATTTTAAATTTTCTCCCGAAGCAAGTATAACTTCTAACTCCAAAACAAAATTTCTTGTAGCGCCGTATTTAAAAGTTTTCTCCCCGCTGGCATTTGTGGAAATTGTAGCGCCGATAAAACAATTTCTTTCCGTTGGATCGGGAGGATAAAGTAAACCTTTATTTTTTACTTCTGTCTGAAATGTTGAAAGAATAACTCCGGGTTCAACAATCGCATACATTTCATCCAAATTTATTTCAATAATTTTGTTCAGCTTTTCAGTTGAAATAACAACGCCGCCTTGCGGAACTCTGCCGCCCGTAAGTCCGGTGCCGTTGCCTGAAATAGTAACCGGAGTTTTATTTTTATTCGCATTAATTAGTATTTCAGAAATATCATCTGCGGATTCCGGAAGATAAACCGCATCGCAAAAGCCTTTAACATTTGCGGCGTCTGTTAAATAATTTTGAATTTCATCCTGTGAAGTTTTTTTAATCATTTTAAATCTTAAGCGATTATTCTAAGTACGTTTAAATATTTTTTTTGAATTTCTAAATCGGGCAATTCGCTTTTATTTTTTCGGTAAATATTTTTTTGATTAAAATTAGTAAACATTTCATCTAAAGCATCAAACATATTAATTAATGGGAAACCATTGTCTCTTAAAAAGTGAATCAACTTTAAAGTCATGAATCCATCAAACCAAACTAACTTTTGTTTTTTTAATTGCTCAAGCGAAGTTGAATTAGTCATAATGTTTTCAGCTCTCTTATTAAAGTTTTGAGAGATTAAAAAATCATGCAAGCTTTTATTTATTTTTTTTGATTCGCTAAGATAATAATCTGAGGAATGTGTTTCCGATGAATGAAATATTTCTAACCATTCTTTTAAAACTTTAAAACTTTTTGGATTGTAAAGCAGATATTCATTTTGCGCCTTAGACAAAAAGCGATTTACGCGCTGTCCCGTTCCAAAAGGGACGCGCAACGATTCTCTGGAAGAAGGATAAACTGTCGTAGTATTTATTTTAGTTATAGAAAAATTCTTCGCAAGTTTTTCAAGAAAATAAAAATCTTCAGCGGCTTTTTTCTTATTCATCCCTTCCACTTTTATGTAGCTTTCAAAATCACAAATCATTGTTGAGCCTATAGCGTGAAAGGCATAATGTGAATTTGCAAATTTTAAACCGAGAACATAATATCTTAAAAATATTTCGTAGCAAATTATTGCTTTGGAGTTTTCATCTTCCCCTGAAATATTGTGAGAAAAATTTACAACGGCGGCGGATAACTTTTTATTATTAAAACTCTCGACTATTTCAGTAATATAATTTCGCTTAACTGTGCAATCAGCATCCAGACAAGTAATTATTTTTTTTTGCGAATTTGAATAATTAAAAATCCGTAATGCATAATCCATCCCAATTTTACGAGCTAAACCAACCCCGGCAGTTTTATTAGGCAATCCATTTCCTGAAGAAGCGGCATCCATAATTCCAATTTGCAAGCCGCTGTCATTTGTAGTGTCAATTTTATTCTTCAGATAAGAAATGGTTTTAGAGTTATCAATTTTTATTTCCGATGAAGAGTTTGCTGAATTATTTACAACAAAAATTATTAAAGTGTTTTTTAAATATTCAGAATTATTTTGTGAAAGAGAACTTAATAATTTCTGAATATAACCAAACTCGCTGATAGCTGGGACAACTATTACGTGCGTAATATTTTTGTTTTCATTCCACTCAAGCCGCCACTCAGAAAGCGAATATTTGTCTAAATATTTTTTTACGGCTTCCGGTAATTCAATCATTTTAAATTAAAATGTTTTTGGATCAAATTTTTAGCTGACACATAATCTGCGCCGTCAATCCAATTAATATTGACGCCTTCCTTTTCCATTTTTCTAAACCAGGTCATTTGCCTCTTTGCAAAATTATGAATTGCGCTATTTAATTTTTGAAACATATCATTATAATTTAATTCGTTGTTCAAGTGCATTGCAATAAATTTATATTCCAATCCGAACAACTTTAAACGTTCAAAAGTAATTCCATCCTCTAATAAACTTTCAACTTCCTCAATCATTCCCTCTTGCAATCTTTTTTTTAAGCGAAGAGTTATTTTATTTTTTATTTCAGCGCGGTCTAATTTAATTCCAATAGTAAGCGAATTAATGAGGTTAGCTTTTAAAGTTTTTTTTAGATTTGATTTTTCAATAAGAATAGCTTTTATAATTCTATCTCTTTCCAATAAATCGGTAGTGTTATGAATGTTCTGAGTTAGGCTTAGTAGAATATTTTTTAATTCAATTAAATTATAGCTATCATAATCGAAATAATCATCAAGTTCCATCTCTTTCAATTCATAATTTTTTAGAATTGAATGAATGTATAATCCTGTTCCTCCCACTAAAAAAGAAATCTTCCCGCTTGTTTTAATTTTTGAGAACGCTTCGTTAAAATCTTTAATGAAAGAAAATAAATTATACTCTTCTTTAGGTTCGATGATATCAATTAAATGATGTTCAATAAATTTTCCGTCAACAAAATAATCTTGAATATCTTTGCCGGTTCCGATATTCATTTTTTTATAAACTTGACGTGAATCTGCAGAAATTATTTCACCGTTAAAATGATTTGCAAGTCTTGCGGCTAATTTAGTTTTGCCTGTTGCGGTGGGTCCCAGAATTGTAATCAGATTGTAATTCAGATTTTTCTTTTCTTCGGAATGAAATTTCAATGGATTTATAAATATGTAAATAAATTTCTATTCTATTGCATCGGCTATAGGAAGATAAATTTTAAACTTACTGCCTTCGCCCAAATCGCTTTCAACCGTAATGCTCCCCCGATGTTGTTCAATAATTTTTTTTGCAACCGCTAATCCCAAGCCAACGCCGTTTTCTTTTCCTTGCGTCATAAACGGATCAAAAATTTCCTGCTTAATACTTTCAGGAACGCCCAAACCCTGATCGCTAATTTCCGTAATAAGATTTCCATCGTCATCTTTATTAATAGTAACAAAAATGTTTCCGCCTTCGCGCATTGAGTCGCAGGCGTTTTTAATAATTTGATAAACCGCTTGATAAAAAGCATTAGGATTAATATTTACCATTGCATCGGCGTTTATTTTTTTATAAAGATTCGAAGTACGCGAAGCCGCGTACTCGGCAATATTTTCCAAAATTTTATTAATTACGCCGCTGAACTGAAGCTGATATTCCTTCATTTGAAACTTATCTGAAGAGTAATGAATAAGCGCTTCTGAAAAATTATTTATAGATGCGGTTTGTTCTTTTAACAACTCAAAGAGGGGTCTTAATTTGTTAACTTTACCATTCTCATCAACCTTTTCGATATACTCATTAATATTTTGAATAGGCTGATGAATATCATTTGATAAAAAGGCGACAACTTTTGAAAGCGTCGCTTTACGGTCCTCATACAAAGTCGATTCAAAAGCAATAGCATTTTGAATTGCCTGGGCCGCGTGGATTGAAATTATTGAAAGTAAATTTTCTTCAGCTTCAGAAAATTTATTGAACTCAGAGCTAAGCAACTGAATGATTGCAATAATTTTTCCTTCTTCGCTTGTAATGGGAAAATAGAGAATGCTGCTTACTTCAATATTTGTCAGGTTATCTTTTTCGTGAGAATATCTTTTATCTTCTTTAGCATTTTTAATATTAATTATTTGATAATTTTCGGCAGCGGCGCCGGCTAAGTTTTCATTAATTTTAAATTTAGCTTCCTTATTTTCAGTATCCGTTTTGTATTTAGTTTCAATTTCGTAGGCGTCTCTTTTAACTATAAACAACAGGCATTCGTCGGCGTCGGTTAAAATCTTTGCCGATTCAGCGATAGAAAAAATCACATCATCGGGGTTATGCTTAGAATTTATTCGCTGAAGAGCTTGCAAAATTTCCGACAATTTTTTATTGTCAATATTTTCATTGCCAAGCGCCTCAGTAAATTTCCCATAATATTTATTGTAGAATCTATTCTCGCATTCTTCGTCTTTATTAATTAATTCTGATTTAGGCTGTTCGTTATTTTCTAATTCAAAATTATTTAATCCTTCGTCGCTATAAGTTTTATCTGGATCGTTCAATTCTTCATTGAAGTTACGAAAAGAATTATCTTCAATATTATTCTGTTCATTTAAAAATTTATTTTCGGCTTCGGCTTTTCCATCAATGTTTTCAATAGTTTCAGCGCTATTTAAATTATCAGAGATTTCTAAATGCTCCGCTTCATTTTTAAATTCATTATCAATTTCGGATGCATAAATTTTTTCCGCCATTTCTTTTGGTTTATCTTCATCCTTCAAATCTTCCGGCGTTTCCATTTTACTGTATTTGTAAAGATTTATTTTTAACTTTCTATTTTTGGAAGCAAGCTCAATTAATTTCTCATTAGTTATTGGGAACAAAATAGAATCTTTATTAGCAACAGCGGAAGATTTTCTGTCCGTTTTATCTATTAATTCTTTTGCGCCGAAAAATTCATTCTTGCCTTTCTGATCAATCTGCGGCAAACGTTTTGCGCCCGGTAATTTTATTTTTACTTCGCCTTCAACAACAAGAAAAAGGTATTCGCTTTTTTCACCGCTCATAAAAATAATATCGCCTTCTTTATATTCTACAAAATCTTTAGGCGTAACTTTTAAATTTATTTGGCTTTCAGTTAAGCCGGTAAATAATTTATTGTTAAAAACTGACGGTAGGCTTTTGTTTTGACTCATATTTTTATTTTATATTATGATATTCTTTAATTAACACTTTAATTATAATGAAATCTTTAGAAATAGAAAACGGCATTTCGCATATTTACAACAATGATAAAAAGTTGGCTGGCATAATTGACCAGGTTGGGAGATGTACTCTGCGCCCCAAGCGCGATCATTATTTATCTTTGCTTGGCAGCATTATAAGCCAGCAATTATCGGTTCGCGTGGCGGATATTATTGAGGAGAGATTTATAAAATATTTTGACGGCAATCCTACTCCCGAGAAAATTATTGTAGCGGATACTGAAAATTTACGTGGATTGGGAATGTCTTATTCAAAAGTAAAATATGTAAAAGATCTTTCTGAAAAAATTGTTTCAAAGGAAATTCATTTTAAAAATTTAAACAAACTTACTGATGAACAAATAATTTCAGAATACACAAAAGTTAAAGGTATTGGCGTTTGGACGGTTCACATGTTTTTAATTTTTACTTTAGCGAGATTAAATATTTTGCCCGTAGGCGATTTAGGAATAAAAAGAGCCGCTATGATTATTTATAATCTTCGTAAATTACCCGATGAAAATAAAATGATTTTAATTTCTAAAAAAAATAATTGGGCGCCTTACAATTCCATTGCAAGCTGGTATTTGTGGCGAAGCTTAGAGTTAAATAACTTAAAGCCAAAAAATTTAAAACCAAATAACAAAAAGCAAAATACAAATATCAAATAAATTTCAAACAGCAAATTTCGCTTTTTGAAAGTTAGAATTTTAATATTGATAATTATTTGAGATTTGCTTTTTGTTGTTTGAAATTTCTTATATAAAAAGTTGTTTAGAATTTTTTGAATTTATAAATATGAATCTAAAAATAGAAAACTGCATCTGATGACCGAAGAAGAAGTTCTTATTAATGACGCGAAAGCCGGCGATAGAAAAGCTTTGTCTGAGCTTGTTAGACGGTACGAAAAGACTGTTTACAATTTTGCTTTTAAAGTGTGCAGAGATCCTGACAGAGCTGAGAACTCAATGCAGGAAACATTTTACAGCATGGTAAAATCGCTAAACCAATTTGACGGAAAATCCAAGCTGTCAACCTGGCTGTACAGAATAGTTACTAACCATTGCTTAATGCAATTACGGAAAAAAAAACATCCGTCAATTTCATTAGATGATGAAGAGGTTTTTGAAGATCAGTATTTATCTGATACAAGTTTTCTTCCCAATTTATCGGTAGAAAATAATGAGCTAAAAAAAATATTAGATGAATCAATAAAAAAACTTTCACCCGAATATAGAATTGTTTTTATGCTGCGCGATGTTGAAGGTTTGTCAACAGAAGAGACCGGTAAAATAACAGAACTCTCTGTGCCGGCTGTTAAATCACGGCTCCACAGGGCGCGGGCATTTTTAAGAAATGAAATTACCAAGGCATTAAAATCATGAATGAAAAAAAAGTTAGCTGCAAAGAAGTGATGAATCATATTTGCGAAAGTTTAGGCGAAGACCTTAATTCAGAAAAATGCGCGGCTATAAAACATCATTTGGATGCTTGCCCCGGCTGTCAAAATTATTTCAAAACTGTTGAGTTTACTATTGACTGTTACCGTAATTACAATATCGACCTTCCGCAAGAAGCGCACGAAAGATTAATTGATTTTTTAGGGTTGGATGAAAAGTAAAACTCAATTGCTTTTTATTTTGAATAAATTATAAATCGGGGAGTAGATATTAGCCATCCAAAAAAAAATATTATTTCTTGAAACCTAAAAAAAAATTTGTCATCACATAAACACTAAAAAAAGGATTTTATTTAAATGGAAAACACTCATTATTATTCAACAAAGGTTAAGTGGGAAGAAGGAAGAATTGGCGAGCTTTCAGAGTCGAATTTTCCAAATATTAAAGTTGCAACTCCGCCTGAATTTACCGGGGGCGTAGCTGGAATTTGGTCGCCCGAGCATCTTTACGTTGCATCCGCAAATATTTGTTTGATGACTACATTTTTAGCAATCGCCGAAAACTCAAAATTTAATTTTAGTTCGTTTGAATGCGAAGGGATCGGCAAGTTGGAAAAAGTTGACGGTAAATTTATAATTTCAGAAATTGAATTAAAACCAAAAGTTGTAATCGAAGACGAGAAGGATAAGGAGAAGGCTTTAAGATTAATTGAAAAATCCGAAAAGGCTTGCCTGATTTCTAATTCGATGAAATCAAAAATTATTTTAAATCCTAATATTCTTGTCTCGAATAATTAAAATTTAGAAAGGAAAATTATGCCGTTATTTGAATATCGCTGCGAAAATTGCGAAAGTAAATTTGATGTTTTACATAAGTCATCTATTAAGCAGGAAGAAGTAACCTGCCCAAAATGTAACTCTACAAAAAGCAAAAAATTGTTATCAACCTTCAGCGCTACAGTTGAGAGCTCATCAAGTTATTCATCCAATAGCTGCGCTAGTGGAAATTGTGATGTGCCTTCTTCCGGCGGTTGCGCATCTGGTTTTTGCGGTTTAAATTGATTTAAAATATTTTATTAAAAAAAGGATATGCTATGCAAAGACTAAAAGTTTTCTATGGCTTGATATTTTTTATTATTATCGCCTTTTCTGCTTGCGCACAGAATTCTACAAAATCAATTACAGTCGATCAGCTAAATGAAAAAATAAAAAGCGATACAAATCTTGTTGTACTCGATGTTAGAACTCCGCAGGAATTAGAGGGACCGCTTGGAAAGATTGACGGCGCGGTTAACATCCCAGTTCAGCAGCTTGAACAGAAAATTGATGAATTAAAAAAATATAAAAATAATGAGATCGCAGTTATCTGCAGAACTGGGAATCGTTCTTCAGTAGGAACTAAAATTCTTAAGCAAAATGGATTTGACGCCATAAATGTTGAAGGCGGGATGAGCGAGTACCGGAAAAAGGGATATTAGAAATAAAATTTGAAAGCGGTTAGTTAGCTTCTAAGTTTTTCCAATATTCGTTTTGTTTTTTCTTTTGTGTACTTATCTCTGAAATCATTGTTGGGAATGGTTAAAATTTTGGTGAGCAAACTAATTGCTTCGTCTTCTCTATCCATTTTAAGGTATGTGTTTGCAAGTTCAAAATTTGCAATAATAATTTCAGGATCAAACGCTAAAACTTTTTTAAGCATTCTTTCAGAATCTTCATACGAGCCGTCGGGAACATTTCCCAAAAAAGTATTTGCAAATAAGTCTTTCTAATCCAGCTTAGACCTGGCAATCTCCCGATAATAAATTCCCAAAATTAAATATGGTAAAAAATCATTGGAGTTAAGTTGAATAGCTTTTTTAGCATTCTGCTCAACGCTGTTGGCGAGTTTTATTTTTTCTTTACTGCCTACGAGCTTTGCGAGTCCGCCGTAAGCCATTGCCCGGTAGGTGTAAGTTAAAGCGCTGTCGGGATATTTATTATGAAAAATTTCTGCGTACTTTACAGCGACGTGCGCATATTTTTCTGATACCTCTTTCTTCCATTGCAATTTGTATTCGCCGCTAACATCATTAAAAATTCTTGTTAATTTTGAAAGAGCTTCATAATTGGTTGAGTCCAATTGATATGCTTGTTTATATTTTTCTAAAGCTTTTAAGTTTTCAAAATTTTTATAGAATTGATCTCCTTCATTAATAATTGAATTAACGTCAGCAGCACAAATTGAAATTGAGGCTGAGAAAATTATTATCAAAAATATGGCGGATAAATAATATTTTTTAGTAAACATAGCTTCTTTAAAAAATTATAACTCATAAATAAAATCTTTTGCTTAAAAGAAAAAGCTAAATATTGAGTTGCAGTTTCAAAGTAAAAATAATTTCAGAACCTACTCATCCGTTACGCAGCCTTCAGAAGCGGAGGAAACATTTTTGACATACTTATATAGGCTTCCGCTTTTAATTTTGAAATCGGGCTGTTTCCAATTTGCGCGGCGAGAACTTAATTCATCTTTTGAAACATCTACATTCATTATATTTTTTTCTGCGTCGATGGTAATTTTATCGCCGTTTTTAACTAAAGCTAAAGCGCCTCCCATTTGCGCTTCGGGTGTAATATGCCCCACCACGAATCCGTGAGTTCCTCCGGAAAATCTTCCATCAGTAATTAGCGCAACAGTTTTACCCAAACCTTTCCCCATAATTGCGGAAGTTATTGAAAGCATTTCACGCATTCCCGGTCCGCCTTTGGGACCTTCATATCTAATAACAACAACATCGCCGTCAACTACATTTCCATTTTCAATTCCTTCCAAAGATTCTTCTTCGGAATCATAAACCTTTGCGGGACCGATAAACACCAAACCTTCCTTACCTGTAATCTTTGCGACCGATCCTTCTTCCGCAAGATTGCCGTATAAAATTCTTAAATGCCCGGTCTTTTTAATCGGATTATTTATTGGGAAAATAACTTTTTGTCCATCAGTTAAATCATTTTCCTTTTCAATATTTTCACCCAAAGATTTTCCTGTAACAGTTAAACAATTGCCGTTTAAAAATCCTTCTTTCAATAAAAGTTTTTGAACAGCGGGAACGCCGCCAACTTGGTGCAAATCTTCCATCACAAATTTTCCGCTTGGTTTTAAATCTGCAAGGTAGGGAGTTTTGTCTGATATTTTTTGAAAGTCATCAATTGTTAAATTAACATTTGCAGCCTTTGCCATAGCAATTAAATGAAGGACTGCGTTTGTCGATCCGCCCAAAGCGATGACAATTGAAATTGCATTATCAAAAGCTTCCCGCGTAAGAATATCCGAAGGCTTAATATCTTTTTCCAATAAATGACGAATTGCTTTTCCCGCATTTTTAGATTCTTCCAATTTTTGATTATCATTTGCCGGCGTTGAAGAACTGAAAGGTAAACTCATTCCAAGCGTTTCAATTGCAGTTGCCATTGTGTTTGCAGTGTACATTCCGCCGCAAGCGCCAGCCCCGGGACAAGCGTGATGCAAAACCTGTTGCATTTCAGTTTCGTCAATTTCTTTAGAAAGATATTGCCCGTAAGCTTCAAACGCCGAAACAATATCTAATTTTTTGTTGTCGCAAAATCCGGCTTTAATTGTGCCGCCGTAAACCATAATGCTGGGGCGATTAACGCGAGACATCGCCATAATTGAACCGGGCATATTTTTATCGCAGCCGGGCAAAGCAATGAGACCATCGTACCATTGCGCGCGCATAACGGTTTCAATTGAATCGGCAATAATATCTCTTGAAGGGAGGGAATATTTCATCCCTTCCGTTCCCATTGAGATCCCATCGCTAACGCCAATTGTGTGAAAAATAAATCCAATCAAATCAACTTCTCTAACGCCTTCTTTAACAACTTTTGCAAGTCCGTTTAAATGCATATTACAGGTGTTGCCTTCCCAACCCATGCTAACAATTCCCACCTGCGCTTTGTGCATATCATCAATGGATAAACCTAATCCGTACAACATTGCTTGCGAGCCGACTTGCGCGGAATGTTCCGTTAAACGGCTGCTATATTTATTTAATTTCATCTTAGCTCCTGAGTAAGTTTTATTGATGTGAAATAAATTTTTCGGATGATCTTCATAAAATTACAATTTGTTAAAAATTTATTAGAAATGGTGTATCCTAAGCGTTAAATATTTTTTAATACGGAGGCGCAGAGTCACAGTGAAAAACTATAAAGTACTCTCTTCCTCATTTTGGGCTTTGACTTTCAACTTTTTACTTTTTCTGAAATCCCTAAAACTAAGTCCCACGCCAAGCAGTCCAATTAATACGGCAATAATATTAAAGGTTTGATTTTGCGGCTCATTAAAAAATTTTACCGCATAATAAATTGTAACCACGGCAAAAACGAGCAGAAAAAAAATAGTAAAAATTTTATTTTGTAAAAGATTCATAAAATCCTCAACTAATTCTTAATTAAAATTAAAGAAGTTTTTCTTCGCTTCCACGGACTTTTTTCTTCTGGGGTTTCACTTCAAAAGTTTTTGTTTCTTTTGTTCCGTTTATTTCGATTTCAATTTTATATTCGCCGGGACGCAAGTAAACTTTTTTAGTATCCGTTTCTTTGAATTTATCTTTTTTATTTTTTTCAAGATTGTCATTTATGAATTCTTTGTAGGAATCAATTTCCTTTTCAGTAACAGATAAATCATAATCAAGATAATTTAAGCTTTGTTCAGTTGAATCGGAAAGTTCATTTAATAAATCGCCGTCATTATTTTTAATTTTTATGTTTGCAATTCCCGGTTTGTTCGAATAATAAACGATTTGCATTTTAGGCTCGCCAGCTTTAGTCCAAGCATAATTTCTAATTCCCCACTTATCGTTATAATTAATATTCTCAACATCAAAAACAAAAAGTTTTTTGGATAAAATATTTTCATCTAATTTTTCAAATTGACTAACGTCGGCTAAGTAAATAGATCTGCCGTGAGTCCCCACAACTAATTTTTTATCACGAGGATGAACAACCAAATCATGAACCGGAACAAAAGGAAGGTTATTAGTCATTCCCATAAAACTTTCACCGCGGTCAATAGATGCATAAAGTCCATTATCAGTTCCGACATAAATAATATTTTTGTTTACGGGATCTTCTTTTATAACATTCACCGGCTCGGCGGGAAGGTCATTTCCAATTTTAACCCAGGTCTCACCAAAGTTAGTTGACTTATAAACATAAGAATTAAAATCATCCCACCTGTATCCGTTTAAAGAAACATATACCGTTGCGGTATCGTGCAGAGAAGCGCTTACTCTGCTAACCCATAACTTTTTTGGAAGTCCGCTTGAAATATTTTTCCAAGAATTCCCTCCGTCTCTCGTTAAATAAATTAGACCGTCATCGCTGCCGGTATAAATCAAACCAAACTTAAAAGGCGATTCATCAATTGAAGTTAAAGTTCCAAAAGGTACATCGCCTTTAATTCCTCCGAGCGTTAAATCTGGAGAAATAATATCATAATCATCGCCATTGTTAAAAGAACGATGCAGTTTGTTAGATCCGATGTAAAAAATATCATGATTAAAATTTGAAAGATGAATTGGAGTCTGCCAATTAAAGCGGAATGGTCTTTCGCCAAGTTCATGAATTGGTTTTATTAAATCGTATTTATTTTCTTTTTTATTAATTCGGTAGTAGTAGCCAAACTGATAACCGGTGTAAACAGTGTTGTTGTCGGTAGTGTCAACAGCTAATTGCATTCCGTCTCCGCCAAGCAAACTTTTGTAGGGATATTCGCCGGACATTTGCCACTCGCTGCTATAATTATAATTACTTGGACCCATCCACACGCCGTTGTCCTGAAGTCCGCCATAAACATTAAATGGTTTTTCCATATCAACCGCTACGCTGTAAAACTGCCCAACAGCTGGAGTGTTAGCCTTCACCCAATTTGCGCCGTCGTCAAAAGAAATATTTAATCCGCCGTCGTTGCCCAAAATTAAATGACCTTTGCGGTTTGGATTTATCCACAAAGCGTGATTATCTGCGTGAACATTTTCTTGGCTAATTTCTTTAAATGTTTTTCCTCCATCTTTAGAAAGAAGGGCTGTGAATCCCAATAAATAAATTTTATTATCATCGCTTGGGTCAACTCTAATTTCAGAAAAGTAATAGCCGTAAGTAAAAAACATATCATCGATATATTTTTCATTAGCTTTATTCCAGGTCTTCCCGCCATCGGTTGATTTGTAAACTTCAGCGCCGATTATTGGCGTATCAAATAAATTTTCATTTGCATCTTCAATGTAATCAGCTAAATCAGAGGGCTTAATTTTAGCTTCTTTAACAAGCGCTATAATTTTTTTAGCGGTATATTTTTCGGGAAAATCTTTTTCATCCAAATATTTATTTATTAATTCTTCATCCAGCTTAAGAAAATTTTCTTTACTTATTTCTTTAAGAGTTTGTTTTGTAAGAAGCGGTTTTTCTTTTTCTTCATCTTTACGATGAGATTGATTATCAACCACCGCATAAATTAATTGCGAGTTTTGGTTAGATATGGCAAGTCCAATTCTTCCCACGCCATCGCCTGCGGGAAAGCCGCTTTCTTTACTGGAAATTAATTCCCATGTTTCGCCGGCGTCTTCCGATTTATAAATTCCTGATGAACTTCCGGATTCAACAAAATCCCAGGCGCGCCTTGTGCGATACCAAAAGGACGCATAAAGTATATTTGAATTTTTTGGATCAATAATTAAATCAATTGCGCCTGTGTTCTCATCTACAAATAATTTTTGGTTCCAGGTTTTACCGCCGTCGGTTGTTTTAAAAATTCCTCTTTCATTATTTGGAGAATAAAGATGTCCCAGCGCAGCTATCCAAATCGTATTTGGGTCGTCCGGATTAATAATTATTTTACCGATGTGGTGAGTTTCAGCAAGTCCCCTATTCTGCCAGGTTTTTCCTGTGTCAATGCTTTTATAAATCCCGGTTCCGGCGTAAGAAGAACGACTGGAATTATCTTCGCCGGTTCCCACCCAAATTGTTTCGCCATGTTTCCAATCGACTGCAATATCTCCAATTGTCATTGAAGATTCATTATCAAAAAGCGGGTTAAAAGATTGTCCGTTGTTTGTAGTTTTCCACAATCCTCCGGAAGCATAAGCAACATAAAATATGGTTGGATCGAAAGGGGAGACATCAATATCATCTACTCTGCCGCTCATAATGGTGGGACCGATAGATGTAAACTTTAAATTTTTTAAAAGTGAATTTTCATTCAATTTTAATTTTTGATTATAAGATTCTAATCTTTCTTCAGAAGGTGTGAAAGGAACGTGATTAACATTTGTAGTATCATTTATGTTTAGCGGTTGATTTTGGCTAACCCCCAGGGACGTTAAAATAAAGAATAAAATTAAAACCAATAAAACAATTTTTTTCATTACGCTTTTATCCTTTGAATAATTTCATCAATTAATGATTTGCATTTTTGCATAACTTCAAAATTTATTTTTTCAAACTTAGACAAATATTCTTTTCCTTTTTCTTTATCTGCTAAAGACATGCAATTAATTAATACATTTAAGAAAGCGCCTTGGGAGGCAGTAGAAGTTAATGATATTGCAACCCCCGCATCCGATAATGAATTTTGATTCCCTTTTTTAGCAGCAATTTCTAGGATGGGGAGCAATTCAGCGCATTTACTAATTACCTCTGAAGGAACCATAGCTGCATGGTAAGTTGATTTTTCAATCTCCTCTTTTCGAAATGACTTTTGTGCGTCAGTTTCTTTTGGCAATTTAAAGGCATTCATAACTGTATCAAATGCTGCATTATCTTTTTCGGCAAGAGTTATAAATTCATTTTGTAATTTTTCTAATTTTACTTTTGCTTCTTTCAAATCTATTTCTGCTGCTTCATATTTTTTTTTGCCTATAGTAAGATTGCAAACCATTGTTCCTAAACTTGTTGCTAAAACTCCGCACAGCGCTGAAACATTTCCGCCTCCGGGCGTTGGTGCGTTTGATGATAATTCATCTAAGTACTGTTTTATTTTTATTGAGGTATCCATAAAATAACCTTCTCCCTAATTTAATTATGAATAATAAATTTTAGAAGATAACCAATAGCCGCCATAGGCGCGGCTAACAAAATTATTCCGGCAGCATACGATAAAATGAAACTAAAAAAAAGCTTATGTTTTTTCCTTCCAGTAAAAAAATTTAGATACGAGAATAAATAAGTAATTGAAAAAATAATTATCCAAATACTTACCCTAACTAATTCAGGTATGTTAATAGCAGTTAACTTTAAAATCAATTGAACAATAATTAACATTAATATTGAATGAGAAATTATATAAATCATAAAAGCAAAATATTCTAAGAAAACAAAATCATCTTTTCGATGAAACAATAAAATGCCTGCAGCAAGTGGAAACATAAATACAATTGTAAAAAGATTTGTAAGAAAAACTATTGATTGATCGATTATTAAATTGTTTTCATTTGAATAAAATTTTACCGGGGCAAATGCAGGTTTACCGAGAATAAAGGCTAGGGCAAAATTGAATGCGAGTACTATAAATAAATATTTAAATGGAGAGATATAATTTTTACGAGCGCCGTATAAGTATTTACGAATAAAGATTCCCGGTTGTATTATCATAGCTTTTACAGTTCTTAAAAAATCCAGATCGAAATCCGTTATGCTCTTCAATTCACTAAAAAAGTATTTTAAAGTATAACGCTTTACATCAGATTTTTGTCCGCAGCGGGAACAATAATTCCCTGATATAGCTTCTCCGCAATTCAAACAATTATTCATCAGATCATGTAATCAATTATTTTTTCTTCTTTTTAAAAGGATGAAGATCGTTTAATCCAAGTTTATTAATAGCAAGATCGACCAATTCATCTTCCGTAAAATTATTATTTTGCGCATAAAATTTTCCCGCTTGAATCATAGCTTCAAGGGGAATTAATCCGACAACTTCGCTGCCGGTAACTTCAACTCCCAATCGTTTAGTTTCTTTTTTTACTTCCTCAAAAGCGAGATGGATAGGTGTAACATTATAATTTGTTAAGTTCATTGAAACTTGAGTGATATTATATTTTTCCAGCAGCACGCCCATTCCCTTAACGTGCTTTAATCTACCGGGTTCTTTAACAGTTTGCCCGTCGACCTTAATTATGCTGCCCTTAAAGTCGCGCTTTGCTCTGCCCGATTCGCGTAAAATTTCTCCAATCTCTTTAGCAAATTTAACGTCGGTAGATTTTATATTAACGTTGTAAGCGATTAAAAAAAATCTGGCGCCTGTAACGATAGCGCCCAGCTTTGGGTTAAATTTATTTTCTCCAAAATCAGGCTGCCAATTTGGATCCTTTAATTTTTCTTTTAAGCCTTCGTATTCGCCTTTACGAATGGTTGATAAATTTTGTCTTTCGGTTTTTCTTGCCGAGTTTTCGTAAAGATAAACCGGAACTTTTAATTCTTTCGAAATTTTTTCGGCATACTTTTCAGAAATTCTAACGCATTCTTCCATCGTAACATTTTTCACAGGCACAAATGGAACAACATCAATAGCGCCCATGCGCGGATGTTCGCCTTTATGATTCTGCATATCAATTTCATTTGCGGCGGTTTTACTTAAAGCAATAGCGCCTTCTAAAATTCCGTTTTCATTCCCGGCAATAGTAACCACAACGCGGTTGTAATCGGCGTCAGGTTCAAGGGAGAGCAATTTACAATTTGAAATATTTTTTAATGTATCTTTCATTTTTTGGAAAGTGGATTCGTTTCTTCCCTCGCTGAAGTTTGGAACGCATTCAATTATTTTCATCAATACCCCGAAAGTTATTTAGGATTAAAAATTTTTAGTGATTAAAAAATAAGAAATTATTTGTGAAGATGAGAAGAGAATAAAAATGAAATGAATGAATATTATGAGAGCGAATCCAAAAACTCCCACATCATCATTGCCGCTAATCGACTTGTCCTGCCGTCAATATCGTAGCTTGGGTTCACTTCTGAAATTTCAAATATTTTTGTACGTGAATCTCTTCCCGCAGCAGCTGCTACGCTTAAGGCATCTTCGGCGGAAAAACCGGATGGACAAGGCGAGCTTACTCCAGGCGCATCGGCTTCACGAACTGAATCCATATCAAATCCCCAAAAAATTACATCGGAATTATTCTGATTTAAAATATTTTTCAACAGACTTGAAATTCCAATAGCCTGCGCTTCTTCAAATGAAATTATATTTGAATTATTTCTTTTTAAAAATTCTTCATGCTTGGGAGAAGAAAAATATTTTTTAATTCCAATTTCATAAAAGTCTTCGCCGCTAATTATTCCCTCGTCTAAAAGCATACGATATGACGTGCCGCTGTTTCTCGGTTCATCGGGGCGAACATCCAAATCACTGTCAATATTAAAAGCCAAAATATTTTTATAGATTTTTGAAAGCGCTCTGCAATCGGGATACGAAATATCATTTCCGCCGCCAAGGATCATTACTTTTTTATTTTCATATAATAGTTGAAAAATAATTTCTACCTGTAAATTATGAGTTTCTTCAAGTGTTTTTTTTATAAGCACATTGCCAAGGTCAAAAATGTTTTTAGCGCTAATATTTTCTGAAGCTGCCAGCTTATAAAAATATGAGCGGATGGTATCGGGCGCGTCTTTAGCTCCCTTTCTTCCTTTGTTTCTTTGAACTCCTTCATCCTGCGGCGAGCCGATTATAACTATTTCCGAAGACTCAAATTCTTGTTCATCTCTTTTTATAATTTCTCCAAGACGGATATCGCTCTTATCATTTTTTTGGTAAAAGAGAAGTTCGTTCGGGCGGGTGGTTTGGTCAAGTAAATTCATTTTAATTGTTCGATTCAATTTGAAAATTAAAAGAAGCTTCAGAATAATTTTTAGAATTATTGTTAAATGTTCTTTCGGTAAAATTAACAAAATTATTATTGTCAATCGTAATTACTGTCGAACATCTTGTTCCGTATTCTTTTGTCTTAATAAAAATTGACGAAATAATTTTTTCTCTTTCTTTATCAAGTCCTGTTTCAGGCAATTCATTATCGGGCGATAAAATTGTATCGGATAAAATTTTAAATATATCTTCAGCGGCAAAATTATTTTGTATAACCCGTTCAAATTGATTTTTACTTTTTACCACCTTAAACCAGGGCGTATTTAACAAATGATTGCTGAGCGCGTGAATTCCTTTATCAATTTTTTGAAGAGAATTATTGTAGTTAGAAAAATAAAATAGATAATCAGCGCAGCCGTAAATTAAATTATAACCGTTATAGTGTCCTTTTGTAGAAATTATTTCTTTGGAAAAATTCTCAATGTCGTCATCTTTAATTAAAAAACTCTTCACAATATTGCCACGAGAGGGAGTATTTAATTTTATATTTCGTAAATCTCTGTAATTGGTTATTGCGGCAAAGCGTCCTTGCTTAGTAACTCCCAGCCAGGTTCCGCCGTCTTTTAAATCTTTGCCGGCTAAAAGATTTTTATGATCATCCCAAAATTTTGCGGGAGAAGCCGGACGATTATAAAATTCGTCGCGGTTTGCGCCTAAAATTAATTTGTATTCCGGATGAACATTTAACGCAAAAACTATTAAGCACATTTATTTTATGTAACGTAATTATCTGTTAAATATATTGTTGATTTTAATTTTCAATAATAAGTATCTTAATCATAATAAAAATGAAAAAAATAATTTTTATAACATTATGCTTGAACTATTTTAGGGCTGAGGCGGGGATAAAAATCTTTAAAACTTCTATATCCTTTACATCGTATGATCCATAAATCAACTTTATTTTTTAAGCCGCCGATAACATTTTGAATCAAAAAAAAATCAAAATTATATCTTAATGCGAAATAATTTTTTTAAGGGTAAATCATAAAATTACTTAAACTCATATTGCCGCTTTCATTATTAATTATTGAAATGCAATTTGCCCAAACCAACCAGGCTAACTTTGTTCATCTCACCGGCGAAAATGGTCTTTATCAAAATACCGTTCACAAAATTCTTCAAGACCAAAAAGGCTTTATTTGGTTTGCCACGGAAGACGGCTTAAATAAATATGACGGTTATAATTTTACCGTTTATAAATCGGATCCGCAAAACAGCGGTTCCATTTCTGATAATTTTATTTGGACAATTTACGAAGATAGAAACGGCGTTTTATGGATTGGCACAAACAGCGGCGGGCTTTGCAAGTACGATGTAAAGACTGAATCTTTTTTAACTTATAAAAACGATTCCAATAATCCTGGCAGTATTAGCCACAATAATATTAGGGCAATTTATGAAGACCGTGAAAATAATTTGTGGATTGGAACCGAAGGCGGAGGCTTAAATAAATTTGATAGAAAAAATAATTCCTTCACCCGCTATTTACATAATCCCAAAAGTCCAAATAGCTTAAGCAACAATGTTGTGCTTTCAATTTTTGAAGATGACGAGGGAGATTTATGGATTGGCGGCGACGGCGGGTTAGATAAATTCGATAAACAAAAAAATCAATTTGTAAATTATTCGTTCAATGCCCAAAATAATAACAGCTTAACTGACAACGTGGTTTTGTCAATCAATCAAGATCAATCCGGTTTTATTTGGATTGGAACTTTAAAAGGATTAACCCGTTTCGATAAAACAAAAAATATTTTTACGCGTTATTATATTAACCATCATGAAACAAAAAACTCAAATACGAATAGGATCAATTCAACTTTAGAAGATAAGACGGGAGCTTTGTGGGCTGCAACCGGCGGCGGCTTGTTTAGGTTAGATAAAAATAAAAATGTTTTAGTGGAAATTACTTCTGCTTCAAGATATAATAGTTTGGAAAATAATAATGTGCTTTCTTTGTTTGAAGATAAATCAGGAATTGTCTGGATTGGAACCGCCGAAAAAGGAATTTTCAAATTTGATAGAAGAAGAACAAAATTTAAATTTTATACGCACGATCCTTTTAACCCCAACAGCCTAAGCTATAATACAATCCGTTCAATTTATCAGGATGACGACGGCGTTTTATGGATTGGAACTTTAGGCGGAGGATTAAATAAACTTAATCCTGGGAGCGATAAATTTTTTCATTACAAAAATGATTATGGAAATAAATTCAGTTTAAGCGATAATTCAATATCAGCAATACTCAGAGACCATGAAGGATATTTATGGATTGGAACATGGGGCAACGGATTAAATAAATCGCTTACTCCTAATCAAGTCGAAAATCTAAAATTTAAAAATTATACTTATACCGATGTAAAAAATAATGATCAAAAAATAAATCAAGAGATAAGCAATAATATAATCCAGGTTATTTATGAAGACACGGATAATAGTTTGTGGGTCGGCACAGGCAGAGGTTTAAATATTTACGATAGAAAAAGTAACGGCTTTAAAAATTTTGTTCACAGCGCTGATGATTCAAACAGCTTAAGCGGAGATCAAGTTCAATCTTGTATTTTGGAAGACAGAGACGGCAGCCTCTGGATAGGCACATGGGACGGACTGAATAAGCTCTCAAACAAAATGCGTAAAACTGCATTGCAACATTCCTCATCAATTAAATTTAAAAGTTATAGATTTAAATCCGATGAACCGAAAAGTTTAAGCGATGATAGAGTAATTTCAGCTTATGAAGATAAGCAGGGCAATTTATGGTTCGGCACTTACGGCGGCGGATTGAATAAATTATTGTTCAATCAAAAAGAAAAGGACCATCCTAAATTTGAAACATTTACAACTAAGGATGGTTTAGCGAGCAATATTATTTACCGTATTCTTGGCGATGAAGATGAAAATTTATGGATTAGCACAGATAACGGACTCTCATTGTTTAATCCTGAAAAAAATATTTTTAGAAATTATGATGTCAACGACGGGCTGCAAAGCAATCAATTTTTTTGGGGCGCAGGATTTAAAGGGAAAGACGGAAAATTATTTTTTGGAGGGACGAACGGCTTCAATGCTTTCTATCCCTCGCAGCTTGAAAACAATGCGAATGTTCCTCCCGTTGTTATAACCAACTTTCAAATTTTTAATAAGCCGGTGGAGATAAGCAAAGAAAATTCGCCGCTTAAAAAATCAATTACTCTTACAAAAGAAATTACTTTATCATACAATCAAAATGTTTTTTCGTTTGAGTTTGCAGCGTTGGATTTTACATCGCCAAACAAAAACCGGTACGCTTATATGATGGAAGGCTTTGATGAAGATTGGATTTATTCCGGCGGCAGGCGTTTTGTTACTTATACAAATTTAGATCCCGGTAAATATATTTTTAAAGTAAAAGGTTCAAATAATGACGGCGTATGGAATGAAAACGGCGCGTCGCTTTCTATAGAAATTCTTCCCCCGCTTTGGCGAACCTGGTGGTTTGTGGCGCTGGCGGTTTTAACAATTCTCGGCGTCATCGCTTTAGCGGTATATTTTAGAATTAAAAATTTAATTGAGATTGGAAAATTCAGAACGAAGCTTGCCGCCGATCTGCATGATAACATTGGTTCAAGCCTTACGGAAATTTCAATTTTAAGCGAAGTAATTTCTAAAAAAATAAAAACTGAAGATAACGACGTAACCAAAAGTTTAAAAACAATAAGCGACAATTCCAGAAATTTAGTCGATAACATGAGCGATATTGTTTGGCTGGTAAATCCTAAACGCGATTCGCTGTATGATTTGATATTAAGATTAAGAGATACTTATTCCGAATTATCATCATACACAAATATTTCGTTCCGGTCAGAAAATATTATTTCATTGCAAAAAGTTTCGCTGTCAATGGAAAGGCGCCAGCACTTATATTTAATTTTTAAAGAAGCCATTAACAATTGTATTACTCACAGCGAATGCACCGAAATAACTCTTGACGCTTCAGTAAAAAATAAAAAGCTGGAAATGGTTTTGAAAGATAACGGAAGAGGATTTAATATTAGTAAATTAAACAGTGGAAATGGATTGGAGAATATTAAAAAAAGAGCCGCATTAATCGGCGGTAAATTAGAAATTAAATCTGAAATTGGAGAGGGAACGATTGTTCATTTCCAGGGAAATATTTTATAATTTTTTATTTAGAAAATTTTACCAGCTAATTTTACTTTCTAAATTTAGGTTAATGATTTGGGAGAAATTAAATGATTAACGTTGCTGTAGTTGAAGACAATAATGCAATACGCGAGGGTTTAAAAATTCTTATAGACGGCACCGAGGGATATCAATGCATAGGCGCATTTGCAGATTGTGAATCAATGTTAAAGAATATTAAAAAGATTAATCCCGATGTAATGCTGATGGATTTAGGGATGCCTGGCATGGGGGGAATTGAAGGGATAAAAAAAGTAAAAATCCTTCTGCCCGATTTAACGATTTTAGTTTTAACAATCTATGAAGAAAATGAAAGAATATTTGACGCGCTTTGCGCCGGCGCCAGCGGTTATTTAATTAAAAAAACTCCTCCTTCAAAATTATTGGATGCAATTAAAGAAGCCTCTGAAGGGGGCGCGCCGATGAGCGCTCACATTGCCAGAAAAGTAATTGAGTTTTTTCAAAATCAAAAAACAACCGCGCCGCAAAAAAATATTTATGTTTTAACTCCGCGAGAAAAAGAAATTTTAAGCGGCTTAGTTGAAGGGCATAATTTTAAAGCCATTGCCGACTCGCTTTTCATAAGCATTGAGACTGTACGTTTTCATTTCAGGAATATTTATAAAAAGCTGCATGTCCACTCGCAATCCGAAGCGGTGGCAAAAGCAATTAAAGAAGGGCTTATTTAAAATTCACATTCAAATATAGATTAAGTTATATTAGGTTGTGCATGATCTCCATCCTTGAACTAAAAACTTTCTAATCCAATCGGGTAGTAAAAAATACAATTCGCTTATCTCGTCTAACAAAATACCTCTATTCGTGTAGTAGATAGAATGTTTTTATAATAATAGATTGTTGTTCAAATAAAACATTATTTAATTTTTTTTATGATCAATATTATAGTAGTTGAAGATAATGAGACAATCCGTAAAGGATTAAAAATGCTGATAAACGAAACGGACAACTATAACTGCATAGCTGATTATGCAAAATGTGAATTGATGATAAAAAATTTAAGTAAATTAAATCCCGATGTTTTGTTAATTGATATTGGTCTGCCTGGAATGAATGGGATAGAGGGGATTATTCATGCAAAAAAAATTATTGCCTAGTTTAACAATTTTAGTTTTAACAATTTATATTGAGAATGAATTAATATTTGATGCACTATATGCTGGTGCTTCTGGCTATCTTGTAAAAAACACTCCGCCGATAAAATTAATGGAAGCGATCAAAGATGCGTATTTAGGCGGCACTCCGATGAACTCTAATATTGCAAAAAAAGTTTTAGAATTTTTTCAGCAGAAAAAACAATTCAGTACAACGCCAATAAATACTTCGCTTTCCATTAGTGAAAATGAAATATTAAACAAACTGGTAGAAGGCGAGAATTTTAAAGCAATTTCCGATTCACTTGCAATCAGTAAAGAAACTGTTAGGGAAAACTTCAAAAGTATATATAAAAAGCTGCACCTGAGTTCGCAGAAAAGTTACGCTGCAAAGATTATAAAATAAATTCAATTTGAGTCGTATAAAAACCACTCTATATAGGTAGTATTGATATTAACTTAATCGGTAATTATTATTTAAATACCTTTGTTTAGGTAGTGGAATGGACAAGGTTAAATCAATAGGTTAATACAATATGATAATTATTACAAGTAATTCTAATTCAATAATTGAAATTTTTGGAAATGATTACGCCTTTTCTCAATAAAATTTAAATTATTTTCTATAGATCATAAAAAAAAATTAATTTTGAAGAAACGGATGATCGGTTTAATTTAATACCGCAATAAATAGTTCAATAATAAAAATTATAGTAAATAAGATTAATGAATAATACTTTTACTTTATCCCGGAGGGATTAATGAGATTTTTGATACGATCTTTTTTTACAACATCAATATTAATAATATTTTCTTCCTTTACTCTCACCGCCCAATCCGGAAAAATTTCTGGTAAAACAATTGACGCTATTACCGGAGATCCGCTTCCATTTGTAAATGTTATTATACTCGGCACTTCAATGGGCGCAGCCTCAGATATTAACGGCGAATATTATATAATAAATATTCAGCCGGGTAATTACGCCGTTAAAGCTTCTGCCATTGGTTATAACCCTATTACAATTGAAAATATTTCTGTTTCCTCCGGATTCACTTCCACGGTTGATTTTAAACTTTCGGAAGCCACTTTGCAATTGGGACAAGACGTAGTTGTTATTGCAGAAAAGCCTTTAGTGCAAAAAGATTTAACCGCATCAACCGCAACTGTAGGCGCAGATGTAATTTCTAATTTGCCGGTAACTGAAATTAGCGATGTGCTTCAACTGCAGGCGGGCGTTGTTTCATCGGGCAGCGATATTCATCTTAGAGGCGGCAGAAAAGGACAAATTGCTTATCAAATTGACGGTGTTCCGATTACAGATTCTTACGACGGCAGTACTGTTATTGACGTGAGCGCTAACGCTGTGCAAGAGCTTCAAGTTATAAGCGGCGCATTTAACGCTGAGTATGGACAAGCAATGTCGGGTATTGTGAACATTGTTACTAAGGACGGCTCAAATGAATTTAAAGGAAGCTTGCAATCATTCATTGGCGATTATGCTTCCAATAGGACAGATAAATTTTGGAATATTGACAATATAAATCCTACTTCAATTAGAAGCATTGAAGGTAGTTTAAGCGGACCAATATTAAGCGATAATTTATTCTTCTTTACAACTGCAAGATATTATTATAATACCGGCTGGCTGTATGGAAGAAGAGTTTTTCTTCCCACTGATAGAGCCGCTGAAGTTACGGGCTCAGGAGGAAGCCAGTTCTTTTTTAACAGAAATGGCGATAGTTCTTACGTGGCTATGAATCCCAATGAAAGAATTTATGGTCAGGGTAAAGTAACTTATAAATTATTCCGGGGTTTAAGAGTTCATTATAATTTTATTTATGATGGACAGAATTATAAAGATTTTAACCAGAGCAACCGTTTAACTCCCGACAATAATTTGCAGCGTATGAGAAAAGGGTTATCAAATACTTTTTCAATAAACCATGCAATTAGTTCTGCAAGTTTTTACAACTTAAATTTTTCATATTTCTTTAAAAATTATAATCAATATTTATACGCAGATATATATACCGGCAACCCTAATCATCCTACTGAATATGTTGACAATAATATTAGACAAACCCCCCCTTACAGTTTTAACGTAGGAGGAACTGATTACAGCAGATTTACGCGAAGCACCGGTACTTATTCCGCTAAACTTGATTGGACAACACAGCTGAACCAGGAATTAAATGTGCAGTTCGGCGGTGAATTTAAACGGCATCAAATTTATTTCCACGATATAACTTTATATCCTTTTTATGACAATGGAATTTTAAATGTAGCGGTTCCTTTAATATCAACCACAGAAAATAATGAATATCTTCACAAGCCCACGGAAGGCGCTTTTTATGTTCAATCTAAACTGGAAGCATTCAATTTAATATTTAATGTAGGGGTAAGAATGGATGTATTTAACCCTGATGGAGTGGTGCTTGCGGATCCATCTGACCCAAATATAAATAATCCTATAAAACCTGAAAACAAATTTTATGATGCAAACGGAAACGGTGTTCAAGATCCCGGAGAAGCAACAAAAACGACTGTTGAAAGAAGAGCATATTGGTATAATAAAGCTTCAATAAAATATCAAGTTAGCCCTCGAATCGGTTTAGCTTTTCCTATATCAGATAAAGGCGTTATTCATTTCTCTTACGGCCATTTTTTACAACAGCCTTCCTATGAATTAATGTATGCTAACCCTGAATTTGAACTTGGCGTTGGTTCGGGCAATCAAGGCTTATTCGGCAACGCTGATCTTAAACCGCAAAAAACCGTAAAAGGAGAGATTGGATTGCAGCAGCAAATAGGTGATGATATCGCTGTTGATCTTACAGTATTCTTTGAAGATTTCCGCGATTTAACGGGAACGCAAACTGACGAAGTTTTGGTTTACGGGAAAGCTCAAAGCTACAGTAAATATGCAAACTCAGATTTTGGATTTTCAAAAGGCTTTATTATAAAATTTGAGAAAAGATTTTCGGCGGGCTTAGCAACTAATATTGACTATACTTATTCAGTTACTAAAGGTAATGCTTCAAACCCTGCTGATGCCCGTGATGCTATAACAGGCGGGGCATTACCTGAAACCTTTATTGCTCCCTTAAATTGGGATCAGACTCATACTTTGAACATTTCGATTGCATACAGCAAAGCGAGAGAGTATGGATTTTCTATTATTGGAAATTTCTATTCAGGGCAGCCTTATACTCCCGGCGTTAATAAAAATACAAGAGTAACGCAAAATGCTTTCCCCAGAAATAGCCAGGATAAACCTTCAATCTTTAACCTTGATTTAAGAGCATATAAAGATTTTGAGCTTGGTAGTACTACATTATCATTATTCTTAAAAGTATTTAACCTTTTGGATTTAGATAATCCCACAAATGTTTATACAAATTCCGGCGATGCTTTGTTTAGTTTTGATGAACTGGATGCTGAAAAAATAAATCCAAGACTTTATTACAACACGCTCGATCAATTATACACTAATCCATCTTACTTTTCTGAACCAAGGCGTGTTGAAGTTGGATTTTCTTATAACTTTTAAAATTATTAAGGCTGATTGATATGCATAAACTTATTAAATTCATAATTTTATCACGGGCTGGCGTTTTTTAATCACAGCTTATTTGCCCAGCATGGCGATCCTACTTTATTAAGAGTTGGATTACATACCGGAAATAGAGTTGGAATTTCCTTTCATAATGATGGACAAATAGCCGGTATTCTATCAGGCGTTGATATTAGAGGTGAATGGCCGTTCGGTTCCGGCGAAAATTATATTGGTGATTGTATCCCATTAATCGGCGTTGAATTTATTAATAATTTGGGTGATACTTTACATTCAGTTGTTATTTCTCGTGGACCGCGAAATAGGCAAAGCGAAGAAAGAAGCCCCATTGATAATCACTTTTGGGGATGGAATCCGCTGCCGGGATTTTTAAATCCTAACTCCCAATCAGTCGCAATGAGCCATTTGCACGATTCCTGGCCCATTGAAGGATGGAATGATCCCATTGCAAAAAATTGGAAAGATAGTCAGGGCAATACTGAATGGTTTGGATATTTCGGCAGAGGAATTATTAATGCAGATCAGGAAAGTTTATTTGATGCTGATGATCAATCTGACGATGAATTTAATTTTAGAAATTTTAATCCTAATGACCCCATATTTTTACCAGATGCCAATGATCCTTCGAGACACGGCATGGCACTAAGAATGCGCCAGCGTGGATTTCAATGGTCAAACTTTTTAGCCGAAGATGCAATTTTCTGGCTATACGATATTACGAATGAAGGAACAACAATTTATAGAAAAGCTGATTTTGGTACTGTGGTAGGAACACTTGCCGGCGGTGATGGAGACAGCGGTGATGATCTTGGCTTTTTTGATGTTGAAAATTGGATTACCTATTCGTGGGATAGTGACGGTAGTGGAAATAAAGGACAAAAGGTTGGTTACGTTGGTTATGCATTCCTGGAATCACCCGGCAATCCGTTTGATGGAATAGATAATGATGATGATGATAATATTAAGATTGGCAGCGCTTTAAGCTATACACCGACGGCTCCTAAATTTGTAGCCGGGGATTTTGATTCTCTGAAATATAATGCCGGTGATCAAGTTGTTTTAATTGATCCCGTTTCTTATGTAAGAACACTGCACACGGTAACTGCTGCAATCGATACAGTTTATTCATTAAATGTTAGATTTATAATTGTTCCGGGTGTTACTTATTTTCGAGAAGGAAATATTGCTTCGATTGTAAATGGAGTTTCACAGCCCTCACGATCAGCTTACGATGGAATTGATAATGACCTTGATGGATTGATTGATGAAAATGAAGCCATTCATTATTTAACCAGAGTTAATAAGGGCTTGGAAGGCTTAAGGCATAAAAACTATGTTACAGGCGCCGGAGTTAATGATTTGCTGATTGATGAAAGAAGAGATAATAATATTGACGAAGATGGCGATTGGAATGCAGGGTTTGATGACGTTGGTATTGATGGCT
The DNA here is from genome assembly GCA_963782985.1 of uncultured Bacteroidota bacterium. Classification (GTDB taxonomy): domain Bacteria; phylum Bacteroidota; class Ignavibacteria; order Ignavibacteriales; family Ignavibacteriaceae; genus CAVSWT01. The sequence continues at coordinate 77,475 of CAWALU010000001.1, forward strand.
TAGGCGCGCAAGACAATGGTTACCCCGGTCCGGATTTTGGTGAAGGCAACGGTATACCTGACCAAGGCGAACCAAACTTTGGCAGAACCGATCCCGATGAATCCGATCAAATAGGTTTAACAAGCTTTAACTTTTTTAACATAAGCGCTTCACCCGACATGACAAACGACTCATTGTTATGGGGAAGAATGACTCCTGGCAGATTTGATGTTATTCCTCCAATTCCGCAGGATGGAGATTTTATTTATGCTTCAGGATTTTTCCCATTAGTGCCGAGCGGAGGCAATCCGGAAATTAAAGAACGATTTTCCGTTTCGCTGCTTTTTGGTGAAGATTTAAATGATATAATTGGTAATAAAGAAATTGTTCAGCAGATATACAATGCCGGCTATAAATTTCCACAGCCTCCCCGTAAACCCAAAATTACTTTAACTCAGGAAGACGGTAATGTGGTTATATATTGGAATGGCGATAAGACAGAAAATGACCGCGACTTTATTACAAAGAAAAAGGATTTCCAGGGTTATAAAATATATAGAGCAACGGACGCAAGTTTTCAAGACGCAAGAACTATAACTAACGGGCAAGGCATTTTATCTTTTGATAAACCTCTTGCACAATTTGATTTGGTTGATTCGGTAAAGGGATATTTTTATCCTTCTCAAAGATTATTAGAGCAGGTAGGTGGAACCTCTTTCTACCTTGGTGATAATTCCGGCATAGTAAATAAATTTATTGATTCAGATGTAACAAAAGGTCAAACATACTATTATGCAGTCTGCGCTTATGATGCCGGCGACGCCAGTATTGATATTTTTCCCACAGAAAACAGCAAGTTCATCAGGAGATCAAACATTGGACAAATTATAACGGATGATAATACGGGTTATATAACTCCGGGTGCTCGACCAATTGGCTATCAAGATGCAAGTTTTGTTAATTTTGAAAAATCACCAAATTTTGTAGGGACAGGAACAGTTAGCCTTGAAATTATTGATGACCAGAAGATTAGAGAAGGATATACTTACCAAGTCGTTTTTCAGGACACCGGCGCAGCTAATAATACTAAAAGTTATTCTTTGTTAGATTTGCAAACTCCTGATACTGTTTATATTCCTCTTACCGGTGAAACTACAATCGTTCCCCCATTACAATCAATTTCCCTGCCCAGCGGCACCGATACAATTTTTATAAATGGAGAACGCTTTGCTGTTAATGGAAATACATACACAGCTCCGTATGATTCCCTAGTAAACGAATCGGAAGTTTTAAACGGCAATACGCCGATTAATCATGGTTTCAGAATGCAGATAATTAATAACCAAATTGTAAAATTGGATACTACTACATCGGGATTTAAAAACACAACCTCTCCTATTTCTAATTACACCTTTTCCGTTGTAGATGCAGTAAACAAAGGCGTAACTTATCCCAATGATTATCAAATTGAATTTTCAAGTGCGATAGTTGATACATCAATAGCAGATACTTTATTGCCGAGACGCTCCACAAATATTTTTACTGCAACTCCGGTTAACTTTAGAATAAAAAATTTAACTCAAAATAAATACATAGATTTTCTTTATAAAAGAACCGGACTTGTTACTTCAACATATCAAATTGTATTTAAAGAGCTGATTAATAATACACTAAGAAATACCTGGCGGGTAGTAATCAATTATTCGGGAAATGAACCGTTAGAACAAAGCGGTACTTTAAATATTTTCACACAAAAACCTTTCAGCAGTACAGATATGGTTACCTTTACAATGAAGGGCGCAAGCATTGAATCCGCTGTTGCTAAATCAGAGATGGATAAAATAAAAGTTGTGCCAAACCCTTATGTAGTAACACACGACGCGGAAGCCAGTTTATTAAGCACTCAAACCAGCGGACGGGGCGAAAGAGAAATAAGGTTTACTCATATTCCTCCCGGAAGTAAAATTTCAATTTTTACTGTGCGGGGTGAATTAATTAAAACTTTAACCCATGATGATTTATTTGTGGGTGATGTTTATTGGAATTTAAGAACTGATGAAAATTTGGATGTAGCCTACGGAGTGTATGTTTTTGTAGTTGAATCATCAGCTATAGGTACCAAAATCGGCAAATTTGCCCTTATAAAATAACGGAGACGGTATGAAAAAATTTCTATTAATACTTATAATACCATTTGGATTTTTACTTGGGCAGTCTAAAGTAGGTTCTACTGCAGCGCCGTTTTTAAATATAGCGGTTGGACCAAGAGCGATTGCTATGGGAGGCGCTTTTGTAGCTACTTCAAATGACGTTACCTCATTATATTGGAATCCGGCGGGTGCTGCAAGCAGCCAGCAAAATGGGGCATATTTTTCTTACTCGAAATGGTTTGCCGATATTAGTTATAATTGGGCGGGCGCTATGTTAAATCTTCAAGGAGCAGGTACGGTAGGCTTAAGTGTTGGATATCTTGATTATGGTGATTTAGAAGTTACTACTTTAAAAGAGCCTGATGGAACCGGTGAAATGTTTAACCCTAAAGACCTTGTAATTGGATTGACCTATGCTTATAATTTAACGGATAGATTTTCAATCGGCGGGAACGTAAAATATATTAATCAGAGAATTTGGAATACATCTTCAGGCGCTGTGGCAGTAGACATTGGAACTTTATTTAAATCTGATATTTATGGTTTGAGAATCGGCGCCACTATTTCGAACTTTGGAACTGATATGCAGCTTGATGGTAAAGATTTATTTGTTCAATATGATGTAAACCCCCAAGTAAAAGGAAACAATGATGAAATACTTGCTAAACTGAATACAGATTCATACCCGCTTACCGCTTACATTTAGAGTAGGTGTGGCAATGGATTTAATTGATCAGGAAAATCATAGGTTTACAATTGCCGCAGATGCACTTCATCCAAATGATAATTCCGAATCATTAAATGTTGGTGCTGAATATACTTTGTTTAATTTCATTTCTTTGACGGGGCGGTTATAAATCATTATTCTTAGATAACACCCAGGAAGGTTTAACTTTAGGGTTTGGTTTGAATTATGACTTTTACAAACGCTTTGGGACTTAGCGTAGATTATTCATATCAAGATTTCGGAATATTAGAAAACACACAACAATTTTCTTTGGGAATAAAATTTTAATTTATTTTCTTAAAAGAAAGGTACATGAACAAACAATATAAGGAGAACGTTATGAAAAAATGGTTCGTTTTTTTGTTTGCAATGCTTATTGCAGGCAGCACATTTGCTCAAACCACCGCAGTAGAATTCCAGGTGGACATGAGCATCAAAATAAAAAAGGGGCAGTTTACCCCTGGAACTGATGCAGTGAATATAGCCGGGAATTTTAACGGTTGGAACGCCGCTGCTAATGTTATGGAAGATGCTGATAATGACAGCATTTACACTGCAGTAATTGATACTTTTGCCACTAATGATACCTTATTCTTTAAATTTATTAAAGGTGGTGATGGCTGGGAAGATGATCCAAATAGAGAGTATGTTGTCCCTGCACAAAACAGTGTTTACTTTGGTTACTTTAACAGAGACAGCGTTTATTCAGTTACAAAAACAATTTCTGTTACCTTCTCATGTAACATGGAATTTGAAAAAGTTTCAGGAAGATTTAACCCGGCAACAGATACACTTACAGCTCGCGGTGATTTTAACGGATGGTCAGGAACTACCGATATACTAGAACCAAGCGTTGGTGATCCCAACTATTATGAAGTGACCAGAGATTATGTGGCTTCGCTTAATGATACAATTCATTACAAATATGCTTATACCGGTCCAAATGGGACAAACTGGGAAGGCGATCCGAATAAAACATATGGCTTCACTCAGGAAGATTGGGATAACGGCACAGCATTTATTGAAAGAACTTATAATGATGCAACGCTTGAAACATTAACACAAAATCCCGTTACAATTAAATTTACTGTTGATGTAACCGGCGCTATTTCATCTGTTACGGGAACACCTTTCCCTTCAGTTGATAATGTAGTAGTTGCCGGCGCTGTATCTCCGTTAACCTGGCCCGTTGGCGGTTGGCCTAATTCAGACAGCTCTGTTGTTATCTTTTTATTTGATGATGGAACTCATGGCGATGTAACAGCAAATGATTCAGTTTGGTCAAAAGATATTACATTCCCTCAGTATTCCGTATTAAGAGTTCAATATAAATATGGAATGAACTGGGGTCTTGCTTCCAATACAGGCGGTAATGATAATGAATCTTCTGTTGGAACAGATCACTTTATTAATATGACTTCCGATATGGTGAGCGCAACTGTTCATAATGACTGGAGTGTTATGGGTGATGTAGAATTAGTAGATGTTGTATTAACCGGCGTTGAAGATCTTCCGGGAGCTAAACCATCTACATATACTTTAATGCAAAACTATCCTAATCCATTTAACCCATCCACCAAAATACAATTTGGAATTCCGGAAGCAGGATTGGTTACATTAAAGGTTTATGATCTACTCGGACAGGAAGTAGCAACACTTTTGAATGAACAAAAGAATGCCGGAACTTATGAAGTAAACTTTGATGCATCAAATTTGAACACAGGAGTTTATTTCTATAAAATAAATTCAGGTAATTATTCAGTTTCTAAAAAGATGCTGCTATTGAAGTAATATTTTGATAAATACTTCCAAAGTTTTCAGAAATATCTGATGCTTGGTTGTTTTAATATTAAAGCCGGTTTGAAAAAGCCGGCTTTAATGTTTTAAAAGTGAAGCTCACCTTTAAAACGAACGTCACTTTTTATTGCTTTACAATTTGAACTAATTGATTTTTAAGATTTGCAGCTTGCGGAAAGTCGGGATAATTTTTAAGCATTGATTTATTCTTTGTAAAGCCAAATCAAATTTTTGTGTATTTGCATAAGCTCCCGCCAAATTAAATAAAACTTGCGGATCAGAGAACTGAAACTTCAAACTGTCTTTCCAAATATTTAATTGCTGATAAAAATTTATTTTTTGACAGATCAATAATACCCAGCCATTTTGTTGAAAATGCATCTGGCTTATTTTTATACATCCTAACTAAAAACGGATAAGCAATCATCATACTGATGATTGTTTAATAAATCTTTGGCGGCTATTTCATTGTAGTCGGCAATAAATGGAAATTGCTCATTCAATAAATTTAATTCGTATGCGTATTTTTTAAATTGTTTATTTCGGATATAGTAGCTGGCGGCTTGCCTGTGCGCTTTTTCCCACGCCAATTTATTATCAACAATCTGCAATGCAAGAGAATCAATAAAATCTTTTGGGTTAAAAAGATTTAACATATAACTAACGCTTTTCTTTTTGCTGAAGGGCCAATCATTTCTTAAAATTAAAATTCTATACTTCGCCGTGGTTGAATCCAACCTTGAAAAATATATGTTAGCCCTTGTAAGACTGTCAATTATTTTTTCCGGGAAATAGTTAAAAGTAGTTTTAGGCGTAAGCTTATTTTTTAATATTTCACCCATAAAAATTTTACCGAGCAAATGATAACCATCTAAATTAGGGTGAAGATGATCAACCATTAAATTAGCGCCTACAATTTTTTGCGGACTTTCTTCATTAAATATTTTATCGGGAAAAACAACAGGATAATTAAATTCCTTTCCTAACTTTGAAATTATTTTATTCATTGCACTTGGTGCGCGGAATTTTAACGCGTCTAGATCTTTTGCATAATTAAAAAGCGAGTCGGCTTTTTTAATTTCATTTTTCTCTAAATAATTTTTTGCTTGAAGGTAAACATCTTTAGCTTCCGGCAGATCGTCATTCTTGACGGAAATAAAAGGGCTTTGATCTTTTAAATTACAAGCTAATCTTCCAAGTATTACAGGCGCATTTGCTTTGGAGGTCATCTCTAAAATATCGCGCATGTTTCCTTCAAACTGATTTAATCCGTCGTAATAAACTTGGGAGTTTAAAGTTATTAATTGATTTTTAGCCATACGCGACATAAGCGTTCCCCCCGAATCTCCTTTTCCCGCATTTGAACCGCTGAATATTTTTGTAATATATTGAATGGTATGAGTTAAAAGCTGGATTGTTTTAAAATCTTGAAGATAGATAATTAAATTTACGGCGCTTCGCGATTTACCGAATGACTCCATTGAGCCGACGCCAAGCGCGCCGTAGTATTCATTATGTCCAGCATAAATCAAGATTAAATCAGGCTTTTGTTTTATAATTTCAGGAATCAAATCTCTTAAAGTGAAACTATTTATCGCAGTCATTGCGGTATTCACAACTTCAATTTTGCTTTGGGGAAAAAGTATTTCAAGCTGCTTTTGAATGTATCTTCCGAAATCGCCGTTAGGCGAAAATGGATATCCGGCGGCGCTGCTTCCTCCTAAAATAAAAACTCTAAATGCATTTTCTTTTTTTACAATATCAAAAGCATTTTGATTTGAAACAGGAACGCTTTCAACATTCTGAAAATATTTAAACGCTAAATCAGGGTTAAGAATATATTTTTCGCTTGATGCTTTAACCCAGGGAGTAAAATCTTTTCCATATCCAAAAATCCTTAAGGCAATTTCTAAAAGAAGAAAAAATAAAATGGGAATGGCAGGAATAAATATATAGAACCAAAATGGAGTTTTTTTATTTCCTTTTATTTTTGACGACGGTTTAATTTTATACTGGGAAGATTTCAAATAATATTCTCAAATAGTCTTTTTACACAATCAAAAGTAATAGTTTTTTACTTTGTTTATTACTGGTTGTTAAATTATTTTAAGCCCTATGTTTTGTAAAGAAATAACCATCCGTAAAAGATGTACTTAAAATATTTAACAGCATTTTTAATTCTATTTACCGCTATTTTAATTGCTCAGGTTGACGACAACCCCGTAGCAAAAATAGGAAATAATTCAATCTCTCAAAAAGAATTTCTTGAAAGATATGAACTAACCCCGCTAGTTAATAAGCAGATGAAAGACATACACAAAGCATTAAAAAAGGATTTTCTTTATACTTTAATCGCTGAAAAATTATTCGCCAAAGATGCGCTGGAAAGAAATCTTGATACTAATGAAATTGTAAAATATAATCTTAACGAATTTAAGAAAATGTTTGTACGAGATGCTTTGTACCGAAAAGAAATTCTCAACAAATCAAAAAGTTTAGCTGATACTCTTTTAGATTATTTATATTGAAAATCCCTGCATCTATAAACGCCAAGTATATTTTTTCAAACAGTAAAAAAGACCTGGAGAATATTTTTAATCTTTTGGAGAAAGGAGTTCAGTTTGATTCATTGTATGTTGAACTGGCTCCAGCTGATACTAACAAAATGACCATACAAGCGGGACAGTTAGAAACTGATGTTGAAAAAAAATTATTTAATTTAAAAGAAAAAAGTTTTTCTGAGCCGATTTTTATAAATGATAATTGGTTCATATTTAAAATTTTAAAAAGAAATTTTCCTATTCTTGATAAATCAGAAAATTGGGAAGCGGAATATAAACGGCTTGACAAAGTTGCGAAGGAAAGAGCGGAGAGAATTTATTATCAAAGCTTTAAACGGGTTTTTTTTGAAGATAAAAAAATTAGCGCAAACGGAATTCTTCTTAAAAGTTTGGCGCAAAAAGTTTCTTCATTATTAAGCGCGAAGAAGGGAAAAGAAAACACTGGAGAAAAAATTTATCTTGATGTAAATGATTTAGTGAAAATGGAGTCAGAGTTTGGCGGCGATACTTTGAATATGACGTACATTAAATTGGATACGGCAAATATCAAGTTTAAAAATTTTATTAGACATTTTAGATTTGAAAGCTTCAGTACAACTAAAACAGATTATCAGTCGGTTGGTTCAATTTTAAATTCTAAAACAAAAGAGTTTATTGAGCAAGAATTGCTCGCCTCTGAAGGCTTTAAACGCGGGCTTCAAAACGATGCTGAAGTAATTCAGTCTTATGAAATGTGGCGTGATAATTATTTGAATCAATTAGTTCAGCTTGAATTTGTTGATTCGTCAAAAGTATCGGATGAAGATGCATACGCATACTATTCAAAAAATAAAAAAGGGATACCTCAGCCTAAGCAGGTTAATATTATTGAGGTATTGACTGACAGTCTTGAAATTGCTGAAAGAGTTTTAAATGAATTGGAAGCCGGAACAGATATTCGGCAGCTTGCAATATTATATTCAAAAAGAAGTTCAACAAAAAACACAAGCGGAGAGTTCGGATATTTTCCGGTAACTTTGCATGGCGAAATAGGAAGAATTGCAGGTCAATTAGAAGTTGGGCAGGTTTATGGTCCGCTAAAGATTCCGGAAGGATATTCTATTTTTAAATTGATTGATAAGAAAGATCAATCTGTAAAACCGCCCGAATCTTTTGAAAAAGAAAAAGATGAAATAAAAAGAGAGCTTGGCTATAGTAAAATGCAAGATGCATTAAATAATTATATTGCAAAACTCGCCGATAAATTTGAAGTGAAAATATATGATGATGTGCTTAACAAAATTCCAGTTACAAATATAAACGCCATTGTTTACCGTGTACTTGGGTTTGGCGGTAGAATAACTGCTGTTCCTTTGGTTGCACCAAATACTGATTGGGTAAAACCCTGGTTGGAAAGCAAAAAAGTTTTACCGTAATATAAAAATGAATTTTATTAATAAATGTACATTTTAGGAATATCTGCTTTTTATCATGACAGCGCCGCCTGCCTTGTTAAGGATGGTGAAATAATAGCCGCTGCTCAAGAAGAAAGATTTACCCGAAAAAAACATGATCATAATTTTCCCACAAATGCTATTCGCTATTGTTTATCGGAAGCTGGAATTAAAGGGGAAGAATTAGATCTCGCCGCTTTTTACGATAAGCCGTTTTTAAAATTTGAACGCTTATTAGAAACTTATCTTTCCTATGCTCCGGTTGGAATAAAATCCTTTATTAAAGCAATGCCGCTCTGGTTAAAAGAAAAATTGTGGATGAAAGAGTTTATTAAAGAAGAATTAAAGCTCGAAGGAAAAATTATTTTTCCGGAACATCATCATTCACATGCTGCTTCTGCATTTTATCCTTCGCCTTTTGACGAAGCCGCAATCTTAACAATGGATGGCGTAGGTGAATGGACAACCACTAGTTTTGGAATAGGCAAAAAAAATTCTATTGAACTTTACGCAGATATAAAATTTCCGCATTCGCTTGGCCTGCTTTATTCGGCGTTTACTTATTACACCGGCTTTAAAGTTAATTCAGGGGAATATAAAGTAATGGGGCTTGCGCCTTACGGTGATCCGGTTTACAAAGATTTAATTCTTAAAGAATTAATTGATGTAAAAGATGACGGCTCATTTATGATGAATATGAAATATTTTAATTACTGCGCCGGTTTAACAATGACCAATGAAAAATTCCATAAACTTTTTAATGGTAAACCACGTAAACCCGAATCAAAGTTAACTCAAAAAGAAATGGATCTTGCACGCTCTGTTCAAGATGTTACTGAGGAAATAGTTCTAAAATTAGGCAGGCATGTTTACAAAGAAACTCAAATGAAAAATCTTACTCTTGCAGGAGGTGTTGCTTTAAACTGTGTTGCAAACGGTAGACTTTTGAGAGAAGGTCCTTTTGAAAATATTTGGATTCAGCCTGCTGCTGGTGATGCGGGCGGAGCGCTAGGCGCTGCTTTAATAGGCTGGTGCGAATTTTTCGGAAAAGAAAGAATTTTAAATTCTTCCGATTCCCAAAAAGGTTCCTACTTGGGACCTGAATTTAGTGAAGATGAAATATTATTGTTCTTAAATAAAAATAAAATTGCTTTTCAAAAACTCACTGATGACGATTTGGTTGAAACTGCTGCTGATCTGATTAATGAAGAAAATGTTATAGGCTGGTTTAGCGGAAGAATGGAATTTGGTCCCAGAGCTTTAGGAGCGCGTTCAATATTAGGCGATGCACGCTCCACAAAAATGCAATCAATAATGAATCTAAAAATAAAATTCCGAGAAAGTTTTCGTCCATTTGCACCTTCAATTCTTGGCGAGAAAATTTCTGAATATTTTGATATTAATTGTGCAAGCCCATATATGCTTCTCGTCGCCGATGTAAAAAAAGAAAAACAAAAGCAAATGAGCGAAGCTGAGAAAAAATTATTCGGAATAGAAAAATTAAATATTGTGCGTTCAGATATTCCAGCTGTAACCCACGTAGATTATTCAGCCAGAATTCAAACTGTTCATGAAAGCACAAATCCGCTTTATTCACAAGTTGATTAAAAGATTCGATGAAAAATATGGAAGCGCAGTTTTAATCAACACTTCCTTTAATGTGCGCGGCGAGCCTATTGTTTGCACACCGGAGGACGCTTATAAATGTTTTATGAGAACTGATATGGACTGTCTGGTTTTGGGTAATTATGTTCTTTATAAAAAAGAGCAATTGCCTTTAGTTGATGATACTGAATGGAAAAAAGAATTTGAGTTAGATTGATAAAATGTTAATTGATGAAATAAAAAATATAAAAGGAACAAAATCCGATTTAAGAAAATTCGGATTAACCGTTGGAATGGTTTTTACTTTTTTAGCAATGGCTCTTTATTATTTTGATAAGCAGAGTTATTTATACTTTTTAATTTCGGGAATATTGCTGATAGTATTTGCTTTAACATTTCCGTTAATTCTTCGTCCGTTAAATAAAATTTGGATGACGCTCGCACTTATTTTAGGTTGGATAATGACGCGGATTATTTTATCAATTTTATTTTATCTTGGGGTTACGGCAATTGCATTAATTGCAAAATTTTTTGGTAAGAAATTTTTAGATTTGGAAATAGATCGAAAAAAAAGTACATATTGGATTAAACGTGAAATAAAAAAAATTACTCCTTCAGATCTTGAAAGACAATTTTAATATAGAGGTTAAGAGTGGGAAAATTATCAATACTATCAGAACTTTGGCAGTTTCTTAAAGTAAGAAAAAAATGGTGGCTTGCACCAATACTTGTTTTTCTTTTATTACTAAGTGTTTTAATAATAGTAACTCAAGGCTCAGCGCTGGCGCCTTTTATTTACGCTCTGTTCTAAATTAACTGTTAGGCTGAAGTTCTTTCCGAGAACATTTTTTGAGATTCAGAAATAAATTCGGAATGATCAAAAACAAGTAAAATAAATGCCCAAAAAAGAAAAAATAAAGGTTGAAGTAACAAAGAAAAAAAAGAGAATACCAGTTCCTAAAAAACCGCCCAAGATTGAAAAAAACCCAAAAGCATACGATCGGGAAAAAGAAAAAGCAGAGGAAAGAAAAATAATTTCAGGGGACAAATAATTTCAATGCTTAAAGCCTCCCTTATAATTTCATTCTATAAAAAATTTGAATATCTAAAATTAGTCTTATCTGGATTTGAAAGACAAACATTTACAAATTTTGAAATTATTATTGCAGACGACGGCTCGGATGAAAAGATAGTTGAACAAATTGAAAATCATTCCGCTCAAGTTTCCTACAAGCTAAAACACATCTGGCATGAAGACGGAGGATTTAGAAAAAATAAAATTCTAAACCGCGCGATCACGTCTTCCGAAACCGACTACTTAATTTTTATTGACGGCGATTGCGTACCTCATTCGGAGTTCATAAAAGAGCATATACAAAACAGCGATGAATACACTTGCTTAACGGGTAGAAGAGTAAATCTCTCTCAAAAAATTACAGATAAATTGACTGTTGAAGATATTAAAAATGGCTTCCTGGAAAAGAACAACTTTTTATTAATAACAGATGGACTTTTAGGAAAATCATTTTATGTAGAACGCGGATTTTATATGAAGAATAAATTCCTTCGTGAATATTTTAATAAAAAGAAAAGAGGATTGCTCGGTTCCAATTTTTCAATCCACAAAAAAAACATGCTTAAAATTAATGGCTTTGATGAAAGATACGAAGCTCCCTCCATTGGTGAAGACAGCGACGTTCAATATAGATTAGAGCTGGCTGGAATAAAAATCAAATCAATAAATAATATTGCAATTCAATATCACCTATATCATAAGCTGCTGGAACGTCCCCAAAAAAATTTAGATTTGTTTGAACTCGTAAAAAAAGATAACGAGCTTTTCACGAAGCATGGAATAAAGAAAATCTGATAAGAAAAAATCTAAAAACTTAACTAACCTTAACTATTTAACTAATTGTGTAAAAATCTTAAAAAAGTAAGAAAATGTTTACATTTCTTATTAAATATTCTTGACCTTCATTTAGTAACCATATATATTTGAACCCAATAAAATTATTTGCCTTAATAAATAAGGAATTATATGCTTGACGACTTAGACATTAAAATATTAAACACTCTCCAGCGCAGCGGCAGAACAAAACGCAATGAGCTTGCCGAAGAAGTTGGATTGTCAATTCCATCGGTTAGCGAACGCCTGCATAAGTTGGAAGACAAAGGAATTTTGGAAGGATACTATGCCCGTTTAAATAAAAAAGCTTTTGGTTATGATATTACGGCTTACATAGCCATAAATATGGAATCATCAAAATATTATAAAGGCTTTATAACCAAAGTTGAAAAAATTCCTCAAATTTTGGAGTGCTATTCAATTTTAGGTGAAGGTTCTCACTTATTAAAAGCGGTGGTTAAAAATACAGAATCGCTGGAAAAACTTTTGGGCGACGTGCAGTCCTGGCCCGGCGTGGTATCCACAAAAACTACTTACGTGCTTTCTGTTATAAAAGAAACCAATGTTATTGATATTTAATAATCTAAATAAATTAATAATTAAAATAAGAAGGAAGATATATGGCTAAAGCAAATTCCCCGGTCGATAAAGTTTTGAGCTTTATTAAAAGCAATAAAATTGAATTTATAGATTTAAAGTTTATGGATTTTCCTGGTCAATGGCAGCATTTTACCGTTCCCGCAAATCATTTTGACGCCGACTCATTTGACGACGGATTCGGTTTTGACGGATCTTCAATCAGAGGTTGGAAAGCAATAAACGAAAGCGATATGCTTATTATTCCCGATGCCAACACAATGTTTCTCGATCCTTTTATTGCCGCGCCAACGCTTAGTTTAATTTGCGATGTTTACGAACCGGCTACAAAAGAAAAATATTCACGATGCCCCCGAAACATTGCGCAAAAGGCTGAAGCATATTTAACTTCCACAGGTCTTGCCGATACTGTTTATTACGGACCCGAAGCGGAGTTTTTTATTTTTGACGACGTAAGATTTGATTCGAAACCAAACGGAAGTTTTTATATGGTCGATTCCGTGGAAGGAAGATGGAACACCGGAAAAGACGAAGGACCAAATTTAGGCTACAAGCCGAGATATAAAGAAGGATATTTTCCTGTTCCGCCCACTGATGCTTTAATGGATTTGAGAAATGAAATGGTGCAGAATTTAATCAACAGCGGAATTGATGTTGAAGCCCAGCATCATGAAGTTGCCAGCGGCGGTCAGTGCGAAATTGATTTACGATTTCAGCCCTTAGTTAAAGCTGCGGATCAATTATTATTATTTAAATATATCGTTAAGAATACGGCAAAGAAAAATGGTAAAAGCGTAACATATATGCCCAAGCCGATTTTTGGCGACAATGGAAGCGGAATGCACGTTCACGTTAGTCTATGGAAAAAAACCAAACCCTTATTTGCCGGCAGCGGTTACGCAGGCTTAAGCGAAATGGGATTATATTTTATTGGCGGATTATTAAAACATGCCGCTTCAATAATTGCATTTACAAATCCAACTACAAACTCATTTAAAAGATTAGTGCCGGGATTTGAAGCGCCGGTTAATCTTGCTTACTCCCAAAGAAACAGAAGCGCTTCGGTTAGAATACCGATGTATTCATCAAGTCCTAAATCTAAACGCGTTGAGTTCAGATGCCCTGACGCATCGGGAAATCCTTATCTTGGTTTTTCCGCTATGCTAATGGCAGGTTTGGATGGAGTGATAAATAGAATTGACCCGGGCGAACCATTGGATAAAGATATTTATGATATGAAACCGGAAGAACTTGCAGACGTTCCATCAACCCCCGGCAGCTTAAATGAAGCTTTAGATGCCTTATTAAATGATCATGAATATTTATTAAAAGGAGATGTGTTTACGGAAGATGTTATTGAAACTTGGATAAAATATAAAACCGAAAAAGAAATTAAACCTATGGCTTTGCAGCCTCATCCGTACGAGTTCTCTTTGTACTATGATGTATAAATAATTTTTTTTTATTATTCGAATTAAAGGCGAATCCAATTATTGGTTCGCCTTTTTTAATAATTAAAATTCGCTAAGTAACTCTTCATATTTTTTTGCAGAAGTTTTTTTATTCCATTTATTATAAAAAGAGACTAATCTTTTCACAGCTTCCTGCGCGTTGATATTTCTTATTCCTAAATTTTCTTTAAGTGAATTAAAACTATTTAACAAAAATTCCTCAGCGGCTTTGTAATTCTTTTGCGCCGATAACAATTCGCCTTTCACTCCTTCTTCCTTGCTTAAACGCCAGCTAAATTTTTCATTTTTATTTTGTGGAAATGAAATCTCATTTATTAATCGCTCGGCTTTTTGCAGCGAATCTAACTTCAGTAAATTTTCCGCATAGTTTAAAGTAACATTTCCAGTGCGTAAAAATTGAGGACCATAAACTTCTTTGTGCATTGAATATGAAAGTCTGTAACAAGAATCGGCTGAAAGATAATCTCCTTTTTCTTTATAAATATTTCCCAGAAAATTTACCGCGTTGCAGTTAAAAGGTATGAGCTTATTTCCGAACACATTTGCGGCGGTCTCATACGCTTTATTAGCGTCATCAATAGCGTTTTTAAAATTTTTATATTTGGATTCTATTCTTGAATGCTCAAGGAGATTGGCGGCGAAATCTATATGATTTGAACCAACCATAGCTAATACTAAAGTATCGCTTTGCAAAAGATATTTATTCGCATTAGCAAAATTTCCTCTATAATATTCAACTTCGCATAACTGCCTAAATGCTTTTGCTATTATTAAGCGGTTTTCGCCGTTAGATTTTTTTTGAATTTTAATTACATCTTTAAAATTTTGTTCGGCTTCAGCTAAATTTTGTATTTCAATGTTTAGAAGTCCAAAATTATAAATTGCATAAGCTACGTCGGGGTGATTTGGTCCCAAAAATTCTTTACGAATTTTTAAACATCGTTCGTACATCTTTCCCGCTTCATCATAGTTGCCTTTTTGTTTTAAAATTCCGGCAAGCCCTTGAAGTGAATAAGCAACGTCGGGATGATCCTCCCCGTGCAGCTTAATATCCATCGCCAAACATTGACGATACATTTTTTCCGATTCATCATATTCGCCTTCATCACGAAGAATTTGAGCAAGGTTATAGGTTGTGGTGGCAACTTCCGGATGAGGTTTTTTGCCGTAATAATCTTTTTGTTTCAACAGAGCGTCTTTAAAAATATTCTCAGCGGTTTTATAACTTCCATTTTCATATAAAGATAAAGCGCGATTATTCATTACAGTAAAAAGTTCAGGATTTTTATCGCCAAAATTATTTTTATATAAGTCTATTAAAATCTTAAAAACAGAATCAGCCTTATTATATTTTGCTTGAAGACTAAATAAATATGATTGGTTTGTAAGCGCGTGTATTCGCTCAGGATCATTTTTATCTAGAAGCTTTGAATGAAGGGAAAGAGCCTGGTTAATAAACATTTGCGCTTTTTCATATTTACCTTCCCAAATATTTAATTCGGAAATATTATCTAAACTTTCAATAAGTTCTTTGCTGTCGTCGCCATAAAGTGAGAGGCGAATTTTATACGCTTCATTAAAAAGCGTATCGGCTTTTTCATAATCGCCTAAATTAAGATAGACTTTTGCAATAACATCTAACATTGTCGCTTTTACATCCGGCTGATTTTCCAGTTCACGATGAATTTTTTCCGCGCCTCGATCCAAAAGCTCTTTAGCCGTAATAGTTTCGCCTCTTGCTTCCGATGGGTCGGCAAGTTTAAAAATGTTTTGCATGAACTGTGAAACTTGAGCGGATTTTTCAGCTTCTAATTTTGCTTTATCTCTCTCTTCCTTCAATTGAATAAAATAAACGGTGGTTAGTACGGCGACTAAAAAAACTACGAGAGCGGCAGCCGATAAACTTATAATATGGCGTTTAACAAATTTTTGAGTTCGGTATTTAATTGTTGGCGTCCGCGCGCTGACAGGCAAGCCATTTAAATATCTTTCAATATCGTCTTTAAATTGTTCTGCGGCGCCGTATCTCAATTGAGGTTCTTTTCTTAAAGCCATTAAGCAGATATTATCTAAATCCCCGCTTAATATTTTTTGAAGTTTCTCTGGTTGTGTTTTTCTGAATAAACTTATTTCTTGCGGCGTTACAGGTTTTTTGTTTTCTACTTCAAATGTTTTGGCTTTAACAACTGCGCTGGGCTTTTGTGGTTCAGTTCCGCATATAATTTTTTCAAGCTCAACGGCGGATGGTTTATTAATAACGTAGGGCGGATGCCCTGAAAGAAGCTGGTAAAGAATTAATCCCAGTGAATAAATGTCGGTAGCTGTAGTTACATTCTCGCCTCTAACTTGTTCGGGCGAGGCGTACTCAGGCGTCATTATGTGCAAGCCGGTTCGCGTTAATAAAGTAAAATCAGATTTATTTTCTTTTAAAACTTTTGCAATTCCAAAATCCAATAGTTTAACAATTCCATCTTTATTAATTAAAATATTGCTGGGTTTTAAGTCGCGGTGAATTACTAAATTTTGGTGTGCGTACTGAACTGCAGAACAAACTTTTAAAAATAATTTTAATCTTTCATCAATTGAAAGCTTATTTTCATCGCAATATTTATCAATAGGTTTTCCTTCAACATATTCCATAGTAAAATACGGAAGCCCGGTTTCAGTTAATCCGCCGTCTAAAAGTTTTGCTATATTGGGATGCTGAAGGCGGGCGAGTATTTGTCTTTCTTCCTGAAATCTTTTTATTATTTCTTTAGAATTCATTCCAGGGTTGATAAGCTTTAACGCTACTTTTTGCTCGAACTGTCCGTCGGCTCTATCGGCGAGAAAAACAGTTCCCATTCCCCCCGAAGCAATTTGACGAATAATTTTATACGAACCTATTACTTTATTTTCATAACTAATATTTTCAAAAATATTTACCGCGTTTTTTGAATGTTCATCAAAAATAGAATGAGCATTTGAATCTTCATTAATTAAAGAAAGAACTTCGTTATAAAGTTCTTCATTATTGCCGCATTCTTTTTTGAGAAAATCAATTCTTTGGGATGGCCCAAGCTGAAGAGCTTTATCAAATAAAAATTGAATCCTTTTCCAAATTTTTTTTTCCATAATGGAGTTTCTTTTTTAAGGATGGAATTAAATATTCTTTTTCAACTCTTTGGATAACCAGGCGCGCGCGATTCTCCAATCGCGGCGGACAGTCGGCACGGAAACATTTAGCACTTCAGCAATTTCTTCGTGATTTAATCCCACAAAAAACCAATATTCAATTATTTTACTTTGCCTTTCACTAAAGCCGGCCAGCCTTTTAAGCGCCTCGTCTAATTCAATTAATTCTTCAGGCTTCGTATTTCTATTTACCTGGTCGTCAATAAAAGTTACAATTAATCTTCCGCCGCCTCTTTTTTCTGCCGCCCTTTGAATGGCATAATTAATAAGAATACGCCTCATAGCTTCTGAAGCTATTGCAAAAAAGTGAGCGCGGTTCTGCCAGTCGACTCTTGTTTGGTCAACTAGTTTAAAATAAGCTTCGTGCACTAAAGCCGTTGCGTTTAAGGTATGACCGCTCCTCTCATTTCTCAATTTCAAATGCGCCATTTGATGAAGTTCTTTATAAACAACAGGCATAAGCGAGTTTACTACCTCTTTGTTGCCATGCGAGATTTCCGAGAGGAGCTGCGTTATGTTTTTATTTTCATGAACAGACAAAGAATTCTCAAAATATTTTAAATGGCGGTTATCGCTTTCGAACTGAAATCTTGCGTTATAGTATGTAAAAGGAAATTAGAAAAAATAATTTAATCGAAAATTAGCTTAAGAAATAATTAAAAGTAGCAATTTACCGTCAGTTTTTCAATTAAATAAAATTTGCGCAACAGATTTAAATAAAAATAAATTAAAAACAATCAAAGGAAAACCACAATGAAAAAATTTCATAAGCAATTGCCGTTGTTACTTTTGGCGATTATTTTTTTGGCGGCTGGATGCAGCAAAGATACGCCCACGGGACCGGGGGATTCATCTCAGAATGCAGGGAACGTTGATGATTATATAAAAAAGTTAAACTATGATCAACAAGCGCTTTTAAATGTTCAACCCACCGGTTCGCAAAATGCAAGCAGAGAAGTTTTGGACGCCGACACTACAACTACCAATGAAAATAATCAAGAAACTTTTTGCGTAAAGACGACTTATAATTTGAAAACCAATTTTGAAGACGTTGCTATACTTCGTCCAACCGCGGGAATAGTTTGGCCAGGCGCATTAGTTAAAGGCAATCAATCTTTAATGGATGGGCTGCCGGAACCAATTACTTTGCCGAGAGCGCCGGTTACTTTAAGAATTGATTTGCCGGGAATGGGGGAGAAAGGATCTATCAAAATTGATAATCCTACAAACTCAAACGTGCAGGCTGCAATTGATAATTCATTAAGCTGGTGGAATAATAACGCTTATCAAGAAGGATACGTTAATGCTTCAAGTTCTTCGTACAGCGTAAAGACGGCTTATAAATCCACGCAGATTGCGCTTGATCTGGGGCTTAATACTGAATGGGCTACAGGTGATGTAAGCGTTCAATTTAATTATCAATCATCCGAACAGAAAAAATCTATAATGGCGGTTTACAAACAAGCGTTTTATACAATTACTTTTGATACGCCGCAATCGCCTGATAAAGTATTTGATCCCAGCGTTAGTCTGGAGCAAATTAAAAACACGATGGATAATTCCGCGCCGCCTGCTTATGTCTCTTCTGTAGTTTATGGAAGAATAATTATGTTCCGCATGGAAACAAGCTACTCCGCTACTTCGGCGGAAGTTGAAAGCGCATTTAAATATGCCGCGGGTATATCTGTTGACGGAACCCTAGAGGCAAAGTATAAACAGATTTTGGCAAATTCATCGGTTGAAGTTATTACATTAGGGGGGAAACGCTTCCATCGCTTCTCAAGCGGCATCGGCAAAAAATCAAAATGACTTACTTCCAATTATTCAGGGAGATCAAGCAGTTTATTCAAAAAATAATCCCGGTGTTCCAATAGCCTATACAGTTCATTATTTGAAAGATAATTCACTTGCTAAGCTTGGATACACAACTGATTATACGGCTACTGAATGCAATTCGGTTAAAACCAACGATGATATTGAAATTAAATTAAATAGTTTTAATGCTATTAAAGATTGTGATGGAGTAGAAGGAGATGGTGAATTTGGTTTTGATGTTAAAGTAAAAGATCAAAGCGGGAAGATACTAGCAAGTTATTCGAAGAGCGTTACGTTGGGGAGCGGCAAAAATTTTACGATTGATAAAACTTTATCCATAAATATGCCGCGTAAAACAGGCAGCAAATTTACCGTGCAGCTGGTGTGCAGTGAATGGGATAAAGATATTTTGGGCAGAGGTTATAAAGACAGCCGTATGAATGGAAAAACTGCTTCATTTACTCACGAGTTAAAATCTGATGGAACTTGGAGTGATATTAAAAATAGGACGATAATAATTAATCCGAATACAGACTGTTCAACAAGCCTAAATTATACACCCAAGATAAAATGAAATATATATCATTCGGCGGATTTATGATGATCCGCCGAACATAAAAAATTAAATACTATTCGTCTCTGTTTACTGTTTCAGGTGAAAACGCAGGTAAACAAACTGCAATATATTCCGCTCCTTCTGGGCTGGGAGAACTGTATCTTACCCATTCATCTTTAAAAACAATAATAGCTTCGCCTGCATTAATTTCTAAAACATCTTTCTCCGTTTCCACTTTCAGCATTCCTTTAAGCACAATTGTATATTCATCAAACTCAGGCTTTTGTCCCGGTTCAATCCAGCCGGATGGGCTGGTCATTTTAGCTACGCTTAAATCTGAAGTTTTTGAATTTACTCGTCCGATAAACTCTTCAATTTTTTTCGGTTTGTTACCGGCAGAAGTTATTACTGAAGGCGACGAAATTTTTTTTGGCATAAAATCCTTTCGAACTTTTTAATTGATAATATTAATTTGATAATGGAGCAATGGAAAATTAAATAACCACAGTTTAAATATTCCAAAACTCAAGTTCTCCAATGGCTATTTTAGCCAATCTTTCCAGATTTCCGGTTCGTATCCTACAGTTGCTAATTTTCCATTTCGCACAATAGGCATTTTGAAAAGTAGAGCATCATTTAATAATTCTTCTTCCAAATTAAAAACCATAAATGATAAATTTCGTTTTTGATACTGCTTGCTTTCTTTATCTAACAAATCTTCAATAGGAATAGAGCGTGAAATATTTTCCAGTTCGCCTTTGGAAACTCCTTTTTCACTTAAATCTCTAAAATGAAATTGGATATTTCTTTCTTTAAAAAACCTTTCAGCTTTGCGGGTGTCGCTGCTTTTTTTTGTCCCGAATATTTGAATGTTCATAATTTAATTTTCTTTTAGTTATATTTTAAATAAAAAAAAGTTATAATTCTAAAAAAATTTCCTCAAACATCTTTAAGAAATTTACGCAAAGGATTGTTAATTGAAATTTATAATCTTATTCTTTTTGCTTTCTCAAATTTTAATTTTCTCTCAAAATATTCCCACTTATTACCAGCTTGATACTTTACTTTCAGATTCATTATTATCAATTGTAAAAGAAGTTGGTCTTGATGGGAATTATGATGCCGGTGAAGACGGAATTGAACAAATTTCTTTTGCAGTTATTGATTTGAATTCCAATCCAGCAAAGTTTGGCGGAGTCAATTATGATAATTTTATTTATCCTGCCAGCGTTTATAAAATGTACGTTGCCGCTTCAATTTTAAAACAAATTAGCGAAGGGAAATTCTCGCTTAATGATGCGTTGATTGTTAAATCTCCGAATGACGTGGATAAATCCAGAGAAATAAAAAGCGATCCCCGACCATTATTGAAAGGCGGAGATACCGTTACAGTTAATTATCTTTTAGATTTAATGATTACGCGAAGCGATAACTCGGCGGCTAATTGTTTAATTGATAAAGCCGCGCGCCCTGAAATAAATAAAATGATGAATGAATATGGTTGGAAGGGCAGTGAAGTTACAAGAAAATTTTTGAGTCGTAAGTTTGAAGACCCAGGGTACGATACGGTTAGAAGCACAGAAACATGCGCCCTTCATGCGGCGGATTTTATGTATAAAATTTATAAAAATGAATTAGTAAATCCGTGGGTAAGTATGCAGTTAAAAACCTTGTTGGGCAGACAGTTAGACATTACAAAACTTTCTGCAGGCTTGCCGCATAAGGCAATGTTCTATCATAAAACCGGCTGGTGGAGCTATTACACTAACGATGTTGGAATTGTAAACGACGGTAAAGTTAAATATGTAATTGCTTTATTCACTCCGATTACTGAAGAAGAAGTTTTGCCAAAAATGAAAATGCTATCCACAAAAGTTTATGATTTGATGAAGCGGAGAACGAAGCTTAAATAATTATCTGCTGCGTTCTTTTTGAGCGAGGAAATCTGCTCTTAATTCCCTGCGTAGTTATGACTGCTGTTCCCAAAATATAATCATGATATTTAATAACACACTGACCTGCATTACCTATATAGTTTTTTATAATTCCTCCTTCGAGATATTTTTTAAGATCAGAAGGCTCCTCGACCTCAAAAATATTTTTAGATATATTTTTTTGTAATATTTGCGCAGCATTAGTGTGAAGAACCGTCATGCCTTTATTATCTATTGTTCCGAATTTCGTTCCTATTCTTTCAAACATACCAAGATTATCATCTTCCCAATTTTTATTGATAAAAAATATGTCATTTCCTTTTAACAGAAATTTATAATCAGCAAACACGTTCTCCTCTAATCCAAAATCATTTTTTAAGTTTACGATAAGCTTTTTTATTTCTTTATGCTTGAGGTCATTAAATTTTAAATCTCTTTGTCTTGCAATTATTTTTTCAGGCGAATCAGTTTTATCAGTCTTTCTCAATTTTATTATAAAAAATCCATCACTGTCAACTTCCCATGGAAAAATTCTTCTTCCTTTAGAAAGGTTTTGGTTTAACGAACTTCCCTTAAAAGAAGTAAAAGCTTCATGACTTTTAATAGGTAAATTAATTTCCAAAGCTTCAACAGGATATTTATTTAATATTTTATTTAACACTAATTCATTTTCTTCAACAGTTAAAGTGCAGGTTGAGTAAACTAACTCCCCGCCAACTTTAAGCATTTTTATAGCGGCAATAATTAAGCGTGTTTGAAGATCACCTAACCTTTCGGCACGATCTAACGTCCACCAATTACTTACTTCGCCTTTTTTTTGGATAATTCCCAGACCGCTGCAAGGCGCGTCAACTAAAATTTTATCAAAATGTTCTTCATAAATTTTGCTTAGCATTTCACCTTTTGAATGCACAACTCCCGCATTTAGTGAGTTCATTCTATCAATATTATAAACTAGCATCTTTACGCGGTCTAATTGAATTTCATTGGCTATCAAAGTTCCGTTGTTATTCATTAACTCAGCAAGCTCGGTAGTTTTTGATCCGGGTGCTGAACATAAATCAAGCACCGCGTCTTTTTCTTTTGGATTTAAAATTAGCGGCGGAAGCATCGATGACAAGCCTTGTATATAATACAAACCAATAATGTGTTCTATTGATTTACTGACGTGTTCATTTTTAGTTATAATTTTTAATGAGTGGGGAATAGAAGAAATTCCTTCAGTTAAAATTCCGTAATTATTTTTTAGAGCCGTGGCAAGTTTTTCATTTTTAATTTTTAAAGAATTTGTCCTGATGTATTGAGCCGGTTCTTCATTAATAAATTGCAAATATTTGCTGTGAAGAATTTCTACCGTAAATATCCTCTATGTATGATAAAATTTTTTCGCTTACTTCAATCAATATTAAACTCAGTATTTAATGATGTTTAGAATTCTGAATATCTCATTTACCGTTTGGTTAAAATCTTTGGAAGACTGGAAATTTTTGTTGAAGTCAAGTTTGATTTGTGAAATTATATTGTCAAGATATTTATGGTAACTGGTTATAACTTCTTTAATCTCTGCAGTTTTTTGAGGAATTAAAATTTTCTCAGGTTTGTGCCTGCTGGAATAAACTAAATATTTCGCTTTGTCATGAGTATCAACTTGCATTACTGAAGCGCCGTCTGAAGTTAATATTTCGTAATGGCCAAAAAATTCATTGCCAACAATCAGCTGCTTTGGGGGTAATATAATTTCATCAACATCCTTGTTTTTAAAAAGATAATCAGGTATAAAATCATCGGGGAAAATTTTTATTCCATCACTGCGAATTCGTTTACACCAATTTGAAACAAAATCTTTTACAGTCAATTAATAACTTTAGATGTTTAATAAATAATTATTGATTGCAACAACTATATCTTCTCTAGAGCTGTATCTTTTTAGTGTAAGCAAATTTGAACCGCAGCCTTCAATCATGGCAGAAACTTTTTCTACGGAAGAATGAGCAAATGCTAGTACAGGCATTTTCTTTTCATAAATAGCATATGCAATTTCAAATCCTACGCCAAGGCTAGGAGCGGAAACCTCTGCAATTACAATTTTGCTTCTTTCAATCCATTTGATATCGCGTTTAAATATTTGTTGAGCTGTTAACGGTATGGCAGATTTAAAATCTGCATTAAGTTCTGATAATGCTGTATGCTTTAATGATAAATGATTTATAATATCGAGATAATAATTCTGAAAAGATGTATCGCCTTTTATTGGTCCGGCGCAGTATATAACCATAGCTATGAATTTAATATTGTATTATAATGATCTTCGTAAAGAGGAATTACTTTTGATTTATCAAAAACATTAACCGCTCTGTCTCTCGAATTTTGTGAAAACAATTCATATTTCCTTTCGTTGGTAAGTAAATCAACAATATACTTTGCCATTCGCTCAACATCGCCAATCTCCGCAATATACCCGGTTTCATTATGCCTAATTAATTCCGGCAATCCTCCTACGCTTGAGCTTACCACGGGAATACCGCAAGCCATTGCTTCCAACGCTGCCAAGCCAAAACTTTCTGATTGAGATGGAATTAAAAATATATCCGCGGCATTTAATATTTCAACTAAAGCATCCTGCTTGCCTAAAAATTTTACATGGTCGCATAAATTTAATTGACGGCAAAGTCTTTCGCATTCGGATCTATCGGGACCATCGCCTACTAAAACAAGTTTAGTGGGAACTTCTTTAATTACCTGTTCTAAAATTCTTATTGTATCGGTAACTCTTTTAACGACTCTGAAGTTGGAAGTATGCACAAGAACTTTTTCTCCGTTGGGCGCTATATGTTTTCGAAAAGTTTTTTCAGATGACGGCTTGTATAATTCGGTGTCAATAAAGTTTGGAATTACTTCAATATTTTTTTCAATATAATAATTCGTGAGAGTTTTCTCTTTTAAAAATCTTGAAACCGCCGTTACCCCGTCGCTTTCTTCAATGCTGAATTTAACCAGCGGTAAAAATGAAGGCTCCAATCCAACCAGCGTAATATCAGTACCGTGCAGCGTTGTAGTAATTTTTAAATCTCTTTTTTTTCTTAGCATTTGTTTTGCAAGATAGGCGCTGCTGGCGTGGGGAATTGCGTAGTGAACGTGAAGCAAATCTAATTTTTCATATTCTGCAACTTCAACCATTTTGCTTGCCAGCGCTAAACTGTACAAAGGAAATTCAAATAAAGGATAGCTGCTTAATTCAACTTCATGAAAAACTACATTCTCAAAAAATTTATTTAATCTGAAGGGTAAAGCGTAACTTATAAAATGAACTTCGTGTCCCCGCTGCGCCAATGCTTTTCCAAGTTCAGTTGCCACCACTCCGCTGCCGCCGTAAGTTGGGTAACAGGTAATTCCAATTTTCATACTTTTTTTTAATTCTTTAATTTTGACTGGCTGAAAGTATCACAATTAATCGGCACTAATATAAACTATTTTAAGTGAATTTAGAATTCAGTTATGCGTTGCTTGATATTAGTCATTACAATTCTATACGTTTAAAAAAAAGAAAATAGTTTTTTATATGAAAATTTTATTAATCGGACATTCAGTTGAAGATCATCTTTTGTCAAATGGTAAAGAGGCGGTAACGCCCGGCGGAATTTTTTATTCCGCTTTAGGTTATGAAATGATTTGCAAAAAAGAAAATGAGATATCTTTAAATACTTCAATTGAAAAAAATAATGAGCATTTATTTTCTGAAGTTTACGACAAGCTTAATAAAAAATATATTTCAGTTGAAAAAGAAATTCCAAATGTATTTTTAACGCTTTATGAAAATAAAGAACGCGATGAATGTTATAATAAAATCACGAAAAATCTTGAAGTGAATTTAGATGATTTAAATTTATTCGATGGAATACATATTAATATGATTACCGGATTTGATATAAGTATAAATCAGCTTGAAGGAATAAGAAAAATTTTTAAGGGGATGATTTACATTGATATTCATACGCTGGCTCGCGGACTTGACAGCGATATGAAAAGGAATTTTAGAACCATTCCAAATTTTGAAAAATGGGCAAATGCCGTTGATATTATTCAAGTTAATGAAGAAGAACTTTTAACGTTAGACGAAGAGAAAGATCCGCAAAAAATTATTTATTCAGTTTTAAACTACGGACTAAAATTCATAATAGTTACAAAAGGAAAAAGCGGGGCGAAAGTTTATTGGCTTATTAATGAAGAATTAAATTCAGTTTTTGTAAATGCGAAAAAATTAAATACAGATTCAACACCTTTTTTAAAAAACAAAAACAATTATCCAATTAAAAACTTACCGGCGCGCGGCTGTGCTTTGCCCAATTTTAATAGGGAAAACGTTTCTACAGAAACTGGCTCGCGTGAAATGACAATTAAAAATTATGAATCAAAAACAAATAGGCAAGTAGGCTGCGGCGATATTTTTGGCTCAGTCTTTTTTTATTTCTATCTTAAAACTAATGATTTAACCGCGGCTTTAACTAAGGCAAATGATATTGCGGGTTTAGTTTCTACAAAAAATAATTTGGATGATTTATTGAAAATGAGGAATAATGTTTTCGCATGATATTATAAAAAAAAGAATTTTAATTATCGGCTCAAACGGAATGCTGGGGCAGCGTACTGCGCATTTTTATTTGTTAAATGATAATGTTCAGCTGCTCGGCTGCTCGGTGGAAAATAAATCTGTTTGCGAGAAATTAGATTATGTTCAAGTTGATATTACTAAGCGCGATGAGTTAAAAAAAACTGTTTATGATTTTTGTCCCGATTTTATTCTTAACGCCGCCGCTTTTACCAATGTGGATTTAAGCGAAAAGGAACGAGAGATTGCCTGGAAAATAAATGTTAAAGGCGTTGAATATTTGGCGGAAGTTTCGCGCGTGATCGACTCGCATTTAATTCATATTTCATCCGACTATATTTTTGACGGAAGCAAAGGACCATATTCCGAGGGCGATAAGCCAAACCCGCTTGGTTATTACGGAAGAACAAAACTTGCAAGCGAGAATGTCTTGAAAATTAGCGGAACATTAAACACAGTTTTGCGCACTAATGTTTTATACGGAATTGCAGACAGCCGTCCGGATTTTGTACGGTGGGTTGTGAATTCGATTAGAGATAAAAAGGAAATTAGGATTGTTACTGATCAAATTAATAATCCCACTTTTATTGACGATTTAGTTCAAGCGATAAATAAAATTATTGAATATAAAAAAACCGGTATTTATAATATTGGCGGAAAAGAATTTTTATCCCGTTATGATTTTACAATGCAGATAGCAGATTATTTTCAACTTGATAAAAATTTAATTTCAGCTATAATAACTTCGGATTTAAATCAAGCGGCTAAGCGTCCTTTGAAATCGGGCTTGATTATTATTAAAGCGGAAACTGAATTGGGCTATAAGCCGCGGTCTATTGTAGAATCGTTATCATTAATGAAAAAAGAATTATCGTTATGAAATTAAAAAGTATTACAATATTGCTTTTATTTATTGCGGTGAATTTTTATTCACAAAACAAACCACAGCCTCTGGATTGGGCGCGGGGAATTGTTTGGTATCAGATTTTTCCCGAGAGATTTGCAAATGGGGATTCTTTAAATGATCCCGCAACGCAGAAAGTATTTATTAATTCTAAAAATAAAATTGAAAGTTGGGAAATTAAAAAATGGACAAGCAATTGGTTTGAACATGATGGGTGGGAAAAAAATGCAAGCGGAAATAATAGGAATTATTATTACGAACGAAGATACGGCGGTGATATACAAGGAATAATCGATCATCTCGATTATTTAAAAGAACTCGGCGTGGGCGGAATTTATCTCAATCCAATTTTTGAAGCAGTCTCGCTGCACAAATATGACGGCTCGTCTTATCATCATATTGACGTAAACTTTGGACTTGACCCGGAGGGGGATGAGAAAATAATTGAAAGCGAAATTCCCGATGATCCTTCAACCTGGCGCTGGACTTCGGCTGATAAATCATTTTTAAAATTAATAGATGAAGTTCATAAGCGGGGAATGCATATTATTATTGACGGCGTATTTAACCATGTGGGAGTGCAGTTTTGGGCTTTTCAAGATGTTGTAAAGAATCAGAAAAATTCTAAATACAAAGATTGGTTTATTATAAATTCTTTTGATGATTCAACAACCGAAAAAAATGAGATGGATTACAAAGGCTGGTCGAATACAAACTCTTTACCTGAATTTAGCAGAACTGAAAATGATTTAGCCGCCGGACCAAAACAGTATATTTTTAGTTCAGTACATAGATGGATGGATCCGAATAACGACGGAGATGTGGAAGATGGAATTGATGGGTGGCGGCTGGACGTTGCGCGCGATGTGCCTTTAGGTTTTTGGAAGGATTGGAGCGGACTTGTTAGGTCTATTAATGACCAAGCAATTATTATTGGCGAACTGTGGGATCTTTCGCCCGATTTTATTTCTGACTCAAAAGTATTTGACGCCTTAATGAACTACAATTTTGCTTATGCTGTTAAAGCTTTGTTTATTGATAAAAAATATAAACTTACAGTTTCTGAATTTATTAATAGGTTAAATGAAATTGAAAAAACTTATCCCCAAGAAAATTTAGATCTGCTTCAAAATTTAATGGACAGCCACGACACAGAAAGATTGTCTACGCTGATTGCAAATCCGGATAGAGAATATGATCGCGATGGAAATGAGGGAAACAAAAATTACAATCCCGGTAAACCTTCAGCAGAAAATTATGAAGTTCAAAAATTGATTGCGGCTTTTCAAATGACCTATAAAGGCGCGCCTATGATTTATTACGGCGATGAAGTGGGCATGTGGAGCGCTGACGATCCTCATGATAGACAGCCGATGGTCTGGGATAATTTAAAATATGATGATCAGATTATTACGGCAGTATCCGGTTTTAAAAAAGGATTCGGAAAATATACCGTTGAACAAAATAAAGACTTACTTAATTTTTATAAGCAGTTAATAACAATACGAAATAATAATCCGGCGCTGCAAAAAGGAGATGTAAAATTTATTTATTCAAATGATAAAAAAATGTCTTTCGCATTCGAACGCAAGCTTGATAGTGAAAAAATTATTACTGTTTTCAATTTGGGGAATGAATCAGATGAATTTGAAATTGAACTTGATGCTAACAATAAATATTCATACCAGGAGCTTCTTTCCTCTGAAGAAGGAACAATAGTTTCCAATGATGATTCAAATTTAAAATTCCAAATAGAAATTCCGCCAAAAGCATTTAAGATTTATAAACTATATGCGCTGTAGATTATCTTATGCTTATATAATATTTATTTATTTGGGGCTTGTTAAAATCATAATAAAGACTTGCGCAAATATCTCTAACGCGTTTGCTTTCGTCAAAGCGCGCAGCTTTTTTTAATCTGTAAATCCCGATCGCATTGCCGATATTATGCAAAGCAAGGGCGGCGGCGATTCTTTCTTCTTCAGTGTTTCCGTTGCTTAACATTTTTAACAATGGAATAAGCGCCTTATCAGCCTCGATGCCGGATAACTTTTTATCCTCAATAAGTTTTACCAATTGCAGCGCTGAGCTGGTTCTTAATCCATAATTTTCAGATGAAATTCCTTCCGATAATGATTCAACAATTGCATTCTTTTTTTCTTTATTTAGTTCCTTTGCATTAAGCGTGGTTACAAATAATATAGACAACGCCAATACACAATACGCAAATAGTAAATTTTTCATAATTGCCTCCCAGCTAAAAAAGTTTTTTAATCAAACGACATTGGCAAGGTAAGTTTAAAAAAAGCGGTTGACTATCAATTTGGTATGGAAGGTATTATTTATAAATCTTACGCTGAAATTTGATGACGGAAGAAGGAAGAAGGGAACAATGGAATTTTGAAAGCAGTGAAGTTTGAATCAATGATGATTGAATGAATGTAAGAAAAAAGATATACAATCCATTAGTGTCAATATTGAAAATTACTTTGTTATTTTTTTTATTTTCCCCCAACCTTTTTTATTCTTTTTTAGTCTAATCGATTAGCAAAAGGAAAGTATGACGGAAAACGAATTAATTATAAACGCGCAGCATGGCAGCATTGAGGCTTTTGAAGCCCTTATTTATAAGTACGACAAAAATGTTCTGTCGCTGGCGCTTAAATATGTTAATGACAGAGACGAAGCAAAAGATATTTATCAAGATGTTTTTATAAGAGTATTTAAAGGAATAAAAAAGTTTCAGTTTAAAAGTGAATTTTCAACCTGGCTTTTTAGAATAACTACTAATGTTTGCTTAACTCATAAGTCCAAAAATCAAAAAAAAAAGTTTATCTCAATAAATGAAGAAGCAAGTGACGATGAAAATCATAATGAAATTTTAAATCTGCCAGATGAAAATAATTTTACTCCGGTTGAGTTAACGGAAGGTTCAGAAATTTCAGAAGCAATTATGAATGCCTTGAACTATCTATCGCCAAAACAAAAAATGATTTTTACTCTAAAACATTTAGAAGGATATAAAATTAGAGAAATAGCCGAGATGATGGATATCGGCGAAGGCACCGTTAAAAAATTTTTATTTGAGGCGATCCGTAAAATGAGAGATCGTTTAAAAATATTTTATGATGAATGATTTATTAACGAAGTTTTTGATAATGGAGATTAAAAATGAAACACGAACAATACAAAGATTTAATTTATCTGCTCGTCAATGGTGAATTAAATCAAAATGAAAAAACAATTCTTGAAAAACACCTGCTTAATTGTGAAAGTTGTAAGGCAGAATATGAAAAGCAAAAAAGTTTAGCGCGGCTTTTATTAAAAGAAAAACAAATTGGTTCTTTTGATCAATTGCTTAATGAAGCGAGACTTGATTTACATACCTCGTTAAGATTAGAAAATATTAAATCGTCATCGGGCGAAAATTTTTATGAAAAATTAATTTCATTTTTTAATCAGCCGTATAAGTATGCTCTGTCTGCTGCCGCGCTACTTCTAGTTGGATTGTTTGCCGGCTTTTTAATTTTCAAAAGTTCAAATGAAGCTGTTCAAATTATACCTTCAGAAAATTCTTCAAACGCCGCCCTGCTTCAAGCGGATACGCGCATATCTAATCTGCGGTTTACAAATCAAAATAAACAAAGCGGCGAAGTGGAATTTTCTTTTGACGCCGTAAAACCAATGACCATTAAGGGAAATGTAAACGATCAGCGCATACAAAATATTCTTACCTACTCAATGCTGAATGAACAAAATCCCGGCGTGCGTTTAAATTCAATTAATGCCATCAGCGCAAACCAGCCCGCTAATCTTGATGATGAAGTTAAAGAAGCTTTGATGAATGTGGTGAAGTTTGATAATAATCCCGGCGTTAGAAGGGAAGCAATAAAGTTTCTGCAAAAATATCCGTATGATGAAAAACTAAAAGATACATATTTGTACGCGCTGTTAAATGATTCTACTTCAGGGATGCGGATTGAAGCTATAAATAGTTTAGTGCAGGCAAAAAATAATGGACATACTTTTGATCAAAATGAATTATTAATATTTCAAAAAACAATGCAGGCGGATGAAAATAATTATATCCGTTACCGCGCGCGAAATGTAGTTGAGGAGAAAAAATAAAATGTTAAATATTAAAATATTGGATTATAAAAAATTCAATTTAAAAAAGAAAAAATATTTTGTGTTTATAATGATGACGATGCTAACTATTATGCTTTCAAATTTATTGTCTGCGCAAAACTCAAGCATTAAAGAAAAATCAATTCAAGTTAAACCGGGTGGAAATCTTAGCATCACCCTGATTGTCGGTGACATTTATTTAACTACCTGGAATAAAGATGAAATAAATATTAAGTATGAGGACGATGATGATTATAAACCCGGACAACTTGCAATAAATAAAGATAACAACAGTGTGGAAATAAATTCATCTTCAGATTACTTTACTGACGATATAAATATATCATTACCTGCAAAATTTAATTTAGAGGTTGCCACAACTGCCGGCGATATAATGCTTAACGGCAGTCTTACAGGTAATATAAAAATTAAAACTTCCGGTGGCGATATAGCTGCGGAAAATATAATCGGTAATGCTGATTTAAAAACCGGCGGAGGAGATATACATATTGGTAAAGTGAACGGTAATGCACAGATTAATTCATCAGGGGGGGATTTACGTATTGGCGCCGTTACAGGCACCGCTGAGATTAAAACATCCGGTGGAAATATTATTACTGAAAATATTGGGCAAAGCGCAATTATAAAAACTGCAGGAGGAAATATTTCGCTGAAAAATATCGGCGGCGAAGCAGTGATAAGTTCCGGCGGCGGCAATATTGAAGCGGGTGAAATTTCCGGAAAGGTAGAAATAAAAACCGGCGGGGGAAATATTGATTTGCTGAAATCGAATGGCAATGCTTTAGTCAAAACTGGCGCGGGTAATATTAATTTGCAAAACGTTAATGGATCAGTTATTGCCTCTTCCGGTGCGGGTGAAATTTATGTTAAACTTTATCCCAATGAAAATTCAAACAGTGAAATTAAAACTTCGGCGGGTGATATAACTTTATTAATTCCTGATAATACTAAAAGCACTGTAGATGCAAAAACTTCATCGGCTTTTGGCTGGGGCAATGATGATGAAAACGGAATTTCTTCGGATTTTAAAGCTGATGAATCAAAAAAATCCAACAACCAAAACCATAAAATTTTTGTAATTAACGGCGGCGGAAATAAAATCTCTTTGCAAGCGGTTTACGGAACTATAAAAATTCTAAAAATCAAAAAATAATTAATGATAAACGGTAATAAATTCGGTAACTAATTTTTTATGTTTTGAGTCTAATCAAATAAATAAAACAAGGCTCAAAATGATTTTAAAATTACTTTTATTTTTTAGCTTTCTAAGCGGAATAACAATCGCTTCAGAAGTAAAAATTAAAAATGACGATCTGCAAATTCCCGCGGTAAAAACTCAATCAATTATTAAAGTTGACGGTAAACTCTCCGAAGAAATTTGGAAATCGGGGATAGGAGTTTCTAATTTCATTCAACACGATCCAATTGAAGGCATTGACCCCACCGAAAAATCACTAATAAAAATATTTTATGATGAAGAAGCTTTATACGTTGGCGCATGGCTGTATGATTCGTCTCCCGATTCAATTATAGCCCGGCTCTCCAGAAAAGACGTTGACGTAAATTCAGATTTATTTGCAATTTTTTTGGATCCCTATAACGACAAACGAAGCGGCTATTATTTTGGATTAAACGCGGCGGGCGCTTTGTACGACGGTGTTTTGCTGAATGACGATTGGGATGATGAATCTTGGGATGGCGTTTGGGAGGGCAAAGCAATGATTTCTGAAATTGGCTGGACTGTGGAAATGAAAATCCCTTTTTCTCAAATGAGATTTCAAAATAACAAAATTAATATTTGGGGAATAAATTTTAGAAGAGATATCGCGCGTAAAAATGAAAGGGATTTTTTAGTTTATGTCCCCAAAAATGAAAGCGGATTTGTTTCTCATTTTGCTCAGCTTACAGGATTAGAAAATATTGCAAGCTACAGCAAAGTTGAAATCATTCCTTACATAACTACCCGCGCGCAATACAACCATCGAGATGTAAACAATCCATTTAACGATGGATCAGAATATACGCCCGGCTTTGGCGCTGATTTTAAAATGGCATTGGGTTCAAACCTTACTTTAAATGCGGCGGTCAATCCTGATTTTGGTCAAGTTGAAATTGATCCCGCGGTAATTAACCTAAGCGATGTTGAAACTTATTTTCAGGAGAAGAGACCTTTTTTTATTGAGGGCTCTTCAATTTTTAATTTTGGCGAAGGCGGCGCGCGAAATTATTGGGGATTTAATTGGACGAATTTAAATTTTTTTTATAGCCGAAGAATTGGTAAAGCTCCGCAGGGAAGCGTTCCCGATAATGATTATGAAGATATTCCCGACGGCGCTCATATTCTTGGCGCGGCAAAATTGACAGGCAAACTTCCCGGCAATTGGAATTTAGGGGTAATACAATCAGTAACGCAAAGAGAGTATGCGAGAATTGATCAGCAGGGCAAACGCTCGGAAGTTGAAGTAGAGCCGCTTGCCTATTATGGAATTTTTAGAGGACAAAAAGAATTTAACGAAGGCAGGCAGGCGTTAGGTTTTATTTCTACTCTTTCTTCCAGGACTTTTAAAGACGATAGATTAAATAAAGAGTTTAACAGCGGCGCTTTTAATTTTGGCGTTGACGGATGGACTTTTTTGGATTCTTCCCAAACCTGGGTCTTTACAGGCTGGACTGGTTTAAGTCATCTATCCGGAAGTAAAGAAAGGATAACAGCCGTTCAAACAAACCCGCAGCATTATTTTCAAAGACCGGATGCAAAAAGTTTTTCTGTTGATAGTTCGGCTACTTCACTAACCGGATACGCCGGAAGATTTTTTCTAAACAAACAAAAAGGAAATTTATTTGTAAATACTTCATTAGGTTTTGTCTCGCCAAAATTTGATTTAAATGATTTAGGGTTTTTAGGTAGAGCTGATTTAATTAATACTCATTTGGGGGCGGGTTATTATTGGTCGGACCCAACTAAGTATTATAGATATTTGGAAATCGGCTTAGCTGTTTTTAGAAATTATAATTTTGACCGCGATATTAATTGGCAGGGTATTTTTAATTTTGGAACCTATCAGCTTCTAAATTACTATTCTGTGGAATGGAATTTAGCTTACAATCCTCAAACTATAAATACAAGATTGACGCGCGGCGGACCGTTAGCCCTCAATGAACCGGGTTATCAAGTGAATTTATCTATTGAATCAGACAGCAAAAAAAATTTTGTTTTTGGAATAAGCTACGGAACTTATCAGCAAAAAAAATCCTATCAATGGCAGCTAAGCGCAGAACTAGAATATCGCCCATCTTCCAACATATCAATTTCTATTAGTCCAATTTTTGAAAAAAATTATGATTACTCACAATGGGTAAATTCTTTTGATGATGTTTACGCCGCTTCTACTTTTGGTAAACGTTATGTGTTTGCAACGTTAAATCAAAATACAGCGGGAGCGGGTATAAGATTGAATTGGACTTTTACGCCGCAGTTAAGCTTGCAAATGTATGTTCAGCCATTAATTTCTTCGGGAAATTATTTTGATTATAAAGAATTGGCGGCTCCAAAAACTTATCAATTTAATTCTTACGGAACTAACAACTCCACATTTGATTCACAAAATTTATTAGTTGATCCTGATGGTAACGGACCGGCTGATCAATTTCAAATTGATAATCCTAATTTTAATGTAAAGTCGCTAAGAGGAAATGCAGTGCTTAGATGGGAATATCTACCTGGTTCAGCGCTATATTTTGTATGGACTCAAACCCGCTCAGACGAAGAAGATGCAGGGGATTTTCATTTCAAAAAATCAATACAAAGACTTTTCGACGCTAACCCTGAAAATATCTTTGTAATTAAATTTACATATTGGTTTAAGATGTAAAATTAATTATAAGGATAAATTCTCTCTTCCCAAATTTATAATGTAAAATTTAATTTGTAATTTTTGACGGCAGGATATTTACTTTATTCTTTTTGAAAATTAGGAAGAAAATTTGCCCCGGTAGCTCAGTAGGATAGAGCGTCGGTTTCCTAAACCGTAGGTCGGAGGTTCGAATCCTCTCCGGGGTACAAGTAAAATTTTGCGGCGCAGTTTATTAATTTGTGCCGCATTCATTCAATTATTCCTTTATTTCAAATACCGTTTTAATAAGATTTTCTTGCGCTTTTTGACAAAGGCTTACTTCCCTCACTTTTCTTTATCTGGAGTTCCCGAAAATTTTGGCACAGGACGCGATTCCTTTTCTAACTGTGTTTTTGCTAAGCCATTCTTTCGAATATCATTAATAAGCCATTCCATTTCTTTTATTTCTTTACGCTGTGCTTTAATAATTCCATCGGCAAGTTCACGAACTCTCGGGTCCTCAATCATAGACCGCTCGCTTGTAAGTATTGCAATTGAATGATGCGGAATCATTCCTTCCATATAATCTACATCTGTAACTGTAGTTTGACTTCTTACTAACCATATTGATAGAGCTATTAATACAACGCCGCCTGCAAGTATAAATATATTTGCCTTAGTGTTTTTATACATCTTGAGCATAAATAAAAGCATTATAATGATCATGGCGCCCCCCATTATAAATGTCATAAAAAGACGGGTTTCGCTAAACCACGCATGATCCAAAATTTTATATGAATTAAGATACATTAAGAAAAACATTGCAATCATGGATATACCAATCATCGCAAAAAAGGTCAAATAATTTTTTAGTTCTTTTTTATCTTGTTCCATATATTAAATCCTTTCATAATAAAATTAATAAATGATCATTTTTTTATCCGGTAACTTTCAGGCAATTAATTAAAAGGCAATCAATCAATACATAAATATTAGCTAAAAAAGAGTTTTTTACATAAACTTTGCTGCGCAGATTATTAATCTATGCCGCAGCTTCCAATTATTCTTTTACTTCAAATCCTGTTTTAACAAGATTCTCTTTTGCCTTTTCCAGGCTTACTTCTTTCAGCTTCATTCCGCATAAAGGGCATTTGCCCGCCTTATCAGAAATAACATTCCAGTCCATAGGATCTTGAAAAACTTTGCCGTCATTATTTTTATCAATTGATTTAAGATCAATTACGCCTTCTCTTACAATTGAATTATCGACGTTATTTTCGTTATTCATATTCGTATTTTGATGTACGCTGTCTTTCTTTGTTGTCATATTATGATCTTCCATATTATGATCGTCATTTTTATTTTCTTGCGAACAAGATATTAAAATGAAAGAAGCGAAGAGAGCTATGGCAAAGATTTTTGTTAGATGTTTCATGTTGTTTATCCTTATGTTTTTGAATAATGTTTAGTTAACAATTTTAAACCGTTGAAACGGTTAGGACGAATTTCTTAATTCTATATGCCCGCCTAAAGTTCCGTGGGCTAATCATTACAGCGCTTCCGCACCATTCTGATTTGTTCTGATACAGATTGAATCGGTTTTGATCCGAAATAAAAGTTTTCCATCGCCTTGGCCTGCTGGTTTGTGTCGCATCTAAAATTACATTTATAAATTTTTCCGCATCATTATCTTCACAGGCTGAATTCTATTTTTAAGCTGCCGCAATATTTTTCGCAGTACTCAATTGATAGCTGTGAATTTTCCGGGTCTGTCCAGCCGCCAAGGGTTGATACATCAAGTATCGTCATTCCTTTTACACCATTGGCTTCAAGTTCTGAAATTACTCTGTCGCCCATTTCGGGTCTTATGTATGCTTTTATTTCTTTCATTCTAAAGCCTCTCTAAATCTCCCCTAAGGGGAGACCTTTTTAAATTTGTTGAAATTTTTATTTTAATGTTTTAGTATTTATCGATTCATTTCTTGCAGCAGCTTTTGCCTTTGCTGGCTTTAATAAATTTTCTTATTCCGAAGTAAGCGAATAATCCTATTACTCCGATTAACACGAGATATTCCATTTACTTCTCCTTTTTAATTAACTGCCGGATTTAAGCGTTCCTGTTCTTTCCACATTTTTCTAACTTCACGTCTTTTAATTGCATAAAAGATTGCCGGGTAAACTGTCAATTCCATAATAAAACTGGTTAATATTCCGCCGACCATTGGGGCTGCAATTCTTTTCATCGTGTCTGAACCAACGCCGGCGCCGATTAGTATTGGCAGTAGTCCCAACATTGTTGTTAATACTGTCATCATTTTAGGACGAACTCTTTTCACCGCTCCTTCAAAGATTGAATTTTTTAAATCTTCCATTGTTTTTAGCAGACCATTTTTCTTAAACTTCTCATAAGATATATCAAGATAGAGCAGCATCACTACGCCGGTTTCGGCATCAACGCCAAGCAGCGCGATTATTCCAACCCACACCGCGACCGAAAGATTAAAGCCGGCGAGATATAAAAACCAAACCGCGCCAACCATCGAGAATGGAAGCGCCAACAGTACAATTCCCGTTTTAAGTATTGATCTTGTATTCATATAAAGAAGCAAAATTACAATGAGAAGCGTTAAAGGTATTACCAATGCAAGATGCGCCGAAGCTCTTTCCATATATTCATACTGCCCGCTCCATTTTATTGAATAGCCCGGAGGTAGAGTAATGTGTTTGTCAATCGCCGCTTTAGCATCTTGAATATATGAACCGATGTCTGAAGTTTCGAGATCAATAAAAACCCAGGTATTGGGACGAGCATTTTCAGATTTGATCATAGGCGGGCCTTTAACAATTTCAATATTCCCCAGTTCATCAAGAGGAACACTGCCTCCCGAGGGCATCGGTACAAGTATTCTTTCCAATGCGGGAATATTTTCTCTATAATCTCTCTGATAGCGAAGATTTACCGGATAACGCTCAAGTCCCTCAACTGTTTTGGTAATATTCATTCCGCCCACTGCAGACATAAAAACATCCTGTACATCCTGAACATTCAATCCGTATCTTGCAATTGCATTTCTATCAATTCTAAAATTAACATAATTTCCGCCGACAGACCTTTCCGCATAAGCAGATCGGGTTCCGGGAACTGTCTTTGCAACTTCTTCAATCTGTTTACCGAGGTCTTGCAGAACATTTAAATCTGGTCCCGCTATTTTAATTCCCACCGGAGTTTTAATTCCGGTTGAAAGCATATCAATTCTTGTCTTGATCGGCATCGTCCACGCGTTTGTTAAGCCGGGGAATTGCACCGCGTTATTTAACTCTTCAATTAATTTATCTGGAGTCATTCCATCCCGCCATTGATCTTGCGGCTTTAATTGAATTGTAGTTTCAATCATTGTAAGTGGAGCGGGATCAGTTGCTGTTTCTGCCCTTCCGATTTTTCCGAATACAGTTGCCACTTCAGGGAATGATGCAATTATTTTATCTGTCTGCTGAAGGATTTCTCTTGCTTTTGTTATTGAAATTCCGGGAAGAGTTGTCGGCATATAAAGAAGATCGCCTTCATAAAGCGGCGGCATAAACTCCGAGCCGAGCCGGGAGAAAGGAATAATAGTAATCAGAATTACCACAAGCGCCGCGCCCATCACCCAGTATCTTCTCTTCATAACAAAATCAACAACGGGATGATAAAGCTTCACCAAAAATCTTGTAATCGGGTTGTCTTCTTCCTTTCGCATTTTGCCCCGCACAAAATATCCAAGTAAAACCGGCACAATTGTAACTGCTAAAATTGCAGCCGCTCCCATAGCATAAGTTTTTGTGAATGCCAGCGGTTTAAATAATCTTCCTTCCTGCTGCTCAAGCGTAAACACTGGAAGAAATGAAACTGTAATCACAAGCAGAGAATAAAAGATTGATGGACCGACTTCCTTTGCGGATTCAAGAATTATTTGCCAATGGCGCCGCTGTTTGTCTTTAGGTTTATCCTGCTCTTCAGACATATGACTTGCCGCGTTTTCAACAAGCACAATGGATGCATCTACCATCGCCCCGATGGCGATTGCAATTCCTCCAAGCGACATAATGTTTGCGTTTATCCCTTGCAGCTTCATAATTAAAAATGAAACCAGCACTGCTGTGGGAAGAGTGAAGATTGCCACGAGCGAACTTCTTACGTGAAGCAGAAAAAGAATAATAATAATTGCAACAATTATTGTTTCTTCGGTCAGCTTATCTTTTAAATTATCAATAGCGCTTTCAATCAAAGTTGAACGGTCATAAGCGGGGAGAATTTGAATATCTTCCGGCATAGATTTTTTTAACTCTTCAATCCGCTTTTTAACTCTATCAATAACTGCAAGGGCATTTTCCCCATAGCGGATAATAATTATACCGCCTACAGTTTCACCTTTGCCGTTCCATTCAGCTAATCCTCTGCGCAACTCCGGTCCCACTGTTACGTTTGCAATATCAGATAAATAAATCGGCGAGCCGGTATTTGGCGAAACACCGATTGAAATATTTTTAAGATCATCTTCACTTTTTATATAGCCAAGTCCGCGAACCATATATTCCATTTCACCCATTTCCATCAAGCGTCCGCCCACATCGTTGTTGCTTCGTTGTATTGCCATCTTTACTTTTTGAAGAGGAATATTGTATGAAGCAAGTTTAGTGGGGTCAACATTTACTTGATATTGTTTAACAAAACCGCCGATGCTTGCAACCTCCGCAACACCCGGAACAGAAGTGAGCTCATACTTTAAAAAATAATCTTGAATAGACCTTAACTCTTGAAGATCACGTTTATCCGATTGAAGCACATATTGATAAACCCATCCCAATCCGGTTGCATCGGGACCAAGCTGCGGACTTACTCCTTCGGGCAAAGTACCTTTTAATCCGCTGAGATATTCAAGCACTCGGCTTCGCGCCCAATAAATATCTGTGCCGTCTTCAAAAATTATATACACCATTGAGTAGCCGAACATCGAATAGCCGCGCACATCTTTTGCGTAAGGAACGGAAAGCATTTTTGTTGTAAGAGGGTATGTTACCTGATCTTCAACAATGCGTGGTCCTTGCCCCGGATACTCGGTTAAAATAATTACCTGCACATCGCTAAGATCGGGCAAAGCATCGATTGGGGTATTAACTACTGCCCAAATTCCAGCGCCAATTAACGCGGCGGTTAATATCATAACCATTACTTTATTGTTAATCGACCATTCGATCAGCTTGGCAATTAAACCTTCTTTATTTCCGCTGCCTGTTACCATCTATAAAACTCCGTTTTCCATTTATTGTTTTCGACCGTGATCAATTTTTTAGTTACCAGCTATTTCAATAACGAATAGTCGAAGCATTCTCTTAAATTAATTTCCGAAATTGCATCACTCGAGAACTCGTTTGCCATGACAAATTCACAACAATTATTATTTAGCTTCAAATCCGTGTTCAATTAAATTTTTCTTTGCTTCATCCAAAGAAACTTCCTGCAATATCATATTGCAAATTGGGCATCTCCCCGGTTCGTCTGAGATTACATTCCAATCCATAAAATCTTGATAAACTTTACCATCTTTATTTTTATCAATTGATTTCAAATCAACAACGCCGGTTCTTACTAAAGGGGAAACTTCTTCGTGATCCCGCATGAGAATCTTCTTCCATAACTTTTTCATTATTTTTTTTATCAGTTTTCATTTCAGCATCGGCGCCCATCGGCATTTCATCTTTCTTCGGCGTTTCTAATTTGTCGCTTCCTGTGAACTGGCTTACGGCAGCCCGCAAGTTGCTTTCTGAATCAATTAAAAATTGAGCCGAGGTTACAATTTCATTTCCTTCAGACAATCCCTTTAATACCTGATAATAGCCCTCTGCATAGCTGCCGAGAGTAACTTCCTGCGGTTTGAATTTTCCACTGCCCAGCGCTACAATTACAATATCTCTTCTACCGCCGCGAAGCACAGCATTCTCCGGGATAACCGGATTTTTGCCGAGGTCTTTTCCGTTAATAACTACATTGGCAAACATTGAAGGTTTTAATTCGCCCTTTGGATTCGGCACATCAATTCTAACTTTTGCAGTTCTCGTTTTTGATTCGAGTGTGGGATAGATAAAAGAAACTTTTCCATCAAAAATTTTACCGGGGAGATAATTAAAACGTATCTCCGACTTAGCGCCTTCATTTATATTAGCAAGTTCGTACTCATAAACATCAGCGATTAACCAAAGGCTGGAAAGATTTGCAATTTTAAGGAGCTGCATTCCCGCCATAATTTTTTGTCCGTCCAAAACATTTTTTTCTAAAACAGTTCCGCTGTTTTGAGCATAAAGCGTAACGTAAGTTTTTACTTCTTTCGTCTCTTTTAATTTCTCGATGTCATTCTCCGACATCTGCAAAAGCTCTAACTTTCTTATTGAATTTTTAAGAAGATCATCTCCGCTTTCACGCACGCTGTTGAAGCTGGTATTGTTAACTGCTTTTTGATAATTAAGCGCGGTAAGTAATTCCTGCTGGGCGGCAACAAGTTCGGGTGAATATATATCCATCAGCTTTTCACCTTTGTTTACAACTTGCCCCGTATAATTAACATAGAGTTTTTCTATGTAGCCATTTACTCGTGTCGTAACTATGTACTCGGTTTTTTCGTTGGTTATTAAAACACCGTTAGTAACAACTTTTGAGGAAAGATCTTTTGATTCGACAACTGAGGTTTTAACGTTCATATTCTGCACTACAACCGGGTCAATAGAAACTATACCGGAGCCGCCATTATCTTCATAAACGGGAACAAGGTCCATACCCATTTTTGATTTCCCCGGCTTATCATAAATTTCATTCGGGTCCATCGGCGCGCGCCAATATAAAATTTTTCTTTCGCCGCTGTTGCTTGAAGAAGTATTTTTCATTGGGACGAGTTTCATACCGCAGATTGGGCAGTCCCCCGGTTCATCTGAAATTACACTGGGATGCATTCCGCAAGTGTATAATTGTTTTTCTGTTGTAAGTGTTTTCTCATCGCCGTTAGAAACGAGAATAAAAAATAATCCGGCAGCTACAACTATTACTGCAAGACTTATAATTATTATGTTTTTCTTTTTCACTTTTTAATT
The DNA here is from genome assembly GCA_963782985.1 of uncultured Bacteroidota bacterium. Taxonomy (GTDB): domain Bacteria; phylum Bacteroidota; class Ignavibacteria; order Ignavibacteriales; family Ignavibacteriaceae; genus CAVSWT01. Next base: position 119,795 of record CAWALU010000001.1, read on the forward strand.
GCTCCTCATAATTTTCAAACTTTAGTTCAGTTTTGTTCCTACTAAAAATTCAAGTTCATTTTTCTCTTTTAAATAATCTGTTTTTAATCTGTAAAGATTAGTTCCTATCTGATATAATTTATTTTGCGCATCCACTACATTTATAAAATCTATCTGGGCTACTTGATAGCTTGAAAGCGATGAAGCGTAAGTCTGCTGCGCCTGCGGCAGAAGCGCTTCTTCAATTAATTTTATTCGTTCTTGCAATGAGTTAAGCTTTGCGATTGATGAACCGAAATTTCCAGCTAAACTCTGCAAAGAAAATCGATATTGTTCTTCATACATATTCTGCATTGCTTCAGCTTCTTCAACTTTGGCAGTAACTTTTCCGCCGTAGTTGAGAGGCAGAGAAATTCCAACCATCACTGTAAAGAAATCATCAAGCGGCATATTTGTTTTTGCAATTTTATCTCTAAAAGAATATTGAAGCGATAAATTGAAGTTTGGATAGTAATCATATTTCGCAAAGTCTGCCATTAACACAGATTTTTCTTTTGCCAGCTGAATTCCTTCAAGAAAAGGTCTTTTAAATTTTGCAAGCGAATCAAGTTTTGATTCGTTCACATTTAAATATTCTATTTTAGGTAAATCATTTGTTTGAATTTTGGTTTTAGTATTGCGCAGCAGCTGAGAATTTAACATTGCAGTAAGCGAGTTCTCTTTACTTTTTAGCTCCTCGATCTTATCCGTGATGTTTGTAAGTTCTAATTCAACCTTTAAAATATTTTGCTGACTTGCATTTGAGACTGTATAATTAGAGCGTACAACCTCCGCTATATTTTCTAATAAACTTTTACTTTCTTTGGCAACCTCAATTGATTTTCTAACAAAAACCAATTCCCAATAATTTTGAGAGATATTTTTTTTGATTTCATTCTCAGCATCCGAAATTTCTTTTGTAACAATCTCTGCATCTTTTTCAGCGATATCTGCGACAGAACCGAGCTTGCCGGGGAATGGAATTGCCTGACTTAATCCGACAATCTTCCCTGTCATTGGTTCCTGCGTAAATGAAAATGAGTTTGTAGGAAGATTAGCTAATCCTAAGGTAAGTATAGGATCCGGCAAATTAGAATTTTGGTTAACCCGGCTTTCCGAAGCTTGGTGTTTTGATTCCAGCATCTTTAATCTTGGGCTTACTTCAAGCGCTTGATGGATTAAGGAATCAAGTATAGCTGATTGAGCCAAAACTGCCGATGAAAAAAATCCCGCAAAAAAGATTATAAGTTTAAAATATTTTAACATTTAGTATCCTCACTGAAAATCTTAACAGAAAAATCTTCTGATTTTATTAACTGAATAGATTTGAAAAATGAATTAGGTATTATTTCTAAAAAGAAATAAAACTTAGAAAGCATTAAAGCTTAGTGAGGATCAAATAATTAGGATAGAATTGGAAAGATAAAGGTTATTGTTAAATGCTGGCGGGGAGCCATCGCTGCTAAAAAATATTTTTGATGTTTTACTTAAAATGTGCGGGTTAAGAATTCCATCTAAAATAATTATTGAAATATCTTGAAGCTTAACTTCAGTTTTTAGAGTTACAAATTTATCTTTTAAAGAAGAATCAACAATTTTAGTTTGACAGCAAATATCATTTGAACTTTTAAAAACTATTGCGTCGGGGTTCTCATCTTCACAGCAGCTTTGTTTTTCATGCATCATTTCCACTTCGCATTCATCGTGAGATTTAGCCATTTGGCAAAGATGAACGGAAATTGGCAACGCCGTTGTGGAAACGAAGAAACTAAAAATTAATGTTAATATGAAAATCTTCTTCTTCATAAATTTTATACAAAAATAAATGATCAGGGAATTAGTGTCAATGGAAATATGTTATACTTACCAAAGAAAATTGTACACAATTTTAAGTTCTTTATTCTAAAAAAAGAACTATTGTGTGCGCTCCCTAACATCAATTAAATAGTAGAACCAATAGAATTTAAATTCTATTTGACATCCCTGTCAAATTAAGTTAACTTCAGTTAAACGTTTAACTAAAATTAACCCCAGACTTTCACTAATGTCAATTACAATTAAAGATGTAGCTAAAAAAGCAAATGTTTCTGTGGCGACAGTGTCTTTAGTTGTAAACAATAACAAACGTATTTCCCCCCAAACAAAAACAAAAGTAAATAAAGCAATAAAGGATTTAAATTATTATCCTTCCCGCGCAGCCCGAGGATTAGTATCTCAAAAAACCGGTAACATCGGGTTTATCCTTACGGATGATCATTTTTTAAGATCAGAGCCATTTTATACCAGAATATTTTTAGGATCTGAATTTGAAGCAAGACACTTTGAATATTATATTCTTTTAACCACTATCCCGTCAAATTTTTCTAATGGAGATAAACTGCCCCGGTTTATTTTGGAAAGAAATGTGTCCGGTGTAATAATTGCCGGAAAAGTTCCTAATGGAATAATTACTAAACTTGAAAAATATGATTTGCCTTTAGCCTTTGTTGATTATATCCCTCCCACAGAAAAGTATCCGGTTGTATTAATTGATAATATTTCCGGCGGAATTATGGCAGCCCAACACTTAATTGATTGCGGGCATAAAAAAATAGGATTCGTTGCCGGAGATATAAATCATCCCAGTATCAACGACAGATTCCACGGTTATAAAATAGCTCTTGAAAAAGCCGGGTTAAAATATGATCAATCTTTTTATGTAGTTGATGAAAATTATCCCGCGCGTGAAAATGGTTTTAACGCCGCAAAAAAATTATTGAAGAAAAATAAAAGTATAACTTCAATCTTTGCCTGCAATGACGCTATGGCAATTGGCGTAATGCAATTTTTAAAAGAAAATAATTATAAAATTCCGGATGATATTTCATTGATAGGTTTTGACGACGTTGAAGCTGATCTCACTTTGGATCCTAAGCTTACTACTATTCGCGTTCCTAAAATTGAAATGGGCGTGGAAGCGATGCGGTTGATGTCGGATATTTTAAAGAAGAAAACTAAATCAGCAAAAAAAGTTTTGGTTCCGGTTCAGCTTGTTATTAGAAATTCTACTTCGGTTTTAAAATGATAATTAAAGTATAAATATGCGCGCTGCAATTTTTGATCATATAAAAAATATTAATGTGGAAAATAAATCCTTGCCTGTAATTAAAGGACAGGAATTATTAATTAAAGTTAATGCCTGCGGTATTTGCGGAACTGATTTTCATATCTTTGAAGGAACGGCCCCAGCGAAGCCTCCTGTGGTATTGGGGCACGAATATGCCGGCGAAGTTGTTGAAGTTGGTAGTGATGTAAATAATATTAATGTCGGGGATAAAATTGTTGTTAATCCTAATATTCATTGCGGATACTGCCGTTTTTGTAAATCTGGAAGAATTAACCTTTGTGAGAATTTAAAAGCCCTCGGAGTTACTTTGAATGGTGGAATGGCTGAATATTCAATTGTGCCGACTTCACAAGCTTACTTGTTGCCAAGTGAATTTCCACTTCAGTATGCCGCATTTGCCGAACCACTTTCATGCTGTGTACACGGAATAAATCAATCAGAAATAAAATTGAATGATTCTGTCGCTGTTATCGGCTGTGGAACTATAGGCTTATTGATGATTCAATTAGCTTATTTACAAGGTGCATCTAAAGTTTATGCGGTTGATATATCAAATGAAAAAATAAAGCTGGCCTCAAACTTAAATGTGGATAAAACTTTTAACCCTAATGATAAAAACTCTCATGAAGAAATTATCGATTTAACTTCTGGCGGTGTAGATCTTTCTATAGAATGTGTAGGAAATGAAGCTGCTTTGAAGACAGCATTTAGCATTGTAAAAAAGGCAGGCTCTGTTTTGATGTTCGGCTTGGCAAGTAAAGAAGCAAATTTAAAATTATATATGCAGTCGTTTTTTCACAAAGAGCTAACTTTAAAAACATCTTTGCTTAATCCATTTACATTTCAAAAGGCTGTTGATTTGCTAGTTTCTTCAAAAGTTAAAGTTGATTTCTTTAATCCGACAAAATTAAAATTAAATGATAATGAAATAAAAAATATTTTTGAATCGCCAAGAAATAGCGATGTAATTAAGTATATGATTTTCCCGAATAATTAATTCGTAATGACTATTAAACAACTACTATATAATTAAACATTAGGAGGTAATATGAGTAATCTTTTTAAAAAATCTTTTTTGCGTCTATGGCTTATGCTTGGGGTTTTAATGCCGGGATTTTTGTTTAGCCAAAGCACAATAAATGAAGTCGGCAGTTTTGAACAAGACTTGCCGAGCTATTGGATGAAAGGCTCCGAGCCAGCGGCGCTAGATTAGCTGGGCCAGTGATCAGTCATTGTCCATGGGCCGATCATTAAAGATAGAAAAAGACGCGACCGGTGAAGCAGCAATGTGGGAATCAGATAACATGGTAGACCTATGGTCTGAGCGACACTTTAAGGATGTAGATATAAAGACTGGAATGTATTATATGACCTCGGGTGTAAATACAAACCCGACGAAAGATGATCAGAAATGGTATGTAAGCTATACATTTTATAGAGAAGACGGAACGGAGATAGGCTCTCAGCGATTTGATCTGGATCAGAGTGTAGCGAGCAGCGGCGGCTGGGTAGCAGATACGACGAGCATAGGCGAATTGATATTGCCGGAAGATGCTTATAAAACAATAGTAAGATTTGTAGGGGGAAAAGATGCAACGGGAACAGTATGGACAGATAATTATATATTTGTAGGCAGAGGAGGCTGGGCAGGTCAGGATTGGAACACCCAATTAGGCGTCCCACCGGCTGGTTTTATTGTCTTCCCCCGATAGGCGGCGATGACGGATAGTTAAGCGATGGTTATGAGAATACAAGATAACCGATGAAGCAGCCTACTACGGAAAATATTCATTAAAGTTTGATATGCTTCCGGGAACTCATGACGGATTTGTAAGCACGAAGAAATATGCTATAGACGGACAGAGCGGTTCGGCATTAGAAGGAGCCACAGATATAAGTGCCTTGCAAGGAGTAATGCCTGGCGATGTAGTGAGAATAAGCGTATGGGTAAAAGGCGGGAACCCGCATCCGGATTCAGCGGCGTCGGTAGGCGATGCCTGGAGCGTAGCGATAACT
>CAWALU010000002.1:0-317994 GCA_963782985.1 uncultured Bacteroidota bacterium
AGCCTGACATTTGAATTGTGAACTTGCAGATTGGAGTATTTTAGCTTAATTATTGTATTTGACAACTGTCCAAATTCAATCTAATTTTCCCTACGAATAAATTTTTAATATGGTTAATTATATAAATAGATACTTCAGCAAGGAAAATAAAATAATAAAAACAGTTATATTATTGTCAGCCTTGCTATGGCAGCTTTCAATATTTTACAATTATGTTTATTTATTCGAAGAAATTCCTTCGCAAACAATCAAGAAAACAATCAATCCATTTCAGAGTTAAAAGTTAAAATTAAGTTGATTGAATTTTCACTTCAAAACTTTCCCCAAGAAAGTATTGTTAATCAATTAAATAAAAAGATTGAATTTTATAATTATGCTATGAGTGTTGAGGACCATAATTTTGAGCAGTCTTTCAACTCATCAAAGCATACAGAAGATACTAAGTTAGTTTATATTTCTTGTCAATTAAAAAGCTATATTCCGCGAAGCCCTCCTCTCTTTTCTACTTGTTCTTCTTATTCAATATAACCTTTAATATATACGTATTTACTATAGCTTAGAAAGGGATAGTATGACTATTTCAGGCTGGATATTTATGTCAGGCGGCTGGCTATCTACAACGATATTAATGGCGTGGTGTTTTTACAGATTATTTAAACCAAAAAAGGCAGATAAAAATGAATATAGGAAAATCAAATACAACAAGTAAATCAAAAAGCAATATAAAAGATATAGCTTTTGGGTTATTCGTATTACTTATCCGGTAATACTTATTTATTTATTGTTCTTCTAAATTAAAAATATTTAAAATGAACTACTTCTAAAAAAGTTTTGAATATTTAAAATTGTTTGTAGAAGTAGTTCGGGTTTATTTAAGCTTATAAAATGATAGTCCTATGAAAAATAGATTAGATTATTCTAAGATATTGTTAAAAGCTCAAAAGTATTTATCAGACGGTATTTTAATCTTTGATGCAAAAGGAAGTAAAATAAAACTGGTATTTGTAAATAGAAGTGTATATAAAATACTGGGAATTACTAACAAAGAATTAATTGGAAAAAGCCCAGATGTTTTAGAAAACGAAGAAACAATTAGTTTCGAATTTTAAAAGGATTGAGGAAGCGAGTAAAAAAAGCAGAATTGCACTACAGATATATTAAAATTCACAGGAAAAATGGTGAAAGTATTTTTTGCCGGATTGTAATAACGGTTGTTCCGGATAAAGACGGAAAGGCGGATGCTTTTGTATGTATACTAAGAGATATTACGGAAATAAGAAAGAATCTGATAAATGATTTAAAACTTACTGTAGTTGAGTCGACATTAAGGACTATTAATGACATTGTGTTTAATTATATGAACAATACTCAACTTTTTCGGCTGCAATGTGAAGAGAAAAACATTTTAGATAAAGATTCGCTGTGCTGGAGTGGGATAAAAATCATGAAACAACATTGAAAAAATTAAAACGTTTGAATGAACTGAAAGAATATAAAGAGAAAAAATTGGGTGAAAGACTAACCATGATTAAATTAAAGGAATTGTGAATTTGCAAATTGGATTAGTTTAGCTGCAGAATGGTATTTGACAACTGACCAAATTCAATCTAATTTTCCCTACGAATAAATTATTAATATGATTAATTATATAAATAGATACTTCAGCAAGGAAAATAAAATAATAAAAACAGTTATATTATTGTCAGCATTGCTATGGCAGCTTTCAATATTTTACAATTATGTTTATTTATTCGAAGAAATCCCTTCCGCAAAAAATCAAGAAAACAATCAATCCATTTCAGAGTTAAATGTTAAAATTAAGTTGATTGAATTTTCACTTCAAAACTTTGCTCAAGAAAGTATTGTTAATCAATTAAATAAAAAGATTGAATTTTATAATTATGCTTTAAGTGTTGAAGACCATAATATTGAACAGTCTTTCAACTCATCAAAGCATACAGAAGATACTAAGTTAGTTTATATTTCCTGTCAATTAAAAAACTATATTCCGCGAAGCCCTCCTATCTTTTCTTCTTGTTCTTCTTATTCAATATAACCTTTAATATATACGTATTTACTGTAGCTTAGAAAGGGATAGTATGACTATTTCAGGCTGGATATTTATGTCAGGCGGCTGGTTATCAACAACGCTATTAATGGGCTGGTGTTTTTACAGATTATTTAAACCAAAAAAGGCAGATAAAAATGAATAAAGAAAAATCAAATACAACAAGTAAATCAAAAAGCAATATAAAAGATATAGCTTTTGGGTTATTCGTATTACTTATACCGGTAATACTTATTTATTTATTGTTCTTCTAAATTGAAAATATTTAACAATGAACTACTTCTCAAAAAGTTTTGAATGTTTAAAATTATTTGCAGAAGTAGTTCAAGTTTATTTAAGCTTATAAAATTATATAATTATGAAAAATAGATTAGTTTATTCTAAGATATTATTAAAAGCTCAAAAGTATTTATCAGACGGTATTTTAATTTTTGATGCTAAAGGAAGTAAAATAAAACTGGTATTTGTAAATAAAGCTGTCTCTAAAATACTGGGAATTACCAACAAGGAATTAATTGGAAAAAGCCCGGATGTTTTTGAGAATAAAGAAACAAGAGTTTCAAACATAAAAAAGATTAAAAACGCATTTGCAAATAATCAAAACTGCACAGCAGAGCTGTTAATCAAAAAGAAAAATGGCGAAAACACTTTTTGCCGAATCGTAATTACGGCTGTCCCGGATAGCGAAGGAAAAGCAGATGCGTTTGTTTGTATAATAAGAGATATTACAGAAATAAGAAAAAGTCTATTGAATGATTTAAAGCTTTCAGTGGTTGAGTCAACTCTAAGAACCATCAATGATATTGTTTTTAATTATATGAACAACACTCAACTTTTTAGAATGCATTGTGAAGAGAAAAATCTTATAGATAAAGACGCATTGCTTGAATGGGATAAAAGTCATGAAATAACTTTGAAAGAATTGCGAAGGTTGAATGAATTAAAAGAGTTTAAGGAGAAAAAATTGGGAGAAAGACTAACCATGATTAAATTAAAGTAAAATATATTTTTAGTTAAAATTTGTTAATAGAGTCCTTTTGTCATGCTTTATGAATCAAAAAAAGTTATATCATAGATTATTAATTGCGTTTGGTGAGAAAGTTGAAGCTAATCCAACAGTTTTAAAGAAATTACTAATTTTTTTCTCAAAGAATGTTAATAGTTAACTTAATTTAATTATTCTGCTATCCTTATAAGGGGAGCTCAAAAAAGAAATTTGCACCTTTTGCATATTCACTTTTTACACCAATTGTACCATTATGTTCGTTGATAATTTTTTTTGCAATTGCTAAACCTAATCCTGTACTGGATTCACCTGCTGTTGGTTTTGTGCTGGTTTTTTGAAAATACCTAAACAACATGTACTGCTCTTCTTTCGGAATTCCAAGCCCTTTATCGGTTACCTCTGTTTTTATTTTATCATTTCCTGTTAATGAAATCCGAATTACTATTTCACTATTAGGGGGAGAAAATTTTATAGCATTGGAAATTAAATTATTTATAACTTCACTTAAATACTGCTCATCAAAACTAAAAACAATTTCCTTTACTTTGGTTTCCAGAATTATTTTAATTCCTTTCGTGTTAGCCAGAATCTGGTTAAAATGAATATACTTGTTTATGAATTTTAAATAATCTTGAGGAGAGGAATGGATTTCAACTATGCCTGATTCAATTTTTGACATATCCAATATCTTTTTGATGAAATCTAAAGTTGATTTACTCAATTCTTTTATTTGGTTAACAATCTCAAAAGCATCAGGATCAAGTTTATCGGAATAATCAGTAATTAACATATCTGAATAAGAAAATATAACTCCAATTGGATTTCTTAAGTCATGACTAGTTACACCTATCAGCCTATTCTTTTCTTTATTAATAATTTCTAGTTCATTATTTAACTGAATAACCTTTTTGTACTTATCTTTAATATTGAATAATAATAAACCAACTATTGCAAAAATGGAAAATCTCACAAATGCATTCCAATAAAGAATATAATCATTAGAATATTCTCGCGAGTATATTTCTGCAGATAACCAAACAATAGCAGCAAATAAAACAACTCCCATAATAAGTGTTCTATTTGTATTAACATACAATGCTGTCAATGAAATAGGTACTAAATAAAATAAGGAAAATGAAACTTCAGAACCTGTTGTATAATCAATGTACCCAATGATTAAAATTGACAGTAGTGAAATTGAGGATAAAAAATAATTATTATTTATTCCTTTTATGCTGATCATAAATATGAGAGAATTAAGTTTGATTTAGTTCTGTTTAATACAGTTATTAATTAATTGCTAAACAAAAATTAGTGCGGAAATTAGATAAACCAGATGCTATTCACAACAAATCATACGGCGTATTTAGTTCGTTTAAGAAAGTATTTATGGATTTAATCACTACATTTTGGATGGAATGGGAAGTTAAATTAACATAATAAGCGTAGTAGTAAGTTCACCATGATATTGTAGTTTGCCCACTGAGCTCAGTGGAAGCGGGAAGTTTTATTCATCTGGCTCATAATCGGATAGGCTAAGTGGGACATATTTTAGAAGTCTCACCTAATAAAATGAACAATTATTCCCGCAATTACTATAAATGCAAATGAATAAGTAATTATTCTTTTAGCTCCATGTTCAGATGGAAAATGTAATCCGTCTTTTAATGTTTTGATGTGCATATAACTCAACACTGCGGCTATCAAAATAAAAATAACATTAAACCAAAAAGTATAATCAATTTTAAACTGAGTCAGATGCTCAATTTTATTTTGGCTTTTGGGGACAAGATTTAATAATTCAAATGAGAAATTTAATATCAAGGCAGTTAAAACAATGCTGACAAACATTACGCCCGCAATATAAAAAGCTACTTTAGTTCCATAATATTTTCTATTCATATTTACCAGAGGGGGGACCATTAAATCGGAATAAATAAAACCCATGATTCCCGCAAATAAAACTCCATTTGAATTTAACACAGTTGCTAATGGAATATTGCCCATAGAACCGATGAACGTAGATGCCGCTACAAAGGGGGCTATAATTGCATTTTCCAGTACAATTAAAATATGGGGCAAGCTGTTTTGAGCATTTGATAAAAATATTGTTTCCCAAAATGATTTAGGAACAAGCACTGCCATAAACCCGGCAATTGTAAATCCAATTAATATATCTTCCCAGGCCATCTTCCATTCCATAACAAATTTATTTCCTACCATCAGCCAGCCTTTTTTTGATTTAATTCTTTTCTTCCAATCAAAATCTTCTTCAATATCATCAGCTTCTTTTTCCACTTTTTCTCTTGCCTTATCAATCATATCTTTTTTATAAGTGAATTTTATTATCAGGCTGCTGATAATTATGAGTATAAAACCTCCGATAACTTCAGCCGCAAGGAACTGCCAGCCGAGAAAAATGTAAATTAGAATCCCCAATTCAATAACTAAATTTGTTGATGCAAACATAAATGCAACCGTAGCAATAAAGTGAGCGCCTTTAAGAAACAGGGAACGTGCCGTTGCCAATGCTGCAAAAGAACATGAAGATGAAATGGTTCCGAATATTGTTGATAGGGATACTGATTTTGCGTTCCCTTTCCCCATGTGTTCAATTAGTTTCTTCTTGGGAACAAAGACTTGAATCATGGCGCTGATTGAATAGCCGAGGATAAATGCCCACAGCGATTTCCAGAAGAAGCCTATTGATGTTTTTGAAGCTTCCCCAAATAATTTTAGAATGTTATCAAAATCCATATTTAAAAAAAAGCAATTTCTGTATTTGTAAACAATTGCATATATCACAAAAAATATTTGATTTGCCGGATACGGGAAAAAATATATGGTTTGTAAAAGTTAAAAATGAAAATTTATATTACAAAATATCTGAAAATAATATTCAAGAAATCCAAGAACATAGAATAGCTGGAATAAAACGGCAATCTGTATTGGAGCGGCTGCATTACTTGTTTTACTTTCATTTTTAGAACCGGTTTCTTCTAATATAGTTAAACTCTAAGTAATCTGAATTTTCTTATCAATAGTAGTGTAAAGAATTTTGTGTAAATGGTTAAACAATGATTAGAGGATAAGCGCTGCGGAGCCCCGATATTCATCGGGATAAACTCCGCGGAGCAGCGCTTATCCTCTGCGCCCGAAAGTTGTATTGCTTTTGGGAAAATAAATTTCATCTAAGTTATATACTTACCTCTATTTTTATTATTAAATTTATACGCCATAGAGAAAACTATTTAACAACAAATTTTAATAATAATGCCAACGCCAAAAAAAATTATCGAACTTGTAGATTATTTCGAAAGAAACTTTTCATCAATCAAATCGGGAAGCTATAACGAGACTCAAACGCGCAATGAATTAATCAATCCTTTTTTTAAAGAACTTGGCTGGGATGTAAAAAATAAAAACGGATATGCCGAAACTTATAAAGATGTAATTCATGAATACTCCCAAAAAACCGGCGACTCTGTTGAAGCGCCCGATTACTGCTTTCGCATTGGCGGAACAAGAAAATTTTTTGTTGAAGCAAAGAAGCCGAGTGTAAATTTAAAAGATGATATTCATCCCGCATATCAAGTAAGAAGATATGCCTGGTCGGCTAAGCTGCCGCTAAGCATACTTACCGACTTTGAAGAATTTGCCGTTTACGACTGCCGCATTCCGCCTAAAAAAAATGATAAAGCTTCCACCGAGCGCGTCGTCTATTTTAACTATAAAGATTATTTAGATAAGTGGGATGAGATCGAATCTATCTTTTCCTGTAGAGATGAGTCGGCGGCTCATCTCAAAAGTAAAAAGGCCACGGAAACAAAAAGAGACGAGTCACAGACTCACCTCTACGAAAGATAAATGATTTATTCCTCTGGATAGCAGAGGGCAAAAATTTTCGTAACATATAACCAACAAGAAATATTAAATATGAAAAAATATATTCCTCACTCATTGCTTGATAATTTAAATTGGCAAAAGATTAAATTTAACAATCGCCCTGAACAACAGGAAAAAATATTGCAAAACTGGATTAACAATGGCAAGCAAGCGCCCACTCCACATATTGTTAAACAAACCGCCATAAAATTTTTTCAAAACAAATTCAACATTAATGTTTTAATTGAAACGGGGACTTTTAGGGGCGAAATGATTTATGCGCAGAGGAATAATTTTAATAAAATAATTTCGATTGAGCTTTCAAAAGAACTTTTTGAAATTGCGCGCAAGAGATTTAAAGATTACAAAAATGTGGAAATAATTAATGGAAACAGCGGCGAAATTTTTGAATCTTTAATTATTAAAATTAATGAGCCGGCTATCTTTTGGCTTGATGGGCATTATTCCGGTTTTGAAACTGCCAAAGGCGATATGGAAACTCCAATTATGCGCGAGCTTCAATTTATTTTAGAATCAAAAATTAATCACATAATTCTAATTGACGACGCAAGGTTATTCACCGGCAAAAATGATTATCCCGCCAAAGAAGAATTGCAAACTTATATCTTCGCCAAAAAAAATAATTATAACTTTGTTATTGAGGACGATGTTATAAGAGCGTTTCCATAGTAAACTTCCTTACTATTGTCGGTCGATTGCAATCCGTTCTTACAAAATAATTTTAAAATTGAAAGATTAATTATGAATAAATGAAATTCTGTAAATATTTATAAACCCTTTAGAACTCATCCCCACCCTTCTCTTAAAAAGAGAAGGGCTTATTAAATCTTGTAACTTAATATTAATATCTTGACAAAACTCAATATTTACAGTACAATTGACAATAAGTCTCTCTCTTTATAAGAGAGAGATTAGAGTGAGTTCATTTTATTTTGAATAGAGCTAATTATAATAATTTATCGGCGCGTTCCAATTAATATTTCATTGCTACTTCATTTCTAATTATATAAATTTACCCGCCTGTGATTTTACAGGATTAGTTATTTCATCAATAGTTATTCATCAATAAATTGGGTTGGTAAATGAAAATTATAAAATTCACAATTCTTATTTCTGTTTTAGTTCTTTCTTTAATTTTAATCGGCTGCAGCAAAGAAACTGATAAAGGTTATTTTGATAAAGCATCCAATGATAAAAAAACTAATAATATGGCGGAGGCTGTAAATAACTATGAGACTCTGGTAAAAGAATATCCTAAAAGCGATCTCGCGCCGGAGGCTTTATATCAATTGGGACTTATCTATCAGAATAAATTAGTTAAAACATTATCTGAAAAAGAAAGCTTGCAAAAATCGGTTGAGACTTACAGAAGCGTTTATGAAAAATATCCGCAAAGCAAAAGGGCGCCGATGTCATTATTTATGTCGGGTTTTATTCTGGCTAATGATTTAAATAATTACGACAAAGCGACAGAAACATATAATTTATTCCTTCAAAAATATCCTAAGCATGAATTGGCAACGTCGGCTAAAGAAGAATTAGAACACATGGGGCTTTCTCCCGAGCAGATTTTGGAAAAGAAAAAAACTATAGGAATTTAATGCCTTCCGGTAATGAGGATTACAGAAAATATTTAACTCCCGCCTATGTTTCAAAATTAAATTCACTTGAATTAAAAGCAAGATTAGTCGTTGAAGGTTTTATGGTAGGGCTTCACAAAAGCCCTTACCATGGCTTCAGCGTTGAGTTTACCGAGCATCGCCCTTATATGCAAGGCGATAATTTAAAGGATGTTGATTGGAAAGTTTTTGGAAAAACCAGCCGCTATTTTATTAAGCAGTATGAAGAAGAAACAAACCTAAAAAGTTATATCCTTTTAGATACCAGCAAATCAATGAGCTACGCCTCCGAAGGGAATATTTCAAAATTGGAATATGCCACTATGCTGGTTGCGGGTTTAAGTTACTTAATGATTAAGCAGCAGGATGCAGTGGGTATCGCGCTTTATTCTGAAAAGATTGATAAATTTTTACCGCCAAAATCTTCGCGCGCCTACTTGCATCAATTGTTAAAAAGTCTTGCGGATATTAAGCCGTCAAATAAAACCAACACAGCGGCTTCTTTAAATTCAATAGCTGAAAAAATAAAACGGCGCGGACTTGTAATTATTGTCTCCGATTTATTTGATGAAGTAGATTCGGTGTTAAGCGCTTTAAAACATTTTCGCTACAGCAATAATGAAGTTATAGTTTTTCAAATTCTTGATCCGGTTGAAAAAAGTTTTAACTTCGGCGGCGATGCGATTTTTAAAGATATGGAAAATGAGGACGAACTAACTACACAGCCGTATCAAATTCAAAAAGCTTATAGAGAAGCTATGAGTGAATTTATTCACAAAATAAAAAGCGAATGCTTAAACTCTAAAATAGATTATAATTTAATTGATACCTCGGAACCTTTTGATAAAGCATTAATTAATTACGTAAGAAAAAGAGGAAAGCTTTATTAAGCCTGCCTGCGCTAAAGTTTCGGCAGGTAGTCAACCTGCTTACGCTGCCGTTTCGAGAGTGTTGCGTAAATGCTCCAAATGTCATTTCGATCCCATCGGGAGAGAAATCTTTTTCTCAATAATTTAATAGAGTTCTCATTCGAATTCGCCGCGGCGAATCGTTCGAAATAACAATAGCGAATTCTGCAATACTCTATTTTCGGCAGGCAGGTTTTTGCAGGCGTTATCTTAAATGATAAAAAGTTTCCTACTGAATGACAATTTTTCTATGGGTTATTCTTTTGAAAAATAAAAGCAACGCTTTTAGTCGGAAACTAGCGATAACAAATCTTACCTGTTCAACTCTTTCAGCACGTGGAATTTCAAAGAAAACAATTTAGCCCAATAGGGCAGGCTTTTGACAATTAAGCAATTTGTCCTGCGCTCCAATTCTCCAATATTCCATTACTCCAATTCCCCAACATTCCATCACTCCGTCATTAGGTTTTTAATTTCGTCAAAATATTTTTGCGAGAGTTCTTCCGCTTTAGCTTTATCTTTTGCTTCAACAATGCTTCTGATAATTGGTTCGGTATTCGATTTTCTAAAATGAACCCAATGGTCGGTAAAATCAATTCTTAATCCATCGTTGGTATTTATCTTTTCATTTTTAAATTTTGAAATTAATGATTCTACAATTTTATCGGGATTATTTTTGCCCAAATCAATTTTCTTTTTTGCAATGAAATATTGAGGAAGAGAATCCTTTAATTCTGAAATTGTGCCTTCAAATTCAAGCAAATGCTGAAGCGTTAAAGCGATCCCGACAAGCGCGTCTCTGCCGTAGTGTAAAGCGGGATAAATAACTCCGCCGCTGCCTTCTCCGCCGATTACTGAGTCAACTTCTTTCATCTTTAAAACAACATTTGCTTCTCCAACCGGGGAACGAAAAACTTTACAGCCAAACTCATCGGCAACATCTTCAACTGCGCGGGTGGTGGAAAGATTAACTACAACATTTCCCTTCTTTTTGGAGAGAACAAATTTTACGCAGCTTGTAATTGTATTTTCTTCGCCGAAAGGTTCGCCTTTATCTGTAATCAATACTAATCTGTCAACGTCAGGATCAACGACCACGCACAAATCAACGTTTGATTCTTTTACCATGTTCATTGTTTCTTTTAAATTTTCAGGGAGAGGTTCAGGCAAGCGGGGGAAGATTCCGGTTTTGTCGCAATTTAATTCTATAACTTCGCATCCGAATTCTTTTAGTAAATCGGGGATAACATAGGAACCGGCGCCATTTACGCAATCAACTAAAACTTTAAATTTGCGAGCTTTAATTTTTTCTTTATCAATAAATTCTAAATTAAGAACGTCGGCAACGTGTTTCTTTAAGCCTTCAATAAATAAAGTTTTATTTCCAAGCTTATCCCATGAAGAATAATTATTTTCACTTTCATCCAGCAAAGCCAGCATTTCTTTATTTTGATCGGGAGTCATAAACTGTCCCGTGCTATTTAGCAGTTTTAGCGCATTCCATTCATTTGGATTATGACTTGCGGAAATGGCAATTCCGCCGGCAGCTTTTAGATTTTTAACAGTGTACTGAACAGTGGGTGTTGGGCAAATTCCAATATCTACTACATCTAAACCTTTGGCGAGCAAAGTTCCCGTTACAATTGATTGAACCATTTCGCCGGAAATTCTTGCATCACGACCAATTACAATTTTCCCGCTTCCTATAAAATCAGCATAAGCAGAAGTATATTTTACTAGCGTCTGCGGTTCAAGCCCATCGCCAACAATTCCTCTAATTCCCGAGACACTTACCATCAAAGTAGGCATTAAAATCCTCCAGGTTTTTATAAGTTTTTTAAATTGAAATTGAAATTAGAAGATAAGGATAAGATTTTATTTATAAAATTTTAAGAACATTAAACGAAGAAAAATGAAGTTGAGTAAATATATTCGTGTTTGCTTCAAATTTTTAATAAATAATAGCGTATTAATTCTTTTTTTAATGAAGTTTTAATATAAATTTTCTACAAAAAACTAAACTTAATTGACATACATAGAAGTGTATAGCTATATTCATGCTGTAATTTTTAGAAGTTAAGTCTTCAAACACATTTCATTTCAAAATAAAAAAACTTTTTAGAATTTTAACACTAGTTATTATGTTATTGTTATCAAAGTCATTAAAACAGAAATCATATTAGCTTGACATTATTTACTAATAATATAATATTTATAAAAATTTTATTTAATTAATTATTCACTAAAAAAATACGAGGAGTATAATGCAAAAATTACTTACAGTTTTAGCAGCATTTGTTTTACTTTTTTCGGTTTCAAAAGCACAAGACCCAATAAATGCTGTAAGTACTGCAACATTTAATGCGTATTCCGGTACAGCTGCAGACAGCACAGTTCCTTATTATAAAGATCTCGGTGTTAGAAGAGTTATTGTTGCCGATGCAAATGGAGACGGTACGCAAGAAATTATTGCTACTGATTATTCAAATGGGGGCAGAGTTCATGTAATGAAATTAAACGGCGATAAATTGGAAATAATTTGGTCATCACCACTTTCTCCCACTTCAAGCGGTTCAACTCCAAGGTTCCCGCAGGTAGGCGATTGCGATGGGGATGGTAATCCTGAAATTATTTTTGAGCAAAATGGCGAAGCAAGAATAGTTTTTTATGAATGGGATGGAACTTCATGGGGAACTGAACCAGCATTTGAAATTACTGATGATATGATTGTAGCTGCTGGGGCAGTGCCTCCCGCATCCGGACAAACTATAAGACTTAATAGAGAAGTTTTAACCGTTAAAGATTTAGACGGCGATGGAAGATCTGAAATTATT
Organism: uncultured Bacteroidota bacterium; assembly: GCA_963782985.1. Lineage (GTDB taxonomy): Bacteria > Bacteroidota > Ignavibacteria > Ignavibacteriales > Ignavibacteriaceae > CAVSWT01. Next base: position 12,342 of record CAWALU010000002.1, read on the forward strand.
CCTCACACTTACGGCAACAGTAGCAGAGACGTATATATAATTGGAGTTGAAAATACTTTTCCCGGATTTGCAACTATTAATATTGAAGGCGGAAATCCTAATCAAACTCAAAATGGATATGATTGGGCTACAGGATCTTATTGGAGCTCTACGCCTGCGGACATCGACGGAGATGGGAAATATGAAATTATAAATCATCACTGGGATAATTTTGGTATGTGGAATATTGATGTTAACGGTCCTGATTCCTATACATATCCTGACACTAACAAAGCCGGCGTCTATCATAGATACGCTCCTAATGACGGCAACTCTTATTTTGGATTAGCAGCTGTTGATGTTAACGGCGACGGAAGAGATGAAATTGCCGGAACAATGTACAGTAACAATTTTGATATGTGCTTATTCAGCTTTTCGCAGAGAGCGATACAGGAGTATATTTATGGAAAGATGATTCCGCGTCTGTTGCAAATAGATTTGCAAGAATTGCTAAGAAAGAAGATTTGGCTGCGCTTGGCGGAAAAACAAACGCAGAATTCTGGCCTTGCGTAAAAGGCGATTTAAATAAAGACGGTATGGATGAAATTTACACCGGCGGCGGCAGAGGATTAAATCTTATCGCAACCCAGTACAATGGTTCGGGTAGTCTATTGGATCCCGCAAATTATACATCAAACCTAGTTTATAACGGCGAAGGCGGAGATGTATTTGCAACTATAGAAGTTTATAATGGAAGAGTTGATACAGTAATTAATGGAACGGATACTTCTTTTGTTCTTAACACCGGCGTAATCGATTCGGTATTTAAAGAAACTCCTTTTACATCTTATATTTTTGCCGACAGCGTGGATTTAGATAATGACGGAAATATGGAAGTTGTTTTATCGGAACAGAGCGTTTATGATTCAACAACTGTTATTGTTTACAACTGGGCTGATTCAACAAAATCTTGGGAACGCGATAACGACGCTGAACATAAAATATTAAATACTTATCGTAAAACTGTTCGAGTACTTGAGTACACAGGTCCAAACGGATTGAGAGATAAAGGTTATTCACTTATTTCTCCCGACGATTACAAGCTTGAACAAAATTATCCTAATCCATTTAATCCCAGCACGGAAATTAAATTTAGCTTGCCTCTAAACAAACAAGTATCATTAAAAGTTTATGATATGCTGGGGAAAGAAGTTGCAACTCTGGTTAATAATGAATTGTATCAAAAGGGCGTACATCAAGTTACCTGGAATGGTACAAATAATTATGGACAGAAAGTTGCCAGCGGTCATTATATAGCGCGATTAGTTTTTGGAAATTTTTCTAAATCAATTAAAATGACCTTACTTAAATAAGCAATTAATTTTCAGCCATCCTATAAAGCAAAATATGGGATGGCTGATTTTTTTTTATCTAACCTATCAAAAACTACTTCTGATATTTTAAAATGAATAGATCTTATTTTGGATTATTCAATGAATCTCTTTAAAACTTTTACGAGGCTCTAATGCGATTAAGTCTTACGTTAATAAATTACGTCTTACTAAGTTTTATAATAACGGCGGTTTCCTTCTCGCAATCAACCGGAAAAATATTAGGCAGAGTAACAGACGCCTCCACTGACGAGGGAATACCTTTTGCAAATGTTTTGGTTGAAGAAACTACTCTCGGCGCCGCATCTGATATTGACGGCAATTTTGTAATATTAAATATTCCGCCCGGCGTTTTTAGGGTTACGGCTTCGTACGTTGGATACCAAAAGCTTACAATTGAGAATGTTAGAGTTAATGTCGGCTTTACTACTAATCTCGAATTCAAATTAAACCCCGGCGAAATATCTTTAGCGGCGGTTGTGGTTCAAGGCGAAAGAAATCCTTTGATAAGACAGGATTTAACGAATCCCACTGTAGCAATAAATTCCGAGTCAATTGAATCGCTTCCGGTTGATAATATTACAGATGTAATTAAACTGCAAGCCGGCGTAGTAACCGCTGACGACGGAAGCATTCACGTTAGAGGCGGCTACGGAAATGAAATTGCTTTTACTTTAAATGGCTTATCATTAAACGATCCTTTCGGAAACAGCAGAGCGGTTGGAATTGCATCCAATGCGGTGCAGGAAGCATCAGTATCAACCGGAACATTCAGCGCGGAATTTGGAAATGCGTTAAGCGGCGTTGTAAACTATGTTACCAAAGAGGGGAGCGATAAGTATTCCTTCAGCCTTCGCGCTTACGGCGGCGATTATATAACTAATAGAGATAATCTTTTTAATAATATTGAAAAAATTGACGCGCTTAACCGCGGAAGAATTGAATCAACGCTTGGCGGCGCAATTCCTTTTTCTTCTTCAACAAGATTTTTTATATCGGGAATTTATGAAGATTTTAAAGGAAGCTATTACGGCACGCGTCTGTATAACACAACAGATTCATATTTAACCCCCGATAATTTTAGAGCATCGGATCAAAGAAATGGCGATGCAACCGGGGCATATTATTTTAATCCTTTTAATCCGGGAACCAATGGTTTGCCTACAGGCGATGAGAAGTCCGTAGCTTTGAATCCAAATAATTCGATAAATCTTCAGGGAAATATCAGCCATCAATTCGGCTCATTAATAAAATTAAAGTATGAAGTTGTTTACGATAAAGGCAAGTGGAGAGATTTTGATAGAAACTATTTTTTTAATCCCGACGGAAACGGCTGGGAATTCAGCAAAGGAATTGTGCATACTTTGGATTTAACCCATACCGTTAGCGAAAAAACTTTTTATACAATTAAAGCTTCGTATTCCTTTCACAAAGGAGAGCATTATCTTTATGAAGACCCGAACGATCCCCGCTACCTTCCTACTTTTTATCGAAAAACTTTTGGCAACACTTTATACTACACCGGCGGAACAGACAACTACAGGGTAGTAAGAACTACAGATACTTACGGAATTAAAGGAGATATGGTCTCTCAAATGTTTGACGTGCATGAAGTGAAAGCCGGCTTTGAATTAAGAAAGCATAGGATAAGAAGACTTGGAGAGACAAACGAATTTTATAAATTAAAAAATATTAACGGCTCTCAATCTATTACGCCTTTAACTATAAATGATGTTTTATACGACTCCGCTTATACACAATTATTTTTAACAACAATTGATCCTTCATCTTATGTAAAAGAACCGATACAGGGCGCGGCATATTTACAAGATAAAGTTGAGCTTGCTAAAACTTTAATTTTAAATGCCGGTATTAGGTATGAGTACTTTGACGCGAATTCATTTTACAATTCTAACATCTCACAAAATATAACTGATTCGTTATCAGGTTTTATGAATGCTTATCTTAAAAAAGCAGAGATTAAGCACATGATTTCTCCTCGTTTCAGCGTGTCATATCCTATTACCGATAGAGGCGTGATTCGATTCTCTTACGGACATTTTTATCAAATCGGCTCATTAGAAAGTTTATATGCAAATGATTTACGATGGGTTGCAAATATTTCCACCATTCCCACTTTCGGAAATCCAAATGTAGAACCGCAAAGATCAATTCAATATGAAATTGGATTGCAGCAGCAGCTTACCGATGATTTTAAATTTGATTTAACAGGCTATTATAAAGACGTGCGGGATTATATTTTTACGCAATCTGTCTATACAAAAGAAGCGCGGCAATATAGAATCCTTACAAATCTTGCGTACTCAAATGTTAGAGGAGTTACATTATCGTTTTTAAAAAGACGTTCGGCGGATGGAATATTTTCGGCAACTTTAGATTATACTTTTCAAATTGCTGAAGGAAATAGAACTGAGCCGCAGGAAGATTTATTTTTTAGCGAAGCTTCAGGTAAGCAAACTGAAACTTATTTAGTGCCTTTAAGTTTTGATCGTTCACACCTTATAAACGGAACTGTAATATTGACTGAACCTCGCTCCTGGACAGTGGGCATAATTTATAATGTTCAGGCTGGAACGCCCTATACGCCAAGTCTTCCGCCGTCGCTTTCCACAATTACTTATATTCAAAATTCATCCACAAAAAATATTCAGTGGAATGTTGATTTGAAAATTGAAAAATATTTTACTCTCGGTCCAATTGATTATTCTGTTTTCATTCACGTCAATAATTTATTTGATACGCAGAATGAAAGATCTGTTTACGCAAGTTCGGGACGAGCTCTTTCAAATGTTGAACAAGAATTAAATGCAAACCAGTTCAATGATATTCAACAGAGAATAGCCAGAGGCGACAAGGGTATGATTGATAAAAAGTATATTGACGGGTATTATTCGCTTAGACCAGAGAGATTAAATTTACCGAGGGAAATTAGGCTGGGATTTTCAATATTGTTTAACCAATAGTTTTTAAGGATTTCGGAAATGACAAACAATAAAATTCAATTTTTACTTTTTTTTATGCTGGTGCCGTTAATGTCAGTCTTTTTATCTGCACAGCAAAAAGATTCCGTCGATAAATATTATTATAGAAATTTAACTCCCGAAGAACAAATAGAAATCTTTGGTCCTATTGAAGGAGTTAAATTTAATAAAGTAACCGGCGAGAAAAGTGAAATAAAAGGAATTACAATTAAAGGAAATAAAATAACTACCATACTTTATAATTACGGGTCTGTATGTGCGCCTTCAGCATTATCGAATGTACAGGATTTAGTTTGGGATGGATTAGGTTATGGATTTGAATTTGGAACACTTGCCGGCGCTGCAGTTACTGACGTAAACGGAGAGATTCTTCACATTGTAAGCGATTCTCATGTTAGATCGACTGAAGGTGATTACGATGCTACAGCATCTCTAAAGTGGGGATGGCTTCCCAAAAGCGGCTATTCAGATCCTAATCAAAAAGAAATTGCTTCCTTAAATGCTGCTGATAAAAATGGTGATGGAAAGCCTGACTCCTGGCCGGAAAGATGGTATTCTCCCGGAGCCGGAAAATACTTATGGCCCGCTTTTCTTGGCGACCAGGCTACCGCGCCAGACGAAGAAGTTTATTACGCAATTGACGATTACACGAATTATGAATTTATCGACCGCTACCAACCCTTTCCCAATAATCCTGGCAAAGCGGGTTTAGGGTTAGATGCCTTTGTAAGGATTCTGCAATTTAATAATCCTTTGGCGGAAGACATTATTTTTATGGTTTACCAAACAACTAACGCCAGCGAAAAAGATTTAGACAGTGTTTACTTTGGTATGTTTGGCGATCCGCATGTAGGCGGTTCTTCTGATTATACAGACGATCGTTCTTATTTTATTCCCCCGAGAGGTCCTCTTGCAGATCCTTTTGACCAACGCGCAAGAAGCATGGTTTATTCCTGGGATGCAGATTTCAAAGGCGCCGGCGGTAAAAAGCCCGGTTACTTCGGTTGGAAATTTCTTGAGTCGCCTTCATTCGATAATAATTCTATTGATGATGATGACGATGGAATTATGGATGAAAGTCCTTTTAATGATAAAGGTACTTACATTGACGGAACTATTCTTCCTTTAACTACTGGCATCTTCAATTTAGAAAAATATACTAAAGTTTACGGTACGCCCAAGGCGCGATGGTCGGGCGATGAAGACGGCGATTGGGATATTGAAAAAGGCGATATTGGAATAGACGGCATTGGACCGGATTCGCCAAATTATCCCGGACCAGATTACGGCGAAGGAGACGGCGTTCCCAGTCAGGCTTATTATTTGGATATGAACAGCAATGGTCTTTATGATCCTGAAGAAGTTGGCACTTTAAGCGATGTGCAGCTTCCCGGTTACAAATGGGCTGGCTCCGAACCAAACTTTGGATATAGGGATATTTCCGAATCAGATTTATTAGGGTTGACAGGTTTTACCGCCGCTTCATTCGGCACGCCCAACTATCCAAAAGAAGATGAACTCGTTTGGAGTTGGTTTACAAAACCTGAAATTGACCCCGAACAATTACTGCTAAGAACGGAAGGCGATAATGTTTTTTGTTTTTCTACAGGTCCTATGTCTTTAAAAAAGGGCGAGTCTCAAAGATTTTCAATGGCTATTTTAATGGGTGAAAATAGAGACGATCTGGTTTTAAATGCAATTACTTCGTTAAGAATTCTTGAAGCGGATTATAGATTCGCTCAGCCGCCCGCAAAGCCGATTGTTAATGCAGTTGCGGGTAATGGAAGAGTTACTCTTTATTGGGATGCCAGGTCTGAGGAATCTGTTGATCCTTTAAGCCAGGAAAAAGATTTTGAAGGATATAAAATTTATCGCAGCAGAGATTTTAATTTTTCTGATGTTTATACAATTACAGATGCAAATGGAATTCCTTTTCTTGGTCAGGCTTTGCAGGATCCAAATACAGGGAAGCGCGCTCAGTTCGATTTAATTAATGATTATGCCGGACTCGCAGCCAGAGAGTACGAAGGGCGCGGCGTAAAATATGATCTCGGAAGCAACACAGGCTTGCAGCACGAATATGTTGATTCTACAGTGCAGAATGGAATTACATATTATTACGCTGTAGTTGCTTATGACCACGGCAGCGACGAATTGCCTCCGACAGAAACACAATCTGTTATTCAGCAGGATCCGCTAACGGCAGAGTTAATTTTTGATGTGAACACGCTTGCCGTTACTCCGGGACCTAACGCTATGGGAATTGTTGAACCTGTTGTTGGGTTAAATAATGAGCCTACTTCCGTTAACTCTAATGCTACAGGAAAAATTATTATTAAGGCGCTTGATGATTTAGCGGTGCAAAATAAGCTTTATAAAATTTCTTTTGATGAAGAGAATAAGTACAGTATTCTAGATTCAACAGGAATTGAAACTTCATTTAAATCTAAAGACACAGTTTTGGTATCTCTCCCGGATAAAAATATTGAGATGGGAAGTATTGAGGTTTATAACCAATCCGGCAGTCTAATCGATCCCTCCCAGTATGTCGTCAATCTTGTTTCAGGTCAAATTGCAAGTAAGCAAACCGGGGCGCTCCCAGCCGGAGAAATTTTTCAAATTAAATACCGCTACTACCCGGTTTACAAAAGCGCGCTGCTTAATAATGAAGATTCAAATCCTTCCTTTGATGGACTAAGAGTTTTAGTGCATAATGATTCTGTTCATTTCGACGCGGCAAATACAAGGTTTATTCATAACAGCGATGTTACGGTTAAAGACACAATCTTCTTCCCTAATCTTCTTGGACCTAGAAATAAACAAGTGAAGTTAGATAATGATTGGGAAATAAGATGGTTTGATACTGATACTTTGGCTAATGGCGGCTGGGTGCATTCTGACACCATAAAAACATTAGTGGGCAATTTTGCCGTGCCTTTTCAAATTTATAATATAACCGCTGATTCATCAGCTACTTTTGCTATTGATGAAACCGGTTCTTCAAAAAGAAATAATAAACAATGGGATTGGGGCGAGGGGATTGTTTTACAGCCCCAAGGTGAAAAAGGCATTACTACAAGCTATGAAGTAAATTTAAAAATTAATAAATCTGCTCCGGTAATAAAGCTTCCTAAGGATGGCGATATTTTTCAAATAAAAACTACAAAGCCATTTGAACCGGGCGATGTTTTTGTTTTTGAAACTAAAGAAGCTGAATTCAATATTGAAGCCGCAAAAGATAATTTAGATATTTATGTTGTTCCCAATCCTTACGTAGCTTACAGCCTTTCCGAAAACCCAGGCAGAACATTAACCAAACGCGGCGATAGGGAATTGCAATTTAGGAATCTCCCACAGAGATGTATTATAAGAATTTATACTATAACTGGAGAGTTAATAGATACAATTGAAAAAGATGATAATACAAGTATTGCAAGCTGGGATCTTTTAACTTCAGAAGGTATGCGAATAGCTTACGGCGTTTATCTTTATCATGTAGATATGCCAGGCGTTGGAGAAAAAATTGGAAGATTTGCAGTAATAAAATAATTTTATGTTTATAGCTTCATCTCAAATAATTTTGAGCATATGCATTATTAGTTTAAGAACTTACGGAGATTTTACAGAATGAAAAAAATAAATTTACTTTATGTTACTATTTTTTTGGTATTAGTAAATTATACAATTTCCTATCCGCAGCTTTTTAGAGAAATTACAAAAGTTGGAACCACCGCAGGTCAGTTTTTGAAAATAACTCCCGGCGCAAGAGCGCTGGGTATGGGCGGCGCGTATGTAGGCATAAGCAATGATATTTACGCTGCCTATTATAACCCGGCAGGAATAGCCGCCGGAAAAGGAAATGGACAGGTTGCATTTAACCATACAGAATGGCTCGCAGATGTTTCTTATGATTATGCCGCCGTATCTTTAAATGCTTCGGCGCTCGGCTCGCTTTTCTTTACAGTTACATCGATGAAAGTGCCGGAAGATAAAGTAAGGACTTTTGAATATCCTGACGGCAACGGACAGTTTTGGGATGCAGGTTCTATTGCATTTTCTCTGGGTTTTGCAAGAAGCCTTACTGATAGATTTTCTATTGGGTTCAATTTTAAATACATAAATGAATCTATCTGGAATACCTCAGCATCTGGGTTTGCGCTGGATGTAGGTACTTATTATGTTACACCCTTTAACGATATGGTAATTGGAGCCAGCATTTTAAATTTTGGAACCAAGATGGAGCTAGACGGCAGAGATATTCAAATTAACTATGATCCGGATAATAATTCAGACACAGGACCAAATAATATTCCTGCTCAGTTTGATATGGAAAAATATGATTTGCCTTTAACTTTTAAAATTGGTTTGGCAATGGATGTTATCAAAAGCAGATACATAAGAATTACAACCGCGCTCGATGCAACTCATCCAAATGATAACACCGAATATGTTAATGCAGGAATGGAAATAGCTTACGATGAATTATTTTTTATCAGAGGCGGATATAAATCTTTATTTCTTCCCGACAGCGAGCAAGGTTTTACATTGGGCGCCGGATTCAATTACGAAATGAACACAGGTTTAAGCATACGGGCAAATTATGCTTACGGAGATTATAACAGGTTAAAAAATATTCAATATTTTGACATCGGTTTAATATTTTAAAATTGAAAATTTAATTTTTATAGATTAGGCTCGCTTCCAAAGTGAGCCTTGCTTTTTAAAATGATGACGATAATTAAAAAAATAGAAACGATAAATAAACTTCTAATAAAAAAATTCGGCGTTCCTAAACGAAATGAAATATCTCCCAACCCGCTGGATATGCTAATCGCAACCATTCTTTCTCAAAACACAAACGACAATAATTCCTTTAAAGCGTTTAATAATCTTAAAAATAATTTTAACAGCTGGGAAGAAATTGAAAAGCTTACCGCAAATGAAATTGAAAAATATATTAAAGTTGCCGGGCTAGGGAAACAAAAATCAAAAGCCATTAAAAATGTACTTTCTACTTTGCGTGAAAAAAATAATATAATAAGTTTGAACTATCTAAAAGAAAAAAGCGATGAAGATATTATTGAAGAATTAATTAATTTTCCCGGAGTGGGAATTAAAACAGCAAGCTGCGTTCTTCAATTTTCTCTTAGAAGAAATATTTGTCCTGTCGATACTCATGTTCACAGAACTTTAAATAGAATCGGCATTGTAAAAACCACTGCGCCTGATAAAACATTTTTTGCTATTAAAGAATTTATTCCTGAAAAATCAGCTCATTCATTTCATACAAATTTAATAAGGTTGGGCAGAGAAATTTGTAAATCACAAAAACCTAAATGCTTTGTCTGCCCCCTAGAAAAAATTTGTCAGTATGAAGAAAAGAATTTTGAAAGTAAAACTTTTTCTAAATCAAATCCATTTATGCTGCTCGATAGTATTTAAATTTTCCTCTAATTAAACTCGTACTAAATTCCTATCACACGATTAAATAAATTAGAAAAACGTGATTGATTTATATTCTAAATTATTCTATTATTCAGAACATTATTCGTAATTATAATTTTTATCCAAACAATGAATGAGATTGATGCAAAAATACTGAAGATACTTCAGGAGAACGGCAGAATAACAAATGTTGAAATTGCCCGCCAAATTAATATGGCTCCTTCAGCCGTGCTTGAAAGAATAAGAAGATTAGAGAATAAAAATATTATAAAAAAATACAGCGCGGTTATTAATCCTCACGAAATAAAAAGAAATCTTTTGGCTTTTGTTTTAGTAAAAGCAACGGGTCCGATTGCAGATAACAAAACCGCTAAGGCTCTCGCTAAAGTTGAAGAGATTCAGGAAGTACACATGGTCGCGGGCGAAGATTGTTTCCTCGTTAAAGTCCGCGTTGAAAATACCGACGAGCTTTCCAGTTTGCTCAGAACAAAAATTGCAACAATAAAATCAATCAGTTCTACCAGCACAACTATAGTTTTAGAAACGGTAAAAGAAACGGCGGAAATAAGTTTTTAATTTTTAATGAATAATAAATTATAATAAAAAATAGGAGAAGCAGATTATGAATAACTCGCTGGGAATTATTGGCTATGATTATATTGAGTTTTACGTCGGCTCCGCAAAGATGTGGGCTTACTGGCATGCCAAAGCTTTTGGAATGCAAATTAAAGGTTACTCGGGACCAGAAACTGGAGTGAGAACTCAAGCCTCTTATTATCTCGAAAAAAATAATTTAAAATTTGTGGTAACATCTTTTCTTAAGCCGGATAATTATGAAGTTTCATCTTTTGTCGCTAAACATGGCGACGGCGTTAAACGATGGTCATTGAAGGTTAAAGATGTGCAAACCGCTTTTGAAAATTCATTAAAGAACGGCGCTATTCCTTCTCGCTCTCCCAAAAAAACTGAAGATGATTTTGGATACATTGAAGAAGCGGCTATTAAGCTATATGATGACGCTGAAATTGTTTTTATCAATCGCGATAACTATAAAGGAATATTTAAACCAACATTTGGCGATCCTACGCAAAAAATTACAATTCATTCTGAGGATTCAGGCTTGCAGGAAGTTGATCATGTTGTGGGAAATGTTAGAACTAATGAAATGGAATTGTGGGCAAACTATTTAAATAAAACTTTAAACTTTGAAACATTTATTGAATTTGGACCAGGCGATATTTCCACGCAATATTCCGCGCTGCTTTCAAAAGTTGTAAGGTCAAAAGAAGGCGTTCCGGTTAAGAACCCAATTAACGAGCCTTTTGAAGGATTAAAAAAATCACAGATCGAAGAATTTATAGATGAATATCTCGGTTCGGGAATTCAACACATTGCTATTTCTACCGAGGATATTATTTCAACAATAAAAGCGCTGCGTGAAAATGGAGTTGAGTTTTTAAGTGTGCCGGATAGCTATTACGACATTCTAAAAAAAGATAGAAGCAAAGATGTAACTGAAGATATTGAACTGTTAAGAAAATATGGAATACTTTGCGACACCGAAGGTAAAGGTTATTTGCTTCAGCTCTTCACCAAGCCTATTGGCGATAGACCGACTTTCTTTTATGAAATTATTCAGAGAAGAAAAGGCGCGGAAGGGTTTGGACAAGGAAACTTTCAAGCGCTTTTTGAATCAATTGAAAGAGATCAGCAGTCAAGAGGAAATTTAGAAAGATGATTTTAATATTTAAAGAATTAAACTTTAATAAGGAGATTTGACATGCCTTTTTATACACAAGTAGGAAAAGTTCCTCCAAAACGTCATACAACATTTTATAAGGAAGACGGCACTTTATACAGAGAAGAATTATTTGCTTCAAAAGGCTTTTCGGGAATTTATTCAAACAAATATCATTTGTATATGCCGCCGCAAGTGGAAAGTATTGGCGAGAAAAAATTAAATGATTTGAATGAATGGGATGATGCGCCTTTGCAGTATTTTCATTTTAAAACAGATGATAAAAAAACAAACGGTGACTTTATTTCTTCCCGAAATATATTTTTACAAAATGACCATTGTATAATTTCCACAGCGCATATTACAGAAGACTCAGAAATTTTTTACAGAAATAGTTATATGAATGAAATTTTATTTTCTCATTACGGCTCCGGAAAATTTTATTCTGAGTTTGGCGTTCTTCCCTTTGACCAATGGGATTATATTGTAGTTCCGAAGGGAACAACGTATCAAATTAAATTTGACGACTTCACAAATAATAAATTATTAATTATTGAATCGGATACTTCTTTTGAAATACCTGCGCATTTCAGAAATGAATATGGACAGTTAAAAGAAGACGCGCCGTATTATGAACGAGATTTTAAAGTTCCTCAATTTGCCGAGCCCATTGATAAGAAGGGAAAATTTAAACTTCTTATTAAAGTTTTAAACCGAACTTTTGAATACATTCTGCCGCATCATCCTTTTGATGTGGTTGGCTGGGACGGTTATTTATATCCTTACACTTTCAATTTAAAAGAATACGCGCCCAAGGTTGGAAAAATTCACTTGCCTCCGCCGGTTCATTTAATGTTTACCACGGAACATTTTGTTATTTGCAATTTTGTGCCGAGGTTGTTTGATTTTCATCCCGATTCCATTCCCGCTCCATATTATCATTCCAATGTTGACAGCGACGAAGTTTTGTATTATGTCTTTGGAGATTTTATGTCGAGAAGCGGCGTTGGCGAAGGCTCAATAACGCTGCATCCAATGGGCATTCCGCACGGACCGCAGCCGGGAAAAACCGAAGCATCCATCGGTAAAAAAGAAACTGATGAATACGCAATTATGGTTGATACTTTTACTCATCTTAACGTTACTAAAAATGTTAAAGATACAATGGTGAAAGATTATCATCATTCGTGGCTGGAAAAATAAATTTATACTTAAACATTTTCGAAATTAAACATTAAAGATTTTTATGATTTCAATTCCCGATCACATAAAAAAATTAACGCCTTACAAAGCAGGCAAACCAATTGAAGACTTAATAAGAGAAAAAGGATTAACTAAAATTGTTAAGCTGGCTTCGAATGAAAATCCTTTGGGGGCTTCGCCAAAAGCTGTTGAAGCTATAAAAAATAATCTTGATACTTTACATCGTTACACAAATCCTTCCAGTTATAAATTAGTTCACGCCATTGCAAAAAAATACAAAAAAGATCCGGCTCAAATTGTTTGCAGCAGCGGCTCTGATTCTATCCTTCAATTTATTATCACGGCTTTTACTGATGAAGATGATGAGCTTTTAACTTCGGAAGGAACCTTCATCGGATGGTACGTGAACGCAAATAAGTACGGAAGAAAAATAATTACAGTTCCGCTTATTAATTATCATTATGATTTGGATGAAATTGCAAATAAAGTAAACAGTAAAACAAAAATTATTTATCTTGCTAACCCCAACAATCCAACCGGAACTATGTTTACCAAAAATGAATTTGATTCATTCTTAAAAAAAATTCCTAATAACATTTTAATTGTTCTTGACGAAGCATATACGATTTACGCTGAAGAGTTAAATAATTATCCCAACGGATTAAACTATGTTTTAGAAAATTTAATTGTTGTAAGAACTCTTTCTAAAGCTTACGGGTTAGCTGGAATTAGATTAGGCTTTGCAATCGGACCTTCAGAACTAATAAAAGAAATTTACAAAGTTAAACTTCCTTTTGAACCTAACGGATTGGCGCAGGCAGCGGGTATTGCCGCGTTGGATGACGAAGAATTTCTTTTAAAAACAAAAAAATTAAATCAATCTTCATTGAAAAAAATGAAAAATAAATTTGAGGAACTTGGTTTGAAATTCATTCCCACGGCGGCGAATTTTTTTCTGATACTATTTTCCTCCGAACAGGAAGCAATTGAATTTAACGATGAATGTTTAAACCGCGGATTAATTTTAAGACACGTTGATACTTTTGGAATTCCAAATGGAATTAGAATAAATTCAGGAACGGAAGCCGAAACAGATTTTGCTTTAAATGTTGTCGAAGAAGTAAATTTGAAGTTAAATGAAAAATATAAACTTACACTTAAATAAAGTTTGTGGTTTTAAAATTTCCCCCTTTTTACTATAATGCCTATATTGTTGTTGAAAAAACTTGCTGCGAAATTTTATCCATTCTAATTAGAATAAGAATCATGGAGTAATAAATGAAACTAATTTCTTATATCGATCAATTTAAAGAAAGACTCGGAATTTATAATGAAGGTCAGATTTATGATTTAAGGCAAAGCGCTTTAGAATTAAATATTGAACTACCTTCCAACATGAAAAATTTTTTGCGCGGGGAAGAATCATTCATGCAAAGCGCAAAAAAAGTTTATGAAGCAGTAAAAGAAAACAAAATTAAATCATCGGTTGACTCTTCTCGAATAAAATTAATCGCGCCGGTTCCAAGGCCTACTTCCTGCAGAGACGGTTACGCATTTAGGCAGCACGTACTAACCGCCCGCAGAAACCGCGGCGTTGCAATGATCCCTGAGTTTGATCAATTCCCGGTTTTTTATTTTACAAACCACAACGCGATTTTTGGAGAAGGTGAAATTTTTGTGGAGGAAGATCATCTTAAAAAATTAGACTTTGAGCTTGAAGCGGCAATTGTAATTGGTAAAAGAGGAAAAAATATTTCTGCAAAGGAAGCGGACAATTACGTTTCCGGTTATATGATTATGAATGATTTTTCTGCGCGAGGGTTACAGATGGAAGAAATGAAATTAAGTTTAGGACCGGCAAAGGGAAAAGACTTTGCGACGTCTATTGGTCCCTGGCTTGTAACAACAGATGAACTCGAAGAATTTAAAATTAATTCTTCGGAAGGAAATAAATATGATTTGACTATGACCGCAACTCACAACGGCAAAAAAATTTCTGAGGGAAATTTAAAAGATATGACCTGGTCATTTGCTGAAATAATTGAACGGGCTTCATACGGAGTTGAACTTTTGCCCGGCGATGTTATTGGTTCGGGAACTGTCGGCTCAGGCTGCTTTCTCGAATTGAATGGAACCAATGCAATAAAAGCAAAAGAGAGAGGCGAAAGTTTTCAATCAACCTGGCTGCAAGCCGGCGACATAATTGAATTGGAGATTAAAGGATTGGGAAAACTTTCAAACACAATTAAAAGATCACAAAATAATTATTCGTTACAGTCAAAAATTAATAAGTAATTATGCTGCACTTCATCCCGAAAGATATACCCGTTCCAAAAGTTCATCACTTATTAATTGGCGGAGTTTCACCGCGCCCCATCGCATTAGTTTCCACTTTATCAAAAGATGGAATTCCAAATTTATCGCCGTTTTCTTTTTTCAATGCGTTCGGCGCTAACCCGCCCATAGTTGCTTTTTCTCCCGCGCGCAGAGGGAGGGATTTAACTCTCAAAGATACTTACCATAATATTATTGCAACCAAAGAATGCGTTATTCAAAATGTAACTTATGCCATGGTTGAGCAAGTTAGCTTAGCTTCAACTCAATATGGCTCAAGTGAAAATGAATTTGTTAAAAGCGGGTTGACTCCCGTGAAATCTGATATCGTAAAACCCTTCCGCGTTAAGGAATCGCCATTTCAAATGGAGTGCAAACTTTTAGAAATGAAAAGTTTTGGCGAAGGCGGAAGCTCGCCTAATATTGCAATATGTGAAGTTTTAAAATTTCACGTGGCGGAAGATATTTTTAAAGATGGAAATATAAATCCCGATCTCATTGATTCGGTTGCAAGAATGGGTGGAAATTTTTATTCGCGCGCCAGCGGCAATTCTATTTTTGAAGTTGTTCAGCCAACCACAAATATTGGAATTGGATATGATAACCTTCCCGATTTTATTAAAAACTCACATATTTATTCTGCAAATAATTTGGGCAAGTTTGCAAATATAGAGTCGATACCAAACGAAGATGAAGTAAAAAAATTTTGGGAAAAGTTTGATGAATTGAATTTTGATGATTTAGAAATTTCCGAAGAAGCTTTTTACAGATATCAACGCAATCATCAGTATTCTAAAATGCTTAAAGCAGCTTTGAATATTTCAAATAATAAAAAAGATAAAGCAAAATTATTTTATGAGCTAACAGCTAAAACCGCTTTGGAGGCTGGCGATATTGAGTTTGCCTGGCATACCGCTCTTTATTCACATAAAATTTAGTTCATAAATATTTAAATTATATTTTAAATGATAATTGTTATTTAAAAGAATCCCTATGAATAACCCTCTTTGGCTGCCCGATAAAACTTACATTGAAAATTCAAACATAATTTCTTTCATTAAGTATGTAGAAGAATTAACCGGGATACAAATAAATAGTTATGATGAACTTTACAATTGGTCGGTAGAAAATATTGAAGAATTCTGGAAATCAATTTGGATAATTTCCGGAGTTATTTATTCGAAGCCATACGATTCAATTTTATCGGAACGCAAAATGCCGGGCGCAAAATGGTTTGAAGGAGCTAAACTAAATTTTGCCGAAAATCTTTTAAAGTATAAAGATGATAAAATTGCAATTATAAGCTGCCGGGAAGATTCGCCAAAAGTTAGTCTGACGTATGAAACGCTTTACAAAAAAACGGCAGCCTGTGCTTATGGTTTAAAACAGCTCAGAGTTAAAAAGGGCGATAGAGTCGCCGGCTTTGTTACCAACATTCCGGAAGCAATAATTGCAATGCTTGCAGCCACAAGCATCGGCGCAATTTGGTCTTCGTGTTCGCCGGACTTTGGATTGCAGGGTGTGTTGGATCGGTTTTCACAAATCACTCCAAAAATTTTATTTGCAATTGAATCGTATCAATACAACGGAAATGAAATTGACTGCAAAACAAAAATTAATCAGATAAGTGAAAACATTTCTTCCATTGAAAAAATTATTTTAGTAGAAAAATTTAATGACTTTCATTCGGAAAAAATCACAACTGCAAATACTGAAATAAATAATTCAATATACTTTTCTGAATTGCTAAATAATTCCGCTGAAAAAATTAATTTTGAACAGCTTCCTTTTGATCATCCGGTTTACATTATGTATTCATCTGGAACAACCGGCAAACCAAAATGTATTGTGCATGGAGCTGGAGGCACTCTGCTGCAGCATTTCAAAGAGCTATCACTTCATACAAATCTTAAACGAAACGATGTAATAACTTATTACACAACTTGCGGCTGGATGATGTGGAATTGGCTTGTCAGTTCTTTTAAATATAGGCGCTACAATTTTTTTGTACGATGGAAGCCCGGTTTATCCTAATTTAGAAACATTATGGAAATATATTGAAACAGAAAAAATTAATGTTTTTGGAACGAGCCCTAAGTTTATATCTATTTCTGAAAAGTCTGGACTTATTCCAAAAGAGGAATTCATCTTATCATCTTTAAAGATTATTCTTTCAACTGGCTCGCCTTTGTCAAAAGAAAATTTTGAATGGGTTTATTCACACGTAAAAAAAGATTTGCAGCTTTCTTCAATCTCCGGCGGTACAGATATTATTTCATGCTTTATGCTCGGCTGTCCCATTCTTCCGGTTTACAGCGGCGAAATACAATGTCGCGGTTTGGGTTTGAAGGTCGAAGCTTTCGATGAATTCGGTAATTCTGTTTTAAAAGAAAAAGGCGAACTAGTTTGCACGAAGTCATTTCCTTCAATGCCTATTTGTTTTTGGGATGATACTGAAAACAAAAAATACGAAGAAGCATACTTTAAAAAATATCCCGGCGTTTGGCGCCACGGCGATTATATTGAGATTACAGAACACAACGGTATAATTGTTTACGGAAGATCGGATGCAACTTTAAATCCGGGCGGCGTTCGAATTGGTACAGCCGAAATTTATAGAGTTGTAGAAAATATGGATGAGATTTTGGATAGCTTAGTGGTTGGGCAGAATTGGAAAAATGATATTAGAATTGTTTTATTTGTGGCGCTAAAAAATAAAATGATTTTAACAAACGAGTTAAAAGAAAAAATAAGACAAAACATTAAAGCTTTAACTACGCCTCGGCATATTCCAAATAAAATAATTCAGATAGATGAAGCGCCGAGGACAATTAACGGAAAGAAAGTTGAAATAGCGGTTACGAGAATTATTAATGGAGAAGATGTGGACAATAAAGATGCGCTTGCAAATCCTCAATCATTAAATCAATTTAAAAATATTTCTGAACTTAATGATTAAAAGTAAATTAAGGAAAAAAATAAAATATTACGTTTTTATATGTTTAATATTTTTGTATGCTCCGACTAATTTCGCCCAAAATTTTAATTTAAATATTCTTCCAAAACAAAAAATTTACGATAGGTATTATGCTGATGCTCTTTCTCATCAATTATCAATTTCAAAACATTTGGAATCGCGCCAGTGGTTTGGAAATATTGGGGCAAATATTCCTCTCGCTGATTTAACTATTTATAATCATACCATTCAAATTTCCGCTGCGGCAACTGTTTTCAATACGCTAATAAAAACGCCGGGACATATTCAGGTTTACACAGTTGATTATCTAGTTGATTTTTATTTTGATAAAAAAATTACTTCTAATTTTACAGCCAGATTTTTGTGGGGACATTTAAGCGCGCATTATTCTGATGATGGAATTACTCAGTTGAATAATTTCCCCATCAGTTATGTTAGAGATTATACCGGTGTCCACGCGGAATATTTATTAAATATGATTAATGGTAAGATTTATGGCGGAGTATTTTATAATTTTCATAATGAGCCAATCCTTGACAAACATACAACTTATCAATTCGGCTTTGACGGAGGAATAAATTTTCTGAAATCATTATTTGGCTATGTTGCTTTTGATTTAAAAATAAAATCAGAGGCGGCAAATGGAACCACACAAAGTTTTCAAATAGGAATAAAATATTCATCAAACAGCAGCCGCGCAATAAGATTAGCGTTTACTAATCGCCGTGGATTAGAAGAACGCGGGCAATTATTTAATTTAAAAGATGTTAAAAATACTCTTGGTTTATTTATAGATTTTTAAATTTTATGTTAAAAAAAATTTTTACTGTATTAATAATCTTTATTAGTTTTTCACAAAACATTTATTCATTTAATAAAGATGATACTACTACTACTACTTCCATCATCTCAAAAAAAAATATCTCAATTGCAATAATTTCGGGTGTTTATCTTTCCACAATTATTGATTCATATAAAACCTGGTGGGCTGATGATAAACAGCCATTTAAATTCAGCAACGGCAAGCATTGGTTTGATGAGAAAAGCGCTTATGGCATTGATAAACTTGGACATATGTACACTTCCTATTTTTTTTATCACACTATAAAAAATTTGTTTTTGTGGGGGGATTTCCCTAAAAATACCTCTATGTGGCTTTCTGCTTCGCTTACTTTTGGAATGGCAGTTCTAATTGAAGTGGGCGATGGCTTTTCAATTTATGAATTTGGTTTTGAAGATTTAGCTTTTAATTCCATTGGTTTGGCATATGGAATTTTGCAGGATGAAATTCCTTTCTTAAATAATATTAATATTAAGTGGAGCTACTTCCCAACCGAAGGATTCAGCTTTCCTCCTAAATTTTCCGAGCATTATGACGGGCATATTTATTGGCTCACTTTTAATCTTCATAATATGTTTGAGAAAACTCTAGGCAGCTTTTGGCCTGAATTTCTGCAGCCGGCAATTGGATATAGTGTTGCGAATAGAGCCTCGCAAAAAGAATTTGCTGTCGGATTGGATTTTAATCTTCTCAATTTATTTAACAGAAAAAATGAAAATCTTGATTTAATTGCAAAGACTATAAATCTTTTTCATATTCCGGCGCCGGGAATAAAATTCAATCCGCAGGCAAAACCCCAGTACAAACTTTTGTTATTAAATTAGTTTCGTTAATATTTTGTTTTTATATTTATAATGATTTTTTAAAAAAGGGATGAACTTTTTAACAGAAAATAATTCAGATATAAGAATTATAACCATTCTTGTAAAACGAGCCACCATAAGCTACGCCGATGAGTTTAAATTAATTTTAGAAGATAAGATAAATAAGGGATGCAAAAAAATTATAATTGATTTAAATGAGTGCGAATTTATGGACAGCATTTTTTTCGGAGCGCTTATTTCATCTTTAAAAGAAATAATTAAAAACGAAGGGGAAATTAAAATCTGCAGTTCCATTTCTGACACCAAAAAAATGTTAGAACATACCAAAGCCACACGAGTTTTTAATTTGTATGAGAGCCGGGAAGAAGCGATAGAAAGTTTTCTTGCAAAATCCTAATCTCTTTCAACTATTTCTATTAAAATATTAATAGCTTCCGAATTTTTCCGCAAGACTAAAAAGCATTTTAATTTTTTCGGAATCGGTTGATGGCGCGATTGAACAAGCCGCGCTTAAAATATAACCGCCGTTCTTTTTTCCTATTTCAATTCTAGATTTAACATCATTTTCTATTTCTTCTTTTGAGCCGTTAAGCAAAATATTTACTGGATCAACATTTCCTTTTATAAATGCTTTTCCTTCTAAAATGTCCTTTGCTTTTTGAAGTTCCACTGTTCCAAGAGGCGGCGGATCAAGCGTATCAATTCCATCTGTACCGCTTTGCAGCATCAAGTCAAGCCTATCTCCTATGCTTCCGCAAGTATGCGTATAGATAGGAACATTAATTTCCGATTTTAATGTTTGAATTATTTTAGCTTCATAAGGAAGAACAAATTCAGTGTAATGTCCTCGTGAAATCAATCCACCGCCTGCAAATGCCGAGGAAATTAATATTGCATCGGCTCCGGCTTTAGCATGAATTTTTCCTAACTCAATTGCGCCAAGCGTTAATCGGTCAAGAATTAATTTTACTTTTATCGGATCAATCATAATTGCCATCAAAGCATTTTCATAATTCAGCAATTCAAGAAACTGCGACCATGGCGAAAAAATTTCTGCATGTATAGAAATTCTATCTCCGGTTAATTCTTTAACTTTTTTAATTGGGTCAGAAATATAATTGGGGGAAAAATTTTCAGAAGTTCTTTCTATCTCTTCAAATCCCCATTTGAAGGGATATGATATTCCAGTTATGTCCCAAGGATCAATATAAAATAATTTTTCCGGATCAAGCTCCTCAAAAGTGGGAAAGTATCTTGTACCATCAGGCTGATAGTAATGCGGGTTATCATCATTAGGTATTATTGTAAAGCAGTTATTTTTCCAAATTATTTTTTTTCCATTTGGATTATTTTCAATTCGTTGAATGAAGTTTTTTATATCCGGTTGTCTTCCGGGGAGATTAATTAATATTCCATCAAAAAAATATTTTTGTTGAAGTGAAACTAAGGCTTTGGCAAAGCCTTCCGAAGTAAGCCAAATATCGAGCGGATCAATTCCAGAATTTAAAAAATAATGACCAATGGAAAGCTGGCACATAACTGGAACTCTGTCAGGGATTCCCAGCTTCATTGCCAGATACATTCTTTCTTTGGATGTCATACAAATAAATAATTATTAAAAGTTTAAGATAGAATTAACAGCCGCCTATAATTCGTTTTGATTCTTTTTTAGGAACGGCAATAGTTTTATTTTTTTCAATTAGAATTGGAATAGCGGCGCTGGCTTTTTCTCTAAATTTAAAAGTGTATTCCTGCTGTTTAGTTTTTGCTTCGTACGGTTTTTTAAATTCCAAAATTTCTTTTTTAAATAAATTAAATCCGCCTTCAAGTACTTTAACATTTTGATAGCCAAGCTTTAAAGCAATCGCTGCATTTTTGCGCGCGATTAATTCATCATCCGCTATAAAAATATTTAATTTATTTTTCATTGGTAAAATCCTATCGGCATATTTTTCAAATAAATTATTTGTAGTGAAGGAATAAGATTGCGGCAAAGATAAATCTTTAAAATCAATCGCAGACCTTAAATCAATTATTTGAATACTTTTATCTTCTTCCATAAGTCTATAAGCAAGTTCATCGGAAGTGATAGTTTTAATCTCCAACGAATTTAAATAAGATAAATTTTCAACTTCATTTTTATAACTTTCGCGAACGTCGGGCAAAAAGAATGCAGAGAAGCCCATAATTATAGCGATGCCGGTTAAGCCTAAATATAATTTACCTACTTTAAATTCGGGATTAGATTTTCCGTTTACTTTGTTTTCTATTAATGTAGTAGCCCAAAAAGCGCCGACTGCAACGGCTGTTAAAAGAAAAGCAAATAAACCCTCAGACATTCCCATTGAATCAAAAATTCTAACATAGCCCCATGCTTCTGCTTTATATAGACTTTCATAAATAGGGTAGCCTTCTGCAAAAATTAGTACTCCCAGAAATGAACCGGCAATAAAAACCATTGCATCAATTTTACCGATTGCCGCAGCGCAGAAACTTGTGCCCGGGCAAAAACCTCCTACAACAAATCCTAATCCCATAATTATTCCGCCAATAATTGCTGACCATAAAAATGTCGGGTTCACATAAATCAGATTTACATCAAGCAAACCGAAATGACTTAAGGCTATAACTCCAAACATTGCGGTTACTCCGGCTGTAAAAAAAACTCGAAGCACAGTAAAATCATAACCGTAAAAAAGTCCTACCAATTTTTTGGAGGTTGAAAAACCGGCCTGTTCAAGTATAAAGCCGAAAGCAATTCCTATAAAGAATGCTATAACAAAGTTTAATTCGTTTCCAATTATATCGGGTACTAATGGTCCCATTTAATTTCCTTTCAATCCTATTTTTAAAAGTGAGTTTGACCTAAAAAGGTGAGTCTCACATTAAATATTTTAAAGCCAAAGTTTTCTGAAGAAATAAGCGAACATGTAAGCACCGCCGAAAATAGCAAGCATAGTAATAATTCCGCCGGTTGATAAAACCGCCATTCCGCTTAAAGCCGCGCCGCTGGTGCATCCCCTCCCAAGCTGCGCTCCAAAGCCGAATAAAAGTCCCCCAAATAGTGCCCCGGCAATTCTTGTTTGGTTTTTTATTTTAGGAGATTTTTCAAGCGTAAAGTTTAATCGGTTTGAAATTAACCCGGAAACAAAAGCGCCAATTAATACTCCAAGCATTTCAAACACCAGCCAGTTTTTTAATGGATTATTACTGTGTTCTACCAAATACTCTGTATAAAATTTAGCGCTTTCAGTATGGGCGGGTGTTATAGTTTGAACAGCTGCCACCACTCCGCTTTTTACTGCACCGCTGGCTCCTAAGCCTCTGCCAGTTATAAATAGAGTTGCCAATAAAAGTAAACCGAGAAAGAATCCTGCTAAATAAGGATTCATATATTTTGCAGGTAAATTCAAATTTTTCATAAAACTTCCTCTTCAACTAATTTTTTTTCAGTTAAGATATTTTCAACTGCTTCAATTTTGTTTTCTTCATTATGATGACCTTCTATTTCTTCATATCCAGTAATCATCGCTTTCAAATTTGAAGTCAGCAGTTGTTCCAGTGGTTATCAAATACAAATGAGCAATGATAAAAGCGATGAGCAAAAATGCCCCAAACGTATGAATTAAGGCGAACGGCTCTACTGTGTCAACATTTAAAACTGCAATTCCATTTTTTTGCGGATATCTATAAAACATATAAAGCAATCCGGAAATTACCATTATCGGAATTACCAAAATTTTTAATCCGAAATAAACTAATCTTTGAAGCGGGTTTAATTTGCTTAAGACGGTTTTTTTTGTTGGATGAGGAGAGTTCTTAAAAATGCCTATTAAATAAAAATTAATTTGCGATTTTAAATTTTTAACCGTTGGTAAATATTGTTTCCATTCTCCTGTGGTAAAGTGCCAAAAAATTGCGAACACAATTAAAACGATAAAAGCGTAAGCAGCATTATTGTGGTACTTAACAGCATTTTGATATCCAAAAAATTTAATTGTTCCATGAATTTCAAAACCAGTGAATGCTAAAAAGAAAATTAAAGCTGCTTGCATCCAGTGCCAGAACCGTTCAAATGCTTTGTAAATGTATACTTGTGTATACGATGAATAATTTTTTATGTTTTCAATTTTCATCTAATCTTCTCTCTTTTAATTTTGTTTGATGAAAAAATTCTAACCGTTCCGTGAAGCAATACTCCCAGCAAAGTTAAAATAATAATTGAGTAACCAGCGGTTTCTATAAAAGAAGAATAATTTCTTGCAGGCATATAAAAATCTGTTAGGGAAGCAAGCCGGCTGTTTTCTCTTGAGTGGCATTCAGTACATTGAACAGTTAAATCTTTTGTAGAAACCATGTGATTAATGGGCCAATACATTTTTGTTTTTATAAATGAAACTTCACCGCTAAAAGGAATATTTGCTTCTGCCATTCCAACTTTAGCTGATTTTCGCCAATCAAAATCCTGCCAAAAGGCTCCTTCGCCTTTCTTTTCAGAATAAAGCTTCGGCTGAATTAATACACGTTTGATTGGGTCATAAGGCTGAATTGCCGAATGAATTTTAACAGGGATTATTTTAGAATCTTTGTCAGCATAAGAGCCGTTGAGTGTATTTATATCTAATGGATGAGTTGTATCTTTAATTTCTTCACCGAATAGATAGTGTTTCGCTGTTCCATTAAACCAAACATAATCTGGTTTTAGGTTTTTACCGTATTTAAAACTTCCTTTAATTGAAAGATATGTATGATTGCCATCCTCATCGTTGATTTCATAAGGTTTACCGTCTTTTAATTTTCCGGCAGTTGACCAATCCCAGCTTAATTTTGTTGCATTAACTTTGGCGTAAGTTGGAATATGACAAGTTTGGCAGGAGACTTTAACTGTGTGTTCATTTAAAATATTATCTTCGTGAGGACTATCAGTATGGCAGTCTTCGCAAAAAGCTCTATTGTGGTTCATTGAAGAAAGAGAATACATTTTGCCGGCAATAATATGTTTTTCAGTTTTATGGCAATCGATACACTGTAAATTAGCTTCCTCAACTGCCATGTGAATGTCAATATCTTTTGTAGGTTCAAACATAGATTTTTCAAGGTCGCCATGTTTTACATTATTACCTCCTCCGCCAAAAAAATGACAGACCCCGCAATTGCTTCTTTTAGGTTTTCCAACATGCTGAGCAATAATATTCAAATCTAAAGATGGATCAGGGTAACCCGCTAATTCATTTTCCTTAACATAAGTCTCACTGTTATCATGACAAACTAGACAGTCAATATTTTTAGCATCTGTATAACTGAAATTTTGATCAGTCATTCCATAACCTATATGGCATTTGGCGCAGCTTTGTTCGTTTCCTTCAACTCCAATGCAAAAATTATTAACGGCATTTTTTTTACCTATAAAAACAATACCTTTTCCTTCAATGTATTCTTCCCGTTCCCAATTCCAGTGATTTGATTTCATAATTTCTGCAGCTCTTCCATTATGACAGGAGAGGCATGCTTCAGTTACATCTTGCGGAGAGGTGAATTTTTTTTGAAGCGCTGCAAACTTTGTGTGGTCTACTGAAGTTGCGGTTATTTGGGAAAATTTTTCTTTAAGTTTTGTTTCTAATGAAGTCTCAGAGCTTTTGGTTTTTAAAAAAGTAACTGAAGAGATAATTGCTAATCCTATTATAAATAGAACTAAAATTATTTTTTTCATATAGTTTTACCCCAATCTAAATAAACAATTATTTGTTTTTCAAAATTTGAATGATACCTTTTTTTATTGATTTGCATTCTGAAAAATTTGTATAAACATGGCAGCTGCGGCATTCTTTTGAAGAGCAAAAATTGTTTTTATGTTTATAAGACCAGCAGGGCGCTGAATTTTTTGTATAAGCATCACAATTATTTCTATCATTTTCACTGCAGGCAATAAACTCCCAGCAAGGCAGCAATGAATAAATAGTTCTAATACCATTTATACTGATTTTGCTTTCATTAATTGCTCCTCTGATACATCTAAGCCTATCAATATCCGATTGCGAATATAATCTATGATGAGTCTTTTTTTTGAATGGGAGAATCAATCCTTCTTTTTCATACATTCTTAAGGTGTGAACTGAAATCCCCAAAATTTTTGCCGTTACACTTATAGAATACAGCGGCGTGTCGTTATTTAGTACAGCTTCCATCAAAATTTCCAAATATACAAATCAATATTTAGTAGTTATAAATATCAACTTCTTTGCCATTTATAATTATTGAAAAATTTTAGAAATATTAACAAAATTAAAAATGTAATGCCGATTTTGGGAAAAACGAAATGCTATAATTCTTTTGGATGAGAAATGTATAGTATATGCTGATGTTTAATTCATCAACGCGAATTAATAATTGATAGCGCGCTACTAAATTTTATTTCTTTGCTAGAATTTCTTCTAAGGTAAAAAATATGGTGGGCGAATAAAATGGAAGCGATTCAGCTGCAATTAATTGAGCTTGAACTTTATCAATAAGACTAACGACTTCCGGGGGATTTTTTTTATTACTATGTTTTTCATCATTTATATTTTTCTTTAAAATCTCCTCTGCCTCAACAATACATTTTCTGTCATACCTTCCGGCTAACTCAAAAATATTTCCTTCGGATTTGGGCAACGTGATCAGTTTTTCAGTTTCATATTCAACAATATATTTTATTAATTCTGAAGAGATAAGCGGATAATCAACTGATAGGATAAAATTTATTTTAGTTTCTGTATGAAATAGTCCGGCGTGAATTCCCGCTAAAGTTCCCCTTCCCTTAAAGAATTCTTCAAACATTTCAAGTTCTAAAAATTTATATTCTTTTTGAATGTTGGCAATTAATATTACGCGGTCAAAAAGATCCGTCATCAAATTTTTAATATGTTCGACAATAGATAATTCTACAATTGTAAGCCTGTTATTTTTATTTGATTCAATATTATTTTCATCTTTAACTAAAATTATACCTGTTACGTCGGAATACATAAATTAACTTTCCTCATTTATTAATTTCCAAAATTCAATTCCATTATAATCTAATTTATAATGATTTATAAAAACATCAAGTAAACTTTCTCTAACTACAAATATAATTTTAATTTTATTTTGTTTGATTAGAACGTCAATAATTTTTTTAATTGCCGGCTCCAATCCATTTCCTTTTAATTCAAGCGGACCAACTTCATCAATTATAAGCCACTCAATTTTATTGTTGATGGAATTAATCAAAATATTTCTTGCCCATTCAAAAGCATTTTCATCAAATAAATATTTGCCCACGGAAATTGTATTTGCATTTGAAACTTTACTTTTAGTTTCAAGCTGCCTTGTCTCGCCCGATGAAATATGAAGTAGATGACGAACGCCTTTTATATCAGGCGACAAAATTCCATCCGCGTTTTTATCTATAATCCAGTTTGATAAATATGATGTTTTACCGGAATGAGTTTTCCCGGTGAGGATGTAAAATTTGATCATCAAAAAAAACTAAAAGTTAATATCTATTCAAATAAAATTGTTGAAATAGAATCTGTTAAAAAAAATTTTAATTTGTTCAATCCTTTTTTGTTAGAAGTTTGCCGCCATGAATTTGCAATTATGATTTTAAATTTTGGAAAAAAATCCATCATCTCTTCTACATGCGAATAAGAATTATTTGTTTTAGTAAAAAGAAATTTCTTAAATAACTTAATTAGAATGGGCGCTAAAAATTTATACCAAACATAAATTATAAAAATTGATCGAACGATCATTCTCAAAATTTTTAATGGAATATTTTTATCAAACTCAGGATACAAGTAAGAAAGTAAAATTAAGCTGAAAAAAAAAATTAAAATAAAAACTGCTGATTTTTTGTTTCGCCAGCCTTTTGATTTTTTCTGTTGAGTTGCTTTCAGCTTTTCAAAAAATTTAGAATTACTAATTTCGATTCTATTATTTAGAATTTTAGATTTATTTGCAGATGCTTTTTTAATCTTTAGTGGCAGATTTGCCGCAAAAATTCCCACGTAAATTCCTGCAATCAAATGAAGTAAAACATACAAACTAATAATCCAAACGCTAAATGAAGCGGCGTTATTTAAAAGTTCAATATTAAAATAATCTAAAATAAATTTTGCGGTTTCGTCAATCGTACTCCAAAAAGAATTGCCGAAAATAATTGTTAGTATAATTATTTTTTGGAGAGCAGAAAATGTAAGGGTTAAAATCCCTAATAATACTGCTGATAATTTAAAGTGTTTTTTGGAGGAGAATAAAATTTCGCCAAGTAGACCTTGAAGCAAAACTGAAACATAAGCTGTAAAAGGAGTATAAGGGCTTACGAATCCTTTAATCATTAATACAATAAAAGTTGCTTTTAAAATGGTTCCACTCTTTAATGAAAAAACTTTCTCACTATTTTCGGAAAAATGAGCAAGCAGCGAAATAAAAATAACAGCGGCGCTGCCGACAAATAATCCTGTAAAGGGTATTTTAAGTGCATGAAGCATCCCGCCTAAAACTGCTTCGCTAAAACCCCACAAAGCTGTAACTCTATAGATTACAGCGGGATGATTATTTAATTCTTTTTTGTTATCCAAATTTATCTTATAATTCACAAAAGAAATTATAACATTATTAAATCCTGCGCAATAAAATTTACAACCTGATATAGGAGGATAAAATGAAAATTTTTTTTGGTCTGACTGCAATTATTTTAATTTTCGTAACATCAATAACTATTCAGGCTGAGTTAAAAGACATTTCTAAACTATTCCGATTCCCTTTTCAAGATTCTACAAAAATTAACTACTGCCGATCTCAACCTCTTACTATCGATAATGATATTGCAATAATATATTCCGCAAACTATTCGCCTGAAGATACCATCTTTATTACTCGCAGTTCGGACGAGGGGGTAACCTGGAGTACTCCTAATTTTGTTGCCGCATTCAAAAGAAGCGCTGAAGAAAAAATTTTTATTTCAGGAACAGTTACAAAAGCCGGGAGGATACTCGTCACTTATTCCATCGGGGAATTGATTATTAATAATAAAACTAAAATCGTTCATTCAGATGATGGAGGAATTAATTGGACGTTACCTGAAAATATAATTGGGTCGGCGTTTATTCCACATCCTAAAATTTCTGAATTGCAAGATGGCAAGTTATGGATAGTTGGAAGATTAAATTACATCTTCTATAGCGTTGACGATGGTGTAACTTGGTCAGCTAAAAATATTGGTTTTTATTTAATGGTAAATAGTTCAGCCGATTTAATTTCTTTAGACTCATTAAACTTTATATTGGCTTATGATAAATATGATTCTAATGAAGATTCTTACAAATGTTACTTTAGGAGAAGTACGGATTCAGGAGATAGTTGGTCAGAGGAAACTTTAGAGACAGAAACTGGCAGGTCTGAAAAAAATCCTATCTTAGTTAAGAAATCAAGCCATGAATTTTGGCTGATAACTCAAGTTAGAGAAGCAACAAATTTTACTACTGGTTATAATATCTACGAGCAAAATATTGTATACAGATCAAAAACTACATCAATAATCCTTACAAATTATATTGGTTTCGATGGCGAACAAAATTTCTGTTTGTATAATGGTAAACCGTTAATTACATTTTTGTCTGATCGGTGGTATGGTAAAAATCAAATTTGGGTTGGACAAATTGGAGTTAGCGAAGATATTGACCCTCCTCCCGGTCTATTAAATTTTGATCATTCAAATATTATTATTAACGATCCTATAAAGTTGCGTGCATTTGTTGGAAGTAAAATTGGAATTCAAAAAACAGAATTGATTTCTGAATTGAATGATTCTTTATCCGGTCCTATCCAAATGTTTGACGATGGAAATCATAATGATGAATTGCCAAATGATAATATTTGGGGAATTGAAATTGGTCCCTTTAATTATTATGATGTTTTAAAGACTTCAATCAAAGTAACTGATAATAATTCACAAAGTGTAATATTTCCAGGGAGTACATTAGTCTTCCCAGCGCTGCCAGTGAAAAATAAATGGCTTTCTGTTGGATCGCTTCATAATTGGTATTCTTCAAGAGGTTCGGAAGTTGAAGAGGGATATGAAGCATTTCAGCAATATGGTTTGCGATGGCCAGGAATTTATCCTTATCAAGACATGCAAGCGTCTAAAGGATTTTGGATCGGGGCAACAGATTTCAAAGATGAAAATGGAAGGATCTTTCCCCATAAAGTGGTTCAAGTTGGACCTAAAGATATGGGCGAATTTGAATTTTTTGAAAAAGAATTTTCATTAGTTAGTAAATTTCCCCAACCTGAAGTAATAGTCAATAATCAACCCTCGCACAATTATCCTAATCAAATAGATGAAGTTGATCCCAATCTTCCCTGCGATAGAATGATATACAATACTGCAAATACACAATTAGGAATTACAGTTGAAAGAAAAATTTATCAATTTTCGCAAGAATATCATGACAATTATATAATAAACGAATACACTTTTACCAACACAGGAAATGTTGATTTCGATGATAATATTGAGCTTCCTAACAATACCATAAAAGGTTTATATTTTTATTATTTATATAGATGGGCAATAAACAGGCAAACTCGATTTGTAATAGGCAATCCAACAGGGTGGGGAATAAATACAATGATAGATGCAAGAGGCGATAGCGTTGTAAACGACCCTCTTGACGAGCAGATAAGATGCCAATTTGCCTGGCACGGATTTACTAACCAAAAAGTTGTAGACTATAATAATATTGGGGGACCTATTTGGGAGGTAAATTCTATCTCAAACCCATATGTTGATTCTGGCGATACAATTGGAAGATTAGGAGCGCCGCAATTTGTTGGAGTTATAACTCTACACGCTGATAATTCAGCTGATGATAAGGCTGATAATTTGAATCAACCAGCAACAACTTCATGGGAAAATTCAGACGACCCATTAACTTTTATGAATGATCCATACAATGATGAAGGAATGACCGCTGAATACGAATGGATATCTAAAGGGCATAAATCTCCCAGGCATGCATATGCGGTAGAACCATCCGGAAATTTTGCTGAGCAAACTGTAGATCCGTCATTAGGAACGTCGGGTGGATTTTCAGCCGCAAATGGTTATGGTCCTTATACATTGCTTCATGGAGAAAGCGTTAAAATAGTTTGGGCGGAGGCTGCTGATGGAATAGATAGAGAAACAGCTATAAATGTTGGGAAACAATTTAAACATGGACAAATTTCCGCAAAGCAGAAAAATGAAATTGTTTTAACCGGAAAAGATTCTTTAATAAAAACCTTTAAAAAAGCTGTTGCGAATTATAATAATGGAGACGGATTCACAATTTCTCAACCTCCATACCCACCAAATAAATTTGTAGTAAGTCCTGCTGAAGATAAAGTCCATTTATCATGGGAACACAGCGGTGAAGGTCCGTTGGTTAAATCATTTGAAATTTATAGAGCAACAGGCAGTTATGATAGTTCTTATACCTTAGTGCATACTACAATGGCAACAGATACAAGTTTTATTGACAGTACAATTGAAAGAAACAAATATTACTTCTATTATATCTTATCTGCCGGCGACCCTAATGATAATAATGGAAACGCAATGTCTTTACCCGGCGCCTTAAGAAGTTCAAGATATTACACGCAAACTTATAATCCTGTCACATCTACGCTCACATCAATTATTGATGGGAATTTAGTATTGGATGAATTTAAATTATATCAAAATTATCCTAATCCTTTTAATCCATCAACATTGATAAGCTATCAAATTCCGAAAAGTGGATATGTTACCTTAAAGGTTTACGATGTTCTAGGAAGAGAAATTAAAACGCTGGTGAAAGAACTTAAAGCAGCCGGAGCTCATAAAGTAATTTTTGATGCATCAAACCTTGCTAGTGGAATGTATATTTATAAAATTCAGGTAGATAATTTTTCTTCAATTAAAAAGATGATGCTGCTCAAGTAATTTTATATTTTCATTTTAAGAATTTCATATTTAAACCCAATTTGACTTGCGGGTCATTTAGGGGGCTATTTTATTTTTATTTTACTCCTCGCTTCATTATATTTAAACTCTTCCAAACATAACTATAAGGTTCAAATTTATGGCAAATTCGTATGAAATAGCTATACTTGGCGGCGGTCCGGGTGGATATGTCGCAGCTATCCGCGCCGGTCAGTTAGGCTTCAAAACTGTCGTGATAGACACACAACCGCTGGGTGGAATTTGTTTAAATTGGGGCTGTATTCCTACTAAATCCCTTTTAAAAAATGCTGAAATTTATGACAGCATAAAAAATCACGGTGATGATTTTGGAATTATAGCTAAAGATTTATCTTTTGATTTTAATAGAATTATAAAGCGCAGCCGTGATATTTCTGAAAGAATTACAAAAAATGTTGAACTGCTGGTTAAAAAAAATAAAGTTGATAGAATTAAAGGCTACGGTAAATTAACTTCTAAAAACCAAATTGATATTTTTGATGAAAATGAAAAAAAAATAGATTCTATTTCAGCCGACAAAATTATTATTGCCACCGGCGCCCGACCTAAGTTTATTCCTTCAATTCCGGTTGATAAAAAAAATATTATCACCAGTACAGAGGCTATGATTTTAAATGAAATGCCGAAAGAATTAATTGTAATTGGAGCCGGCGCAATAGGGATTGAGTTCGCTTACTTCTACAGTGTCTTAGGCGCCAAAGTTACCGTTATTGAAATGCTTGATAATATTCTGCCGATTGAAGATAAAGAAGTTTCCCAGGCTCTTGAAAAAAGTTTTAAGAAAAGAGGAATAAATATTTTAACCAAAGCCGTGGTTAAAAAGGCTGAATCAAAAGGGAAAAAAGTTAATGTTACAGTTGAAGTCGGCGGCGAGACAAAAGAATTATCCGCTGATAAAGTATTAAACGCAATTGGAGTTACCGGAAATGTAGAGGGTTTTGGACTGGAAGAATTAGGCGTGGAGTTATTTAAGAATCATATAAAAGTGGATCATTCAACCTTTGAAACAAACGTAAAAGGAATTTATGCAATTGGCGATGTCATCGGTCCGCCGTGGTTAGCGCATGTTGCATCCGCTGAAGGGATCCACTGCATTGAAAAAATAAAAGGATTAGAAGTCCAGGATATTAATTATGAAAACATTCCGGGCTGCACTTATTGTCAGCCGCAAGTTGCGAGCATCGGCTTAACTGAGCAAAAAGCAAAAGACGCCGGATACGAAATTAAAATTGGAAAGTTTCCTTTTATGGCAAGCGGAAAAGCCTTTGCCGTTGGCGAGCGGGAAGGATTTGTTAAATTAATTTTTGACGCAAAGTATGGCGAGATTCTCGGCGCTCATATTATTGGTGCAGAAGCAACTGAATTGATTGCCGAAATTGGAATTGCAAAAAGCGTGGAAGCAACCGGCGAATCAATTATGAAAACTATTCACGCGCATCCAACTTTATCCGAATCAATTATGGAAGCTGCGGCTAACGCTTACGGCGAGGCAATACATATTTGATCAATTGTCCTTCAATGGCTTTACTGTATACTGAATAAATAAATGAATAAACGAATTCTTACATATTGTGATTTAAACTTTATAGATTATAAAGAGGCATGGGATCTTCAAAAAGAAATTCATGCTTTGCGCGTTGCAAATAAAATTAGCGATGTATTTTTTATGCTGGAACATCCGCATACTTACACTCTCGGAAAAGTAGCGGATAAAAATAATTTAATTAGCTCGCAAGAATATTTAAATGAAAAGAATATTTCTGTTTATAATATTGATAGAGGCGGTGATATTACTTATCACGGACCCGGACAAATAGTCGGCTATCCAATTATAAATTTAAATGATTGGCAAAACGATACTCATAAATATTTACGAGCATTGGAAGAAGTTATAATTAGAACCTGCGCCGAATACAATTTATCCGGGTTCCGAAATCCTAAATACACCGGGGTTTGGATTAATTTCAAAACAAAATAGTAAAGACAGAAAAATAGCAGCAATAGGCATAAAAGTTAGTCGGTGGGTTACTATGCATGGTTTCGCATTTAATATTAATACTGACCTCAATTTATTTAATGGAATTATTCCCTGCGGTATTTCCGATAAAGAAGTAACTTCATTACAAAAGGAATTAGGAAGTGGAAAATTCAATTGCAGAAGTGAAAAATAAATTGTTGTATCATTTTAAAGAAGTGTTTAATTACGATAAAATAAATAAAATCGCTAAAGATGATTTGTTCGTTTTATCTGTAAATAATATTTAGAAGAAAGGTAAAGGATGGCAAAAAAAAATCCGTCAAAAAATAATTTACCTGTCAAAACTATGACTGTTAAAAATTCAGAAATAAATAACAATAACGGCAGCGCCAAAGTTTCTTCAAAAAAACCTGATACTAAAAACTCTGATTTAAGCAAAGAAGAATTATTAAAAGTTTTAAAATTAATGCTGCTTGCCAGAAGCATTGACAACAAAGCTTTAAATCTATTAAGACAAGGTAAAACATTTTTTCACATTGCCGGCGCGGGTCATGAAGCAATTCAAGTTGCGCTGGGATTATTATTGAATCCTAAAGGCGATTGGTTTTTTCCATATTACCGCGATTTAGCTTTCGTTTTAACATTGGGGTTAACCCCCAAAGAATTTTTCTTACAGTGTTATGCTAAACTTGATGATCCCTCATGCGCGGGCAGACAACTTCCGTGTCATTGGGGTCATACAGAAATAAATATTCCATCGCAATCAAGCCCCACCGGTACGCAGTTTTTAAATGCAGTAGGAACCGCATTAGCTTCGGTTAAAGAGGGCAAAAAAAATATTACTTATGTAAGCAGCGGCGAAGGCACTACCAGTCAAGGCGAATTTCACGAAGCGATAAATTGGGCAAGCCGTGAGAAACTGCCTGTACTGTTTGTGGTGCAGAATAATAAATACGCAATTTCGGTTCCGGTTCAAAACCAAAGCGGAGGGAAAAATAATTCTATTTCTGAAATGATGTCAGGCTATGAAAATTTATTACGCTTTAAAATTGACGGCACTGATTTCTTCGAATCTTACAAAACTGTTCAGCAGGCTATTGAATATATAAATGAAGGCAAAGGTCCGGTTTTAATTGAAGCTGAAGTAGTGCGGCTTCAATCTCATTCTTCATCCGATGATCAAAAAAAATATAGAGATAAAAATGAGCTGGAAGAAGAATTAAGGAATTGTCCCATTGAAAAATTATCAAATAAAATTATTCACGAAAAATTAATTTCAAAAGAAGAATACGATGATTTAAGAAAACAAATAACAGAACAAGTAAATGAAACTGCCGATGAAGCTTCAAAGGAAGATGACCCAACTCCGGATGATGCGCTAAAATATGTTTTTGATGAAAGCGGTTTAATGGATAAACTTGATTATGAAAATAGCGAACCGTCAGGCAAAAAAATTGTAATGGTCGATGCAATAAATCACGCGCTGCACGAAGAGATGGAACGAAACGATAAGATTTATATTTTTGGCGAAGACATAGCCGATAGCAAAGGCGGCGTTTTCACAGCTACCAAAGGGCTTTCCACCAAGTTTGGAGATGACAGAGTTTTTAATTCGCCGCTGGCGGAAGCAAGTATAATCGGCGTGGCAACCGGAATGGCTTTAGCTGGATTAAAACCTGTAGTTGAAATTCAATTTGGCGATTATATTTGGCCCGCGTTTATGCAATTTAAAGACGAGCTTGCGACTTACAGATACCGCTCAAATAATAAGTGGCCCGCGCCGGTCGTTACTCGTGTGGCTGTGGGAGGATATATTCACGGCGGACTTTATCACAGCCAAAATATTGAGTCCATCTTTGCGCACATTCCCGGAATTTATATTGCATATCCTTCAAATGCCGCCGATGCAAAAGGGCTATTAAAAACTGCCTGCAGAATTAATGATCCCGTTTTGTTCTGCGAACATAAAGGATTATATCGTCAAAGCTTTGCAACTTCGCCTTCGCCTGATAGTGATTATTTGCTGCCATTCGGAAAAGCTAAAGTGGTAAAAGAAGGTTCTGATTTAACAGTGGTTTCTTACGGGGTTTCTATGTGGGACTCGGTGAATGCCGCCAAAAAACTTGAAGATGAAGGATACGATATTGAAGTGATTGACATTCGTACTATCATTCCTCTTGACGAAGAAACAATTTATAATTCTGTTAAGAAGACTGGAAAAGTAATTGTAGTTCATGAAGATACTTTAACAGCCGGTTTCGGCGCTGAAATTTCTGCGCGCATCGCCGATTCTTGTTTTCAATATTTAGATGGTCCAGTTAAGAGGCTTGCCGCTAAGGATGTACATATTCCTTATTCTCCAATTTTAGAAAATGCTGTATTGCCAAGCCGCGAGCAAATTTATAAAGCAATAAAAGATTTATTAGAATTTTAATTTTGAAAATTTAGGAGCTATTCAAATGGATGTTATAATGCCGAAAATGGGTGAAAGTATTAGCGAAGGCACAATTATAAAATGGCACAAGAAAAAAGGCGAGCAGGTTAAAAAAGATGAAATAATTTTTGAGATAAGCACGGATAAAGTTGATACAGAAATTCCTTCGCCGGCTGACGGAGTTTTATCAGAAATAAAAGCAAACGAAGGCGATACGGTGGAAGTTGGTTCCGTAGTGGCTGTGGTTGACGAAAATGGTGCCAGCAGTGCTTCTAAACAAACTTCTAATTCTGAAGAAAAAGACGAAAAAAAAGAAGAGCCGAAAGTTGAATCTCCTCAATCTGATAATTTAGAAACAAAATCTAAATCAGTTTCAAAAGAAAAGAAGGTTGAAGAAGCCAAAAAAGTTGAGCAAAGTTCCGAAGAAGAAAATGCTGAGGAAAAAAACATCACTTCAAAAAATAATTCCGGCAAAAATATAATTGAAATCGCTATGCCTAAAATGGGGGAAAGCGTTATGGAAGGAACCATAATTAAATGGCATAAAAAAGTTGGAGAAGCAGTAAAAAAAGATGAAACAATTTTTGAAATAAGCACGGATAAAGTCGATACAGAAGTTCCTTCGCCTGAAGCCGGAGTTTTAGCGGAAGTGCTTGTGGGCGAGCAGGAAACCGTGGAGGTAGGAACCGTGGTCGCAAAATTATCAGTGGAAGGGAAAGAACAAAAATCAGAATCCAAAACTCAAACTCAAACTGAAAATAAAACTAAAGCGAATGAAAAAGAATTTGAACAGAGGCAAAACCCTGTATCGATGCACGATAATTTTTCTTCAGACAAAACAGATAAAAACAAAAATGAATCAAGAGTAATAGAAGAGAAGTCGGACAAAAGTGAAATTGGATTTTTATCTCCGTTGGTTATGAACATTGCTCAAAAAGAAAATGTTAACTTTAATGAATTGGGAAAAATATCCGGCTCAGGGTTAAATGGGAGAATTACTAAAAAAGATATTCTCAAATACATTGAAGATAGAAGTTCACAAAAACCAGTGGAAACGAAAGAGGATAAAAGAGAAATAAAAGAAAACAAAAAAGAATATTCAGCGCCGTCTTATACTTCCTCGCAAATGCAGCCGGTCTATTCTGATTCTGACATTGAAAAAATTCCGATGGATAACATCCGACAAAAAATAATGCAGCACATGGTTGCCAGCCGCGATACTTCGGTTCACGTATCCGCAATGCTGGAAGTTGATATGACGAGAATTCACAACTTCATTCAAAATAAACGCGATGAATTTATTCAAAAGGAAGGCGTTAAGCTAACATATATGGCGTTTATTGCTAATGCCGTTATTAGAGGATTAAAAGAATTTCCTCTTGTTAATTCCACAATTGATGGATCAACAATCATTCAAAAGAAATTTATTAATTTAGGAATCGCTGTTGCCATTGAACCAACCGGATTAATTGTTCCAAACATAAAAGGCGCAGACGAACGTAATGTAATTGGGCTTGCAAAATCTATAAATGATTTAGCAGAACGTGCGCGTAGAAGAAAACTTTCTCCCGATGATATTTCCAACGGAACTTTTACAATTACTAATTACGGAATTTTCGGAACTATATTCGGTACGCCGATTATTAACCAGCCGGAAGTGGCTATTTTGGGAGTCGGGGCGGTGATTAAAAAACCTGTGGTTGTGGAAATTGAAGGTTCAGATTCAATTGCAATCAAGCCGATAATGGCGCTTACTCTTTCGCATGATCATCGCTTAGTGGATGGAATGCTGGGAGGAAAGTTTTTGAAATTCGTAAAAGATTATTTAGAAAATTTTGATTTAAATTCAATTTAAAACGTTAATTATAATTATGAATACACTTAATCAACATCAAAAAATATATAAAGAAGAAATTGAAAAAGTAAAAATACCTTTGGGCAAAAGACCAGATTGGTTAAAAGTTAAATTGCCAATGGGCGAAAATTATGCCGACGTAAGAAATTTAATGCGCAATCAAAATCTTCACACAGTCTGTGAAGAAGCCCGATGCCCCAACATTGCGGAATGCTGGAATGCACGCAGCGCTACTTTTATGATTCTTGGAGATACCTGTACCAGAAGCTGCGGCTTTTGTAATATTAAAGTCGGCATACCAAACCAGCTTGATTTGGATGAGCCGAGAAGAGTGGCTGATTCTGTAAAGGAATTAAATTTACGCCACGTAGTTATTACTTCAGTAAATAGAGATGAATTAAAAGACGGCGGCGCTTCTATTTTTGCTGAAACAATTAGATTGATTAGAGAAGAAATGCCGGAAACTACAATTGAAATTTTGATCCCAGATTTTAGAGGAGTGATTGAAGCGTTTAATAGTATTATGAAAAATCCGCCGGATATTTTAAATCATAATTTGGAAACAGTGCCGCATTTATATCACGCTGTTCGTCCCCAGGCAAAGTATGAAAGAAGTTTAAAATTAATTAAATGGTTTAAGGATAGATATCTTAAAACCAAAAGCGGAATAATGGTTGGCATAGGGGAAAAGCCCGAAGAAGTATTAATTTTAATGCACGATCTTGTTGAACATGGCTGCGACATTTTAACAATCGGTCAGTATTTACAGCCCACAAAAAATCATTTGCCTGTTGATCGTTTTGTTACGCCGGAAGAATTTAATATGTATAAAGAAGAAGGATTAAAAATCGGATTTAAAATTGTAGAATCATCTCCGCTCGTAAGAAGTTCTTATCACGCCGATAAACACGCCAGAGCTTTGTTTTAAATTATAACAACCCCTGACTTTTTTATTCTTCGTTGCGGAAAGCTAATATTCTATAAAAGAATTGGCATTTAAACAAAAGCAATATCTTTAATTCTTCTTTTTGCGTTGGCGCATTTCACCCCTTAGGTTGCCGTTGTTGTCCCTATCATTTTATATTTTCGAAGACTACTTTAGTTTAATCAAAAATCAAAAAACCTTTAAACATAAATAATGGAAATCCAGGCACTTATTTAATTAATGAATAAATACTGGGTGAGGAAATCAAAATTTTATTTAAATATTTTTGTAGGAGTCAATAATGATTAAAGTAAATAAAATGTTCAGCAGTTTTTCAGTTAATGATATTAAAAAAGCCAAAGAATTTTACGGACAAATACTTGGCTTGGAAATTTCTGATGCGCCCAAAATGGAAGGGCTGCTTCAGCTAAATATTGAAGGTGGAAATAATATTATGATTTATTTAAAACCAAATCATGAACCCGCTTCTTTTACTGTTTTAAATTTTCAAGTAAATGATGTTGAAAAAGCCGTTGATGAGCTTACAAAAATAGGTGTTGCATTTGAGCAATATGATGGAGAAATAAAAACAAATGCCAAAGGAATATCACACGGCGGCGGCACTACTATTGCTTGGTTTAAAGACCCTGCAGGAAATATTTTATCGTTGGTAGAGAATAATTAACAAAATTTTTTAATAAAAAGGATATTTATGAAAAAGATAAACCCCTTTCTCTGGTTTGATGAGATAGCTGAAGAAGCAGTTAATTTTTATACTTCTCTTTTCAACAATTCTAAAATCGGCAAAGCCGTTCGCTATGACGAAGTGGGCGCTAAAGCTTCCGGACAAAAAGCCGGTTCCGTAATGACTGTGCCGTTTACTCTCGCCGGACAAGATTTTACCGCTATTAACGGCGGACCTCATTTTAAAATTAATCCCTCAATTTCTTTTTTTGTGCATTCTATGGATGAAAAAGAAATTGATAATCTTTGGGAAAAATTTTCAGATGGGGGAAAGGTTTTAATGGAATTAGATAAATATGACTGGAGTAAAAAGTACGGATGGGTTGAAGATAAATTTGGATTATCGTGGCAGCTAATGGTTACTGAAAATGAAGTTGAACAAAAAATAATTCCATCGCTTTTATTTGTCGGAAATGTTTACGGCAGAGCAGAAGAAGCAATTAATTTTTATACTTCTATTTTTAATAATGCAAAAGTGAAAAGTGTTTTTAAATTTGATAATGATAACGCCGTAATGTACAGTGACTTTGTTCTTGAAGGGAATATATTTTCAGCAATGGATGGCCCGGGCGAACATAATTTTAATTTTAACGAAGCAATATCATTTGTGGTTAGTTGCGATGATCAAAAAGAAATTGATTATTTCTGGGATAAGCTCTCGACTGATCCGCAAGCGGAAATGTGCGGCTGGCTGAAAGACAAGTTTGGTATTTCATGGCAGATTGTTCCTAAAATTTTGCCTGAACTTCTTAAAACTAATTCCAAAAAAGTGATGGAAGAAGTTTTGAAAATGAAAAAGCTTGATATCGCGTCGCTTCAAAAAGCGGCAGATAAAAATTAAAAGGAGTAAATAAATGCTTGAGATAAAAACATCAATTCAAGTTTCAAAACCGGCTGATGAAGTTTTTGAAGCGATTGTAAATCCACAAAAAATGTCGAACTATTTTATTTCGCAAGGCAGCGGAATAATGGAAGAAGGAGAAAACAGTTCAATGGAAATTTCCTGAGTTTGATGATGAATTTTCTGTTCGCATCGGGAAAGTAGAAAAGAATAAATACATTTCTTTTTACTGGGAAGTTGAAGGAAAAGAAATGCTGGTTGAAATTATTTTAACCGATAAAAAAAATAATTCTACTCTTGTCACCGTAACAGAAAAAGAGATGGAAAATAATGAAGCGGGGATCAAATGGCTGAAAGGTAATACCGAAGGGTGGGCTAATTTCCTTGCCTGCTTAAAAGCCTATCTTGAGTTTGGAATTAATTTGCGAAAAGGGGCGTTTGATTTTTTAAAGAAAGATTAATTATAAATCTTAAAGGATGGAAAGATGGTCGCTAATAAAACATACGGAAGAAAGATTATCATAAATACATTTTTAACTCTTGATGGAGTGGTACAGGCTCCCGGTGGACCAGAAGAAGATACAACCGGCGACTTTAAATACGGCGGTTGGTCGTTTCATTTTTGGGATGACATAATGGGACATGTGATGGATGAATCGATGCAAAAACCTTTTGAACTTTTACTCGGCAGAAAAACTTATGAAATTTTTGCTGCTCATTGGCCGTATATTCAAAATGATCCTGTGGCGGATAAATTTAATAGCATTAAAAAATATGTCGTATCAAACACTATAAATAAACTCAATTGGAATAATTCTTTTTTAATAAAAGGTAATGTTAAAGATGAAATTAAAAAGTTAAAAGAAGAGAACGGCCCCGAGCTTCAAGTACATGGCAGCGGAGATTTTATTCAAACATTATTAAAGAATAATTTAATTGATGAATACCGATTATGGATTTTTCCGCTTACTGTTGGGGAGGGTAAAAGGCTTTTTGAAAATGGAACAATCCCAGCCCGCTTTAACTTAATTTCTACCATAGCATCAAGCACTGGTGTCGTA
This sequence comes from uncultured Bacteroidota bacterium, assembly GCA_963782985.1. GTDB lineage: Bacteria > Bacteroidota > Ignavibacteria > Ignavibacteriales > Ignavibacteriaceae > CAVSWT01. Next base: position 53,939 of record CAWALU010000002.1, read on the forward strand.
ATAAATACTTATGCACCAGGCGGGGAACTAGAAACAGGATCGTTTGCAATTGAAAATGAAACTGAAGAAGAAATTGAAAGAAGAAGAAAACTTGCATCGGAAAAATAAATTTTACAAAAAATAAAAAAGGAGTTTCCAATGCCAAAAAAGATGAATCCCGTAGTTCACTTCGAAATGCCTGCAGAAGACAAAAAGCGAATGTCTGAATTTTATAATAAAGCATTTGGCTGGCAGGCCGAACAACTCGGTCCTGAAATGGGTGACTATGTTGTTGTAACAACTTCGGAACTTGGCGAGGATAAATTTCCGAAACAAAAAGGTACAATTAACGGGGGATTTTTTCCCAAAAAAGAAAACTGGCCGGCTCAGTATCCATCCATTGTTATAGCAGTGGATGATATCAATGAATCAATGAAGCATGTAAACAAAGCTGGGGGAGAAGTAATAGGCGATCCGATGGAAATTCCCGGGATTGGAAAATATGTTTCTTTTATCGACACTGAAGGGAATCGTTCGAGTATGCTTCAGCCTTTCGGTAAAAGGTAATGACTGTTTTAACTTAATAATATTTTATGTGCAAAAAGCATTTCAATATTCTTTAATGAGAGGCTAATAATATGGTACGTAAAGGAACTCTTCGGGTTTGTCCTAATGGTCATAAATATTATAAAAGTTCAGATTGCCCGACTTGTCCAATTTGTGAGAGTAAACGTAAAACAAATAATGAACTGCTTGATTCATTGAGCGCTCCAGCAAGAAGGGCATTTGAGAGAGAAGGGATAAAAACTTTTACAAAACTTGCAAAATATAGTGAAGATGAAATACTTAAACTTCATGGAGTTGGGAAAACTTCTTTACCTAAATTAAAAACTTTACTTAAAATAAAAGGATTAAAATTTAATAAAAAGGAGTAGTAGTATGAGAAAAATAATCTTTGCTATAAATACTACTATTGATGGCTTTGCGGATCATACCGCTGGTATTGTGGACGATGAGCTGCATGAATTTTTTACTGATCTTTTAGATGAAGTTGATGTAGTTCTGTTTGGCAGAAAAACATATCAGCTAATGGAAAGTTTTTGGCCACATGCAAAAGAAGATCCGAGAATAACAGAAAGTATACTTAAATTTGCCGATAAATTTAACAGCATTGCCAAAGTCGTATTTTCAAAAACTTTAAATGAAGCAAATTGGAATAATACACTGCTTAATAAAGGAGATTTAATTACCGAAACTTTAAAGTTAAAAAATCAAGGGGGAAAGAGTGTTTCTGCAGGAAGTATTAGCATTGCTAACGCTCTTATGGCAAAAAATTTAATTGATGAATATTGGCTGCTGATTCATCCCATTATTTTAGGAAAAGGCAAAAAATTGTTTGATGGATTTGATGAAAGAATGAATCTTCAGTTGATTGATACTAAAAAGTTTAATTCAGGAGTAGTGGTTCTTCATTATCAAAAAAAATGAATGATTTAATTATGATATCAACAAAAATTAAATTCAAAACTATGGATGAGTACATTCAAAGTTTTCCTAATGAAATTCAAAAAATATTAGAGCAGGTAAGAGGAACAATTAAAGACACTGTACCTGAAGCGGAAGAAGCCATCAGCTATGCCATACCAACATTTAAGTTGTATGGTAAAAACCTAATTCACTTTGCGGCGTTTAAAAATCATATTGGATTTTATGCAACCCCAAACGGGCATAAAGCGTTTGAAAAAGAATTGTTATTATAAAAAATTGAATAGGATGAAAATGGATAATATAAAAGGAAAAGTAATTGTAATTACAGGTGCAAGCAGCGGACTTGGAGAAGCAGCCGCAAAGCTTTTATCAAAGCAAGGTGCATCGGTAGTTTTGGCTGCCCGGCGCTCAGAAAAAATAAAATCGTTAGCCGATGAAATCAATAAAGACGGCGGCAAGGCAGTAGCTGTTACTACTGATGTAACGGTTTCAGATCAGGTTAAAAAATTAGTTGATACTGCAGTTGAAAAATTTAATCGAATAGATGTTATCATTAATAATGCGGGACTTATGCAGCAGTCGCCGCTTGAGAGTCTCAAAATTGATGAATGGAATAACATGATTGATATCAATATAAAAGGAGTTCTTTATGGAATTGCCGCTGCACTGCCATATATGAAGAAACAGAAGTCCGGACATATTATAAATGTTTCTTCCGTAGCGGGACACACAGTAAGAGCGGGCGGCGCTATCTACTCTGCAACAAAACATGCTGTGAGGGTAATTTCCGAAGGGCTCCGCCAGGAAGTAAAGCCTTATAATATGCGAACTACTATTATTTCTCCGGGCGCTGTTGATACCGAATTACCTGATCATATTACGCACGAAGCATCTGCTGATGGCATTCAGGGATTTTATAAAGAATATGCTATCCCCGCAGAGTCCTTTGCCCGTGCTGTCGCTTTCGCGATTAGTCAGCCGGAAGATATGGATGTTAACGAGATACTTTACCGCCCGACTGCGCAACAGCTGTAAAATTTTCAGGTTTGTAAATTTTATTGATGAAGCTAAAGAATATTTATAGAATGAATGGAGTACGTTATGGAAATTATAAAAAATGGTTCGCAGACATCCGTTAAAGGGTCGGAAGATTGGTTCACCGGTAAAGTGCGCATAGACCCTTTGTTTCAAAGAGAGTCGCCGGCACGCGTAGCCGGTGCGAATGTTACATTCGAGCCCGGGGCAAGAACTGTATGGCATACACATCCGCTGGGGCAGTCATTAATAATAACTTTCGGTTCTGGTTTAGCACAAAGGGAAGGCGGTAAAATTGAAGAAGTTCATCCCGGTGATATAGTTTGGTTTCCGCCGAATGAAAAGCACTGGCATGGCGCAAAACCGGATACAGCTATGTCGCATATTGCTATTCAAGAACAGCTCGATGGAAAAGCAGTTGAATGGATGGAAAAAGTTAGTGACGAACAATATCAGGCAAAAGTAAAATAAAGATAAAATGAAAGCACTTCGCTAACTATATGGTAACAATAAAATATAAAAATAAATAAAAACCGTTTAGAGGCATTTTCAGATGGAGTTGTGGCAATTATCATTACCATAATGGTTTTAGATTTAAAGATGCCGCATAACCCTAACAATCGATTTATTAATAAATAGACAGCTAAAATATACTATTATTAATAAAGGAGGCTGGAAGGGCGATGGCTATTTCCCTGGAATTATTGGATGAAAGATTGAATGAATGATTGAAAGATCATGCTAGCCGGGATATTATTTTTAAATTCAGTTATGCTTTGGCGACAATTTCTATTTGGCAGCTATTACTAACAATAGTTGTCGTATTCAGCCCCTAATATTGTCGCATTTACACTTCAATAATATGCTCTTTGTTGGTGATATTTGAACAGTGACAAAATCAATTTTGAAGAACTTTTTAAATAATAAATTATTATAGGAGGTTAAATAAAATTATGGCGCTTATTAATCCACACATTAACTTTAATGGAAATGCTGAAGAAGCATTCAATTTTTACAAATCAGTATTTGGCGGAGAGTTTGCAAAAGTTATTCGTTTCAAAGACCTTGCAAGCCCCGAATTACCTATAGATAAAAAAGAAGAAAATAAAATCATGCATATTGCTTTGCCTATCGGTAAAAATAATATGTTGATGGCAAACGATGTTCCGGAAAGCATTGGACGAACGAATGAAAATGAAAACAGAAGCAAAATTTTCATTAGTGCAGAAAGTAAAGAAGAAGCAGACAAACTATTTAATGGGCTTTCTGTAGGAGGACAAATAGAAGGAGCTATTGGTGATAGTCCTTGGGGTACATATTTTGGAATGTTTAGAGACAAATACGGTATTGAGTGGATAGTGGAGTTTGATCCAAAGTATAACTGGCAAAAGTAACTGACGAAAAACAACGAACGCCTAACATCGGTTTGGCAAAAGCACGGGCTGACGAAGTAATTGAACATTTTTACTCCTATTAGCATTTATGTTTGTTTTAGACTGATAGTTTTCAAATGCCATGCCTTCACCAAGCCGGGAAGTATTAACTCATTTTTTTGAAAGGACATTTAAATGCAAAAATTACGTGTTGCAAGTTTTTCTATATCAGTGGATGGTTTTGGCGCAGGGCCAAATCAAAGCCTGGAAAATCCTTTGGGAGTCGGTGGCCCGGAGCTTCACCAATGGTTTTATCCCACAAAAACTTTTCAGCAAAACGTATTAGGAAAGAGTGACGGCACAACAGGAGTTGATAATGAATTTGCCGAAAACGGATTTAAAAATATCGGCGCCTGGATTTTAGGGCGTAATATGTTTAGTCCGTATCGCGGCACACCTAATGCTGATTGGAAAGGTTGGTGGGGAGAAAATCCGCCGTATCATGTTCCTGTGTTTATATTAACTCATCATAAACGCGAACCAATTGAGATGGAAGGCGGCACCACTTTTCACTTTGTAACAGACGGGATTAATGCAGCTCTTGAAAAAGCTTTTGATTCTGCAAACGGCAAAGATGTAAGGCTTGGCGGAGGTGTTAGTACAATTCGTCAATATCTTAAGGCTCAATTAATAGATGAATTACATTTAGTTCAATCGCCTGTAATTTTAGGAAGCGGTGAAAATCTCTTTTTGAATTTGGATCTCAAATCATTAGGCTATAAATGCACTGAACAGGTTTCAAGCGAGAAGGCAATGCATTTGATTATAAAAAAATCAACGTGAACTGCAGGCTGGCAAATTACACACCGTATGCTGCAGTTTGCTTATTGTTAACAGACATTTTATTCAGTTTTATTAAAAGAGATGCCATACCCTTGGGGTAGTGAAACTAAAAGTTAATACCGCAATTTATTGAAGTGATTCAAAGCCAAAGGTTAACACCGCAATTTATTGCGGTGAATTAGAAACAGCGCCAACGCTTTCTTAACTGTTTTAACAGTTTACTTTTTGAAATATATTCATATCATAAAAATCTAAAAGCAAAGTATCAATAGAGTTATAAACCGTTGAAACGGTTGTGTGGTGTTGGTTGTAGCTTTTTTGTCACCCCGATGAATCGGGGTGTTAACCTTTGTTAAACAAAATCAAAAAGTTAACACCGTAATTTATTGAGGTGATTCAAAGCCAAAGGTTAACGCCGGGATTTATCCCATTTCATCCCGTAACTTTTGTCGATAATTGAAGAGAGGCAGATGTTTTTTAAAAAACTTTTCCTTAGATTCATTTCGGTTTTATAAATTACACACCGCAATCGCATTTACATGCCCAGACTACATGATAAGGGAAGCGAACTTAAAGGGTTAATAGTTATTCTTCATTATATTGTAAATTATGACAAAAAAATATTTATCAAATCTTTTTAAGGCTTATCAAAAGGGTGATGCAAGAGAAGAATCTTATTACAAACATCTTGCAGATTTCATTACAATATTTTCTGAATCTGAAAGGAAAAAGAAAATTGATGTAACTATACTTCCGAAAAAAACAGAAGCCGGAAATCCAGATTTTAGAATTTGGGATGGCAGACAAAAAATAATCGGTTACATTGAAGCAAAAGACTTAGGTGTTGACCTTGACAGAATTGAAGACAGCGAACAACTTGAAAGATATTTATCAACTTTCCCGAATGTAATTTTAACAAACTTCACAGAGTTTCGTTTATACAGAAACGGCGAAAGAATAGAAAAAATATCAATTGCTCGTGCTTTTGTTATTAAAAAACTTTCCACAGTTCCGCCGCTTGAAAACGAAGATAAATTATTTGAACTGCTCGAAAGATTTTTAGACTTTTCACTTCCCAAAACTTACACTGCAAAAACTCTTGCTGTTGAACTTGCAAAAAGAACAAAGTTTCTAAAAGATGAAATTGTAAGCGAGGAATTAAAACTCGGCACAAAATCAATACACGGATTTTATGATGCTTTTAAAGAGTTTTTAATCGCCGGAATAAATGAAAGTGAATTTGCCGATCTTTATTCTCAAACAATTACATACGGTTTGTTTGCTGCTCGTCTCCGTGCAGAGAAAGATTTTAACAGAAAACTTGCTTATTCATACATTCCAAAATCTATCGGAATTTTAAGGGATGTTTTCAAATTTATTTCTTTGGAAGACTTGCCTCAGCAGATGGAAGTTATTATTGATGATATTGCGGAAGTTCTTAATGTTGCAGATGCAAAGAAGATTCTCGATCAATATTATCACGAAGGCAAAGGAAGCGATCCGGTTTTACATTTTTACGAAACATTCCTTTCGGTTTATGATCCCAAGACAAGAGAAAAACGAGGTGTTTATTACACTCCCGAACCGGTTGTTTCTTTTATTGTTCGCTCGCTTCATCAAATTCTAAAAGATAAGTTTAATATTTCTGATGGTCTTGCTTCAAAGAATGTAACTTTGCTCGATCCCGCTGGCGGAACACTTAGCTTTTTAGCAAAAGCAATTGAAACAGCAGTTGAAGAATTTGAAAGCAAATACGGCAAAGGTGCTGTTAAAACATTTCTAAAAGATCAGATTCTGCAAAATTATTATTCGTTTGAATTGATGATGGCTCCTTATGCAATCGGGCATATGAAAATGTCATTTCTTTTAGAAGAACTTGGCTACAGAATGGAAGACGATGAGCGTGTAAAATATTATTTGACCAACACTCTCGAAATGAAAGAACTAGATGAATCTAAATTTCCCGGGAATGTCATCACTCTCTCACGAAAGCCACGAAGCCGGAAAAGTTAAAAAAGCAAGTTCCAATTCTTGTTGTTCTCGGCAATCCGCCTTATTCGGGTATTTCATCAAATACGGTGAATGGATAACAGATGCAAAAAGAATATTATCAAGTTGATGGGAAACCATTTAAAGAAAAAAATCCAAAATGGCTTACAAAATGATTATGTAAAATTTATCCGTTTTTCCCAATGGAAAATAGATCAAGCCGGTGAAGGTGTTTTAGGTTTTATTACAAATAACAGTTATCTCGATAATATTACTTTTCAGTGGAATGCGACAAACTTTAATGAATAGCTTTGATGAAATTTATATTCTCGATCTTCACGGAAATAGTTTAAAGAAAGAAAAAGCACCCGACGGAAGTAAAGACGAAAATGTTTTTGATATTACGCAAGGTGTTGCGATAGCTTTCTTTATTAAAAATAAAAAAGAAAAAACAAAATCAATCGTTCATCACGAGATTTATGGTTTAAGAGAAACCAAATACGATTGGCTCAACAAACACAACATTAAAAATATAAAATGGAATAAGCTTGAACCAGATAGTGATTTTATCTTTTTATTAACAGAGATGAGTAAACAATCAAAAAGGTTATAAAAATTTTACATAAGTTACAGAAATATTCCCAATGAATGTTACGGTATTGTAACAGCAAGAGACGATTTTATAATTGATATTGATGAAAATAAATTAAAACGTGAATTCAAAATTTTGCAAAATTTGATGATGAGAATTATCTAAGACAAACTTATCAACTTAGGAAAGATATAAGAGAATGGAAAATTAAAGAAGCACAGAAAAAATTTAAAGGATAGATGAATAAGGCAAAATCATTTTACTAAAATTCTTTATCGACCATTTGATATAAGGGATACTTATTATACCGAGAAAATCACGTGGTTGTCATTGTAGGCCACGTAAAGAAATTATGCGCCATATGTTGGAGAAGAATATTGGTTTACATATTTGTCGTCAACATTGTAAGTAAGTTCTTGGCAACATTCGTTTATTACAAATGACATTTAAAGATGATTGTTAAGTTCGAATAGAACTCGTGAAATGAGATTATTTATTTCCCCTATATCTCTATCCAGAAACCGATAAAAAAGATTTATTCAGCGAACACGAAACCGGAGAGAAAAAGCCAAACATAAAACCGGAATTGTTTGAAGAACTTAAAAAGAATTTCAAAAAAGAAGTAACACCGGAAGAAATATTTTATTACATCTATGCTGTTCTTTACAGCAACACCTACCGCACAAAATACTCAGAATTTTTAAAGATAGATTTCCCGCGTGTTCCTTTCACAAAAGATTACAAACTTTTTATTCAAATCGGTAAACTTGGGAAACAGCTTGCAGATTTGCATTTGCTAAAATCAAAAGATTTAGATAAAACAATTTCCAAATTCCAAGGAAAAGGAAACAACAAAGTAGAAAAACCAAAATACGAAACTGAAAAAGTTTGGATAAACAAAGAACAATATTTTGATGGAATAAAAGAAGAAGTTTGGCAATATCAAATCGGCGGTTATCAAGTCTGCGAGAAATGGTTAAAAGACAGAAAAGAAAGAACGCTTACTTTAGACGAGATAAAAACCTATTGTAAAATTGTAACTTCTCTTTCAAAGACAATTGATTTACAAAATGAAATAGATAAATATTTTGAAGAAGTTGAGAAAACGGTATAACTAACCTAATCAAGCGTACGCCTTTCCAGTTTGCCGGCAGTAAGGTTCGCATTCGGATTCGGCATATCTCGTAATTTTCCTTAAATCTCATCCATTCCCTGATACACAACTCCAAATCAATTTTTTAACTTTGCCTCAAGTTTAAATATAGATAAGCATTACGCGTAAATTATAACCGTTACTAAGCTGAAAGACAAAGGGAAGAAATAATTAAAATAATCCGGTATTAAAAATAAAGCATGGTACTGGAACAATCTCTAAAGCTAAAATGAGGATTAATTGAGTGCTTGAATGGATGAATATTCGGAAGGAATGGTTAAGTGACCGGGAGGAATGACTAAGCGACTGGAAGGAATGATAAAGTAACCGGGAGGAAGCGCTGAACGATGGGAGGAACGACTGAGCGACTGGGAGGAAGACTAAGTGACTTGGAGGAATGACTGAGCAACTGGGAGGAATGACAAAGTGAGCGGAGGAATGATTGAGTGATGGAAGGAATGATAAAGTGATTGGGAGGAATGATAAAGTGAGCGGGAGGAATGATTGAGCGAGAGAAGGAACCATTAAGTGATGGGGAGGAAACATCGAGAAGAGCTTTTTATTAAGAAAACGAGAGAAATTATTGAATTTTTAAGCTTTCACTAATTATTGTCAGGCTTAATAATGTAATCATCAATAACCATCAATAAAATAAAGGTGAGAAAAATGGCACAAAAATCAAAAAACTCCATTTCGGAACAGTTGAACTCTGCACAGGTTGCTGTAACAAATACGCTTGCAGATGCGGAAATTCAAGGGCTGGTAACTCAATTTGGTTACACTCCGGAAAAATTAAACGAAGGTAAAACTTTGTATGATGCTGCATTAAGTACAGTGAATGCACAAATAGCAGCAGCCGGTTCGCAATTTCAGGGTACAAGTAATTTAAGAACAGCCGAAACAGCAGCACGCGATGCTTACCAGTCGTTGGCAAAAGTAGCTCGCGCTGTTTTTGTAAAAGATAGTGCAAGGCTTTCGCAGTTAGGGCTAAGCGGTTCTATGCCCAAATCTACTGCGGGATTTATCTCTGCTGCATACACAATATTTGATAACGCCAATAACGTCCCGGAAATAAAATCTGCGTTGGCATCATTCGGTTACAGTGATGAAAAGCTCGCATCTGAAAGACAGAAAATTACTGCTTATGATTCTGCAAACCAGGTTCAGGAATCGTTGAAAGGTGCAGCACAGCAGGCAACCCGCGACCAGGACACTGCAATAAAAACTATGAATGCCTGGCTGGCTCAGTATATTAAAATTGCCAAAGTAGCTTTGCGTGATAAAAAGCAGCTTCTGGAAAAAATTGGAGTAGCAGCACGCACCACAAAAACAGCAGCCCAAAGAAACGCATCAAAGAAAAAAGCACCGGCAGTCCCCGTAAATTAAGTCGCATAGATTAAGGATACTTGTTCAGCCATAACAACTCCTAGCGGTTATTCGCCCCGATTAAAACCGGGGCGTTAACCTTTCGGAAGAGTAGCGAATCGGGATTACAGGTTAACACCGCAATTCAGTGCGGTGATATGAAAACAAACTAAGCAGTCCTTAACTGTTTCAACAGTTTACCTTTATTTGATTACTTTGTACATCACTAACAAAATCATAAACCGTTAAAACGGTTCGGGGTATTGGTTAATCTGTAATGTCACCCCGATGAATCGGTGTGTTAACCTTTGTGAAGAGTAACGAATCGGGATTACAGGTTAACACCGCAATTCATTGCGGTGATATGAAAACAAACTAAGCAGTCCTTAACTGTTTTAACAGTTTACCTTTATTTGATTACTTTATACATCACTAACAAAATCATAAACCGTTAAAACGGTTCTGGGTATTGGAGTTCTCTATAATGTCACCCCGATGAATCGGTGTGTTAACCTTTGTGAAGAGTAACGAATCGGGATTACAGGTTAACACCGCAATTTATGGATAAAGAATTGCCAACCATTTGAAATTATTGAAACAGTCCCTTCTCCCTAAGTAACGCACGTAAAGCGTAAAGTCCAAATTCACAAATAAGCTTGGTTTTTTAGTTAGGTTTGATCGAAGTTACATTGATCGGAGGTAAACTAAATTATATTTAACGGTTTATTAAATTACACGGTGAACTGGAGTAACATGCATAGCTTAAAACAACAAAAAACTTTCTCAACATTAAATTTAATTTCAGTGTTTATTGCAGTAGGGATAAATTATTATTCACAGATTTACAAAATTAACGGTAATACAGTCGGCAGCTTAAGTAATGAATATAAGAATTTATTTACCCCTGCGGGTTACGCGTTTTCAATTTGGGGATTAATATTTATTTCACTTTTTATATTTGCCGGATACCAAGTTTATCAAACTTTTATCCGCAAAAATACTATGGATTTTATAAGCCAAAGCGGTTACTGGTTTATGATTGCCAACCTTGGAAACGCATTATGGGTAATAGTCTGGCTGAATGAGTTACACGCTTCTTTCAGTTTTTATAATGCTGGTAATACTGTTTTCTTTAATTAAAATTATAATAAATACCAATATGGAAAGGTGGGATGCGCCATTTTCAATTATTGCTTTTGCCTGGTGGCCTATTTGTCTCTATGCCGGATGGATATCGGTTGCAACTATTGCGAATGTTTCCGCCTATCTTGCTAAAATTAATTGGAGCGGAGGATTTTTTACTGAGGTTCAATGGGCAATTATGATGATCATCATTGCTGCTGTATTAAATCTTTTAATGATATACAAAAGAAATATGCGCGAGTTTGCAGCCGTTGGAGTTTGGGCTTTAGCAGCTATTTTTGTCCGCCATCAAACTAACTATCACAGCATTGCATATACGGCTTTGGTATCAGCCGCTGTAATTTTATTATATATAATTTATCATGGATTCCTTAATAGAAAAACAAATCCAGTAAAAAAGCTTATAAACAATTAATGAAGAAAGATACAAATCAAGAATTACCTATAATTGCCTTTCAAACACAAAAGAAATTTAGAAGCTGGCTTTTAAAGAATTATAAATTAAACACCGGTATCTGGATGCGCATTTTTAAAAAAGATTCCGGCGTTAAAAGTATCAATCATGATCAAGCTTTGGATGAGGGGCTTTGCTTTGGATGGATTGACGGGCAAGCAAAAAAATATGATGAACAATCTTATATCCAAAAATTTACGCCCCGCAGAAAACGAAGTTTATGGTCTAAAAGAAATAGAGAAAATGTTGAGCGTTTAATTAAAAATGGTAAAATTCATCAAGCCGGAATTGCAGAAATTGAATTAGCGAAAGCTGATGGCAGATGGGAAAAAGCTTATGATTCTCCGTCAGCTTCTCAGGTTCCGGATGATTTAATAAAAGAGCTTTCTAAAAAACCAGAGGCTTTAGCGTTTTTTAATAAGCTTAATAAAACTAACAAATATGCAATAGTATGGCGTTTACAAACTGCCGTTAAGCCCGAAACCCGCGCTAAAAGGTTTGTTAAAATTATAGAGATGATTGAACGCGGTGAAAAGTTTCATTGATAAAATTAGCAGAAGACATCATAATAAAAAATATAAAATAAAAAATACAAGGAGTTAGATTATGCCGTCAATAAATCCCTATTTAAATTTTCCGGGCAATACAGAAGACGCATTTAATTTTTATAAATCCGTTTTCGGCGGTGAATTTGCCGGAGGCATTATGCGTTATGAAGGCACGCCCGACGGTAAAAAATTATCTGCAGAAGAAAAACAAAAAGTTATGCACGTTGGTCTCCCAATAGGAGGCAGTATGCTGATGGGTACCGATACATTGGAATCTATGGGACAAAAAGTTGTAGAGGGTAATAATATTCATCTTTCCTTTCAAGCTGATAACAAAGAGGAAGCGGATAATATTTTTAATAAACTTTCTAAAGGCGGAAACATTATTATGCCGATGCAGGATATGTTTTGGGGAGACTACTTCGGAATGCTGAAAGATAAATTCGGCATTCAATGGATGGTAAATTATACAAATAAAAATTAAAGGATTTTTATAATGAATACAGAATCATTAGGCAAATATTTTTTGCAAGAATTGAAAATGGAAAAAAATGCCAGCAGAAAATGTCTGGAAAGAATTCCAATAAAATTGTTTGATTACAAGCCGCATGAAAAATCAATGGCCATGGGTTATCTTGCTCTGCTGGTTGCTGAAATGCCTAAATGGATAACTGATATTGTTGAAGATTCGGAAATTGATTTTGCAACGTATAAACATTTTCAACCTAAAAGCACCGAAGAGCTGGTTCAACATTTTGATGAAAATTATGAAGGCGCAGTTAAAGCATTAAGAAAGGTTACAAATGAAGAATTGAAAGATTTGTTTTATCTAAAGAGAGAGGGTGTAACTCTTTTCAGTTCACCCAAGGATGAAAATATATCTTCAACGCTAAACCATTGGGTTCATCACCGCGGACAATTAACAGTCTATTTGCGGCTTAACGATATTCCCGTTCCTTCAATTTATGGTCCATCGGCAGATGAAAAAACATTTTGATTTTTTTTAGATTGCTCTCTTGATGTCATAGTAGTATAAAAAATAACGTCGCAATGCTCGCTATGAATAGTGTGATTATTCTTTTTATTTATTGGAATATAAATTTATTCTTATAGAAGAAAAAGTAATTCAACCAAAATAAAGGAAGAACATTATGAAACAGAAAAAGGAAAATCTTATTGCTAAAGCAGAGACAACAGTAAATGCTCCTTCTGATAAGGTATGGGACGCTTTGGTGAATCCATCCAAAATAAAAACATATATGATGGGCGCTACGGTTGTTTCGGATTGGAAGAAAGGAAGCAGTATTACTTGGAAAGGTGAATTTAAAGGAAAGCCGTATGAGGATAAAGGAAAGATTCTTGAAATAGCGCCTACGGAAAAATTGCAGTATAGCCATTTTAGTCCGCTTTCAGGAATGGAAGATATTCCCGAAAATTATCATACTGTAACTATTAGTCTCTCAAGCGATCAAAACAAAACTACGGTTACTTTGTTGCAAGACAAAAATTCAACGGAGGAAGCAAAAATAGAATCTGAAAAGAACTGGAAAATGATGCTGGACGGCATCAAAAAATTAGCAGAAGAAAAAAGTGAGTGAAAGTTTTATGAGTAATAATATCCAATGATGATGAACGAGAGCATAAAAATTAGCAACGGACTAATTCTATATTTCCGCGTAAGTGTTCATATTCTTTTTAAGCTTTCACTTAACTTTTGTTTAATTCTATATATGATGTTTCATCATCAGTCAAGCCCATAAATTCTTTCGCGGTTCCGATTTTGAAACCTTTTTTCTCAAGTCTTTTTTTATTTTTTCATGGTTAAAAATATATTTCATGATAAGACATAAAAATCAAAACTAACAAAAGGAGAATAAATATGTCAGTTGTAAATCTTCATAGAGTTTTTAAAGCCTCGCCGGAAAAAATATACCGAGCATTTATTGATGCTGATGCTCAGGCAAAATGGCTGCCGCCCTACGGATTTACTTGCAAAGTGCATCACTTAGATGCAAAAGTGGGCGGGACATATAAAATGTCTTTTACAAATTTTACAACCGGAAACAGCCATTCCTTTGGAGGTAAATATCTAGAATTAATCCCCAACAAACTTATTCGCAATACCGATCAATTTGATGATCCGAATTTGCCCGGAGAAATGATCACTACTGTAAATATCAAAAGAGTTTCCTGCGGTTCAGAAGTTACTATTGTGCAGGAAAATGTACCGGAAGTTATTCCCGCTGAAATGTGCTACCTCGGCTGGCAGGAATCTCTTGATCAGTTGGCTAAACTTGTAGAGCCGGAAATTACTGATTGAAGTTAATAACTTGACAAATTTTTAATCCCATCGTATATTTACGATAAGCGATTAAAGAATTTATATGTCAATTAGAAAAAAAGAAGAATTTACTCAAGAAGAAATTTGGCTTGCTGATGTTGCCAAAGCTCTTTCCCATCCCGCAAGAATAAAAATCTTAAAAATATTAACTGAAATAAACGGATGCATGGTCGGCAGCATTGTTGACGTACTACCGCTTGCGCAGGCAACCGTTTCGCAGCATTTAAAAGAATTAAAACGCGTAGATTTAATTCAGGGAGAAATAGATGGACCCAGAATTTGTTATTGCGTAAATAGCAAAACTCTAACCAAAGCAAAAAAATCATTAGATAAATTATTTATTAAAATAGGATGCTGTTAAAGCAAAGGACATAATATGGAAACTTCAAATGAATTAAAAAAAGTAGTTAAAGAAAAATATGCGGAAATAGCTGTGGCTGTTACAAACTCCGGCTGCGGTTGCGGTTGTAAAAGTTCTAAGATTGTTGATTATACAATTATGAAGGATGATTATTCAAATTTGTCGGGTTATGTTGCTGACGCTGACTTAGGCCTAGGCTGCGGGCTGCCTACAGAGTTTGCCGGAATTAAAAACGGCGATACTGTTGTTGACCTTGGCGCTGGAGCGGGAAACGATGTATTTGTGGCAAGAGCTATTGTCGGAGATGAAGGTAAGGTTATTGGACTGGACATGACTGAAGAAATGATTGAGAAGGCGAATAAAAATAAGATGAAGCTTGGTTATGAAAATGTTGAGTTTAAGTATGGTGACATTGAGGAAATCCCTCTTGATGAAAATATAGCTGATGTTGTGGTAAGTAATTGTGTTTTAAACTTAGTTCCTAATAAGAGAAAAGCTTTTTCGGAAATTTATAGAATACTAAAACCCGGCGCTCACTTTTGTGTTTCTGATATTGTTATTTTGGGAGAGCTGCACCCAGAATTAAAAAAATCCGCAGAAATGTATGCGGGATGTGTATCCGGCGCTGTTCAGCAGAATGAATATTTACAAATTATTTCTGAAAGCGGGTTTGTAAATGTTGAAATTAAAAAAACTAAAATGATCGAACTGCCGGATGATCTTCTTAAAAAATATTTGTCGGATGAAGGTATTAAAAATTATAAAGCAAATTTAAAAGGAATATTTAGTATTACTGTTATTGGAGAAAAATCTGTTAAATAAAAAATTATATGAATAGTAAAATTTTAATTCTCTGTACAGGCAATAGCTGCCGGAGCCAAATGGCAGAGGGCTTTTTAAAATCAATTGATAAAGATCTGAAAGTATTTTCGGCAGGTACAATACCTGCCAAAAATATTAATTCAAATGCTGTAAATGTAATGCGCGAAACTGGAATTGATATTAGCAATAACGTTCCCGAGGATGTGGAAAAATATCTTAATCATTCATTTGATTTTGTTATTACAGTGTGTGATAATGCAAAGGAATCATGTCCGGTTTTTACCGGGGACGTTAAACATAAACTTCATATTGGTTTTGAGGACCCCGCTGAAGCTCAGGGAACTGATGAACAAATTTTAAACACTTTTAGAAAGGTCAGGGATCAAATCAAAAAATCGTTTTATATTTTTTATTTAACAGAAATAATTCCACAATAATAGAATTGAAAAATTTTCAATAACAAATGACTATAAAAAAGCAGCTATCATTTTTAGATAAATATTTAACATTATGGATTTTTACGGCAATGTTTGTTGGGGTTATGTCAGATTATTAATTTATTGAAGCGGGAATGTTATCTTTTTTATTGGCAAAAGCGTTTAAAACTTTTTCCACCAAATCATTTTTCGAAAATGGTTTTGATAAATATTCATTACAGCCTTCTAACAAAAACTTATCCTTTTCAATGTGCATAGCGTAAGCTGTCAGCGCAATTATGGGAGTGTTTTTATATTCTTCTTCTTGTCTAATTAGGTGAGTTGTTTCCAATCCATTCATTCCAGCTCCCAGCGCAATGTCCATAAGTATAGCGTCATAATGCACGGTTTTAATAATGTCTAACGCGGCTTCGCCGGTTTTAACAGTATCCAGAGCGCAAATATCTTTTAAAAAATATTTTGTAACGCTTCTATTAATACTGTCGTCTTCAACCAACAAAATACGGCGGTTGTTATTTTTTTGCGTTGATTGAATTTCATCGCTCAAATTATTTTTTATTAAATTTATTTGAGGATTGTATTTTATGAGCGGTATTTCAATTGTAAATTTTGAGCCTTTTCCCAATTCGCTTTCAACGCGAATATCGCCTTTAAGAAGATGCACATATTTTTTTGCAATCGTTAATCCTAACCCGACGCCTTCAAAATTTCTGCTGAGTCCTTCGCTGCCTTGCCTAAATTCTTCAAAAATTATTTGACAATTTTCGGAAGATATTCCAATTCCCGTATCACAAATATCAATTACAGCGTATTCAGTTTTATCTTTTATTTTAGAATTTATATTGACAGTTATACTTCCTTTGTCGGTAAACTTTATGGCGTTAGTAATAAGATTAGTTACCGCTATTCTAAAAATCTTTTTATCAATTTCACCGTATAAATCTTTATTGCTACAATTCAAAACCAACTCTAAATTTTTATTTACAGCGCTCTCATTATTGGAGTTTACTACGTAAGCAACCTCTGAATAAAGATTATTAGTCTCAATATTTAGTTTAGTTTTTTCGCCTTCCAGTTTGGAAATATTTAAAATTGTATTTAGAGTTTTTAGTAATCTATTTCCGCTGTCTAGAATGCTTTGTACAAATTCTCTTTGATCTTTATTTCCAATTTCATCTAACAGCATATCCGAAAAACCAATAATTCCAACTAAAGGCGTACGTAATTCATGGCTCATATTTGAAAAGAAGCTGGACTTAATTCTATTTATTTCTTCGGCTTTTTCCTTTGCGTCAATAAGCTCGTCAATCATTTTTTTGCGTTCTGTTATGTCTTCTTTAACGGCAAGGTAACTAATTATTTTCCCTTCTTTATTTTTTACCGGGGAGATTGAAGCCAACTCCCAATACAGTTCTCCATTTTTCTTTTTGTTATGGAACTCTCCACGCCATTCATTTCCTGAGGAAATTGTTTCCCATAATTCTTTGTACTCTAATTCATTTTTTTCACCGGATTTAAATATGCGCGGATTTTTTCTAATAATTTCTTCCCAGGTAAAGCCGGTAATTTCTAAGCATTTCGGATTTGCATATTCAATATTTCCCTTTAAATCAGTTAGCACAATTGAAATTGGGCTTTGTTCAACGGCGCGAGATAAGCGATGAAGTTCTTTATTTGTATTTTCTAATTTTTGAATTGTAGCTTTTAATTTATTTTCTACTTCAATTAGATCTGTAACATCTTTTCCTAAACCATAAAACTTATTTTTAATTATAAAGCAATTCCATGAAAGCCATTTAATTGACTGATCTTTGCATCGAATACGTAACAAAAAATTAGATGCTTTGCCTATGTTAGCTTCTTTTTTTACTTTTAAAAGAGATGCAATATCATCAGGATGAACCAAATCTTTCACATTATTACTTTTTAATTCCTCTTTAGTATAACCCAATAATTTTTCCCAGGCGTCATTTGAGTCAATGAAATTACCATCAATATCCACTGTGCACATAACATCATTAGAATATTTATAAAAGTTATCTCTTTCTATTAAAATATTTTTGCGTTCAGTAATATTTGATAATGAGCCGACGATTGAAACAGTCTTTCCATTTTTAACAACGGGTGTTTCGTTTACCAGAACCCAGACAGGAGTTCCATCTTTTCTTTTCAATTCTAATTCATAAGGTTCTTGTTTAAGTCCGGTTTTTATTGCGTCGATTGTATGTTTTATTCCAATTTGATTTATAGGATTATCAGTCAAAAAGTTAGTCCAATTCACCGCGGCTTCTGAAGGGTCGCAGCCAAAATACTCCCATGATTTTGGGCTGACATAAGTAAGCTGAAAATTAGTATCGTGTGAGTAAAAAAGATTAGTGCTGCTTTCAATTATTTCTCTCAGCTTATTTTCATTTCGAACCGTTTTTTCTTCTAAATTAATTCTTTCGATAGCGTAAGCAATATCGCCAGCTACTTCGGTAAACAAATCTATCTCATTTTCATTTACAATTTTTTGTTGGTTAGTAAGCAGCTTAAGCATTCCGGTTAACTCTTTATCAACAATTATAGGAAAAGAGCTGAGCGATGATGTCTGTGAAATAATTCTATTTCCAAAAAGAGTTGTGTTTATAGTTTTGTTAAATAAATTTTGCTGGATGAGATATCCGTTCTCTTTAATAGAATTTATTTCATTTTCATCAGCTAATATTTTTGAAATTTCTATAGAATTCAAATCATAAAATTCCATTTTTATATAGGATGCAGCTAATGAAAATTGATTAGTATTTTCATGCTTCATCTCTATCCACGCAAAATCATAGCCCCCGTTTTCAATAATTATTTTACAAACTTCATCTAACAGTGTTTGCTTATCTCTTATTCTTACGATGGATTGATTTATGGAACTTAAAATTAAATGTATTCTTTTAAGGCTGCCAATTTCAGAAGTATTGCCGCTATCAGAAAAGGAGTGAAATTTGTCAAATCTCATAATTGCTCTGAATTAGTATTTTTTCTAAGAATATAATTTATTTTTTAATCGTTAATTAGTTCAATAACTTCAGTTTATTATCGATTTATTATTTGTAATGTTTAAGATTTTTACACAGCGTCAGTTTAAAACTTTTTTTTAAGATAGCATATTATTTCAAATCAAATTATAGCCATAGCCTGGCTAATAAAAATTTATTTAACATTGAGTAGATAAATAATTCATAGTTATTAATTTTTATAGATATTTATTCACAAAGAAAAAATTTTCATCAGTAATTTTTTAATTTTGATTTAGCTTTATCTAAATTTAGGTTTCATTAAAAATCATTCACTTAAAAAAAGTTATAACGAAATATGATTGTTTTACTTCACGCTGATATAAATGAAAACTCAGAAGAGTTCAAAAAAACCTGGGAGTATTTGAATGACCTTCCCAATATTCGTATCCAAAAACATATTGTCCAAGGCAAGCTTCAGCTTTTAACTGAAATATATTTATTTGGCGATACCGCCGCATTAAGTAAAGAGCAAATTGAATCATTGCCCGCTGTGGAAAGAGTTGTTCGCGTTTCGCAGGAATATAGAATTTTAGGAAGGCATAAAGAAGATAACCGAGCCAACGGCTTTGATTATAACGGCGTTCATTTTAGCCAGGATAATTTTAATATTTTTGCCGGACTCTGCGCCGTAGATACTAAAGAGCATGTAGAACAAATGATGAAAGCTTTAAAAGAAAATGGACAAGTGTGCACAAGAATGGGAGCTTATAAACCGAGAACAAGTCCATACTCATTTCAAGGTCATGGTAAAAATTGCTTGCCGTATGTTTTTGAGCTTGCCGGAAAATATGGAATTAAAATTATTGCAATGGAAGTAACGCACGAAAATCATATTGAAGAAATAAATTTTGTGTTGGAAGAAGCCGGCAGACCAACCGGAGTAATGCTGCAAGTAGGTACAAGAAACACTCAAAATTTTGAATTGCTAAAATCCATAGGCAGACAAAATGAATATCCTGTATTGTTAAAAAGAGGTTTTGGAATTACTTTAAGCGAATCATTAAATGCCGCAGAATATTTGGCAAGCGAAGGGAATGCCAATGTAGTTTTTTGTTTGCGTGGAATGAAAACCTCTTTTTCTGATCCGCACAGAAATTTAGTTGACTTTGCGCATGTGCCCGCTGTAAAAAGATTAACGAGAATGCCGGTTTGTATCGATCCCTCGCACTCGGTAGGCTCTCGCGAATCTTCGCCCGATGGAATTTTAGACGTGATGCACGCAGCTGCGCAAGGCGTTATCTCCGGCGCAAATATGATTTTAATTGATTTCCATCCCAAACCATTAAAGGCTTTGGTTGATGGTCCGCAGGCTATGCTGTTAAAAGAACTTCCATATTTTATTGAAGACTTGAAAATTGCTCGTGATGCCTATGAAAAAAGGAAAGCGCTTATTAAAAAATATAATTGATAACTTTAACCTTCTTATTAAAACACCTACGCGGCTAAATTCTATTATTTAGTTTTGAATTTTTCCAAATTATTTTATCCTCATTAATTTGTAAATTTGATCTTCAATACCATCCCAATAAAATCACTACCATTTCTAACCAAAAATTTTTAATTTTCTTTAGGGTTGCTGAATGAGAAGTTTTTAACATTCAACTAAGAAGCATAATATTGGGAAATGTATATTGTTAAGAGTTGATGATTATTATTTTAAGTATTTAAAGGATAAAAAATGGAAGCGGTAGAGAAAGCAAAAAAATTTGTTGAAGGACTTCTTAAAGAAAGGTTATCCGATAAATATATTTATCACAATATTTCTCACACTGAAGATGTAGCCGCAACCTGTTTGGAAATTGCGCAGCATGAAAATTTATCAAACGAACAAATTGAAGTTCTACTTTTAGCTGCGTGGTTTCATGATACAGGCTATGTAATCTCATCGGATAATCATGAAGAAAACAGCGTAAAAATTATGCGGGATTATTTTGAAAACGAAAATTATGATCCGCAGAAAATTGATAAAATAGCAGAAGTGATTTTATCCACCCGGAATGATTGCGAACCTAAAAACATTAAAGAAAAAATAATTAGGGACGCTGATCTTGCTCATATTGGCAGAAGTAAATTTGAATCAAAAGGCGATTTGCTTAGGCACGAATGGCAATTGCTTCAAAATAAAAACTTTAGCGATTTAGAATGGGAAAAAAATCAGTTAGAATTTTTAATCGCAAAAAAATTTTATACAGATTATGCTAAAGAAAAGTTAGGCAAGAAACTCTTAGAAAATATTAGCGATGAAAAAAAGAGAATAGAAAAAGCGCAGGAGAATGAAACTGTAAAAAATAATTCTCAATAACTTTTCAAGCGCTTTTTGAAATCTTACCGCAAAATATAAATTCTAAATTTAGTATTATTATCCATCTCAGAATTTTAACAATTCTTAAAAATGATTAAAAATATTTTTATTTCAATTATAACCGCAGTTTTTATTTCCTCTTGCACAAGTGAAAATGAAAAAATTAATCTCCAATTTAATAATTACACTTTATCAATTGATTCGTGCAGAAGAATTGAATTGCCGCAAAAACTTTTAGAAGCATCGGGGCTTGCATTTTACAACGGAACATTATTTTCTCATAACGACGAACAAGGTATAATCTTTTCAATCAATGCTGATAACGGAAATATTATTTCAGAATATCAGCTGAACAGCAAAATTATTACCAAAGATTTTGAAGGAATAGCGGCAGGAGGCAATAATATTTATTTGACAACCAGCGGCGGCGAAATTTTTATTTGGAATATGAATGATGATTTGAGCCTCTACCGGAGCCTTGAAACGGGTCTATCAAAAGAAAATAATATTGAAGGGCTTTGTTTTGATAATAAAACAAATTCGCTTTTAATTGCTTGTAAAGATTCTCCCGGAGTGGGTTACGAAAATTTTAGAGCAATATATTCTTTTGATTTGCAAACTGAAAAACTAAATCCTCAACCAAAATTTTTATTATCTATCGAAGACATAAAAACAAAATTAAACATTGATGATTTTTCACCCAGCGGTTTGGAAATGAGCAGCGGCGGAAATATGTTTATAATTTCTTCCCGCGATAAAGCGATAATAGAAATAAATAATGCTGGAGCCATTTTAAATTATGCGCTTCTGCCAGACTATCATGATCAGCCGGAAGGAATAACTTTTTCCGACAGCGGCGAGCTTATTATCTGCGATGAAGGTAAATACGGCGCCCCAATGCTTACAATTTATCCGCCGAACAAATAGAGACTAACCGCCAATTCAGTTTTGTAAGATGTACAGGCTGCTCATCTCAAAAATAAATCTATGAAAATAAAGAGACGAGTTAGTGTTTTATCTCAACAATTTATTTTTTAATACAGAGTGAAAATATGACAAAAAAAATATTTTAACTTTTTCTTATTTTTCTGCTATAAACAAAATTTCTCACGCCGATTTTGAATACCCCGGAAATATAATTTCATAAGATATTATTTATGACCGAATTGAAATTCACCGCAACAAACTCGAAATTTAATATTTGTTTTGTCGCAGATAATATTATTCGCTTCCAATAATGAGAAGTATGATGAGATAAATTTAATTTGTAAACAATCAACAATAAACAATTGTAAAGTATTACGAAAAGTTAGAATATTGCTTAGCCCTATTCTCTATAATGGAAATTATATTTTAATTTGAAATATTATTTTTAAAAACCTTCTTATTTTTTTGCATAATCTAATTAAAAATTTTGTTTTTATTAGCTATAAATTTTATGTAGATGGCATCATTTGTGCATCTGTATAAATAGTGTAAATTATGTGTACACTAATATCGACCGGGGAAATTAATTATTGTAAACTCATCGTAATTTCCTCATTCACTTTCGTAAAACTATTTTCTAAATAAAAGATAAGGTGAATAAAATGAAAATCGCCGTAACATCTTTTGAAGACAATCTAGATTCTCAAATCTCGCCTCAATTTTGTGAAACAAACTTTTTTATTATAATTGATATTGACGAAGCAGGCAAATACAAATCAGTTTTCAATCCGCACAAAGAGTCCATAAGTGATTCAGATATTTTTGGAGCGAGCCTCTTATTAAAAAATAATGTACATGCTTTAATAACGGGAAGTTGTTCTCCCAACGCATCTCGAATTTTTCATTCAGCAGGCATTGAAATTTTCGAAAGTATAGAGGGTACTGTTAGGGAAAACCTAGATAGTTTCAAAGAAAAATTTTATCATTATGAACTACTGCATTAAAATTTCTTGAAAGTCCATTTCGCTTATTTTGTGAGAAAGAATTAAGATAGAACTTTGATTTTATTCACGCGGGTAGAATTTTATAATTAGTAATTTTGACAAGTAACATGAATATTAAAAAGAAAGGGTAAACTTATGCCAATTAAAAGAAATAAAATTAAAGATAAGCAAAAATTTAAAGTAACTTTTTCGATCCCTAGAGAAATTGCAAAAGATTATAAGCAAGCAGCTATCGTCGGCGATTTTAACAATTGGGATCCCAAATCATCTCCAATGAAAAAATTAAAAAAGGATGGAACGTTTAGCGCATCCATTGAACTGGATGGCAATAACGATTATGAATTTCGTTATTTGCTTGATGGCAATACTTGGCTTAACGAGGAGCAAGCTGATAAACATGTGCCTACTTATTTTTTGGACTCGGAGAATTCAGTTATAAGTCTTTAATATATGAAGTAAAAAAGCTGTCAAACTTGACGGCTTTTTTTAAATTTTAATATGCAGCGTCTTCCACCTGGGGGGCTTTAAATGGAAAATTAAAAAAATAGTGGTCTTTGGTTTCAGAAACGATTTTATCTTTTGTTAAAAAATATTTTTCAACTTCGTTTCCGTTTTTTGAGTTGTGGGGAAGATAAAGTCCATCTTCAAAATAATATTTTGGAAGACGAATTTTATTATGTGATACAAGGTAAGCCATATCGATTAATACTTTTCTTACATTAGAGTCGTATTCTTTTCTTAAATAAATTGTCCGCATTATTCTCTCTTAAAAATATTTGGTAAATTTAAATAAATTTTATCTAATCGGAAAAGATATTTCATTTTTAAATGGGAATAATCTAATAGGCAATATTATTTGTCGATTTTGATTTAACCTCTTGTCTCTCTCCTTAGCAAGGAGAGGGGAGAGATAAATGTATTTTCAAAGTTAAGGAAGGTGTTGAAATAACTAATTCAAAAAACCTTTCGGATAGCTTTTAACATTATGCCCGTATTTCAATTGCTCTTCCATTCTACATGACCAAACTAATTTCCCATTCCAAACAGTAATATCGGGGCATCCATCACACATATTTTGTCTGCCATCTTCAAGAAAATCAACCGGCTGAATTATCATTACTGATTGATAATGAAGTCGTTTAAAAACATTCAATGGATTTTTATAGAAATTAAAAAATGTTTTTCTAAGCTTTTTATCAAAGGCTCCCAATAGCAGCATTGATTTTCCTTTTCGGGTATCTTTGGGTTTAGCGTAAGCTAAATATCTATCATACAATAAATGGTTGAAGGTTTGAACAATCTCAATACCTTTTTTTCCCATGTAGCCGTAAATTTTAGCTTTTGTTCCAAGCCTTCCGGTTAGCAACCATTTAAATGAATCTGGTTTTTCCGATCCGTTTAAATAACCGCAGGGATCAAAGTCCGGATACTCGGTTTTTATTATCTCAACAATTTCATTAGCCTGTATATCGGTTCTTTCCGTTTCCTCTTCATTATAAACTAAATCATCCATATCTATTTTTTTAGGGCCTAAATAAAAATCTACCTTACTATTATTAACTGCTCTGTAAAGAATGAAAACCATCACCTGTACAATGTCGATATTCTTCTGTGCCCATTTAACCATCTCCGGTACATATTGCATGGTATCTTCATATACCGTTGAGTTAAAAGAACAAGAAATATTTTTAACATCTGCCAGCATGCGGGCGTAATGATAGCGCAGTTCATTTAATTCTAATTCATTTTTATCTTTCCAGCCTGGCCTTCCCTGTTTGCTGTCGATGTGGAATGTGAAACCGAAAACTCCAGCTTTCTTCAATTCCATTAAAAGTTCTTTGGTTAATGCTAAGCCGTTAGTGTTTAATATCGGCTTAAGTCCTCTTTCTTTAACTGATTTTACAATATCAACAACATCAGGATGAGTTAACGGATCGCCGCCGGCAATAGAAATACCATCGACTTTTCTTAAACGAGTAAATACATCTAATTCTTCATTAATTTGTTTTAAAGATTTGTGACTGTCTTTTTCATTCTGACGATAACAGCCGTCGCAATGCAGGTTACATGCTGCCGTTGGTTCTAACCAAGAGATTGAATTATCAGTAAGATTCCATGGTAATCTATAATAATCTAAATGATTTAACTTTAACATAATAACCCCTCAAGTTTGTGTAGTGCTAAAATAGATTTGATATTGTTAAAATGCAATTTTAATTAGAATCTAATCGCATTAAATGATAACATTTTAATAAATCAATTTCTTTAATATTCTAGTTATCAATTTTCATTTATATATTTTTACTATGAAATTGAAAAAAATTGAAGAAATGTGCAAAGGTATTTTTTTTCAAATAAAAAAGCTGCCTAATCAGTTCTATTTGGGGATTTCATTAGTTATAATTTTCTGGATATTAAATTGGTCTTTAAATGGACTCCGAACTCAATGGGCATTCTTTCCATTGTGGCTTGGAGATGCATTAACAGTTGATGCACTGGTTTTTTATAGAACCGGGACATCAATGAAGAATCGAAATTTAACCGGGTTTATTTTACTATTCATTTTATCGATTCCTGCCTGATGGTTATTGGAACTTCTTAATCTGTTTACTCACAATTGGTATTATGTCGGCAGTGAAAACTTCTCCAATTTTGAATATAATATGGTTGCTTCAATAAGTTTTTCTACTGTTATGCCTTCGGATTTTGGTACCGCAGAATTAGTTTCATCATTTAAATGGTTAAAAAAAATAAAAAATGTTTTTATTATTGAACCATCGAACAAAAATTTACAGCGAATTTTCTCCGCCGGTGCTTTAGTGCTTTTTTTTCTTGATGATCTCCCTAATGTATTTTATATGTTCATTTGGCTTTCGGTTTTCTTTATAGTTGAACCCATAAATTTTAAACTTAAAAATAAGAGTCTATTTGATTATATAAGAGTAGGTAATTGGAGGCCGGTTTTAGCATTAGTGATTGGCTGTTTAATTTGCGGTTTCTTTTGGGAAATGTGGAATTACCTTTCATATCCTAAATGGATTTATAATGTTCCCGGAGTAAATTTCTTGCATGTTTTTTGAAATGCCATTGCTTGGTTATCTTGGATACATCCCATTTTCTTTAGAACTATATTCGATTTATCATTTATTCGCCTGGCTGACAAAGAATTAGAAATTATTATCTTTAATAAAGATTGATTGAAGATATATTCAAATTTAAGAATTTTAGACAATTTATTCTTCAATAATAATCTTTACAACTTGAATAAAATTGAATATGTTTGAGTTGATGAAAAGGCGAGCGTAACTCAGTTGGTAGAGTGTCAGCTTCCCAAGCTGAATGTCGCGGGTTCGAACCCCGTCGCTCGCTCTACAGTAAATTATATAATTTTGATTTCTACCAAAATAGTTTAATATTTGTAGTTCGAAAATAAGTATTTGGGCGTTTAGCTCAGTTGGTTCAGAGCATCTGCCTTACAAGCAGAGGGTCCGCGGTTCGAATCCGTGAACGCCCACATAAAAAGCTTCAATTTTAATCGAATTGAGGCTTTTTTATTTTGTGAGAATTCTACAATCCCGCTGATTATGTACCGAAAATGTACCGACTTTGTACCGACTTTTTGCAGGTACAATCCTTTTTTAATTGGTTGGTTAATATGGTTAGTTAATATTGAAAACATTGTTATTAAAACTTAATTATTATCTTTCTCCGTTGCAATAAGAACAAGAGTTATTTTACCAGGCTGATATAAAACGGCAAACTCCTTGCCTACATCAAAACCAGTATTACATAATTGTTCATTCTTAATTTTTATTTGGGGAACTTTTTTATAATCTTTTTTTGTTTGATGGCAACTTTCATATACTTTCATTTTATACCATCCTCATCGTAAACTTCAAAAATTTTATTACAAATTTTACAAATACTTTTACGATATATTACAATATTATGAAGTGAATTAACTGAATGCTTCTCTTCTAAAATTTTTATATGAAGTTTACATTTATGCGGTGGAATTACTTTAATTCCAATCGATATTTATTTGAATTGAATTATCCATTTAAAACTCCTTATAATAAATTTAATTTTTGAAGCTGGAAAGAATACCGGCGAAGAACCAGGGCAGCAATAGAAATATTATTTTTGTTGCCGTTTAAGTATTGCAGCAGAATTGTTGCAATAAAAAACAAACCTTGCTTTATTAGCAAAGTATGACAAACCATTAAAGCTTTTTTTCTTTTCATGTTTAACCTTTCATTTATTGATACATCAGGACACAATGCCCCGAAAAAAACATTTTTGCCCCTTACTAAAAGCAATTGACCTACTGACAGAGCAAGGCGAAAAAGACCGCCGTTAGCGAAGCGGTTGGTGGTATTTTTTGCCTTTGCAGATTAAGTAAACACTGAAAACAATACGAAGAATGATAAAGGAACAGTTAAAACACTAAACCGCAAATTGAATAAGAGGGGCAAAAATCCTTTTTCTAAAAATGACTTTTGATTGTGTGGAACGACATCAAGCACGATAGTGCGCAAAAAAGTGGAGCACAACGAAAGGCAGCTAAAAGATTTTATTGGTAGTTGTGGAACACAGCTACACTAAAAAAAGACGCACAGGGAAGCTATATGAGAGCCGTGTTGAGTGAAATAAGCGGTGCGGAATGGAACTTTAGTTTTGCACAGCAAAGCGAGTGAAATGCAGCAAAGCGTTGAAACGAAACTGGGCGAAGATTTAGAAACTATTTTAATACAAAGTAATAATTATTAATAAGTTACGAAATTATTTCCGGCACCAGTGTAATGAAAGTTTGTGCTGACTGTATCACTCAAAACTGAGTTGTAGATATAATTTGCCCCGGTGGTTGAAGCTGCTGAATAGATTATAATAAACGACTATCTATATTCTTCTCCTGATCTTGGAGCTAATGAATATGATGAAACAGTTAATGTTAGTGAAAAAAATAAGATCCCATTGGAATATAAATTATTTCAAAATTATCCTAATCCATTTAATCCAGAAACAACAATAAAATTTTCGCTAGCAAAAAGCGGCAACGTCACAATTAAATTATATAACATTCTTGGACAAGAAATAAGAACTCTCGTAAAGGAGGAAAAATATGCAGGAGAATATTCAATAAAGTTTAACGGTAGTGATTTAGCCAGTGGAGTATATCTTTATAGGATAGAAGCCGGAACTTTTACAACTACAAAAAAAATAGTTCTTTTGAAATAAAAATTGGGGCTGATTACAGCCCCAACTTTTTTATAATAAATTAACAGCTTGATATAAATTTTCTTGTTGTAAATGAGAATAAATTTGAGTTGTTTTAATATCCTCATGGCCTAACAATTCTTTAACTACATAAAGAGAAACTCCTTTTTTGAACTAAGTTAGAAGCGAATTAATGGCGCAAAGTATGGAAATGTATTTTATCATCTTAATAGACGACTAATTATATTGGATAATTGATTATTAATAAAAATTATTACATAAATGAAAGTAAGGCAATATAATTCCCACGGCATTTATATTAGAACTTTTGAAACCTTAAGTGAGGCAGCAAGAGCTGTTAAAACTTATACAGGAAATATTTCGAATGCCGTAAAATTTGATATAAAAGCAAAAGGTTATTACTGGAAGAAGGATGTAGGACGCAAACATTTAAAAATAAAAGTAAGAAAATACAGAAGAGGCGGAAAACCGATTTTAATTTATAAGGATAAACATTATTTTTGTGAAACTTCAACAATAACAGAAGCTCAAGATATAACTGGTGTTCCGGAATCTACTATAAGGAATAGCTGCAAGGGAAAAGAAATAAAAAACCGAAAATATAAGTTTGAATATAAAGAAAAAAATCCCTCTTAATCTTAAGAGGGATTTTGGATTTATAATAAGTTTACTGCCTGGCTTAGGTTTTCTTGCTGTAGATGAGAATAAATTTGAGTTGTTTTAATATCTTCATGTCCTAACAATTCTTTAACCACATAAAGTGAAACTCCTTTCTGCACTAAGTTTGAAGCGAATGAATGACGCAAAGAATGGAAATGAATTTTATCATTTAATTCTGCTGCGCGAACAGATTTTTTAAATTGTTTGCTGATGAAATCTTCATTTAATTTTATACCTTTTAAACGATTGAAAACATAATCATCTTTATTAATATCTATAATTTTGGGATATTGATCTAATTAAAATATGGATTAAAAAGTTATTGATTGGTATTACTCTTTCTTTTTTACTTTTAGTTAGAAAATTCTTCAGTCACATTTCACAGTAATAATTTTATCATTAAAATTAATCCAGTTCCATTTCATATTTAGAATTTCTCCTAAACGCATACCAGTATATAATGCCGTATAAAAAATATTTTTAAGATATATCTTCTTGAGTAGCTTCTATAATTATAATGGAATTCATCCATAGTAATAAACAAAGGATTATTCTTTTGGAATTTTGGGAAGCTTAACTTTTTTGAATGGATTGATTTCTAAATAATTCCAATCAGCAGCTTTTGAAAAGGCTGCTTTAAGAGTTCTATAATAAAGTGCTGCAGCATGTTTTGAATTTGGAAAAAAGATAAAATAAATTTTTCAACTAATCTATTATCAATTCTTATTAAAGGAATATCATTTGTGAAATTTTAGAAATTGATTAAATGAAAGTGTAACCGATCTTAAATAGCTTTTTGATTTTGTTGATAAGATATATTCTGAATATTCTTTTACAAAAAAATTAAGCCTAATAGACTTTATTTTAGGCTGTTTTTGTCTTTCTTCTATGGCTGGCGGATTAAAAGTAGACATAAATTTTTCAGCTTCAACTTTTTCTTTTGTGCGAGTTGAAACAGTAGTTCTCAATCCATCAATTTCATAAACTAATTGATAGTAAGGCGATTTTTTTGTGAGTATTAGAAACATTTTCTTTAGTTCCTTTCTCACAGTAGGGAGAGAGTAGGGAGTAGATTAAAAACCCTATTTTTTTACATAAAATCTTATAATCCCTCTGTCTCTTAATCAGCAGGTCGCCGGTTCGAGTCCCATCACCAGCTCGTAAAACCTCGAAAATAGCACTTTTATTTTCGGGGTTTTGTTTTTAAAGTGCTGTTCTTCTTATCAGAACTCTTCCGATATGAAAAAGTCCCGATGATTTCAGCTAAAATATATGGAGTTTGTATGGACTCCAAAAAAATACAATCCATTATTTTTACGAGAATAAAAGTTCCGTGAAACCATACCGATAAATCTTCCGCTTTAATTGTTGCTTCCATTGGTTTTTGAACTTTTCCTTTAAGAAATTTAATTAAAAAATTAATTTGGAAATAAAATAATAGCTATCTATATTTCGGTCGATAACGAAATGAAATTAATATGAATGAATCAACAAACATATTTAAGGTACTCTCGGATAAGAACCGATTACGCATATTAAAGATGCTGCAGTTTAAACCACTTTGTGTATGCGAAATAACAGAAATACTTCAACTTGCTGCTTCAACAGTATCTCAGCACTTAAGCATATTAAAGAAAGAAGGATTCATTTTAGAGGATAGAGACGGTAAATGGGTGAACTATTTAATAAACCAGAGACCAGGCGACCAAAGAATTTCAGCAATTTTGAGCCAGTTAGATTTTTGGATAGGGGATAATCAATTGGTTGAAAACGACAAACAGAAAATAAGAGTTGTAGATCGTTATAAACTTTGCGGCTCGTAATTTTTTTTGTCCTAAACAATTCGGTAAATGACGAATTAGAATAAGGAGTAAAAATAAAATGTTGAATGTGGAGAGAAATGAAATCCCGCAGTTTAGAAGAATCAGAGATGAAATCAAAAATAACTTTTACAAATTCTACGAAGAAAATTTAAGGAGCTAAAAAAATGTTAAACATAAAAGTATTAGGGCCAGGTTGTGCAAACTGCATAAATCTAGAAAAACTTTGCCGTGAAGTTGTTTCTGAGAACAGTATTGATGCGGAAATAGAAAAGGTAACTGATTACAAAGAAATAATGAGTTATGGAATATTGAGTACGCCGGGATTGGTTGTAAACGAAAAAGTTGTTCTTAGTGGAAAACTTCCTACCAAATCTACTTTAACACACTGGCTGATAAATGAGCTTGCAACTCAATAATTAATGTTACAGGAATAAAAATGAGTTCAATTATAAAAAAAACTTTCATTCATTGACTGATAGTTTTCGGAATAAACAGCGGAGAAGCTTTTGCCGCTGTTATTGGTCCTCTGGTAGAAGTGCCGGTGCTTATAGCATTGGTAAATGTTGCATTATTTTTTCAGAAAAAATATTTCAAAAATGTAGAAGAAGGAACTGTTAAAGCTCCTAATGTTTGTCCATAGTTATTGGTATTAAAATGAATTATATCTCGAATAAATTGAACGAAGAAAAATATAAATTTCTAATTCCGGTTTTATCATTACCTATATGGGTATTATTGTATTTAAATCTGGAAAACATCACAAACTTTTTAGTTTATGATTTAACAAACCTTTCTCAAAACACTCATCTCACGGATGCAATCTGGTTTTTCATTTTTGAAGTTCCTAAAGTTCTCTTGCTTTTGGTTCTGATTGTCTTTGGTGTTGGCATAGTCCGCACATATTTTTCTCCGGAACGGACAAGAAAAATGCTCGGCGGTAAAAAACTTTTTGTGGGTAATGTTTCGGCAAGTTTGCTTGGGATTGTAACTCCATTCTGTTCGTGTTCGGCTATTCCATTGTTTCTTGGATTTGTAGAATCTGGTGTTCCGCTCGGAGTAACATTTTCTTTTCTTATAGCTGCGCCAATGATAAATGAAGTTGCTGTTGTTCTACTTTTCGGATTGTTTGGATGGAAGACAGCTTTGCTTTATATGTCAACAGGATTATTAATTGCAATACTATCCGGTTTTATCATTGGAAGATTAAAGCTTGAAAGATATGTTGAAGATTGGGTCTACAAAATCAAAGCTGGGAAATTAGAAATGGAAGAAACAAAGCCAGCCTTTGCAGAAAGAATTACTGCCGGTGTAGATGCTGTTAAAGAAATTGTTGGTAAAGTCTGGATATACATAGTAATTGGAATTGCCGTTGGCGCCGGAATACACGGATACGTGCCGGAAAATTTTATGGCTGGACTAATGGGTAAAAGCGCTTGGTGGTCTGTTCCAATTGCTGTAGTGCTGGGCGTGCCAATGTATTCTAACGCCGCCGGAATAATTCCAATTGTGCAAGCGTTACTTGAAAAAGGCGCATCCCTTGGAACTGTTCTAGCATTTATGATGAGTGTAATAGCCTTATCTCTGCCGGAAACAATTATTCTTAAGAAGGTACTTAAGCTCCAATTGATTTTTGTTTTTGTAGGTGTAGTTGCGGTGGGAATAATCATTGTTGGATTTCTCTTCAATCTAATTTACTAAGACTATGTTAAATAAATCTTCTAACAGCAATATTGATTTTTACTAATTATAAGCACATCAGTACAACGGATTTTGCTATGTAAATGGGAAAACCCCGGTAACGGAAGAAAAGATAAATGAAATTGTTAATCTATATTGAAAAATAATTGAGGTAAAAAATGGTTTTAGTAAAAGTTCTTGGATCCGGCTGCACTAAATGTAGAACGCTTGAAGCAAAGGTTAGAGACTTAATTATTAAAAATAATATTACAAGCAGAGGTAATTAAAGTTGAAGATATTCAAGAAATGATTGGATATGGAATAATGATGACACCCGGATTGGTGATAGACGAAAAAGTAAAAAGTTACGGCATAATCCCAAAAGATGATCAAATTATTAAATGGATAAAAGGAGAATAGAAAATGAAAATTACATTAATACTGTTTATAACTTTTTTGTTTTTAAATAACGGGTGCGATCAATGCACAAAGCAATAAAAAAGTTAATAAAAAAGATGAAGTTTCGAAAGCAAAGGTAACATTTGTAGAACTAGGATCGGTTAATTGCATTCCGTGTAAACAAATGCAGCCGGTAATGAAAGCAATTGAAGAAAAATATGGGAGCCAGATCCAAGTTGTTTTCTATGATGTATGGAAAGCTGAACAAAAGCACTATGCGCAAAAGTATGGAATACGATTAATTCCGACACAAGTATTTTTAGATGCTGATGGAAAAGAATTTCACCGCCACGAAGGATTTTATCCGGAAGAAGAAATAAATAAGATTCTGCAAGGAAAAGGATTGAAACCCGAGAATATAAAAGGGTAATATGTTTGAAGGAATTTTCACTGCTTTATATGAAGCAATGACCGGCGCAATATGGCTGGCTGTTTTTGCTTCTTTTGGTTGGGGAGTTTTATCAATACTACTTTCACCTTGTCATCTTTCAAGTATTCCGCTAGTGGTTGGATTTATAAGTTCACAAGGGAAAATTTCAATTGGCAGAACATTTAACATTTCTCTTATATTTTCTGTAGGGATACTAATTACAATTACTTTAATTGGAATTATTACCGCTTCATTTGGAAGATTGATGGGAGACATTGGAAGCGCTGGTAATTATCTTGTCGCGGGTATTTTCTTTTTAGTCGGGCTTTATCTTCTCGATATTATAAAATTTGATTGGAACAATGCCGGATTAAAACAAACAAAAACAAAAGGATTATTAGCAGCGCTTATTCTTGGTCTGCTTTTCGGATTAGCATTAGGGCCTTGCACATTTGCTTATATGGCACCTGTGCTCGGTGTAGTATTTCAAACTGCACAGACAAACTATTTACTCGCAATAATTTTTCTTCTTGCTTTTGGTATTGGACATTGTTCTGTAATAGTTAGTGCAGGAGCATTAACAGGAAAAGTACAGAAATATTTAAATTGGAGCGAAGAATCCAAGACAATCTTGTGGATAAAAAGGAGTTGCGGAATACTGGTAATATTTGGAGGAATTTATCTTATTTATCAAACATAAAAAAATTATCGAATTATTCTAAAAATATGTGGTATGTTTATAATAAGTTAACTGCTTCCATCAAATTATCTTTCTGTAAATGTGAATAAATTTGAGTTGTTTTAATATCTTCATGACCTAATAATTCTTTAACTACATAAAGTGAAACTCCTTTCTGGACTAAGTTAGAAGCGAATGAATGACGCAAAGAATGGAAATGGATTTTATCATTTAACTTTGAATCTCTAACAGCTTGTTTAAAACTTTTACTTACAAATTCTTCATTTAATTTTATCCCTTTAAGACGAACAAAAATAAAATCATTATTAAATGGAATTGGAATTCTTTTTTTCATTATGGTTTGAACAATTTGATTCATAGGAATTATTCTTTCCTTTTTCCCTTTGGTAGTAAACTCATTTGAATTTTTTGCAGTAATAATATTCTGCTCAAAATTTATCCAATCCCATTTCATATTGATTAATTCTCCTAAGCGTAACCCGGTATTAAATGCAACTGTAAAAATATCTTTTAGAAAACCATAAGTAGTATGTTCAAGAATTTTTTGTAATTCAGAATGATTAATAAAAATAGGGTAGCCTTTAATTACCTTTGGAGTTTTAATTTTGTTAAAAGGATTTTCTTTTATGTAATTCCAAGCAAGAGCCTTGTTAAAAGCTGCTTTTAATGTTCTATGATATAATGAGGCGGCGCTTCTTGAATATGCCATTATTGATGATATGAATTGATCAATGTTTCTTGAAGAAATCATTTCAAGCGGTAAATCAGGAAGAAAGTTTACAAGCTTATTAAAAGAAGGGGTAACAGCTCTATCAAGATAAGCCTTTGAATAAGTATTGCTAATATAATTTTTATATTCTTTAATGAATGAACTTAAATTTATTGATTTTTCTTTCTTTGGTTTTTCTGTTATTGATTCAGGTTCAAAATGTTTAAGAAATTTTTCTGCTTCATTTCTATTTGAAGTTTTAGTTGAAATTTTTGTGCGCTTACCATCAACAAAATATATTAATTGGAAGAATGGCGATTTAGAATCTTTAGTTAGAAACATTGTAAATACTCCTTAAAGGATGTACCGACTAATGTACCGACAAGCCGAAAAGCTGGGAATAGATTACATAATGTAAAGAATCCCGCTAACTTACAAGCAGAGGGTCCGCGGTTCGAATCCGTGAACGCCCACATAAAATTAAAGCCGTTATTACCAGCGGCTTTTTTTA
The DNA here is from genome assembly GCA_963782985.1 of uncultured Bacteroidota bacterium. Taxonomy (GTDB): domain Bacteria; phylum Bacteroidota; class Ignavibacteria; order Ignavibacteriales; family Ignavibacteriaceae; genus CAVSWT01. The sequence continues at coordinate 89,292 of CAWALU010000002.1, forward strand.
TTTACCATAAGCCCTCTCTTCTTTTTCGTTATATTCAAAACTTCTTTTAATTTCAAATTAAATATTTTAGAAATAAGAATTCCCTTCATCAAAATTAACTTGACTATGTGTTTTTTTCTTTGCACAATTACATAAGTATTTCTACTCTACTCCGAGAGAGAAGGAATTGATATTATTTCTATAAACGCAATCACATTTCAGATTCTCTCCGAAGAATATTATTAGTATTACTATTCAATAAGTATTACGGAGGGAGTTATGAAAAAATTATTCTTCATTTTTTGTATAGCCGTCTTTTCGGGATGCTCGTCAATTCAAACTTTAAAAAATGAAATTAAGCAGCCGGAATTATTGAAACAACATCCGCTTCCGCTCATTCCTCAAAAAATTTATAAGCCAAATTTAGAATTGATTAGCGATATGCTTATTGCTGAAGATGGTTCAGTGCAGAACGCTAAATTATTAAAATCCAGCGGCGATAAAGAGTGGGATGCGCTTGCAGTTCAATCAATGCTTAAATGGAAATTTACATCTCCTATGTATAACGGCAAAAAAATAAAATTATTAATACGCAGAAAAATTAAAATTCAATTTGCCGAGCCTGAAATGATGAATCTTGCGGAAATTGTTTTTAATGATTTGCGCATGGCAGATTCTGTTTATGAAGCTTTAAGCAATGGAGCAAGTTTTGATGAAATGGTATCTAAATATTCAATCAGTTCATCAAAAGTGCGAAGCGGGATTATAGGCGAGGTTAACATTCAAAATTATTCGCGCGATGTTGCCGCTGTTTTATCAAAATTAAAAGAAGATAAAATTTCTAAACCGATTAAGTATGGTGAATATTATATTATTTTCAAAAGGCTAAGAAAAATCGAAAGCGTAAATAAAAAGGAAATTATTAAAATCAAAGAAAATATATTTAATCATATAGACGCTTATGGTTCAATCTTTAAATGAAAAATCGAACAGTTTTGATATTAATCCTGGTGATTGAAACTGATTTTCAAAATATATTTTATTCTCCAAACGCTCCTTTCACTAAATTAGCTTGCTGCTTTTTAGAATTACTGGAAGAACCAACTGCGGGGCTGGCGCTTTCAGGTCTGCCGACATATTTTAATTTTTGACCTTCCGCTAAATCATCATATAATCTTTGAGCTAAGAAATTCCACGCTCCCATATTTTTTGGCTCCTCCTGAACCCATCTAACTGTTTTTGCATTTGGATATGACGATAAAATATTCTTTATCTTTTTTGATTTATAGGGATAATATTGTTCAACTCGAACAATAGCGGAATCGTCAATTTCATTTTCAATACGGTATTTCAATAAATCATAATATACTTTTCCGCTGGTAAGAATTATTTTTTCTACAAATTTTTTCTTTTCAATTGAATTGTCATCAATTACTTCATCAAATTTTCCATTAATAAATTCTTCCTTTGGAGATTTTGCTTCCGGATGACGAAGTAAACTTTTGGGAGTCATTACTATTAACGGTTTTCTTTCCGCATGTAAAATTTGTCTTCTTAACAAATGGAAATATTGCGCCGGAGTTGAAGGATTACAAACCTTCATATTATTTTCTGCGCAGAGAATTAAAAATCTTTCCAACCTTGCGCTGGAGTGTTCGGGACCTTGTCCTTCAAAGCCGTGCGGCAAAAGCAAAACAACGCTGTTAGGCGCTTTCCATTTTTCATCAGAAGCCACAATAAAATTATCGATTATAACTTGCGCGCCGTTTGCAAAATCGCCGAACTGAGCTTCCCAAATAACTAATGCTAAAGGATCGGCTGAACTGTAGCCATATTCAAATCCAAGCACAGCGGCTTCGGAAAGCAGACTATCTAATGCTTCGAGCCTGGCTTGATCTTTTGCGATATGATTTAAATAAAAATATTCTTCTCCCGTAGTAATATCGGTTAAAGCAAGGTGGCGTTGGCTGAAAGTGCCGCGCACGCTGTCCTGCCCGCTCAATCTGACCGGCGTACCTTCAAGCAGCAGGCTTCCAAATGCAAGAGATTCGGCAAAAGCCCAATCGGCTTGAATAGATCCATCAATTAAATTTTTCCTGTTTTCCAAAAACTTTTTCAATTTTGGATGAAGATGAAAATCAGTTGGTTCCGTTGTAATTGCTCTAACAATTTCAGATAAAGTTTCTTCAGATATTTTTGTTTCTTTAATAGGCTCAACCGCATCCATTTTTTCTTTGGGAATTGCGAGAGGAGCTTCGGCTTTGAATTTGGCGCTTTTCTTTTTGATTTTATCAAAAGCCTCGCTTAGCTTATCAGTAATTTCATTATTCATTTTCGTTAATTCATCTTTGGAAAGCGTTCCGTTTTTAAGAAGAAATTCAGAATAAATTTTCATTACCGAAGAATGGCTTTTAATTTTTTCATAAAGCAGCGGCTGCGTAAATCCAGGCTCGTCGCCTTCATTGTGCCCGTGTCTTCTGTATCCGAATAAATCTATTACCACATCTTTATTAAATTTTTGTCTGTATTCAAACGCAAGCATTGCCACCCATAATGAAGCTTCGGGGTCGTCTCCGTTTACATGAAAAATAGGAGCTTGAATCATTTTAGCGACATCTGTTGCGTAAACTGATGAACGGGCATCTTCGGGCGTAGTTGTAAATCCTATTTGATTATTTATAATTATATGAATTGATCCGCCGGTTCTGTAACCGCTGAGCTGCGAAAGATTTAAGGTTTCCGCAACAACGCCTTGTCCGGCAAAAGCGGCGTCGCCATGAATTAAAACCGGCATAACTTTTTTATGTTCTTTGCTGTCGTTCATTCTCGTTTGCTTGGCGCGGACAATTCCTTCAACAACGGGATTAACCCATTCGAGATGGCTGGGATTTGAAGCGAGTGAAACAGCAATTTCTTTACCGTCGGTTTCATACCGCCCCGAAGCGCCGAGATGATATTTAACATCGCCTGAACCTTCAATTGAATTGGGATCTTGTATATCTTCAAACTCAGAAAAAATTGAATCAAAACTTTTACCGATAATGTTTGCCAATACATTTAGCCTGCCGCGATGAGCCATTCCAAGCACAACTTCGTGAACATTGTCTTCGCTGGCTTTATTCAAAATTAAATCAAGCACAGGGATTAGCGTCTCAGAACCTTCAATTGAAAATCTTTTATGACCTATAAATCTATTATGAATAAAATGTTCAAAATTTTCCGCAATAATTAATTTGTTTAGAATTTTTTTTCGCGTTTCAATTTCGAAATCAGGCATATTTTTTATCGGTTCCATTTTACTTTGCAGCCATGATTTCTCGTCGGGGTTTTGAATGTGCATATATTCAATCCCGATTTTCTCGCAGTAAGTTTTTTGCAGCGTATCAATAATATCTCTTAAAGTAGCTGTTTGTTCTCCGCCAAAACCTCCCGTAATAAATTCTCTGTCATAATCCCAAAAAGTTAATTTATAGGTAGCGGGATCTAATTCGGGATGATAAGTATTGGGAGTTCCCAACGGATCGAGGTTTGCAATTAAATGACCCCGTACGCGGTAAAGATTTATAAACTGAAGCACGCGAGCTTGCTTTTCAATTTCTTCCGTATTAGCGCCTTTGTTAAAAGCGCCGGGAGAATAATCAGTCTTCCAAGATAAAGGCTGATGAGGAATTTTTAATGCGGCAAATATTTCTTCGTAAAAATTTCTTTCGCCAAGAAGAAGCTCGGCAATATCTTTTAAAAATAAACCCGACTCAGCGCCTTGAATTATTCTATGGTCATAAGTGCTGGAAACATTCATCACCTTACTTACGCCCAGAGTGGAAATAGTTGAAGGGGACATTGCTTGATACTCGGCGGGATATTGTATTGAGCCTGTTGCCACTATTGTCCCTTGACCAACCATAAGTCTGGGAATTGAAGTTATCGTTCCAATTGTTCCGGGATTTGTTAACGTAATTGTAGTTCCTAAAAATTCATCGGGATCAATTTGCCCTTTACGTGAACGGCTTACTAAATCATCATACGCTTCCCAAAATTGTTTAAAGTTTTTTTGATCTGCGTTTTTAATATTAGGCACAATCAATGATCGCGAGCCGTCTTTCTTTTCAATGTCAATCGCTAATCCTAAATTAACATGCTTACGTTTTATTAGATAAGGTTTATTTTTAAGAATGGTATATGCGTTATTCATTGCGGGCATATTATTTACAGCTCTTAAAATCGCCCACGAAATTAAATGAGTGTAAGAAACTTTTCCGTCGTTTCTTTGCTGCAATGTTTTATTAATTATTATTCTATTTTCTTCAAGTAATTTTACGGCGATAGTTCTTTGCGATGTTGCAACCGGAATGCTTAAACTCGAGTTCATATTTTCTAAAATCTTTGCGGAACTTCCGGCAATAATTTTAGTTTCGTCATCCTCAGAAGGCTTGGGAAGATTTATTTCATTTGCTGCGAGCATAGAAGCATTTAATTTTTCATCCACATTTCCGTTGCTTTTATTTCCGCTGTCGCCAAAAAATTTTCTCCATTGATCGGGCACGTCGGCGGGATTTTCTTGATATTGTTTATATAAGTATTCCACAAACCAGGTATTTGCTCCAAATCTTTCTAATTCTTCCTGTTGTTCCTTTGTTAAATCTTGAGTCTTCATTTTTATTTTTTACAATTACTTTTTATTAAAATATTAAAATGGGTTTACAATAAAATATTATCTTAGCTCACACTTTATATTTAAATGAGCGATTAAATTTATTAAGGCAAGCAAGGAATTTCTGCTTGTGAATTAATAATATTGAAATTTTATTGTAATGCAAAATTAGTAAAACTAAAATAAGCCTATGGTTGATAATAACGAAATATCTAAGCTGCGTAAAAATTATTCGCTAAGTGAATTACGAAAAAATAAAGTTCTTAAAGATCCCTTTGAACAATTTTTAATTTGGTTTCACGACGCTGTAAAATCAAAAATTGCGGAACCAAACGCTATGATATTAGCCACGGCTGACGGAAAGGGAATTCCCTCTGCAAGAGTTGTTTTATTGAAAGGGATTGAACCGGACGGATTAAAATTTTTTACCAATTATAATAGCTCTAAAGCAAAAGAGTTGAATGAAAACCCCAACGCGGCTTTATTATTTTTTTGGCATGAATTAGAAAGACAAATTAGAGTATCCGGTAAGGTAGAAAAAATTAGCGGCAAGGATTCAGAAGAATATTTTAAAAATAGACCTTATGAAAGCCAGATTGGCGCCTGGGCTTCAAACCAGAGCGAAGTAATAGAAAGCAGAAAATTATTGGAAGTAAGGTTTGATGAATTGAAGACAAAATATAAAGATGGCGAAGTACCGCTTCCTGATTTTTGGGGAGGATATAAATTAATCCCATTTAAATTTGAGTTTTGGCAGGGGAGACAAAGCCGCCTCCATGATAGAATCCTCTATACAAAAGAAAATGAAAATTGGAAAATTGAAAGGCTATCTCCGTAAATGGATGAATGAATTTGTAATTAACAAACCCAATTCCTCATTATTCAAATATCTAATACATTATTAAGTCCATTTTTGTACAGACGTTCTGAGAACGTCTCCATCCTTTTAAATGAGACGTTTTCCACACAGTGGCAGGCAAAACGTCTTTACATTTTTACATTTTATTTTGAGACGTATTTAACAAATGACAGCAAAAATTGAATAACATTATTCCTCAATATTTAATCTTTCCGCAAATTATTGGCGCAAGAAGTTCGCTTATTAAAACAAGGATCCAAAGTCTTCCTTTAAAAAAATTATAATCGGCAAGCAGTTTTTCCCAGGGGTGGTTCATAATGTAATGACCAAATCCAAATTCAAAAATTATTGTAAGTATAAACCAAAATATTCCAACTAATAATAATTCTTTTGAGATTGAAATTTTAAAGACGCTTACAAATATATAAGACGTAATAAAAATTATTAAGCTTAATAATAGTGAGCTTAATATGTGTCCGCTATACTCTCCCACAAAAAGATTAATAACTTTAACCCGCAGAGCGCCGTTTAATATTGCGAGTACCATCATTATAAGCCAAACCAATAATGCTTTTAGTAATAACATAAATTTTAAGATTTTAATTTTAGATTTATATTTTCCTTAATCATTTTAAAAATAATTGCATAATACAAAATGACAATTTCAACCGCTAAAAAAATAAATTTTGGGATTAATCACAATTTATAAAAATGAATGAGCTATCACATTAAGAAAAAAAAATATGCAATATTTTTTTTCTGTTAATATAAATATTTAGGAGTTGTTATGTTCAAGAGATTGTTTTCACTCATTACTTTGTCTTTATTATTAATGAGCGCATCCACAGCTCAAGTTCCAAACGTAAAACTTACTTTGGGACCGCAGCTGGGTTATCAAAAAGCGAAGGATGCGGATAATGGAAAATTAATGTACGGTTTAGCATTAAGAATTCATGGTTTGCCTTTTATAGGCGTGGAAGGGTCTATAAATTATCGTCAAGAATCATATTTGGATGATAAGGTTACCGTAAGAAGTTTTCCTGTAATGATAACTGGAATGGTTTATGTTTTACCCGCAGTTTACGGAGCCATTGGCGTTGGCTGGTACAATACCAAATTTGATTTCGATTCTCAAATAAATGATTTGGGGATTGAAGATAGAACAGATCAAAAATTCGGCTGGCACTTTGGCGGCGGTGTGGAAATTCCCTTAGGACTGAATTCTGATAATTTTATTACCGCGGATATTAGATATGTTTTTCTAAATTATAAATTTGATGCTGTTCCCGGTACAGGCGATACAAACGCGAATTTTTATGTAATTACCGCGGGACTTCAGTTTGGATTGTAAATGAAGTTCTTTGTGATTCTTTGTGCCTTTGTGAAGGGAAGAGTCTCACCACATAGGCGCTAAGAGCACAGAGGTTTCACTAAGAAGAATTCTAACTAATTTTTTATTTTTAGTTTTGCTTTCATCGTCGGCGTTTCTAATATAAATGCGCGGAATGAAATTGCCGTAATAATAATAATCCCCCCAATAATAGCCATCAGGGAGGGAATTTCCTTATAAGCAAGAAATACCCAAACAGGATTTAACACAGGTTCAATCATTGAAATCAATGAGGCTTCAATGGCGTAAACTTTTTTAAGTCCATAACTAAATATTGCATACGCAATTCCTATTTGAAAAATGCCGAGAAAGGAAACCATTCCGAAATCCGAAAGAGCTTAAAATTCTAATATCAAACAGCGAGGGAAAACAAACTAACATTAAAATAATATTGCCGTAAAATATTGCGCTGAATTGATATTCATTTTTATTTTTTCTCATTCCTAAAAGAAATGCGGCAAACGCAACTCCCGATAGAAGAGATAGCAAATTTCCTGTTAGATGACCCGGTGAAAGCTCACCCATAAAAAATAAAATCATTCCCAAAAAACAAATTGTAATAGTTATAATATTAACTTTTTCATAACGGGTTTTGTTTAGGATGGGTTCAAAAATTAAAACATAAATCGGCGCAGTGTATTGCAGAAAAATTGCGTTTGCCGCAGTAGTCATTTTAGTTGAGATTACAAAAAGAATCAAAACCGCCGCATAAGTAAACGCATTTACAAACGTAAACCCATTAGCGTAAAAAACAGTTTTTCTAAAAAGGATTGCAAAAACAATTGCCGCAAAGAATGATCTAAAGAATGAAATTTGAATTGCGTTGAGCGTAATCAGCTTAATAAACATTCCGCCGGTACTCCACAGTATAGCGGCAATAAAGACTGCAGCAAGCCCTCTCTGATGTTCTGTAAGATGATTCATAAATTATTTATTATTTCAGATTATATTTTTGAATGGCTAATTTAATAATTGTTAGATAATTTCTTTTAAATTGAAGATAAAAATTGTAAAAAAATGAATACCATTTTAGTGAAGAATAATTGAAGTATAAATTTAATCCGCCTTTCTTAGTCAAGAAATTATTTAGTGAGTTTATTTGGGAATCACAATTAAACAAAATCCTTTTAACTTTTGACGATGGACCGATTCCCCAAACCACCGAAATGATTTTAAACTTTTTAAAAGAGCAAAAATTAAAAGTTTGTTTCTTTTGCGTGGGTGATAATTGCAAAAAATATCCGAAGCTAACGGCATTATTAATTAATGAAGGCCATATTATTGCAAATCATACTTTTCATCATAAAAAAATAACATTATTAAAAAAAGATAAACTTCAAACTGAAATAAATTCATTCGACAAATTATTGAAAGATGAATTTAACTATGAAGTAAAATACTTTCGTCCCCCCCACGGAAGATTTAACTTATCAACCGCAGCATATCTTAAAAACAAAAATTTAATAAATGTAATGTGGTCGCTGCTTACGTATGATTATAAAAATGATATAAAACTTGTTAAATTTGCGGTTCAAAATCATTTACAAAAAAATTCAATAGTTGTTTTGCACGACAGCGTAAAGTCAAAAAATATAATAATTGATTCTTTAAAAATTATTTTAGATGAAGCGGATAGAAAAGGCTTTCAAATAGGAGCGCCGGCTGAATGTTTGAAATAATTTTTATTGTTGTTCTGAGCGGATATTTTATTCAATCGGCAATGTTTATAATTGGCGTTAGCAGAAGATTCCCAAAAATAAAAGAAGAATATTTACCAACAGCTACAATTATTGTCGCAGCGCGCAACGAGCAGGACAATATTTTGAGATGCTTAAAATCATTAGACAAATTAATTTATCCCGAAGGCAAACTTGAAATTATTTTAGTTGATGATAAATCAACCGACAGCACCGGAAAAATAATTGATGAATTTATTTCCGGTAAAAATAAATTCAAAAAAATTGTTACCGAAAAGGAAATTGGAAAATTAATCGGCAAGATGAATGCCCTGGCAAATGCGATTGATAAAGCGAATGGAGAAATTATATTAACAACTGACGCCGATTGCGAAGTTCACCCTAAATGGGCTTATACAATTGCTTCATATTATCAAGATGATGTTGCCATCGTAAATGGATTTACAACGCAGCTTGCGTTCGATAATTTCAGCGGGGTACAAAGCCTCGATTTTATTTATTTATTATTTGTGGCTTCGGGAACAATTAACATTGGCGTACCGGTTAGCTGCATTGGTAACAATATGTCTTATCGAAAAAAAGCTTATGAAGAAGTCGGCGGATATAAAAATTTACCGTTCAGCGTAACCGAAGATTTTAGTCTTTTGAATGCAATTAATAAATTAAAAAAATATAAAATTATTTATCCTTTAGATAAAGAATCGCTTATAACTTCAATGCCGTGCAAAAGCGTTAAAAGTTTATATAGGCAAAAAAAACGCTGGTCGGTTGGCGGGCTAGGCGTACCTCTCAGCGGCTACCTAATTATGCTTTGGGGATTCTTAACTAATCTTTGCGTGCTGTTAACGCCTTTCTTATTTTATGATGTTTGGTTGTATCTTGTTTTCTTTAAAGTAGCAACCGATTTTTTTGTTTTGTACAATGTTCACGATCATTTGGGGATAAAGAAAAATTTAAAATACTTTTTATCGTACCAGATTTATTACACGCTTTATGTAATTGCAACTCCTTTCATGCTTTTGCTGGATAGAAAAGTTGTCTGGAAGGGGAGAGAATTTTAAATGCTTCTGTTGTGCAATTATTATTTAACATACCGATGCAACGCTTATTGCGAGTTTTGTCATTTTGGTTTTCATGAAAAATTTAAAGACACGCCGTTTGCAAAGCTTGATGATTTTAAATCTAATATAAAACAGCTTGCGGAGTTGGGAGTAAAATTTATTGACCTTACCGGCGGCGAACCCCTTCTGCATAAAGAAATTCATTTAATGGCGGGTTATGCAAAATCCTTAAAGATGCAAACCAGCATAACCACAAATGGATTGTTGTACCCCAAGTTTGCTGAAAGATTAGCGGGGAATATTGATTTACTTCATTTTTCATTGGATTCGCCTGATGAAGAAGAGCATAATAAAATTAGAAAAGTTAATTGTTTTAATAGTGTTTTAAAAAGCATTTCAATTGCAAAATCATTAAATGAATTTCCGGACATACTTTTTACGGTAACTAATAACACTTACCAAAAACTGCCTCGCATGCACGAACTTGCAGCACAAAATGATTTGGTGTTAATGGTTAATCCAGTGTTTTCATATTTCGGAAATCCAGGTTTAAGCGATGAAGCGATGGATTTTATTGAAGAATATATAGAAGGCAAAACCGACATCTATTTAAATAATGCGTTTCTAAAATTGCGAAGAAACGGCGGCAATAATATTGAAAACCCCAGCTGCAAAGCTGTAAGCCGCGTAGTTGTAATTTCTCCCGACAATGAAATTATTTTGCCGTGCTATCATTTTGGAAATGAAAAAATAAAAATTGATAAACCGATAAAAGAAATCAGAGAATCAGAAAAAGTAAAATATTTTAAATCGATGGAAGGAAGATTTGATTTTTGCCGGGGCTGCACGGTTAATTGTTATTTTGAACCTTCATTTGCTTTCCCCACAAATTATTATTCGCTGTTAAGCCTGTCGTCAAAATTAAAATATAGTTATCAAAAACTCATCAAACAAAAGATTAAAAAAAGATTAAATAAAGTTGAATCAATAAAATGAAATTAAAATTAATTTACAGTTTTATTTTTGCATTAATATTTTCATCCGCAATTACTTCTCAAGTAAAAAAAGAATGGTTCCCCGATGAATTAAATATTCAGCCCTTTACCGCAAATTTTTTAGAAGCCAAAGCGGGCTTTAATTATTTGATGGGCAAAAAAAATATTCGATTGGATATTGGAACCTCATCTGATTTTTATCATTCAAAATGTGAAAATAAAACGCTATCATTCGGCGCGGATTTATTTACCTTTACAAGATTAAGGGGCGAGAAAGATTTTCATTTTCCCGTTGAAGCTATCGATTATTTATTCGGATTAAACGCCGGTTACAAAATTGAAAAGAAAAATTTAGAGTACGGCGCAAGATTTAGGTTAAGCCACATTAGCGCGCACTTTGTTGATGGGCAATACGATTACAGCAAAAATATTTGGCGCAACGGAAATAATCCCAGAGTTTACAGCAGGGAGTTTGTGGAATTTTTCCCTTACTATAAAATAAATTCTTTTAGAACCTATTTAGGATTAACATATTTGTTTCATGTCAATCCCGATTTTGTAGGAAAGGGAATTTATCAATTAGGCTTCGATTATTTTTTGACCGGATTATTTAAATCTTCAATTTCACCTTTTGCCGCTTACGATTTTAAATTGCAAAAAATCGGCAGTTTTACCGGAAGTAATATTTTAACCGTGGGCGTAAAATTCGGCAAGTACAATAAAAAAGGTTTTAGTATTTTGTACTCTTATTTTTCAGGAAAAAGCGTGCACGGCGAATATTTTGATGTTCACGAAAATTATTCAACCTTGGGAATTAATTTGGATTTATAATGGCTGATGAAAACGAAAATCAAGAATTTCACACGGATGTTTACGAGCAGAAAAAAGCAATCAAAAAAAATAATTATGTTCTGCACATCGGACTATTTTTATTAACATTTATAACAACCACTATTGCCGGCGCTGAATGGCTGCGCGGTTCCGACGCTCCTTATACAATTGAATTTTTGTTGAAGGGTTTGCCGTACTCAATTTCAATTTTGTTCATAATTACTTGCCATGAGTTCGGTCATTATTTTGCGGCTCGCTATCATAAGGTTGATGCAACTCTGCCATATTATATTCCGTTTCCTTCCATTCCGTATTTATTTATTAATTTTGGAACTATGGGTGCAGTTATCAGAACAAAGTCACCCATCTACACAAAAAAAGCTATGTTTGATATTGGCGTTGCCGGACCTATTGCCGGATTTATTGCCTGCTTAATTGTTTTAATTTACGGCTTTACTCACATACCCGGTACTGATTACATTTTGTCAATTCATCCGGATTATTTTTCACCGGAATACGGAACAAATGCTATGGGACTTCAGTTCGGCAATACACTTTTATTTTCATTTTTTAAAATGATATTTGTGCATCCAGAGCAATTTTTCCCTCCCATGACTGAAGTTTATCATTATCCGTTTTTATGCGTCGGCTGGTTTGGATTATTAATTACGGCTATGAATATGATTCCCATCGGGCAGCTTGACGGCGGACATATCAGCTACACATTGTTTGGTGAAGATTCACATTTTAAAATTGCAGTAGTTAGTTTTATAATTTTATTTGTATTCGGCATACTTGGTTTTGCGGATGAATATTTAGAATTGAATTTAGGAATCGGCTGGGCTGGCTGGCTTCTGTGGTCTTTGGTTTTATATTTTATAATTAAACTAAAACATCCTTCTATTCCCGATCAGACAGAGCTGGATTCAAACAGAAAGATTCTCGGTTATGTAAGCTTTTTTATTTTTGTAATTTGTTTTTCACCCATACCTCTGGCTGTAAGTATGTAGATTTACAAATAATTATGGATATATTTTTACCTTGTTGAATTTTATTTATAGACCAATATTTAATTAATGAAAAAATTATTATTACTCTTAATTCCCATTATTTTAATTGGGGGATGTGAAAAAGATTTTGATTCCATAATTGACAGTCATCATTCCAACATATCAAGTAACCAGCGTTTCATCATTTAAAGATTTTACTTATTTGCCGGGTGATTCATCCATAACAGTTTTTGTGAAGATTCAATCGTTTGAAAGTGTAAAGCAAGTTTACTTTAATATTTATTCTTCTGACTCTAAAAAAATAAATTCTTCCGTAGTTAATTTATTTGATGACGGCAAAACTGCAGAGCATGGCGATTTTACAGCAAGTGACGGAACTTTTACAAATAAATTTCCACTTAGTCAAAGTTATCCAGTTGGCAATTATTTAATTGAGTTTTTTGTGGATGATGTTGAAGGGGAAACCAAAAAAGCCGCAGTTCAAAAATTCTTTTATGATAATGGACAATCAAATGTAGCTCCGGTAATTTCTGATTTGGTTGCCCCTGATTCAGTAACTGTAGTTGATCCCAAAAGTGTAATTTTTATTTCAATAAAAGCAACAGACGCTAACGGCTTAAATGATATAAGGTCAGTAAATTTCACCAGCCGAAAACCTGATTCTACTATAGCGGGTACAATTGAAATGTTTGATGATGGCGGAGCTAAATCGGGTGATCAAACGGCGAGTGATGGAATTTATTCTGTATTAATTGAGGTAACTCCGCAGAACCAAAAAGGTATTTACACCTTCGATTTTAAAGCTGAAGACCAGAGAAAAGCTGTTAGCAATATTATCTCTCATAAAATAAATATTAAATGATCAAATCATTTTTATCCTTTCTAATATTAATTTTTGTTTTCTCTAATTTTGTTTTAGCCCAAACTATTCCGCAAGAGTTTAATCTAAGCAAGTCATCTAAAAAATTAAATAAAATTTCTGCTTCGGACGCAACACCTTTAAGCAATTCAGATTTCCGATATAGTTACGATTGGTGATACAATACTACTTGGAACAAGCCGCGGTTTAAGCATATCAACTGATAACGGCGATACCTGGGAAAATTATTATCAAACAAATAATTTTGCCGAAGATGGTATTTCCGCCGTAAGCTTTAATAAATTTACAAATACAATTTGGGTTGCCACCGCCCGCGCCTTTAATGATGACGTTGATATGGGAACGGGTTTACATTTTTCAAATGATTTTGGCAAAAGCTGGACTTCAATTCCACAGCCTGTTGATAACCCCGGTGACTCCACATTTAAATATGGAATTAATGACGGCGTTCTGCTTCCTTTAGTTAATGCATTGCCTGTTACTGTTCCCCAGCAAAATATAACTTATGATATTGTTTTTACTCCTGGCGCTATTTGGATAGCCTCGTGGTCAAGCGGTTTAAGAAGAAGCGCTGACAACGGGCAAACCTGGCAACGAGTTCTACTTCCTTCAGATAAAATAAACAGTTTACAGCCGACGGATACTGTGAAATATTCTCTACGTCCTAAAGCAGGCGAAAAAGGAAATTTAAATCATCTGGGATTTTCGATTATCGCATCAAACGATTCGACTTTGTACGTTGGTACAGCTGACGGAATTAATAAAACAACAAATGCTGACACTGAATATCCAAGCTGGAAAAAATTTAATCATCAAAACCAAAATAATTCTATCAGCGGAAATTTTGTTGTGGCGATGGGTTATAATAATTACAACAAAACAATTTGGGGCGCCACTTGGGTAGCGGAAGGGACCGGAGAATTTTATGGCGTTAGTTATTCGGATGACGGCGGGCTAAATTGGCAAACTGCTTTAAACGGAGAGAAAGTACATAACTTTGGGTTTAAGAATAATGATGTTATCGCCGCATCAGATAATGGAGCTTTTCGATCATCTGATAAAGGACTAAGCTGGATTCTCCCTAATTCAATCGTAGATTCCAAATCCGGAGCAGCTATTACTACGCATGCCTTCTTTTCTGCTTCTTCTAATAATAATTATGTTTGGCTTGGTTCTGACGAAGGTCTTGCAAGATTAAATGAAAATTCTGGAATTATTTGGACGGGAAATTGGAATGTTTACTTCGCTTCAAAAAGTTTATCCTCGCAGAGTGAAACATATGCATTCCCAAATCCTTTCTCACCTCGTATGGAAAGATTAAACATTAAATACAGCGCCGGTGGAAAAAGCGCTAAAGTTACAATAAGAGTTTTTAATTTTTCCATGAATTATGTATCAACAATAATTCAAAACGCAGATAGAAGTGAAATAGGAGTAGGCAGCGGAGTAATTGATTATTGGGATGGACGGGATGATTCAGGAAATATTGTCCCGAATGGTGTTTATTTTTACAGAGTTGAAGTTGATTCGGACGAACCGGTTTATGGAAAAATATTAGTAGTACAATAAATCTTTCACTTGAATGTGCAGGCAGGCTTTTAAAATAGAGGATTTTATTTGAGAAAAATATTTTTAATAATTATTGTATTGTCATTACAATCAGTTTATACACAGCCGAAATTCAGCAGCATTAATTCAATGCCCGGCGCTTTTAGCCGAATGGGTTTTGGAGCTAGAGGAATCGGGATGGGAAATGCAATGTCATCTGTAATTGAAGGCAATTTAAATTCATATTATAATCCTGCGGCAGTTGTATATCAGCAGGATAATTTGCTCCAAACATCATATTCATTTTTATCTTTAGATCGCTCTTTAAACTTTTTGAACTTCACAAGAAAATTTGATTTGTATTCTACTAGAGATACTTCTCTTCAAAGAAAGCCTACTTCTTCAGCTGGTGTTAGTATCGGTATTATTAATTCAGGCGTAGGGAAAATAGACGGCAGAGATAATCAGGGCGTTAGGACAGGCGATTTATCAACTTCTGAGAATCAATTCTTCCTTGGACTTGCAAAAACTTTTTCTGATAAACTGTCTATCGGTATTGCAATAAAATTTTATTACTATAAATTATATGAAGAAATTTCTTCATCCGGGCTGGGAGTAGATATTGGCGGTGTTTTTAGAATTAACGATGAGTTTAATGTGTCTCTTGTTATAACTGATATTAATTCAAAATACAAGTGGGATTCAACTCCTATTTATGGGCAAGACGGCGCTTCCACGGAAAATAAATTTCCCGGGCTGCGAAAAATTGGAGCAGCATATTCCAACAAAGAGTTAGGACTTTTAGCTTCACTTGAGTTAGAAAATTCCAGCGCGCAATCAAATATTTTAAGAGCCGGAATTGAATATAAATTAATGGAGCAGCTATATATTCGCGGAGGTTTAGATCAGTTTAATTTAAGCAATTCTGATCAGCCCGCTAAACCGGCATTTGGAATTTCATTTTTACAAAATTTCGGTAGGTGGAATTTGTGTATTGATTACGCTTTTATGATTGAACAATATTCTCCCCAAGATAGAAACATTATTGGCGTGAATATTTTATTTTAAAAATTGCAAAGATTATTTATTGATCAAAAATAATTATAAACTAAAAAATTAACATGAAAAAATTAATTTTAATAGTCCTTATTTCAGCTTCTTATATTTTCTCGCAGTCCGCCGGCAATACGGGATTATCGTTTTTAAAAATTGGATTTGGCGCGCGCAATATTGCAATGGGAGACGCCGGATCAGTAATTGCTAATGACGTTACTTCAATTAATTATAATCCCGCTGGTCTCGCTGGAATTGAAAATACGCAGCTTGCATTTATGCACAACTCCTGGATTCAAGATATTAGAAGCGAACTTGGGGCAGTTAAATTTAATTTATTCAATTTACCTTTTGCAGTTGGCTTTAATGTAACAACCATTGGCGACATCCCGGTTCGAGAAACCGCCGGAGAACCTTTAGCGTTTTTTAACGGGAATTATTTTAGCGGAAGCGTCTCAACGGGATTCTTTTTAGCTGATGATTTATCATTCGGCGTTACTGCAAAATATTTATACGAAGGATTATTGAATGATGAATCGGATGGCTTTGCTTTTGACTTCGGCTTAAAATATAAAACGGCAATTGAAGGTTTATATGCTTCGGCGGTAATAAAAAATCTTGGATCGCTCTCGCCATTAAGAATTGAAAAAACAAAACTGCCATCGGAAATAAGAGTTGGGCCTGCTTATCAATTTTCTCTGCCCGAAAGTAAATTTGATTTTATTTTAGCGGCGGAGTTTCAAAAATATTTAAATACGGATGATATTCATTTTAATCTTGGCGGCGAAATAACTTATAATAAAGTAATTGCGCTCAGAGTTGGTTACCAGAGCAGTTATATTTCTAAAGGATTAACTGCAGGAGTTGGATTAAGCTGGGGCAACTTAGTTTTCGATTACGCAATTACTCCCTTCAATCTTGGATTAGGCTCTGGGCATTCAATTTCATTAAGCTTTAGTTTTTAGACAATTCAGACGTAAAATTTTTTCATTAGAATGAACAAAATTTTAAAGTTCTTGACTGCGCATTTTAAATCAATCATATTTTCTTATCCACAAATTACATTTGTTATTTTTATAATTACGATGATTATTTTTGGAAACGCCAGATATAAATATCCTTACTTAATTTCCTTATTACCTTTTGCGGCATTCGCTATAAATCATTTAAAAACTTCTCTCTTAATAAATGAATGAAGAAAAATTATTAAAAGAATACTTACAGCTTAATCCAAATCTTAAAAAACTGTATGTAGTTCCACTGCTGAATCAAAAAAATAAAAATACAGAATATATTTATCTGCTTTTTAAAAAATTTATTGAAGACAAGAACTGTAAATTTAAAGTAGATCACGTTTCAGTTTTTGCTCACTATAAATTTGTTCTAAAAAAATTATTGGGGGAAAATAATCTTGTGCATTATCATTGGTTTGAAGCAACTGATTTCAAATCATTAATAGGAATCTTTTGGAAAACTTTTTGGCTTACAGTGTATAAAATTTCCGGCGGGAAAATTGTCTGGACTATTCACAATAAATATCCGCACGTAAAGAAATATAAATCTTTAAATAAATTATTTAGAAAATATCTCGCGAGAATTGCAAACAGGCTCCATGTGCATTGCAGGTCGGCTGTAAAAATTATGGCTCCGATATTAAGCGTACCTACGGATAAATTTTTTATTGTTGATCATCCAGATTATCCGGTTAAAATAATTGATCGGCTACAAGCGCTAAAAATATTCAAACAAAAATATCCTTCGATAATAATTCATCCCAATAAAAAAATATTCCTTTCGTTAGGCGCAATTGCGGAGTACAAAGGATTATTAGAATTGCTAACTATTTTTAAAGAGATTGAAAATGTAACGTTGATTATTGCCGGGGTTGTAAAAAAGGGGAGTGAAAAATATTTTTCAAATCTAACAAAACAAGCTGAAGGCAATGATAACATAATTATATTAGCTAAATTTATTAGCGAGAGTGAAATAAATATTTTTTACGGTATTAGTGATTTTGTAATTTTTAATTTTGATGAAATACTTACTTCCGGCAGCGTGATATTGGCTTTGAATCATAATACAAAAGTTATTGCTCCCGCAATGGGATGTTTAAATGATATTAAAAATAGAAATCTAATTTTATTTGAGAAAAAAAATAATCTTTCAAATTTAAACGAAGTTTTAAAAAATTTATTAATTGAATAAATGAAAAAAATTTTGGTAGTCTTCGGCACCAGACCAGAAGCAATAAAATTAGCTCCGCTTATAAAACTTCTTAAAGCGGAAAGAACTTTTAAAATATATGTTTGCGCCACCGGGCAGCATAAAGAAATGGTCAATCAGGTTTTAGAGATATTTAAAATATCTGTTGATTTCAATCTCAACATAATGAAAGCTAATCAGGATTTATTTGAGATAACCGCAAACTCAATTTCAAAATTTAAAAATGTTTTTGAAAAAGTTCAACCCGATTTGCTTATTGTTCAAGGCGATACTACAACGGCATTCAGCGCTTCGCTTGCGGCGTTTTATAAAAAAATAAAGATTGCGCATGTGGAAGCCGGATTAAGAAGTCATAATAAATATCAACCTTACCCCGAGGAAATTAATAGAAAAATAATTTCATTGCTATGCGATTTTCATTTTGCTCCAACTAAAGCAGCCGCATCAAATTTATGCGCAGAGCAAATTGCTAAAACCAAAACATTTGTAACCGGCAATACGGTAATAGACGCCGTAAATGAAGGCAAGAAATTAATTAGTAAAAGTTCTGTTCAAAAAAAAATACAAGTAAATATTAATAAATATTTGCCGCCGAATTTTTACGAGAAAAAATTTATTTTAATTACGCTGCATCGCCGCGAAAAGTTTGGCAAAGATTTAGAGACGATGTTGTTAACAATAAAATACCTCGCTGAAAATTATGATTACAATTTTGTTTATCCCGTTCATTTAAATCCAAAAGTTAGCCGTCCGGTAAATAATATTTTAAATAACATTAAAAATATTTATTTGCTTCCGCCTTTGGATTACTTGTCATTTATTTATTTAATGAACAACTCTCACTTTATAATAACAGATTCAGGGGGAATTCAGGAAGAAAGTTTCGTCTTTAAAAAACCGCTGATCATTATGCGCGATGTAACTGAAAGAAGCGAAGCCATTAAAGCCGGCTATGCTTTTTTAACCGGCAGCGATCCTCAAAAATTGAAAAAAACATTTGCGAAGATTGACGGTGAATTAAAAAAGGATTTTAATTATTTTCATAGTAAAAATCCTTTTGGGGACGGCAGAGCTTCCAAACGCATTGTTAATATTTTAAAGAGAGAATTGAAATAAAAATTTATTTTGAACAAAAATCTTAAAAATATTATTTCGCTTTTCTCAATTGAATTTATTGCGCGCCTGCTTGGCTTAATTGCGGTTACCTATCTTGCAAGAGTTTTGGGAAAATCTAATTTTGGAATAATTAATATCGGCTCGGCAATATTGGGTTATGCGGCAATTATTAGCAATGGGGGCTTGACGCTTTTGGGCACAAGAAAAGTCGCGGGGCAGCCGCAAGAACTTGAAACGCTTACCGGAAATATAATTTTAACACGAATAATATTTGCATTTGTAATCTTCAGTTTGTCAATAATGCTTGTATTGTTTTTTGTTGAATCAAAAACAGTTGCTGAAACAGCAATGGCATATTTACTTTTTTTATTTCCAAATGCGGTACTGCTTGAATGGTTATTCCATGGAAAACAAAAAATGGAAGTGATAGCCTTAGGCAGAATTTTAGGTTCGCTGGTTTATTTAATATTTGTTTTTCTTTTTGTGCTGAATTCTAATGATGTGGTTTTAACCGGCTTGGGATGGACGTTTGCGGGTGTATTGAATGCAATATTTTTAGTTTATTTTTTTTATAAATCTAAGAACCGCGTCGTTTTCAATATTAAAACTTTTAAATTTCTATCATTATTTAAAGAATCTTTCTCTCTCGGGGTTGCCTCAATTTTAGCCCAATTCGTAGTGGCATTTCCAATTATTTATCTCGGCATAGTCGCTTCCAATTCTGAAGCCGGCGTTTACAGCGCCGCTTATAAAATAATAGTTATACTTTTAATTTTTGACCGTATATTCGGCGCTCTATTTTTCCCTAAAATAATTCAGTTCTATAATTTAAATCCTAAAAATCTAAATGAAATGTTTAACAAGATTTTAAAAATTATATCAGCCATAGGATTATGCGTTTCTTTTTTGGCAATAGTTTGCGGGAAAAATATTGTTAATATAATTTTTGGTTCACAATATTCAGAGGCTACTTCTGTTTTTCAAATATTGATAATTAGTTTTTACTTCACGCTGCTCAGTTCCGTTTTTGTTTATACATTAATTGGAATCCATAAAGAAAAAATTTATACAAATTCACTCATTATCGGAACTGTTGTTTTTTTAATTTCATTAATATTTTTGGTCGAACATTTTGGAGTGGAAGGAGCCGCTTACGCTTATGCGGTATTTGAAATAACAGTTTGCGGCTTTTTATCTTTTAAATTGAATCGAGAATTCAAAATAGAAGTAATGAATTCAGTTGTGGTCCCTTTATTTACGGCGTTAATGGCGGCGGCGGGAATAATATTTTTGAATTTAAATTTTGCCGTTCAATTAGCTGTTGCCTTTTTTATTGGCATTCCATTAATAATGTTTTCAGCAAGAATTAAATCAAGCGAACTTAACTTTATTAAAAGGGTTTTCATTTGAACTTAAGCGTGGGAATAACATCGTTGTTACCACATTGGCAAATTTTGCTTCAGCAAATTGGGCTTCCGTTTAATGTAATAAATATAAATGAGCAATTAGCGGCTGATGAAGTTCCTATATTAATTATTTCTGAAAAAAAAATTAACGCCGAGCTGATTCACCAATATCTTAATAGCGGCGGATGCATTTTAACCGAAGTAGATATAGCTGAAAATTTATTAAACATAAAAACCAAAAAAATATTTATTAAGTTTCTTCAAGATGATGTTGATGAAATTTTTAGTAATAATATGATTTGCGATGTTTATAAAAATTGCAGCGTGGCAAAAAATTCAAATCATCTTAAAAATCAAAATAAAATTAAAACTGTTCTTTCGATGAATGTTGGTACAGGCAAAGCTATAATATTTCCTTCAGGTTTTTCATCGCTTATTTTAAATGATTCAGTCATCCGAAAAAATTTTATTTCTCATTATGGAAATATTGAAACGAATGAAAGAGTTGCAAAAGTTAGCAAGGGATCTGTTTATCATCTAATTAAAAATGCGTTGGAATATCTTTATCATTTTAGAAATCTACCATTCATAACTCTCTGGCAATTTCCAAATGGCGAAAAAAATATTTTTTCATTTCGCGTTGATACTGACTTCGGAACTCAATTTCAACTAAAGAATTTATATGATACTTTTGAAAAAAATAAAATATCGGCGACCTGGTTTGTTGAAACAAAATCAATTGAAGGTTCAAATAATTCACAGCTATTAGATTTATATAATAGCTTTAATGGTCAGGAGTTTGCTCTGCATTGCTATCGTCATAAAGTTTTTAGCGGCTATAAAAAAAATTATGAAAATATTAAGCGCGGATTAGAAATTCTTAATCAAATTAACAGCGATGTGAAAGGCTCAGCCGCGCCTTTTGGCGAATGGAACTATGAATTTTGCAAAGCGTTAGAAAATTTAAATTTTAATTATTCTTCAGAATTTAGTTATGCTTATGATTGTCTGCCAATGTTTCCATTTACAAAAAATAATTTCAGTAAAGTTCTGCAAATACCAATTCATCCTCTTAGTTTTGGAAGATTAAAATGGGGCGGGAACAGTGATTCTGAAATGTTGAATTACTTTTATAAGGTTATTGATGAAAAAATAATTTTAAATGAACCGATAATTTTATACACGCATCCAGCTGAAGAAAGATTAAATATTTTAGATAAGATATTTAAAAAAATTAATTCACTTAATATTCCAGATTTTACTTTTAGTGAAATCTATGAATGGTGGAATAAGAGATTATCTTTAAAATGGCATGCTGAATTTATCGACCAAAACATAAAAATAAGTTCCAATATAAATGGTGAAAAATTTTGGTTGCGAGTATTTTATCCGGATAAAAAAACTTATTTATCTCCCTTGTCAAGCAAAACTTATAAAGATAAAATTATTGATAATACGGCGCTGCAAATTAATTATAATCATTCTCCGAAAGAATTAAGAAGGACTTCAGCTCGAATGATTTGGCATGATTTACTTTTTAAATATAGAAAATCAAAGCAATGAAAATATGTTTTGCAACTTATGAAGGCGTTCCATTGGCTAAGGGCGGACCGTACATAAAAATTATGGAATGCAAAAATCACTTGGAAAAACTTGGACACGAAGTTGAACTATTTAATATGTGGACAAGCGCTGATAAGCTAAAGGATTTTGAGATTGTTCATCTTGTGGGATCCAATTTTTCAATATATGGTTTAGCAAGAAATTTATTTTATCAAAAAACTAAATTTATAGTGGAACCGGTTTTTTACAGTTCGCATTCGTGTAAATATTTAAATCGTGTAAACTCAGCGGATAAAATAATTAGAAAATTTGTTCCCGGGCTGTGGTTAGATTATGGATTTATAAGAGATATTTGCGAATGGTCACAAAAGATTTTACCCAATACTTCTGAAGAAAAAAATCTTATCTCCAAAGGATTTAACATTTCGGAAAATAAATTTGCGGTTCTTTATAACGGAGTATCGGAGAGATTTTTAGATTCTGATCCTGACATTTTCTATAAAAAATATGGGATAAAAAATTTTATACTTAATGTGGGTCATATTGGAGCCAAGCGAAAAAACATTTTAACATTAGTTAAAGCGCTGGAAAAAATTGATCACCCTTCGGTTATTATTGGGAAAGTGTTGAATACAAATGAAAGCGAAGAAGTAAAGAAAATTATTCAAAGAAATAAAAACATTTTATTGATAGAAGAATTAGAAAATGACTCGCCGCTCCTTGCCTCTGCTTATGCGGCTTGCGATACTTTTGTATTACCTTCTTTGTTCGAAACTCCAGGCATAGCCGCATTGGAAGCCGCTCTGAGCGGCGCTAAAATAGTTATAACGCCCTTTGGCGGCACAAAAGATTATTTTCAAAATATGGCTGAATATGTTGAGCCGACCTCAATAAATTCAATTAAAAATGGAATTGAAAAATCTTTGAATTCAAAAAAGTCCGATAAACTTCATAATTTTATTAAGGAAAATTTTTTGTGGGAAAAGATAGCAGTGAAATCTTTAGAATATTTACAAGAGTATAAATTAAATTAAAAAGTATTCTCATTAAGATTTAAATATTGAATTAGAATGGACCACCAATTAAGAGTACTAGTTTCCCGCCCTGATAGACTTGGCGATGTTGTTTTATCTACCCCGGTTCCAAGAGAAATAAAAAAGAAATATCCCTCCTCATTTGTAGCATTGCTTGTCAGAAGCTATGCTAAAGATATTTATTTAAATAATCCAAACGTGGATGAAATAATCATTTATCCAGATGAGAAAAATAATTTTACTTTTAAAGAAAAAATTGAATTCATAAAACTAATTAGAAGTTTTAATTTTACTCAATCTATTATGCTGCTCCCAACAGCAAGAATAAATTGGCTTCTTTTTTTTGCCGGGATAAAAAAACGTATCGGTGTTGGATATAAGTTTTATCAATTCATAACTAACACTAAAAGCACGTTTAGGAATAAATATATTCCATTGCGGCATGAAGCTGATTATTGTTTGGATTCAATTAGGAAGCTTGGAATAGAAACAGAAAATTTAGAAACGGAAATATTCCTAACTGAAAAAGAAAAATTAGAATTCTCAGAAATTAAAAAACGTTTTTGCGCTCATGGAGAATTGTTTATTGGTATAAATGTTACCAGCGGGAATTCAGCGCCTAATATGCCTGTTAGTGAATATGTAAAATTAGCTGAAATGATTAATCGGATTGAAGGAATTAAATTAGCCGTAACGGATTTGATTGTTCCCGAAGAAATAAAAAATATTAATAACATTGTTTATTTAAATGAAGGGAATGATCTAAGAAAATCAATCATAAATTTTGCGGCGTTGGATCTGCTAATTTCGGCAAGCACGGGACCTATGCACATTGCCGCCGCTCTTAAAGTAAAAACGCTTTCTCTTTTTTGCCCGCTTACAGCTTGTTCCCCAAAATTATGGGAACCAAAAGGAAACGCCTCTAAAGTTATTTTGCCTGAAGAAAACTACTGTCAAATTAAATGTCCGGGTGATCCTAAAATATGTTCATTCTCAGGAGAAGGTGGAATTGATGCTCAAAAAGTTTATCAAAAATTTGAGGAATTATTGAAGAATATTGTCAGATAAAAAATTAAAAATATTACTTGCCCCAAATAGTTTTAAAGAATGCGCTTCTTCTGTTAATTTAGTGAAATTACTGCAGGAATATTTGTACGATGAAAAATTCGAACTTTGTCCATTTCCAATTTCCGATGGAGGAGATGGATTTTTAGATGTTTGCAATTATCATTTCAATTTAGAGATTTTGAATTTCTTTATTTCAACGCCATTTGATGAAAGCAAAATTAAAGTTCAAGTCGGTTTCAAAAAGGAAACGCAAACAATTTACATCGAATCAGCCAAAGTTTTAGGAATGAATTTAATTCCTAAAAATTTACGAAAGCCAATAAATCTTAGTTCAAAAGGATTGGGAGAATTACTATTAAAAATTCAAAATAAAAATAAAAGCGGCGAATTAAAAGTTAAGAAAATTATTATCGGAATGGGAGGTACAGGAACAAACGATTTGGGGGTAGGAATGTGTTCCCAATTAGGGCTAAAATTATATAATAATCAATATGAGGTTGAAGCAATTCCCGCCAGCTTAAATCTTGTAGATGATGTTTCGTGGCTTGCTCCTAATTTCGCTTTTGAAATTGAAATAATTACTGATGTAGATAATCCGTTGTTGGGTATGAATGGCGCTACTTATACTTTCGGAGGACAAAAAGGTTCGACTAAAGAAGATAGTGGGCTAATTGAATCTGGTTTTGAGAATCTTATTAGTCAATTTAATAAAAAGAACTTATGGGATTCTTCTAAGTTTTTATCAGGCGCTGCTGGCGGATTAGCGGCAGCGTTTCAAATATTTTTTAATTCGTCTATCCGCACCTCAAATAATTTTGTTTTGAATGATTTAAATGTTAAAAAATTTACGAATATTAATGGGGCAATTACGGGGGAGGGAGCATTTGATGAGCAAAGTTTTATGAATAAAGCCCCAGGTATAATAATAAATTACTTTAAAGATAAAACTGACAAGATTTTTATTATAACTGGGTGTGCTGCTCCCAATATAAAAAAACTGCTGCCTCCAAATGCTGAAATAATTGAACTCTCTTCTTTTTTTATTTCGACCGAAGAATCAATAAGAAATTATGAAATAGGTTTGCAAAAAGCCTGCACATTCATCAAAAGCAAGCAACTCAATTAAATTTTATACCTTACACATTTTTTATTAAATTGGCTAAAAATAAATTAAAACTTATTATTAAATATTTTGCTCAGGGAGTGAAATGAAACAGTATTTAGATCTTGTAAATTTAGTTATTGATGAAGGCGTTAGAAAAAAATCGAGAACTGGAGATTGATACAATCTCATACTTCGGTGCTTTTTATAAAGTGGATTTATCAAAAGGATTTCCATTATTAACTACAAAAAAAATGGAGTGGAAATCATTATTGCATGAAGTGCTTTGGTATTTATCAGGTGAAAATCATATAAGAAATTTAAGAAAGCATACAAAAATATGGGACGCCTGGGCGGATGAAAATGGAAATCTTGAAACCGCTTACGGATATTATTGGCGACATTTTCCCAGCGCAGAAAAAGATAAAAATGGCGAATGGCAAGTGCGGGAAGTGGATCAAATAAAGTATGTTATTGATGAAATAAAAAAGAAGCCATATAGCCGCCGGCTTGTGGTTTCGGCGTGGGAGCCGGGCAATGCCGCTAAAAGTAAACTTCCTCCTTGTCATTATAGTTTTGCTTTTAATGTAAGCGACGGAAAATTAAATTGTCATTTGACGCAGCGCTCCGGCGATATTGCCTTAGGCATTCCTTTTAATCTTGCGGCTTATTCTATGCTTACTCAAATTATTGCACAGGAAGTGGAATTGGAAGTAGGACAATTTGCTCATACTATTATTGACGCTCATATTTATGTGGGCGATAAGAATTCAGAGATGGAAAAATTTGATCATCTTGAAGGATTAAAGGAACAATTAAAACGCGAGCCGTTGCCTCTGCCGAAATTAATAATTGCTAAAAAACCAATTGATGAATTGAAGTTTGAAGATTTTAAAATAGAAGGTTATCAGCATCACGACAAAATAAGATTTGAGGTTGCTGTTTGAAAAAAATTATCATTGTTGCAGTTGCACAGAACGGCGTAATCGGCAAATCGAACGGAGAAATGTCATGGCATATAAAAGAAGAATTTCAGCATTTTAAAAATACTACAATTGGCTTCCCAATAATTATGGGAAGAAAAACTTTTAACTCGCTTGCAACTCCATTAAAAGGAAGACCGCACTTCGTTGTAAGCAGAAATAAAAATTTATCATTTCCTTTTGATGAAGTAAAAATATTCCCGAGTATTGAAGATGCAATTGACGCCTCTAAAGAATATTCAAAAGAAAAAATTTTTATAATAGGCGGCGGTGAAATTTATAAACAATCAATTAATTTAGTTGATGAAATGCTAATTTCATTTATGAATTTTGACGCTGAAGGAGATGTTTATTTTCCTAAAATAAATAGCGCTGTTTGGATTGAAGAGTCCCGAGAGAAAAGAAATGATTTTGAAATAGTTAGGTTTGTAAGAAAGTAGATTTTATGTCTTCTATAATTAAAATATTACCCGAAAATTTAGCTAATAAAATTGCCGCCGGCGAAGTTGTGCAGAGACCGGAGTCTGTGGTTAAAGAGCTTCTCGAAAATTCCATCGATGCAAATTCCACAGAGATAGAATTAATTATTAAAAAAGCGGGCAAGTCTCTTATTCAAGTTTGCGACAATGGACTCGGAATGAATGAAGAAGATGTTATTCTCTGCATTCAAAAACATGCTACCAGCAAAATTTCCACTTATGATGATTTGGAAGCAATTAAAACTTTAGGCTTTAGAGGCGAAGCGTTAAGCTCGATAGCCGCAGTTAGTCAGCTTGAAATTAAAACACAAATTTTAAATGAAGATATTGGAACCTCAGTTCGTATTGATGAAGCCGGAAAAATAATTAAAGAAAAGGGCGCCTTTTCAAAAGGGACTTGTATTTCTGTAAAAAATATTTTTTATAATACTCCCGCCCGAAGAAATTTTTTAAAGACGGACGCAACTGAATTTAAACATATAATTGATACTTTTAATCGGATTGCGCTAAGCTATCCTTCGATTTATTTTAAACTTTTTAATGACGATAATTTAATTTTTGATTATCCATCCTCCGATCTTGAAGAAAGAGTTAAAAAAGTTTTTGCCGATAATATGCTTGATGCGCTTGTGCCCGTGGAAGAGAGAACCGATTTTCTAAGTCTTTATGGTTTTGTGGGAAAACCTACTATGCTAAAAAAAAGTAAAGGCGAGCAGTATTTATTTTTAAATAGAAGATTAGTTTCCAGCAAGCAAATTAATCACGCCGTGTTTACAGCTTATGAAAATATTTTAGAAAAAGGCGATTATCCGTTTTTTATTTTATTTCTTGAAATTGATCCTAAAAGAATTGATGTAAATATTCATCCTTCAAAACTTGAGGTAAGATTTGAAGATGAAAAAGATGTGTACAATTTTGTGTTAGCTGTTATTAAAAAAAGCTTGGCTACGCATGATTTAGTCCCCACCATGGCTTTTAACGATGAAATTGAAACGGAAGAAAAATTAAAATTTAATCATTTCAATAAAGTTGAGAGAAATGATTTTTCTGACCGCCCAACTTTTACTGAAAAAAAATCTTTTAACAAACCGAATGCAACTTCGAATCACTTGAATTTTTCTGACAAAGACATTGATTTGATCTTTAGCTCTTTGCCGGATAATGAAATCTCTTCGTTCAAAAAATCAGATGATTCGCATCCTTTTGAAACGCCGGAAAAGAGGGAAGTTTTTCATCAAGAAACAAAAAGAGCTTCCGCCGAAGAAGTTGACTCGCCATTTTTAATTCAGCTTCACAACAAATATATTTTATCTCAAATAAAAACCGGCTTGATGATTGTTGATCAGCATGTTGCGCATGAAAGAATTTTGTATGAAAAAGCTTTAAAAAGATTTGACGCCAATCTTCCATTTTCGCAGCAGCTTCTTTTTCCCAAAACAATTGAATTGGATCCCGCAAGAATAGAATTGATTAAAGAAATTGAACCTTATTTAATACGTCTTGGATTTGAAATAAAATATTTCAGCAAAAATACAATTGTAATTGAAGGAGTTCCCGACGATGTAATTCGCGGTTCCGAAGAAAAAATACTTTTAGAATTGCTGGAAGAGTTCACATCAAACCAGCAAGAAAAAAAATTAGAAACAAAAGATAATATTGCAAAATCTTATTCATGCAAAACTGCAATTAAAGCGGGAGATAAACTTTCAGAAAAGGAAATGCGATTGTTGATTGATCAATTGTTCGCGACCTCCATGCCGTATGTTTGTCCGCACGGAAGACCGATTGTAGTTAAAATATCTTTAGACGAATTTGACAGAAGATTTGGAAGAACTTAAAATTGGAGTTATAACGATTAGCAAATCAGCTTACAGCAAAAGCAAAAAAGATCTATTTTTATTAATAAATGAATTGCCCGATAATGAAATTTACAGCGTTAAAAATTATATCGAATTTCTTATCGCAAAAAATAAAAAAAATAAAACGGAATCTTTTTTAGACTATCTTAAATCAGTCCCGGAAGAAGATGAAGAATTAACTGAAGAAGCAATAGAGGAGAAAAAAATAGTCGAGAAGCTAGAAAAGAGCTTAAAGAAGGTAAACTTATTTCTTTAGAAGATAGAAAAAATATGGAATTTGAAATTAAGTATTCATCTTTTTCAGAAAAACATTTGCTAAATATTGATCGCAATAGTAGGATTAAATTTTTAATAAAATAGACGACTTAGCTAAGGGTTTAAAAAACTTAGATATCAAAAAATTAAAAGCAACAAATAACTATCGTTTGAGAGCAGGCAATTATAGAGTAATATTTGATATAATTTATTCTCAAAATATTATAGTGATTACTGAGATTCAACATCGAAAAGATATTTACAAAAAAAGATAAATTACTTTTTATCATAACCCAAAAGGTTTTGATAATTAATAGTTTCAAAAAAACTAAAACATTTAAAGGATTTTTATGAACGCTAATGATTATGAAAAGAAAAAAAATGAGTATTACCAAAAAGTTAAAAACTCACGTTCGACCGGAATGAAATTTACTACCGTTAGCGACGAGCCAATAAATGTTTTATACGCGCCTGAAGATATTGAAAATATTAATTACCTAAGTGAAATAGGTTTCCCCGGGGAATATCCTTACACTCGCGGCATTCACGCCAATGGTTATAGAGGTAAGACTTGGACGATGCGGCAGTTCGCCGGATTCGGTTCGCCGGAAGACACAAATAATCGTTTTCATTATTTATTAAATTACGGACAAACAGGCTTATCCGTTGCTTTTGATCTTCCAACTTTAATGGGATGGGATGCCGACGCTGAACCAAGCGAAGGCGAAGTCGGTATTTGCGGAGTTTCTGTTTCGTCTTTAAAAGATATGGAAGTTTTATTTGATAAAATCCCGCTTGAAAAAGTTTCCACTTCAATGACGATTAATTCTCCCGCGGCTATGTTGTTTGCTTTCTATCTTGCCGTTGCTCAAAAACAAAATGTAGATTTTAAAAATTTACGCGGCACCTTGCAGAATGATATTTTAAAAGAATACATTGCTCAAAAGGAATATATTTATCCGCCGAAACCTTCAATGCGTATTATTGTTGATATGATTGAATACTGCGCAAAAGAAATTCCACAATGGAATCCGGTTTCCGTTAGCGGATATCATATCCGCGAAGCCGGCTCCACCGCCGTTCAGGAATTAGCTTATACCTTAGCGGACGGATTTTCATACATTGAACATTGCATTGAAAGAGGAATGGACGTGGATGAATTTGCTCCCCGCATTTCTTTTTTCTTCAACTCGCATTTAGATTTTTTTGAAGAAATAGCCAAGTACAGAGCAGCTAGAAAAATATACGCTAAACGAATGAAAGAAAAATACGGCGCTAAAAACCCGCGCTCATGGTGGTTAAGATTTCATACTCAAACTGCAGGCTGTACGCTTACAGCGCAGCAGCCTGAGAATAATATTGTCCGGACGGCGTTTCAAGCTTTGGCTGGAGTTTTGGGTGGAACTCAATCTTTGCACACAAATTCAATGGATGAAACTTTAGCTTTGCCGAGTGAGAAAGCAGTAAAAATTGCATTACGCACTCAGCAATTAATTGCCTACGAAACGGGAGTTATAAACACAGTCGATCCTTTGGGTGGAAGTTATTTTGTGGAATCATTAACAGCCAAAATGGAAAAACAAGCGAACGATATTTTTGAACAGATTGATTCACTGGGCGGAGTCATTCCCGCAATTGAAACAGGATATTTTCAAAAAGAAATTGCCGACGCAGCTTATCATTATCAACGTCAAGTAGAACGAAAAGAAAAATTTATTGTTGGAGTTAATGAATTTATAGAAGAAGATGAAAATGTAGAAATACCAATTTTAACAATCTCGCCTGAAGTTGAAATAGCGCAGAAAAAAAGATTGGCTGAAATTAAGCAAAGTAGAAATAATGAATTGGTAAAAGAAAATTTGAAAGAGCTTAGCGCCGCAGCGGTAAATGGAAATAATTTAATGCCCATTCTTGTTAAAGCCGCAGGCAATTATGTTACGTTAGGCGAGATGGTTACTGAGCTTAAAGAAGTTTTTGGTATTTACCATGAGACGGCTGTTTTTTAATGATTAGCGAATATGTAAAACTGTTCCGTATTTCCCAATGGATTAAAAATTTATTTGTATTTGTCCCGCTGTTATTTTCTCAAAATCTTTTAAATACAAATTATTTTTTAGTCACGCTTTCCGCATTTGTACTTTTCTGTCTCGCTTCCAGCCTGGTTTATATTATAAATGATTTGGTTGATATTAAAGCAGATCAGGCTCATCCTAAAAAAAAGTTCAGACCTTTACCGTCGGGAAAGATTTCTATTCAAAGCGCGAGAGTTACCGCCGGATTTCTAGCTGTAATTATTTTTATTTCTTTGTTCTTTTTCAAATTACATTTTGCCGCTGCGGTGGCGGCTTATTTTTTATTAAATGTTTTTTATAGTTTTGTTTTAAAACATATGGTGCTGCTGGATATTTTCAGCATAGCGGCGGGATTTATGCTGCGCGTACTTGCCGGCGCATTTGTAATTAATGTAAGCATTTCAAGCTGGTTAATTTTAACTACCATGTTTATCTCTTTATTTTTAGGCGTGATGAAAAGGCGAACCGAGCTTGTCTTAAGCGAACACGAGGATGTTGCAATAACAAGAAAAGTTTTAGTTCATTACTCAAAAGAATTTACTGATCAAATGGCAACCGTTGCGGCGGCGGCTGTTATTATTTGTTATGCGCTTTACACTGTTTCCGCAAGGACGATAAACGTTTTTGAGACTGAAGATTTAATTTACACAACTCCATTTGTTGTTTTTGGAATTTTTCGTTATATGTTTCTTGTCTATTTGAATAAACAAGGCGAGAACACAGCGGATGTTATTATAAAAGATTTGCCGATGATAATTAATATTTTTCTTTATGTGGCTGTTACAATTTTAATTATTTATGTTTAAGAAAAATAAATTTATGAAGAGAATATTGCTGAGAAAATTTTACTTATGAACGACTTAATTATTTTATTAATATTAATAATAGTAAGCGGATTTTTTTCCGGCTCAGAAATAGCGTTTGTTGTTTCAAATAAAATAAAGCTTGAAATAAGAGCGCGGAAAAAAAATCTTCCCGCTAAAAACGCGTTTTACTTTGCTAATCATCCGCATACTTTTTACTCAACCATTCTTATAAGCAATAACATAGTTAATATTGCTTTTGCTTCTATCAGCGCTGTGTTTTTAACCCGCTTATTTGGCTGGAGCCAAGTTGAAATATTAATTGTTTCCACGCTGGCGCTTTTATTTATTGGCGAACTAATTCCAAAATATTTTGCCCGAGAGCTTGCCGATAGAATAGTAATAGTTACGGCGATTCCTATTAGAATTATTGCTTTAATTTTATATCCATTTATAAAATTAACGTCGGCATTTTCTCTAAAGCTAACCCAATCAAAAAATGTTACGGAGGAAAATTTAAATAATCTTTTCAGTAAAGAAGATATAGAGTCGCTGGTGAGAGAAAGTCATGAAGCCGGCGTAGTAAACAAAAAAGAAAGCGATATTATCAGCAAAGTTTTTGCTTTAGGCGATCAGCGCGTTTATGAGGCAATGCGTCCCCGAACCGATATTACAGGCGTCGAAATAAATCAAAGCGTAACTGAAGCGCTCGATATTTTTATTGAATCCGGCTACTCAAAACTGCCGGTGTATGATGATAATTTGGATAACATTAAAGGAATTGTTTTAGCTTACGATCTTTTTAAATCGCCTGAAAATTTACAAAGCATTTTACGCGATGTTACTTTTGTTCCCGAAACAAAAAAAAGTTTTGATATGCTTAATGAATTTTTAAATAAGCAGGCTTCGTTCGCGGTAGTGATTGATGAGTTCGGCGGCACTGCGGGAATAATTACTATGGAAGATATTATTGAAGAAATTTTTGGAGAGATAAAAGATGAATATGATATTGACGAAGATATTTGCAGAAAGATTGGCGATAATTCTTACATCATCAGCGGAAAAGTTGAAGTAGATTTTATTAATGAAAAATATAATTTAAATATTCCCGACGGCGATTATGAAACTTTAGCCGGATTTATTATTTATAGTTTGGGTAGAATTCCCCAGCAGGGGGAGACGCTAAAAATTGACAACTTCGATATTCTCGTTGCCCGCGCCAACAATATTAAAATTGATATTGTTAAGTTGATTGATAATTCGCAGGCAATTTAAAAACCAATCATCCACATTTCTTATAAAACTTTCTTTGGCGCTTGAATTAAATTGCTGTAAATTTGTAATCATTCTTTTAGAAATTATTGAATATTTAAAACTATTTTGTTGAAGTTTGAATTACTTAGCAATGATCCTAATTCTAAAGCGCGCGCCGGTATTTTTGAAACAGACCACGGCAAAGTTGAGACCCCGATTTTCATGCCCGTCGGCACGCAAGGAACTGTAAAAGCTGTAAATAATTTTTATTTAGAGAGCGATATTAAAGCTCAAATTGTTCTTTCAAATACTTATCATCTTTATTTAAGACCCGGAACTGAAATTCTCGAAAAAGCCGGCGGCTTACATAAATTTATGAATTGGAATAAACCAATTTTAACTGACAGCGGCGGTTATCAAGTTTTTAGCTTATCTGAATTAAGAAAACTAAAAGAAGACGGCGTTGAATTTCGATCTCATCTTGACGGAAGCAAACATTTTTTTACTCCCAAAAAAGTCGTGGAAATTCAGCGAAGTATTGGTTCGGATATTATGATGGTTTTGGATGAATGCACGCCTTATCCCTGTAGTTATGATTATGCTGTTAAATCAACTGAACTAACTTCAAACTGGGCGATGTTGAATAAAGAAGCTTTTGAAAATTCAAATCCTTTTTATGATCACGAACAATTTCAATTCGGAATAATCCAAGGAAGCGTTTATAAAGATTTGCGCAAAAAGTCAGCTAAAGATCTATTAAAAATTAATTTTGACGGATATGCTATCGGCGGACTTGCGGTTGGCGAACCTACAGAAATTATGTATGATTTAGTAAATTTTACAACCGGCTTTATGCCTGAAAATAAACCGCGCTATTTAATGGGAGTTGGAAGACCGGAAAATATTTTGGAAGCCATTGAACGAGGCGTGGATATGTTTGACTGCGTTATGCCGACGCGAAATGCGCGCAACGCAAACTTGTTTACTTCCAACGGAGTTCTGTCAATGCGCAACGCTAAATTTAAAGATGATTTTTCAATCATTGATGAAAATTGTGAATGTTATGCTTGTAAAAATTATACAAAAGCTTACTTACGGCATTTGTTTATTGCCAATGAAATTTTAGCTTTAGAATTAGCGAGTATTCATAATCTTCATTTTTATTTATGGCTTGTTGCTGAAGCGAGAAAACAAATTTTAAATGGCAATTTTTTAGAGTGGAAAAAAAACATAATTAGTAAAATTTCATTAAACCAAAAAAATAATACGGAGGAATAATTGTTAGAATTAATAGCAATGGCGCCGTCTGGCGAGGGCGGCGGCGGTGGAATGGTAAGCACCATAATAATGTTTGGCGCAATATTTTTAATCTTTTATTTTATGATAATAAGACCGCAGCAAAAGCGCGCTAAAGAACGAGAAAAATTGTTGTCTAATATTCAAAAAGGCGACAAAGTAATTACCAGCGGCGGAGTGCATGGAATTATTTCTGGGCTTGACGAAAAAACTGTTCTGCTTGACGTGGGCGATAAAGTAAAATTAAAAATTGAACGCACCGCAGTTACAACTGTCGTTAGTTCAAAAGATACATTGCAATAAAAAGTAATCTTAGCTAAAATTTAAAGCGCTATTTTTATTATTGAAATAGTTATACGAATAAACTTATTTAGCAAAGAGAATTTTTAATTACAAAAATTGTGTTCGAATAATATAGGATTTAAAATGTTTTGTTCAGTTGAAGAAGCGATTGAAGATATTAAAAACGGCAGAGTAATAATTGTTGTTGATGATGAGGACCGCGAAAATGAAGGCGACTTCGTTTGCGCCGCCGAATACGTTACTCCTGATATTGTAAATTTTATGGTTACTTATGGCAAAGGAATGCTTTGCGTAGCCGCT
This sequence comes from uncultured Bacteroidota bacterium, assembly GCA_963782985.1. Lineage (GTDB taxonomy): Bacteria > Bacteroidota > Ignavibacteria > Ignavibacteriales > Ignavibacteriaceae > CAVSWT01. The sequence continues at coordinate 124,362 of CAWALU010000002.1, forward strand.
AATGGCGATAGGCTTGATCAGCTGGGTTTACCGCTTATGGTTGATTCAAATTCAGCTCTCCACGGAACGCAGTTCACTGTTACCATTGATGCAAAAGAGGGAACTACAACCGGAATTTCCGCAGCCGATAGAGCGTTGACAATTAAAAAAATTATCGACGCTAAATCTACCGCATCTGATTTTGCCAGACCCGGACATATTTTTCCTCTGCGCGCTTTTGACGAAGGCGTTTTAAGAAGAGCCGGACATACCGAAGCCGCAGTTGATTTATGCCGTCTTACAAATTTAAAACCCGCCGGCGTTCTTTGTGAAATTTTAAAAGATAACGGCGAGATGGCGCGCGTGCCCGACTTGCTGGAGATTGCTAAAAAATTCAATTTAAAAATTCTTACGGTAAAAGATATAATACAATACCGATTGAGAAAAGAACGCCTCATCAAAAAAATTACGGAAGCTAATCTTCCCACAAAGCACGGCGATTTTCATTTATCTTTATACAAAAGCAATCTTGACAACAAAGAACAAATTGCGCTTGTAAAAGGAAACATTATTGCCGATGAACCGATTTTAGTTCGTATGCATTCCGAATGTTTAACCGGCGATGTGTTTCATTCTTTAAGATGCGATTGCCACGATCAGCTTAATAGGGCTCTCGAACAAATTAATGCCGAAGGCAACGGCGTATTGGTTTACATGCGACAGGAAGGGCGCGGCATTGGGTTAGAAAATAAAATTAAAGCGTACAAACTTCAGGAAGAAGGAAAAGATACGGTTGAAGCAAATGAAGCTTTAGGATTTAAACCGGACTTGCGCGATTATGGAATAGGCGCTCAGATACTTTTGGATTTGGGCGTAAGAAAGATTAGACTTCTTACAAACAACCCTAAAAAAGTTATCGGCTTAAAAGGTTACGGTTTGGAAATTGTTGAACGCGTTCCCATTGAAATGCCGCCCAACGCTAACAATGAAAAATATTTAAAAACTAAACGCGATAAATTAGGACACATAATATTGCAGGAATATTAAAGAGACTTTTAAAGTCTCTTTTTTTATTTTAGCATAAATTAGAATTTTAAAAGCGGAGAACTTTACTTTGAAACTCAAATTATTCTTTCCCTTTATCACCTCAATTGTAATATTATTTTTATTAAGCGCGAATTCTTTTTCTCAACAGAAAAAAGTTTATTACGCTAAAATTGAAAGTGAAATTGATCTAGGAATGGCTGCCTATATCAGCCGCGCAGTTGATGAAGCGGAAAAAAATAACGCCGACGCAATAATTTTTCACATTAATACTTTTGGGGGAAGAGTTGACGCCGCAACTCAAATTAAAGACGCGATAATTTCCAGCAAACTTTTAACTATTGCCTTCATAAAAAACAGAGCAATCTCCGCAGGGTCCTTCATTGCGCTGTCTTGTAAGAAAATTGTAATGTCGCCCGGCAGCAGCATCGGCGCGGCAACGGTTGTTGATCAAGCGGGACAAAAGCAAAGCGAAAAGTATCAATCATTTATGCGCTCGGAAATGCGAAGCGTGGCTGAAAAAAATGGAAGACGAGTCGACGTTGCGCAAGGAATGGTGGACGAAAGAATTATTGTAGAAGGATTAGTTGACAGCACAGAGCTTATAACTTTAACAACCGACGAAGCTCTTAAATATAAAATAGCGGACACAACTGCAAATAATTTAGATGAAGTTTTAGCTGAGTTCGATTTAAAGAATTCCGAAATAATAACTGTAGATCAAAATTGGGCTGAGGATGTGGTTAAGTTTTTGAATAACCCGATTGTTTCATCAATATTAATTATGCTCGGATTTTTTGGTTTGATAGCAGAAATAAAAACTCCAGGTTGGGGGTTGCCCGGAACAATGGGCGTAATTTGTCTCGCGTTATTTTTTGGCTCGTCATATATTTTGCAACTGGCTTCTGGCGTGGAGATAATTTTATTTATTATCGGAATAGTTCTTTTAGCGCTGGAGATTTTTGTTATACCGGGTTTTGGCATTGCAGGCATCGGTGGAATTATTTTAATCATGTTATCAATATTTTTGGCTTTGATTGGCGACTTTAAATTTGTCGACGCCACTCAAATTTCAATGGCAATAGTTCAATTAACCGCCGCCATTGTAACCGCTATAATTTTTGCTTTTGCGCTGGCAAAATTTTTACCAAAATCTTCTGCCTTCAGCAGGCTTATTTTGAATGAAGCAGAAACGGCGGAAAGAGGTTTTGTTTCAAATCCTTTGGCAAAAGATTTATTAGGATTGGAAGGAATTGCGTACACAACCCTTCGTCCGGCCGGCACCGCTGATTTTAATGGAATAAGAGTTGATGTAGTTACTGAAGCCTCTTACATTGAAAATGGCAAAAAGATAAAGGTGATAAAAGTAGAAGGAAGCAAAGTAATTGTTCGTGAAATTGAAAATAAATCTTAACTAGAATTCTTCTAAAAAAAATGACCGCAAATAATTAAAAAGAAAGGGAAGGGGTTATGAAATCTATATTGAAATCCACTTTTGGAATTTTAATTCTATCTATATTTTTAACAATTCAAATTTCATCTGCAAGTAAAGTAAATATTGATGAACCAGACAACGTAAAATTATTAATCATTCCATTCAATTCCCTTGGCATCGATGAAGTATCAATCACCACGGCGCAAAATTTATTTAAATTTGATTTGTACAAATACTGCAGTTGGGAAGTTGAAGAAAGCGATCAAACCTGCGCTAAAGAAAAATGCGCTGTGGAATTAGGAAAAGAAGCCAATGCGCAAAAATCATTTTTGTGTAATATGAGTATGCTTGGTGAAAAAATAATTATTCAATTTATTTTAATTGATGTTGCAAGCTCAAAAAAAATATTAAGCGAAACTACTTCCGCTTTATCAATTGAAGATTTAGAAAATGTAATGAATAGAATTGCGCTAAGCGTTGCGCGTGAAGAACCCTTAAATCAAACCGCCGAAGTTGGAACCATCACTGAAAAAGAACAGTTACCCGAATTACGCCGCGGCGCTGAAAGAATGGCTGGATTTTCATTCGGCTATCTTTTCCCGCAGCAAGGCTATGATGATTTTGATAAATCATTCACGTTTGATTTTAGAGCGGGTTTTGAAATGGAGCAAACCGCAATTGGAATGCTGCTTGCGATTCGCAAAGGTTTTGCCGCTAATATTTATGGCGATTATCTGTTTTCAAAAAATGACATTTGTCCCTACTTAGGCGGCGCATTTGGTTTTCATTGGGTTAGCCATAATAATATTAGCCAAATTGTTTATAATGTTAGTGATAATGGATATTATAACAGCAGAAATAAACAATCAGATGGTTTTGAGCTTACTATAAATACCGGTTTGCGTTTGTTCCGCACTTATGATTTTCAACTGCTTCTTAACTTGGATTATATTTTTACTTTTAATGATTATAATGATAGAGGGTTGGTTTTTACGATTGGGATTTTGAGATAAAGCGCCAGTATGGGATGACTAAATATAATTAAAGGATCATCGCGAAAAAAAGACGGGCTCAGCTGCCTATGCCGAAGCGTGTAGCTCCGCGCAGGCAGGCGAGCCGTCTCTACTTTAAAATTATTTCGTTCTCATAAATTCTATCCTTCTATTTTTAGCTCTGCCTTCCGGAGTTTCATTTGATGTTATAGGCTTGTCGGGACCGTAACCTTTGGCGGTTAATCTATCCGGTCTAATTCCATGAAATATAAGCCAATCTCTAACGGAATTAGCTCTTTGCTGCGAGAGTTCTTCATTTAATTGTTTACTTCCGGAATTATCTGTGTAACCGCTAATCTCAATTGAAATTTCAGGATAAGTTTGAAGGGTTTTTAAAACATCGTTTAAAGTTTTTTCTGATTTTGGCGAGATTTCCGCTTCGCTGCTTTCAAAAGTAATTCCTTCAAGTATTACCGGCGCGCCAACTTTAACTACGTCGTCATCGGCGTTAAGAGGATTTGTTCCGCGTTTTACTTCGGCGCCGTCGTTCACAGAACCTAAATCGGTGTCAGATTTATTTGGATCGGTGTTGTAAGCTTCAATTTCTTCCTTGTCAGTCAAGCCGTCAAAATCAGAATCTTTACTTAAAGGATTGGTTTTATAGGTTAAGATTTCTTTTCCATCGGTTAAACTGTCGCCGTCAGTGTCGGAATTATTTAAATCGGTTCTATACTTTGAAACTTCATCGCCGTCGTTAATTCCATCTTCATCGGTATCTTTTTTTAATGGATCGGATTTATATTTTTTGATTTCATCGCCGTCGCTCAAACCATCGTTATCGGAGTCGGCAGAATTAGGATTAGTTTTAAAATTAATAATTTCTTCGCTGTCCTTAATTCCATCTAAATCCGTATCAGCCATAAGCGGATTAGTTTTATAAATTTTAATTTCATCGCCGTCTTTTAAGCCGTCGTTATCGGAATCCGAATTTTTAGTATTAGTGCCGAGCTCTTCTTCTTCATCTTTTGATAAACCATCATTATCTCTGTCAGCGCTTCCGCTTTCCCCGGTAAAAGTTAAGCCGGTGGATATGATGAAATATGAATCATAATTTCCTGGGTTGTTGCCTTGATAATAATCTAAATTATAAGTTGTGGTCATCGCGCCGCCAAATGCAACGTCAAGCAATAAAGTTTGAGTAATGGCAAACTCTGATCCGAATCCGACGGGGAACTGCGTAGTCCATCCATCTTTCTGAACATGATTTGGTGAAATTTGATCCGGTTCAGTTAATACATTATAATGAAGACCGCCAACGCCGGCGTACAAATATGGGTTCCATCCCTTCATATCAAAAGGCGCTATTTTAAATCTTAAATCTATTGGAATAATTTCCGTGCGGTATAATGAGTTTAGATTATCTTTGCCGGAATACGAACCGTAGCCCATATTAAATTGTAATTCAACTGAACGGTTAATTTCAAAAGCAATAAAACCCTCGGCTAAGGCAAGATATGAAAACTGATATTCGTCAAATGATAATTTATCGTTTCCGCCAAAACCAATATTCCTAAATTCATTTTCAGGGAATAATTGGTTGTAGCGTAAACCTAATTTAGTTCCCCAGTCTTTAAATTGCGCTGTGGCATTTTGGTTAAGCCCAATTATCATTAACAGTAAAATATATGGTAAGATTTTTTTGCGCATTATTATGACCCTCATTAATTTTTAGCAGCGTTATTAAAAAATTATAATTTTGAAAACAAATATATTAAATCATTTAATTCTATTGTAACTATTATTAAAGAAAATATTTTTTTTGTAAGATTTTTTATTTGAATATTTGTTCGCTTAAATACAAACCCATTATCATATTTTTATTATAAGATTTTTTTTAAATGACGCTGAAACAAAAATTAGACAAGCATTACAAGCTTTTTGATAAATCTCAAATTTCACCGGACCCGCTTGAATTTTTACATTTATTTTCCGATGAAAAAGATATTGAAGTTATGGGAATTATTGCATCGGTATTTGCGTATGGAAATGTTACGCAAATAATTAATACACTCAAAAAGATATTGATTTTATTCGGCTCTTCGCCGCACAACTTTATTTTAAATCTCTCCCAAAAAGAAATTAAAAAGCTTCAATCAATTAAGCACAGATTTTATACAAGCGAAGATGTTGTAAAATTTTTTAAAGCGCTAAACATCATTTATAAAAAAGATGGTTTGCTTAAAAAAGTATTTTTAAAAGGTTATAATTATAATGATGAAAATATTAAAAAAGCTTTGTCAAAATTCTCTCAATATTTTTTAGATGAGATAAAAAATAATTTTGGCGAAGTAAGTCCCGGTTTAAAATTTATGTTTCCATTGCCTGAAAAGGGGAGCGCCTGCAAACGAATGAATTTGTTTTTAAGATGGATGGTTAGAAAAGATGAATTGGATTTTGGTTTTTGGGATGACATACATACCAGAAAATTAATTATTCCGGTTGATACTCATGTTGCAAGAATTTGCCGGCAGTTAAAGCTTACTTCAAAAAAAAATGTAAGCTGGCAAATGGCTGAAGAAATTACAAACAGCTTAAAATTATTTGACGCGGCTGATCCTGTAAAATATGATTTTGCCATTTGCCATATTGGAATGAGGAAATTGGAATTTTAAAACTATGGTTGCTTTTAGTTTTGTTTATTCAAATATTCACAAGGTTTAAAAAAATTTTCTATCAATAGTCGGGAGCTTTAGTTTATGGCAGAAAATAATTCTTCACCAGCCCCTTTCAAATCATACATACCTCATGATAAAATAATTCCAGAGTTCACAGTAAAGTCAGTTGTTACCGGCGCATTGTTCGGAATATTATTCGGCGCGGCAACGGTTTACCTTGCTTTGAAAGCCGGGCTCACTGTGTCAGCTTCAATCCCAATTGCGGTACTTGCAATTTCTCTCGGCAGAAAATATTTGAAGACCACAATTTTAGAAAATAATATTATTCAAACTACAGGCTCGGCGGGCGAATCAATTGCCGCGGGCGTAGTTTTTACTCTGCCCGGGTTTTTATTTCTATCTATAAATGAATTCGGACAATCCTCAGGCGCGGCATATTTTAATTATTGGACAATACTAACTCTTGCAATGTTCGGAGGAATTTTAGGAACATTGATGATGGTTCCTTTAAGAAGATCTTTAATTGTTAAAGAGCATGAAAATCTACCATATCCCGAAGGAACCGCTTGCGCTTCCGTCCTTATTGCCGGCGACAAAGGCGGCGATTTTGCCAAGACAGCTTACCAGGGTTTAGGTTTTGCTTTTTTGTATGCTATGCTTCAAAAAATATTTCACGTAATTGCCGAAGCGCCTGCCTGGGTTACGGCGCAGACAAATAAATATTTTCCCTCCGCAACCGTAAACGGCGATATTACTCCTGAATATATGGGCGTTGGTTATATTATTGGACCGAAGATAGCGGGAGTGCTTGTTTCCGGCGGCGTGCTTGCCTGGCTGGGTTTAATCCCTTTGATTGCTACGTTGGTTCCAATGGATATTATTGCAGAGCAATTAATAAAACTGGGTTATTTAAAAGATATGGCAACCGCAGGCGGTCCCGGCAATTGGAATCCGGTAACGCATACATTTGGAAACACAGCGGATGCAATTTACCGCGCTTATGTTCGGCAGATTGGGGCGGGCGCGGTTGCCGCCGGTGGGTTTATGACTTTGTTGAAAACTTTTCCTACTATCGTAAGTTCCTTTAAAAGAAAGTATCGCTTCTTTAAAAGAAAAGAAAGTAAGCCTTTCAAAAGTTGTTAGAACTGAAAATGATTTATCATTTGTTACCGTAATTGCGGGAAGCGTGGCCTTAGTTGCTGTGATGGCTTTTTTGCCGCAAATACCCGGCGATACAATTTTTAATAAATTAATTATAGGGATACTTGTTATTATTTTCGGATTCTTTTTCGTAACAGTTTCCAGCCGGATAGTGGGAATCATCGGTTCAAGCTCAAATCCAATTTCAGGAATGACCATTGCAACTTTAATGGCAACAAGTTTAGTTTTTATTGCCGTTAGCTGGACGGGAACAGTTTACGAACCAATGGCTTTGGTTGTCGGAAGTATGATTTGTATCGCCGCTGCAAATGCCGGAGCCACTTCGCAAGATTTGAAAACCGGTTATCTTGTCGGCGCAACTCCAAAATATCAGCAGATGAGTTTGTTTGTGGGCGCGGTTGTTTCTTCAATTGTAATAGGCGCTACCATTCAATTGCTTGATCAGCCTACGCCTGATATGGCGGCGCAGGGAGTGATTCACGCAATCGGCAGCGATAAATTTCCCGCGCCTCAAGGCACCTTAATGGCAACATTAATTAAAGGATTGCTTTCATTTAATTTGGATTGGCAATTTGTTTTGGTGGGAGTTTTTCTCGCCATCACAGTAGAACTTTGCGGCGTTAACGCGCTTTCATTTGCGGTCGGCGCTTATCTTCCATTATCAACAACGCTTCCTATTTTTGTCGGCGGCGCAATTAAAGGAATCTCCGATAAAGTTTCAAAACGAAAAGGAAAAACTTTGGAAGACGCTGAACTTGGAAAGGGAAGTTTATTTGCAACGGGACTCGTAGCCGGCGGGGCTTTAGCTGGAGTTGCGGTGGCGGCGCTCTCCGTAAATGACAGCGTATTTTTATTTCTTAAAAAATTAAGCGCCGAAGCCAGTATCAGCGGTTTAGTTGGCGAAGGCGGCTATTATATTTTAGGCGTTTTATTCTTCGGATTTATGGGCTTAACTTTATACAGAGTTTCACAAAAATCTGAATGAAAATAGAAACAGCAAACTTCAAACCTGAACCATCCGCCTTTTTTAGGTGGATGGTTCTCTTATTTCTCAGCATTGCAATGTTCGGCAACTATTATGTGTATGATTCAATATCCTTGGTTGCTGATCAGTTAAAAGAATCACTGCATTTTACTGATTCCAATATTGGGCAGTTGTATTCTATTTATAGCTTTGCAGCTTTACTCTCATTGGTTCTTGGCGGAATACTTGTAGATAAATGGGGAACTAAAAAATCCGCTATTCTTTTTGCTTCAATCTGCACCATATCAGGATTCTTAGTTGCTTTCTCAAAAGATCTAAATTTGATGCTTGCCGGAAGATTTTTATTAGGCTTAGGTTCGGAACCGTTGATTGTTGCAATTACTGTAGCTATTGCAAAATGGTTTAATGGTAAAGTATTAAGTTTTGCAATGGGGATTAATTTGTTTCTTGCGAGAAGCGGTACATTTGCAGTTGATAATTCACCCACAATATTTCCGCACTTATACAGCGGCGGTTATTCTGAACCTTTATACGTTGCAGCCTTGTTTGGTATTTTATCGTTTGCCGGTATACTAATTTATTACATGCTCGAATCTTCCGGCGAAAAGAAATTTGTGCTTGGGCAAGGCGGATCAATCGACAAATTTAATTTAAGAGATTTGTTTAAGTTTAGTAAATCATTCTGGTATATAACTCTTTTATGCGTTACGTTCTATTCTGCTATTTTTCCTTTCAGAGATTTTGCCGTCAAATTTTTTATGGAAACCCGCAGCATATCCCGCGAGAATGCCGGCTGGATGATTTCTAATTTACCCCTGGCGGCAATGTTTGCAACTCCGCTTATAGGATTGTTAGTTGATTACATTGGCAAGCGCGCATTATTAATGACAATAGGTTCAATACTTTTACTGCCCGTTTATTTATTAATGGCTTATAGCAGCGTTTCTCTTTATGTTCCTATAATAATGATGGGAATTGCATTTTCACTAATTCCTGCCGTAATGTGGCCGGCAGTTGCATATATTGTGGAGGAAAAAAGATTAGGATCAGGTTATGCGCTTATGACAGTAATACAACAAGTAGGTATGATGCTCTTCCCATTAATAATTGGCTGGGCTAATGATTATTCAAATGCAAGCGCCGGCAACCCCGAAGGCTATAATCTTGGTATGTGGATATTTTCCGTATTGGGAATATTGGGACTAATCTTTTCTTATCTTTTAAGAAAATCTGAAACAGGACCTAACGGACATGGTTTGGAACTTGGGATGATTAATAAATCAAATTAAATTTTTATTAATTCTTACTAAACAGTGAATGAATTATTGGTTACTTTTAAATTATATTATTTGTAATTTCTAAACGTATTTCTTATTAAAAACTGACCGCTATGCTAACGACAAAATTTTTAATTTTCTTTTTAGTTTTAACTATAGGCTTTGCTAAAACTATTTCGGCGCAATCTTTTGGATTCGGCTGTTTAGGTTTAATCGGCGGATATGCAGGCTATAGTTATCAAGTTTATAAGCCCACCGGATTAAATAATTACATTCAAAATTTTAACGAGGCAAGGGGAGATTCATTATCAACCCCAATGTCCAAATTTGGATATAGCCAGGGTTACCGTTTAGGAATGAATTTTTTTAGAGCTGATTTTCAAGGCTTGATTGTTACGGCAAAAGGATTTTATCAGTTATTAACTGAAAAGCATAGCGCCTTAGTCAGTTCTAATTTTGGCAACACATCCACTACTTACAAATTAAATATTAAGAGTTGGGGAGTTGGAATTGATTTAGGAACTACTTTGTCGGACGCTGTTAGCTGGAAAGTTATTGACGCAGCTTTGCTGTTTAACTCGGCTAAACTTAATAGCACAACCAATAGTCCGGGACCTTCTACGAAAGTTTTAGATTATAATAATTCTTCATCACAAATGGGATATTCAATCGGCACCGGATTAATTATTTCTGTAATTGATCAATACGTAACGCTGGAAGGTTTGATAGGTTATTCGGATTTTTCTTTTGATGAAATGCAGACTTCTGAGAATGTAAAATTAACTTATAATGAAAAAACAAATTCAACAATGAAAAATTTTATTGAAGTTGGTGGATTCAACGCCGTCATACAATTGAATTTAGGTTTCCCTTTATAGTAAAATGAGTTTTCTTAATCTTACACCCAATCTTAATTTTACTCCTACTCCTAATTTTATTCTTAATCTTAAACTTTAAAAAGATTTTTTTAGAATGACGTTAGCTTAACTTGTCATTCAGCAGGTAACTTGTTTTCGATTAATAATATTATAAAAAAAATTTTAACAGACATTTATCATCAGCAAATCAAATTAGGAATTTTTAAAAATGAAATTAACAAAACTCGATAAAGCTTCAGCTATTGCAATTAAAGATTGCATGGGCGTAAAGAAAAACGAAACAATTCTAATTATTACCGACGAACAAAAAAGAGAAATAGGATATTCAATTTATCAAAATGCAATTCGCTTAGGTTTTAAATCTTTATTTGTCGAAATGAAATCCGGTAAAATAAATGGGGAAGAACCCGATAAAATAATTTCAGATTTAATGGAGAAGTTTGACGTAGTTTTTTGTCCCACGGCAAAATCATTAACTCACACAGATGCGAGAAGAAACTCTTCGGCAAAGGGCGCGAGGGTTGCAACCTTTCCCGGAATTACAAAAGATGTTATGATAAGAGGAATGAACGCAGACTATAATAAAATTTCAAAGTTATCAATTCACTTAAAAAAAATTTTGGAAAAAGGAAAAAAAATAAGAGTTACAGCCCCTGCCGGAACTGATATTAGTTTTGATATTGCGGGAAGAACTGCTTTTGCTTCAAAAGGATTATTTCATAAAAAAGGCGAGAGCGGAAATCTTCCCACCGGGGAAACATTTTTAGCTCCGGTAGAAGGAACAAGCAACGGAGTTTTTGTAGTCGATGGATCAATGGCGGGATTGGGATTAATTAAAAATGCAAACATAAGAATAGAAGTTGAAAAAGGATTTGCTGAAAAAATTTCCGGCGGCGCGCTCGCAAAAAAATTAAATGGTCAACTTAATAAAGTAGGCAGGCAGGCCCGCAGCATAGCTGAATTTGGTATTGGCACAAATGACAGCGCCAAACTAAGCGGCGTTTTATTAGAAGATGAAAAAGTTATGGGAACAATTCATATTGCTTTGGGAAATAATGTTTCAATGGGCGGAACCGTAAATGTTCCGCTTCATTTGGATGGAGTAATTAAAAAGCCAACTGTTTATCTTGACGAGAAAGTTATAATGAAGGATGGAAAGCTTTTTGTTTAAATAAATTTTTATTCATCAAAATAAAAAAAAACTCATTTAAATTATAAGGGAATTTTAATACTCGGTTAAATAATTTTTTATTTGTTGACTTATGAAGATTATTTATTTACTTTTTCCGTCGTCTATTTCAATTTTATTTTCCTAAAATAATCAAGTATTTCTTCTTTCATATTCTTTGTTTAGCAAATAGGAGCTAGAAAGCATGAAACGATTTTTACTTTTCATTTTTTTAATTCAAACTTCCTTCCTTTTAGCGCAAACCGGTAAGATTACCGGCACTGTAACAGATGCCGCCACCAATGAACCTTTAATTGGCGCAAACGTTATTTTGCAGGGAACCAGCACAGGCGCCGCTTCAAATCTAGACGGTTATTATGTTATATTGAATGTATCTCCCGGAACCTATACGATGAAGGTTTCAATGATTGGATATAAAGCCACAATTATAACCGAAGTTAGAGTAAGCATTGATCAAACCACAAACATTGACGCTAAATTAAGCGAGGCTTCAATTGAAACTGAAGAAGTTGTGGTGATTGCCCAAAATCCTATTGTTAAAAAAGATGTTTCTTCAAGCAGGGTTAATTTAAACTTTGCAGAAATTGAAAGTCTTCCGGTTACTTCAGTTACCGGCGTTATTGGATTGCAAGCCGGCGTACGCTCCGGTTTGGAAATTAGAGGAGGCGATGCTAACCAGACTGCTTTTATGGTTAATGGAATGACGCTTAGAGATGAACGCGATAACTCGCCTTTTACAGGAATTAGTTATTCCTCGGTTGATGAAGTGCAAATTCAAACAGGCGGCTTTGGTGCACAATACGGAGATATACGTTCGGGATTAGTTAACGTTGTTACCAAAGAACCTAAAAAAAATAAGTATAGCATTAGTCTTATTACAAGATACAGCCCCCCATCGCAAAAGCATTTCGGAGCTTCTCCCAATGATCCCAACGCATATTGGATTCGCCCCTATGTGGATCCGCAGGTTGCCTGGCTTGGAACCAATTCCATTAACCCTCAAACTCAGCAGCCTTATTGGGATGATAATCTGCAAAATCAATATCCTGAATTTGAAGGATGGGTAGCAATTGCAAATAAAACTTTAGCTAATGATGATCCTTCAGACGACATCACTGCTGAACAAGCGCAACGAATATTTTTATGGCAGCATAGAAAAACTTTTGATATTGATCAACCCGATTATGAAATTGATGGAACTGTGGGCGGACCTATTCCCGGAGGAGAAGCTTTGGGTAACCTTCGATTTTTAGCTTCCTACCGAACTACAAAATCAATGTATATTGTTCCGCTTTCCCGCGATGCGCTTGACAATATGACCGCGCAATTAAAGCTTATCTCAGATATCAGCCAGGGAATGAAGCTGATGGTACAAGGATTATTCAGCCAGGTTGAGGGAACTAATGATAATAATGCGGGACTTCCAGGCGTTTTTGGTTCCTCCAGTTCTATCGGGAATGTAATGAATCAGGTTAGTTACATTGATGCGAGATTATTTGCCACTGACTATTGGGCCCCAAGCACAATAAAATATTATTCATTCGGAGGCAAGTTTACTCACGTACTTTCCCCGTCTACATTTTATGAAATTACTCTAAATTCTTTTCTTTCTAGATATAATACTAACCCCGGGACATTAAGAGACACTTCAACTTTATATAATATTTCCGGCGTTATGCTAGATCAAGCTCCTTTTGGTTATGCTGATTTCCCATCCACTGGTATCAACGGTTTAAGAATGGGAGTTGGTTTCAGTAATTCAAGAGACAGCAGTAAAGTTTCCACTTATTCCGCACGTTTCGATTATGAAAGTCAGTTAGATAAAAACAATAATTTAAAAGCGGGTTTAGAATTTGTTTATACTGAAAATAATGTGAATTATGCTTCTGTCGATAAATTTTTACCAAGCGGTCGTTCACGCAGCGTGTGGAGCAATTACCCAATTAGAGGAGCTTTATACGCAACCGATAAATTAGAATTTGAAGGGATGGTTGCTAATCTCGGTGTTCGTGTAGATTATTCCGATCCTCAGGGTGATTGGTATATTTACGATCCTTATACAAAAGCCTTTGCTTCCGAAAATTCCTTAAATTTAGATCAACTGCTTACTAAGCAAACCGTAGATAAGCAATTGGATATCAGTCCCAGGGTTGGAATTTCTTTCCCTATTACAGACAACAGTAAACTATACTTTAACTACGGTCATTTCAGACAGCTTCCCACTCCCGAAAATCTTTTCTTGTTAAGAAGATTTTCAGATAATAATGCTGTTACCCGTGTGGCAAACCCGAATAATCCTTTGCCTAAAACTATAGCTTATGAATTGGGTTACGAGCAAAATATTTACGATGAATTTTTAATCAGGCTCGCCGGATATTATAAAGATGTTTCTCTACAGTCCCGATTAGTTTCTTATATAAGCCGGGATAATAAAGTAAGCTACTCCCGAACTGAACCTAATAATTATCAGGATGTGAGAGGCTTTGAATTAACCTTAACAAAAAATCGCGGTAATTGGGTTCAGGGATTTATTAATTACACTTATGATGTGAGAACTGCCGGTAACTTCGGCTTTGGAACCTATTATGAAAGCAGCTCCGAGCAAAAGCGATATGAGCAAACCACAACTTCTTATTATCAAGAGAAACCTATACCAAGACCATTTGCTAACTCCAGCATTGATATATTTACTCCAGCGGAGTTTGGTCCCAAAATAGGCAGCTTTTCTATTTTTGGGGACCTTAGATTGAATGTAGTTACAAACTGGACTTCGGGCTATTACTTTACGTGGGCAGGCGGCGGAAGCATTCCCGGTATAACAAATAATGTTCAATGGAACGACAGTTGGAATGTTGATTTAAGATTGAGCAAAACATTTAATTTTTCAGGCGTAAGTCTCCAGCTTTTTGCCGACGTAAGCAACGCATTGAATTTAAAGTACATGACCCAATATGGATTTGTTGATGCAAATGACTACCTCGCTTACATGAAATCACTCCATCTTCCTGCAGAAATCGGCGACCCGCTGGGATATGGAAATATTCCGGGCAATGATGTCCCCGGTGATTATAGAACAGGTGCTTTTATTGCATGGGATGAAAATGCCAGCGCTGCGCAAAAAGATGAATGGACTAAAAATAAATCCTATATTGACATGCCTAACCAGGATTATTTCTCTTTCTTAAATCCTAGAGATATTTTCTGGGGTTTGAAATTATCGGTTGATTTATAATTTAAATTTGAAAGTTTATTTGAGGATTAAATGAAATTATTTATAAAGAAAAAATTACTCCTAATTTCGTTAGCTTTTATTGCGTCTTTACTTTTCGGCAATATAAGCTACTCTCAATATGCTGTTAAATGGATGTCGATCGGTTCGCTGCAAAATTGGTACAGCGAAATCGGCTCTGAAATTGAAGAAGGCTTTATAAAAGAACAGCAGTATGGATGGCAATGGCCCGCAATTCACCCATATCAAGATATGCAGGCGGGAAAAGCATTATGGATTGGGGTTCAGAATTTTACAGACGACAGAGGACAAAGTTTTGATCATAAAGTTGTGCACGTAGGTCCCCGTGTTACTGGAGGCGGTGAATTTTTCCCTGTATCTTTTAAAATGTACAGCAAATTTGAACCACCCTTGGTCTTTGTAGACGATGACATATCTCAGGATAAATCTGTAGAGAACGATGCCATTGATCCAAATATCCCTGCAGATAGAATGATTGTGAATGTTGTTAATACTCAAACCGGTATTACAATGACCCGCAAGATCTTCCAATTCGGGCAGCAATACCATGACAATTACATTGTTACTGAATATACTTTTAAAAATACAGGTAATGTTGACGCTGATCCGGATATTGAATTACCAAATCAAACCTTGAACGGCGTATATTTTTATTATTTGTACAGGCTATCTGTCTGTGCCAATACCCGTTATGAATTCGGCAATGCAACAGGCTGGGGAATAAATGCAATGCTGGATACCAGAGGCGATGGGAAACCTAAACCTGGTGAGACTGAAAATTTCAGAGCTCAGTATGTATGGCATGGTAAATATCCTCCTTTTACAAAATACAACAACATTGGCGGCTCTTTATGGGATAAAGCAATAAATGTAGAAGCTGGTGATACAGTGGGAAGACTTGGCGCCTCCCAGTTTATAGGAGTAGTTACTTTGCACGCTGATAAATCTGCTGCTGATAAATCAGATGATCCTGGACAGCCTTCAACTACTTCGTGGGAAGGTTCGGACGAACCTCTAACTTCTAACAATGATGCATATAACACTGCAAAAATGAATTCGGAATATGAATGGATGTCAAAAGGGCATAAATTTCCACGGCATGCAGATGCAGTTCAGCCGGATGGAAATTTTATTGATCCGCCCACGTGGGGCGACCCGTCTTTAGGCTCTCCCGGCGGTTTTTCAAATGCAAATGGTTTCGGTCCATATACTTTAGCCCACGGCGATAGCGTAACTATTGTTATAGCTGAAGCTGCCGCCGGATTAAGTTATGAAAAGCAGGTGGAGTACGGCAAGATGTTTAAAAGAAAGCAGATTACCGATGCTCAAAAAAATGAGTATGTAATGACCGGGCGTGATTCACTATTCCAAACTTTTAACAGAGCCATTGCTGCTTATAATGCTGGTTATCAAATTCCTGAACCTCCTCATCCTCCAAAATTATTTAACGTAAATGGAGGCGGTGACAGAATTTCTTTGACATGGGATTATGATGCAGCCGATCCAAACCTTGAGGGATTTGAAATATATAGAGCTTCCGGAAAATACGATAGTACATACCATCTTTTATATACTGCGGCGCCGGATGTAAGAAGTTTTGATGATAAGACTGCAATACGCGGTTTGTCATATTATTACTATATCGTTTCCGTGGGAACTGCTGCATCGAATGACGGCTCAGCTTTAACTCCTGCAGGTAAGTTAAAAAGCAGCCGTTTTTATACACAAACTTACAATGAAGCTAATCTAAAAAGACCATCGGGCGACAGCCCCTATTCAGCTAAGATTGTTGGAAATGTGCAAGCTCCATTTTATATTCAAGCTGGAGTAAATGATAAATTGATAATTCAATTTGATAATATTGATGCGGATACTTTAACAATTGCCGCGGATTCCGCAGCGACTGATACTTTAACTATGAATAAGGTTTTAGGGCAAATAAACACTCAGCTGGGTTTTAATGCAGCTTCTGATAACGGCTTTGGAAATCTCGTTCTCATTTCACCCACCACAGGCGCAGATTCTAGAGTAAACATTATATCTGTAAATCAGGATGCTTACGCTGCTTTGGGATTATCAACCGGGGTAGTTACCGGCGGAGCTCCTACTACACAGGAAGCTTTAGATAAAATTAGAATTGTTCCTAATCCTTTTAATATTTCCGCTAAAAAAGACCTTGGCTTCGGCGAACTTCAGAAGAACAGGCTGGCCTTTTTTAATATTCCCGGGGAATGCACGATTAAGCTTTATACAGAGTTGGGGGAATTAATTCAAACTATAGAACATACAGATGGAAGCGGTGATGAGTATTGGGATTCCACAACCTCTTCCAATCAAATTGTAGTTAGCGGTATTTACATCGCGGTTGTCAGAGATAATAAGACCGGCGAGAGTAAGATTCTAAAATTTGTAATAATTAGATAATTCTATAATTATATATTAATGAGAGTAGAATGAAAAAATATAATTTAATTATCAGCCTTTGTCTGCTGTTGTTTCTTTCTAATAATCTTTTTAGCCAGCAGCAAAAATTGGCTCAAACAGGATTTAAGTTTTTAAGTTTATCACTTGATGCAAGAGCTAATGGCTTTGGCGATGCGGTAACTTCTTTGGAATACAATTCCGCCGCTATGTTTTATAACCCTGCGGGTATGGCAAGAATGAATACTTTTGCCGATGTATCAATTGGACAAACCCAATTTATTGCAGATATAAAATATCAATATGGAAGTATATCTTTTGCCCCCTTTGATGGTGATTATGGTATAATTGCATTCAGTTTTACCTCCGTGGATTATGGCGATTTTCTCGGAACTGTTCGCTATAATAATGACCAGGGTTTTCTTGATGTAGGAACTTTTAGCCCCACTGCAATATCTTTTGGAATTGGTTATGCAAAAGCTCTATCCGATAAATTCTCAATCGGCGGCGCTGTAAAATATGCACGACAATCTCTGGGCACCAGTGTAGTAGATGGTGTGGTTGCGGGTCCCGAAGGATACATAACCGGAGTTACCGAGGAAAACAAATTAGATATTCTTGCTTTTGATTTCGGTGTTATTTATAAAACCGGTTATGAAAGTCTTGATATTGGAATGAGCGTGAGAAATTTCTCTAGGGAAGCTAAATATAAAGAAGACGGCTTTCAGCTTCCTTTAATATTTCAAATAGGCGCTTCCTTTAATGCTGCCGATGTTCTAAAGTTGGATAGAGATATGCATTCTATTTTACTGTCTGTGGATGCAAACCATCCCAGAGATTATCCAGAGCAAGTAAATGTAGGCATTGAATATACTTTTATGAAACTACTTTCTTTAAGGGGCGGTTATTCTGCACCCAATGATGAAAGAGATTTCAGCTATGGAGTTGGATTGAAGCATTCTTTTTCCGGATTTAATTTTGGACTGGATTACGCTTACGCTCCGTTTGGAGTATTTGACAGCGTTCATAGAATCTCTCTTAACTTTGCTTATTAATAGCTTAATATAGAATACGCAATAAATAATATGGATTGAGCATGAAAAAAACTTTTTACAAAATATCAGCAATTTTAATTTTTACAATATTTTTGTTTTTTAGCGGGTGCAAAAATGATTTAACACCAAGTTTGTATGATATACCTGCTTCAGACGGAGGAACGCCGGTAATTAGCGCTATCAACCCGGATTCTGCTCTTGCTGGAGTGTCCGAAATTACAATTAACGGCAGCAATTTTTCTCCAAATCCGGCAGATAATTTTGTCTATTTTAATGGAAGATTGGGAAAAGTAATTCAAGCTTCTAAAACACAGCTTATAGTAGTATCTCCCGGTTTGCCAGATGAGTCTATGGTTTCAGAACAAACTCAGCTTAAAATTTCGGTTTTAGGCTCCGCTCTCTTAAGCGAAACAAAGAATTATAAACTATTGGCAGCAGTTTCTAAACTTTATTCTTTCCCTCCAAATAATATTCCTTTAACTATTGCAAGTGATAAAGAAGGATATATATATACGTCTTTAACTGTCTCTGGAGTAGGCGGGGGTATTGCTAAAATATCCGCTAATGGAGATTATATGCCTTACGCGCCAAGAGGAATTGAAACTAATTGGAACGGTTTAAGATTTAGCCCCGATGATACTTTATTCGCAGCAAAATTACTTTCGGGTGTTTGGAAAATAGTCGAAGGTCAAGTTCCAGAAAATAGACCGTGGGTAATTTTAACCGGAAATAAAATAGCGGATATGGACTTCGATGCTGCTAAAAACATGTGGGCAATTGGCAATAATAAAAATATTTATAAAATCACGCCGGATAAAATTGTTACAGGTTTCCCGTTTGAGCCGAATTTAAAAACAATTAAAATACTTAACAGCGCTATTTTTGCCGGAGGAGTGCAGAATTCTAAAGAAATTATATGGAAGTTTGAAATTGCAGGTGACGGCACAATCGGTTCCGGAGAAGAGTATTTTAATTTCTCTGCTAACTTCAGCGGGTATAAAATTAACGCAATTACATTATCCGAAGATGGTGATTTGTTTATTGCTACTGATGCCAAAGAACAAATTATAGTGGTACATCCAAATAAAAATTTTGAACCTTTATATCCAGGCTTATTAAAATCTTCTGCAGCTTTATCATTTGCATGGGATAACTCTACTAACTTATATTATTCAAGAGCTGAAGGTGTGGATTCAACTAATACCGCTATAACACCTACAATTGTAAGATTAAATGTTCAAAAAAAGGGAGCTAAATAACTTTTTAGTTAACTAATTCATAAACCAAACAAGGAGTAAACATGAAAAAACATTTATTAATTCTCGCAATGTTTTTAGCTTTTTTTACTACGAAAGCTTTTTCTCAATGGACCTTTGAAGGAATGTTTCCACCAGCGCCTGATACTCTAAGAGTTAATACTGGAATTCAGTTTGTTGCTGTTGATCCTGATGGCAAAATATGGGTAGCTCCATATAGCACAGATCATGATTCCCTTTTCGTTCCGGATAGTTCTAAATATAAAAAAGTAAGACCTGTTATTGCTTTTAATCCGGATGGCACTGAAGTTCTAAGAATTACTTCAGCAACAATCGACGGTGTTTTATATCCATTTTATAGCACCGGTTATGGTCTAACAGCAGACAATAATGGAAATATATTATATTGTAACGCAAGTATTTTATATAGATTGAATTACAAAACAGGCGAAGGTATGAACCGTGTAGCTCCTGGCATAGGCTCATTAGGGTGCCCGGCAGTGGATGCAAACGGAAACGTTTATGTTGTCCCTGTATTGCCTGCAAATCCAGTATTAATTTATGATACTGACTTAACAACCTCTTCTAATGCTGTTGATGAAATAACTGATTACGGAAGATGGATGGCAGTTTCTCCTGATGGTAATACAATGTATATTCCTCGTTTTGGTGAATCAAAAATGAGAGTTTATAATAGAGCAAGCGAATTTGATCCTTTTATTGAAGATTCCGCTCTTGCAGGTATTGTATGCGAATCAGGCAACTGGGATCCTGTAACAGGCAACTTATGGTTAAGCGCCGGTTCTTACTTCCAACAGCCTCTTGGTCAGTTTGCTGGCTCAGCTGGAACCTGGTATTCATTTGATCCTGCTACCTGGGAAATTCAAGACAGCATTAAATGGCATTTTTGGGATGCTGAAGATGCAGGTGAAAGACCTAGAGGAATAGCCTTTTCAGCAGATGGAAACACTGCTTACTGTGCCGTTTTCGGAGCTAGTTCCACTTTAAGCGGCGCTGCTATGCCTTCACTTGAAAAATTCTCAAAAATAGTTGGCGTTCGCGAAGAACCGAATGTGCTTGTTAGTGATTATTCACTTTCACAAAATTATCCTAACCCATTTAACCCTGCAACTAAAATTCAATTTGCTGTTGCAAAAACTGGATTCGTTTCATTGAAAGTATTTGATGTACTAGGTAGAGAAGTTGCTAATCTTGTTAGTGAAGAATTAACAAAAGGCGCTTACTCTATTAATTTTGACGCTTCAAGTCTTTCTTCTGGCACATACGTTTATCAGTTAAACGTAAACGGAACTCAAATATCTAAAAAGATGAGTCTTTTGAAATAACAAAGATTTGTTTTTGAATTTAATGCCGGGCTAATAATGCCCGGCTTTTTTATTGTTTTCAGTGAACATTTAATTATGGATTAGAGAGGAATGATGAAGAATTTTTTTACCATAGTATTCCTAGTTCTTTTTAATATCTGTTTATTTGGTCAATTCGAATCGCCGAAGGAAGAATTAAGAGGAGTTTGGATTGCTGCGCTCGGAATAGATTGGCCCAGTAATACCGGAACATCTGCGGCTGTTATTCAAAACCAAAAAACACAGCTTACAAATATATTTGATTATCATAGAAGCCAAGGTCTAAATACTGTTTTTTTACATATGCGGCCTATGTGCGATGCTTTATATAAAAGCAGCTATGAGCCATGGTCGCATAATTTAACCGGAACCCAAGGCGTTGCCCCATCTGACCCCAATTATGACCCGCTTAAATTTGCTGTTGAAGAAGCGCATAATAGAGGAATGGAACTTCATGCCTGGTTAAATCCTTATCGGGCTTCATTACAAAACGGCAGCCCTGTATCTTCCACTCATGTTAGAAACACTCATCCTGAATGGATTATTAAATGCAGCGGAACAGAATACCGTTTTCTTAATCCAGGTTTGCCTGCAGTAAGAAAATATGTGGTTAAGATTGTTATGGATATTGTAAGAAGATATGATGTTGATGGAATCCACTTTGACGATTATTTTTATCCATACGCAGCTTACGGTTCATTTAATGACGACGCTGCGTTTGCAAGTTATCCAAACGGATTTACTAATAAATCTGATTGGCGCAAAAATAATGTTAATCTTCTTTTAGAAATGATTGATGATAGTATTAAAGCTGTAAAACCTTGGGTTAAATTTGGAATAAGTCCTTCGGGAAATCCTTCGGTTAATAATGAAATTTTTTGCGATCCTGAATCCTGGTTAGCGGGAAATTATACTGATTCAACCGGGACTTCTTTTTCAGGCCAAGCATATATTGATTATATAATGCCGCAGCTTTATTGGTCGCGCTATAATAATTTACTTTCTGTCTGGGCAAACTCAGCTTTTCTTAATGACCGGCATTTATATATTGGGCAGGCGGCATACAGATATGGTACTAGTAGTATGCCCGAAGATGAAGCTTCCTGGGAAATTAATATAAATAGAAAAACTCCGACTGTTAAAGGCGGAGTGTATTTCAGCTCAAAAAGTTTAACTAATAATCTTGGATACGGAAGCGATACTTTGCGCTATCGTTATTTCACTCATCCATCAATTACTCCCAAAATGAATTGGATTGAATCCGGAATTAAAAAGCCTGATCCACCCGCTAATTTAAGATTTGAAGTAAATTCATCAACTTTAAAAAATGAATTGCATTGGGATAAACCAGCGCCTACAGCGGCTGGCGATACAGCTTTCTTTTATGTTATTTATAGATCTGAAAATAATCCGCCGGATATAAATGATTCCACAAATATGTTCGGGTTAACGGGTACTACTTTTCTTTCATCAAACGATTCAAGATATTCTGTTACAAAAGGTAATAATTATGCGGTTACATCAATCGACAGATATTCCAATGAATCTGATATTAGCAATGTGGTTTCTTTAGATTCCCCATCTTTAATCCCTGATAAACCTGTTTTAGTTTCCCCCAATAATAATTCTAATGAACTTGGTTCAACTGCAAACCTCACTTGGACTAATACTGCAAACGCTGAAAGATATTTGGTACAAGTTGCTAAAGATTCAACCTTCACTTCAGAATTATTATTATTGGAAGCTGGAATAAGAAATTATCAAAAAGATTTTAGAGGCATTGTCCCGGGGGAGAAATATTTTTGGCGGGTTAAAGCTTTTGGGCAAGTGGGCGAGAGTGTATCGGATGTTTATAGTTTTAAATCAGGAATTTCTATGCCGCCGATTTTGAATTCGCCTCCTCACGCTACGCTGAATGTTTCTCTAACTCCCACTTTAAATTGGTTTAACTCAGAAGCGGCAGAATCATATCGTATTCAATTATCTACTTCAGTTCTATTTCAAACCAACACTTTTATTTATGATAAAACAATTTCTGATACTGCTTTAATTATTAACGAGCCGCTTACTCCAAATAAAAAATATTTCTGGCGAGTAAGCGCTATTAATAGTTTTGGCGCCAGCGGATGGTCAGATCAATTTGGGTTTCAAACCACATCCACTGTAAATGTAGAAGATGAAGAGCTGCCAATAGAATATAATGTGTTGCAAAATTATCCTAATCCGTTTAACCCCGAAACAACTATTAATTTTGCAGTTGCAAAAACCGGATTTGTTTCGTTGAAGGTGTTTGACTTGCTCGGAAAAGAAGTCGCTAATCTTGTTAACAAAGAATTAGCAAGAGGCGATTATTCAATTGATTTTAATGCTTCGAATCTTTCTTCCGGAACTTACATTTATCGTTTAACCGTAAATGGAATCGTAATTTCTAAGAAGATGGTTTTTTTGAAATAGGTTGAATTTTGTAATTTTTAGTGAGCTCTTAATTTTTTTAAGGGATTTTATTCCATAATTCTTGATCACTTTAAAATATTTCTCTAATCATTCAGGAACTTATAATGAAAAAAAAGTTTGCCATTTTTCTACTTGTAACAATTTTTATTACCGTTTTTATTGCGCAAGCAAATGCTCAGATAGATCATCCCAAAAGAGAATTTAGAGCCGCTTGGATTGCTTCGGTTATTAATTTAGATTGGCCAAGTTCACCGAATCTATCAACCGATCAACAGAAAAAAGAATTAATTGATATTTTGGATGGGCTGCAACGAACCGGTATAAACGTGGCAATATTTCAAGTAAGATCTGAATGCGATGCGATGTATGCTTCAACTTTAGAACCATGGTCGTATTGGCTTACAGGACAGCAGGGCAAAGCTCCCAATCCTTTTTATGATCCTCTGGAATTTGCGGTTGAAGAAACCCATAAAAGGGGAATGGAAATTCACGCATGGTTTAATCCATACCGTTCTGTAAGGAGCGTTGGCAATTATCCGAACGCCGCAAATCATGTTTCAATTCAGCATCCCGATTGGATTTTAAGATTTGGAAACTTAAAAATTTTGGACCCCGGTAATCCGTATGTAAGAGATTTTGTTACTGAAGTAATAATGGATGTTGTAAAAAGATATGATGTGGACGGCGTTCACTTTGACGATTATTTTTATCCTTACGAAGGCATAACCACTGAAGACAACATTACGTTTGCAAATTACAGCAGAGATTTCACAAATAAAGCAAACTGGCGGCGCGACAATGTTAATATTTTTGTTAAACAAGTTTATGATAGTATTCAGGCAATTAAGCCTTATGTAAAATTCGGCATTTCGCCTTTTGGTATTTGGAAGAGCGGCGTTCCTTCAGGCATTGTAGGGCTTGATGCTTACAGCGTTCTCTATGCCGATGCAATTGCGTGGCTTCAGCAGCAAAGCATTGATTATATAACTCCCCAATTATATTGGAAATTCGGGGGCGGACAAGATTACGGTAAGCTGATGCCATGGTGGGCAGATTCCGCCGGCGCTAATGGAAGGCATTTTTATCCGGGACAAGCGGCATATAGAATTAACGAGGGTAATTGGTCGTCTAGCGAACTCCCGAATCAAATTAGAGCTAATCGAAAAAACACTGTGGCACAAGGAAGCGTTTTCTTTAGAGCGCTGGTAGGGGTTCTTGATAACGAAAAAGGATTTACTGATTCATTAAAAAATGATCTTTATAAATATCCGGCGCTTCTTCCTGTTATGGATTGGAAAGATAATATAATACCTAATCCGCCTTTGAATTTGGAATTTTCAAAAATTGCTTCTGCAGGAAGATCGGCTTTAAAGTGGGATATTCCAACTACGGCGAGCGATGGAGATTCAGCTGTCAGGTATGTGGTTTATCATTTTAACACTGCATCGCCTCAGCAGAGCGATTACAATGATGCTAAAAATATTTACAGCGTTGAAGGGAGTAGAATTAGTTTTCCTTCATCATCAAACCTAACTGCGCCATACCATTTTTCCGTTACTGCTTTGGATAGAAATTATAATGAGAGCGCCCCAAGCAATGTTGTAGAAATAACAGCCCCTTCAATTCCAGTTCTTGCCGTTCCTTTAAACGAGGGATTGAATGCGAGAGATACCACGGAACTTAAATGGCTTTACGCAGATAGGGCTAATTCATATCAAC
Organism: uncultured Bacteroidota bacterium; assembly: GCA_963782985.1. GTDB lineage: Bacteria > Bacteroidota > Ignavibacteria > Ignavibacteriales > Ignavibacteriaceae > CAVSWT01. The sequence goes on from CAWALU010000002.1 coordinate 149,496, forward strand.
TTCAGGTCAGTTCTGATTCGTTATTTGGAAGTTTCATTTTTAATTCCAGTACATTGCCCGACACTGTAATGAAAATAAGCGGGATGATTGGACTAACAAAATATTTTTGGCGCGTAAAAGCCTTTAACATTGCGGGCGAAAGCGATTACTCGCAGGTTTATAATTTTACAACCGGTTTTCCGGTAGTTCCGGTTTTACTTGATCCGCCGCATGCAACTTTAAACGTCTCATTAACTCCCGCGTTAAGCTGGCGTAATTCAGAAAAAGCAGAAACCTATCGAATTCAATTAGCTACTACAATTTTGTTCCAGGCTAATACTATTATTTATGATACAACTTTATCTGACACTGTTTTGAATATTTCCCAACCGCTTATTCCAAATAAAAAATATTTCTGGCGTGTAAGCGCTGTAAATAGTTTTGGCGCCAGTGCATGGACTAATCAGTTTGGATTTCAAACCACGCCAAGCGTTGGCGTAGCGGATGAAGAAATGCCAAGCGATTATAGCTTATCTCAAAATTATCCTAATCCCTTCAATCCAAATACGGAAATTAGATTTTCAATTCCAGCTTCAGGATATGTTGAATTAAAAATTTATGATATTCTTGGGAGGGAAATTAATAGTTTGGTAAATAAAAATTTTGCCGCCGGTTCATACTCAATTAATTGGGATGGCAGAGATAACGCAGGGAACAGCGTTCCAACAGGAATGTATGTTTACCGCATTTCAATTCAAACTAACAAAATTAACAGCGGGTTATTTGTTGAAAGTAAAAAGATGATCCTCCTTCGCTGAAGCTTCGGAGGAAATATTCTCATACGCTAAGGTTTATCAACCGAAATAAGATGTAGGTTGGCTTAGAAGTATAAACCCCTATAGCGTTACAAGTTTATTTGAAACTTAGTGATGCGTTTGATTTGTATTTGATTAAGATGATAACTTTTTATTTTCATGAGAAGTTGTCATCTTTTTTTTATCGTATTATTCTGTAACACAAATTCCTCCTTTTATCTTCTTCGCTAATTATTTATTTTTAAATCAATAAAAAAACAATTGAATTACACACGTAAGGAATCTTTATGGCTCTATTACCTATCTCGCTTTTCGGCGATAAAATTTTAAGAAAAAAAGTTGATGAAGTTAAAGAAGTAGATTTAAAAACTATTGAACTTATAAAAAATATGTTCGATACGATGAGGAACGCAAATGGCGTTGGGCTTGCAGCAAACCAGGTTGGAGTGAATCAATCGCTTTTTGTGGTTGATATTTCTCCAGTCGAAGGTTATGAAAGCTACAAACCTGCAGTTATAATTAATCCTCAAATAATATTTTCTTCTTCTGAAAAAACTTTTATGGAAGAGGGATGTTTAAGCATACCTGAATTAAAAGCGGAAGTTGAAAGATCTGAAATTATAAAATTAAAATTTCAAGATACAGATTTAGTTGAACATGAAATTGAAATTGATGATTTGCTTGCCCGCGTAATGCAGCATGAATATGACCATCTGCAAGGCGTTTTGTTTATTGATAAGCTGGATGACAAAATTAGAAAAAGTATGAATGATGCTTTAATCAAAATTAAAAGACGTACAATTGATGTGGATTATCCGATAACAGAAAACGCTGATTACCAGCTTAAATAAAGTAAACATGAAAATTATTTTTATGGGAACGCCAGATTTTGCCGTCCCATCTTTAAAAATATTAATTAAGCGTCATAATGTTTTAGCGGTTGTTACTGCGCCCGACAAAGAAAGAGGCAGGGGACAAAAAGTAAGCTTTACTCCCGTTAAAGAAATTGCTATTGAAAATAATATTCCAATTCTTCAACCTATAAAATTAAAAGATGAAAATTTTATAAATCAATTAAAAAAGTATAATGCAGACCTATTCGTAATTGTAGCTTTCAAAATTCTTCCGCCAAATGTTTTTACAATTCCCACTCAAGGTTCTTTTAATTTACATGCGTCGCTTCTTCCTAAATATAGAGGCGCGGCTCCAATTCATTGGGCAATAATAAACGGAGAAACTGAAACAGGCGTTACAACTTTTAAGCTTGAAGAAAAAGTTGATACCGGGAATATTTATCTGCAAAAGAAATTAAAAATTAATGATGACGATGATCTCGGTTCTGTTCACGATAAGCTGAGCGAATTGGGAGCCGACGCTGTTTTGGAAACAGTGAATATTATTGAATCTGGTAATTATAATCTTCATAAGCAAAATAATGAAGAGGCAACTCCTGCGCCAAAAATAACAAAGGAAACCGGACTTATAAATTGGAATGACTCTGCAGAAAATATTCATAATTTAATTAGAGGACTTTCGCCTCATCCCGCGGCGTATTTTTTTTATGATGGAAAAATTATCAAAATTTATAAATCACAAATGATTAAAACATCAACATTTAAACCATTTGAAATTAAACAGACCAAAAATGATTTGATTATCGGCTGCGGGACAAATGCTTTGAAAATTCAAGAGCTTCAGCTGGAAGGTAAAAAAAGAATGCAAGCCACAGAATTTTTAAGAGGTTTTAATTTCTCTTAATTGGGCTTTATATTTGCGTTCAATCATTCCCAAAGTCAATTAACAATTTGTCCGGGATTATTACTTTAAATTTTATAATAAGTTTTTTTTGAAAGTTATAAATGAAATATTTTAACAGCATACTTGATGCAATTGGCGGCACTCCTTTAATAAAAATTAATAAAATCACAAAAGGATTAAAGCCGCAAATTTTTGGCAAACTTGAATCAGCAAACCCCGGCGGCAGCGTTAAAGATAGAATTGGAATTTCAATGCTTGAAGATGCCGAGCAGCGCGGCGTAATAAAACCCGGCGGTACTGTAATTGAAGCTACCAGCGGAAATACCGGAATTGGTTTAGCGCTTGCCTGCGCTGTTAAAGGCTACAAATGTATTTTTGTTGTTACTGATAAAGTGAGCTATGAAAAAATTAATTATTTAAAATCATTGGGCGGAGATGTAATTGTTGTCTCGAACGCAGTGGGACACGATCATCCTGATTACTATATAACCGTCGCTAAAAAAATTCACAAAGAAACTCCTAACTCTCTCTTTATGTATCAATATTCCAATCCTTCAAATCCTGAAATTCATTATAAAACCACGGGACCCGAAATTTGGAATGACACCGAAGGGAAAATAACTCACTTTGTATCGGGAATTGGAACGGGCGGGACTATAAGCGGAGTCGGGAAATATTTAAAAGAGCAAAATGAAAATATTCAAATTATCGGCGCCGATCCGTTTGGTTCGATATTTAAGGAATACAAAGAAACCGGTAAGCTAAATCATGGCTCGCCATATTTAGTTGAAGGTATTGGGCAGGATTGTCTTCCTAACAATGTTCATTTTAAATATATAGATAAAATTATAAATGTAAGCGATATGGATTCGTTTCATTATGCAAGAGTTCTTTCTAAAGAAGAGGGAATTTTTTGCGGCGGCAGCACCGGAACAAATGTTTACGCTGCTTTGGAAGTTGCAAAAGATTTAGATGAAAACGCTGTTATTGTTTTTGTCGTTTGCGATACAGGCGAAAGATATTTAAGTAAATTTCATAGCGAAGAATGGCTTCGTGAAAAACGATTGCTCGCTCACGATTTAAAAACTCTTAAAGATATTTCCAAAGCAAAGAAAACAAATAAGTCTCCCGAACTTGTTTATTTAAATGCTCAAGATAAAGTTAAAACGGCTGTGGAAGTTTTAAGCTCAAAAGGTTTTTCTCAACTGCCTGTAATGGAAAACGGCGAATCAGTCGGCAGCCTGCGCGAAGCAAAAGTTATGGCAAAGCTGCTCGATAATCCTGATCTGCTTGATTCAAAAGTGGAAGATATAATGGGACCCAGTTTTCCAACATTGGATGAAAAAACTGAATTGCCAACGGTAAAAAAATATCTTGGCGATTCTCCCGCCGTGCTTGTTACTGAATACGGAAGAATTATTGATATCATTACGCGTTACGATATTATTGAGTACACAAATTTTTAAAATATTTTTATAGGAATTTTTATGGGATTTTCCACAGACGCAATTCATGCGGGTCAGCAGCCTGATCCGGTAACAGGCGCAGTAATTACTCCGCTTTATTTAACTTCAACTTATGCGCAGGAAGAATTAGGAAAGAACAAAGGTTATGAATACGGGAGAACACATAATTTAACCCGCCAATCGCTTGAAAAAAATATTGCCGTATTGGAAAAAGGAAAACACGCAATTGCTTTTGCTTCCGGTTTAGCCGCTACACATGCGCTTATGGGCTTGCTTAAAGCCGGCGACCACGTGGTGGCTTCACACAATGTTTACGGCGGAACTTATCGTTTATTTGAATTAATTATGAAGGATTACGGAATAAATTTTTCGTGGGTTAACACCAGCGATTTAACAAATATTGAAAAGGCAATTAAAGAAAATACAAAAATGGTATTTCTTGAATCGCCCACAAATCCAATGTTAAATTTAACCGATCTTGAGGGCGCCGCAAAAATATGTAAAAAAAATAATTTGATTTGTGTTGCCGATAATACTTTTATGAGTCCATATTTTCAAAATCCACTTGCGCTTGGCTGCGATATTGTTTTGCACAGCCAGACAAAATATATAAACGGGCACAGCGATGTTATCAGCGGGATTTTAGTAACAAGCGATGAAAAAATTTGCGATAGACTTCGCTACATTCAAAATGCTGCGGGCGGCGTTCCATCGCCTTTTGATTGCTGGCTGATTCTTCGCTCTACAAAAACTCTTGCAGTGCGAATGGAAAGACATAATAAAAATGCAATTGCTGTTGCTAATTTTTTAGTTGAATCGAAACTTGGGAAGAAAGTTTATTATCCCGGACTTGCTTCTCATCCTCAGCATGAACTTGCAAAAAAACAAATGCGCGGTTTCGGAGGAATGATTTCATGGGATGTGGGAGACGATGAGCTTACAAAAAAGATATTGAAGAACGTAAAAATTTTTACTCTTGGTGAAAGTCTGGGCGGAGTTGAAAGTTTAATTAGTCATCCCGCAAGTATGACCCACGCATCTGTTCCTAAAAAGGACAGAGAAGCAATGGGATTGACTGATAGTCTGGTAAGATTTTCCGTGGGAATTGAAGACGTTGAAGATTTAATTGAAGATATAAAGCAAGCTTTGAAATAAAGCTTGACTGAAAATAAGTTATAAATTATCTATGAACTGATTTTATATACTTGATTAAGAAGTTTCTTTTTAACCATTAGTAACTCATGCTTTTTTTGGTTCTGTAACTTCCTTTTCAGCGATATTTGTGAAATGTTTTTGGGAGAGCTCATTTTCCTTCTGTTTAAGCCACGGAAATTTTCCTTCAATTTCCACTTGAATAGATAAACTCAAAAATGTTCTGATTAAGACAATAACTGCAAGTATTAGAACTCTTTCTAGAGTAGGTTCGGTTACAACTGTTGAAATTATATCTCCGGCTACTAAAATTTCTAACCCTAGTAAAATCGCTTTTCCAAGTTCTTCCCGCAAAATTTTATATGAACGCTGATTTTGATTTTGTTTGTTGAAAGCAAATTTAGATAATGCTAATAAAGTTCCCATTACAAGGATGATGATTCCCATTATTTCAACGCCGCGCGCGCAATAATCTATATACAGTTTTATATCTTGCATTATTTTTTAGTCTTTCTAAACCCAAAAATTATTAATCTAAAAATGTAATATCAAAATTATATCTTATAAAAATATTCAAACTAAGCATGATGTACAAAGATTTGCAGCTACAAAAAGTTGGCAAGTTCGAAACCCAAAACTGCCTGCCATTACTGAACTTGCTACGCGGCCCGAAACTTCATTTAGCTATAAAAACTGTTTTTGGAAAACGAAATCCCGCCTTTTGGGTAGGCGCGGTTTATCGGCTGCCTTAATTTTATTTAACACGAGTGTATGTTAAGTCCAAATCCTGTTCCCAGGTCGTGCCGTCTTTTGATAATTCACCTTTGCCAATAATGGTATTACCATCTACTGCAAAAGTCCAAGTGTAGCGCTGTGAGAATTCAGGTGTATTTCGCCACCACTTCAAAACATTTTTTTGGAATATAACTTCATACATTCTAGAAATTTTTCGCTCGTCAAAATAGAGCATATAATATTGCTGGGTAGTATCATCACTACCGAAGATGGCAATTCCTTTAGGAAAACCTTTAAACTCAATTTCTGAATACTACGTCAGGAAAGCGCCGCCTTCAATCCATTTAAATGAAGAATGTCCGCGTAATATAGAGTTGGGAACCCCGGGATGTGTCCCAACAGCGTTCCATTTACAGTGCAATGACAACGAAAAGTTATTATTAATTAGGAATTATTATAAATTGTTTCAGATAAAAACTCAATCCTACACCTTTTGCAAATCATAAAATATTATTCGTCCAAGAGCAGTTTTTATGTCCAGATTTATCCAGATTTTTTTAAAACTACTTAGGAACTAAGAATTACACTTTCTTTATAAATTTTACTTCGATTTATCCAATATGAATAGTGTACATCTTTTTATAAATTGCCCATCACAAATTTTAACAATCAAAAAAAAATAAATGTATTTCAAACTAATATTTTTGACTTCAATAATCTTATTTACCATCACGAGTGTTCAAATATCGGGGCAGAATGAAGCAGATTCAGTTGAAGTTTATTTAATTGATTCCTATGTAACACCGGAAACTCCTCATATATTTAAGCTCTCATTTTTTACAAGCGCACCGGTTAAATCAACCGTTTTAATTGACAATACATTTTCAATATCTGTTTCGGATGAACTAATTGATAATCATAAAATTGATATTCCTTTAAGCGATTTAAATTTGAAAAAGAAGACAGTTCCATTTTTAATTTTAGTAGAAGATGAAAATGGAAATAAATTTACAAGTGAAAAATATGAATTTGAATTGCCCGAAGAAGTACAGCTGGAAAGCGGTTCTAATTTTTTATATCTCTGTTTATTTGCGGGGACAGTTTTCTTCGTTCCTTCACCGACTTATGTTATGGGCAATAATGATAATCATTTTAGTTTGACAAAAGAGATTCCGTTATTTTCTTTGCGTTCTGCCGGATACAATTACCCGATGGGATATTTTTCAGTGGAGTACTCGCATATTTTTAATGCTCCGGTTAGGAATTACTTTAGAGTAGGTTATAAACATCTAATTCCGATTGAAGGGATAGAATATATTTCTCCCGGTGTGAATGGTTTTACTAATTTTGATGGCTTCAATGGAATTAGCCCCGAACTTTCCATCGGGTGGATAAAAATATTAAACGCCTTTACAATTTATACCCGTTACCGTTTTAACGTAAAGCCGGGTGATTCAAACAGCGAATTTCATGAATTTACTTTGGGGCTGTATTCAAATTTCTTTTCATTCTATCTAAATTGAAGAATAAAAAATGAAAATTGTATCTTTTTCAGAAGAGCTTTTAAAACCGACTGCTAAACTTTGCCGGCAAAATATGGAATTAGATATTATGCCAGATTTTCTTTTAAAGGAAAAAACCTTTGAAGAACCGGATTATGACACCGGAATGACTTTGGTTATGTTAAATGAAAATGAAATTCCTATTGGATTTATTCAAGGAGTTATCAAAGACAGAGGCGAAGAAAAAATAGGCTATATCAAATTGCTGTGTGTTGCTTCAAACGAAAGAAGAAAAGGAATAGCATCATCATTATATACAAATGTTGAAAGACAATTCATAAATAAAAATGTAAAAAAAATTCGAATTTATGAATCTTATCCAAATTATTTTATGCCCGGCGTTGATCCTTTTTATACAGAAGCTGTCTGCTTTTTTGAAAGAAACGGGTTTATAAAATTTAGAGACACATCCAATCTTAAAGCTGATTTATTGAATCAAAATTTTTCTACTGAAAAAGAAGAAGAAGAATTAAGAAAAGAAAACATTATTTGCAGAAGAGCAGAGAAAAATGAAAAAGAAAAAATTCTAAAATGGATGGACGAAAAATTTGCCGCCTGGCATTTTGAAGTTGAGCAAGCTTTTAAAAATAATCCCATTACTTTATTTGTAACTGAAATTGACGGCGCTATAAAAGCCTTCTGCGCGCATGAAGCTAATAATAAAGGTACCGGCTGGTTTGGTCCGATGGGGACTGATGATTCGCTTAGAGGTAAAGGCATCGGCGGTATTTTATTAAAAAAATCTTTGCAGGATTTAAAAGATATGGGATTTGTAAAAGCAACTATTCCCTGGGTTGGTCCTATTCCATTTTATATGCGCTACGTAAGTTCCAAAGTTGAACGGGTATTTTGGCGATATGAAAAATTATTGCAATGACTTTCATCCGTTTATTGTTTTACTTACACCTTCAAAATTTTTAACTATGAATTTTAATGAGATTATTAACCTTAAGCATTATTCTACTTTCGCTAAGTTTTTCCTTTTCACAAACCGGAAAATTAAAAGGTAAAGTTACTGAGTCTTCCTCTCCGATTCCTTCCGTTAATATTTTTCTTATCGGCACAAACCTTGGCGCTGTCGCCGATGAAAATGGCAATTACATTTTAAGCGGCATTCCCGTTGGCAATTATCAAATTAGATTTAGTTCGGTTGGATATGAATCGAAATTTTTTGATATAACAGTTTATGCAAACAAAACAATTGAGCTTGATGTTGAACTTGAGCAAAAAGCGATTGAAGTTGACGAAGTGCAGGTTACAGGATTTAAATATCAACAGCAGAATGATACCCGCGCCAGTCTAATTGATTTAAATCCGCGAAGCGCAAAAATATTACCCGGCGCAGCCGAAGATGTTTTGCGAACGCTCCAATCCTTGCCTGGAGTGTTAGCCCCCAATGATTTTTCATCGCAGCTAATTGTGCGCGGCAGCGGTCCCGATCAAAATTTAATTATGATGGATGACATAGAAATCTTTAATCCGTATAGACTTTACGGCGTTATCAGCATGTTCAACCCCGATGCAGTGTCTGATGTAAATTTAATTACCGGAGGATTCCCGGCGAAATTTGGCGATCGTTTATCAGCAGTTTTAGATGTTACAAATAGAGAAGGAAGTAAAAAGAAAAATCTAACAGGAAGTTTAAACGCTTCTATTATTGATGCAAATTTAGTTTTGGAAGGAAAGAACCCTTTTAACATTAATGGAAGCTGGCTGATAAATTCCCGCAGAACTTATTATGATTTGATTGTTGAGCCCTTTGTAAAAAACGCGGGACTTGTGGATGAGAATGTAAGCTTTCCTCATTTTTATGACGTCCAAACCAAGCTTGCATTTGGTCCCTTTAAAGGAAATAAATTTTTAATAACCGGAATATTTTCCAGGGACGGCGTTGATGTTGTAAGTCCCGATGGAAGAAAAACTGCCGACAGCATAGGCGTTTATAATCTTACTAAAAACGATGTAATAGGTTTGGCGTGGCATTACGCGCCTAATACAAAGCTGTTAAACAAATTTGTGTTATCGTGGTATCGTAATTCCGGCGCTACTGATTTCGATTCGAAGATACTCGATCCTTCTTTAAACCGCGATAAATTTGAAGATGTAATTCCAGATACTCTCTCTTCATATCTTTTAAATTTTGGATTTAAAGCTGACTTTGGTTTTAGAAAATATGCAGTGGATGATAAGTTTACTTATCTGTGGGGTAAAAATGTTTTTGAAGCCGGCGCGGGCATAGATTTTATGCAGACTACAATTAATTTTAAGTTTGATTTAGACCCTGAGTTAAAGGCTATACTTGCAGCGAATCCTCAGTTCAACGCTGTGCTGAGCGACTTAGTTGATATTAAAAATTATAATCGTTCGCGCGCTTACGTTCAAAATAATTTTAATATTTTTAACAAAATTTATTTTCAGCCAAGCGTAAGATTTGATTATTATAATATACTTGAAAAGTTTTACGCCGCGCCGCGCATCTCGCTATCTTATGCTTTAAATGAATTAACCACAGTTAGAGCTGTATGGGGAATGTATTTTCAATCGCCCGGTTACGAAAAATTATTAGATCAAAATGTTCTGTACAATTTAAATAAAAATTATACTACAAATCTGAACGCCGAAAAAGCTATTCATTACGTGCTTGGAGTTGAAAGATGGTTAGATAATGAATGGAGCGTGAGGCTCGAAGGTTACTATAAAGATTTCTCTGATTTAATAACTCAAAAAATTGTTTCTGGTTCAAACTATTTCACAGAACAAATTCCGGGAAGAAATCCCAAATATAGTTACGCCTGGTCTTCGCCGGTTATTATAAAAGGAGATTCATTAACTCAAATTCCAACCAACGGCTCAACCGGAGAAGCGTACGGATTAGAATTATTTTTATCTAAAAAAACTTTAATGAATGATGAAAGACTTTCCGGCTGGATTTCTTATTCGCTTGCAAGCGCTGAGAGATTTGAGGATGGAATAAATTATCCATTTAAATTTGATCAAAGAAACACAGTAAACATTGTGCTTAATTATAAAATTAATAATTGGTTAGATATGGGTTTGCGATGGCAGTATGGTTCTGGTTTTCCAATCAGCGAGCCGGCTGGAATTAAACCGCGCATTATTCTTAAAGATGAAAACGGCGACGGCATTCCGGAAACTCCCGAAATAGCCACGCGAAGTATATCCGGTAATTCCAATGAAGTTATTTATGATATTGATTATGGGAATAAAAAATTAAATTCTCGCAAGCCTCCTTATCATAGGCTCGATGTTCGGTTCAATGCTTTGGCAAATTTTTGGAACCTGGATTGGAATTTTTATCTCGATGTAATAAATGTTTATAACCGTTCCAATGTTATTGCGTATGATTATTTTATTTCTGAATATTTGCAGCTGGAAAGAAAACCAAATAATATGTTTCCGATTATTCCTACGCTGGGTTTTAGCGTTAAGTTTTGATTTGATAAAATGTAAAATTTTATTTTAGTAAGTTTTGATCATCATTATAAAACTATTTCGAAATGTAATTTGTATATAGTTTTTGAAAAATATTTATTTCTAAACTTTTATTTTTTTAATGGCAAAATCGAAACAATCCTTTATTGACTTAGGCGAGCGGGGAAGATATAACACTTCAAATAAGTTGAATAATTTAACCGGGAAAGAATGGATAAAATTTTCTAAATCATGGTTCATTCATCGTCCACCCAAAAGAAAAAGTAATGAAATTCTTCATCCCGCAAAATTTCCGGAAACTTTAGTCGAGCAGTTTATTTCTTTCTTTACAAAAGAAGGAGATTGGGTTCTGGATCCCTTTATGGGAACGGGCAGCGCGCTAATTGCAGCGGGTAATTTAAATAGAAACGCTGTCGCCGTTGATGTCTCTGAAGAATACTTTTTAATAGCAAAGGATAGAATCAAAAAAGAAAATTATTCTAAAAAAATTCACTCATTGATTGGATCTTCGGAAAATCTTAATACTGTTTTAAAAAAAAATAAATTAGATAAAATTGAATTTAATTATACCATTACTTCTCCGCCGTATTGGAATCAACTTGAGCGTAATTCAATTAGACAAAAAGCGCGCAGCAGTATAGGGCTTGCTACTAAATATTCCGAAGAAAAAAATGACATCGGAAATATTTTGGACTATGATGAATTTGTCGAACGGCAGGCAAAAATTTTTGACGAGGTTTTTACTGTTACAAAACCAAACGGCTATTTAACTATCATTACAAATAACGTTTATCACAAAGGGAAATTGTTTCCATTGGCTTTTGACACAGCAACTTCTTTAACAAAAAGGAATGAAAAAAGCTGGGTTCTTAAAGATGAAAAACTTTGGCTTCAGGATGATAAAGCTTTAATAGCTCTCGGTATAAACAATGCGTGGGTTTCAAATCGTCATCATCAATATTGTTTGATTTTTAGAAAAGAAAATAGTAAGAATTGAACGCTGATAATTATGATAACTATGATTTTTTATGATTGATCTTAAAAAATCATAACGATCATAAAAATCTGTGTGCCATTTAAACTTTAATATATGCGAACACTAACAGTATCAGAATTAACTAAAGAAATAAAATTCTCGCTTGAAGAAACTTTTACACAGATTTCTGTTGAAGGTGAAATCTCTAATTTTAAAGCGCACAACAGCGGGCATTGGTATTTTAATTTAAAAGACGCTAATGCAATGATTTGCTGCACGATGTGGCGGGGAATGAACAACTATGTTTTTTTCACTCCTGAAGATGGAATGAAAATAATAGTCAACGGAAAAATAACAGTGTATCCGCCGCGCGGGTCTTATCAAATTGATGTTCGTTCTATGAAACCCTCCGGCGTAGGTGAACTACAGGCGGCATTTGAAAGACTAAAACAAAAATTAGCTGATGAAGGATTATTTGATTCGGAATTTAAGAAACCAATTCCTGGATATTCAAAAAAGATTGGAATTGTAACTGCGATTGACGGCGCCGCATTCAAAGATATGATTAGTGTTGCAGAAAGAAGATTTCCCTTGGCGGAATTAGTCATCGCTCCATCAAAAGTTCAGGGAAGCGGTGCAGCTCTATCAATTGTACAATCAATAAGACAATTAAATAAAACAGATGTTGATTTAATTATTGTTGGAAGAGGCGGCGGTTCAATAGAAGACCTTTGGGCATTTAATGAAGAAATTGTTGCAAGAGAAATCTTTAAATCTAAAATTCCAATCATTTCCGGCGTGGGACATGAAATTGATTTTACTATTTCAGATTTTATAGCGGACTTACGCGCGCCTACGCCGTCTGCTGCAATGGAGTTGGCGACTCCAAATATAGACGACGTCTTTGCCTTTATTAATGATTTTTCCTATAATTCAACAGAAAAAATTATGGAAAAAATAATTAATTATAAAAGAGAAATTAATAATTTAATTAACTCATACGCATTTAGAATGCCGTTGGATTTGGTTAGAAACAGAACTCAGCAAATCGATAATCTGCAAATTTGGATTCATGAAAAAATTAAAAAACAATATTTAAAAAATAAAAATCAGCTTTCACTGATTACTAATAATATTTCATCTTACAATGTGGAAAAAATTTTAAAAAGAGGATTTGTTTTAGTTAAGCAAAATTCAAATTATATTGCAAGGGCTGCTAAATTCAAATCGGAAGAGCCCGCAGAATTAATATTCCACGACAACCAAATTGAAGTTAACAGCAAATCAAAAAAAAATAAATAGTATTTATAAATGACTAAAAAGAAAAATAATGTAAATTTTGAAGCAAGTTTAAACCGGCTTGAAGAAATTTCTTCTTTGCTTGACGGCGAAGATGTAGGGCTTGAAGAAGCTATCAAATTATACGAAGAAGGAATTACTCTTTCAAAAAAATGTTCTGAGATACTTAAAAATGCAGAAATAAAAATTACAGAATTAAAAAAGGATCTCAATAATATTGAAGAAAATCATGAAATGTTTGATGAATAAAATATTTGGAGTAGCTATAAATGGCAGATGATTCTAAGTACAAAGTGTTATCTAAAATTGAATACCCGCAGGATATTAGAAGCCTTGATGTATCGCAATTAAAAATACTTTGTTCAGATATTCGCGAATACATGATCGATACTATTTCGGAAATTGGCGGACACTTCGGCGGCGGTTTGGGCGCAGTTGAACTTACTGTGGCAATTCACAAAACTTTTAACACTCCGGAAGACTTGTTGGTTTGGGATACCGGTCATCAAGCATATCCGCATAAAATTTTAACCGGCAGAAAAGAAGCTTTAAAAAGAATTAGGCAGTTAAACGGCATTAGCGGATTTTTAAAACGTAGCGAAAGCGAATACGATACTTTCGGAGCCGGACATGCTTCAACTTCTATTTCCGCCGCCCTTGGAATGGCTGTGGCAAGAGATATTTTTAATACCGATAGAAAAGTTGTCGCCGTAATTGGAGACGGCGCAATGACCGGAGGCATGGCATACGAGGCTATGAATAATTCAGGTTTTCTTAAATCAAATATTATTGTTGTGCTTAATGATAACAATATGTCTATCGCTCCAAACGTTTGGCAGATTTCAAATTATTTTACGGAGATGATTGCTCATCCCGACTATAATAAATTTAAAGGTCAAATTTGGGATCTAACCGGAAAGCTCGATCAGTTCGGCGACCGCTTACGGAAAATTGCGATAAGATTAGAGAACGGAATTAAGGCTGTCATTACGCCGGGAATGCTTTTCGAAGCGTTAGGGTTTAGATATTTTGGACCCGTAAACGGACACAATCTTCATCAGCTTATAAAAATATTTGAGCAGGTTAAAGAATTAAAAGGTCCAATTCTCGTCCATGCTATTACGCAAAAAGGCAAAGGATACAAACCCGCCGAAGGTCATGAACAACGATTACACGCTTCAATTCCTTTTGATAAAGTTACCGGAAAAGCAATTAAAAAATCCGGCGGAAAAACTTCCTACACTTCAATTTTCGGTAATGCGCTTTGTGAAATTGTAAATGAAAATTCTTCCGTTGTTGGAATTACGGCTGCAATGCCTGACGGAACTGGAATGGACATCTTAAAAAAGAATCATCCTAAAAATTATATTGACGTTGGTATTGCGGAAGAACATGCAGTTACTTTTGCCGCGGGAATGGCTACGCAAGGCGTTGTGCCGGTAATTGCAATTTATTCCACATTTTTGCAAAGAGGTTTTGATCAAATAGTTCACGATGTAGCGCTTCAAAAACTTCACGTTGTTTTTGTTTTGGATAGAGCCGGCTTGGTTGGCGCTGATGGTCCAACTCATCACGGCGCGTTTGATATTTCATATTTAAGTATGATACCCGGAATAGTAATTATGGCTCCCAAAGATGAATCTGAATTAAGAGATATGCTATACACCGCGGTTAGTTATAAAGATGGTCCCGTTGCATTGCGCTACCCGCGCGGCTCTGCGCTGGGCGTTCCTTTAAAAAGTAATTTTGATTTAATGGAAATTGGGAAAAGCGAGACCTTAAAGGAAGGCGATGATATTGCGCTATTAGCCATTGGTTCGATGGTTAGCTATTCATTAACTGCAAGCGAAAAACTTTCTGCCGAAGGGATTAATTGTGAGGTGATTAATATGCGATATGCAAAGCCGCTTGATTATGAACTTCTTAATCGCATTGCGGAAAAGCATACTAAGATTGTTACGCTTGAAGAAAATGCTTTGTCCGGCGGTTTTGGGAGCGCGGTAGTTGATTATTTTGCCGACAATGGATTTAAAAATGATATTTTAAGAATTGGTCTGCCGGATAAATTTATTGATCACGGAACTCAGGAAGAGCTTCATCATCAGCTTGGAATAGATCCGGAAGGTATAGTTAAAAAAGTAGCGGCATTTTCAAAAAATAATAAAATAAATTTTGAGGTTCCTATTTAATGGATGAAAAAGTAAAAGTCGGCGTTATCGGTCTTGGCGGAATTGCGCAATTAGTTCATCTTCCAAATTTAATTAAACTGGATGGAGCGCTTCTTACTTCAGTTGCAGAAATAAATAAAAGCAGACTTAACGCTCTTGCCGATAAATTTAATGTGAAAGAAAAATACTCCGATTACAAAGAACTTTTAGAGAAAAGCGACGTAGATGCAGTTATAGTTTCAACGCCTACAGCTTCACATAAAGATATTGCAATAGATTGCTTGAAAGCAAATAAAGATGTTTTAGTGGAAAAACCATTAGCTCGAACTTATGCAGAAGCAAAACAAATAATTGACGCTGCAAAAAAAAGTAAACGTAAACTAATGGTTGGAATGAATTTGCGTTACCGCCCTGATGCAATGCTGTTAAGAAGTCTAATTGGTTCTGGAGAAATAGGTAATCCTTTATATATAAAGTGCGGGTGGATAAGAAGACAGAGCAGTGGACAAAAATGGTTCACTCAAAAAGAACATTCCGGCGGCGGAGTAATTATAGATTTAGGCATATTACTTCTTGATTTATCACTTTGGCTTTTTGATTATCCAGTTGTCACTTCTGTTTCGACACAAAACTTTATGCTTAACACCAAAAGTGTGGAGGATACCTCTGTTGCTATGTTTAAGTGCAAAAATTCTGCAGTAATAACCATGGAATCAAGCTGGTCACTGCCCATTGATAGAGATTTGTTTTATCTAAATGTTTACGGTTCAAAGGGGTTTGCTACCTTAAGTCCATTTAGAATTTATAGAAAAGTTGAAGACCAGGTACTGGATCTTTCTCCCTCTCAAAAAGAAAGCAGTTTAAGCTTATTTAAAAAATCTTATCTCAACGAATTAAAAAGTTTTATCGGCGCTGTTAAAGGATTAAATCCTGTTTTCTCTTCCGGCGATGAGGCATTGTCGCGAATGAAAATTTTAGAAGCAATGTATAAATCCTCTCAAACGAATAAAGAAATTAAATTGCAGCAAATATGAAAACTAAAATTCTCCTTGTAGATGACGAAAAAGATATCGTAGAATTTTTGGAATATAATTTAAAGCAGGAAGGATTTGAAGTTGTTGCTGCGTTTGACGGTGAAGAAGCGTTAAACAAAATATCCGAAAATCCCGATCTAATTCTACTTGATGTTATGATGCCTAAAATGGATGGCTATGAAGTATGCAGAAAGATTAGAGCAAATAAAAATTTTGCCACAACTCCCATAGTTTTTCTCACAGCGAAGTCTGCCGAGAAAGATGAAATTTTAGGATTGGAATTGGGCGCCAGCGATTTTATACAGAAGCCAATCTCTCCAAAAAAATTAATTGCAAGGGTTAAATCAAATCTTCGTAAATCCGAATCAAGCGATACGGGCAAACTCGAACCAATCAAAATAACAATTGGTCCTTTAGTAATAGATAGAAAAACATATACTATAAAAATAGCCGGCATTGAAAGAATTTTCCCGCGTAAAGAATTTGAAGTTTTATTTTTTTTAGCGAATAATCCCGGCAGAGTGTTTACCCGTGAAAATCTTCTAAAAGATATTTGGGGATCTGATGTTTTTGTGGTTGATAGAACGGTTGACGTTCACATTAGAAAAATCCGCGAGAAGCTGGACAGTTATTCTTATTTAATTGAAACCGTGAAAGGGGTGGGTTACAAATTTAAAAGTGTGGAATAAATTTAAAATAAATTTATTTTCTTCACGGGTTTATCTCAAAGGGTTTTTACTTTTTGACGTTTTAATTATTATAATAATATTTTTATTTGTTGAGTCTCTCAGTTCAATCATTCCTCTAATACTTTTCGTAATACTCTTTAGTCTATTCTTTTTAACTCTCATCGGAAGTAAGCGCGCCAAAGAAATAAATGAGATAAAAATAATCGTTCATAATATTAGAAATAATATTTTTTCATCATCCGATGAAATAAAATTAAGCGGTAACCTTCATACCCTGGAAGAAGAAATAAAACAAATGTTTGAAAGAGTAAAAGGGGATATTGAATATTTAAAGCGACTTGAAAGAATGCGTACAGAATTTCTGGCGAACGTAAGTCATGAACTTCGCACTCCAATTTTTGCCATTCAAGGTTACGTTGAAACTCTGTTAAACGGAGCTTTAAATGATAAAAAGGTAAACACATCTTTTTTGGAAAAAGCAAATCAGCATACCATAAATCTCAGCAATTTATTAAATGATTTAATTGATATTTCAATGATTGAATCAGGAGAAATGAGGTTAAGCTATAGATATTTTAATATTGATAGTTACCTAAAAGAGTTAGTGAAAGAATATGAATCAATGGCGATGGAAAAAGATATTGAATTAATTTATCACCAGGTCCGGGAAAATCTTCAATTGTTCGGCGATAAAAATAAACTACGACAAGTATTTGCAAACCTAATTCAGAATTCAATTAAATATACTGACAAGGGAAAAGTTGAAGTTTTAGTTGAAGAAGAAGTTAGATTCGGAAAAATTATCATAAAGGATACAGGCATTGGAATATCGCATGAAGACGTGAATAGAATTTTTGAAAGATTTTATAGAGTTGACAAAGCTAGATCACGTTCGGTAGGCGGAACGGGTTTAGGATTAGCAATCGTAAAACATATTGTAGAAGCGCACGGCTCAAAAATAGAATTGAGCAGCGAGCTTGGAAAGGGAAGCGAGTTTTCTTTTAGGTTGAAGAAGTGAAGTAAAAGTTATACGAAAAGGGGGAATTGATTATGGTATTAAGGTGCATTACTTTAGCCTCAACATTTTTTCGCAACCGTAATCCGTTTCGCAATGATATATAAAACTAAGGAGCCATAGGAATGAAGTTCAAGGTAATAATAACTTATGACAAAGAATATCACGGTTATGTGGTGGACGTTCCGGAACTAATTGGCTGTATGAGTCAGGGTAAAACTTTAGATGAAGCGTTGACAAATATTAAAGATGCAATAAAGGGATGGGTGAAAGCTGAAAAAGAACAGGGAAGATTTAATGCAGAGACAAGAGACGAGGAAATCGAGATGTTTTTAGGCGAGGTGGTTGTTTAGTGGTTTTGCTTTCTAATATGTCAGGTAAAGAAGCAGTCAAAATATTAAAAAATTTGGGTATGAACTGCATCATCAGACTGGGAGTCATTTAATTTTATATCACAATTCCAAGCCCACTCTCTCTATTCCAAATCATAAAGAATTAGCGCCAGGTTTACTAAGAAGTCAAATAAGAAAAAGCGGCTTTACAGCTGAAGAATTTTTAAATGCTAAATAAAATAAAACTTCATATTTAATTATTCTACCTTTATCAATCCAAACTAATTAAAGAAAAACTATTAATCTGTATTTTCTATAATTGCAACTTTGGAATATATATCTTGCCTTTTATCTAACAACGGAATTGTGGTTCCTTTAATTCGATTCTCGTCTAACAAATCTAATTCAAGATCTGCGATAATTATTTGTTCAAGATTTGTAACTCCTTCAGCGGCAATACCATCGCGTGAAAAAGGAAAATCAGACGGAGTAAAAATATTTGCCTGTCCATAGTGAAGCCGTAAATTTTCAACCGGCAAGTTTCCCACAGTTCCGGTCATAACAACGTACACTTGGTTTTCAATTGCACGCGCCTGACAGCAATATTTTACTCGTAAATAGCCCTGCCTGTCATCTGTATATGAAGGGACAAAAAGAATTTCGGCGCCTGCATCGGCAACAACTCTTGCAACTTCAGGGAATTCAATATCATAACAAATCAATATTGAAATTGGACAATGTTTAGTTTTAAAAACTTTTAACTCGTTGCCATGCTCCAGCTGCCAGGGAGTTTTCTCCCATCGAGTTCTATGAATCTTATCTTGCGTAAAAATATTTCCTTCCGGAGTAAATAAATAAGCGCGGTTATAAATTTTATTATTTTCTTCCGTCGGATGAGTTCCGCCGATTAAATAATAATTATATTTAGTTGCATAAGTTTTTAAAAGCTCAACATATTTATCTTTATAAGTACTTAATTCTCGAATGGCTTTCACGGCATCGCTCGTATCAATAAACGACATAAGCTGAATTGTAAAAAGTTCAGGCAATATTACATAGTGCGGTTTGTATTCCGAGGCGGCGGTTAATACGTAATGAATCTGATCTTCAAACTCAGAAAAATCTTTTACTTTTCTTAAATGATATTGAATAGAAGCAATTCTAACTCTCATCTAATTCTCCTTTTTATCAAAATTAGGGTTGTAGGTTGGATTAAGCCAGACAATTAAAGAAGCAAACTCCAATGATTGAGTATCGCCATGCAAATAATTTTCAACAATGTCGCAAAACTGAAAACCTTGTTTTAGTTGAAACCTTAATACCGGATCATAAATATCTCCCCAAACCACTTTTAAACAATAGGTATGCGGATCCATTTTATCGGCATATAAATGATAATTTGGTAATCTTCCTGCGGCAATAATTCTTTTCAAATTAAGTCTTGTGCACAAGGCGCGACGCGCTCTGTATAATTTTTGTCCGATTCCTTTTTTTCGGTAATCAGGGTCAACGCAAACCTCGGCTCCGTATAATGTTTTTCCTTTGGGATTATGAGTTGAAAAAGATCCCTTCCCGGTTATATCGCCCCAGCTATGATCGGGACCGTATTCATCCCACATAATTATGAATGAACTGGAAGTGCCAACAATTTTGGCGTCGAGATCGGCGACAAACTGACCTTCGCCAAAAACTTTTAAATGATTTTCTAACTGCTCAATCGACCATGGTTTTATTTCAGGATATACTTTTTTTTGAAGCGCTCTAATATCTTCAAAATGAGCGGGGGTTGTATTTCTAATTATTACTTCAGAATCTGTTTTCATTTAAATCCGATTGTTAATTATGAGTTTATAATAACAAAAAAATTATAAAGTACAAGCAATTCTATAACTTATAAATATTTTTTGGGGAAATTTCGATTTTTTCCAAATTTAATAATCCAAATATATTGTTGACTTATTTACCTAAATCCTATAACTTTGTTTTCTTAAAATTATAATACTTGAGGTTAAAATGTTTGCGGTTGTTGATATACTTGGACAACAATTTAAAGTTACTGAAAAAACTAAATACTACGTTCCCAGATTAAAGGGCGATGTTGATTCAGAAGTAACGTTTGATAATGTATTAATTTTTGGCGATGATGAATCAACTAAAGTGGGCTTGCCTTCTGTTGAGGGAATTAAAATTACCGCTAAAATTTTAGAACATGTTAAAGATGACAAAGTGATAGTTTTTAAAAAGAAACGCAGAACTGGTTACGATAAGAAAAACGGTCACAGACAGCATTTAACAAGAGTTGAAATTACCAAAATTGGTTAGTTTAGTTTATAAAGGAGATTAATAATGGCTCATAAAAAAGGTCAAGGCTCGTCAAGAAACGGACGCGATAGTAATGCTCAGAGACTGGGCGTAAAAAAGTTTGGCGGCGAAAAAGTTATTGCCGGAAATATTTTGGTTAGACAGCGCGGCACTAAATTTCATCCCGGCGTAAATGTTAAAATTGGTAAAGACGATACTTTATTTGCCGTTGCCGACGGCTTCGTTAAGTTTGAAACTAAACGCGGCGACAGAAAATTTGTGAACGTTTTTTCTACTAACTAATTTGAAGTTCATGCTCAAGTGTAAGATTGAATATCTTCAACTTACACTTGAACATTAAAATTAACTTTTTCTCTTAATTTCCTTTACAATCCTAATCTTTCCATATCAGCGACTAAATTTTTAACAGCGCTAACTGAATTATCCATTGCCTTTTGTTCGGTTTCATCCAAAGATAGTTCCAATACTTTTTCAACGCCCTTTGCTCCTATTACCGCGGGTACGCCCACGTAATATCCATCGACATTAAATTCCCCATTTAAAAAAGCGCAGACAGGTAAAACTCTTTTCTCATCTCTTAAAATTGCTTCTGCCATTGTAATTGCCGCTGAAGCCGGGGAATAAAAAGCTGAGCCCGTTTTAAGCAATTTGACAACTTCTCCGCCAGCCATTTTAGTTCGTTCCACCATTTTATCCATTACATCTTTTGCTTTAGATTTATCATTATATTTTCTCTCGAGCAATTCCATTACCGGAATTCCGTTCACATTTGCGTAACGAACAAGCGGAACCATTGTATCCCCGTGACCGCCCAGCACCATTGCGTTTACATCTTTTACTGAAACTCCTAATTCCCATGCGATGAAAGTTGCAAATCTGGACGAGTCTAAAACTCCCGCTTGACCCAATACTCTGTTTGCAGGAAATCCAGTAATATTTTTAAATAAAGTAACCATAGCGTCAAGTGGATTTGAAATAATAATTACCACCGCGTTTGGAGCGTTTTCTTTAACAGCCTCGGCAACTGAGCGCATAATTTTTGCATTGGTTGTAAGCAGGTCGTCCCTGCTCATCCCGGGTTTTCTCGGCAGCCCTGCGGTTATAATAACTAGGTCGGAATTATTTATATCTTTATAATTATTCGTGCCGGTTATGTTCGCGTCATAACCGTCAATTCGCGAAGCCTCGGCAATATCAAGCGATTTCCCTTGCGGCATATCTTCAACAATATCGAACAACACCACATCGCCCAATCTTCTTAAAGCAATAAGCTGAGTTAAAACTCCTCCTATTTGTCCGCCGCCAATTAAAGCAATTTTATTCCTAGACATTTTTTCCTCCGAATAGTTATTAAATTTCTTATTTTACTTTTAAACTTTTTAAAAATACTGATTAGATTTCTAAAAAAGAAAAATAATTTTTAAACTTTAATGAATTTTAATTTCAACTAAAAATAAAAGAAGAATTAGTAATGAAAAAAATAACAGTAGTTGGAGCTGGAAACGTTGGCGCTTCCACCGCGCATAGAATTGCTGAAAAACAATTATCTGAAGAAGTAGTTTTAATTGATATAGTCGAAGGGGCGCCGCAAGGCAAAGCTTTGGATATTTGGGAAAGCAGTCCGGTTGAATTGTTTGATACGAAAGTTATTGGAACCAATAATTATAAAGACACATCAAATTCCTGCATAACAATTATAACAGCAGGCTTGCCGCGTAAACCTGGAATGACGCGCGACGATCTTTTATCCACTAACGCAAAAATTGTTAAAGAAGTAACAGAGAAAATAATTGAACATTCCCCTCAAACAATAATTATAATTGTGTCCAACCCGCTGGATGTGATGTCTTATGTTTCATTAAAGACAAGCGGTTTTGAGAAACACCGCGTAATTGGAATGGCGGGAATTTTAGACAGCGCAAGATTTAGATTATTTATTGCCGAAGAACTTAATGTTTCTATTAAAGATATCAATGCTATGGTGCTGGGTGGGCATGGTGATTCAATGGTTCCATTAATACGCTATTCAACTGTTAGCGGAATTCCAATTAGCGAGTTGATGCAGAAAGATAAAATCGAGAAATTAATTGGTAGAACTAAAAACGGCGGAATTGAAATTGTAAATCATCTTAAAAGTGGGGGAGCTTATTATGCGCCTTCTGCAGCAGCCGTTGAAATTGTTGATTCAATTGTAAAAAATAAAAATAGGATTCTTCCTTGCTCTGCTTGGCTAGAGGGGGAGTATGGATTAGATAATGTTTTTTGCGGCGTTCCGATTAAGCTAAGTAAGAATGGAATTGAAAAAATTTTAGAATTAAAATTAACCAATGATGAATTTTCACTTTTAAAAAAATCAGCTGAGGGAGTTAAGGCGGGAATTAAAAAGATAAATGAATTAATTTTTTAGGTTAAAATTCATAAAATCTATTTTTCTAATTTAAGCTTTAAAATTGTCTCAGTTCCTTCAGGCGTAAGGTTATAATCCAGTTCATCCATATACGTCCGCATTAAATACAAACCTCTGCCTGAATCTTTTAATAAATTTTCCGGTTCAGTCGGGTCGGGAACTATCGCCGGGTCAAATCCCTTTCCTTCATCTTTAACTGTTATTTTCAAATAACCGTCTTCAACCTCGGCATTAATTTTTACGAGTTTCAGTTTCACATTTTTGTTCGCATGAATTATTGCGTTAGTAGTAGCTTCCGTTACTGCCAGCATAATTCCGGTCATTTTGTCGTCATTTATATTAAGCTCTTTGCAGAAATAATTAATAAATTCTTCGACAGTGATTAAATTTTTAGGATCACTTTCTATTTCGATGTGAAAATGTTGCTCAGCCAATATTTGCCTAAATTATTTATGTGAAAATAAGAAAAATATTTCGTTGTTCAATTTAAAATTTCCAGTTCATTTCAAAATTAAAATTAGCTTGTTCGCGATTCAAATTATTGGCGGCAGAAATAAATTCATACCAGCCGTAAAAATTTAGCGACAAGGAATTTCTGATCTGCAAATTCATTGCAGCGACGGGACCAATGCTTGAGTATTCAGTTTCCAAAATTTTTTCTTTGCCGTTAAATGTATAAGTATTAATAGAAAAATATCTAACTCCCGCTGAAAATAATATCTCCTTTATTTGAACGGCTAATTTTGGTTCCGAATAAATCTCGCTTAAAAATCTATTTGGATTGGTGGTAAAAGCCTTCCATTTTAAATTTCCTTGTTCAGACAGCTTAATGTAACCAAACATTTTAAACATAACCTTTTTTGACAATTTTATGTTTGATGAATCTAACGCCGAAAATTGTCTGAATGAATAACTATGAAAATTAGGATTTAATTCTTCAAAATCATACACAGTATAATTTGCAGAAACTTCAAATGAATTGAAGGATGTAAAATTTTTGCCAATATAATTCCCGCCCGAAGTCAGTTTTAATATTCTATTAATATTATTGTTGGAACTTTTTTCCGCAAAGATGTAAACTGTGTGGTTTACGGTTCCTTCCAGACTTAAAAATGTTTCAAAAAACGGAGTTAAAAATTTTGAATATTTTAACTTCAAAATTGAAAGAAGCTCGTCTCTATCATCAAAATTATCGTTGCTCGGCGTATCATACTTTAATTTATTTTGAAGAAAACTAAGATAAAATTTATCACTGTTAGAAATTTTCATATTTCCCCAAAATGAAAAAGACGCTCTTGCTGCGTTATTATTTTTTGAATTCTCTTCAGTTTGTCTTTGGTCAAAATAAATTTCGTTTACTCCTTCAAATATTTTTGTTAAATGCTGCTCGTCTCTTCCTGAAAAAATCACGCGAACGGCGCCGTCAAAAAAAACGCTGTTATAACTTGTTAAAGATTCTAATTCCAATTTTAATTCATTTATTCTTGTATCAAAAATTGATTTATTACTCAAAGGCAAACGGTAGCGCGTATCTCTATCAATATTTCGGTATGAAACTCTGCCTATTATATCGAGAGCAAAAGTATTTAAAAAATTTGTATGCTGAAATCTATCCTGCAGAATATAATTTGCTTCAGTTCTGCTTTGAATATTATTAGCTACGTTAAAATTTTTTGAAGTGATTGAATCAGCCTGAAAATAAAAATCTTTTTTATTCAGCGCATAATTAATAATTATTTGATTTCGGACTTCATCTGTAAAATTATTAATGAGCTTAAAATCAAAATACCGCAGCGCATTTTTACGGGGTGAAATATCTTCATTCCTAAATTTAAATTCTGAATAAATATTAAAATCAGAAATACTAAAGTTATTTAGTACAGCTTCGCTTCCATATAAATAGCCGTAATCATTTTGTCCAATTTGACGATTATTCATATAGCCTGCGTAAGGCGTTATTATTAATTGATCGATTGGATTGATTTCAGAAAACAAAGCGGCGTTTGAAACAGAAGCGGAATTAATTTCAATTTTTCTGCTGTCGGATAAAATATTGTTGTGTACAAATAATCCGAGCTTAAATGTTTTTTTAATTTTATATGCGGAGGAAAGTGAAAAAGATTGTTCGTCTCTAATACTTTTTTCAGACGAGTTTACAAATGAAGAATTATAAGCCTCCGAAAATTTTACATTTATTTTTTCAAATTCTTTATTCAATAAAAATATGGAACGAAGCGAATAAGTATTTAATTGTTTATTTAATTGAGTTGAAAGCAGGTTTAGTGGATTACGCGTATTTATAAATTCCAAACTATCCACTTGTACTTGAGAGTAATTTGGAACGGAAAATATTCCCGCAAAAATAAATATTAAAATTATTTTTGGATAAGCTGATAGAAATTTGTTTGAAATAATTGCCATCTATTGGAGTGTATATTATTCAAAAATAAATTTTTTTCTATTCATCATTTTATAGTAAACTGATGAAGCTGAGAAACACTGTTCGGCTCAGAATCGCTTGACGTATAAACTGCAATGCGCCAATAATAGGTTTTATTATTTTCTAAATAAGGCGGGTTAAATTCAACCTCGATTGTATCATTTATAATATTGGAATTAAATTTTCTGCTCCAAAAATTTCCGTAGTATTTATTTTGCTGAACAATAATTTCATAGGTTGCGGGAAGGGCTATGGCGTTAATTTTAAATTGGTTAAACGCATTTGTGTTTTCATTTTCATTGGGGAAAATAATTTTTGGAATTCCAATTATTTGATCGCTTACTAGTTCACTTTCAACGCTAAACAAATTCCCTTTGTCAACGGCAATAATTTTATAATAATATGTAGCGTATAAATTCAAATTATTTGTATCGGAAAATTCGGGAAGATTGGATGATCCGATTAAATTTAAACTATCGGGCATAAAATTTATTTCAGCGCTTCGGTAAATATTATATTGCTTAATGTCGCTTTCGTCATTGGGCTGCCATCTTAAATGAATAGAAAAAACACCCTCCAAATTTTGGCCTATAATATTTATAAATCTTGGTTTTTTAGGTTTGAATTTATTAATTGGTTTTGCAGCAATAGCTGAAGACTGAGAACTTTCATGATTGTAAATATCCACAGCGCTAATTTTATAAAAATATTCAGTTTCATAATTAAGCGAATCGTCAAAAAAATAATTATTGGCTGTGAAAAATATTTTTTCAAAAGCGCTGTCATTTACACTGCTGCGGTAAATGTTGTAACCCTTAAAATCCGGCTCGCTGTTGTAAATCCAATCTAAAATTACTTCGGCGTCGCCTTCAAAATAAACTGAAATTCCTATGGGAACGGCTGGAGGAATACCGTCGTCAGCGTTCGAAATATTTATAGGACGCTCGCATCCGAAAAAAAATATTATAAAAGTTAAGACGGTTAAAATAATTTTCATAAAAAAATAAATTCAAATAATAAAATAAAATATATAGATTACTAAAGATTTAACAGCTATAAATTTATTTAATTTTAGTTTGATCTGCATCTTACTTTGGGTTAATTATTATTCTTATGTTCATTCGAAAATCAAAATATAAAATTATAATTGCGCTAAATTATTTAACAGAAAATTTATGTAATGAAGAAAGACGGTTTTTCATTTAAAGAAAATATAAAAGCTATGGGATTGGTGTTTGGCGATATCGGCACAAGCCCCATATATACGTTAACAATAATCTTCAGTATAACCGTCCCCACGGAACAAAACATGTTCGGAATTCTATCTTTAATATTTTGGACAATGATAATTTTGGTAACCGTTGAATACGCCTGGCTGGCAATGACGCTCAGCATTAAAGGCGAAGGGGGAATAATTGTGCTTAAAGAAATTTTAACAAGTAAAATTAAGAAGGGGAGGAAATATGCTTTTGTAACTTTTCTCGGTTACCTTGGCGTATCTCTGCTGTTCGGCGACGGCGTTATTACTCCCGCAATCAGTATTCTATCAGCGGTAGAAGGCTTGCAGCTTATACCGGGCATTTCACACATTTCAACGCAAACTATAATTTTAATAACCATTGGAATTACAATTATTTTATTCGCATTTCAATTTAAAGGCACTGATAAAGTTTCATCTTTGTTTGGTCCAGTTATGCTGCTATGGTTTTTGTCTTTATTTATTAGCGGGCTTTTTTCTTTGGCTGAAAAGCCCGATGTATTTTTAGCGTTAAACCCTTATTACGCTGCAAGATTTTTATTTAACCATGGGTTAGTAGGATTTTTTGTTTTAAGTGAAGTTATACTTTGCGCAACCGGGGGAGAGGCTTTGTACGCGGATATGGGACACATAGGAAGCAAACCGATTAGACAAGCATGGGTATTTGTCTTTATAGCTTTGGTTGTAAATTATTTTGGACAAGGCGCGTTTGTTATTCATCATTCTGTAAACAAAAGTATTCTTTTTGCAATGGTTAAAAATTATTCTGAATGGTTTTATATTCCATTTTTAATTTTAACTTTATTTGCTACAATAATTGCATCGCAGGCAATGATAAGCGCTGTAATGTCTTTAGTATATCAGGGAATTACAACTAAAATTTTCCCTTTGATGAAAATTAAATACACATCCACAGAACTTAGATCTCAAATTTATATAGGCACAGTAAACTATGGTTTACTAATTGCAGTGCTGTTGATGATTTTTATTTTTCAAACGTCAAATAATCTTGCGGCGGCATACGGACTCGCGGTTACGGCCACAATGACTATTAGCGGTTTGTTTATGATTTGGATTTTCCATTTGAAAAAAACCTATTTAAAAATGATTGCCGCCGTAATTGTTTTTATTGTGGATATACTTTTTCTAATCTCCGTATTTAATAAAATTCCAAGCGGCGGATACTGGTCAATTATTATTGCCTCAATTCCATTGGCGGTAATTTATATTTGGCATATAGGGCAGCGCGCTCTTAGACGAACTTTTAGAGATTTGAAGCTTGATACTTTTTTAACAAGCTATATACAAATTTATGAAACTAAAAAATATATTGATGGAACCGCGCTTTTTTTAGTGCAAAATATTAAAAGGGTTCCCGCTTATGTTTCTCACTGTATCATAAAAGCAAATATTATTTATGAAAAAAATATTTTTATATCCATAAAAATTTTAGACGAGCCTTATGGAATTGATCATAAAATTACCAATGATTTAGGACCCGGCTTATCCGCGATAGAAGTTTATGTCGGATATATGGAATACTTTACTCTCTCTTCAATTTTAAAAGATGAAAATATTTCTTCCAAAATTATTTTTTATGGCGATGAGGAAATTCTTACCAGGAAACCTCAGTATAAAATATTTTCATTTATGAAAAAGATCTCGCCGAGGTTTGTAAGATTTTATGATTTTCCTTATAACCAATTGCACGGGGTTGTAACTCGTTTTGAACTTTAATCCGCCATTGCGGATTGACCTTCCATTGTTGTTTAAATTGACTATAAATCAATTTTTAGATAACTTTGAAACCATTAAAAATGAATAAAAAATCGAAAAATAAATTTAATGATTGAGCAGTATATACCTATTTTTCTAGTAATTGCGGTGGCTGCAATTTTTGCCGGCGCAACTGTTTTTTCATCGGGAATTTTTGGACCGCAAAGACCCAACACCGAAAAAGAATCAACTTATGAAAGCGGTATGAAGCCGGTAGGTTCAACAGATGAACGGGTTTCAGTAAAATATTATTTGGTTGCAATGCTCTTTATCATTTTTGATATTGAAGTAATATTTGTTTATCCCTGGGCGGTTCAATTTAAAAAAATGTATGGTGAAATTGGAGCGCCGGTTTTTATTTCGATGGTTGTATTTTTATTTGTGCTAGAGCTTGGATATTTATATGTGTATAAGAAAGGCGGATTCAAATGGGATTAGAAGCTAAATTAAAACAAGATGGTTTTTTAACTACAACAATTGACGCTCTTGTTGCCTGGTCAAGAGAGAATTCTGTTTGGCCAATGCCAATGGGTATTTCCTGCTGCGCTATCGAAATGATGGCGGTCGGCGGAGCAAAATATGATATAGCGCGTTTTGGTTCAGAAGTTATGAGATTTACTCCGAGGCAATGCGATTTAATGATCGTCGCTGGAACTGTTACTTATAAAATGTCTCACGTTGTGCGAAAAATTTATGATCAAATGCCCGATCCCAAATGGGTAATTGCTATGGGCGCCTGCACTTCTTCCGGAGGAATGTATCGATCATATTCAGTGGTGCAGGGAATAGACCAATTTCTGCCTGTGGATGTCTATCTTGCCGGTTGTCCTCCTCGTCCTGATAATTTATTAAATGCGCTTATTCAAATTCAAGAAAAAATAGGCAGAACCAGAGCGCGTGATTTTCAGGATAGAAAACTTTCTGAATTATCTGTCGTTCAAAATAATTAAAGAAAAATTATGGATATTAAAGAAACTTTAAACGCTAAGCTAAAAGAAAAATTCCCCAATATTACTTTTGAAGTTGTTGAATATAAAAATGAATTAACTTACGCTTTCGATAAAAAAAATATTGTTGAAGTTTGCTTGTTCTTAAAAAACGACAGCGTACTTAAATTTGATTTTTGTGAAGACATAACCGCCGTTGACTGGGCGCGAAGAAAAAATAGATTCACTGTTGTCTATCATATTTATTCATTAAAAAATAAATTTAGACTTCGCCTAAAAGCAGATGTTGATGAAGCTGATTGTAATATCAATTCGGTTGCTTCTGTTTGGAAAACTGCTAATTGGCACGAACGGGAAACGTTTGATATGTACGGCATTATCTTTAACAACCATCCTGATTTACGAAGAATGTACATGCCCGAAAATTTTGAATATCACCCGCTGCGAAAAGATTTTCCATTGATGGGAATTCCGGGTTCATTATCACTTCCAAAAAAATAAAGATTATGGAAAAATTAAATAAAGACGAAGTTCATCCTAAAATTATAGAAGCGCTGCTTGGCGCCGACAGCGATGTAACTGTTGAAGACGCATTAGAAAATGAAATGATATTAAATATGGGACCCCAGCATCCTGCAACCCACGGCGTGCTTCGCGTTCTCTTAAGATTAGACGGCGAAACTGTAATTGCCAGCGTCCCTGAACTCGGCTATCTTCATCGCGGTTACGAAAAGATGGCTGAGAATATGAGCTACTATGAATTCATTCCTCACACTGATAGGCTGGATTATCTTTCTCCGTTGTCAAATAATGTTGCATGGGTTTTAGCCGTAGAAAAGTTAGCCGGTATTGAAGCTCCGCCGCGCGCCCAATATATAAGAATGATTATTCATGAATTATCGCGCGTTGCATCTCACTTAATCGCCATTGGAGCTCTTGCAATGGATGTTGGCGCATTAACTGTTTTTTTATGGACGTTGAGGGAAAGAGAAAAGATTTTAAATATTTGGGATATTATGTGCGGCGCTCGATTCACCACCAGTTACACGAGAATTGGGGGAGTTGCAAATGATATTCCGCCCGCAGCGCTTTCTGAAATAAAATGGTTTATTAATCAGTTTGATGAGAATTTAACTGAATGCGAAAGTCTCCTAAACAAAAATAGAATTTTTATTGAACGCCTGGAAAACGTCGGCGTAATAAATTATGATGATGCAATTGATATGGGCTTAACAGGTCCGAGTTTACGAGCTAGTGGAGTTGAACATGATTTGAGGCGTTCTGATCCCTATTTATTTTATAATGAAATGGATTTTAAAATCCCCGTTTATACTGAAGGCGATTGTCTCGCTCGTTATTTCTGCAGAGTTGATGAAGCGCGTGAGAGCATTAAAATTGTAAAACAAGTTTTGGATAAAATGCCGCAAGGTGAAGTTATTGCAAATCAACCTAAAAAAGTTCTTCCGCACAAAACTGAAATTTATTCTAAGATGGAAGAACTTATTCATGATTTTATGATTGTTAATTTTGGGATAAATCCATCGGTTGGAGAGATTTATCATGCAGTTGAAAATCCTAAAGGAGAACTTGGATTTTATTTAGTAAGCAAAGGCGACGGTCATCCTTGGAAGTGCAAAATTCGCAGCCCCAGTTTTGTTAATCTTCAATCGCTGCCGCATTTAATAAAAGGTCAAATGGTTTCAGACGTTGTTGCAATTATAGGAAGCATTGATCCGATTATGGGTGAAGCGGATAAGTAAACTGATAAGTACAAAAACAAAATTAAAAGATATTCGTTACCATACTGATCTTAATCAAATTGTGGTTTTATTAAAAAAAAGTAAAAATTTCTAAAGTGAACTATGAGCTTTAAATTTTCTGAAGAAAACCAAAATAAAATAGAAGCGATATTAAAAAAATATCCTTTTAAAAAGCCTGCTGTTATGCCTTTGCTATGGCTTGCTCAGGAACAGAATGGATGGATTTCAGGAGAGGTCATGAGCGAAATTGCCGCCATTCTGGAAATGCCTAAGGAAGATGTTCTAGGCGTTGTAACCTTTTATACGATGTATTTTCAAAAACCAATGGGTAAAAATCATATACAAGTTTGCACAAATGTTTCTTGTATGCTAAAGGGAGGCTATGAAGTTTTTGATAAAGTAAAGACAAAACTTGGTATAAAAAATATGGAAGTAACCGATGATCATAATTTTTCTCTTGAAGAAGTTGAATGTATGGGCTCCTGCGGAACTGCTCCAATGATTGCTGTTAATGAAGATTATTATGAAAATCTTACGCTCGAAAAAGTAGATAGTATTTTAGAATCATTAAAGAATACAAATTAATGGAAAAAATAGTTCTACCAGATATTAAAGACCTTCACTTAATTAATGTGTATGTTGAAAATGGCGGATATACTGCAATCAAAAAAGCATTGGGCATGTCAACCGATGATATTATTGATCAAGTAAAAAAATCTGGATTAAGAGGGCGGGGCGGCGCTGCTTTTTCTGCCGGACTTAAATGGAGCTTCATGCCCAAGACTACAGACAAGCCCAAATATCTTTGCGTTAATGGCGATGAAAGCGAGCCGGGTTCTTTTAAAGACCGTCAGATTTTTGAATTTAATCCTCATCAAATGATTGAAGGAATATTAATTACGTGTTATGCAATCGGAGCGAAATCCGCATACATTTATATCCGCGGCGAGTATCATAAATGGATTAAGCTCGTTGAAAAAGCTTTGGCTGATGCTTATGAAAATGGTTACGTTGGCGATAAGATGAAAGAAAAATTCGGCGGGGATTTTTATTGTGATATTTATGTTCACAAAGGCGCGGGAGCTTATATTTGCGGCGAAGAATCTTCATTGATGAATTCGATTGAGGGGAAAAGAGGGTACCCAAGAGTTAAGCCTCCGTTCCCGGCTGCAAATGGATTATGGGGATGTCCAACTACCATTAATAATATTGAAACTTTAACAAACGTTCCTCCTATTATTAACAAAGGGTGGGAATGGTTTTCGCGAATTGGCGAACCGAAACATCCGGGAACAATTTTGTATGGCGTTAGCGGTCATGTAAATAAACCGGGTGTATATGAATTACCGTCGGGTACATTGTTGACTGATATTATTTACCATAACGCCGGCGGCGTCCCGAACGATAAAAAAATTCTTTGCGTTATCCCCGGCGGTTCTTCAATGCCGCCTTTAAGAGGTGACCAGCTTGAAGGAGTGAAAATGGATGCCGAATCGCTAAAGGCTGCAGGTTCATCTATAGGCACCGCGGGGATTATGGTGATGGATGAAGATACCGATCTTGTAAAAGTTTTAGCGCGCATTGCGAAATTTTATTATCATGAAAGCTGCGGACAATGCACTCCCTGCCGCGAAGGAACCGGCTGGCTTTTAAAATTATTAAATAGAATTTTAGAAGGTAAAGGTTCAACACACGATTTAGATATGCTTATTACAGTAGCAACTAATATTGAAGGGAACACAATTTGCGCACTTGGCGAAGCTGCCGCCTGGCCTGTAAGGTTTATGATTACGAGATTTAGAGATTATTTTGAAGCGAGAGTAGCAAAAGAAGTTGATCTGCCTGTAAAAAATAAAGTTCATTCAATGAGGCACACCTTTAATCCGCTAGCTGAAATAAAAAATTAAACGCCCCTCTTCCCAAAGGGAGAGGAGTGAGACAAAGACAGTGAGAATGTCTCCCAATATAATTTCTCTGTTGAAATTTATTTATTCCTCTTCGCCTTCAACTTTAACAATAGATTTTTCTGTAAACAAATAAGTTTTTAGTTTTTCAGAGAAATCTGAATTTTGTCTGCGAACCCATTCTAGGGTCATTGAGGCATGTTCCATTTCTTCTTTCATATTATGCAGTAATATTTTTTTTAATTCTTCATTCTTGCATGCATCAGCGCGCTGCTGATACCAATCGATTGCCTCTAGCTCTTCGGTTAATGAAACTAAAGCTCTATGCATATCGCGAGTCTTATCTGACAGTTCTTCAACTGGTTCATGATAGTGGGTACTTGACTCTGCCATTACTTCTCCTTTTATTATGTTTTTATAATAAATTGATTTGCGATAAAATAAAAGGGAACGCTCGCTTATAACTTCGGAATTTACGTTCCCAACAAAGTAATCTCACAAAAAAAAACAACACAAACTAATTTTTACTTTTTCTTTCCTTTAAATCTTGCTCTCATTCCCATTTCTCTATCAAGCAAAAATAATCCGTTTCTATTATCACCGACTAACTTCATTCGTTCTAATAGTTTTATTGCTGTTGCTTCTTCTTCAACCTGCTCGCTTATAAACCATTGTAAAAAATTATTTGTGGCATAATCTTTTTCACCCAAGGAAAGCTCAAATAATTCATCAATAGATTTTGAAACAGTTTGTTCTTGCTTTAACATATCTTGAAAGACTTCCAAAGGAGTTTTCCAGGTTAGTCTGGGAACGTCAATTTTTTGTAATGTAACTTTGCCGTTTATTTGATGTATGTAATCAAAAAATTTCATGGCGTGTGAATTTTCTTCCTGGGATTGAAGCCTGAACCAGCTTGCAAAGCCGGAAAGATTTTCAGATTCAAAATAGGCAGCCATTGCAAGGTAAGCGTATGAAGAAAATAGCTCTTCATTTAGTTGTTTGTTCAATGCTTTTTGCACTTTTTCTTTTATCATAATTTATCCTTTAAATAATAGTTGTGGATTTATTTGGATTGATAGATTAAACAATAGTTGCAAATGTAGCTAAATAAAGGTTTTACTTCAATAATATTTTAATTTAAAAGGTTTTTAGCTATTTGCTTCGTTTAATATGTTAAAAATGCATCAATTAAACAAAGATCAAATATTGCATTTTTTTAGAGAAAAAGTGATGGGATTACCGTTTCCTCACCTTTTAATTCGCTTGATATTTCCTTATATTTGCCCTCTAAAAATAGAATATTACTCACAATATTAAATAAATATCAAACCTATGTTAAGTTTAAAAAATCTCAATAAAGAACAAAAAAACGCGGTAGAATATATTGACGGTCCATTGATGATTGTGGCAGGGGCGGGTTCAGGCAAAACAAAAGTTTTAACTTATAAAGTTGCCTATTTAATTGAAAATGGTTACGAGCCTGATAGCATTTTAGCTTTAACTTTTACCAACAAAGCTGCCCGCGAAATGAAAGAGCGTATTATTGAATTGGTTGGAGCAAAAGCAAATTCAATTTGGATGGGAACTTTTCATTCAATCTTTGCGCGAATTTTAAGAATTGAAGCGGCGAATATAAATTTTAAATCTAACTTTTCTATTTATGACACTGAAGATTCCCTTTCGGTGGTTTCAAATATTTTATCGGAATTTAATATTGATATTGAA
Source organism: uncultured Bacteroidota bacterium (assembly GCA_963782985.1). Classification (GTDB taxonomy): domain Bacteria; phylum Bacteroidota; class Ignavibacteria; order Ignavibacteriales; family Ignavibacteriaceae; genus CAVSWT01. The sequence continues at coordinate 184,468 of CAWALU010000002.1, forward strand.
GGCGTTACTTCAAATTCAATTAGGCATAGAATAAGCTTTTTAAAAAACCACATGATTATGCCCGATGATTTTAAAAAGCATCATATAAATTCTTTTGTGGATGAAAAGATTTCCGAAGTATATAAAGAATATCAAAAAAGATTAGTTGAAAATAATTCAATGGATTTTGACGATTTACTTTTGCATCCCATAAAATTGTTTAATGAAAATCCAAAGGTTCACGCCAAATATCAAAAACGATTTCAGTATTTATTGGTGGATGAATTTCAGGATACAAACAAAGCTCAATATGAATTGTTAAAAATGCTTGTAAATAAAAAAGGAAATATTGCCGTAGTTGGCGATGATGCGCAAAGCATTTATAGCTGGAGGGGAGCTAATATTGGCAACATGCTGGATTTTGAAAAAGATTTTCCCAAGCATAAAATTTTTAAGCTCGAACAAAATTATCGTTCAACAAAAACAATTCTTAACGCCGCAGATTCTGTTATCAAAAATAATAAAGATCAAATTATTAAAACTTTATGGACTGAAAATAACGACGGCGAACTTTTAACGTTAGTAAAATGTTCTGATGAAAAAGACGAAGCGGCGCAAATTGCAAAGTATATAAAAAAGGAAATATCAAAAAAGAAAATTTCATTAAAAGATTTTGCAATTTTATATAGAACCAACGCACAATCCCGCGCCCTTGAAGATGTTTTTAGAAGAGAAAAAATGCCTTATAAAATTATCGGAGGGATTGAATTCTACAAACGAAAAGAAGTTAAAGATATTGTTGGGTATTTAAGAGTGATCTCAAATCAGAACGATGAAGAAAGTTTATTAAGAATAATGAATTTTCCGCAAAGGGGAATCGGCAGCACAACCGTTACGCGAATGACTGCGTTTGCGCGCAAACATAACATTACTCTTTTTGAAACGATGACGAGAGTTTTTGAAGTCATCGATATAAAAGAAAGAATACAAAAAAACGTTAAAAATTTTAAAGTGCTTTTAGATAAATATATTGGACTAAAAGATAAATTATCAGCTGGAGAATTATCAAGAGCATTAGTTGACGAGTTGGGTATTTTAAGAATATTCAAAGAAGAAAATACGCCGGAAGCCCGCGCCCGTTGGGAAAATATTAACGAGCTGCTTTCTGCTTTAAGCGAGTTTTCAAGCGCTAATAAAGACGCTAAACTGGAAGGATATTTAGAAGATGTTTCGCTTATTTCTGATGTTGATCTCTATCAGGAAGGAAGCAACGTTATAACAATGCTTACCATCCACAGTTCTAAGGGATTGGAATTTCCAATTGTTTTTATTTCAGGATGCGAGGAAGATATTTTTCCGCTTTCAAATAAATTCAGCAGCGATGCTTCGGTAGAAGAGGAGAGAAGATTATTTTACGTAGCTGTTACACGCGCGCAGGAAAAAGTTTATTTGTCTCACGCCCGTTCTCGATATAGATTTGGAGAAGTTGCTTATCAAAGCAGATCGAGATTTATAGACGAGCTTGATGAAAAAACTTATGCTGAAATTAATGGAAGCATCGGAAGAAAATCTAATCGTAAAACTAAAAAAGAACAGTACTATGAGTATTTTGAAAAAGTTGATTACGAAGATTTTAATCAGGACAATAAAGCTTTGCGACCCGGCAGCAGAGTAATGCATGATAAATTTGGTCTTGGAAAAGTAACGGCTGTTACAGGCGCAAGCGAAATGCAAAAAGCCACTGTTGTTTTTGAGGGAAACAATGTTAAGCAGTTAATGCTAAAATTTGCAAAGCTAAAAGTACTATAAAAAAAATCCCAATTTATATTTTGAATTTAAGTTTCTATTCAAATAAATTAATCGATAGGTTAAGTGAGAATTAAAATAAAGTATTCAGGAGAAAAGATTATATGTCAATTGCCCCAAAAAAATTAGCCATCTTAGTTGGCGGCGGACCGGCGCCGGGAATAAACAGCGTTATAGGCGCTGCAACCATTCGCGCTGCGCTTGAAGGCGTGGACGTAATTGGAATTAAAGACGGTTTTAAATGGATAATGCAAGGCGACATTTCACATACAAAGGAATTAAATATTCACAACGTTAGCCGTATCCATTTTAGAGGCGGCTCGTATATTGGCATCGCAAGAAATAATCCTACAAAAGATAAAAAACATCTTGAGAGTACTGTTACTTCGTTGCTAAGATTAAACGTTGACAAACTAATTACAATCGGCGGCGATGATACGGCATTCAGCGCGCTTAAAGTTGAAGAAATGGCTGCGGGCAGAATTAAAGTTGTACATGTTCCCAAAACAATTGATAACGATTTAGACTTGCCTCATGGAATTCCTACTTTCGGATTTCAAACTGCGCGGCACATAGGCGTTGAGGTTGTAAAAAATCTTATGGTAGATGCGCAAACAACTTCGCGTTGGTACTTTGTGGTTTCTATGGGAAGAAAAGCCGGTCATCTTGCTTTAGGAATTGGAAAGGCTACTGGAGCTACTCTAACATTAATCCCGGAAGAATTTAATAAATCGGTAATTAGTTTTTCGCAGATTGTTGATGTTTTAGTCGGCGCAATAATAAAGCGTTTAAGTTACGGTAGAACCGACGGCGTGGCGATTTTAGCCGAGGGTTTAGTCGAGCATTTAGATCCAAAGGATATGGAGAAGCTGGTAAATATTGAAAGAGACGCTCATGATAATATCAGAATTGCTGAAATAAATTTTGGCGAAATATTAAAATATAAAGTTCAGGAGAGATTAAAAGATTTTAATCTTAAAGCAACCATAGTCGCTAAAAATATTGGCTATGAATTGCGGTGCGCCGATCCTATCCCTTACGATATGGAATATACAAGAGATCTTGGTTTTTCAGCGGCGCAATTTATTCTTACCGGGGGCAATGCAGCTATGGTTTCAATTCAAAATGGTCATTTCGTTCCGATGTTTTTTAAAGACATTATTGATCCGCAAACTAAAAAAACAAAAGTACGAATGGTTGACCCCTGCTCTGAATCATTTTACATCGCCAGAAGATATATGCTTCGTTTAAATAAAGCTGATTTTGAAGATCCGCACGAACTTGCCAAATATGCCGCCACTTGCGGAATTTCTTTGGAAGAATTTAGAAAGCAATTTTATTATTTAATTGAAAATGATTTGATGTATAAAAATTTAGAGGATGGAAGTTTTAAATTAGCGGCAAGCGAAACAAATGAAGGTTTTAAACCGGCTGATAAATCTGAAATTAATGAGGAAGATAATAATAATTTAATACATCATTAGTAGGCATTTAATTTAACAAGTTCACAAAAGATATAATAAAATTATAGGAATTTGATTTTTTCAAATTCCTATTTTTTTGCGCTTCAACTTTGTGTTATGGAATTTGATAAATCAAATTCTTACGATAAATAAAATCTTACATAAAGTTAATCCTCAATCTTATAAAGCTTAGCTGCTTTATCCGCCGAAGTAACAATACCTCTAATTAATGCCGAACTAAATCCGTTGTGTTCCATTTGATTTAATCCTGAAATTGTGCAGCCGCGGGGAGTGGTAACTTTATCAACCTCGCTTTCAGGATGAGCGCCGGCGGTTAATAATAAAGCCGCCGCGCCTTTGGCAGTCTGCGCCGCCATCAACAACGAATCTTCAGAATGAAAACCAATTTCAATTCCACCTTGAGAAGCGGCTCTTACGGCGCGCAAGAAAAATGCAATTCCGCACGCGCATAAAGCTGTTGCGGGAACCATTAACTCTTCCTCAATCACTAAAGTTTTTCCAACTGAATCAAAAATTTGTTTTGAAATTGTTAGCGCTTCATTAGATTTTATTTCTGATGACAAACACGTCATCGATTCTTGAATCGCGATTGCTGTATTCGGCATTGCTCTAACCACTGAAATATTTTTTCCTATTTGTTCTTTAATGGCTTTTATGCTTGCGCCGGATATTACGGAAATTATAATATGTTTTTCAGTTACTTCATTTTTTATTTCTAATAAAAGTTCGTCGAGCTGCTTAGGTTGAACGGCTAAAATTATTATAGTCGCATTTTTAACCGCTTCAATATTATTTGAAGTAATTTTAAATCCTTTCGATTTATAATCTTTTAAATACTCAATGTGTTTTCGCGTAATGTAAATATTATTTGCTGGAAACAATTTTGAGTTTAACAAACCGTTTGCAATTGATAACCCAATGTTCCCGCCGCCAATTATAGCGGCATATTTATGACCTTTCATTGTTTCCTCTTTTAATTTTGGTGTAATAAAAATTCTTTAAAATCTTCAAATTTATTCGACATACTGATTGATTGCTTTTTCTTCTGCATACATTTTTCTAATTCATTTGGAAGAACCAAATTAATATTTAAAGTATCATCAACTATATTTTTAAATTTTGCGGGATGAGCTGTTTCTAAAATTATTCCTATATAATCGTCAATGTAATCTTTATAAAAATTAGTTAAGCCGAGATAGCCTACCGCTCCATGCGGATCAATTACATAATCGTATTTTAACTTTACTTCTTTCATCGCCGCTTCTGTTTTAAAATCCGCAAAGCTATAACTTTTAATTAAAGTTTTTATAGAATTAATATCTTCATCAAAAAAATCATACACTCTAAAAAAATTACTTGGATTGCCAACGTCCATTGCATTTGAAATTGTTTTAACCGAAGGTTTCGGCTCAAATTTTCCCGAGGATAAATAATGTGTAAATACATTATTAGAATTAACAGAAGCGACAAAATGATTTACCGGCAGCCCCATTTTATATGCAAACAATCCGCCTGTTAAATTTCCAAAATTTCCGCTGGGAACACTAAAAACTATTTTTTTATTTTTGTTTTTTAATTGAGCATAAGCTGATATGTAATAAAATGATTGTGGAATTAGACGCGCAATGTTTATTGAATTTGCGGATGAAAGAGTCAATCGCGCTTTCAATTCATCATCTCTAAAAGCAGCTTTAACTAAGTATTGACAGTCGTCAAAATTGCCGTCAACTTCAAGCGCCTTAACATTGCCGCCGAGCGTAGTTAATTGCTGGTCCTGAATTTTACTCACTTTATTTTTTGGATAAAGAAGTATAACATCTATTCCTTCACTATTAAAAAAACCATTTGCAACAGCGCTGCCTGTGTCCCCGGAAGTAGCCGTTAAAATGGTAATTTTATTTTTTTTATTTAGATGAGAAAGAATATTTGCCATAAACCTTGCGCCGAAATCTTTAAATGCTAAGGTTGGTCCGTGAAATAATTCAAGAATATATTTTGAATCATCTAATTGAATTAAGGGGGCGTCAAAATTAATCGAATTATTAATGATAGTTTGTAATTCACTATCACTATACTCATCATCTAAAAAAAGCTTAGTAACATTAAAACCAATTTGTCTGATATTATACTTGCTTATATTATCCCAAAATTCATTTGGCAATGATGGTATTAATTCAGGCATAAACAAGCCGCCGTCATCGGCAATGCCTTTTAACACAGCTTCTTTAAATGAAACCGGATTTGATTTTTTATTTGAACTGTAAAATTTCATTTTATTTTTGGTGAATAACTCTCGGTCCAATTTGATTTATTTTTGAAATATATAAATCGCTTTCAATTCCTATTTCATCTAATACGTTTTTCATTTCCTTGCCGAGTTTATAAGCGATCTTTTTGGAATCGCTTAACGCAAAAATAGACGGGCCCGAACCGGAAATGCTGCAGCCTAAAGCTCCCGCATCCAAAGCAATTTGTTTTACTCGATCAAAGCCGGGGATGAGTATAGAGCGCACGGGTTCAATAATTACATCTTGAAGCGAGCGCCCGATTAATTTGTAATCTTTATTAATCAGTCCTGCTACCAGCGCCGCAACATTTCCCCATTGCTGCACGGCGTCAGAAAGCAAAATTTGTTTCTTTAAAACTTTTCGGGTGTCCGCGGTGTTTATTTCAATTTCGGGATGCACAATTGTACAATAAAGATTTTTAGGAACATCAATATTAATCACGTCAAGAGGATTAAGGCTTCGAACAATTATAAATCCGCCGAACAAAGATGCGGAAACATTATCAGCATGAGGCGTTCCGCCGCAGGTTAGCTTTTCACCTTCCAGCGCAAAAGGAAGAAGCTCATTTTTTGTTAAAGGTTTTCCGAGAACTTCATTTAAAGCAAACACTGCGGCAACAGCGCTGGCTGCGCTTGAACCTAGCCCGCTGCCCAGCGGCATTTTTTTATGAATTTCAATTTCAATTCCCTTTGATAAATTTAAATGATCAGCTAAAGCTTTTAAAGCAACGCCGGCGGTATTTTCATTTATAGATTTTGGAAGTCGTCCATTATCTCCTGTTATTTTTGAAATTTTTATATCGCGTTTCTCATTCAATCTTAAAATTAATTCATCTCCGGGCGATTCAATTGCAAATCCCATAATATCAAAGCCGCAGCTAACATTTGTAACTGAAGCGGGAGCGAAAACTTTAATTTCTTTTTTCATTAAAAATTCTAATTAAACTTAAAATAGTCTTGCGCTTTTAAAAGTTCGGCGCAGAGTATAGCTCCGCCGGCGGCTCCTCGATTTGTATTGTGCGAAAGTATTACAAACTTGTAATCGAACAATGAATCTTCACGCAGCCTTCCGATTGAAACCGCCATTCCTTTATCAATATTTCTGTGAATTCGCGGCTGAGGATATTTATCTTCTTCAAAATAATAAATTGGTTTTAGTGGAGCCGTCGGCAAATTTAATTTTTGAGGTTCGCTTTTAAATTCATTCCAAACTTTTTTTATTTCTTCAATTGAAGTTTTTTTTCTCAATTTTACTTGAACGCATTCAAGATGTCCATCAACAACTGCAACTCGATTGCACTGTGCGCTGATTTTAAAATTTATGTTATCAATTTTATTTGAGTTTAATTTTCCTAAAATCTTTAGCGGCTCAGTTTCAAGTTTCGGCTCTTCGCCTGAAATATACGGGATAACATTATCAATTATATCTAAGCTGGAAACTCCCGGATAGCCAGCGCCGGACAACGCTTGCATAGTTACAACATTAACCGCTTCCAATCCAAAATTATCTAACAAAGGTTTAAGAGCTAACACCATTCCGATAGTAGAACAATTTGGATTTGTAACAATACATCCGCCATTAAATTTTTGATGCTTTACTAATTGAAGATGTTCGGAATTTATTTCTGGAACCAGCAGCGGAACATCAGAGTCCATACGATGATTTTTAGAATTTGAAACAACAACATATCCGGCATTCGCAAAATTTATTTCAACTTCTCCTGCAATGCTTGAATCCAATCCTGAAAAAACTAATTTACAATCAAGATTCGGTTCGCAGTTTTTAACAATTAAATCTGCAACAGATTTAGGAAGGGGAGAGGTTAAAATCCAATTTACAGCCTCTTTGTATTTTTTCCCTGAAGATCTTTCCGAAGCTGCAACTTCTGTAATTTCAAACCAAGGATGATTTGACAACAGCTCAATAAACTTTTGTCCGACGCTTCCGGTAGCGCCAAGAATTCCAACTTTAATTTTTTTATCGGAGTTCATTTAATTCTTCCTTAAAAATAATTTTAAAATTAATTTGCGTACTGAGACGCTCGAATAATATCAGAGAAAACTCCGGCGGCGGTAACCTCTGCGCCTGCGCCCGGACCCTTCACGACAACAGGTCTATTTAAAGAATAAGAGGTTGTGAAAGCAATAATATTATCACTTTCTTGCAGCGAATAGAATGGATGTTTTGCATCAACTTCTTGAAGGGAAACTTTTGCTTTCCCTTTTTCCAGCCGGGCAATATAGCGCAGCGCTTTAGAATTATTTTTAGCTTGGTCGGCTCTGGCTTTAAATTGTGAATCATATTTTTTTAATTGAATAAAAAAATCATCAATTGATTTTGCTTTTCGCGCGCCTTCGGGAACAAGATTTTCAACTTGAATATCTTTTAACTCTAAAGATAGCCCCAACTCGCGCGCTAATATTAATAATTTTCTTGCAACGTCTAAACCATTTAAATCCTCGCGCGGGTCAGGCTCGGTGTAGCCCTTTTCGCGCGCTTCCTTCACAACTTCGCTGAATGGTTTTTCGCCGTTATAAGAATTAAAAATAAAACTTAAAGTTCCCGATAAGACTCCTTCTATTTTTGTAACAATATCTCCGGTTGAAACTAAATCTTTTAAAGTATTGATAACCGGAAGTCCCGCGCCGACATTAGTCTCATATAAAAATTTTACGTTGTGTTTATTTGCCGATTCTCTTAAAGCGAGATAATTTTTATAACTTGAAGAGTTAGCTTTTTTATTTGGAGTTACAATGGAGATATTGGAATTTAAAATATCAAAATATTTTTCAACTACTTCATCGGCGGCTGTGCAGTCAACAAAAACGCTATTTGGTAAATTCAAACTTCTCATATCATCAATAAAATTTATTAATTTTGTTTTGTGCGATGAAGACATCAAATCGTTTATCCAATTTTCAGGTTTAATTCCTTCAGAGTTAATCAGCATTTTGCGGCTGTTGGCAAGCCCGATAATTTTAATTCCGATTCCAAATTCTTTTGCGAGAAAATTTGTTTGGTTATGAATTTGTTTAAGTAATGTCCCGCCGATTAAACCTGTTCCCACCAAAAAAAGATTAATAGTTTTTTCTTTTGATAAGAAAAGGCTGTCGTGCAAGGCATTCAGAGCCTTGCTTTCATCAGCATTGGAAATGACCATTGAAATATTTAATTCAGATGAGCCTTGCGCAATGGCGGAAATGTTAATTCCGTTTCTTCCCAGAGCTTGAAAGATCCTGCCGGAAATTCCATGAGTCTTTCGCATATTCTCGCCGACAACCGCGATGATAGATAAGTTATTTTCAATTGAAATTTCATTTACTTGCTTCTTTAATATTTCATATTGAAGTTCTTCAGTAATAGAATTTTTTGCAGACTCGGCAAATTGGGGAAGGATAGCAAGACAAAGTGAATGTTCGGATGAAGCCTGAGTAATCATTATTACATTTATTTTTTTTACAGATAGCGCTTTAAAAATTCTTTCGGCAATTCCCGCAACGCCCACCATTCCGCTTCCTTCAACGCGCAGCAGCGAAATATTATCAATAGATGAAAACGCTTTTACGGAAAATTTATTTTCTTCAATCCGCTTGCTTATAATAGTTCCTTTAAATTCACGGTTGAAAGTATTTTTTATAACGATGGGAATATTTTTATCAAGCGCCGGCTGCATTGTTGGCGGATGAATAACTTTTGCCCCGAAGTGCGAAAGTTCCATTGCCTCTACATACGATAATCTTTTTATTGAAAAAGCATTTTTAACTTTTCTCGGATCGGCGGTCATAACTCCGTCAACGTCAGTCCAAATTTGTATTTCTTTTACATTCAAAGCCGCGCCAAATATTGAAGCCGAATAATCGCTGCCGCCTCTGCCCAGTGTAGTTGTTTCATTATTTAAAGTTGAAGAAATAAAGCCTGTGATGATTTGAGTTTTAGTATGAGTTTTAAAATATGATTTTATGTTTTTGTAAGTCAGTTCAAAAATAATTTTTGCATTGCCGAAAGTGTTATCGGTTTTTATTACTTCTCTGCTGTCAAGAAATTCACATTCTATATTTCTGCCAATCAAAGCTTCGGAAATAATGTAAGCGGAAAGCCGTTCGCCAAAGCTGGCGACATAATCGTTTATTTTTGGAGAGAGTTCTTTAATTAACGAAAGCCCGTGCAGCACGTCTTCCAATTCATTAAATCTTAATTTTAAATTTCCTAAAATTTTACTTTGATGTTTAACTGAAACTAATTCTCTAACGATATTTAAATGCAAATTTTCTAAAATTTTTAATTCATCAGTATAGGCGCTATTGCCCTCAGCGGCGGCGGAACTTAAAAATAAAAGTTTGTCAGTAACTCCCTGGAACGCTGAAAAAATTACTGCGATAGATTTATTTTCAGTTAAAGAATCAGTTATAATTTTTATTACATCTTCGATCCTTTTGGAATTTGCAACTGAAGAACCGCCGAACTTTAGAACTTTCATTTTATCCTCAAAAAAAATAGGTAAAAAAAAACCGGCTCATTTTACTGAAGCCGGTTTTATTAAGTTAAAAAATTACATACTACCGTGCTTCAGCCTCCGGGCTTAGGTGTGGGGGTTCCGGTTGTTGCGCACATGTTTTGCTTATACATAATTTTTTAACCTTGAATAAAAAACTCGATTAAAATTATTTCTTGGAGACAAACGTAATATTAAAAATTTGATTTGTCAACTTACATTTATTATGATGTTGAAATTTCACTATTTAAAATTTTTTTATAAATATTAATTCCAACTTGTATTATAGAATCGCCGGGGAAAAATTTAGGATGATGTAATCCAAATTTTTTGCCTTCCAAAGTTCCCAGCTTTAAATTTTTATACTGAGAAATATTTTCGAGCAGCAGCGCCGTAGTTTTAAATTCATTAAACATCAACTCTGGAATTTGGTGAAGGCAATGTCTTAATTCAATTGGAGTCATCATAATTTACAACTCAAATTCTTTTACTAAAGAATCGACAGCCTTTTGCTTGTACTTCTCTTCAATCAAACAAGAAATTCTAATTTCGGAAGTAGTTACAAGCTGAATGGGAATATCTTGAAGCGCTTTAAAAAATCTTGAAGCAACGCCCACGCTGGATTTCATCCCAATACCCACAGTAGATATTTTAACAAAATTTAAATTGTATCCTATTTTAAAACCATCAAGCTCGCCCAAAACTATTTTTAAAGTTTTGTCCAACTCTTTTTGTTTCGTATCAATAATTGTAAATGAAACTGATAAATTATTATTTTGATTTATTATAGAAATCATATCAACGTTAAAACCTGCCGTGGCTATTTTTTCAAACAATCTTTTTACAAGACTAAAATCAACCGGCAAGTTTGTAATTGTAACTTGAGTTTCATTTTCCAAAACACTTAAGCCCGTTACGACAGGCTGTTCAATAATTTCTTTTTCGTCCACTACGTAACTTCCTTTCTCGTTTGAAAATGTTGAACCACAATAAATTTTAATTCCAAATTTTTTTGCCACTTCAACTGAACGGCTGTGCAAAACTTTAGCTCCTAAAGCCGACATCTCCAGCATTTCATCATAAGCAATGCATTTAATTTTTTTTGCTTTTGGGTGAAGCTTTGGATCGACGGTAAATATGCCCGCCACGTCGCTGTAAATTTCGCAATCAATTTTAAGAGCCGCGGCAAGAGCCACGGCAGAAGTATCGGAACCGCCTCTGCCTAAAGTTGTAAGTTCTCCTTCTTCCGTAATACCCTGAAATCCGGTAACAACAATAACATCGTATTCATCAAGCAGAGAAAGAATTTTTGTGTTGTTAAAATTTTTTATTCGCGCTTCAGAATAATTTCCCGTAGTTAAAATTCCGGCTTGATACCCATTCAATGAAATACTTTTTACGCCGATATGATTTAAAGACATCGAAAGAAGAGAAGCCGAAACCTGCTCGCCTGTAGAAAGAAGCATATCCATTTCCCTTAGAGAAGGCTCGCTTGTAATTTCTTTTGCAAGCGCAATAAGTCCATCGGTGGTTTTACCCATTGCGGAAACCACAATTAAAAATTTATTGCCTGATTTTATTTTTTTAGAAATTTTATCGGCAATCAATTTTATTTTTTCAGTTGTCGCAACCGAACTTCCGCCGTATTTGTGAACGGTTACATTCATAATTTTATTTTGAAATCAAATTTTTCTTAAGGCGTCAACTAAAAGAGTTTTCTGTGCAGTTTTTGCATCTACTTTTTTAATTATTTTAGCGGGAACTCCGGCAACTACAGTATATTCTTCAACATCTGAAACTACTATTGAACCTGCGGCAACAACAGAACCTTTGCCGATTTTTACTCCTTCAAGTATCACGGCATTAGCGCCCACTAAAACATTGTCTCCAATCATTACTGGGTCGGCGCTGGGCGGCTCAATAACTCCGGCTACAACCGCTCCCGCGCCTATGTGGCAGTTACTTCCCACAACCGCTCTGCCGCCTATTACAACATTCATATCGATCATGGTTTTAGTTCCTATTACCGCGCCGATATTTAAAACTGCGCCCATCATTATTACACAGTTATCTCCAATCTCAACTAAGTCGCGGATAATTGCGCCGGGTTCTATTCGTGAATTATATTTGGAGAGATCGGCAAGGGGAATTGCAGAGTTTCTTCTATCGATTTCAATTTTATAATTAGAAATTAAATTTGAGTTTTCACTTTTAAATTTTTCGAATTCGTTGTATTCGCAAAAGAGAATTCCAAAATTATCATCGCCAAAAAAATCCAATGCTCTAAAATCAACTTTTGAAAGAACTCCTTTTAAATAAACTTTAACCGGAGTTTTTTTAGTTGAGTTTGAGATGTAATCAATTATTTCATAAGAATTCATTTATGCCTCATTAGTATTTTAAGTGAAGAGAACATTATTAAAAGAGAACAATCCATTTTTCTTATCTAATAAAAAATGTGCCGACATAACAGCTCCTTCCGCAAAGGTTCTTCTCGAAGTGGCGCTATGTTTAATGCTTAACACTTCGCCCAATCCGCCGAAAGATATTTCATGATCGCCGGGAACATTGCCGAGTCGTAAAGATGAAATATTTATTTCTCTGCCGATTGCTTCTTTAATCATTAATGCAGTTCCGGAAGGTTTATCTTTTTTATATCTATGATGAGTTTCAGAAATTTCCGCATCCCAATCGGGCAAATTCTGCGAGAACATTTTTGCAGCTTTAATCATCATTTGAATGCCGATAGAAAAATTAAAGCTTTGAACCACAGCAATTTTTTTTGAAAGTTTTTTAATTTCATTTAATTGATTTTGTGATAATCCGGTTGTCCCAAAAACTATAGGGCAATTAAACTTTAAAGCAAACTGAATTGATTTATCAAAAACATCCGGCAGAGAAAAATCAATTAAAACTTCAGGTTTAACTTTTAATTCACTTCGCCACTCGCCGTCAATATTATATTTAAATACTAGTTCATTATTTTTTTCATTCATAATATTTATGATTTCATTTCCCATTCTACCAGAAGCCCCGATTACTCCGTATTTAATTTTCCGCATAACTTTTCCTTAATAATTTCATTTCAGCGTCAAGCAAGTTCATAGTTTTTTCGGAAGCTTTTAAAAGCGGGAGTCTTAATACATTTTTTGAAAAATCTAATTTACTTACTGCATATTTTACTGGAATTGGATTAGCTTCAGCAAAAAGCAAATTTATAAACTTCATTAATTTATTATTTAGTTTTTGCGCCGATGAATAATCATTCTTTAAAATTAATGAAGTTAACTCAACCATCAATTTTGGAAAAACATTTGAAGCTACTGAAATTACTCCATCGCCGCCCAGAGCCATTATGGGAAGGGTTTGATCATCATTTCCCGAATAAACTAAAAAGTCTTCCGGCTTCATAGAAATTAATTTCGCGATTTGAGAAATATCGCCGCTTGCTTCTTTTATTCCAACTACATTTTTGCAAGTTTGATTTATTTCCAAAACAGTTTCAGGGAGAACGTCCATCCCGGTTCGGCTCGGCACATTATATAAAAGAATATGAAGGGAAGTTCTTTCGGCAATATATTTATAATGTTCTACAATGCTTTCTTGCGTGCCTTTATTGTAGTAAGGATTAACAATTAATAAGCCTGATACATTAAATTTTTCAGCGGCTTTATTCAAACTTGCCGCGTGCTTTGTGTCGTTTGTTCCAGTTCCAATTATAACCGGAACTTTGCCGTTCACTTCATCAACAACAGCTTCAATAATTTTATCTCGTTCGTCATCATTTATAGTCGGAGCTTCGCCGGTTGTACCAAGTACAATTAGGGAATCAATTCCTTCATCAACTTGAAAACGCACAAAATTTTTTAACGATGGAATGTCGATACTTTCGTCCTCATTAAAAGGAGTTATTAAAGCAGTTCCGGCGCCTTTGAACATTTTTTAATCCTTTAAATATTTTGTTTAAAGTTAATCTCAAATAAAAAAGATCAAAAAAAAACCGGCTCCATTTTTAAAGCCGGTTTTACTAAATTTGAGTGAAAGTATAATTAACCGACTTCTGCATACAAGCAAAAACTTTTCTTTACCTTACTTTTTTTTGAGCCGGTTATATTTACTATGTTCATATTTTTATTTTTTTTATTTGCGCAAAAGTAGTTTGAAAAATATTGTATGTCAAATTTCTAAATTTAGTTGGATGATATTGTAACTGTAAAATGAGATAGCGGTCATTGAATTAAGTTATAACAATTTAGAAATAATTTTAAAAATCCTTTAAATAAAATTTTATAATTCGATTTATATCTTGACAATAATTCATCCTTACCTTATTTTGTAATCCAATTAAAAAGTTTATGTACAACGAAAACAAAAATATAACCCTCAAACTAAGCACTATTAACAAAAATAATAGCGCTGACTTTGTTGTGCGTAACAAAGCCATTTCTTTAGATATCATCATTGGAATTTCTATTATTATTAGCCTGCTAGGAATTATAATTCTACGCTAATAAGCATAGTCAATCCCCAATCAAATTAAAAAAAATAACACTTAAAGATTCGGGATTGACCGAAACAAAAATGTAATATTTAAAGAATAATTTCTAAATAATATTTTTTAGATAAAATATATTAATTATTAGAGGCGATGTGAGATCGTATTTCAATAAAAAAGGTAAGCTCGTTCCTGCTTCCAAAAGAGGCTTAAAGAATTTTACCTTTCTCACCAAAAGTGTTGTTTCCAAACAACATCTCACCAAATGCTTCGCTATATATTTATTGATCAATATCCCGTTTTCGGGATTATGTCATAAATAAAAACCAAACAGAATTTGATATTTCAGATTATACTCGTAAAAATTATTTATGCTCTCTTAACATTTAAAAAGTTATAAAGGCATCTTTAAATAATTATTTAAAAGTTTATTTGAAATTCAAATTATAAAAATCATTAGCGTAAGATTAAATAATAAGAAGCAGAAAGGATCTATAAATGCAATCCAAGAATCCAATTATGTCAGGCGCAGATATATTTTTTGAATGTTTAAAAGAGAAAAGGTGGAATATGTTTTTGGATATCCGGGCGGCGCTGTTTTAAAGCTTTACGAAAAACTTTATGATGTAGATTATATTAAGCATATTCTCGTTAGGCATGAACAAGGCGCTACGCACATGGCTGAAGGTTATGCAAAAGCTAGCGGAAAAGTAGGCGTAGTGCTTGTAACTTCTGGTCCCGGCGCTACCAACACTGTAACCGGAATTGCCGATGCATATATGGATTCTGTTCCTATTGTTGTATTCACAGGTCAGGTTCCCAGCAACCTTATTGGCAACGACGCATTTCAGGAAGCCGATATTGTAGGAATTACCCGACCAATTACAAAACATAATTTCCTTGTTCGCGATGTTAAAGAATTAGCCGCAACAATTAGAAAAGCATTCTACATCGCTTCTACCGGCAGACCAGGTCCAGTTCTGGTAGATTTACCGAAAGATGTTATTGCATCCGAATGTGAATTTGAATATCCCGAAAAAATTGAAATGCGCGGCTATAAACCCAATTTTATCGGACATCAAAATCAAATAAAAAAAGCCGCTGAAATTATTAAAAATGCTAAACGTCCTTTGCTTTATGTTGGCGGTGGAGTTATAATGTCTGAGGGTTACCGCGAGCTAAGATTATTTGCCAAAGAAAATAATTTGCCTGTTACAATGACGTTACAAGGTTTAGGCGCTTTCCCGATGACCGATCCGCAATCATTGGGAATGCTTGGAATGCACGGAACGTATTGGGCAAACCAGGCTGTAAATAATTGCGATGTGCTTGTTTCTTTGGGAGCCAGATTTGATGATAGAGTTACAGGTAAGATTGAAGAGTTTGCAAAAAATGCTTATAAAATTCATGTGGATATTGACCCTACCGCTATTGATAAAAATGTGGTTGTTGATCTTCCAATTGTAGGCGATGTTAAGCATGTGCTTGCGGAGCTTGCTTCCGAAATGAACGGCGCTCTTCCTTTAGATGATTGGTGGAAAGAAATTGAAAAGTGGAGAAAAGAATGTCCGCTTAATTTTGAAGCCAACGACGGCAGACTTCGTTCTGAATATGTATTAAGCAGAATTTCCGAAAAGACAAAAGGAGAAGCGGTTATTGTAACCGATGTTGGTCAGCATCAAATGTGGGCTACGCAATATTATTTGTTTAATAATCCTCGCTCGCATTTAACCAGCGGGGGATTAGGCACAATGGGATTTTCGGTGCCTGCTTCCATAGGCGCCGCCTTTGCGGTTACTGATAGACCAATAATTTCTATTAGCGGGGACGGCGGATTTCAAATGAATATGCAGGAATTAATTACTGCGGCTTATAATAAATTGCCAATTAAATTTTTTATTCTGAATAATAGTTTCCTAGGAATGGTTAGACAATGGCAGGAATTATTTCACGCTGAAAAATTTAGCTTTACAGATCTCTCCGACAGCAATCCAGATTTCGTAAAGGTTGGCGAAGCATTTGGCGTGAAGTCATTTTCCACTAGCGATCCTAAAAATGTTGACGACTTATTAGATCAAGCATTAAATTATAATGAAGGTCCAGTTTTAATAGAATTTAAAACAGTAAAAGAAGATATGGTTTTTCCAATTATTCCAGCGGGAAAATCCGTTAAAGAAATAATGATCAAACGTCTTGACCCAAAGGAGATGTTCTAAATTATGAAACACACTATTTCAGTACTTGTAGAAAATCAATTTGGAACTTTTAACCGCGTTGTTACAATGTTTAGCGGCAAAGGTTTTAACGTACACAGCATGTCAATCGGAGAAACAGAAAATTCTGAAGTTTCTCGAATGACAATTGTAACTTCAGGCGATGATAAAATAATCGAGCAGGTTGTTAAGCAGCTTAATCGTTTGATCGACACAATTAAAGTAGTTGACTTAACCGGGCAGCCGCGCACCGAAAGGGAGTTAGCTTTAATAACTGTATTTTATCAAAAAGGAACTCGAGCTGAAATTACAAACATCGCAAGTATTTTTAGAGGGAAAATTGTTGATATAAATAATAAATCAATTACACTTGAAATTACCGGACCGCCTGATAAAATTGAAGCTGCAATAAATGTGCTTGACCCTTACGGTATAAAAGAGATGGCCCGTTCAGGCACAGTCGCTTTAAAACGCGGCGAGCAGTTAAGAAAAGAAGAACCACAAACAACTCAATAAAAAAGGAAAATTATTTATGAAAGTTTATTATGATAATGATGCTTCGTTAGAATTATTATTAAATAAAAAGGTGGCGGTGTTAGGATTTGGAAGTCAAGGCCACGCGCACGCTTTAAATTTAAAAGAAAGCGGAGCTAATGTAACGGTAGGTTTAAGACCGAGTAGCGAAAAATGGGCGAAGGCTGAAGCTACAGGCTTAACGGTGAAATCAATTCCTGAAGCTGTAAAATGGGCTGATGTAATTATGGTTCTTTTACCTGATCAAAATCAAAAAGAAGTTTACGATAAAGACATCCAACCTCATTTAAAACCTGGTGATACTTTGGCTTTTGCGCACGGTTTTAATATTCACTACAAGCAAATCGTTCCTGCAAAAGATATAAACGTAATGATGATCGCTCCTAAAAGTCCGGGACATTTAGTAAGAAGAACTTTTATTGAAGGCGCGGGAGTTCCAGCTTTGATTGCAATATTTCAAGATCCAAGCGGTGAAACAAAAAATCTTGCATTAGCCTGGGCAAAGGGAATCGGCAGCGCTAAAGCCGGCGTTATTGAAACTAACTTTAAAGATGAAACTGAAACAGATCTATTTGGCGAGCAGGCTGTTCTTTGCGGAGGTTCGGCAGAATTAATAAAGGCAGGATTTGAAACTTTAGTCGAAGCGGGTTATCCACCTGAACTAGCATATTTTGAATGTATGCACGAGATGAAGTTAATTGTGGATCTTTATTATGAAGGAGGCTTATCCCGTATGAATTATTCAGTCAGCGATACTGCCGAATACGGAGGAATGACGCGCGGCAGCAGATTGATTACTCAGGAAACCCGAAAAGAGATGAAGAAAATTTTATCTGAAGTTCAATCCGGTCAGTTCGCAAAAGAGTGGTTAGATGAATACCATTCCGGTCAAAAAAATATGGAAAAACTAAGACAAGAAAATAGAGATCATCCCATAGAAAAAGTTGGTTCTAAATTAAGAGATATGATGAGCTGGTTATTCCAGAAAAATAAAAAGCATGAGGTTGGCGTATGAATTTGAAGATAACATTATTGCCCGGCGATGGCATTGGCCCCGAAGTGGTTGACAGCGCAGTTAAGGTGATGAAAGCCGCCGCTGATAAATTTAATGTTAATTTAATTTTTAATGAGCAGCTTGTCGGCGGCGCTTCTTATGAGAAATATAAAACTCCTTTAACTGATGAAACGCTGCAGGCCTGCTATGATTCAGACGCGGTATTTTTAGGCGCGGTCGGCGGTCCAAAGTGGGAAGGACTACAGCATAATTTAAAGCCGGAAGCCGCGCTTTTAAAACTAAGAAAAGCGTTAGGACTTTATACTAATATTCGCCCGGCAAAAGTTTATAAATCACTCTTATCATCTTCAACTTTAAAACCTGAAGTTTTAGAAGGAACAGATTTAGTAATACTTCGCGAATTAACAGGCGACGTTTACTTCTGTGAACCGCGGGGATATGATGAAAAATCCGGCTGGAATACTATGGCATATACTTATGAAGAAGTTGAACGAATAGCCAGACGCGCTTTTGAAATTGCAAGAAGAAGAAGCGGCAAAGTTACTTCTGTAGATAAAGCCAATGTTTTAGAAACATCGCAGTTTTGGCGGAAGGTTGTTCATGAAATTCATAATGAATTTCAGGATGTAGAACTAAGCGATATGTACGTTGACAACGCCGCTATGCAGCTAGTAAGGAATCCCAGACAGTTCGATGTAATTTTAACTCAAAATCTTTTTGGAGATATTTTAAGCGACATTGCCGCAATGATTACCGGAAGTCTGGGGATGCTTCCTTCTGCAAGCACAGGCACAAAGTACGCAATGTATGAACCTGTTCACGGCAGCGCCCCGGATATTGCCGGACAAAATAAAGCTAATCCATTAGCTACTATTGCTTCGGCGGCGATGATGTTTGCTCATTCATTTCAAATGAGCAAGGCTGCGGAGTTAATTGATTTGGCGATTGATAAAACTTTGCAAATTGGTTTCAGAACGCCGGACATTTATTCGCAAGATACAACCTTGGTTACTACTACTGAAATGACCTCGATGGTGTTAGAAAATTTTAATCAAATTTATGATGAACAAGCGCTTGGTGTTTTTACTCTATAATTTATAATTATTTATTAAAGCAAATTTAACATGAGGACTAAAATGGAAGAAAATAGAGTAATAGTTTTTGACACTTCATTAAGAGACGGAGAACAATCGCCGGGCGCATCTTTAAATGTTTATGAAAAAATAGAAATAGCTCGTCAGCTTGTAAAATTAAACGTTGATGTTATTGAAGCAGGGTTTCCTGTTTCATCTCCGGCTCAATTCGATGCAGTTAAAAGAATTTCGAATGAAGTAAGTGGAGCAGTGATTGCCGGATTAGCGCGCGCAAAACAAGTTGACATTAAAGCTGCTTACGATTCTCTGAAAGACGCGAAGAAATTTAGAATTCATACTTTTGCCAGCACGTCTGATATACATATTCTTGGGAAGTTCGGCGATGACAGATACGGCAAAACTCTGGTAGAAAAAAGAAAAACTATTCTTCAAATGTCAATTGATGCAGTGGCGTACGCAAAAACTTTTACCAACGATGTAGAATTTTCAGCGGAAGACGCCGGAAGAACAGATATCGGATATCTTGCAGAAGTAATTGAAGCCGCAATTGAAGCTGGCGCAACTACTGTAAACATTCCCGATACAACCGGCTATACGTTCCCATCTGAATACGGCGCAAAAATTACTGAGTTAAGACAGCGCGTTAAAAATATTGATAAAGCAATTATAAGCGTTCACTGCCATAACGATCTTGGGCTTGCGGTTGCAAATTCATTAAGCGCAATTGAACACGGCGCGCGGCAAGTTGAATGCACTATAAATGGTATTGGAGAGAGAGCAGGCAACGCCTCGCTTGAAGAAATAGTGATGGCGCTTAAAGTCCGCAAGGACATAAATAAATGCTACACAAATATTAAGACGGAAGAAATTTATAATACCAGTAAAATGGTTTCATCTTTTACAGGCATAATTGTGCAGCCGAATAAAGCGCTTGTTGGCGAAAATGCTTTTGCCCATGAATCTGGAATTCATCAAGACGGTATGTTAAAGAACAGGCAGACTTACGAAATACTTTCGCCCGAAACTGTAGGCGTTCCTAAAACCAAAATTGTTTTGGGACGGCATTCCGGAAGGCATGGTTTAAAATCAAGATTAGTTGAGTTGGGTTATTCTTTATCTGAAAAAGAGCTGCAGGATATTTATAATAAATTTGTTGATCTTGCTGATAAGAAGAAGGAAGTATTTGATGAAGATTTAAGAATACTTATGGGTGATCACGCTAACGAAACCGAAGAAGAATTTTATGAGCTTGATTATATTCAGGTTATAATGGGAACTAATTCAATTCCTTCGGCAACCGTTCGCATCAAAACAAAAGATGGCGAAGTTCAGGAATCTGCTACGGGAGACGGCTCTGTGGACGCCTGCTTTAATGCAATTGAACGAACATTAAACATCAAACCAAAACTTGAATCTTACAACGTTAGATCTGTTACTTCCGGCAGACAAGCAATGGGAGAAGTTATCGTTCGCTTAAGAAATAATGAAAATTCTTTTACAGGGCGGGGCGTTTCAACTGATGTTATTGAAGCAAGCGCTAAAGCTTATATTCAAGCATTAAATCATCAGCAAATATTTTTAAAAAATAAAGAAGACGAAGCTTACTTAAGCCATTCTTTATCAGAAATTTCTCAAGCGGTTTAATTTAGGCGAGAGAAAAATTAAGGAAATAAAATTATGTCAATGACTATCACAGAAAAAATATTAGCTAAATCAGCAATGAAAAAAAATGTTCAGCCGGGTGAAAATATTTGGTTGAATGTTGATGTGCTTATGACCCACGATGTTTGCGGTCCCCCAACGATAGCGATTTGGAAGAGAGAGTTTGGCGAAGACGCGAAGATATGGGACAAGAATAAACTTGTAATTTTTCCGGATCATTATATCTATACAAAAAATCCGCAGGCAAATAGAAATGTAGATATACTTAGAAAGTTTGCCGCAGATTATAACGTAGAAAATTATTACGACGTCGGCACAGACAGATACAAAGGCGTTTGTCACATTGCTTTGGCTGAAGAAGGTTATAATGTTCCGGGAACAGTTTTATTCGGAACTGACTCGCACACTTGCACATCCGGAGCGTTCGGAATGTTTTCAACCGGAGTTGGAAATACAGACGCCGCATTCATTTTAGGCACAGGTAAAATTTGGGAGAAAGTCCCTGAATCTTTAAAGTTTACTTTTGAAGGCGAGATGCCTCCTTACCTTACAGCTAAAGATTTAATTTTAAGAGTTCTCGGTGAAATTACAACCGACGGTGCGACATACAGAGCTATGGAGTTTGACGGCTCCGCAGTTTTTTCTCTTTCAGTTGATGAGCGAATGACCCTTACAAATATGGCTATTGAAGCCGGCGGGATGAACGGCATTATCTCCGCCGATTCTTTAATTGAAGATTATGTAAAACAAAGAACAGATAAATCGTTTGAAATATTTCATAGCGATGCTGATGCAAAATACAGATCAAAATATACTTTTGACGTAAGTAAAATTGAGCCGCTTGTTGCTAAACCGCATAGCCCGGATAATATGGACACGGTGCGAAATGTTCAGGGAACTAAATTAACAAAGTGCTACATTGGTTCATGCACAGGCGGAAAGTTAAGCGATTTTATTTCTGCCGGAAAAATTTTATTCAGTAATGAAGTTAAAGTTCCTACCTTCGTCGTTCCTGCAAGCACAGCTGTTGCACAACAATTGGAAGAAGAAACTATAAGCGGAATTTCTCTAAAGCAAATTTTTGAAAATGCTGGGTGCATTATTGCACAATCATCTTGCGCCGCTTGTCTTGGCGGACCGATGGATACAATTGGAAGAGCGACCGATGGCGAGGTTATAATTTCAACTACCAACAGAAATTTTCCCGGTAGAATGGGAAGTAAAAAATCTGCGGTCTATTTAGCTTCTCCTTTAACGGTGGCAGCTTCAGCTTTAAATGGAGTTATAACGGATCCAAGAGAAGCCCTCTAAATCCCCCAAAGGATGACTTTGAGGATTAGAGGTTAGATTTATTTTGAGAATTGAAATAGTCAATAATAATTTTTGAAAAGTTAGAGAATTAATAATTAATTAAAATAGAGGATAACTAAAAAGTAGAAAATTACTTATTCTTTAGTTAACCCCGTTAGGGAGTGGGCTTTTATGCAAAAAATAATTACGGGAAAAGCATTTGTACTTGGCGATAATATTGATACTGATCAAATTATTCCTGCTGAGCATTTGGTTTATAGTTTAAGCGATTCTGAAGAATCAAAAAAATACGGACACTTTGCTTTATCCGGAGTTCCAATAAATCAAGCAGGACTTCCAAACGGCGGAGTTTCTTTTATTAAAGGTGAAAAAAATGAATCGGAGTTTTCAATAATCATTGGCGGTTCAAATTTTGGCTGCGGCTCTTCGCGTGAACATGCGCCGTTCGCATTAAAAATGGCTGGAGCTAAAGCCGTCATAGCTGAATCTTATGCGCGGATTTATTATAGAAATTCGGTGGACGGTGGATTTCTAATCCCTTACGAAACTAGCGAAAAATTAAATGACAAAATAAAAACCGGCGATGAGCTGGAAATTAATCTTGAAGAAAATTTAGTGACAAATAAAACTACAAATGCAAAATATACTCTACGCCCGTTGGGAGATATTTTACCCATAATTGAAGCCGGAGATATTTTTGAATACGCCCGGCAAAACGGAATGATGGCGCAATGAATTATTAAGTTATTGAATTGTTGAATTGCTAAGAGCAGAAAAGCCACTTATTATTTTGCGTAATCTTAATTAATAAATATTTACGGATAAATGTTATGAATAAAATTGAACTCTTTGATACTACGTTACGCGACGGAACTCAAGGCGAAGGAATTAATCTTTCTGTACAGGATAAATTATTAATCGCTCAAAAGCTGGATGAGTTTGGCATTGATGTAATTGAAGGCGGGTGGCCCGGCAGCAATCCGCGCGATGAAGAATTTTTTCAAAAAGCAAAAAATTTAAATTTAAAAAGCTCGCAAATATGCGCCTTCGGCTCAACAGCCCGTTCTGTAAATAACATTGAAGGCGATGCAAATCTTTTAGCTCTATTAAATACAGAAACATCTGTAGTCTCTATTTTTGGAAAAACCTGGAAGCTTCATTCTTCAAAAGGACTGGGAATGACTGATGAAGAAAATGAAGAATTAATTTTTAAATCCGTTAAGTTTTTAAATGAGCAGGGAAGACGCGTAATTTATGATTGCGAACATTTTTTTGACGGATATAAAGACGACAAAAAGTTTGCCGTTAAAATGCTAAAAGCCGCTGTGCAAGGCGGCGCCGATGTAATTGTTCTTTGTGATACCAACGGCGGAACTATGCCTCACGAAGTTTACGATATTGTAACTGAAATAAAAAAAAATATTTCTAAACCGATTGGGATTCATACTCATAATGACGCTGAGCTTGCTGTAGCCAATACAATAGCCGCCGTGCAAGCGGGCGCGGTGCATGTGCAGGGAACAATGAACGGCGTGGGCGAACGATGCGGTAATGCAAATCTTTGCAGCATCATTCCAAATATTATTTTAAAGTTGAATCGTGAAACCAAACAAAACGTAAATGTTGAACATCTAACTTCACTTTCAAATTTTGTTTATGAATTGATGAATCTTGTACCTAATTCGCGGGCAGCTTTTGTCGGCAAATCCGCTTTTGCGCATAAAGGCGGCGTGCATGTAAGCGCTGTGTTAAAGGACAGCAAAATGTATGAACATATTGAGCCGGAAAAAGTCGGCAACAAGCAGCGCGTTTTAGTTTCTGATTTAAGCGGACAAAGCAACATCCGATATAAAGCGAAAGAGTTTGGAATTGACTTATCAGATAAAAAGGAATTAAGTAAAAAATTAGTAAGCTATATTAAAAGTTTAGAGCATGGCGGTTACCAATTTGACGGCGCTGAAGCTTCGTTTGAATTATTATTGAATTCTGAAATTAATGAATTCTCTCCTTTCTTTAATGTGATCGAATCAAAAGTTAACGTTACTTATGACGATAAAGGTCATTCAACTTCAGAAGCAGTTTTAAAAGTTGAAGTTGAGGGAGACATCGAACACACAGCGGCTAATGGCGATGGTCCCGTAAACGCTTTAGATAATGCCTTACGAAAAGCTTTGCTGAGATTTTATCCTGAAATCTCTTTATTAAAATTAGTTGATTATAAAGTTAGAGTGCTTGACGAAAAGGAAGGCACCGGCGCAAAAGTTAGAGTTATGATTCAAACCAGCAACGGAACTGATAGTTGGTCAACAGTAGGCGTTTCGGAAAATATTATGGAAGCAAGTTTTCAGGCTTTGAGCGACAGTATTAATTATGAACTTTTTAAACATCATAATAAAAAAAAGAAGCTAACTGCTTAAAGAGATAATAAAAATTTTTATAAAAAAATACAATGAAGATTGGCTTAGTTCAATATAGCCCAGCTTGGGAAGATAAAGAAGCAAACAAAAATAAACTGCTTAAATTAATTAGCCGAAATTTAATTGATGTTTCTTTATTAATTTTTCCCGAGATGACTTTAACCGGATTTACGATGAAGTCAAATGAATTTGCAGAAAAGCTTGACGGAGATAGTTTTAATTTTTTTTCTGAAATATGTAAAAGAAAAAGCCTGCACTGCTTTGCAGGAATAATTGAAAAAGAAAATGATAATATTTTTAATTCTCTAATTCATATAAATAACAAAGGCGAACTTGTAACAAGGTACAGAAAAATACATCCGTTTTCTTACGGCAAGGAAAATGAAAATTATTCAAAAGGCAAAAATATTAAAGTAGCGGAAGTTGAAGATTTTAAAATAGGATTATCAATCTGTTATGATTTAAGATTCCCTGAACTTTATAGGTTGTACGCCAAAGAAAGAGTTGATGCGCTAGTGGCAGTTGCTAATTGGCCGGATACGCGGATTGAACATTGGACGTCATTATTAAAAGCCCGCGCAATTGAAAATCAATGTTATGCAATTGGAGTGAATAGAGTAGGCAAAGATCCAAAATTAAATTATACAGGCTTCAGCGGCGTTTATGACCCGATGGGAAAAAAATTAGCTTCAATTGAATTGGAAGAAAAAATAATTGTTGAGGAAATTGTAATAGAAAAAGTTCTTAACGTTAGAAATAATTTGCCGTTTTTAAATGATATTTCTCTCATCTAAAATTATTAAAGAATGAGTGATACATGAACAGGAGAATTAATGTTAACCAATAAATATGAAAATAATTTAGACGATTTAAACGAAACTTTGGATGATAGAAAATCACTTGGTTTGTATGATCCGCATTTTGAACATGACGCTTGCGGAATGGGATTTTTGGTTGATATTAAAGGGCGAAAGTCGCGTTCAATAATTGATAAGGGAATAAAAGTATTAAATAATTTAGAGCATAGGGGAGCGGTGGGCGCGGATCCATTTACCGGCGACGGCGCGGGGATTTTAATTCAAATGCCGGATAAGTTTTTGCGTAAAACCGCAGCTGAAATTAATATTGAACTGCCGCCAGAGGGAAGGTATTGCGTTGCCGTAATGTTTCTGCCGCAAGATGAAACTTTAAGAAATACTATTCAAAACTTAATTGAGAAAATTGTAATTGATGAAAATCAAAATTTTCTTGGATGGCGAGACGTTCCGGTTGATGCAGATGTCCCAGGCGAAGGCGCTCGACGCACCCAGCCTTTTATCAAGCATTGCTTTATCGGCGCTAATAAAAATATTAAAACACAGGATGAATTTGAACGCAAACTTTATTTAATAAGAAGAATAATTGATCAAAGAATTCGCGAAGAACTAAAATGCGACCGAAGCAAATATTATGTTCCATCCTTTTCAAGCAAAACTTTAGTTTACAAAGGAATGCTTCTCGCGCCTCAGCTAACAGCGTACTATAAAGATTTAAATGATCCTGATATGGAGTCCGCGCTGGTAATGCTTCACATGCGCTTTTCAACAAATACTTTTCCGACCTGGGATTTGGCGCATCCTTTTAGGATGATTGCACACAATGGAGAAATTAATACCTTAAGAGGAAATCAAAATTGGATGGCGGCGCGGCAAGCTGCAATGGAATCTCCTTATTACGGAAAAGATTTGAAAAGAATGCTTCCAATAATTATGGAAGGGCAAAGCGATTCAGCTACGTTTGATACTGTGCTGGAACTGCTTGTAATGAGCGGCAGAAGTCTGCCTCATGCAATGATGATGATGATTCCCGAAGCCTGGTCAAAAAATGATTTGATGGATGCGGACAGAAAAGCATTTTATGAATATCACGCAACAATGATGGAACCGTGGGACGGACCCGCGGCAGTTACTTTTACCGATGGAAGAATAGTCGGCGCAACACTTGATAGGAACGGGCTTCGACCTGCAAGATATATTGTTACAAAGGATGATCTTGTTGTGTTAGCTTCCGAAGCAGGCGCTCTTGAAATTGAACCTGAAAACATTGCTTACAAAGGAAAGCTGCAGCCTGGCAGAATGTTTATAATAGATTTAGATCAGAAAAAAATTGTTACCGATGAAGAAGTTAAAAAAGAAATTGTTACGCGTAAGCCGTATCGAAAATGGGTCGAAAATAATTTATTAAATCTTTCCCGCTTGCCCGATGCAGATTTTATTCATAATGCTGATTTTGATACGCTTCAAACAAGACAAAAAAACTTTAGCTACACAAAAGAAGATTTATTTTTTGTAATGCAGAATATGGCTGAAAAGGGTGAAGAGACAATTGGCTCAATGGGTTCGGATGCCGCGCTTGCAGTCCTATCTGAAAAGCCGCAGATATTATTTAGATATTTTAAACAAATGTTTGCTCAAGTTACCAATCCGCCCATTGATCCGATACGCGAAGAACTTGTAATGGAACTAACTACGTATATAGGTCCTGAGCAAAATTTGCTTGATGAAACTCCGCAGCACGCTCATAGAATAGAACTTGAACACCCTTTAATTTCTAATTCAAAATTAGAAAAGATTAGAAATATTTCCCGCGGACATTTTAAATCGGTTACTCTTTCTTTATTGTTCGATCCATCTCAAACACATAATATGAGAGAACGAATTTTTCAGTTGTGTTCTGAAGCTGTCAGCGCAGTTAATTCCGGAGTAGGATTAATTATTTTATCCGATAGAGGCGTGGATGAAAATAACGCGGCTATACCAAGTTTGCTTGCAGTTTCCGGCGTACATCATGCATTAATAAAAGCAGGCTTACGCACTAAAACAGGACTTATAATTGAAAGCGGAGAACCGAGAGAAGTATCTCACTTTGCGCTGCTTTGCGGCTACGGCGCCAATGCCATCAATCCTTATTTAGCTTATGAAACAATTGCAGATCTTTATAGAAAAGAATTTTTACCGAATGTTAAAGATTATAAAGACGCTAAAAAAAATTATGTAAAAGCTGTTAGCAAAGGATTATTTAAAATTTTTAGCAAGATGGGAATTAGTACTCTCCAATCCTATTGCGGCGCTCAAATTTTTGAAGCCGTTGGTTTAGATACTGAAATTATAAATAAATATTTTGCAGGCACCGCAAGCAGAATTGAGGGAGTAAGTTTAGAAATGCTGGAAGAAGAAACTGTAAGGCGGCATCGCAACGCTTATAGTTCTATAAATGAGGATATTGTTTCCCTTGATTCCGGCGGACTTTATCATTATAGAAGAGACGGCGAAAAACATCTTTGGAATCCGTTAACAATATCTAAGCTGCAGCAAAGTTCAAAATTCAATAACTACAAATCATATAAAGAATATTCTGATTTAATTAATAATCAGAATAAAAATAGAGTTACGCTGAGAAGCTTATTTGAATTTAAAAAGTCGGATAAGCCGATTGATATCAATGAAGTTGAGCCTGCTTCAGAAATAGTTAAGCGATTTGCAACCGGGGCTATGAGCTTTGGTTCAATATCATGGGAAGCACATACTTCCCTCGCAATTGCAATGAATAGAATTGGCGGTAAATCTAATACCGGCGAAGGCGGCGAAATGGAAGAACGATATATTACGCTACCAAATGGCGATAATATGCGTTCAGCAATTAAGCAAGTTGCTTCAGGAAGGTTTGGCGTAACCGCCCATTACCTTGTTAATGCAGACGAGCTTCAAATTAAAATGGCGCAAGGGGCTAAGCCTGGCGAAGGAGGGCAGCTTCCCGGTTTTAAAGTTGATAAAATAATTGCAAAGGTTAGATATAGTACTCCTGGAGTTACGCTTATAAGTCCGCCTCCCCATCATGACATTTATTCAATTGAAGATTTAAAACAATTAATTTTTGATTTGAAAAATATAAATCCTAAAGCAAGAATTAGCGTTAAGCTTGTTTCTGAAGTTGGAGTTGGAACAATAGCCGCAGGCGTTGCAAAGGCGCACGCCGATCATATTTTAATTAGCGGGCATGACGGCGGAACTGGCGCAAGCCCAATCGGTTCAATTCAACATGCAGGCACGCCGTGGGAATTAGGACTAAGCGAAACTCATCAAACTTTAATGCTCAATGGTTTAAGGGACAGAGTATTTATTGCAGCCGACGGTCAAATGAAAACTGGAAAAGATGTTGTGGTAGCGGCTCTGCTCGGCGCTGAAGAATTTGGTTTTGCAACTGCTCCGCTAATAACTCAAGGTTGTATTATGATGCGTAAATGTCATCTCAACACTTGTCCGGTTGGGGTTGCTACGCAGGATCCGGAACTACGCGCTAAATTTACAGGCAAACCAGAATATGTTATTAATTATTTGTTCCATGTTGCGGAAGAAGTTAGAGAATATATGGCTTACCTGGGCTTCAAAACAATTAATGAAATGATTGGACAAACTGATAAGATAATTATTAGAAGACCGTTGGCTCATTGGAAGGCAAGGGGCTTAGATTTAAGTAAAATTTTATTTAAACAAAAACCTATTTACAAAACTGATTCTTATAGAACAAAGGAACAGAAACACTCTCTCGATTCTCAATTAGACGTTGAACTAATTAAACTTGCTCAGCCGGCTTTGGATAAAGGAAAAAAGGTAAATATTAAACTGCCTATTCAAAATATAAATAGAACAGTTGGAACAATGCTTTCCGGTGAAGTAGCAATAAAATTTGGTAATGAAGGTTTGCCTGATAATACTATAAATATTTTATTGGAGGGAACCGCCGGACAAAGTTTCGGCGCGTTCTTGGCCAAAGGAATAGAACTGAAATTAATTGGCGAGTCTAATGATTACACAGGCAAAGGACTATCAGGCGGGAAATTAATTATTAAAACGCCTTCCAAAATTTCTTATGACCCTGCAGAAAATATAATTATCGGCAACACTTGTTTATACGGCGCTACCAGCGGGGAGGCTTATTTTAACGGCGTGGCTGGCGAAAGATTTGCCGTTAGAAATTCCGGCGCTTATGCTGTGGTTGAAGGAGTTGGCGACCATGGATGTGAATATATGACGGGCGGCAGAGTTGTCGTACTCGGTAAGACTGGAAGAAATTTTGCCGCTGGAATGTCGGGCGGAATCGCTTATGTGTGGGATAACGAAAAACAATTCAAAAAATTTTTGAACGCCCAGCTTGTTGAAATTGAAAATTTAATTGAAGAAGATTTTAACGAGCTTTACGGAATGATAGATAATCATTTAAAATATACTGAATCAAAAAGAGCGGAAATTATTTTGCAAAATTGGAAAAGTGAAAAATTAAATTTCTTAAAAATCATTCCATTTGAATACAAATCTGCTTTGCTGTTGATAGAGGAAGAGAGGAAGCTAAATAAAATTTCAGATGAAGAAATAAAATTTGCAGAGGTAACAAATGGGTAAACCAACCGGCTTTAAGGAATTTAAACGCGCGGATTTAAAAAAGGAAATTCCCGACGAAAGAAAAAAGCATTATAAAGAATTTGAACTTTCACTCAAAGAAGAAGAAGCTCAAACACAGGGCGCAAGATGTATGGATTGTGGAATTCCATTTTGTCACGGCGATACCGGCTGCCCGGTTCAAAATTATATTCCTGAATGGAATGATTTAATTTATAAAGGTCATTGGAAGGAAGCGCTCGATAATCTGCATTCCACAAATAATTTTCCTGAATTTACCGGAAGACTTTGTCCTGCGCCTTGCGAAACAGCTTGCGTACTTGGTATTAACGATGATCCCGTAACTATAAAATCAATTGAGAGAATTATTATTGATCGCGGGTTTAAAGAAGGATGGGTTACGCCAAAACCTTCCAATCATCAAACAGGGAAAACCGTTGCGGTTGTTGGTTCGGGACCCGCGGGTTTAGCGGCGGCTCAGCAGCTTGCTCGTGAAGGTCACGCTGTAACAGTTTATGAAAAAAATGATAGAGCCGGCGGTTTGCTTCGATATGGAATTCCGGATTTTAAATTAGAAAAACATATTA
The DNA here is from genome assembly GCA_963782985.1 of uncultured Bacteroidota bacterium. Classification (GTDB taxonomy): domain Bacteria; phylum Bacteroidota; class Ignavibacteria; order Ignavibacteriales; family Ignavibacteriaceae; genus CAVSWT01. Next base: position 215,280 of record CAWALU010000002.1, read on the forward strand.
TTGATAGAAGACTTGAGCAGATGAAAGAAGAGGGAGTCGAATTTCAAACAGGTATAAACGTTGGAGTTGATATTAAAGCTAAAGAATTGCTTGACGTTTTTGACGCCTTAATTCTTGCAGGCGGCTCTGAAAAACCGAGAGATATCACAATCCCCGGTAGAGAATTAAATGGAATTCAATTTGCTATGGAATTTTTACCGCTTCAAAATAAAGTGAACGCAGGCGATGAAATTAAAAATCAAATTTTAGCAAAAGATAAAGACGTTGTAGTTATTGGCGGCGGCGATACGGGCTCTGACTGCGTGGGAACTTCAATTAGGCAGGGCGCCAAATCGGTTACTCAAATAGAAATATTTCCACAGCCGCCTTTAATGCGTAATGACCACATGCCCTGGCCTTTTTATCCGATGATACTTAGAACTTCTTCAAGCCACGAAGAAGGCGCGCAAAGAAAATGGAGCATTAACACAAAATCATTTAAAGGCGATGGCAAAGGAAATGTTTCCGCTTTAGTTTGCACAGAAGTAAAATTTGAGAACGGTAAATTTGTTGATGTGTCTGATTCTACTTTTGAAATAAAAGCCGATTTAGTTTTGATTGCCGCCGGATTTCTTCATCCTATTAAAGAAGGAATGTTAAAGGAATTAGAAGCGATGGGTTTGGAGTTTGATCAGCGCGGAAATGTAAAAGCAGAATTTGGAGATGAGGAAAATGCTCACAGCTCTAAGGTCCCTAAACTTTTTGCTTGCGGAGATATGAGGAGAGGGCAGTCATTAATTGTGTGGGCTATTGCGGAAGGCAGAAAGTGCGCCGAAGCAGTAAATAAAATGTTGAACAGCGAATCAGGAGAATGGTTAAAAGTTTCATAGAAATATTTGGAATATTATGTTCATCGTTAAAAAGAAAATTAATTTTTATGACTGCGATCCAGCCGGCATTTTATTTTTCGGAAGAGTTTATGAATTATGCCATTCAGCTTATGAAGAATTAATTGACAGCTTTAATTTAAATTATGATTATTGGACAAATGAAAACTTCATCGTTCCAATAATTAAAAGCGAAGCCTCCTATCATAAATCGATTAAATATAGAGAAGCAATTTCAATTAAAATAATTGTTAATCAGCTTAAGAAAACTTCGTTTGAATTGGAATATAAAATAAGAAACTCAAAAGGGGAGAAGTGCGTAGTTGTAAAAACAGTTCATGTTTTTGTTGATAAAAATTCATGGAAGAAAAAAGAAATCGACAAGGATATTTTTAGCTCGCTGTCTAATTATGCCATCAAAAAATAAAATCCTAAAGCCCCTCATATAAATTTTGATATCTACTTTCAATTAAGGTTTATTCAATAAATTCTTCAGCGTAAAATTTGATTTAACCCAATTTAAAATTATATTATTAATTGTCTATACAAATAAACAATTAATAATTATCGGTTATACAGTGGAAATCTTAGGTAATTCAATCATTCCCAAATACTATCAAATTTATGAACACTTGCGAAATGATATAAACGAAGGGTTATTTGGCGAAGGCGATCGTTTTCCTCCTGAAATAGAGCTTTGTGATAAGTTTAAAGTAAGCAGGGGGACAATTAGAGAGGCTCTTAGATTGCTCTATCAGCAGGGCATATTGAAAAGAGAACAGGGGAAAGGAACATTTGTTACACATTCAAAAATACAGCAAGACGCCCAAAAGTTAATGGGGTTTACTGAGTTGATGAAACTCCACGGAAAAGCCGCGCAAGCCAAGCTGCTGGAAGTAACTGTTAAAGCGCCTAATTCAAGGGTTAAACAATTGCTTGAATTGAAAGACGGCGAAAATATTGTTAAAGTTCAGCGTTTAAGATTTGGAGATGAGGAACCACTAATAATTGAAAGATCTTATTTTGTTCACGATATATTTAAACCGCTACTGCAATTTAATCTTGAAAACGAATCAATTTATGAATTAATGTACCGTGAAACCTCTATGCGATTAGGCGTAGCTGACCAAAGTATTGAGGGAGTGCTTGCTGGTCCTACATCCTCCAAGCTTCTGAATATTGAAGCAAATTCTCCGGTGCTTCTAATTAAAAGATTAATAAAAATGAAGAATGATAGATTATTTCAATATTCTGAGGATATGTATAGAAGCGACCGATTAAGCTTTTCAATCCACACTCTACCCTACGATGAACGAAATTTTGAATTTGCTAATCCTTTAAAATTAGCCGCAAAAATAGGCTAAAGGTTAATATTTTAATAATATTAAAAAACTAAAAATTAGCCCTCCTTTCGTTATTTTACTTTCATAAATACAAAAATTTAGATTTATACTTGACATCAAAAAAAAAATAACGTAATATTGCCGATGTCTATATGTATAGACAACTATAACAATTTTTACTTTTTTTTGTAAAAATCTATTTTCAAGTTTATAGGAGAATTTTTATGGTTAGAAAAATTACTTTATTAGGAATAATCTTTCTGCTCATTCAAATCCCCCTTATTTCAGGAACCACCGGAAAAATTAAAGGACAGATTACAGATAAATCTACCGGCGAACCGATAATAGGCGCAAACGTAATTGTAGATAAAACCAACCTCGGCGCTGCTACAGATGTTGACGGAAATTATTTTATTATTAATATCTCCCCTGGAACTTACACCTTAGTAATCTCTTATATTGGCTACCAGCGAATAAGAGTAAGTGATATTGAAGTGCAAAGCGATAGAACTACCATTAAAGATTTCGAACTTTCCAGCGAGTCCATTGAAACTGAAGAAGTTATTGTATCTGGGAAAAGAACTTCTGTTGAAAAAGATAGAACAAATACCGCCGCTTATATTTCTTCCCAACAGATTGACAAACTGCCTGTGCAGGAACTTGATGATATACTACAACTGCAAACGGGAGTAGTAAGGGATGCCGGCGGAACCCTGCACATGCGCGGAGGACGCGGAGGAGAAATTGCTTATTTAATTGATGGAGTTTCTGTTACTGATCAGTACCGTGGCGGAAGTTCAATAGGTTTGGAAAATAGCTGGGTGCAGGAACTTCAGGTAATCAGCGGAACTTTTAATGCTGAATATGGTCAAGCTCAATCAGGCATTGTTAATATTGTTACGAAAGATGGCGCCGATAAATTTGGCGGAAAAATTATTTTATCCGCCGGTGATTATGTTAGCTCTCACAAAGATATTTTTATGAATATCAATGATATAGGATTGGGAGAAGCTGATGGTACTTTAAATTTATTCGGACCCACGGGAATTCCTAAAACTTCTTTTTATACTTCAACAAGATATTACAGAACTGATGGCTGGCTATACGGGCAAAGAGTTGCCCCCATCGGAAATACTGTTGCCATCCAAAATTATATACATGAAGCTCAGCAGAATCAAACGAATGAAGAAAGATTGATTGGCATAAAAATTCCCGATTCTTTACTGAACGGCGACCGCTCGTACGTTGCACTTAATCCGGATGAAAAAATTTCTTTTTACGGAAAAATTTCTTCCAGTATTTTTGATGATTTGAAATTATCCTACTCAATATTTTATAATAAAAATGAAGGGAAATCTTACAGCGATTATAGAAGATATTCTCCAGACGGTGTAAGAACTTCTTATGGCGAAAACTACAATCATATTTTAAATATCAATCATGTACTTTCTTTAAGAACTTTTTACAGCTTAAGCCTTTCCAACTATTCAAACAATCAAAAAAGATATTTATTTGTTAATCCTCTTGATGCCAATTATCAAGGCTCCCCATATGCTTTTGAAAGTTTTGCTTTTGGCGGTACTGATAATGCAAGATCGGATATTACTAACGCCTCATACAGCGGAAAAATTGATGTAACCAGCCAGGTTGACAATTATAATCTTATTAAATTAGGCGGTGAATTTAAACTGCACAAATTAAAATATCAAACCTTAACTACAATTTCAGACGGCCCGGTATATGAAAATCCTAATCTTAGGGTACCCGCCATAAACACAAGCGGGAATAATTTTTACGAACATTCTCCGATTGAAGCCGCTCTTTACCTTCAAGATAAATTGGAGTTGTCGGAGTTAATAGTTAACGGCGGGGTTAGAGTGGATTATTGGGATCCCAAAGCGCCTGTGCTAGTTAATGCACGTGCTGAAACAAAATCTGGAGATGGTATAAGATTAAATTCAGGATTGATAGATGCAGAAAAGATATTACAAGTAAGTCCTCGATTTGGGCTGGCTTATCCTATTTCCGAGAACGGCGTGGTGCATGTTTCATACGGTCATTTTTTCCAGCTTCCAAAATTTTCTTATATCTTTGCCAATTCTGAATTTGAAGTAGAGTTGGGCGGTTTGGAAACTACAATGGGGAACGCCAATCTTAAGCCGGAAAAAACTATCTCATACGAAGCTGGGCTTCAGCAGCAAGTGGGAGATATTTTAAATTTAGACTTCACACTTTATTATAAAGATATCCGAAATCTTCTTAGTCAGGAAATTATTAACACTATTGATAAAAAAGTTTATGCAAGATATACCAATAGAGATTACGGCAACGTAAAAGGTTTTATAATTTCTCTGCGTCATAATTCCTCCGCTTTTGTGAACGGCGCGCTCGATTATACCTTTCAAATAGCAAAAGGAAATGCTTCCGATCCAAATGCAATTTTTGTTGATTTTCAATCTAATCCTCCGCAGGAAAGTGAGAAGCAAGTTCTTCCATTAGCATGGGATCAAAGGCATACTTTAAATGCTTCTCTTTCAGTGGGCAACGCTTCAGATTGGAACATGGGAATTATTGGCCGATTTTCAACTGGCCAACCATACACGCCTTCAAATCCCAGCAGCCAGCTTACCACCCAATTTGAAAACAGCGGCAGAAAACCATTCACTTATAATATTGATATAAATCTTTATAAGATGGTGAACCTGGCAGGATATAAATTGAAATTATTTTGCAAGATTTTTAATCTTACTGATCGGCTGAATGAACTTTATGTTTATTCAAGCACGGGCTCTGCATCTGAACCTTATAGAACCAGAACAGAGCACGATCTGCTGGTTAGAAATCCTAATCTATCTATAAACGAAATTGACCTGCGTCCCGATTTTTATTCCGAACCGCGGCGTATAATAATTGGTTTTAGTGTTGATTTTTAATCATACGGAGTTTTAATGAAAATTTTTCTGAGCGTTTTTGTAATAACTATAATGCTGCTTCCATTATATGAAGCTTCATATGCTCAAACTGATGACGAAGGTCCGATAATCGAATCAATTCCTAAATTATTAAAAACTACAGGGCAAAGTGATAGAAGAACTGGTATTCACGATGGTAATCTCGTTTATACTCGTTTCTCAAATTACGGCAATTTGGGAAGCAGATTTGAGCCGCCAAAAATGGAATGGCCTAAAGGTTCCGGCACCTGGTACGGTTTTGAATTTATTATGATGGCAGGCGCTGAAGTAAAAGACGCTAAAGGAAATACAATTCATATTGTATCAGAAAATTATTCTAATCCCGGCTCGTTTGATATCGCTCCTGATGGTACACATACTTATGGGTGGGAGCCTCTCCCCGGCTACTTTAACCCTGGTCCAGAAAATACCGATAACTATCCCGCAATGAGTCATAAACCAGAGACCTGGCCAACTTCCTGGCCTCATGATTATCCCGGAGCTCCTGGTTCACGAGATGGTTTTTGGGATGGTGAATTTGGTTCTTATGTACGCGCCGATCAAGAAAGCTACTATGTTATGGATGATAGAAATAATGATGAGTTTTCTTACTATCCTTTTTTAAATGATACTGCAGGATATCCCAATGGCAGAAGAGGGTTGGGTCTCGAAGTAAAAGTTCGCGGCTACCAGTGGGCGCAGGTTGAAGCGGAAGATATTTTAATTGTTAGGTATGATATTCAAAATGTGAGCGATAAAGATCTCTCCAAAGTTGTATTCGGAATGTATGTAGATCCTGCCATCGGAGGGGAAGGAGATTCGCAGGATGACGAAGCGTTTTTTGATACTGAAGAAGATATAACTTACAGCTGGGATCTTGACGGGCTAGATAATAAAGGACGACCTGGCGTTGGTTATTTCGGTTACGCTTTTTTGGAAAGCCCAGGCGATCCTTTAAATGGGATGGATGATGATGAAGACGGTTTGATTGATGAACGCCAGGATAATGACCGGGGAAGTTTTATAATGGGCTCGATTGGAAATTTTGGTGCCCCCAAAGTTCACTGGCAAGGGGATGAGGACGGCGACTGGCGCACTTTCACCGATGAAAACCAAAATGGAGCTTGGGATAACGGCGAAGATATTTTAGATGATGTGGGTTCCGATGGCGTTGGTCCTTATGATCAAGATTATCCCGGTCCTGATGTTAACGGCACAGAAGCTAATGGAATGCCAGACGACGGCGAACCAAATTTTAACAAGACAGACAACGATGAATCGGATCAAATTGGTTTAACCAGTTTTTTAATGCGACCTGCAGGAAATGTTAGCGATGATGAAACAACCTGGAACGAAATGACGCCAGGTTTATTGGGAGGAGCAATGCCCTCAAATCTAGCTTTCATTTATGGTTCAGGTTATTTCGCGCTTCCGAAAACTGAAACCAGAAAATTTGCCATCGCTAATCTTTTCGGAAATGATTTTGATGACATACTGCGGAACAAAAGAACTATGCAGAGAATTTATGATGCTGATTACAGCTTTGCAAAACCGCCTCTTCGTCCAACATTAACAGCCGTAGCCGGTGATAAAAAAGTAATTCTAACTTGGGATAAAAGAGCTGAAGCTTCAATCGATCCGATCTATGGAAATGACTTTGAAGGTTATTTAATTTATAGATCAACAGACCCTTCTTTCAATTCTATAAAAACTGTTACAGATGCCTACGGAAATCCGATCTTTTGGAAGCCGATTGCTCAGTTTGATATTAAGAATGGACTGCGCGGTCCTCACCCAATTGGAATTGGAGAAACCGGCGCCCATTTTAATATGGGAGAAGATACCGGTTTGCAATACTCTTTTGTTGATGAAAATGTTGAGAACGGAAGAACTTATTATTATGCTATTGCCTCATATGATAAAGGATATGATCTTGATTTCTTCGACCGCGGCATTGTGGAAAGAGATAATCTTGCGCCTTCTCCGCCAAGCGAAAGCGGAAAATCTATTCAAACAGATTTATTGGGAAATGTCGTTTCGTTTGATAGAAATTGTGCTGTGGTTGTTCCAAATGCTCCTAATGCCGGATATATAAAAGGTCATCTTGCTAATGAAATAATGCATCAAGGGTTAGCTACGGGAAATATTGAAGTAACCCCAGTAGTGCCGGACAGCCTACTAAATAATCATGTTTATAAAATAACTTTTACTGATACAACTAAAGCTCGTCTAACTAAATCAATAATAATAACAGATGCAACAACCGGCTCAGAACTAATTTCCACACAAAACTTTTATGACATAGAAAACCAAATTATTCAAGGTTTGCAATTCAATTTTGATAATGATACTGCGGCGGTAATTAATAAAGGATGGACTGCGGGACAAACTCAAATGCCTGTCTCCGTTGCTCTTCTTGAATCTCCAAAAGCTGTTGCTCTTCCTGAAGATTTTGAAATACGAATTGAACAGCCCAAAGTTGATACTTCTTATAACCCTTTAGCGTTTTTAAGATCCCCTATAAACTTTACTGTGTGGAGTGCCACGACAGGCAAAAAATATAAAGTGCTTTTTGATGAAAAAATTAATAAGGACAGCTTACTTAATAATGGCGATGAAATTGTAATCGCTTTTGATATACAAGGATTTAATTATAAAGCTGCTTGGCGTTTAATATTTGGGGATACAACCACTACCGGAAAGGTTACCCCCCAACCCGGGGATATTTTCGCTTTCCAGGTGAGCAAGCCTTTTACCGGCGATGATGTTTACCAGTTTACAACCGTTGCATCTAACACCGTCAATACAATCGCAACAAATCAGCTGGAAAATATTTATGTTGTGCCTGACCCTTACGTCGCTTCGGCATCATGGGAGAAGCCCCTTAACTACAGTTCGGGAAGGGGAGAGAGAAGGATTGATTTTGTTAATCTGCCAAAGAAATGTACTATCCGGATTTTTACAATGAGCGGAAAGTTAGTAAAAACAATTGAACGTGATACGCAAAATAATGTTGGCGCTGAATCATGGGACCTCACAACAGATGACGGTCTAACAGTGGCATTCGGAGTTTATATCTATCATGTAGATGCTGCAGCTATTGGAACTAAGATTGGAAAATTCTCTTTAATTAAATAGAAAGCTTTTTCGGAGATTTTAATGAAATTTTTACAAATAGATGTTCTAAAAATATTTCTGGTTGTCTTGCTGATAAGTCCCACAGCATTAATAGCGCAATCCGGCGAAGATGATTTTTTTAATCTTAATTATGTTTCTGATGTTACAAACTCGGGAACATCTGCAGCCGCTTTTTTAGAAATCGGAATAGGCGCCAGAGCCGAAGCACTAGGCGGAGCATTTACCGCATTATCTAATGACGCGTCAGCGCTTTATTGGAATCCTGCCGGCTTAGCGCAGATTCAAAATATCAGCTTTACAGCTAACCATACCGGCTGGCTTGCCAATACTAACTTTCAATATTTTGGTATAGTATTGCCTTTCGGAAACGGAATGGCTTTTGGAGTTGGAGTTACTATTCTCGATTATATAGATAATCAGCCGGTACGAACAATTAATCAGCCTGAAGGTACGGGGGAATTTTACGGTGCGTCGGATCTGGCCATAGGCGCAAGTTATGGAATGTCCCTTACCGACAGATTTTCTTTCGGCTTAACGGCAAAGTATATCCGTCAAGCCATCTGGCATGAAACCGCTGAAACATTTGCTTTTGATTTCGGAGTTCTGTATCAAACCCCGCTTAACGGTTTAAGTATCGGAACCAGCATTTCCAATTTCGGTGGGGATATGCAGCTTGACGGAAGCGATCTAGTCCGCCCTTACGATGCTGATCCACAGAACTATTCGAATGATAAGCTGAATGTTCTATTTAAAACAGATGCTTTTGCTCTTCCGTTATTATTTAGATTCGGACTCGCATACAGCTTCACTCCCTTTAAAGATCATAATTTTATTATAGCGTCTGATGTTATTCATCCCAGCAATGATGTAGAAGCGATGAATTCAGGAATAGAATATAATTTTTCCAATTATTTTTCCCTACGCGGGGGCTATCAATCTTTATTTGATCAAAATAGAGAGAACGGTTTAACCCTGGGCTTTGGGGTAAAAAATCCTTTTGAAAATACTTTAAATATTTCCTTTGACTATGCTTTCTCCAGATGGGGATTGCTTGGCGATGTTCAAAGGTTTTCTGTAGAATTAAAATTTTAATTTAAGCAGCATATATGCATTCAATTTCCGAAATAGAGAAAAATAAAATTTATGATGCAGTAATTATCGGCGGCGGTATTAATGGTGCCGGCATTGCATTGGACGCAGCATTAAGAGGTCTCTCTGTAATAATTGTAGAAAAAAATGATTTTGCATCTTCTACCACCAGCGCTTCCACAAAACTTATACATGGCGGTTTGCGCTATCTAGAGTATTATGAATTTCCACTGGTTCGAGAATCTTTAGGCGAACGAGAAAAATTATTAAAAAATGCGCCGCATCTTGTTTCCCCTTTAAAGCTTACTATTCCTATTTATAAAAACAATAAGCGGGGAATATTTCTAATAAAAATGGGAATGATTTTATACGATATTCTTTCGTTTGATAAAAGCCTTCCTAATCATACTTTAAAAGTTAATTTTAAAGGAAAGAAGTTTAAGAATATTGAACCTTCACTAAATCAAAAAGATCTTAAAGCTATAGCTTCTTATTATGATTGCCAGGTTACTTTTCCTGAACGTTTATGCCTGGAACTTATTCTATCCGCCAAGGAAGCTGGCGCCGATGTTTTTAATCATACTGAATTTATGAAATTGGAAATTAGAAAAAATATTAATCATTTATTATTCTATGATTCGATTATCGGAAAAGAAACTCAAGTAAAAGCAAAAGTTGTTATAAATGCCGCTGGTCCCTACGTTGATATTGTTAATAATATTGTCAGCAAAAAAATTCCGCGGATGATGGGGGGAACCAAAGGAAGTCATATTATAATAGATAAATTTTCAAATGGACCTAAAGAAGCTTTGTATGTTGAAGCAAAGCAGGACAGGCGTCCGTTTTTTATTCTTCCCTGGCGGGATTATTATCTAGTAGGAACAACCGATAAATTTTTTGACGGTAATTTAGATAATGTTTCGGCTTCAAAAGATGAGGTGGAATATCTTGTTAAAGAATTAAATCATTTTATTACAACTAAACATTTTACTCTTGAAGATGTTCTTTATACGTATTCGGGAATTAGACCTCTTCCCTATGAACCGGGTAAAAAAGAAAAACAAATTACAAGGAAACATATCGTCTACGATCATGAAAAGTTTGACGGGCAGAAAAATTATATCTCGATCATCGGAGGTAAGTTAACAACATACCGCCGGCTTGCTCAAGATGCTGTAGATATGATCTGTACAAAACTGAATATTCAAGAACATACCAGAACAAAAAATTTTCTATTAATAGGCGCTGCCGAAATTAAAAAAATTAATGATTATAAAAAGCTTAACGCTGAAAAATATGCTTCAAAGTATAGTATGCCCGTTAAGCAGATTGAATTTTTAATTAATCTTTACGGATCAAGATTTAAGAATGTTTTGGCTCTAATTAATAATGATCAATCTATGAAGGAAAGGATTTGCAATTCCGAAAAAGATATTAAAGCCCAGGTTGTATTTGCAGCTCTGCGTGAAGAAGCCAAAACCCTGGATGATATTATGCGGAGGATAGGCGCCGGTACTAGTGAAAAATTAGGCTTAGAATGCGCAGAAGCGGTGGCGCGCATTGCAGCTTTTTATTTAAATTGGAGCGAAAATGAAATTGTTGAACAAGTTGATGTTTATAGCCAAAAAGTTAAAAATTTTTTCAAGCTTGAATTTTCGAATGAAAAGTTGGAAGAGAATGCAGCTATCGTAAAATAAATTTTCAACGTTTATAGAAAAGATTAATAATCACTAAAAGAAGGAGTAGTCATGGTACAGAAAAGATACAGATTGAGAATTTTAATTCTCGCGATGGTAATGTTTATGTTCCCGGCATTAGTGCAGGCTCAATGGAACAAAGCACTGCATTTTTCTTGGTGGCAGCATGATAGAGTAATCGTGCCCGATGCGCCCAGTCTTTTCCCATTCGTTCTTAATGCAGGCACTGTTGAAATGTGGTTTAAACCCGATTCAACTTTAGATGCGGGAACCCACGCGCCTGATTATACCTACCTCATCTCAAAAAATTTATCAGGAAATGTTGAAGGGGATATGGGGCTAACCTGGCAAAGAAACGAAGGAGACCTCCAATGTTTTATTCAAGATGGCACAGTTACTCAAGATGTTTATCCCGGCATTCCGGTGTGGGAACCCCGCTGGTATCATTTAGCTTTTGTTTGGGATACCAATGATTCAATGCGGATATTTATTGATGGAGTTCAAAGTGCGGATATCGAACCAAACTCAGACGGCGAAACCTGTCTTCCGTTGTACGGAGGAACTCAGGAAATTGTCATCGGTTCGGGAGCTGTAAATCTTCTTGATAACAGGTATGAAACTTTCCGCGGTGCAATTGATGAAGTTAGGATTTCTGCAGTAGCCCGATATACATCTGACTTTAGCCCTGCAACTCAGCCGTTTGAACCAGATGCTTTTACAATTGCATTATGGCATTTTGATGAAGGAACCGGAAACGATGCAATGGACGCAACAGGCAATGGCTTCAATGGAACTTTAGGTGTTCCCGATTCCAGTTATGCGCAACCTGAGTGGATTGATGTTGTTAGGGATCCTATGATAATTGTTAATGAAATGTTAGCCGATCCTGCTGAGGGAGTTCCGGATGGCGATTCCAACGGCGACGGCGTACGAGATGCTCAGGATGATGAATTTGTTGAGTTAATAAACATCAGCGGACGCGAAATTGATATGACTGGGTGGAAACTTGGCGACGATGAAAAAATTAATTTCCAATTTCCAGACGGATATATGTTCCAGCCGTTTGATATCATAACCGTCTTTGGTGGTGGAGACGCTTCCAGTGTGCCTGGTTATAATTCTGATCCGATGTTAACTCGAGTATTTGTTACTGGCGACAGCGTTGGAAACGGACTGGCAAACGGAGGCGATTATTTTGTTCTCCAATCCGCCGACGGCAGCCATGATTTATATTTTGGATACGGAAGCAAGTTGAATGCAGGACCTCCCACCAGCGATGTTGTTGCTGGAATTACATGGGAATTCGAAACTCAAACAGCAGCTAACGCCGGCAACAATAATTCTGTTACCCGCTCTCCGGATGCAAACACTTCTGTTGAAGATCCTTTTGTTGAACATTTATCAGTAAGCTCAGCCCCGTTTTCTCCCTCCACCACTATTGACGGCAGCAGCGCATTAACTTTTTCAATAAATGTTTCAACTTCAGGAAGCGGTACTGTTAGCTTTGACCCTGCTGAAACAAAATATCAGTACGGAACGGTTGTTACTATTACCGCCCAGCCTGCGGACGGGTATGTATTTGCAAAGTGGAAGAATGGCGAGGAAGAAAATCTTAGTAATCCTTACAGCGTAACTGTTAATGGAACTCTTGATCTTGCTGTAACTTTTTTGCCTGCATTCCAGGTGGCGCCGCATATAATTGTTAATGAAATATTAGCCGACCCTAAAGCTGATCCAATCATAGGTGACGCTAACGGCGACGGTATTCAAAGCAGCGTTGAAGATGAGTTTGTTGAACTTGTGAATGTAAGTTCCAGTCCTATCGACTTAACCGGATATCAAATGGGTGATGATGAAATGATTACATTCACTTTCCCCAATGGTTATATTATGCAGCCCGGACAAATCATTACAATCTTTGGCGGTGGGGATCTTTCAAATGTTCCCGGCTATAATGCTGATCCTCTTCTTACGCGCGCATTTAAAGCAGACAGCATAGGAGTAGGCAATGGTTTGGCTAACGGCGGGGACTTTTTCCTGCTTCTTTCACCCAATGGCGATTATGATTTATATGCTGGCTATAATAGTAAATACAATTCAGGACCTCCAACCAGCGATGTGGTAACCGGAATTGATTTTGAAATAAGAATAGAAACAGCAGCGCCTGCTGCAAACGATAATTCCGTTACCCGAAATCCAGACGGAAACATTACTGTGGGCGATCCCTTTGTTGAGCATTTATCTTTAGGAACAGCATCTTTTTCACCTGGAAAAACGATTGATGGAAATGATGTTATAATTGTATCGGTCGAAGAGGATGACGGAAACCCTTTTCCAAACAGCTACAAACTTTATGAGAATTATCCAAATCCATTCAATCCGAATACTACCATTCGATTTGAAATTCCTCAAGCATCTCATGTTGTTTTGAAGGTGTATAATATACAAGGTGAAGAGATAGCCACGTTGGTTAATAACTCTCTTAATGCAGGTTCATACAAAGCTCAATGGAATGGACGCAACTTGAATGGAGAAACTCTCTCTTCAGGTATTTATATTTATAGAATTATCACCGATAATTTTTCTCAATCTCATAAAATGATTATGCTAAAGTAACCATTTATTTAATGGGCAGGCGGAATATTTCCGCCTGCTCTTTTCTCATTAAAATTCCCTTAAAATATGCCCAAATTATTTTTACATACTTTTATTCTTGCATTCTTTTTATTCATATCAATTTCTTTTGCTCAATCAAAACTTTTGTTCAGATATAATTCTGATTATACGGAAAACTCAAATCTAAATTCCGATGTTTTAATTAAAAGCGTTTCTATTGATTACAGGTTTGAAGATGAAGAGGAAACAGCGCGCGGCGCAGACGGCTGGGAATATCCCGCTCATAAAACTACATTATTTTATACAGATTCTTCTTCAATCAAATCATCTGCAAATGTATTGCTGAATTATTTCGGCGATCATGAAATTTCCGGTGAGATTTGGCTTAAAAGTTTTTCATCATCTTCAGATTTATTTTCCTGGGATGACACTACCAAACCGAATGGAATAAATATTTCTTTACAAGATGACAAGGTTGTTCTTTCGCGGAAAATTAATGGTGAAGTTTTTACTCTTTTAACCGACTCATCTATTCAGCAAATGGAATGGTATCATGTTTCATGGTTTAACAAAGTTATCGGCACAACACTTCAACTGGGAATAATTATAGATAAGAAAGCATCATATTTTAAAGAATTTAGTTTATCTCTTCCGGCGGGGCTAATATCTTTCAGCGCTCCGGTTTATCTTGGAAATAGTCAAGAAAACAACTCGGTTTTTAACGGCGAGATTTACGCGGCGAATCTAAAAAATTATATTCCCGATTCTTCCTATCTGTACGCCGGGCTAACATTTGACGGCAGCGGTTATTTGGGTTCCCCTTCTTTCCATGATTATCCAGTCGGCAGCCCTTATGAAAATATCGACAAGCGTATCACTCAATCGCCCACGCCATATATTGATCCGATTTTTATTCCTTATACCGGAGAAGATTTTATTCCGCAGGGATTAACAAACAGCTACGAGGATGAAAGTTTTTCCGGCTATGGTATGATTTACCTTGCGATGTATAATAAAACATTAGATGACAAAACCGGCTTGCGCAATTCAATTATTGTTGAAATAAATCCATTAACAAAAAAGATTAGGAGAACTTTCAGACTTCAAGGCGCGCTAAAAACATCTCATGTTGGAGGGATAGCTTTTCACAATAATTCAATCTACGTTTCCTCCGGCAGGAAGATTGAAATTTATCCTCTGCCGGTTTATCAGTCGGGCGATGGCAAATATCAAGACCTTACTTCAAATTCTTCTAAACTTTTTAGCGTTAGCAGCATCGCCTCCTTCTGCTCTTATTTTAACGATACATTGTGGGTAGGCGATTATCAGCTTGCCAGCGATGGAAACGCCTATCTTTCCGGTTATAAATTAAATTCAAACGGCGATTTAGTTACTTCCGATGCGCCAACTATTTATAGACTTCCGTTTCAAACGCAAGGCGCGGCATGGAAAATTTATAACAATAAAAAATATCTTTTTATCAGCGCGAGCGGCGGGGATGCGGGAAGCAAAGTTTATCGAGTAAGCGCAGAAAAACTTTCCAAGCTTTACATCCCGGTTGAAGATACTGTTTTTAATGTTCCCGCGGGCGGCGAAGATTTAAGCTTTAATCAAAACGGCGATTTGCTTAATCAATCGGAATCAAGTTCAAAGTATTTTCAGAAGCGAGCTAATCCTTGGAATACATTTTTCCCATTTGTATTTGTGATAAAAGAGGAAACTTTATTTAGAGATATTGCTACATCAATTGATGAGTCGGGATTAAACGAATTAATTCCGCAAAACTTCCAGCTAATTAATTATCCAAATCCTTTCAACAATCAAACTAAAATTAAATATACAATTCCATCCGGCTCTGATGTGGAACTAAAAATATACGATTTATTGGGGAGGGAAATCGCTCTCCTGAAAAAAGGATTTTTATCCCCCGGAAGATATTCCGCAGATTGGAACGCTTCCTTAGTAAGTTCGGGAATATATTTTTTAATTCTTAAATCTAACGGCAGAATTGTTTCTACAAACAAATTGGTTCTAATGAAATAATAATCAGGAATAATCATGAAAACTTTCTCATTTATTTTAATTGCACTTTCACTTTTTTCAATTACGGCTTGCTCTCAAAGCAAAGATGTAATTGTAACCGCTCATCGCGGCGCTTCCGGTCTGGCGCCTGAAAATACCCTAAGTTCTATGAAAGCGGCTATGGAAAATAATGCCGATTTCTCCGAGCTAGATGCACAAGAAACAGCCGATGGCGTAATTATAGTTTTGCATGATGACGGTTTGAAACGAACCGCCGGCGCTGAAAAAAATATTTGGGAGATGAATTATGATGAATTAAAAAATTATGAAGTCGGTTCATGGTATGATAAGCAATTTGATGGAGAAAAAATTCCAACGCTGCAGGAAGTAATTGATTTGGTTAAGGGGAAAATGAAAATAAATATTGAACTGAAGATGAACGGACATGAAAAAATGCTTGCCGAAAAAGTTGTAAAAATTATTGATCAAAATAATTTTGCCGATCAGTGTATTGTTACTTCATTCAATTATGATGAGATAAAAAAAGTAAGGAAAATTAATAAAGATATTAAAGTTGGATACATCTTTAGTAAGATGCCGGAAGATATTGATGTGTTTACCGCCAATTGCGATCTGCTTAGCGTTAATAAAAAACTTGTTGATGAAAACTTTGTAAAAAAAGCACATGAAAATGGGAAGGCAGTTCATGTGTGGACTGTTAACGAAACTGAAGATATGGAACGTCTTATTGCTCTGGGCGTTGAAAGTATCATTACTAATTATCCCAACAAATTGAATGACGTTTTAAATCGTTAGCTAATTAAACCCTGGCTTTGTCATTCCAGCGGAGGCGGGAATCTATAGTCAATTTTATCAGATTGGATTCACGATATCTGCCAGCGAATGACAATGAATTATATAATCTTATTCAATAATTCAAAATGAAAATAATTTTTACCATAATTTTATACTTCTTTTATGCAGCAGGTTTTGCGCAGGTTAAGCCTGAACTTTCTGAACCCTCTACTTATTGGAAAGATAAAACTTCAATGTTTCTTATTCTTCCCAACACCGAAGGAGAAATTATTTTTTTAGGCGACAGTATTACTGACCGCTGCGAGTGGAATGAAATGTTCACTTCAACTAAAGTTAAGAATAGAGGTTTAAGCGGCGATGAAACTTTCGGCGTACTTAACAGGCTTGATGAAGTTCTCGAATCAAATCCTTCTCAAATATTTTTGATGATAGGCGTAAACGATCTTCGACATGAAGTTCCGTTTGAAACTGTTGTAAAAAATTATAAAGAGATAGTTGAGAATATTAGAACCAAATCTTCCTCTACTGAAATAATTATTCAAAGTCTTCTGCCGGTCAACAATAATATTAAAGACGCTAAAACTGAAAACGGACTTATTAAAAAACTGAATGAAGAGATCAAACAAATATCAGGCAAAAATGATATAATTTTTGTTGATCTTTTTTCTCTGATGATTGACGATAAGGGAAATCTTAAAGAAGAATACTCAAACGACGGGCTGCATATAAATGGTGCGGCGTACTTGATCTGGAAAGCGGCGATTAACAGTTACATTAAATTATAACGACTAATGAAAAAAATATATATCCTTTTCTTTTTACTTTTCTATGCCTCTTTTATTTTCCCGCAAGAATACAGTTCTGATATAAAATTAAAGTTTAAACGAACTTTTGAAGTTGAGGGAAGGCAGGGCATTGCCGCCGATTCCAATTTTTACTACGTAAGCGGAAGCAAGGCTTTATACAAGTATGATAAATCGGGTAAACTGATTTTAAAAAACGATTCACCTTTTATTGAATTTTCCGCGGAAGTTAATCATCTTGGAGATATTGATATTAGCGGCGGGGGAATTTACTCGGGAGTTGAGTGGTTTGAAGACGGCAAAGGAAGAAATATTCAGATAGCGGTATACAGCGCCGAAACTTTGAAACTGATTAGAACGATTGACTGGTTTGAAAAATCGGGACAAGTAGAAGTATCCGGGATAACTGTAGATGAAAAAAATAATTTTATCTGGATGACTGATTGGGTAAACGGTTCATACATCTACCAATATGATTTATCAACCGGAAAGTATTTGGGTAAAATTCATCTTCAACCGCCGCCCCAGTACCAGCAGGGAATTTTATCATACAAAAATTACATTTTAATTACAGCGGATGACGGCGATGCTGAGGTTAATGAAAATGATAATCTTTATTCCATTATTCCTTCCGATAAGACAAATGCAAAAGTAAAACATCAAAAAGAATTTAGTGAATTTTTAAGAAGCGGTGAGATTGAAGGGTTGACAATTGATCCGGTATCTAATGAACTTTTGGTTTTAATGAATAGAGGAACCAGGATTATTTTGGGAATGCCGAAAGGTTTTTATCCCGGTTATGATAAAGAGATTCATGAAGTTTATGTTTATGAGATTTTAAATTGAGAATAATTCCAATAAAATTGAGGTATTTAATGTTTAACATCCGTTCATTTAAAAAATCATTAATAGTTTTTCTAATATTTTTTTCTGTTGGATTAAATGCTCAAACGAAAGCTGTATTTGAAAACATTGAAGGCTTTTCGGAAAAAGCAAATAAACAGCTTCATGAATTTTTAATAAACACCGAAGATGAAGCCGGCAGAAAGATAGCCGTGTTTGATGGGGATGGAACTGTGCTTGGGCAAACGCCTCACTACCTTGCCGATGAATGTATGTACTTGTACGCAAAAGAACATCCCGCCCAAATAAAGAATGAAGTTTTAACCGAGATGATAAAACAATCGAATGTTTCCCTTCCTTACGTACAAAATAGAATTAAGCTGATCGCGGGAATGTCTTTGCAGGACTATAGAGATATGGGGGAAGCCTGTTTTAAAAAATATTATTCCGATAAAATATTTGAACCAATGCGTTCGCTGATAAATATTCTTAAAAAGAATCAGTTTGAAATTTGGATTGTTACCGCATCGCCGGAAGGTATGTATCAGCAATTTTTAAGTAAAGAATTTCAAATTCCCATTACTAACATTGTTGGCGTTAAATCAATAATTAGAGACGGAATAATTACTGATGAAATTGTTTTTCCTGTTCCGCAGGATGAAGGAAAAATGGAAGCGATTGAAACATTTATCCAAGATAAACCGCTGCTTGTTGCTGGAAACAGCCGCGGCGATAAAGAGATGATTGAGTTCAGCAAGGGATTAAAAATGATTGTAAACCCGGATACGCATGTGGCTGAAGATCAGTCCGAAAGTATTGAGCAATATGCGGAAAAAAATAATTGGCTAATTATAAAAATTAAAGATGTGCCTAATGAAAATTTCCCATCAATATCTTCAAAAGAATTTGGAATAAGAAAAAACAAAACCAATGATGTTAAATAAAAGGAGCCCGAATGTTTCTTCAAAAAATATGGCAGTTTTTCTCTCCCGATCCTCACGTTGAGCGGGTTCCGGAAGACAACGTAAAGCGGCTTTACACAAAAAATAGATGGCGTGTTTTGGAATCCACTTTTCTTGGTTACGCCACCTTTTACCTGGTAAGAAATAATCTCTCCACTGTTGCCAAGGATATGGAAGGGGCTCTCAACTACGATTATAATATGATCGGGAATATCCTCGCAATTTCGGCAATTTCATACGGGCTGGGAAAATTTTTAATGGGCGCTTTATCAGATAAAAGTAATCCTCGTAAGTTTATGGCAACAGGATTATTCTTATCCGCCCTTATCAATTTTGCTTTCGGAGGAGTTGCAAATTATACTTTACATCTAATGCTTTGGGGAATGAACGGCTTCATTCAAGGGATGGGCTGGCCTCCCTGCGGTCGCTCCATCGGGCATTGGTTTAGCGTAAAAGAAAGAGGTTCCGTATTTGCGGTATGGAACGTTGCTCATAATATCGGCGGAGGATTGGCGGGCATTATAGCTGCTTATGCCGCTGCTACATACGGAGGATGGCAGGCTGCTTTTTATTTTCCCGGGGTAATTGCTTTGATTGGTTCAATATATCTTTTCTTTAGATTGAAAGATACTCCACAGTCATGCGGACTGCCTCCGATTGAAGCCTATAAAAATGATTACGTATCCGAAAAGCATAGAAAAGATACTCATGAAAAAGAACTTTCCTTCAAAGAGCTTTTTGTAGATAACATTTTGAAGAATAAATATTTGTGGATTTTTGCCCTAGCAAATTTCTTCGTTTACATCGTTCGGTATAGTATGCTTGATTGGGGACCTACTTATCTGCGCGAAATGAAAAATGCTTCATTGGAGGGGGGAGGAATAGCCATTTTAATTTTAGAGTTCGGCGGCATACCGTCAACAATATTAATGGGTTGGTTGTCGGATAAAGCTCAAGGAAGGAGGGGGATGGTCAGTCTGCTTTGTATGATTCCGATACTTGGTGCATTTCTGGGAATCTATCTTACGCCTGAAGGATATCTATGGCTTGACATGGTATTCCTTGCCATAGTCGGATTTTTTGTTTATCCTCCCGTTATGCTGCTGGGAGTTGCAGCTTTGGACCTAACCTCAAAAAAAGCGGTAGGGATTGCAGCGGGTTTTGTGGGTTTGTTTGGATATATCGGCAGAACAGTTCAAGCAAAAGGGTTCGGCTGGATGGCTGAATATTATGGTGGAATTTACGGAAAAGCTTTTGCCTGGGATCTTATAATTTTTGCAATATTAGGTTGCACATTGCTGGCAATTATTATTCTTGCTTTTACTTGGAACATTAGACCAAGGGCTTAATTAATATTAATATTGTTGTCATGAGGTCAGAATAAAAGTTTAAACTTAAAATAAAGGTAAAGGATTTTAAATTAAAATTTTTTAATATTACAAGTAAAAATTGTTCATTAAATTAACTGTTATTTTTCATACATCATTTAAAGGAGGAAAAGATGAAATCCATCTTTACATTTGCTATAGTCTTATGTTTCAGCTTTTTATTAAACGCTCAGATTCTATTGGAAGAAAACTTCGATTACCCTGAAGGGGACAGTTTGGTTCAGCACGGTTGGACAGTACATAGTGGAACCGGAACAGCTCTACTGGCAGCTTCAGGTAGTTTATCCTATCCTGGTTACGATCTTAGTGGAGTCGGTAATTCTGTTGTTGTAACCGGAGGTCCCACCTCAAGAATGGATGAGAATATAGTTTATGCGGAACAGGATTCGGGAGCAGTATATGCTGCCTTTATGGTTAATGTAGATACTGCCGGCACAACGGAAGATTATTTTTTTCATTTAGGACCTTCTACATTAGGCTCTTCATACAGGGCAAGAGTTTTTGTTAAAGATGATGGAGCCGGAAATCTATTATTCGGCTTAAGTAAATCCGGTGGATAATGGATCAGTGCCTCCTGTGTTTACAACTAACACCTACGCGTATAATACCACTTATCTTTTAGTAGTTAAATATGAATTTGTGGATACGCTTGCTTATGATGATACTGTGAGATTATATATAAATCCTAATTTAGATGCGCCGGAACCTGCAGTTGCAGATCTTATGAATTCTGATTCAACCTCTAACGGTGTTGATCGTGCAATGGGATGTGTAGCTTTAAGACAAGGAGGCAATCTTTATAATTTAACAGTTGACGGCATTAGAATATCCACCACTTGGGATTCTGCAGTTCCTGTGGAACTTACTTCTTTCACAGCAGTTGTGAATAAAAATAATGTAAATATTTCGTGGAAAACTGTTACAGAAACAAATAACTATGGATTTGAAATTTACAGAAATGATAAAATGATTTCTTTTATTCCAGGCGCTGGTACAACTTCTAGATTAAACAGCTATTCATACTCGGATAAAAATCTTTCTCAAGCAAGTTATAGATATAAATTAATTCAAATTGATTTTAACGGCGCCAGAGAAACAGTAGCGCAGCAAGTAGTAAATATTAATTCCGTTCCAAACAAATTTGAATTAAGTCAAAATTATCCTAATCCTTTTAATCCATCTACTAAAATAAAATATTCAATTCCTGTTGGCGGAATTAATGGAGAAGGTATTTTTACTACATTAAAAATTTACAACATCCTCGGAAGCGAAATAACAACTTTGGTAAATGAGAAAAAAGAAGCTGGAAATTATGAAGTTGAGTTTAGCGCAAATAATTTACCCAGCGGCGTTTATTTCTATTCTATTTCTGCAGGCAGTTTAACTTCAACTAAAAAAATGATATTAACCAAATAAAAATTTAAGAGATGGCATTTCTTAGTGAAATGTCATCTCTTCCTTTTTCTCATTGAAATTATTTATTTCAAAAATTTAATAGCTTTTTTAAATCTTCTTTTTTAACCTTGCCGAGAGAGGTTTTCGGCAGTTTATCTATTATAAATATTTTTTTTGGAATTTTATATGACGCTATTTTAGCGTTCAATAATTCTTTTACTTCATCTTCATGAATTGCTTCGATAGAGTTTAGAACCAACGCTGCCGCAACTATATGCCCCCAATGCTTATCTTCCATTTGAAAAACGCAAGCCTCATCAATCTGCGGAAACTTTAATAATTCATATTCCACTTCAATTGGATTTACATTTTCTCCGCCTGTAATTATTAAATCATTTCTTCTTACTTCAATGTATAAATTTCCTTCGTCATCTAAATAACCAATATCGCCCGTGTAATAAAAACCTTCACTTATTTTATTTTCTGTTTCTTCACCATTATTTAAATATCCTTTCATAACAGATCCACTTTTAACTAAAATTTCTCCGGAACAATTTGGCGGAACAATTTTTTTATTTTCATCAATAATTTTAATTTCATTATTAACTAAAGGTTTTCCAACAGAATTATTTTTTTTTGATTTTGAATTACAGCTGCGGGCGGTAACAAATGAAGATGTTTCGGTCGAGCCGTAAACCTTTGTAATCTTCCAATTTAATTTTATTCCTTCTGTTATTAATTCATTATTGATGAAGCCGCCGCCTAATAAAATATTTTTCAATTCTTTATTCGGCTTAATTTTTAAATCAACTAATATTTTAAGTTGGGTCGAAACAAAAGACGCCAGCGTGGGCTTAAAATTTTGAAGAGCAAATATAATATTGTCAATTTGCAGCGACTTGGGAATTACGACGCATGAAAAAAATAAGAATGCGCGGATGAAAATGGAAAACCCGCCAATGTGATAGAATGGAAGGCTCGCCAGCCATCTGTCATTTTCATTTTGATTAAGAATTTGATTTCCGTTTATAGCGCTGTGGTAAAGATTATTGAAGGTTAGTTGCACTGCTTTTGGTTTACCCGAAGAACCTGAAGTAAATAATATTAATGCTGTTTCGTCGCCGCTTAATATTGGCTTTACTTCGTCATCATTAATTTCTTGAATCTTCGGAAGGAAAATTTGTCTTAAATCTAAATTGAATTTATACAGATAACTTTCAGATTCCTCATCTAAATGAATTAAAAATTTGCACGCTGAAAAAGTTAGCTGTTCTTGTAATTCATTTTTAGTCAAACGGATATTCAAAGGAATTGGAATAGCTTTAATTTGCCAAAGCGCTAAAACCGAAATTATGAAATCGGAATTGTTCGCGCTTAATATAGCTGCAAAATCATGTTCTCTAATTCCCGAATTTAAAAAATAATTTGACAGAAAATTTATTTTATTCTTTAGTTGGCTATATGAAATAGATTTTCCGTCTTCAATTATAGCGGTAGCGGCAGCGTTGTAAATATTATTGAAAGGGAAATTATTCATTTGTTTAAATGAAATTGGAGGTTACAATGTAATACCGATTGCGAAAAGAATCCCAAATAATGCTGAAAATTTCGCCGTCAACTCTAAAGTTTTATTTAATTGAATGCCGTCAAAAGTATATAACATTTTAATTAATTTAATTGCTAGGGGTAAAGATAAATAGGGAAGAAAAATTATCACGTTAAATTGAAAAAATAAGTAGAGCAGCGCTGGAATTACAAAAGATAAAATCAGCAAAAATATGAATTGATATTTTGTGAAAGTTCTACCGAGCAGTACCGCTAATGTTTTTTTATTTGCCGCTTTATCTTCTTCAATATCTCTAAAATTATTTATAACCAAAATGTTTGTAATTAAAGCGCCGACGGGAATGGAAGCAAGTATAGAAATTAAATTTATTGTACGAGAATGTAAGTAATAAGTAAATACAGTTCCGACAATTCCAAAAAATAAAAAAACAAAAACGTCGCCAAGCCCATTGTAGGCTAATGGGAAAGGACCCGCAGTATATGCAATGCCGGCTATTATTGAAAAAATGCCTACGACTAAAATTATTACGCCCGCTTCATTTACAAGATACAATCCAAGCAGAAACGCGATACCGAAAACAAAAATAATTCCGAGTTTCATTTCTTTTACAGAAATTAATCCGGAAGCTAAAACACGAACAGGACCTTTGCGTTTTTCATTATCAGCTCCTTTATGAAAATCATATAAATCATTTGTAAAGTTTGTTCCTACTTGAATTAGTGTTGAGCAGAGAAGAGCAACAAACGAATAAATAAAAATAAATTTTCCTTCGCTTATCGCTAAAGCTGAACCAACGATAACCGGGACCACCGCTGCCAGCAATGTTCTCGGGCGGCTTGCTAAAATCCAACTTTGAAGCTTTGAATTGGGGAGCGAAACACTATTCATTACTTTTATATCTACTTTAAATTAATTTATTATGGGAGTTTAGGAAATTTATTAAACTCGGGTTTTCTTTTTTCTAAATATGCTTTTTTGCCTTCCTGAGCTTCTTCACTCATATAATAAAGAAGAGTTGCATTGCCGGCTAACTCTTGAATTCCGGCTTGACCATCAAGCTCCGCATTAAACGCTGATTTTAAAAGTCTAATTGAAAGCGGGCTGTGCTGTAATATTTCCTTAGCCCATTGAACTCCTTCTTCTTCTAATTTTTCAACCGGGACAACTTTATTTACAAGTCCCATTTTTTCCGCTTCAACCGCATTGTACTGGCGGCATAAATACCAAATTTCGCGCGCTTTTTTCTGTCCCACAATTCTTGCAAGATAGCTCGAACCGAAGCCGCCGTCAAAGCTGCCTACTTTTGGACCTGTTTGCCCAAAGATAGCGTTCTCCGCCGCGATAGTTAAATCGCAAATTACATGCAGGACATGTCCTCCGCCAATTGCATATCCCGCCACTAAAGCTATAACCGGCTTTGGCATACTTCTAATTAATTTTTGAAGATCGAGAACATTTAACCTGGGAACACCATCTTTACCCACATAACCCTGGTCTCCTCTAATTCTCTGATCGCCGCCGGAACAAAAAGCATACTTGCCATCTTTAGCCGGTCCGTATCCGGTTAATAAAACAACTCCAATCTCCTGATCTTCGCGCGCATCTGAAAAAGCGTTATACATTTCAATAACTGTTTCTGGTCGAAAAGCATTTCTAACTTCCGGACGATTAATCGTTATCTTGGCGATGCCTTCCATTTTTTCATAAATAATATCAGAGTACTCATTCGCCTTAGTCCAATTAAATGACATATTAAAATCCTTGTATATTTTAAGAGTTACAAAAATATCTAAAAGTTATGAAAGATTGAATGAAATAGATTGTTTTATTAAAAGTGAATTTTTAGATTTGTGATGCATCAGAAGAATTCACCAATCAAAATCTTGAATAAATTGTATTATTGATATAATAGAAAATCTTTCAAAAAATATTTCCGAAAAGTTATCAACTTATTGTCGAGTAAATAGAATAACCAGACTCGCTGTCTTTGGATCTTATGCTAAAAATACATTTTATAATGAGAGCGATCTTGATTTGCTTATTGAGTTTGAAAAAGAGGAAAAGCCCGGTTATCTTACAATTGTCCGCATACAAAGGGAACTTTCAGAATTATTTGACAAAAAAGTTGATTTGCGTACGCCGCAGGAAATTAGCAAATATTTCCGAGATGATGTAGTAAGAGAATCTGTAGTTCAGTATGTCGCAAAGTGATATAATAAGAATACAGCATATGATTGATGCTTGCAATGAAGCCATTTTTTTTGCGGACGATAAAACGCGAGACGACATTGCAAATAATAGAATGCTAGTTCTTTCAGTTATCAAAGAGCTTGAGATAATTGGCGAAGCCGCTTCCAAAATTTCTAAGAAATTAATTGATCAAAATCAAGATATCCCTGGAAGGATATAATTGGAATGAGGAATCACCTAGTACACGGATATTTTGAAGTTGATTTTGATCTGGTATGGAGTACTTTGTAAAAAGACATACCATTACTTATCAATTTATTGAAGGAATTAATCAAAAAAGTAAAATCCATTCTTTGAAATAAATTAAAATTGAAGCAATAATTTATTTACAGCTCCAACAAATTTTCCCGGCTCTTCGAGATGGGTATTATGTCCCGCATTTTTGATAATTGTATGAATTGCATTGGGAATAATGGTAGAGAGCTCTGAGTTTAAAATTGTAAATTTGGTATCAAGTTCGCCGGTAATTAATAATGTTTGGGGAAGAAAAGTTTTTAGCGCATTATCATAATTAGGCATAACGCCTGTTCCGAATCCTCTTAGAGAATTTGCTAAACCCACTGCATTGTTTTCTAATTTTGATCGCCTAATTTCTTCCAGCTTAGTATTAGAAAATCTTTTTTGTGTGTTGAAGATTTCCATGTTCCTCCAATATTCAATAAACTTTTCCATAGAATCATTTAAAATAAATTCAGCAAGCGCTTCATCTTTTTTTATTCTATACATTTTATCATGTTCAGATTTTATTCCTGCCGATGCGCTCTCCAATATTAGAGCTTTTATTTTTTGAGGATATTTTAAGGCAAATGTCAAAGCGGCTCTTCCGCCCATAGAATAACCAAGTAGGAAAATTTTATTCCCTGTGAAATTTTCAATTATAATTTTTAGCTGCTCTGAAATAGATTCTGAATTGTAGTAATTAATATTTCCTGGCGAAGTACTGCTGCCATGTCCAATTAAATCAACGGCGATAGGGAAGATTGAGGCGGGGAGTTTATCATAAATAAAACTCCAATCTTTTGTGCAACCGGTAAAACCATGAAGAAGGAAAAGGGCAGTCTGTCCTTTCTTAAACTGTCTATTTCCAAAATCTACATTAAACGATAATTCATTAATATTGATTGTCATATTAATCCAAACTTAAAGCGACCTCTTTCCAAAATTTTCTTCTAAGCTGCAATGATTTTTTCGCATTAGTTTTTACTTCCAGCGCTGAAAACTTTTTTCCTTTTAGAGATAAAATTAATTTTTCAGATAAATCTTTCCAGCTTTCAATTAAATGATAATTGCCTCCGTACGCTTCAACAAAAGGTTTAAAATCTAAATTATGTTCAGCAATAAAATAATCTTTAAAAGTTTTTCCATAATCAGAAATCGGCAGAACCTCAAAAATTCCACCGCCATTATTATTCACTAAAATTATTGTTAAAGGAATTGAATATCTTTTTGCAGAAAGAAGACCGTTCAAGTCATGATAAAAAGCAAGGTCTCCGGTTAATAAAATTGTGGGGTTATTATTTTCAGAAGCAATTCCTAAAGCTGTAGATGTAATACCGTCAATTCCGCTGGCGCCGCGATTATTAAATATTGTAAAACTTTTATTAGTTTTTGCCGCGAAGTAATCAAAATCCCTAATGGGCATACTGTTGGAAATCATAATTTTTGAATGTTCAGGAAGTGCATTTAAAATTTCATTTATAATTCTTGGTTCGCTGGGGAAGGAAGAATTTTCAATAGTATCTTTTTTTATTTTTGAAGCTATTTTATCAGCAGAAATAAAACATTGCAGCCACGAGTTTTTATTGGTAATACTTTTAAAGTCTGATAACTTATTAAGCATCATTTCGCAAAATATAAATGGTTTACATGCAAAAGAAGCTGCGGCTCTATTTGAGGGATCGAACCAATCGCCGTATTCATTAATCATAAACCGAAGCGCATTAGTATTTTCTAAATAATTTTCAAGGGCTTTTGATGTTACTGTTCTTCCAAACTGTAAAATTATTTCAGGCTGATTATTTTTAGAGAATTTATTTGAACGAAGCAAGGCGTCAAAGTTTGAAATAATATTTCCATTGCTGGATTTTCCAAATCTTAATTGAGAAGCTCCATCGGCTAAAATTGGGTAGCCGAGTTTTTCGGAAAGCTGTTTACAATTTTGATGAAAGCTTGCATTATAATTTTCCGGACCTGCAATTATAATTCCCTTATCCTTTTTTATAAGATGGTTATATATTTCAGTAAACCATTTTTCAGAATTAATATTTTTATCTTCATCTTTAAAAATCTTTTCATCATTTGAAGAATTAGACTTAGCTAATTCAATTAACTTATCATCAATTTCATCCGTGAAAGATTCAGGTTCAAAAGGTTTTCGGAAAGGAAAATTAATGTGAACCGGTCCGCGCGATCTTATCAAACTTTCATACACGGCTCTTTTTGCAACCGATTTTATGTGCTTAATTCTTTTGGGAATCGGCTCTGGCAAGCCTGCGTCAAAAAACCATCTTATATGATTTTTATAAATATTATTTTGATTAATAGTTTGGTTAGCGCCGCAGTCAATTAATTCGGGAGGTCTATCGGCAGTGCAGACAATTAAAGGAACACGCTGTTGGTATGCTTCAATTATTGCAGGATAAAATTCGGCTGTCGCCGTGCCGGATGTGCAGACTAATGCAACCGGCGTTTCCGATGCCTTAGCCAAACCCAGGGCAAAAAATCCGCCGCTTCTTTCGTCAATGTGAAGATAAGATTTTATTTTTTTGTTGTTGGCGAAAGCAAGCGTTAGCGGAGTATTGCGCGAACCCGGAGAGATGCAAACATACTTAACGCCGGATAAAGCAAGTTCATTAACAAAAGTATCCGTCCAAAAAATATTTCTATTTATTTTTGATTTCATCATTCAGTAAGTTACGAATAGTTTTAAGTTTAAGTTCTGTTTCAGCAAATTCAAGGTCCGGATTTGAACCTTTGACAATTCCGCAGCCGGCATAAGCTGTAAGTTTTTTCTTATTTAAAGTGGCAGATCGAATAGCAACGGCAAACTC
Organism: uncultured Bacteroidota bacterium; assembly: GCA_963782985.1. Lineage (GTDB taxonomy): Bacteria > Bacteroidota > Ignavibacteria > Ignavibacteriales > Ignavibacteriaceae > CAVSWT01. The sequence continues at coordinate 244,076 of CAWALU010000002.1, forward strand.
ACCCTCGCCGTCAAAATTAAGCCAGCCAATTATGCCGCTGTATAAACCTCTATTATGTGTTTCCAGTTTTTTTATTACGTGAAGCGCTTCGGTTGTGGGCATTCCGCATACCGCCGGAGTAGGAAATAATTCTTTTATAATTGAAAGTATAGAACTGCCTTCATTTATTTTTACGGAAAATTTTGTAATTAGATGCTGAATGTTAGCCAGCTTTCTGATTGAAGGTGTACTTAGTTTTATTTCATCTTTGGTGAAGTTTGAAATAATCTTTTTAATATGATTAACTACAAAATTATGTTCAATCAAATCTTTATTATTTTTTAATAACTCATTTTCTATTTTCTTATCCTCGTCTTCATTACTTCCTCTCTGCGCAGAACCTGCCAGAGCATCAATTTCAATTTTACCATTAATAAAATTTGCTAATTTTTCCGGCGCGGCTCCGAAGAAAAAAGTTTTATTTTTATTAATTACAAACACATAACAATGCGGATATTGTTTCTTCAAATCCAAAATAAATTTATTAATATCCGGCTCATCAGAAAGCGCGTATTCAACTTTTCTGCTGATTACTACTTTTTCAATTTCACCGTCTTCAATTTTATCCAGCGCTTGCTGAATTATCTGCTTCCATTTTTTTTTGTCTTTTGGCGAAGACCCTGTTTCCGCAATTAATGAAAAATTAATTCCTTTTTTTGCCGGCTCATTTACCTTTTCAAAAAGAGATTCAATCTTAGTTTTAAATTTGTCAGTTGCTTTATTTAAACTTGAGGCGCCTGAGAAAATAAAATTATAAATTAAATAAAAATTATTTTCGATCTTCAAATAAACTATTTCCGGAACGGACAAATCACAGTCGTCAAAATTTTTCCAATCATCGTCGGAATGCTCTACCATAAATTTAAATGAACCTACAAATAAAGGGATTCTTTTGCCGCCGATAACCTCCCAATTATTTATAAAATTATTTTTCCATTCGTTCATTTTTTTTTCCGCTGCCGCAAACCTACCTTCGCCTTTTTCTGAAATAGAAATAGCCTCGTCTATTCCCGCAAAGGAAAAATTCTCGGCGGGTTTTTCAAGATAAAATGATTTGCTAAATTTAGCGGGAATGGAATGAGGCTCAAGTATTATTGTTTGTTGATCGATAGAAGCGGCATAACTGATCAGAAAGTTATTCGGATTATTTTTCAAATTTATTTTTTTTTCGGAAAGAAAATTTGAAAAAGAATTTACTAAATCGGTTATAGAATAAGGCATCACATTTACAATTTTATTGGCATAAATATAAATTATATAGCAAAAGTTTCCAATTTACTGCGGCACGATTTATCATAAATTCAATTTAAAAAAATAAATCTTCTTCAATTGTGTCTAAAATTTTAAGATAGCTGTCATATCTTTCTATGGTTATCAATTCGTCTTCAACAACTTGAATTATAGCGCAGCCCGGTTCGTGTTCGTGAGTGCAAGTATTGAATCTGCAATTAGAAAGATAATCTTTGAACTCCACAAAATAATGTCCCAGGTCTTCCTTTTTAATTCCGTACGGATCAATTTCTCTTATGCCGGGCGTATCTATAATAAAAGTTTCATTATCAATTTTGGTAAGCAAACTTGTGACAGTTGTATGAATTCCCTTATTGGTGGAAGCGCTGATTTTACCAATGGCTAAATTTAAAGCGGGGAAGAGTAAATTAATTAATGATGATTTGCCTACGCCTGATTGTCCCCAAAATAAATTTTTATTTCCGCGAATTAAATTTCTTAATTCGTCAATACCCTCGTTTGTAATTTTACTTGTGGCAACAACTGTGTAGCCTAAAGATGAGTAAAGTGATTTCCAATATTCTATTTCGCCTTCTTCATCAAGGTCCTTTTTATTTATTATGATTATAGAATTGATGTGAGAACTTTCCCCAGCGACCAAAAGTCTGTCTAAAACTTTATTATTGAACTCAGGTTTTTTAACGCTTGTAATGATAAAAAAATTATCAATGTTTGACGCAATAATTTGCTCTAACCTTTCGCCGCGTTTGCCGCTGCCTTTTATTTTAGGAGCCTTGCGGGAAATATAATTTTTTCTTGATTTAATTTTGTGAATAACTCCAGTGCCGTCTTCGTTTAAATCAAATTCAACATTATCGCCGACTGCTACAATATCAGTTAAATAGAGCTTATCTTTTTTAAGATTAAACTCTTTTTTAAATCTTCCTTTTAAGCTGCACCTTATTTCATTATCGTTATCTTCGCGCAGCGCGTAATAATCTTTGCTTTCTATTCTGGTAACAATTCCCTTAATAATATTCTCCTAAAATATTTTTTATTTTGATGTTCAATAATAGCTAATATTTAAAATAAAAAACGCCATAAAAAATTATGGCGCTTAAAATTAAAACATAAAGAAAAACATTAAAAACGGTAAGTGAGTGTTAACATAAAATGATTATCTGAGATTTCCTGAAAAGTACGCGAAACATTGAAATCATAATTATCCCCATAATCTTTCCACCAGCCATGAGCATAAGCTGCGTCTATACCAATGGTTTCCTCGGCAAGAAATCCGATGCCGGTTGTAAAATATTTTTTATCGTATTCTGAAGGATCATTTTTATAAGCTGAAGGCATTGCCATAAATCCCGCTCTGACACGCAAGCCAACTTGAGGAATGGTATATTCTAAACCAAGGTTATAATTTAAAACCGCGCCAAGCTGATCTTTAATTTTTTTATTTTGCTCTTCAATGTATGATTGGCTTAGACCGCTTCCGTTATCAAATTTAGTTTGAGAATAATCCACCAGTTTTCCATCTGCGCTAAAAATTAATCCCATATAATTAACCGAAAAGCCCGCTCCAAATTGGAACGGAGTTACTACATCGTATTCAACTTTATCGCTGTAGTCTTCAGTGATTAAATTATAAGTTTGACCGGAGCCAAATTTACTGCTTCCATTTACTGTAAATTCTTCTTTGATGGAATACGTTTTGGGGAATTGAACTGTAAATCCAACTCTTCCATAATTATTAATTTGATAAAGCATTCCAATTTTTGCATCCCATCCGGCGATATCCCAATTTAAAATTCTATTAAAATAGAATGTTTGGAAATCTCTGCTGTTGGGATTTCCAGGATCAGTTTCACCTTGATAAATATTTTGTGTATCATCTTCATAATAATCGTTTACAGATTTAAAACCGCCTGTATGAATATTTAAATTACCGCCAATGAAGAAATTCCTTGCCGCTTCAACTGCGCCGGAGAAAGTCCAATTATCAAGCGAGCCTTCATTAGCAACATCTCCGCTTTGGTTTAGCATTCCAATTATTGGCGTAACAAAATTTGAATCGGTTAGATATAAATCATAAGGAATGTTTGTATTATTTAAACTTTGAATCATCGAAGTATTTCCTGAATTAAAACCATCAAACTTAAATCCGCCGTTTAATTCAGTTGTTTTGCTATATGATAACCCGAACACCAAACTTCCCTGCATTGTGGGAAAAGGGAAAGCGAAACTAATTCGATTTAAATCTGTACTGCTGTTATCAAATTTTGAAGACGAGTTCATAAATGTAATATCATTTTTAAAACTTGCATATTCAAACCCGCCGGAAAGTTCTAACCTTTTTAATAATCCATAACCGGCGGGATTAAAATAAGCCGCAGAAGCGTCATCGCTTAAACCTAAATATGCGTTTCCCATTCCCAATGCTCTTGCATTTGAACCTAGTCCGGAATATCCTAACCTTAAAGCATCATTAATATTTTGAGCAAAAATATTGGCAAAAAATATGACGCTGAATAAAATTGTAAGCTTAAGAAAATTTGAAAACTGGAATCGACTGCTATATGAAAAGCCTCTCATTATTTTCTTCCTCCGGAATTTCTACCGCCATTATTGTTTCTAACATTGTTCGAATCACTACCGCTGCTGCTTCTAGTAGTTGTGGAAGAACTTCCTGAACTTGTAGAACTTTTCCCTACGTTTGAACTGCTCGAACTACCGCTATCAGTATTTCTTGCAGGCGGAGGAGCATTATTTATATCCCCATTATCTCTCGGCGCTGTTCCTCTTCCGCCGTCATTATTCCGCACTGCGCCTGCAGTTGCATTGTCTCTACCGTCCGAAGCTGAGTTGGCTGCCGGCGGAGTTAAGGTTAGCCACCAGGGATAATTATAGTAATATCCGTATTCTCCGTAATAAGGGTTATTATAATAGCTGTCATAATTACTTTGATAATAATCCGATTCTGTTGGAAAATTATCTTCGGGACTCCAAACAACCGTATAGCATCCGGTAAGAAAAATTCCTAATGACATTAAAATTATAATATTTAAAATTATTCGTTTCATTAGTAGTTATCTCCTTCTACCGCTGTCATTAGAACCAGATGAGCGTCCGCCGGAATTTGACGATCTTCCGCTGTTTCCGCTATTTGTGCTGCGGGGCGGGGCAGATGTTCTTGGCGGAGGACTGTAAGTTCTTTGCGGAGGCGAGTATGATTTGGGCGTATTATTCGTTCTTGGTTTATTGTATGTGCCGCTGTTTCTATCAGAACTTTTTGATCTTGTATCTTTTTTAACTTTCGGCTGATTATTATTATTTGTTCTACCGTTTTCCTTCGACTTACGTTCAACAGGTTTTCTGTAATCGGGAGTTCTCGTATCCGTTTTTTTAACTTCATTTTTTCTGGTGCGATTATTTTCTGCCGCTCTGCCGCTAGTAGTATTTCTTGGATCATTATTTCTTTTAACGGTAGAACGCGTGTCTTCGATGCTTCTTCCGTTCCTAACAGATTTTTCACGCGCGGTGGCTTCGCGGCTTTTATCAATTCCCATATTTCTTACGCCGCTGGTACGGCTTGGTTTTTCAAGCGATCTGGAAACTGCTGAGCGTTCAGTTCGGGTTGAGATTCCAGCGCTAGTTCCCCTCGTTAATGTGCCTCTGCTTCCAAGGCTGCTTCCTCTTAACCCATCATTATTTCTAATTCTTGTTCCACTGTTGCTTCTGGTTCTGTAATAAGTATGATTATCATTATAGCTCCAATAATTTCCATAACCATAGTTATAAGGATTATAATTATAATAGCCAGAATAATAATAATTAGAAGGGTAACAAGGCGAATACCATCCGTAAGTTCCGCACCAATTCCAGTAATTGAACGGATCGTAATAAACAGATGAATACCAGAAAGGATCGTAATAATTTCCAAATCCTATCCCAATAGAATAGGAAGGATAATAGTATGAATAAAATCTTTTGTGGGAAGGAAAGCCGTCTATATAATAGTTATTAATCACTGTTCCATCTTCATCGGAATTGTAATAAGCATTATCTTCATCGCTGTAATAATTCGTGTCGTTCTCTGAATTATTATATCCTTCAGCGCGCGAAGCATAATTATTATCCTGCTCAGTTTTGTTCCTATTTTTATCGCGGTCTTTCATTGCAACTTGCGTATAGCATCCGCTTAAAAAAGAAGCGACTAAAAGAATTAAAATTAAATGTAGTGTTTTAAATTTTTTCATTGTGCAACCTCATACTTTTTACTAATGCAATATGTGCAAAAACTAAGCCGGATTAAAGGTCTTTATACGGTAACAATTTGATGATTTGATCTGCATTATATCATGGTGTGTACAGCTTAGTAAACAAGTCTGTATAATAATAAATACAAATATCTTGTTCAGAGATTTAGTTGAAAATATTTTTAATGTACTCGATTCTAATTGCTCTATCGGCGGCGCTGGGGTTAAGCTTTTTATTATTTAAAATATCGCGTAAGTCAAAGCCAAAAGTAAGTCCCGAACCAAGCGACCATCGAATTCCCATATTTAAATAACCATTTCCATTACCGAATATTTTTCCGTTATTATCATTAAGAGCCAAATCATATTCGCCAATTAAAGAAAAATCATTGCCCAAAGTTTTTTCAATTCCCAGATGCAAATCCATAAAATTATCTCCGTCTTTAGATTCAAGCGAATAATTAATTGCAGCGTGAAGACTTAAATAACCAAGCATTGCAAAATTTTTACTCGCGGCTGCAAAAAATCCGGGCGATTTAATTGCGTAACGGTTTAGCGAATCAAAATATTCTCCCTTGCCTTGGGAATTAAAACCTACAGCTATTGCCGGGACTAACATAGTTTCATTAAAAAGCCGGAAGCGTAAATTTATTGCAGGAACTTTGTACCAATTGGGTTTGCCGGTTCCAATAATATTTGAACCGCCGTAAGAAATACCAAAACTTACATTATCAAAAACTCCGACTTCTAACTTTTCAATTAAAACTCCGTGCGGCAAAATATCCGTTGTTACTCCAACGAAACCTTTTTCTAAAATTCCCGCGCTTTGCATATCGATAAGCGTTCTATATTCGTATTTAGCGCCTTCGCCCGCTGAACCTTGGGCAGAGATGTTAGGGCTTATATAAATAACTATTATTAAAATCAGCGATAAAGATTTTTTCATTTTTTTTTGAATTACTTATTAATTATTCCAACTAACCAAACTTAAAAATAATTTATCACTTTTTTCTTTTATGCTGAATTCGGATAAATCATAATTTCTATAGATGATGGGAACAGTGAATATTTTGATTTGATAAGTACGACAACTTTTCCCGTTTTATTATTTGCCCGCAAAATTATTTCATCAGAATTTTTAAAAACAACATCCACTAATTCTTTCCCTTCGGTAAATTCAAATTGAGCTTTAGCGGCTCTAAAAGGCGACTTCCAACCGAATGAATTTACAGGTGTAACTTTTATTGTTACTGTGGATTGATTATCGGAAAAGAGTTTTGCAGGCTCAACTGAATATGTTATTTCATAAATGCTAAAAACATATTGGTAAACTAAAAACCCGGCAATAAAAAACGTTAATATAAATACAATAATTAAATTTGGGTGAATGTTTTTCATTATTAAAAAAATTACACGTTTTCTTTTTTTAGTTTGATGAGCATTCGTTTCATGTTTTGTATTATCTGTTCAACAACTTTATCAGGCACGCCGTCAAGGTGTTTAGATTTAAATCTCATATCGCATTGATCATTCACGTAATCAATAACTACAAACATATTGTCATTTGTAAAAACAATTTCAGTAGAAAAAAAATCAAGTTGAATAAGATCGGCAATTTTTTTTGTAATTCGTTTGAGCGGTAATAAATTTAATTCTTTCAATTCAGCTTCAGTTAAAATTTCATAAAGATGAGTTTGATCATCCCACCAAACAGGTATAACTTTTCCAAAAGCCCAAAAGCATCTGAACCAGGCGCGTTTGCCGTTTAAAATTTTAGGATAAATTTTTTCTTGAAGAATATATTTGTCGTCAGTGTTGATTAATCTTTCATCTAAAATTTCTTTTAAAGATTCGGCGCCCGTTACAACTCCAACGCCGCCGCCTGTAGTGTTGCATGGCTTAATAATAAAAGGTCGTTTAAGCTTAGCAAGGTTTTCAACTGAAATAAAAATATGCTCAACTTCGGAGTGTGGGGGAATAATAATTGAATAAGGAACGTGCAGCCCGCTGGAAATAAACTCAAGATGCATACTTGCTTTATCAATTGCATGAAGCACATTTTTATACGGATTTAAAATTCGAGTTTTTTTTCTATGAATTACTTTCCCCATTTCTTCAAAAGTTTCGTCAACGTCCCAGGCTCTGTCCAAATAATATTTAAATGAAATTTTTCTGTTTATTAATAAATCGTAAGTTTCTTTTAAATTATGATAGCCAATGCGGTAAGTTGTTATGCCTTCATTTTGAAGATTTTTTTCCAGGAGAGTAATGAAGTCTTCATCGTACTCCCAGACGTAAGCAAGTCCCAAATCAAAAGAGGTCATTTAAGTTTGAAGTTTTTACAAAGATAGAGTTTAGTATATTTGTTTTCAAGTTACCCAATTTATTAACCGTAAATAAAATCCTAAAACAAAGATATAACAATGCTCATTCAATTCGGAATTAAATTGCTTGTTATTGTTTTGGTATAATAATATTTTTTACAAATTTTTTTTTTGAGTTTATGTATAGACTAATTTTATTATTAATATCCGCGCTGATTTTTGTTCAATGTTCTTCACAGGAAGGTTTGAATAAAAATGAATCAAATAATTTATCGTCAGAAACAAACGAAAAAGTAAAATCGGCGGATTCAAAAAAAGCTATGGAGCATTTTATTGACGGTTCGGTAGCTGAAGCTAAAGGCGATTTTGCATCCGCCATTCTTGAGTATCAAGACGCTTTAAGATTAGACCCCAACGCCGGAGTTTATTATGCTTTGGCTAAAAATTATTATTTACTCAACAAACTTTTTTTAGCGCTGCAAAATTCAAAAAAGTCTGTCGAACTAGATTCTCAAAAAGTGGATTACTATGAATTGCTCGCCAATATTTATACCGCCGCGCATCAAACTGATTCATCGGCAATAGCGCTGAATAAAATAATTGAAATTGATTCATCAAATATTAATGCTTATTACCAGCTTGCGCGAATTTATGAAAATAATCGTCCCACAGAAGCCATAAGAATTTACACCGAATTAACAAAAAGAATTGGACCGGAATGGAGCGTGCTTTCAAGGGTGGCAGAACTATATGAAAAATCTGGAGACTTGGATAAAGCATCGGAAGCAATTCAAGAGTTATTAAATTTAGATCCGGCAAACATCTCTTTGCAGAAGCTCCTTATTCAATCTTATGTGCGCGCTCAAAAATATGATAAAGCTCTTCAAGTCATAAATGATATTTTGGAGTTAACTCCAAATGATAACGACGCTCATGAAATTAAGGCTCAAATATTTCTAGCTCAAAATGATTGGGAAGCCGCGTCAAAAGAATATTCTTTTATTTTGGAACAGCCCGATATTAATTTTGAAACAAAACTAAGAATCGGGGCTTCATATTTTGCGCAATCCTTAAAAGACAGTACGCTTCTGCCGATTGCAAAAATGTTTTTTGAAAAGATTGATAAAGACACCACTGATTGGCAGGTTAAAATGTACTTGGGCGCCATCGCCCTTAATGAAGGACAAGACTCGCTTGCTATTGAAAATTTTAAATACGTTACAGAAAATGCAAGATGGAACTCTGAAGCATGGATAAGATTGGGCGGACTCTATTTTGATAATCAAAAATATTCTGAAGCAGTAAAAGTATTAACTGAAGCGGTGGAATATTTCCCCGAAGATTTTACAATAAATTTAATTTTAGGATTAGCGCATTCGCAAAACAATGAAAGCGTCGAAGCAAAACCGTTTCTAAAAAAAGCCGTTGATCTAAAACCTTCCGACATCACTGCGCTCTCCGCGTATGGGTTTACTCTAAATCAATTGAAAGAATACGACGACGCTATAAAATATTTAAATAAAGCTTTGGATATAAAACCCAACGATGTAAATCTTTTAGGAACTGTTGGGCTTATTTATGATTCACAAAAAATGTGGAGCAAATGCGACAGCGTTTATCAAAAGGCTTTGTCTATTGACTCAAGCAATGCTTTGGTTAATAATAATTATGCTTATTCGCTTTCCGAAAGAGGCATAAAATTGAACGAAGCTTTAAAGATGGTTGAAGTTGCAATTAAAGCTGATTCAAATAATACTTCCTACCTTGATACCTATGGATGGGTTTATTATCAATTGGGTGATTTTAAAATTGCTAAAAAATATATTCAAAAGGCTATTGATCAAGGCGGAGCCAGCGCTGAAGTTTACGAGCATCTGGGTGATATTTTATTTAAGATAGGCAGAAAAGATTCCGCAAAAGAAATGTGGCGGAAAGCTTTAAATTTGGATGAGACGAATAACGACTTAAAAATTAAAATTGAAAAAGGTGAAATTTGAAAAAAATATTTTTATTAATGTTAATAACATTATTTGCAGCGCTATATTTTGCTGGATGTGTGCCGTCAAAACCAACTGATGAAGTCGAACTTCTTCCGTCTGAAAGATTAATCAATAAACTTGAAGCCAACAGAAGACGAATAAAAACTTTTGAAGGAAACGGAGTTATAAAAATAAAAAGCAGCCGTTTTAATAACAGCGCAACTTTTAAAGTTACACTTTCAAAGCCCGATTCAATTTACTTAACAATTATGGGACCGTTTGGAATTGAACTTGCTCAGGCGGTTGTTACTGATAAGAATTTTATTTTTTATGATGCGCTTCAAAATACAGCCTATAAAGGCTCGGTGAATGATAATGTATTAAAGGAAATTTTTAAAGTGAATTTAACTTTTAATGAATTGGTTGACGCGTTTGTCGGCTCGGTGAACTTAACAGGTAATCTTTATACTAATCCAACCAGTTATGAAGTTGAAGATGATCAGTATGTTTTAACTTATGACGATTCTCTCTCCAGCAAAGAAACAAAATACCGGGTTGATATACGCGAGTTGGGAATTACAAATTATCAACTAAGCGATAATGGCAATGAATTACTGGAAGGAAATTACTCTCAATTTGAATTACTTGAAGGCGTTGCTGTCCCAAATAAAATTGAAATTCAAAATAAAAAAGATGACCAAATAATTGATATAGAATACCGAAACATAGCGTCCAACAAAAAAAATATCTTCATTGATTTTAAAATACCTGAAGATGCAACTATAATTAAATGGTAATTGGGAAAAAATATTTTGCAGCCTTTCTCACGCTTATTTTCGCCGCTTCGATTTATCCGCAGCAAAACCAGCAAATTGATTTAAAGAAAAATGAACTTGAAAAAATTCACGATGACATTCGTGAATTAGAAAATGATATATCTCAAAAATCAGCGAAGGAAAAAGAAACTTACGCGGTTTATGAAAATTATAATAAGCAAAACTTTTTGCTTTCAAAGTTGATTGCCAAAATAAAAGATGAAGAAAATAATCTTCAACGAAAAATAACTTCCGGCGAAGAAAAAATAACCTCGCTTAAAAAAGAAATTACCGACCTACAAAAAAATTACTCAAAGTACGTTGTCTCTATTTACAAATACGGCGGTCAAAATGAATTGGCAAGTCTGTTTGACGCTGAATCTGTTCAGCAGGCTTTGCTTCGTTATAAATATTTGCAGAAGTTTTCAGAAAAACGGGAAGCTGATTTAAAGAAATTTGAAGAAAGTAAGAAACAGCTTTTAGAAACAAGAGTAATTTTAGAGAAAGAAAAAAATAAAAAGGCGGCGCTGGTTATTCAAAAACAAAAAGAAGAAAATTTATTAGCGGGTAAAATTTCCGAAAGAAAAAAAATATTAAATGTTATAAAGCATGATAAAGCTTCTTTAAAAAAAGAATTAATTTCAAAAAAATCAGCTGAAGATCAAATTAAAAATTTAATTAGTAAGCTTATTGAGGAAGAGGATCGAAAGAAAAAAGAAGCCAATAGATTAGCAAAATTAGAAAAAGAAAAAACGCAAAACCCTTCCACGGAAAAGACCAAAGAAAAAAGTATCGGCGCCTCAACTGAAACGCCTCCCGTTGATTATAACTTTGATTTGTCTAATTCAAATTTCACTTCATTCTCAAAATTACGCGGGAGTTTAAACTTGCCCATTTTAAACGGGAAAATAATTAATCAATTTGGTGAAAATCTAAATTCAAAATTAAATACGGTAACGCTTAATTATGGAATTGATATAAAAGCCGGCGGCGACTTAAATGTAAAAGCTGTGGCGGATGGTATCGTTTCCGTTATCGATTGGATTCCCGGTTACGGCAGCGTAATTATTGTTACGCACAAAGATAATTACCGCACTGTTTACAGCCACCTTTCAGAAATATTTGTTAAAGAAGGGGACAAATTAAAAACAGGAGATTTAATTGCAAAGGTAGGCGAAAGTTTGGAAGGAAATATTTTACACTTTGAAATCTGGAGTTCGCGCAGCAATCAAAACCCGGAAATATGGCTTGCGAAAAAATAATTATCACTTAGCCTAATAAAGCTAAAATGAAAAACTATTCTCAAACATTACTTCTCCCTTTTTCTATAATATTTTTGGTTAATATAATTTTTTACCTTCCTATTATTTTAAGCTTCCCCGGTTTTATCTACGATGACTACAGTGTTTTTGCTATGGTATCCAACAGTCATCAGCTTATTTCCACCAATCCAAATGAAATATTTTTCTTTTTTGTAAGACCGCTTTCTTACCTAACTTTTAAATTGGATTACCTTCTATGGGGAAATAATTTTTTAGGAATGAAACTGTTTACATTGGTTTTACAAATAGTATTCATGTGCACATTCTTTCTAATTCTTAAAACTATTTCAGAACTTCGACATAAAAAATTTAATATGTGGCTGGCGCTGCTGCCTGCAATAGTTTTTTCAATTCATCCCGCCAGCTTAATTTGGATTTATTGGATCAGCAATAGAACAGAGCTTTTAGGACTTTTATTTTATTCTGCTTCTATGTTATTCTTCTTAAAATATTTCCTTAAACAAAAATCATATTATTTAATATTTGTAATTATCTTTTATATTTTTTCAATTCTATCCAAACAGCAGGGGATACATCTTCCTCTATTATTTATCTTCGCTTTACTGTTTCTAAAATTTATTCCTAAAAAAAGAAAAAAAAGTGTATTTGTTTCTGTGGCAGTATGTACAGTTTTAATGCTATCCTACTCGGTTTTAAATTATTTTTTATTTGGGTCCACATTAGATTTAGCTCTACATATATTTAAGAAACCATTATCTCTAATAGGAAACATATTACACGCCGTATTTCCCATTGCATCGCAAAATATTTATAACTTTTTTCTGCTGAATAAAACTTTGGCGCTTATGGCTTTAATGGCTTTGGCAATAATTCTTATTGTAACCATATTCGTAAAAAAAGTACGGTTAAAAAGTATTTTACTTACAATGCTTTTTATTTTTGTAATTTTTTATCCAAGAATATTAGCTGTCGGAAACATCAGGGTAAATGGGATAATTGTTTTTTGGGTGATGATAGGATTGTATTTATTATTAACTGAATTTAATATTAAAGATAAATTATTAATACCGTTGATTTCAGTTATTCTGGCAATTTCAATTTTTACTTTTATTGTAACTGCAGCAAATCATTTTCAGGTTATCAAAAATTACAAAAAGCAGCAAGAGCAATTAGCAAATATTTTAAAGGATAATGAGAATGCTTCAGTCTTTAGCGACCATTATTATGAAACGCTGCAGCCTGAAATTTATTATTATAAAAATAAAACCTTTGGAGTAGATTCAACCTTTAAAGCGCTTCCAATATTTTTTGACCGCAAACTGAAAAGCAATTATAATTTTGATGAAATGCTGATTGATATTACAAGTGAAAATGATGGTTTGAAAATTAGGAGTTTAGATCCGCTTATTTATCTTTCATATAACTTGGACAAAACAATTGAAGAAGGAATTAAAATATTTGAAACAAAGCAAAGCTTTTCAGGCCGCGATTATTCCTACATAAAACTTATTCTTCCAAAAAATTATGCAGATTATTTAATTTATTTTAACGGCGGTAACTGGGAAAAGATAAATTTAAAAAGGTGATCCAAAAAAATGATTTCAGTTTTAATGCCCGTTTACAATAGTGAAAACTATATTGCCTTTTCCATAAAAAGTATTTTAAATCAGACTAACAAACACTTTGAATTTATTATTATCAATGACGGCTCAACAGATAATTCTGAAAAAATCATAAAATCATTTAACGATGGGAGAATTAAATATTTTGTAAGGAAGCATCAGGGAATTTCTGAAACATTAAACTACGGATTAACAAAATGCAGCGGCGAGTTAGTCGCACGAATGGACGCCGATGACATCGCTGAACATCAAAGGCTGGAAATCCAATTTAAATTTATGTGTGATAATCCGGAATACGATGTGGTATCTAGTTGGTATGCTTTATTTCAAAACCAAAAAATAAAGTATATAATACGGACAGGTGAAACGGATAATCAAATTAAAAAAAGATTGGCATTGCATAGTGAAATTGTTCATCCGGGTGTAATGTATCGAAAAAAAATAATTCAAAAATACGGTTATAATTTAGATAGCGTGGAAGATTATGATTTATGGCTGCGTATAAAAAATGAAGCTAAATTTCATAACATACAAAAAGTTTTAACATTTTTACGGCTAACTAAAAATTCATTATCCAGAAGTAATTTAATGGATATTCAGGCTAAACATTATTCAATACAAATACCTTATTACAAAAACTTAAAAAATAATTTTGGTGAATTAAATAGGATTCAGGAAATTCAGGTTCGAGGATGGCGGGAATATTTTTACGGAGAAAAGTCTGAAGCAAAACGATATTGGAACGAAAATAATTTGCGATCGGTTTATAATTTCAAAATATTGTTTGCACTGCTAACAACTTATTTGCCTGATAAAATTTATCATAAAATTAGAAGCGCTAGCGTACTTTTAAGAATAAAATACCATCTAAATTATTTTTCAAAAATAAATACTGCAGTCAGAAAAAGTTTTAAAAAAATTATTACAAATCTTGAAGCAAACTCAAATATTGATCAATAGTTTTATCGATATTAAACTTCTCTTTAATAACAATTCTCGCATTCTTTAAAAGCGCTTCTCTTTTTTCCAAATCAGTTGCCGCTTCTTCCATTTTAGTGAACAGATCATTTGCATTTCCCGGCTTAAATAAAAAACAATTTTCTTCATTAAAAACTTCCTCGTCCCCTTCAAAGTACGATTTTATAATTGAAATATTTTTTGCCATAGCTTCAATTAAAACCAGTCCGAGTCCCTCAATGTATTCAGAAGGGAAAATCAGAATATCTATTTCAGCAAATATTTGATCAACATCCTCTGCCGGATTAAGGATTGTTACTGCATCATTGAATGAATTTAAAGAAATAAAAGATTTTATTTGTTCAAGTAATTCTCCTTGACCTCTTAAAATTAATTTGTGCTGAGGATATTTCGAATGAAAAAATTTAAACGCATGTAATAGAGTCATAATTCCTTTTAACTCGGTAAACCTGCCTACATATCCAAAATTAATAGGCTGTTCAATTTTCAGCTTTGTAATTATAATATTATTTGTTGGTATTCCATGCTCAATTAGTAGGATGCTATTCTTGTTGGAGTCAATCAAATCCTTTTTAACCGCATCGCTAATGGCAATAAAACTATCGGCAATCAAAAATTTATTTATCCAATCATTAAAAACACAATGTGCAGTATAGATTATTTTAACTTTTGGGTAAAAGATTTTGATAAAAAATATATGAGGCAAGAAAATTCTTTGATGATAATTAATACAATTAATTTTTTCAATCCTAATAATTCTTTTTATAGAAATAAGATTAAAAAAAAATGTTAATGGATTATAATTAACTAAAAACGGAAACAGATGAGTTTTGACATTTGGCTTGATTAATTTTCCACTATAATAGAAACCTTTGCATGCCATTATTGTTACTTGATTAATTTTATCTGAAATGATATTTGAATAAAGTATTGTAGATTTTTCTGCTCCTCCAATGTCAAAAGTTTTCATCAAATTTAAAAGTGAAATGTTTTTTAATTCCATCTTATTTTTCTTTTACAATTTGAATAATCATTTTAAAATAAAAAGGAAGATCATTTAAAATATATCTTGTAAATAATCTCTTGGGTTCGTTTAACAGCCTCCAAAACCATTCAAGCCCAAGTTTTTGAAATATTTTAGGAGCGCGTTTTTTTTTACCTGAATAAAAATCAAATACGGCTCCAACTCCCACATTTATTTTAGCGCCGATAATATTTTTATTTTGTTCAATCCATATTTCTTGTCTTGGCGATCCGAGCGCTACAAAAAGAATATCAGGTTTAGCAGACTGTAATTCTAAAACAACTCTTTCGTTTTCGATTTCCTTAGTTTCAAAATATTTAGGCGGAGACAAAGCGGCTGCAACAATTAAATTAGGATAGGCGCTTTTAATTTTTTGTGTTACTAATTTTTGAACTTCGATTGACGATCCCACTAATGCAATTGGAAGTTTATTCTTTTCCGCAATTGAAAGTAAAATACTAAAGACGTCGCTGCCCGTTATTCTTGGCGGCATTTTCCCATGCTTTAAATATATCAATGAAGTTATACCTATTCCGTCAGGCAAGACGAGAAAAGCGTTTTTACATATTTGTTTGAAATTACTATTTAAATTTGTGTTGCGTAAAAAATCTAAATTGAATGTAACAATTATATTATTTTCAACGCTATTTTTTATACTTGACTGCAATAGATTTTCAAGAGAATCTTTTGGAATGAATGAAACGGCTATGTTATCTATCAAGTATCTTTTCAATGAATCTATTGTTGATTGTAATTGGGTTGCAGGGTAACTTTGGCAAAACATAAATTATAAAATTTATTAAAGTCACGTTTGAATATGCTTAAAACGAAATTAGAGATGATTGCCTTTTTGTGTTTACTGCCCGCTTTATTGCTAGCTCAGGAATTAAACATAATTGAAAAATCTGAAAGCGAAATATACAAAATTAGTTTTGATGCTCCTGTAATTAATTTCAATATTAAGAAGCTTCAAAATAGAAATACAATTTCTTTCCCTGACTTTAGCGATGAAAGCGCTTCAGGCGAATTTATTCTTCCTAAAAAAGATTTGTTCATTGCAATCCCTCCCAACAGTAATCCGGCTATTCAGTTAAATATTATTAATCAAGAATTTATCGACGCTTATCCGGAAATAAATCCATTAGTAAAATCTGTAAATGGTTCCCTGGTGGTTTATCAAGAAGTTGAAATGCCTGTTCGCATTAACGGTTCAAAAAATTTAAAAATTAAAGGCAAGTTGTGGATAGGAAATAGTTATTGTTTACACGTTCAAATAAAATTATATGATTTTGATAGTAACAATAGACGAACAATTAAATTTAATAAGTTCGAGTTACGGCTAACTTTTAATAGCAAGGTTGAATTCTCAAATTCAACTTCTAAAAAATTAAGCGGCGTTAACTCTTTAATTATTAACCCGAAACTTGCGGCTAATTATTTTGGCGAGCCTAATTTTCATGTTGTCGATTCCGATAGCTGGATCGATTACACAAAGGATTATTTAAAAATAGGAACGACAAAAAATTCAATTTATAAAATCACTCCATTTGATCTCTCTTCATTTAAAATTAATTACAATTCTATTGATCCAAAAACATTTAAGCTTTTTAAGAATGGAATTGAAATTCCGATTTATGTGAATGGCGAAGATGATGGACTTTTTAATGAAAGCGATTTTATTGAATTTGTTGGGGAAAGAGATTATGGCGGGCATCATCGCGAAGTTAGCGAATACGGAAAGCCTTATAATGAATATTTGGGACGATATACAGATACAACTATTTATTGGTTAACCTGGAATGGAGATTATGGTTTGCGAGTTCCAATAATATCAAACAATAATTTGATTACCCAAGACACGCTTAAATATTATAATGAAATTATACATCTTGAAACTAATAATTGGTTTGATTTTTCCATGGATGATTTGGTTAGACGAGAAACTCCTTTCTGGTATGAAAATAAAACCTGGAATGAAGGCAACTTAAGCGTAGGCATAAGAAATAAAAATTTTACTTTGACTGATATTTATCCAAATAAGCCTGTCAAAGTTTTTTCAAAGCTGCAAAGTTATGCAACTAATATTATTGAAGACGCTCATCTCCTAAGCATATCGTTAAATAATGAAGCGGTTCAAGATTCGGGATATATTTCCAAATATCAAAAAAAAGTTTTAACCGGCGAATATAATTCTAATATTTTAAACGAAGGAACAAATACTTTAAAACTTCATTCTTATTCAACAGCCGCATTCCCTAATCTTTGTATTTTGGATTGGTATGAAATAGAGTATCCGCGCTATTTAAAAGCTAATAATGATTCCCTAAATTTTTCGTTTCCATATTTACTTTCAAGTTATTTTCATTCTGTAAAAATAAATAATGTTACAGTGGATAATTTTTCAATTTGGAAGTATGGACAGTTATATTCAAAATATATTTCGCAAAAGATAAATGATGAAATAGTTTTTAACGACACCATTCATGCAAATGATAAATTTATTATTCTTGATGAAAATAAATTACAGTCCCCTAAATTTTATTACGCGAAAAAATTCGTCAACTTAAGAAGTGCTCAGAACAAAGCGGATTACATAGCCATCACTCATAAAAAGTTTTTATCGCAGGTAAATGAATATGCAAATTTTATTTCAGAAAATTATCTTGTCGGCGCGGCGGTAATTGATGTGGATGATATTTATGATGAGTTTTCTTACGGGCAGTTTAATCCGGAAGACATAAGAGAATTTCTAAAAGCTACGCACAATAGCTGGCAGCAGCCAGTCCCCAAATACGCCGCATTAATTGGCGGCGCCACTTATGATTATCATCGGAACAAAACTACTTACCAAAATGTTCCGCCAGTAAATAATTATGTCCCGTCGTTCGGAGTTTCGGTTAGCGACAATTGGTTTGTTACCTGGGATACTACAACTGCTTATCTTCCTCAGATGAATGTTGGAAGAATTCCCGTTACAACTAACGAAGAGTTTGCAAGATATTTTGAAAAGCATCGCAATTTTCTTTCTCATAAAATTGATGATTGGAATAAAAGATTTATTTTCTTTTCCGGCGGAACGGGAGACAATCAAAATCAATTAAATCAGCTTCGCGAGGTTAATGAATATATAATTAACAGTTTCATAAAACCTCCGCCAATAAGCGGCAGCTATACTCATTTTTATAAAACAATAAATCCGAGAACTAATTTTGGTCCATACGCTACCGAAGAAGTTCAATCGGCAATTAAAGCAGGCGGAATTTTTATTTCTTATTTGGGACACAGCGGAACGCAAACGTGGGATAATTCAATTACCGAGCCTTCTCAATTAAAAAACAACATTAACAGAAATCCATTCATATCGGATTTTGGCTGTTCAACAGCGCGTTTTGCCGAGCCTGATATTACTTCCTTTTCAGAATTATTTTTATTAGCGCCGGAAGGGCAGGCAATAGCTTATGTTGGAAATTCTTCTTTGGGTTTTGTTTCCACTTCGGTTTTATTTCCAAAAATATTTTATAAAAAATTATTGGCTGACTCAATTTATAACATCAGCGAAGCGCTTAAACTTGCCAAGTTGGAAATGCTTCAGCAGTATGGCGGCAGCGGCGTTTATCAGCTTTTTGCCTTGACGAATACTCTTATTGGCGATCCGATTATTAGTTTGCCGCTGCCAAATAAACCTGACCTTTCAATAACGAGCAGCGATGTTTTTTATAATTCATCTAAATTATCTGACCAGCAAGATTCAGTTGGAATAAAAATATTATATTCCAATTACGGCTTATCAACAAATGATTCGATGAAGATTTTTATTAAAGATGAATTTAATGGAACCATCAATTTTTCAGAAGTGATTGATAGAATTGTTCCGTCTTTAACTGATTCATTTTCAATAAATATTCCTACTAACAATCTGCCCGGCGAGCATACTCTTACAGTCAATTTAGACAATGAAAATTCTATTGATGAAATAAATGAAAACAACAATTCCGTTTCAATTAAAATTAATATTTCAAGCTCTACGTTAAGAACTTTTTTTGATTACAGCGTTGAACAAGAATCAAACGGTAAAATTAAAATTTTAAATCCAACGCTTAATCCAATAAATGAAAAAATTATTTTGCAATTCAGCAAAACGAAAAATTTTGAAAATCCTATAGAAGTAAATAAATCTTTTGATACGGTTTTAACTTCAGTGGATATAAATAAATTATTAGGGGAAGGGAGGTATTGGTTTAGAGGAAAGTTGCTTGACGCCGATGATTTTAATACCGAACAATCATTTTATCGTGGGAATAAAAATAGATACTTATTAAACGATAGTTTGAGCTACTCCACAGCTTTGATCAGCAGTCTTAAATATTTAAATAATTCTATTCAGCTTGATTTATCGAACACAATAATAAGCGTTTTGTCTGCGGGGCAAAGCGATGGCAATTCTGCAATTATAACAAAGAATGGCGAGAATTATATTCCTGAAAATACTTTGCAAGGTCATCATGTGTGCGTTTTTGAAGATTCGACTTTTAAATTTGTTATGTATAAAAGGTTTGATGTGCAGCAGGGCGCGCAAGCAGTTTCAAATTATATATCTTTTTTAGATACAATTTCCAGCAAATATTTAATCGCTATCGGCATAAGCGATAATGGCCCAATCTCCTCGCCTGATTTAAAAAATCTTTTACATTCCTTTGGAAGTATTTACATTGATAGCCTTGTCTTCAGAAGTTCCTGGGCTTTTATTGGTAAAAGAGGAGCAGCGCCAGGGACAATGCCTGAAGCCTATTCGAAGCCTTTTGCAGGCAGAGTTCAGATTGATACTACAATCAATTCAATTTTAAAATCTGGTTATTTTAAAACTTCAAAAGTCGGTCCTTCATCATTGTGGCAAAATGTGGAAGTTCAAAATATTATTCCGGGCGATGCAAATTTTTCTATTCAGCCTTTAGGAATAAAAGAGAATGGCGGGATCGATACTTTAGAAAATTTAACATTCACAAATAATATTTCCGATATAAGTAAAATTGATTTTAAATTTTATCCATATTTAGAATTTGTTTGTAAGCTAAACGCCTCTTCAAATATGCAGTCGCCTAAGATTTTGAGTTTTGCCGTTGAATATAAAAAATCGGCTGAGCTAGCATTGAATTATCAGACAGTTTCAGTTTTGAATGATTCAATAAACGCGGGCGAAGTAGAAAAATTAATTTTTAAAATTTATAATGTCGGAGAAGTTGAAGCCGATAGTTTTAAAGTAATTGTTAATGTAGCTAAGTCCGACCAATCAATTAATAAAATTTTTGAAACAGCCGTTAGTAAATTAGATACTTCCGCAAATCTTATTTATAATATTGATTATGATCCGGGCGTAAAATTTGGCGCTCATAAATTTTTAATCAGCGTTGATCCTGAAAATAAAATTAAAGAACGATACAAGGATAATAATAATTTTGAAATACCATTTTACGTAATTCCTGATACAACTAACCTTTTAATTTCGGACAAATCATTTAACGTAAAGTATGACGGCGTTGATATTGTTGACGGAGATTATATTTCTTCTTCTCCTGAAATTATGATGACGCTTAATTATCCATTGTGGTATGCTGTTGAAGATACTTCTGCGATAGAATTTTATTTGGATAATAAGAGTATTAATAACAATACCATTATTAGTTCAATTGATATTTCAAGTAGGACTATTACTTTTACCTACAAACCTTTGTTAACTGAAGGCGACCATTCATTTAAAGTTTTCGGTAAAAATATTGAAGGCGATATAGAGACGGCTCCCGGATATGAAAAAACTTTTATGGTGTCAAATGAAATGAATCTTTTACAAGTTTATAATTTCCCAAATCCGTTTGCCGAAAAAACTTTTTTCACTTTTAAGCTAACCCAAATTCCTGACGAGCTGCAACTAAATATTTATACAATTGCTGGAAGACTAATTAAAAAAATTGAAAGAAAGTCTTCTCAGCTAAATTATGATTTTAACAAAATCGAATGGGACGGTAAAGACGCAGACGGAGATAATATTGCCAATGGGGCTTATCTTTATAAAATAATTATTAAGAAGGGAGAGAAGTCGCAAGACACCACTCAAAAACTTTCGATAGTTCGTTAGTTCGTATAAAAAAAATGAAATTATTTTTGACTTTTGAAATCAAGTATTAGCTAAAACAAAATTTGAAAGTTCATCGACTGTAAAAAAAACATAATCGCTTTTAAAAGATAAAACTTCATCTTTAGCATAACTGTCCCAAATAACTGAAGCAACTTCAACTCCCGCTGCGCGTGCAGCTTTAATATCAGCCGGCGCGTCGCCTATCATTAAAACATTTTCTTTCTTGAGATCAAATTTTTCTATAAACTTTATTATTCCTTCGGCAGACGGCTTATGTTCTGCAATATCATCGCCTGTTATTATAAAATCAAAGTAATAGAATATGTCTAATCTTTTTAAAGTTATTTCAGCGGCGGTTCTGCCTTTGCCGGTATAGATTGAAAGCAAAATATTTTTTGATTTTATTGATTCAAGTAATGATTTTATACCAGGATATAAATCAGCCATTTGATGATTGGATGAATAAAAATCGTAATAATCTTTTCTCGCTTCATCGTAATTATCGCCTGTCCATTCCTTAATAATTGCGTCTTCGGTTGGACCAAATAATTCAATTATTTCTTCATTTGAAAATTTCTTATTTAAATATTTTCCGCTGATATGGTTGAACGATGCAAAAATTAAATCGTTGGTTGAAGTTAAAGTTCCATCAATATCAAAAATAATTCCTTTGTATTTATTCATAATAAAACTCTGTTTTAAAATTAGTTTAAAGTAAAAACAAAAATCTTTCCATCCATATTTGAAGCGGCAAACATATTATCATTTATATGCTGCACAGTATGGGGGCGGGCGGTTCCGGTAAAAAATAATTTTTCCCATGAAAAATCTTTTTCAATTAAATATATAATTCCATCTTTTCCGCCAAAAATAATTTTACCGTTCCATTCAATCGGTTCAACAGGCATTGTGTCCAATCCAAAATTCATATTTATTTCTTTAACTAATTTTCCTTCTTTGGCGGATACGATAAAAAATTTATCCATATAACTTTTAATTAATAAATTTGAATTATCATTACTTATCCCAATCGATTCCCAGCTGTTAAAATCTTTTTTATGCCAGGCGGTAGTTCCCTGTAGAAGATCAATTGCAGATACAAATTTATCCGGAGTAGCTACATAAACATTTTTACCATTGGTTACGATAGGGCTTGAGGCGGGGGAGTAATAAAAATTTTTGTTTTCTGTCCATTTCCAAATTAAAGCGCCGGAGCCAGCGTCAATACAATAAACATAATTATCCCAGCTTCCAAAAATAATTTTACCATCGACAATAATCGGTTGATCTTCAATCATCATTGAGGCGCTGTTATTTTCCCAAATCAACTCAAATGAATATAGATCATAACAAAATAAATTTCCGTTTGAAGTCCCGATAATTATTCCCGTTGAAGTCGTCCCATTATATTTAATTCCGATTTTTATTAGCTGTGAAGTTAGCGGCTCACCCAAACCAAGCGCTTGAATTAATTTACCATTGTTTGCATTTATAGTGAAAAGATCTCCCTCAATTGTAGCGACGGCTAAAACATCATTATCGCGCACCAACTTGCTAAAAATTGTTTCATTTGTGTCGTATTTCCACAATAGTTTACCATTAAAATTATAACACAAAATAGCGCCGTTAATGGTTGCCGCAAAAATTTTATCAGTATCAACCAGTAGCGAAGTGGACATTGAAGTTTTCAAGTCATCCTGCCAAAGTATATTTACTTTGTTAGAATATTTTACGAACTGAAGTGAATCGAACTGTGGAATGGTTTTTTCAAAAATTTTAGACCAGCCGCCCCACTGCCTTTCTATAATTGTTCCTGCGCTGTCAACTTGAATTTCTGATAGTGAAATTGAATCAGCAGTATTGTTTACAATTGTATAGCCGGCATACTTTGGTCTGCTTAAAGTTGATCTTCCCATTGCAGCGGGAATGCCGCTGAAGTTTAATAGTTTATTGCTGTGTCCGTGTCCGATAAAAATACCTTTAACATTATAATCTCTTAAAATATTTATTACTTTAAACCAATTATCAACGTCGCCGTCAAGCGGATGATGAACATAAAGATAAATCTCTTCATCTTTGGAAGTATTTTGTAATTCATTTTGAAGCCAGAGTAAATCTTCCGGATCAATATGTCCGCCGCCGCCGCGCCAGGGAATGCCGCTTCGTAACCCTATATGCTTTTGTCCGTTTATTTCGTAAGAAAATTTGTCATCATCCCAGAGGTCTTTAAATTTGGTTAAACCGCTTTCACTCCACTTTGTATCATGGTTGCCGGGAATTATTAAATACGGAATATTTAATTCGCCTAGAATATTTTTCGCTGTTTCCAATTCTTCATTCCGTCCTTTTTCAGCAATGTCTCCTGTGGCAATTACAAAAGCCAGACTGTCTCTTTCATTAATATTATTTACAACGTTTTGCAAATCAAAATCCGCTTGGGGCGCCCCAATATGAATATCAGAGAGCCATGCGTATTTATAATTTTGCGCGTTTCCAAAAAAATTAATTAAAAGAAATAATATAATTGGTAAGACAAAATTTTTCATATAAAATTATTTTAAGTGATAAAAATTTCTATTCAAAATTAATAAAAAAACATTACAGTAAATAGAATGTCCGATTGTGTTTCGCTATTTTTACGAACAATTTTATGTTTAACTTCATATTACAATAAAAGAGTAATCATTGAAAAAAATAACTCTCAAAAAAAACGAAGAACGAAGAATACAATCCGGGCACCTTTGGGTTTTTAGCAATGAAATTTTTAATATTGAAAGCGGCGCAGAGAATGGGGATTTAGTTGAACTTTATGATTCAAAAAATAATTTTCTTGGGGTGGGATTTTATAATAAAAATTCATTGATAGCAGTTAGAATTTTAAGTAAAACTAAAATTGAAGATTTATATTTTCATTTTAAAGAAAAGTTAGAAATTGCTTTTGAACTTAGAAAAACTTTTTATCCTAGCAGAAATTCATTCCGACTAAGTTTCAGCGAAAGTGATTTTTTACCCGGACTTATAATCGATAAATACAATGATACTTTTGTTCTGCAAGTTTATTCTTTCGGAATGGAAAAAAATATTGAAATAATTATTAAAGTTTTGATTGAAGATTTTAACGCCGAAAATATTTTTACAAAAAATGAAAATTATTTTAGAATGCTGGAAGGCTTGCCGGATAAAGATGAAATTTATTTGGGAGAAATGAATGGTGAAATTATAAATGACGGAGCAATAAATTATAATATTAATTTTAGCACCGGACACAAAACCGGATTTTATTTTGATCAATCTGACAACAGATTTTTTATTGAAAAAATTGTTAAAGATAAAACTGTTGTTGATGCGTTTTGCAACTCCGGCGGATTTGGATTACATGCTGCTAAAGCCGGTGCATCGTCAGTTACCTTTGTTGATTCTTCATCCAACGAAATTGAAAATGCAAAAAATAATTATGAACTAAATAATTTTAGCTCCAATGCTGATTTTATAGTCAGTGATGTTTTTGTTTTTTTTGATGAGCAGATAAAAAACAATAAAAAATTTGACATTGTTATAATTGATCCTCCTGCTTTTGCGAAGAATAAAAAAAGCCTTCCCGCTGCAAAAAAAGGGTATGAAAAATTAAACAAGCTCGCGCTTCAAATTATTAATGAAGGCGGTTATTTAGTTTCTTCTTCCTGCTCTCATCATTTAAATAAAGAAGAATTTATACAAATAATAAATTCGGCTGCACAAAAGTCGTCAAAAAAAATTCAGCTTGTTCATTTTAGTGAAGCATCTTTTGATCACCCCCAGATTCCGTCAATGCCCGAAACTACATATTTAAAGTTTGCAGTTTTCAAAGTTTGCTCATAAAAATAATTGAAATATTTATGCAACATTTTTAAGTTTGCAATCGTCTAAAATCATTCGAAAAATAAATTCTTCAAAAATCTTAAAGAGGATTCAACTTGGATATAAGCGAATTAAACGAGCGTATAAAAACTGAAAGCGCCTTCATTGATATTCTGATGAATGAAATCAGTAAAGTTATTGTAGGACAAAAACAAATGGTGGAACGTTTGCTTGTCGGGCTGCTTGGCAACGGGCATATTTTGTTGGAAGGCGTTCCCGGTCTTGCCAAAACTCTGGCTATAAAAACTCTCGCTTCAACAATGAAGGCAAAGTATCAGCGCATTCAATTTACTCCGGATTTACTTCCCGCAGATTTAATCGGGACTATGATTTACAATCAAAAAGATGGAAACTTTTTAATAAAAAAAGGGCCGATTTTCGCCAACTTTATTTTAGCTGATGAAATAAACCGAGCTCCTGCAAAAGTACAAAGCGCTTTATTGGAAGCAATGCAGGAAAGGCAAATTACGATAGGTGAAAATACTTTTAAACTTGAAGAACCTTTTCTCGTTCTCGCAACTCAAAATCCAATTGAACAGGAAGGAACTTATCCTTTGCCAGAAGCGCAGGTTGATAGGTTTATGCTGAAGATTAAAATCACATATCCTTCCCGCGATGAAGAATTAAAAATTATGCGGCAGAATGTAAATGAAAGCGAGCAGAAACCAAATGCCGTTGTTTCTCCCACAGACATTTTAAACGCTCGTAGAGTTGTTCATGATGTTTACATCGATGAAAAAATTGAAAAATATATTCTCGATATTGTATTTGCAACGCGTACGCCAAAACAATTTGGACTTGATAAATTAACCGACTTAATAAGCTACGGCGGCTCGCCGAGAGCAACAATAAATCTGGCTCTTGGCGCAAAAGCTATGGCTTTTATTAAACGCCGCGGCTATGTAATTCCCGAAGATGTTAGAGCAATTTGTCAGGATGTTTTGCGTCATCGTATAGCTGTAACTTATGAAGCGGAAGCGGAAGAGATAACTACAGAAACTGTGATTAATGAAATTTTAAATAAAGTGGAAGTGCCTTAAGCCCATCCCAGGCCCTTCCCGACCTTGCCTACCGGCAGGTAGGAGGGAAGAGGGTTTTTTCAAATGGGTTCAAAAAAAATAATTATAAAATTTAAAAATTCCATCTCCACCCCGCCGGTGGCTAGGCAAGGTTGGGAGAGGGTTAGAGCGAGGGTATGCTAACTAAAGAAATATTAAAACAAGTTCGTCAAATAGAAATACGAACTAAGGGACTTGTTAATCAAGTTTTTTCGGGAGAGTATCATTCCGTTTTCAAAGGAAGGGGAATGGAATTTTCCGAGGTTCGTGAATATCAATTTGGCGACGATATAAGAAGTATTGATTGGAATGTTACCGCAAGATTCGGTCATCCTTTTATAAAAATATTTGAAGAGGAACGCGAACTTACTGTAATGCTGATGGTTGATTTAAGCGGCTCATTAATTTTTGGTACCGTTGATAAAACAAAACAAACCGTTGCCGCCGAACTAAGCGCTATACTTGCTTTTTCCGCTTTGAAGAATAATGATAAAGTCGGTTTAATATTATTTACAGATAAGATTGAAAAATTTGTTCCTCCGCGCAAAGGAAGAAAACATGTGCTTAGAATTATTAGAGAAGTTCTTTCATTTCAGCCTGTGGGCAAATCAACTAACATTAAAGGCGCGTTGGAATATTTAAACAGCACAATTAAAAAGAAAAGTATTCTGTTTCTTCTTTCGGATTTTATGGATGAAGGTTATGAAAAAATTTTAAGAATTGTAGGAAAGAAACATGATCTTATCGGAATCGTTTTGCAGGATCAGCGAGAAAATGAACTGCCGAAAATGGGACTTGTAAAATTAGCCGACGCTGAAACAGGCGAAGAGAGATGGATAGATACAAATAATAAAAAAATTAGAGATATGCTTAAACAGCGGCGGGAAGAATTAATTAAAAAACGAAAATGGTTATTCCTTTCCAGCCGACTTGATAGCATTGAAGTACGCACGGGGCAAAACTATATTACTCCGCTTGTTCAATTTTTTAGGCTGCGAGAAAGAAGATGGTAAAGAGTAAAATATTTTTAATAATGTTTTTTTCTTTTTGCAGCGTTCAAAGTTTTGCGCAAAGCATCACTGCAAGGGCTACGACCGATACAAGCGATTATTTAATCGGCGATGCAATCAAATATAAGTTGCAAATTGAATATGATAAATCAATAAAAATTGAAAAACCAGATGTACTAAAAAATATTTCTAACGTTGAAGTTCTGGGAGAGAATCAACCTTCGAACAATGAATCTGAAAATAAAAAAATCTCAACTTATGAAGTTACTCTTTCAAGATATGATTCTGCCGAAGTTACAATTCCGGCAATTACAATTTATTACAGAGCGGGAAAAGATACGTTAATTAAACGCGCTCCCGTAATAAGCCAAAACAGCAATTTAATTCCCGATTCAACTTTTAAAAAAGTAACGTCTAATCCCGTTTCATTTACCATACATGTAATGAAGGTTAATGCTGAAGAAGATATTAAAGACGTTAAAGCTCCGCTTACAATACCGATGGATTGGAAATTTATAGCGGTAATAATTTTAATCGGATTAATTATTCTCGCAGCAATCATTTATTTCTATAAAAAATATAAAAATAAAAAATCCGGAATTGTGGTTGAGAAAAAAGTTGTAGTGCTACCTCCGCACATTAATGCGTTATCATCGTTAGATAGGTTAGAAGAAAAGCAGCTATGGCAAAAGGGAATGATAAAAGAATATCATTCTGAAATAACTGAAATAATCAGAAAATATTTTGAAGAAAGATTTAACCTTCCCGCTCTTGAACTTACAACTTCCGAAGCTGTGAACGAGCTAAGAAAAAGAGAAGATACAAAAATCATTTTAGACACAACCAATAATTTTTTAAATAACGCTGATCTGGTAAAGTTTGCAAAATTTAAACCTCTCGTTGAAGTCAACCAAGAAATGATGAACCAAGCGCGCGATATTGTAAATAAAACTTCACAGCAACCTTCATTGCAAACAAAAATGGAAGAAGCAAATGTTTAAAAATATAACTTTTGCTTATCCGTGGATTTTATATTTTTTATCAATCATACCAATTATGCTGGCGTATTATTGGTTTAGAGGAAGAAAAAAACAGCCGTCAATTACTTACTCATCTTTAAATTTATTTAAGAATTTTCCCGTAACCTGGAAAGTGAGATTCAGGCATTTGCCCGCCCTGTTGAGAGCGCTGGGACTTGCTCTTTTAATTGTAGCGCTGGCGCGTCCGCAAACTTTTTCTTCAGGCGAAGATATATACACTGAAGGAATTGATATAGCAATGGTGCTTGATATTTCCGGCAGTATGCTGGCAGAAGATTTAAAGCCCAACAGAATTGAAGCAGCAAAAAATGTAGTTGATGATTTTATTAAAGGAAGAACTTCCGACCGAATTGGTTTGGTTGTATTTGCGCGGGATGCTTTTACTCAATGTCCGCTCACAATTGATTATTCTGTTTTAAGAAATCTTCTTAAAGATATTAAAAGCGGAATGATTGACGACGGAACTGCAATCGGCAACGCAATTGCAAATGGAGTAAATAGATTAAAAGACAGCAACGCTAAAAGTAAAATAATTATTTTGCTCACTGACGGCGTTAATAACAGCGGCGAAGTGGACCCTATTTCCGCGGCGCAAATTGCCAAAACTTTTGGAATTAGAATTTACACTATCGGCATTGGTACTCAAGGACAAGCGCCTTATCCGGTGCAAACTCCTTTCGGCACAAGATATCAAATGGTTCCGGTAGAGATTGATGAAAAGGTTTTAAACGAAATTTCAAAAATTACAGACGGTAAATATTTTAGAGCTACAAATAATAAAAAACTTAGAGATATTTATAACGAAATTGACAAGATGGAAAAAACAAAAGTTCAAATTACATCTTATAAAAATGCGCATGAGTTATTTTATTCATGGCTAAGCGGAGGCATCTTGTTGATATTTTTAGAATTAGGCTTATCAAAAACAATATTAAGAAAGCTGCCTTAGTTTATGTTTAGATTTGAACACCCCGAATATTTGTACGGCTTATACCTGCTGCCTGTATTTGCTCTGCTGCTTTTTTATTTATGGATAAGACGCAAAAAAATATTAAACAGCTTTGCTGATAAAAAACTTCATCATATTTTATTTGGGACATTCAGCGGAGCTAAAAATTTAATTAAGATTATAATTTTTTTAATGGCTTTTGAGCTTTTAATTTTAGCCGCCGCCAATCCGCAAATAGGGACAAAGATGGAAGAGGTAAAGCAAACCGGGATTGATGTTTTTATTTGTCTCGATGTTTCGCTCAGTATGATGGCGGAAGATATAAAACCAAACAGGCTTGAAAAAGCGAAGTATCAAATTTCCAATCTTATAAAAAAATTACACGGCGATAGAATAGGACTAATAATTTTTTCCGGGGAAGCTTTTGTGCAGTTTCCTTTAACCACTGATTACTCGGCTGCAAATCTTTTTCTTTCCGCTGTCGATGTAAATTCAATTCCCCAACCGGGAACTGCAATTTCCTCCGCAATAAATTTAGCGGCAAATTCTTTTGATTATAAAGTAAGCACGCAAAAAGCTATTGTGATAATTACCGACGGCGAAGATCACGAAGGAGATGTAATGAAATCAGTGGATGATGCGGTTGATAAAGAAATAAAAATTTATGCTATCGGTCTGGGTTCGTCAGAAGGAGTTCCAATACCAATTTATAATTCAAGAGGAAATCAATCAGGGTTTAAACAAGATAAAGACGGTAACATTGTTCTAACCAAATTAGATGAAACAATTTTAAAACAAATTGCTTCAAAAGCTGACGGCGAATATTACAGAGGTTCAAATTATGAAGATCAGCTTGATATGATTTATAAAGATCTTTCTTCATTGGAAAAAACAGAATTCGGAGTAAAAAAAGTCACTGACTACGAAGACCGCTTTTATTATTTTTTGGCTCCGGCAATTTTTTTATTAATATTTGAATTTTTTATTTCGGAACGAAAATCTCCGTTGTACGGTAAGCTGAATAAAAAATTAGGAATTCAATAATTATAAAATTGAGATATAATTTAAGAGTTATGAATAAATTATTTGTTTTGATTATTAGTTTGATGATGTTGACTTCAGCTAAGGCGCAGAGCGCGCGAAACTTAAATAACGACGGCGTTGATTTATACAAAGATGGAAAATTTACCGACGCTGAAGTAAACTTTAAAAAAAGCTTAGAAAAATCTAAAGATAATTTTAAAATGAATTTTAATCTTGGAGACGCTTATTACAAACAGCAAAGATATGATGACGCGCTTCAATCATATCAAAACGCTTTAACGCAAAGCGATGATAAAATTGACAAAGCAAAAGTTTACCACAACATCGGGAATTCACTTTTAAAATCGAAGAAAATTCAGGAAAGCGTGGAGGCTTACAAAAATTCATTAAAGCTGAATCCGAATGATGATGAGACAAAGTATAATCTTTCGTACGCTTTATCATTGTTGAATAAAGACAAAGATAAAAACAAGCAGAATCAGAAGAACAAAGATAAAAATCAGAAAGACCAGAATAAAAAAGATCAGGATAAAAACGATAAGAACAAGGATCAGCAGAATAAAGACCAGCAAAACAAAAATAAAGATGATGAAAAAAATAAAGACGAGCAGAATAAACATGATCAAAAAAATCAAAATAAACCTGATCAGAATGAACAATCAAAACAGGATAATTTAAAGCAGCCTGAGAAAAATAAAATTTCTAAAGAAGAAGCTGAAAGAATTCTTAACGCCCTAAAAAACAATGAAAAAGATTTGCAAAAAAAGATTAGGAAGAAAGCCGGAACTCCGGTCAAGACAGATAAGGATTGGTAGAATGAAAAAGATTTTAGCGCTCCTATTTTTATTTTTCGTTGGTAAAATTTCAGCGCAAACATTGGAAGCGTCGGTGAGCAGTAATCCCGTTGGTTTGGAAGATCGATTCCAAATTACTTTTGTATTTTCTGGTCAGGATATAAATGGCATTAAAAATTTTTCAGCGCCGCCTTTTACAAATTTCTTAACTCTGTCCGGTCCCAACCAATCAACCAGCATACAATATATAAACGGCGCGCAATCCGCTTCAATCTCTTTTTCATATTATTTACAGGCAAGAAGTATAGGCAAATTTACTATCGGCTCGGCTTCAATAAATTATAAAGGGACAGAATATAAATCGCAGCCGCTTGCTTTGGAAGTAGTAAAAGGCTCGTCAAGCCCTCAGAAATCAAAGCGGGAAGACGACGCGGTAACTAAAAAAGAAATTTCTGATAATTTATTTATAAGAGCCGTTGCGGATAAACAAAAGGTTTATCAGGGCGAACAAGTTATCGTAACTTATAAACTTTACACCCGAGTAAACATTGCATCGCAGATGAGCATTTCAAAACTGCCGCAGTATCAGGGCTTTTGGGCTGAAGAATTAGAAACTCCGCAAAATATTATGTTCAATGTGGAAGTTGTTGACGGCAAGCAGTTCCGCGTTGGCGTTTTAAAAAAAGCCGCATTGTTTCCATCGCAAACCGGCGAGTTGACAGTATCGCCGTTTGAGCTAAACGTCCCGGTTCAAATAAAAAAGCAGCGCAAACGCAGTAATAATATTTTTGATGATTTTTTTAATGATCCTTTTTTTGATAGCGGACAAACAATAGATTTTCTCGCCAAGTCAAACACTATAAAATTAAAAGTTTTAGCTTTGCCGGCGTCAAATGTGCCGGAGTCATTTAACGGCGCGGTGGGCAGCTATTCAATGACGGCTCAAATAGATAAATCAAATACAAAAACCAATGAGCCTGTTTCTATTAAGGTTGATATTTCAGGAACTGGAAATATAAAATTATTAAATGTTCCCGAAGTTAAACTTCCCACGGGAATGGAAAAATATGATCCGCAAGTTAAAGAAGAAATAAATCGTAAGAATACCGTTTCCGGCAAAAAGGAAATTGAGTATTTGATTATTCCCAGAATTGCGGGAACGAAAATTATACCTCCAATTCAGTTCACCTATTTTGACGTTCAAAAAAAATCTTATGAAACTCTATCCACGCCTACATATAAAATTAATATTGAGCAAGGAAATACTTCGCAAAATTACGCAGCTGGTAAAGAAGACATAAAAGTTTTGGATAATGATATTCGATTTATAAAAACTTCCGCCAATGATTTGGATAGGAAAACTTCGTATTTATTTTTTTCATTTGGATTTTGGACAGCCGCAGCGCTGCCGTTATTTGCCCTCATCGGGCTTGTAGCCTGGAAAAGAAAAACTGATACGCTTGCAGGAAATTTGCAATTACTTAAATTTCAAAAAGCGCAGAAGGTTGCGAGAAATCGTTTGAAGTCCGCATTAAAATTGAAGCAGGAAAATAAGCAGGCAGAATTTTATTCTGAGATTTCTCAAGCGTTGTTCGGTTATCTTGAAGATAAATTTCAAATTCCTAAATCAGACTTTACTTTAGTGAAAGCGGTTGATGAACTGAGGAAGCATAATATTGAGGAGAAATTAATTTCTGGCTTTGAACATTGCGCTGAAAAATGCGAGTATATAAGATTTGCGCCATCAACTAACGCTAACGAAGCTATGGACGAAATGTATGATGAGTCGGCGAGAATTATTATTGAATTAGAAAAATCTCTTTCGGATAAAAAATATGTTTAGAAAAATTTTAATTCCATTTTCTTTTTTTAGTTTAATCTCTATTTCATTTGCGGTTCAAACCCCAATCGTAAACTCAGAGTTCAATAAAGCGAATGAACTTTATAGGAAAAATAATTTTGAAGTTGCGGCAAAAGAATACAAAAAACTCGTTGATTCAGGCTACGAGTCTTCAGCTTTGTATTACAATTTAGGGAATGCTTATTACCGACAGGGCGCTTTGGGTAATGCAATTTTGTTTTATGAAAAAGCTTTAAAGCTTAATCCTAATGATGAGGACGCTGCTCACAACCTGGCTTTAGCTAACTCTAAAACTGTTGATAGAATTGAACCGCTGCCTAAGTTTTTTATTTTTCAGTGGTGGGAAAGTCTGCTGGCAATTTTTAATATTAATGGCTGGACCATAAGTGCATATATCTTTTTCATATTAATATTAATTTCAATTGCTATTTATTTCTTTTCCAAACAAAACAGAGCGCAGAAATATAGTTTTTGGGGCGGCTTAATAATGCTAACGCTTTTTATTTTTTCTACTGCAATTTTGACGGTGAGATTTAGCCGGGAAGAAAATATAAAAAACGCAATTATAACTGAAACAATAGTAAATATTAAAACCGCGCCTGACAATGACAGCAACGATGCATTTGTGGTTCATGAAGGTTTAAAGGTTAAACTTGAGGATAAAATAAATAATTGGGTGAAGGTAAGACTGCAAGACGGTAAAGTAGGCTGGACGACAAATAATAAGTTAAAGGTTATTTAATTTTACTTTTTTTGATAAGCAAAGTTTTATTATTTTCATCACACAAAAAAAAGGAGTTATTATGAAGAGTATGTCGTTTGGTGTTTTAAGTTTATTGGTAATGATTTTGTTTTCCGCAAGCGCTTTTGCTCAGGAAAAAACTGAAAATAAAAAAGAAGTAAAAACTGAAAAAATGCAGCCGGAAAAAAAAGAAATTGTGATTGAAGAATCCGCGCCGGTTAATAGTGTGTGCATTGTTTCGCATGAAGAAGTTGATCCTGAAATAACTTATAAATATGAAAATAAGACTTACGCTTTTTGCTGCAAAAAATGTTTGGCGAAATTCAAAAAAGATCCTGAAAAATATATTTCAAGGTTAGAAAAAGAAAAAAAATTAGAAAAGAATTCAGAGTCTAAAAAATCAGAAGATACAAAACAATAAAAATAAAAAGGGAATAAATGAAACAAATCATATCGGTTATGTCTGTTGTTCTTTGCTTATCTTTAATTTCGCTTGGCGGAGAAAAAGAAAACAAAACAAACTCGGCTAAAGAAAAAACTAAAGTTACAAACTGTGAGAAAAAAGATTCCGGGAAATCTTGCTGCAGTTCTGAAAAAGCGGAGAGCAAAGGCTGCTGTAAAACAGATAAAGAAAAATCCCCAAAAAAATAAAGTAATTTTATTTATCTCTATTAAATCCCGGCATTTCTAAATTCCGGGATTTTTTTTGTTACACAGCTTCAGCAATAAATTGATTGCGCAACGCATACTGACTATTTTTACATTATGGATTCAAAAAAATATAATAATATTAAATTGGCTCTTGGCATTGGCGAGGCGATTGTAACCTTTTTGCTAATAATATTCTTTGTAGAAAGCGGTATTAGTATTGCATTGGAAAAATTATTAAGCGCTTATTTTTCAAATAAGTATTTTTTGTTTTTAGGTTTTCTCTTTGTCGCTTCCACGGCGAGCGCAATTCTCTTTTTTCCAATTAATTATTACAATGGTTTTTATCTTGAACATAAATATGATTTATCAAATCAAACTTTTTTAAAATGGATTTGGGAAGGCTTAAAAGGGCTGATTGTTTCCGCGGTAGTTGGAATTCCAATTTTACTTTTATTTTATTATTCAATAAATAAGTTTGAACAGCTTTGGTGGCTGCCTTTTGCTATCGCGCTTTTTTTAATTTCAGTGGTTCTCGCCAAAATTGTTCCGTTAATAATTCTCCCACTCTTTTATAAGATAACCCCGATTGACAATGTAGAATTAATAGAAAGAATAAATCGGCTGGCAAAAAACGCCGGGATAAAAGTCGAAAATGTTTTTAAATTTGATATGAGCAAGAATACTAAAAAAGCAAACGCCGCTTTTACGGGAATTGGAAAATCAAAAAGGATTCTGCTCGGCGATACTCTTTTAGATAATTATAGCGAAGATGAAATTGAAACTGTTATTGCCCACGAACTTGGTCATTATAAGAAGAAACACATTGTTAAAAATATAGCGTTTGGAACTCTCTCTAGTTTTGTAACGCTTTTTATAATTGCAAATTTTTATAGCCTCACATTAAGTTGGTTTGGATTTGAATCAATAAAAACAATAGCAGCATTGCCGTTGCTTATGCTTTGGGGAATGTTAATTGGATTAATCCAAACTCCAATATCAAATATTATTTCGCGTAAATATGAATATGAAGCCGATGAATACGCCGTCATTTCAACGCAAAAACCTGAATCATTTATTTCAACTTTAAATAAACTTAACGAACAAAACCTGGGAGATAAAAATCCGCATCCCTTTATAGAGTGGTTTTTTTACAGTCATCCTTCAGTTAAAAAAAGAATTGATGCAATAAAAAAAATAGATGTGAATATTAAAACAAATATTTTTTCAACTGAAACTGAAGAGCTTACCGCAGAGGAACATCATTGATCACTTATTTAAAATTATTTTTAATCGTTATTTACACAATCATATGTTCAATATTTGGTATTTTATTCGCAGTTTTTGATAGGAGCAATTTTTTATACTTTAAACTTTCTAAAGTATTTTCGGGAGGAATTTTATTTATTAGCGGAGTAAAATTAGAAATAACCGGCTTAGAAAATTTTGATCATAAAAAGACTTATGTTTTTGTATCAAATCATAGCAGTCAATTTGATATATCGGCTCTGCAATATGGAATACCAAATAATATGGGCATTGTTTTTAAAAAAGAGCTTGCTAAAATTCCTTTATTTGGATGGCAGCTTTGGCTGGGTCCTTATATTATGATTGATCGTAAAAATCCTGAGAAAGCTCTGCGAAGCATTGAAGAAGCCAAAATGAAAATGACAAATAAAGGAATATCCACCGCGATTTTTGCGGAAGGAACAAGAAGTAAAACTGGTGAGGTTCAACCATTTAAAAGAGGGGCTTTTCATCTTGCGGCAAAAGTTGGATTCCCGATTGTTCCCATTTCTATCAGCGGTACAGAAAAAATTCTTCCAAAGGGAAAATTAAAAATTAATTCAGGTACTATTCACATGCGCTTTGCTGAACCTATTTCAACTGAAAATATTTTGACTAGAAAAGATGAAATAGAATTGATGGAAACTGTAAGACAAATTATTATCGAAAATAGATTAAAAGATTAATTAGGAAATTACTTATGTCTGTAACTCGAAAAGACGTGGAGCATATTGCTGAATTGGCAAGATTAGAATTTAAAGTTGAAGAACTTGATCAATTCACAAACGATTTAAATGAAATTTTAACTTATGTTGAAAAGCTAAACGAACTTGATACTGAAAACGTAGAACCGCTTTCACATCCCATTGAAGGAATAAATAATTTTAGAGAAGACATAATGAAGCCTTCAACTTTAAGAGAGGAAGCTTTAAAAAATGCGCCCGATAAAGACGAAGAATTTTTTAAAGTTCCGAAAGTAATTCGAGGAGATTAATCAAATTTGAACTTTGACTTTTTAATTTTGACTTTGAGCCTTTTATGATCATCGGTATTATTCCCGCGCGATTTGCCTCAACCCGACTAATGGGCAAGCCCCTTGCAGACATAGGCGGCAAGCCGATGATACAACACACCTATGAAAGCTGCTTAAAATCAAACTTGCTTCATCAAGTTATTATTGCCGTCGACGATGAAAAGGTTGCGCAAACTGCGAGAAAGTTTGGCGCAAAAGTTATCTTAACTCCAAAAGATATTGCCACAGGCTCCGATAGAATTGCATTCGTTGTGAATGAAATACCCGAAGCCGATATAATTGTAAATATTCAAGGGGATGAACCATTTATTCAGGGAAGAATGATAGACCAGGCTATTGAACCTTTATTATTTGATAAACATGTAAATGTTTCTACTCTTGCGCGGAAAATTGAAACGGTGGAAGAATTAAAATCTCCATCCATTCCAAAAGTAGTTTTCGATTACAATAATTTTGCAATGTACTTTTCGCGCTCGCCAATTCCGTATGTAAGAGATGCAAGATCGAATATTGACAAAATAAAAAAAGCTGATATCTATAAGCACATAGGTCTATATGTTTATAGAAGAGAAGCCTTGCTAAAATTTACGCAGTTAGCGCCGACGGATTTGGAGCAAACTGAAAAACTTGAACAGCTTCGTATGCTGGAAAATGGATTTAAAATAAAAATTGTAGTAACTGAATTTGATAATCTTGCGGTTGATACGCCGGAAGATTTAGAACGGGCAAGAAAATTTTATTCAAATGAAATAAAAAATAATAAAGAATGAGAGAGCCAAAAAAATTACAATTAGCTTTTGCGCCTACTCCTTTACAGAAAATTAATTTTGAAGGAAATAATTTTCTTATGAAGAGGGACGATATGACCGGCTTTGAATTAACCGGAAATAAAGTTAGAAAACTTGAGTATCTAATTTGGCAGGCAAAAAGAAAAAAAGCCGATTATATTTTTACTGAAGGCGGCGAGCAGTCAAACCACGCAAGAGCAACTGTAATTGCAGCGTCACAGTTTGGAATAAAATCTAAAATATTTTTATGGGGAAAAGATACACCTAACCCTGACGGGAATCTTTTCTTAGATAAATTTTATGGCGCTGAAATTACTTTTCTAAATAAAAAAGAATATGCAAACGTAAATGAAATTATGTTTGATGAGCGGCGGAAATATA
Organism: uncultured Bacteroidota bacterium; assembly: GCA_963782985.1. GTDB lineage: Bacteria > Bacteroidota > Ignavibacteria > Ignavibacteriales > Ignavibacteriaceae > CAVSWT01. Next base: position 282,294 of record CAWALU010000002.1, read on the forward strand.
TTAAAAAGGGGAAAAAGGTTTATGTAATTCCCGGCGGCGGTTCTTCAACACTCGGCATTTGGGGATACATTTCTTTTATGAATGAATTAAAAGAGCAAGTTGAGTTAAATAAATTATCAGGTATTATTTCCGCATCAGGTTCCGGCGGAACTTCGGCGGGTCTGCTTGTTGGTAGTGCGTTATTAAATTTAAAATTAAAAATTTATGCCGTGAATGTTATTCATCCTAAAGAAATAATTACAAAAAAAATAATTCAATTAGCTGAAGCATGTATAATGGATTATAAATTAAATTGTAAAATTGATCCCAATAATCTTGTCGTCCTTGACGGCTATTCTACCGAAGGTTATAAAAACATTTCAATTCAGATAAGCTAAAGCAGATAAAAAAATTTGCTCATTCATCAGGAATTATTTTTGATCCTGCTTATACAGGTAAAGCATTTAAAGCTTACTATGATAACTTCCTTAAGAAAAATTTAGGCATGAAGAATTTATTTATACATACAGGCGGAATTTTCGGTGTGTTTAATAAAAGAAAAAAATATTTAGAAGCGTAACTTCAGAGAAAGAAATGCGATCTAATTTCTATAATGACTTTTAAATTTAAGAATACTATGGAAATTGGTTTTATTTTTATTAAATGATTGGAACCTTAAATTAAAACTTTTGTAATTTTTACTTGAAATTTATAACTCTTAATTTTGCTTTATGGATTGTATCTTTTGCGACATTATCAATAAAAAGCTAAACGCCGAAATTTTATATGAAGATGAATTTACTATTTCGTTTTTAGATATCAATCCAATGAACTATGGTCATGCGTTAGTTATTCCTAAATCTCATTTCGAAAATTTTCTTGATGTAAAAGAAGAATACCTAAGTCCTGTAATTAAAGTTACACAGCACGTTTCAAAGGCTATTAAATTAAGTTTAAAACCTGACGGAATAAACATTATTGCAAATAACGGCGCCGCGGCGGGTCAGTCAATCTATCATTTTCATTTTCACATCATTCCACGCTTCAGCGATGACGGCTTTAAACCAAAATTGAATTTGAAAAAATATAAAAATGGAAATATTAAAATATTCGGCGATAAAATTCGTTCCGATTTAAAATAAAAAAGAGGAAAATTATGGATAAGAAAATAAGAGTGTTAGTTGCTAAAGCCGGTCTTGATGGTCATGACCGTGGCGCTAAAGTTATTGCCGCCGCTCTTCGGGACGCCGGAATGGAAGTGATCTATACTGGGCTAAGGCAAACCCCCGAAATGATTGTTGAAGCTGCAATTCAAGAAGATGTAGATGTTATTGGAATAAGTATTTTATCCGGAGCGCATATGACAATCTTACCAAAGATAAAAAAGTTAATGGATGAGAAAGGATTAAACGATGTACTTCTAACCGGCGGCGGAATTATTCCTCAAGAAGACATAAACACTCTTAAGAATCTTGGAATTGGGGAATTATTTACGCCAGGGGCTACAACCACTGCTATTGCAGATTATATTAAAAAATGGCGAGGGGAAAATCAGAAAGAGAATTTGTAATATTTAAATTTGAGATTTATCATAAATAAAATAGGGACACAACATGCTGTGTCCCTACCTTTCAATTTATACCTTTATTGGTTGGCTAGTTTGTCCTCGCATTTATAATCCCATTAGCGTGCTTTGTCTTATCAATTATATTTCCTTCGGCATCTACAACATCGCCATGACAATTAAAGCATGCATTTATTGGAACCGGTAAATGTCCAACTGGCGCGATGCTTTCCGAACTGCCATGGCACGAGCCGCACTGTGCTTGTGTTCCATCAACTTGAGTCCAAGAAACAGTGTTATTGTTTCCCACCATTTTATCAGAAACAAAAATGAATGTATCTTGCGGAGCGGCGGTTGCTCTGGTAAATTCAAAATTACCGTGGCAATAAGTATTTCCGCAGGTTGCAGAATTAAAATCATACATTGCATTTGACGCAATGTTGGCAACAGCAACATTATTCATATTTACTTCAGCTGGCAAGTTTGAATCAAGATGACCGGCGGCAAAAACAGAAGCTGGAACGGTGTGGCAATCCTGACATTGAACCACGCTTAATGAATTTGCGTATAAATGTTTTTCATGCGCCCCCACGCTTTTATTTGTAGTTGCCGTATTTCCACTTATATCTTTTGGCGGGGCAATTCGGGTTGGATCTGCAAAATTACCATGACAGGTATTGCAGGCTTCAGGTCCGCCGGGATTTGTATGGCAAGTGTTGCAGCTTGATTTTGTTAGTCCTCCGGAGTAATCTGATGCATGGCATTGTTGGCATTCCTTCAAATTCCAATTGTGATTTTTTATATAGTCCCCGTGAAAGTTTGTCGAATTAGGATTTAAAAATCCGTCTTTATGTACTTCAACATTTCCGGCAGGGGCAATGTTATTTTCCAATTCGGCGCACCCAGTGAGAAATAGTCCTACAGTTAGCGAAACTAAAATTATTATTAATGTATACTTCATTTTACAATCCGTAATTTTCAATTTGCGTTTGAACCATGACAATATCCGCAGAAGCCTATTCCTGCAGTACTTTGAGGGCTTGCATTCACATGACAATTATAGCAAACAGACCCCATGCTATCATGCCAATCGCCATGCGTATCATTCATAAAATTTGCTGGATGAGTTTTGGGATTAGTTCCTTTTATACCATCGCTATCTAAATGACAAGTTATGCAAGTGGGATCGGCACCTTGTGTATCATGACAAGCTGCGCAGCTTTCAATATCTCTTCTTGCCAAAGTTGCATGATCTCCGCCGCCGCTTCCAACTCCTATCATCATAAAAGAAGATTTTAAGTGAGACGAAGGAACTATGCCGCCTAAGCCAAAATCTGCGTTATCAGCTTGATGACATGATGAACAGAAATTTTCAAGATCGTGGCAGGATTGACAATCAGCAGTTTTTCCTTTTGCATCAATGCCGTGTGTAAATCTATAATTTAATTCGTGAACCTTTGTGATCTGCTGCTGTTTAACTCCAGCTTTGTTATTAGTAGGAGAATAAGGCTGATAAAAATTATCGGACATATTTGTTTCAGTAATAACGCCGGTTGCGTCGTGGCATTCTTGACATGAATTATTATCATGGCACATAATACAGCTTGCGTCTAATTCAACTGCGGCAAATTTATGTGATTTAATAAACGCACTGCTTTTATGATCCTGCGGTAAAAGATTAGCTGTTGAAATATGACATGACTCGCATGCATTTGAAGCAGCTTTCGTTTCACCATGACAAGAGTAACAAGTTGTCATGGGCGGATTTGGATTAGCAAGTTCAGAACTATAATCAACATCTTTAAAACCTTGATGGCATTGTTCGCATTCTAATTTTTGATCGGTAATATGAGAACTATGATTAAAAATTAATTTTGATTTCTTCTTTTTTAACGCTTCAAAATTATCATCATAATGGCAGGTACTGCATTCATCAGAATTATCTACTTCATGGCACGACGAGCAGCTTTCGTGGTTTGGAAATAAATTATCATCCAATGATTTACTGTCGGTAACGGCTATATGACACGAAGCGCAATCCGTAACATCAGCGTGCAACTGGTGTGAAAACTTAATTAGCTTGCTGTTGTCTTCGTCTTCTTTTGCTTCTGAAGTAAATGCGGCAATTAATAAAACCGCCGAAAATATAGGAATAAGAATTAAGTATAGGTGTTTAAATTTCATTGTGCATCAATTAAAAATTTGTATTGAACCAGTAGTTTAATTTAAAGAAAAATCTAAAATCGTCTTTATAAATTTTATTGCTCATATATTGAGCCTGGCAGTCAAATGATAGAGAAGTAAGCGGTCTAACATTAAATCCGCCAAGGATTGTAGTTAGATGGTTTGTTTCATCATCTTTTGAAAGCTTGTAACCTGTGTATGAAATGCCAAGCGAGGGAGTTAAAAAACCTTCCATAAAAGTGTAAGCCGAATAAAGCGAAAGGGCGTCAAGCTCGCCGGCGTACCCCATTGTTTTTCTGTAGCTAACGCTTCCGTAATTTGAATTTACGCCAAGAGTTATACGCTGCGAATTATCTTCTTTATAACTTACGTTTCCGAATTTGCCTACCAATGTAAATATTTTGGTTAGATTATAATCGGCTCCTACTTCAATCTCCTGCGAATTTCCGTAATCAAAAACGGAAAATATTGAATTGTATTTAATTCTCGGTTCTCTATAATTATAATATGCGTTAAGCTTAAAGTCTTTTATTTTATCGAATGAACCGTACGCTTCAAACTTTGAAGTTTTTTCAAAATTAATATCGTAATCATATTTTGTATTTATTGAAAAAACATTTTTCATTTCATAATCAACTTGTGCAGAAGCGTATTCGTATTGGGTGGATTCATTTTGAATAAGCGTTTGAATTGGATTCAAATTAATATCATATCGTAAAGCCCAATAGTCCTGTGCTTTAAAATTCTTTTTAACGTAACCGAGAATGAATTGCAAATCTTTCACTGAAGAAGCTGTAAATTTTCCGCCAAAAATGAAATCGTCTTTAAAGTTATCTGTTGTTTCAAATTTTTGATAAGCTGGAACATTACCGCCATAATAAGCAGATAGTTTATACCCGTGTTTTTTCAAATCAACATTTAATCCGTCAAAAGAACCGCCGGCAACGCCGTTAAAAATTGGCTGTCTTCCCAGCTTAAAGCTCATTACTTCAAAAATATTTCTTCCTTCAAGATATAAATTATAAAAGCGAAGTCGGGGATCGTCTTTCATATCTTTTGATAAATCAGCTTCAAGGTTTAAATATGATCTTAAAGAAAATTGTCCTTCGTTAATATTTAAATTTAACATTTGAAACGAGCGAACATACTTAGCTGAAACATCGGCGGTATCAAACCTATCGAAAGCATATAACGAAGAAGAAAATCTTCCATTTATATTTTGCGAGTAGAAGTATGGGACGGTTAGTAAAATTATCAGCAGTAGTAAAAGATATTTCTTCATTTTAAATTCTTTTTGAAAATTATTTTTTATCTGGAATTGGATGTTTTATAGTTTCCCACATTTCGCTTAAGTCCCGCGCAACAAAAGTGGGACTATCAGGGTTGTGGCATCCCGTGCAAAACTCTTTAAAATCGTTATGAGCAATTAATCCATTGGCAATTGCCGCTTGTCTATCCTTCATAATTTTTAGACTTTTATAATCGGCGCCGGCGCCGTGGCAGGTTTCGCATTGAACTCCATCTTCAACTTTAAACTTTGCGTCTTTTAAAGAAGCGTCCACATTATAACCGCTGGCATGGCAGCGCAAGCAAGCTTCGGTTTCAACGGCTTTAGTTTCGTGCCCTAATTTTTTTGCAATTGAATCCGCTTTTTCTGATTGAAGAGTTTTGTATGCTTCCGAATGTTTGCTGCTTTTCCAAATATCCAATTGCTTGCCTTGCTTATCAGATTTATGACACATACCGCAGGAAGCGGTTCCAACAAAAGCGTGTTCCGTTGGCTTATCTTCTCCTTGAGCGTAATTATTTTGTAAAAGCAAAAGGGGAGAAACTAATAACAATATTAGCATGTAAAATGATTTTGTTTTCATTTTTATCTCCAGATATTTACTGAAATTTAGATTTTAATTAGAGAGTTCATCTCTTGTGGATAATGAACTCTCTAAAATCTATTATGAATTGTCCTTTACTTTAACAGAACCATCTTCTTAACCATTGAAAAATCATTTGCTTCAATTCTGTACAAATAAACGCCTGATGATAATGCGGAAGCATTCCAATCAACAGTGTACTTACCCTGTGGCATATACTCATTCACTAAGGTAGCAACTTCATTTCCAATTGCATCGTAAATTATAATTTTAACATTTCCAGCTTTAGGTAATGCAAAATTAATTTCTGTAGTTGGATTAAATGGATTCGGATAATTCTGACTTAAAGCATATTCGCTTGGAATTTCTGAATTTTCATTTCTAACTGAAGACGCATTGAAATCTGCAATCGCATCTTGCAGAAGTTTTTGCACTAATCTTGTATTATGAATTCCATGGCTTCCTTCTTGTTGAGCCGATAATAAATTGTAATTAGCTTGTTTAAATTTATCAGTTAAAGAATCCTGCGAAGATGCCATATTCAATTCAGCCTGCAAAGCAGCCATTAAGCTGTCTGTTTTAGATTGAACCCCTCTATAATCAAATAACTTGTCATGATTTGACGTATCGACAACTGCAGTATAATCGGCGTGGCAAGTTAAGCACGCTTGGATTCTTGGAACAAATTTATGACCATGAGCCGCGCCAAATTCATCTGTACCATCATTATTTAGATGACAGTTTATACATCTTTCTTTAGTGGCATATGTGTGCGCGGAATTCTGATAAGTTTTACCGGGATATTGATAACCAAATTGTTTGGTTCCGCTAAAGCATTCGGATGTGGTATGATGAGGAGCTGAATTTACATCAACGGTATCTTCAATTTCCGCGTTATGACATTCGTCGCAAATTACTCTCGCGCCTGAAACAGGGAAACGTAATTGGTGTGGAAATTCTTTTGAATGCGGATTATGACAAGCTACGCAAGTTAACGGCTGAATTTTATCGCCGGTAGCGTCTAATTTTTCTTCATAATTTTCGGGGTCATTAGCAAATCTTATAAAACTTTGAGCAACGTGGCATTTAACGCAAGCGGGGTTATTTACTACAAATGAAGTATTAGCGGATTTGGCATGACCGGAAACTTCCCATTCTTCATAAAATCCATGATGAGAACCCTGATGGCATTTGCCGCAAAGTTCAGCCGAATAATCAAGATTATGTGTACCACCTGTAAAATCCCAATGGCTGGAAGCGAGAGTTTTATCTTCGTTGCCAAGAGGTCCGTGGCAGGCTTCGCATTGCACATTTTTAACTCTATTAAAGCCAGCAATATCAGTAATTGCATAATTGGGCGTACCGTTGGCATCCAAAACTACATATTCATCAGCGCCGTAATTTTCGTTTTCTGTATCCCAGCCTGTATTATGGCAACTTAAACATGCAAATCCATAATGAGAATTAAAAATTGAATCTTGAGCCTCTGCATGTAAAGTGTTTTTCCATTGTTCATAAATTGGAGATGCAATGCCGTCCGTTTTATGGCAGCCGGCGCAGGCGGAAATTTGCGGTGAATTTTCATCGCCTACTCCTAAATAATAATTTTGCGCAGCCGCAAAAGAAAAAGCAGCTAACACTAAAACTGCCGTGAAAAGTATTTTTTGTTTCATCGTATAACCCCGGGATATTTTATTATGTATTTAAATTTAACACGTGCTAAACCTATGACAAAAACTAAACCAATTTCATAGATTAGAATTTTAATAAAAAAATAAGGAAAGGTTTTCAAAAGTGAGAAAGCATAAAATTCTTTCTCTTTAGAGAGAAAAAACATTTTAATAGTAGTTGGCAATTCGTTTATCTCTAAGTTAAATTAACAAATCGAATCAAACATTAAATTTTAAACTTATGAAATTATCAAACTCTACCTTTGCTATCCGGCTTGCAATATATATAATATTAATAATTACTTTCAATTCCTGCGAGAAAGAAATGAGCTCCAATAAAAAAAGCTTTTATGTTTCCGATAGTTTAATTTATAATTATAGCGGCGATCAATTGTTTAGCGGTAATGTTATAGATACGATCAACAATCAGATTATATTTTATGAAGTACGCAATGGAATTAAAAATGGGGATTTCAAAATTTCATCGCTTGACAGCGTTCCAATTATGTCAGGCAAAATTAGAAATAATAAAAATATTGGGGAATGGAAATATTATTATAAAGACGGCAGCCTTGAAACCAAAGGATTTTTTAAAGATGATTTAACTGATAGTCTATGGATTTGGTATTATCCAAATGGAAATGTTAAAGAAAAAGGTAATTTTCATTTGGGCAATAGAACCGGGAAATGGTTAAGCTATGATGAAAAAGGGAGTTTAACTGAAACAAAAAATTTTCCCGACTCGCTGTCTGTATCACAAAAATGAATTAAATTTAATAGCCTTTAATTTACCAATTGAACTTTTTAAAATATTTTTTTTATATTACACGCCAAGATATTTAATCCCTCCTAAGTATTTTAAAATGGACAAGCGGCTTTAGGCTGCAAAAAACTAAAACTTTTTCTAATTATTCTTATAAAGGATTTTATGAAATTCTTAATCCATTTTAAGAGCTATTTACTTTTATTATTCACTTCACTTTTATTTTTGTTTAATTCTTGTTCCGATAAAATTGGCGGCAAGTACGGCTACTTTTTTAAAGATGGAATGATAATTAACTCCGCTACAAATAAATTATATTCCGGCAGAATTGACGCTGTTATTAATAATAAAAAACTTGTATATGACGTTGTAAAAGGGAAAAAAGAAGGAACTTTTATTTCTTATTTTTCAAATGGTAAAGTGGAAATGATAGGAACAATGCAAGGAAATAAAAATTCAGGCTATTGGAAATATTATTATTCAAATGGAAATATTGAAAGCGAAGGTAATTTTATAAATGATGAAGCCGATGGAAATTGGAAATGGTACTATCCAAATGGAAAGCTAAAAGAAAAAGGAATTTATTTAGACGGAAAGAAAAACGGCGTTTGGATTATATTTGAAAAAGACGGGAAACCTCAATCAAAATTAATCTTTGTGGAAGATAAAAAAGTAAATGAAATAGAATATTACAAATCCCGCAGTAGTTAATTGTTCAGCCGGATTATAGTGAATACCGCGAAATTTAATTCGTGCAATTTATGTAATTCTTGGCTTAACTTTCTTTCGCAGCCCATCAGAATTAACCCTCCCCGCTATTTTACCTTTAAAGAATTATTTGATTGTAAGCAAAAAAATGCCTTAAATTAGCGCCCTAATTTAAAAGCCAAATTTTAGAAAATCATAAACAGAGTAAAAATGAGTAAAAACTTAGTTATAGTTGAATCGCCTGCTAAAGCAAAAACAATTGAAAAATTTCTCGGCAAAGATTATTTAGTTATGTCAAGCTATGGTCACGTTCGTGATTTGGAAAAAAAAGAAAAAGGAATTGACATTGAAAATAATTTTAAACCATTCTATAAAATTTCACCCGACAAAAAAGAAGTAATTAGGCAACTCAAAAAATTTGCCGCTGATTCAGAAATAGTTTGGCTTGCTTCGGATGAAGACCGCGAGGGAGAAGCAATTTCATGGCATTTAAAAGAAGCGCTTGAATTAAAACCAGAAAAAATCAGAAGAATTGTTTTTCATGAGATAACTAAAAATGCAATTTTAAGAGCAATAGAAAATCCAAGAGATATTGATATTAATTTAGTTGAAGCGCAGCAGGCGAGGAGAATTCTTGATAGAATTGTCGGCTTTGATCTTTCGCCGGTGTTGTGGCGAAAAGTAAAACCGAAACTTTCTGCGGGAAGAGTTCAGTCAGTCGCGGTTAGATTAATTGTTGAACGGGAAAGAGAGATTGATGCGTTTACTTCTGAATCTCAATTTAGAGTTACCGCCAATTTTATTGTTAAAGATGAAAAAGGAAATACATATAATTTAAAAGCTGAACTTCCTAATAAATTTCAAAATGAAGAAAAAGCAAATGAGTTTTTAAATAAATGTATTGAAGCAGAATTTACAATTGAAAGTCTTGAAAAGAAGCCTGTTAAAAAATCTCCCTCCGCTCCTTTCACAACTTCAACGCTTCAGCAGGAAGCAAGCAGAAAGCTGCGATATTCGGTGGGACGCACAATGTTAATCGCTCAAAAATTATATGAAGCCGGAAAAATAACTTATATGCGTACTGATTCTGTTAATCTATCGGAAGACGCAATTAAAGATTCTGAAAATCAAATAAGAAAAGAATACGGCGATAAATATTCTCACACAAGAAGATTTAAAACAAAATCAGCCAACGCGCAGGAAGCGCATGAGGCAATTCGCCCGACCTATTTTGACGCTGAAAAAATTGAAGGCTCAAAAGATGAGCAATCTTTATATGATTTGATTTGGAAACGAGCAATCGCATCACAAATGAGCGACGCAGAGATTGAAAGAACTATTGCCAAGATTAATATTTCAACTAACAAAGAACAATTTGTAGCTAAAGGCGAAGTAATAATTTTTGACGGTTTCTTAAAAGTTTATTTAGAATCAAGCGATGAAGACGACGCAGAAAAAGAAGATTCTGGAATTTTGCCTCCCCTAAATGTCGGTGAAAAACTTGAAGTTGATAACATTACAGCGATGGAAAGATTCACCCGTCCCCCGGCGCGCTACACTGAAGCGAGTCTTGTAAAAAGACTGGAAGAACTTGGAATCGGCAGACCTTCCACTTATGCGCCGATTATTAGCACAATACAAAAGCGAGGATATGTTGTTAAAGAAGAACGGATGGGAACCGAGCGTGATTACCGCGTGCTTATTCTAAATAATCATAAAAATATTAATAAAGAAAAAAGAACTGAAATTACTGGAGCTGAAAAAGGGAAGATGTATCCCGCTGATATTGCAATGCTGGTTAATGATTTTCTTTTACAAAATTTTCCGCAAATAATGGATTATAAATTTACCGCAAATGTGGAAGATGAATTGGATGAAATTGCAAATGGAGAAGTGGATTGGCATAAAATGCTAAGCGAGTTTTATTATCCATTTAAAAAACGCGTTGATGAAACGATTGAAACGAGCGAGCGAGTTTACGGAGAAAGAATTCTTGGTACTGATCCTAAAACCGGCAAGCAGCTTTCTGTCCGTATGGCAAGATTTGGCGCGGTGGCTCAACTAACTGATTTAAATAACCCTGACGAAAAACCCGAATATGCAGGATTAAGAAATACTCAAAAATTAGAAAATATAACTTTAGAAGAGGCGCTTGAATTATTTAAATTGCCGCGCGACGTTGGCGAATTTGAAGGGCACGTTGTAGTGGCTGCAATCGGGCGTTTTGGTCCTTATGTCAGGCATGATGGAAAATTCTATTCGCTTGGCAAAATGTATGATCCGCATACAGTTGATATTGAAACTTCGATTCAGGTTATTGAAGAAAAAAGAAAAAAAGACGCTGAAAAAACCATAAAAACCTTTGAGCAGGATACTGAAATTCAGGTTTTAAACGGGCGCTGGGGTCCATATATAAAAGCGGGAAAAAGAAACGTCAGAATTCCAAAAGATGTTGAGGCAGCCAGCTTAACTTATGAGGCAGTAGCTAAGTTAATTGAAGAAACTCCCGTTTCAAAAAGTAGATTTGCAAAATCTTCAAATAAAAAAAATGAAGATACTAAAGATAAAAAAGCTGCCGAGAAAAAATCATCAATAAAAACTTCAACTAAAAAAGCAACCGCAAAAAAATCGTCGTCAAAAACAAAAAGTAAAAAGAGCAAATAGATGAAGTAAAATTTCCTTTTGGGAGATAAAGTTTTTAATCTTAATTAAAATTTTAGAGGGTTGGTATTCTTTAACAACTTTTGTTAGAATTTCCCAAATGCCTATATTTGCAAAACTTTTTTTGGAAAGATGCAGGAGTGGTTTAACTGGCACGCCTGGAAAGCGTGTGTACCTTCACGGGTACCGAGGGTTCGAATCCCTCTCTTTCCGCCAACCTACGCTAAAGCTTCGATTGGTTTTGCCAATCTATTTTTAATCTTCGATTGGTTTTGTCAATTTATTATTAAGATTATATTGGTTTTGTTAATCTTAAAATTTATGTGAATTTCCAAAATAGGTAAAAATTATTTTTATGTGGTATGTGTACTTTTTAAAAAGCCAAATTAAAGATTTTCTTTATGTCGGCTCTACAAATGATTTTAATTGAAGAGTAAACGAACATAATGAAGGTAAGTGTAAATCTTCAAGTCCTTACAAGCCTTTCAAATTAGATGCATATATTGCTTTACAAACCGAATTGCAAGCTCGTGAACTGGAAAAATATTTCAAAACTGGCTCAGGCAAAGCGGTATTGAAAAAGAGAATTTTAACAGACGAAGCTTTAGCATAGTCTGTCCCTCTCTTTCCGCACTTAAAATTTAGAATCCTATTTTTTGTTTGATAATTTGTTAACGGAAACTTCACGAAAGCCTTACTCATCACTGTAATTTTTCGTAATATGATTGAACTTTCGTAGAGACAAGGCGCTGACTTGTCTCAATTAAAATGAGACAACCACATAATGACGCCCGACTTAGCTCTACAAATGAATGTAACATACCTTCCAATCTTTTTTCTTAAATTTCCAAACTAACTTTTCAAAATAAATATTAATGATAAGCGTAAAAAAAAGTATTTATAAAACTTTTGAATTAGCGTACCCGGTTATTATTGGTCAGCTTGGAATAATAATGATGGGAGTAGTTGATAGTATAATGGTCGGCGAATTGGGAGCCGTACAGTTAGCGGCGGCTTCATTAGCTAACAGCATTTTTTTTCTGATATTAATTATCGGATTAGGAATCTCCAGCGCCGTTACGCCGTTAGTTGCCATTTCTGTGGGCGCTAAAAAGTTTGAACAATGCGGAATATATTTTCGGCAATCTCTGCTCGTTAATTTGACGGTTGGGATTATTTTAACCGCTATAATTTTTTTTCTCGCCGATGCTCTCAAATATTTTAATCAGCCGGAAGCGGTGGTTTTATCAGCAAGTCCATATCTAAAAATATTATCAACTACTGTTATTCCGCTTATGCTTTTCCAAACATACAAGCAATTTATTGAAGGTCTTTCCGTTATGAAACCTTCAATGGTTGTAACTTTATCTGCAAATATTATTAATGTAATTACAAATTGGATTTTCATTTTTGGAAATTTAGGTATGCCTGCCTTAGGTTTAAACGGCGCGGGCATAGCTACTTTATTTTCCAGAATATTTATGGGCGCCGCTTTGATGGTTTATGTTATGAAGAAAGAAAAATTTAAAATCTACGACGTTACTTTTCATTTTAAAAATATTAATTATCCAGTAATTAAAAAGATTTTAAACTTAGGATTGCCCAGCGGCTTTCAATATTTTTTTGAAACGGGAGCTTTTACTTTTGCCGTTATTATGATTGGCTGGCTTGGCGCAAAACAATTGGCGGCGCATCAAATTGCAATTAACCTTGCGTCAATTTCTTTTATGGCTGTATTGGGAATTTCGGCTGCCGGCGGAATACGAGTTGGAAATGCGGTTGGCAAGCAAAGCACGGAAGAAATACGCCGCGCAGGTTTTACAGCTTTGCTTTGCGGAATTTTTTTAATGATTACATCGGGAATTATTTTTATTTTTATGCGAAACATACTCCCCACTTTTTATATAGATGATGAGCAGGTAATTCAAATAGCATCGTCATTAATAATTATAGCGGCGCTGTTTCAAATTTCGGATGGGATACAAGGTGTGGGAATCGGAATTTTAAGAGGATTAACCGACGTAAAAATTCCAACTATAATTACATTTATTTCTTATTGGATTATCGGTTTGCCGGTTGGTTATTTATTTGGATTTGTTTGGAATATGGGCGTGCAAGGAATTTGGATTGGTTTGTCGCTTGGATTAACATCGTCCGCAATTTTGCTCACAATCCGTTTCAATACTAAAAGCAAGCAGCGAATTGCCATTTGAAAAATCGCTTCTAATATTTCTTAGGATAAGATTTCCTACAATATTTAAATACTGCGTAAGTGAAGAAAATTTTCGTTTGCAAAAATTATGAGTTAGGATGTAAAGACGTTGTGCCAACTTCTCATTAAACTTTTTTATGAAATTATTTATCATTTAAAATGGGTTTGTTGGCGTTAAGATGTGAGGTTCACCTTTTAGGTGAGCCTCACTTTTCTGTTCACTTCAATACTATTAATAAATTCTTTTTTCATTTTTCATTTGGATATAAATCATTGTACCATTGCGGCTGATCTTTTAAATATTTATCAAACCATGCGATGATACTTTTTGTCCACAATTTCCTTTTTCCGTATTCCATTATGTGATGGTCTTGTCCTTCAACTTCAATAAAATCAACAGGCTTGCCAAGTAGTTTTAACGCAGTAAACATTTGAATTGACTGTCCAGTAGGCACGTTAGTATCCTCCATTCCGTGAAGAAGTAAAAGGGGAGTGGAGATTTTATCAGCGTTAAAAAGCGGGCTTCTATCAATATAAATATCCTTTCGATTCCATGGAAAGGCTTCGGCAGTTGCTCCCGCGCTGTATGTATAGCCCCAATAGCCTTCGCCCCAATATCCGGCAAGCGAGCTGATGCCGGCGTGTGCAACAGCAACGGCGAATATTTTTGTCTTTGTTAATAAGTTCATTGTTAAAAACCCGCCGTAAGATGCGCCGATACATCCAACTTTACTTGAATCAACAAAAAGATGCGCGGCTAAAAATTGTTTCGTTCCCGTTATAACTTCTTGCGCGGTTTTCTCGCCCCAATCGTTTACATGATGGGCGGCAAATTTTTGCCCGTATCCAATTGCTCCACTTGGCTGAAGAATATAAACAACGTAACCGTTAGCCGCCCAAATATTTGCTGGATATCTTCCTTCAAAGTTTTGTTCAACCGGCGTTGTGCCGCCGTAGTAATTAACTATGCAAGGATATTTTTTTGTGTTGTCAAAGTTTGGCGGATAATAAATTCTGCCGTCAATGGTTTCATTTCTCTCATTTCTAAATGTCCAGCTCTCAGTTTTTCCAAGCTTTATATTTTTATAAGATGACTGAGTTGGGTTGTAAATTAATTTTGATTTTCGATTTTCTAAATCAACTACGTAAGCCATATCCGGAGTTGTTACGCTTGAACCTGTATAGATAGCGAGTGAATTTTTAGTTGAGTAATCAATTAATTTTACAACATCAGCCGACAAATTTATTTCTTTAAATTCCTTTGAATTTAAATTAAACTCATAAACATTTTCAAATGTTTTATCAACGGTACGAAAATAAATTACTTCATCGCCGCTCCAGTATGCATCTAAAATAGCCGGATTAAAATTTTTTGTGATTGGATTTACTTGCTTTGTTTTCAAATCGTAAATAAATGCCTGCGTATTAAATTTGTTCGGAGTTTGATCGGATGAAGTGGCAACCGATAATCCATTAAATATTTCTTGATTTCCGGTTATTAATATCTTTTCTGCGTTTGGCGAAAACTGAGCTGAGCCTCCCCAATATTGACTGAACAAAGAATCAACAAACATATTTGCTAAATTGAGAATGTAATAAGTAGAGAAACTGTAAGGCTGTTTTTTATAATCATATTTTGAAATTGAGAATATAATTTTCTTTCCGTCCCGGCTTATGTTATTTACTGATGTTGTATTTTCTCCGGCGGTTAATTTTTGTTTTGTAAGCTGAGGATAATTTAACAAGTATAAAAAAGATTTGTCTTTTGAATTAGGGAGACGATCTCCCAATTCATCCAATTTTATTAACCCGGTTTTATTTCCTTTTGCTTTTTCTGTTATTGAATAAATCAGATAACTTCCATCGGGCGACCAATTATAGCTTCCGAAATTTTCGACATCCTCTAAAAGTTTTGTTACCTCTCCATTTTGTAAATCATTCATCCAAAGCGTTGTATTATTTTTTTCAGATGTTGTATAAGTTATTTTTTCTCCCTTCGGATACCAGCTAAGCGAGGAAATATTTATTCCTCCTCTAAAAGTTTGAAAGCGAGAACCATCTTTTGCGTTAAAAATTTCGATCCAGTTTTCTTTGCTCGCGCCATTATCATTTACTTGCGCAATTTGAATTGCCGACAACTTTCCATCCGGTGAAATTGACACCGAACTAATCTTTGGATCGTCAAGTAAATTATTTATTGAAGTATTTTTTGTCGGACTAATTGAAGATGTTAATTCGGATTCTTTAAAAGTGGAATCTATAATTAAAGCCGATTCAATTTTCCAATTATTAATTTTAGGAGAATTAGCATTTAAAGTTTTTAAAATTAAAATATGTTTGCCGGTTTCTAATTTTAATTCCTTTATTACTTTTTCATTTTCACAATTAAGCGTGTCGCCGCCGCTTAAATTTATTTTATCTTTTGTATGAATTAAATTCCCATCTAAAAAAAGTTCAAACGGCTGACATGATTTAATTTCAATGCTTGCATTAATCCATCGCTCAGCGTTAAGGTAAGCGGCGAGATATGCTACTTGCGGAGATGAGCTGTCTTTTGTTGAATTTATTTTTATCTCGCCAAAATCAGAGAGTAATTCTTTCCAGGTATAATTAGAATTTTTATTCCAATTATAAACTTCACCTTTTGTTGGTTCAAGATTTTGAATATTTATATCTTCAAATGTTAAAATTGATTTTAATGCTGAGGTAGAATCTTTCATCATCGCTGGATATTCTAAATTTACCGAACCGAGCAAAAGCCATTCATCAATAAACTTTTTAGTATTATACGCCGGATTTTCTTTTGAAAAAATAATTGAAGTAAAAAATAAAATTGATATAAGAATAAAAAACTTTAGAGCGCTCATAAAATCTCCCAATTACAGTAATTAAAATTCAGTTTCATCAAAAATAAAAAATTAAGCAGATTTATTCGCACATATTAATTAGTATATTTTTTTTATTTTATGTTGAAACTAAAAGCAGGAAAATAAAACGGAGATAAAATGGTAAAGCTAATAAAGTTCATCGCGCTATTAATTTTCCTTGCAGGTTTAACGCTTAATGCACAGGAAAAGATTTTACGATCAAATGAGACATCTACAAATAATGAAATTAAATCTCATAAGTTTGATCCCAACCGAGACGCAGAAAAAGACATTAGCTCCGCAATTATAGAAGCTCAAAAAACTAACAGGCGAATTTTGCTTGACGTGGGCGGCGAGTGGTGTATTTGGTGTCATCGTCTTGATACTTTATTTGCAGACAACCCCGCGCTAAGAAATTTTAGAGATAAAAATTACATAACGGTAAAGGTTAATTACAGTCCCGAAAATAAAAACGAAAAAGTTCTATCAAAATATCCGAAGGTTGCCGGGTATCCTCATTTATTTGTGCTTAACAAAAAAGGTAAGCTGCTTCATTCTCAAAATACCGGAGATTTGGAATCAGGAAAAGGACATGATAAAAACAAAGTAATGGCATTTTTGAAAAAGTGGGCGCCTAATAATTCTTCCGGGAAACTTCTAAAAAATCAATGAATGTTATCCTGAGTTACCGTAAGAATTACTACTTTAGAATCTGTCATTAAGCGGGAAACTTTTTTAATTTTAGATAACGCCAGCATAAACAAGGTTCTTTCTGAATGACAACCACCCTGATAAAGCGGTCGTTAGTTGTTTATCGAAGGATGATTATTTTTAACTTATTAAAGTCGACTAGCGCTGTTTGATATTTTGAATTCATAAAAGATAATTTATCAGAAGTTTCAATAATACATTAATAATTTTGAATAGGATTTGTATCAATAAAATTTTTAATATCAAAATCAGTTTCAACTTTTGTAGCGCTCCAATGCCTATTTTGCGTCAACTTTGAATAGAGATGATCTTTATTTTGATAATTCTTTAAATAAAAAATTCTTACAGTGTTACGATTTTTAATAAGCCAGTTCAATGTTATCTTCATTTTTTCAAGATCTTCTGCAGTGGGCAGAATGTTTGTTTGAAAAGTATTTTCATAAAAATCATTTAATGCTTCTTCAAATAAATCTTTTTTATTCAAGGCATTATTTTTAATAAAAATTTTACCTTCTCGCATCATAATATAATCGCACTGAAACCCGCCATTAATTTCAAACAACACATTAGCAGAATTAACCGGCTCTGCAAGCAAGGAAGATTTATGAGTTTGAGAAAGAATTAAATCGATAACTTCTTTCACTTCCGCGGCTCGTTCAAATTTTTCTTGATCAGAATAAAATTTCATTTTGTTAATTAAGCGAGCAACGGCAAACTGATTTTTGCCGTAAAGAAATTCATAAATTTTCGAAAGCTCTTCGTCGTAAGTTTCTTTATTTTTATTTATACAAGGCGCCGTGCATCTTTCTATTTCTGCAAGAAAGCAGCCGCGGTGATTATTAAATTCTTTTTCTTCGCATTCGCGTAATGAGAAAGTTTTATTTAGGATTTCCAAAACCTTAACGGCTTTCTTCCGCGAAATAAAAAGTCCGAAATAATCATTGCCGTCAAAATCAAAATGATTGCAAATTTCAATTAAAGGAAATTCATAATTATTAATTACTCGCAAAAAATATTTATTGCCGTATTCTTTTAATTGCAAGTTATGTTTTGGGTTACTTAGCTTAATTGATTCCGCCTCTGACAGCAGCGCAGTTAATTCTGTATTTGTAATTTCAATTTTTAATCTGGAAGCCTGCTTAACAATTTTTTTTGCTTTCCGCGTGGCGTTAGATGAGAAGTAAGACTTAACTCTGTTCTTTAATGATTTGGCTTTGCCGATATAAATAATTTCATTTTTTGAATTTAGAAAATAATAATTACCCGGCGCATCGGGGAGCGACGCAATATCGTTATTTAATTTTTTGCTGATATTTGGTCTATTAATTTGCGCGGAAGGAAAGAATTGAAAATTTATTAATTCTTCGACATTAACAAGCTCATGTTTTTCTTTCAACACATTTAACATTTTCAACAATACTTTTGCAGTTACTTCAGCGTCGCCTGACGCTCTATGTGCCTCTTTATTTTTTAGCCGCAAATGATTTGCAACTGAGCTAAGCGATTTGCTTTTTAATTCGGGAAATAATCTTCGCGCTAATTTAACGGTGCAAACTCCGGTGTTTCTTATTTCATCTCTGCCGCAATAAATTAATTCTTTTTTTAAAAAACTGTTGTCGAATGAAAGGTTGTGAGCGATTATAATATCTTCATCAATAAAACTTATAAGTTGGTCGGCTACGTCTTCAAAAAAAGGAGCGTCATAAACATCGTCATCATTAATTCCGGTAAGGTTGGTAATGTAGAATGGAATTCGTCTGCCGGGATTTATAAACGTATTAAACCTGTCGACAATTTTTAAATTTGAAATTTTAACTAAA
Source organism: uncultured Bacteroidota bacterium (assembly GCA_963782985.1). Classification (GTDB taxonomy): domain Bacteria; phylum Bacteroidota; class Ignavibacteria; order Ignavibacteriales; family Ignavibacteriaceae; genus CAVSWT01. The sequence continues at coordinate 301,304 of CAWALU010000002.1, forward strand.
GCTATTTCAATTATTTTATTGTTGTAAGGTGAAAGCCCGGTGGTTTCAACGTCAAAAATACAAAACGCCGCTTGCTCAATTGGAGTTGAATAAATTTTTTCAAAATTCATTTCGTTAATTTATTATTTACTGCAGATAGTTTCAAAACATTTTTCTTCACTTAAAAAAATAATAAAGACTAAGCGGAAAATATTTGTTGTGATGCCGCCGCTTCTGAACAACGGTTATAAGTATTCATTTTCTTTTTATTTACTTCATTTATAAATATATTTCAAAACAAAAAAAGCGAGTCTTATGTCGACAATTAATCTACTTTTTATTGGTGATATTATTGGCAAGCCAGGGTTAACATTAGTGGAATCATGGCTGCCGAGTTTAATTCAAAAATACAAACCTGATTTAGTAATTGCCAACGGGGAAAATGTTTCCGACGGTAAAGGCTGCACCGAGAAGGAAGGCAAAATATTATTTGATTTGGGCATTCACGTTATAACCGGCGGAAACCATACATGGGATAAATATCAATCTCAAGATTATTTAAAAGCTGAACCCCGAAGTTTGCGTCCATTAAATTATCCCAAGGGTACGCATGGGAATGGTTACTACGTTGCCGATACAAAAAAAGGAAAAGTAGCAGTTGTAAATATGCAGGGCAGAACTTTTATGGCGACAATTGATTGCCCATTTAGAACCGCTGATTGGGTCGTTTCAAAATTACGAAATGAAACCAAGGTTATTTTTATGGATTTTCATGCCGAGGCTACGGCGGAGAAAATGGCAATGGCTCATCATCTTGATGGGAAAATTAGCGTGTTAGTCGGAACTCATACGCACGTTCAAACAGCCGATGAAAGAATTTTCCCTAAAGGCACAGCATTTATAACCGACGTTGGTATGACCGGACCCTATGATTCAGTTATTGGAATGAAAACGGTCGCCGCTTTAAATAGATTTATTTTTCAAACTCCGCAGCGTTATGAAACTGCCGAAGGCGAAGTTCATCTTTGCGGAATGTTTTTTAAAGTTGATTCGGAAACAGGCAAAACATTGGAACTTGAAAGAATTACCTTTCCTGAGTTTGTGAAAAAAGTCGATTAATTCTATGTTAAATTTTCCTTTGCCAAGAATTGACAACGATGAAAAATTAAGGGATTTGTTATTAAAATATTGCCGGCTGAATGAAGGCGAGTTTTGGCAAGACCCCCAAAAAAAACATAAAGTCGGATGCATTGACGCCGCAAATGAAAATCAAATAAAAACGCTTCTCGGAAAACAAACCGCCGCTTTAGCAGTTCACGATCCGCCTTATAACTTTGTTGCATTTCAAGAACGAGATATTGAAAATTTTATTGCCTGGTCAAAGCAATGGATTAACAATTCCTACAACTCACTGTCTGAAAAATCTTCAATATATATTTGGCTTGGCGCAGATCAGAATAATAATTTTCAGCCGCTAGCTGATTTTATTTTGATGATGAAAGAAAGCGGATTCAAATCCCGCAGCTTTATTACCATGCGCAACCAGCGCGGTTACGGCACCCAAAAAAATTGGATGTCAGTTAGGCAGGAACTTTTATATTATGTAAAAGGAAATCCAAATTATTTTGTTGAAGCCGAATACACAGAAATTCCAAAAATACTTAAAGGCTATTATAAAAAAGTAAACGGCGAACAAACTGAAAACTTAGAGAGAAGTAAATCAGCAAATATTAGAGCGGGTAATGTTTGGGTTGACGTTCAGCAGGTTTTTTATAGAATGGAAGAAAACATAAACGGATGCTACGCTCAAAAACCATTAAAATCTATTAAAAGAATTATTGAAGCCAGCAGCGCAAAAAATAATATTGTGCTTGATTTTTTTTCACATTCTGGCGCTACTTTACTTGCTTCAGAAATTTTAGATAGAAGATGTTTCACCGCTGATATTGATCCTATTTTTTGTGAGATAAGCATTAGACGACTGGAAAATTTTAGACTTCACAATAAAACAGGCTGGCAAAATTCTAATCCCTTTGCGGAAGAAATATTAAATGATAAAAAACTTAAAAACTATTTAAAGAAATACTATAACATTCATTTTGACGAAACGAAATTAGAAAAAAATTTAATATGATTTTAATTGATGGAAATAAAACAGCGAAGAATATTCGCGCAGAATTAAAACTTAAAATTGATGAACGGATTAAAGCGGGAAAAAATGTTCCCGGTTTAGTTACAATTCTGGTTGGCGAAGACCCAGCTTCACAAGTTTACGTGCGCAGTAAAATAAAAGACTGCGAAGAAATTGGTATGCGCACAAAATCTGAAAATCAACCTTCAGATATTTCTGAAAAAGACTTGTTGCAGTTAATTGAAAAATATAATAAAGATTCAAACTATCACGGTATTTTAGTTCAACTGCCTTTGCCAAAACATATCGATGAAAATATAATTATCGAAGCAATATCTCCCAAAAAAGACGTTGATGGTTTTAGCCCTGTCAGCATTGGCAATTTAGTAATTGGTAAAGATACTTTTGTTTCATGCACGCCGGCGGGTATTCAAGAGTTATTAATCCGCTATAAAATTGAAACCAAAGGAAAGCATGTTGTAGTGCTTGGCAGAAGCAACATTGTGGGCAAGCCCATTGCAAATATTATGCTTCAGAAAAAAGAACATGCTAATTCTGTTGTAACAATTTGTCATTCGGCGGCAAAAGATCTTAAACAATTTACAAGGCAGGCGGATATATTAATTGCCGCAATCGGCAGCGCTAATTTTGTTAAAGCCGATATGGTAAAAGACGGCGTTGTTGTTATTGACGTTGGCATAAATAGAATTGAAGATGCGTCCAAACCAAAGGGCTACCGAATTGGGGGCGACGTTGATTTTGATGAAGTTTCAAAAAAAGCTTCTTATATTACTCCCGTGCCGGGCGGCGTTGGTCCAATGACCCGAGCGATGCTGCTTAGTAATACTTTTAAAGCTTATCAAATGTTTAGTTATTAAAAAATAATTAATTTCAGAAATAAATGAAAAGTTCAAATATTATTCCGATTGGATTAATTGAAAAAAAAATTTATCTGATAAGAAATCAAAAAGTAATTTTGGATGAAGATTCAGCAGAACTTTATGGCGTTGCCACTAAACAATTAAATCAACAAGCAAAAAGAAATTTAGATCGTTTCCCAGATGATTTTATATTTCAATTGACAAGAATTGAGTTTAATTCTTTGAGGTCACATTTTGTGACTTCAAAAGGAAAAGGGGAAGAAGATATTTACCCTTTGCATTCACAGAGCAGGGCGTAGTAATGCTTTCAATCGTTTTAAATAGTAAAAAAGCTGTCAAAGTTAATATTCAAATAATGAGAGCTTTTGTAAAGCTAAGAGTAATACTTTCAACTCATATAGAACTTGCCCAAAAATTAAAAGAGCTTGAATTGAAAATTGATTCACATGATAAACAAATACAAGGAATATTCGATGTAATTAATCAACTAATTGCACCGCCGGAAATTTCAAAAAAGAAAATAGGATTTACTATAGGTGAATAAAATGAATTATAATATTTCAGATAATGACGTCTCGCCAGAATTTCTTGAAAAAGTTTTAAAAGATTTTTATTGCGAAAACGATTCATGCAAAGGCTGGGAAACAAATGTGGTAACGCAGCCAAAGACGGTAAAAAATATTGTTGACCACGGCGCTGAAAGAATTGCCGCGGGACTTGGAATTGGCGGTTCGTTAAATGATAAAAATCTTGCAAGAAAAATTGATCACACTATTTTAAAACCTGAAGCGACTACGAAAGAAATAACTTCGTTATGTGAAGAAGCAAAAAAATATAACTTTGCGTCAGTTTGCGTGAACTCGTCATTCGTTACTTTGTGCGCGGGTTTATTAAAAGGCACAGAAGTAAAAGTATGCACCGTAATTGGATTTCCGCTTGGCGCTGTAACCACCGAAGTGAAAAAGTTTGAAGCCGAGCAGGCAATATATAACGGCGCACAGGAAATTGATATGGTCATTAATGTGGGCAGACTTAAAGAAGGCGATTACGATTATGTTTTTAATGATGTAAGCGAGGTTGTTTCAGTCGCTAAAAAGAATAATGCAATTTGTAAAGTAATTTTGGAAACCGCATTATTAAATGATGGAGAAAAAGTAAAAGCATGTGTAATCTGCAAAAAAGCTGGAGCCAATTTTGTTAAAACTTCTACCGGATTTAGTAAAGGAGGGGCAACTGCGGGCGACGTTGCTTTGATGAAATATGTTGTCGGCAGCGGAATTGGAGTTAAGGCTTCGGGAGGAATTCGCTCCAAAGAAGACGCGGAAAAAATGATTGCCAGCGGAGCGGATAGAATTGGCGCAAGCGCAAGTGTGGCAATAGTAAGCGGCGAAAAAGGAAAAGGAAGTTATTGACAAACCCAATTTCTATTATGAAGCAATCTCACGAAAAAAGTTTAAAAAAGAAGTTGGGTTTGTATCTTTTGTAGAGACGTTTTGCCAACGTCTCTAAATAAATTTAGACGTTCTCAGAACGTCTCTACGAGGGATTTGTAAACAATATAAGTGTATGTGGAGATGAGCCTGCCTGCACGAAGCGTTTCGGCAAAGAGGCAGGGCGTTGTCTCATCTCAAATGTAAAAAGGCAGCGGAAACAAAAGGGACGAGTCATCGCCTCGTCTCTACGAAGGTAAAAATAATTGAGATGATCTTAGATATTATTCTACATAAAACAGACGACGGCGTTACTGCCGAGATTCCATCGTTAAAAGGATGCGAAAGCTGGGCGCATGATGAAGATGCCGCAATGGATAAAATCCTTGATCTGGCTTCGTATTATTTAAAGACGGATAAATCTAAATTCAAAATTGATAAAGCTCGATCTCACAAAAACAAATCTGTATTCAAACTTTACTTTAACAAAAGTTGATGGCTAAAAGTTATAAATCTGAAAAACGAACAAGCAAAATTAACTCAGTAGTTTCCGCGAGGCAGTATTCTTTAAAAGTTGTAATTGAAAATATTCACGACCCGCATAACGTCAGCGCAATTTTTAGAACCTGCGATGCGGCGGGCGTTCCAAAAGTTTCTTTAATTTATACGGAAGAATCTTTTCCTAAAATTGGGAAAAAATCTTCTGCTTCTGCGTTCAAATGGGTGGAAAAAGAAAAATATAAATCTGTAGATGATTGTTATTCAAAACTTAGAAACGACGGTTTTGTAATTTATGCTTCTGCAATAACGGAACATTCAAAAAATCTTTACGATATCGATCTAACAAAAAAATGCGCGATAGTTTTCGGCAACGAGCATAGAGGCGTTTCTGATGAAGCGGCACAGAAAGCGGATGAGATATTTTTAATTCCGATGTACGGAATGGTGCAGAGTTTAAATGTTTCAGTTGCCTGCGCCGTAACTTTGTATGAAGCTTTAAGGCAGCGCCAAAAAAATGGAATGTATGAATCGAATGGAATGAATGAAATTGAAATGAACGAGTTGATGGAAAAATGGATTAGAAAATAAAAAGTTAAATTGTTTAATGCTTAAATTCAAAAGCAATTAGCAATTAGACCCCTTGAACCATTTTTAATTTCCTTAGTATAGAAAAACTAAAATTTAAATATGTAGATGATCCAAGAATTTAATAAAATAAATAAAGTTGAAGGCGAATTAGAACTGCCCGGCGATAAATCGATTTCGCATCGCGCTGTTATGTTTGCGGCGATGGCAAAAGGGAAATCGTCTATTTCTAATTTGTCAAACGGCGAAGATGTAAAAACAACTCAGCATATCTTTGAGCAGTTGGGCGCAATAATAATTAATAAAAAAAATTATATTGAAATTGACGGCGTTGGATTTAAAGGTTTCAAAAAAACGGAAACAGTTTTAGACGCAGGGAACAGCGGCACAACCACAAGATTACTTTCCGGAATTCTTGCCGCTCAAAATTTTAAAAGTGAAATAATCGGCGACGAATCTTTATCTAAACGTCCCATGAAAAGAGTGATAACGCCACTCTCTGCAATGGGCGGTAAAATATCCGCATCAGAAAATTTTACTCTTCCTTTAAAAATATTTCCATCTGAAAATCTAACGGCAATTAAGTATGAACTCCCCATTGCAAGCGCTCAAATTAAAAGCGCTGTGCTTCTCGCGGGACTTCATTTAGAAGACGAAACTTCTGTAATTGAAAAATTTCCTTCGCGCGATCATACTGAAAGAATGCTTGGGTTAAGAATTGAAGAAAATGAGAAGGGTAGAATTATTTATTCTTCCAAACAAAATTATCCTGAAGCAAAAAAATATTTTGTCCCTTCGGATATTTCAACTGCATCATTTTTTATAGTACTTGTTCTTCTATCAAAAAATTCTTTTTTAAGAATTAAAAATGTTTCGCTTAACCCATCGCGTATTGGAATTATAAATATATTAAAACAGATGGGCGGTCAAATTGAATTTGAAAATGAAAAAGTTACCGCAGGCGAACCTTACGGAGATGTCTTAATTAAAAGCAGCGAGCTTTCAAATATTAAAATTGAAGAAGAAATTATCCCAAATATTATTGATGAAATTCCAATTCTTTCCGTAGCGGGAATTTTTGCCGAAGGAAAATTTGAAATTAGAAACGCGAAAGAGTTGAGGGGCAAAGAATCTGACCGAATTAATTCTCTTTGTTCAAACTTTAAAAAGTTAGGTTTAACCGTTGAAGAATTTGAAGACGGTTTCATCATTGATGGCGCTTTAACAAATAATTTATATACATTTGAAAGTTATGAAGATCATCGGATTGCAATGGCGTTCAGCATTCTTTCTTTGTTGTTGATAGATGGGAGCAAAGTTAATAACTTTAACAGTGTTAAAATTTCTAACCCAAATTTTCTAATTCAGCTAAAACAAATCATAAGGTAAAAATTATGGCGGAAGTAAGTCTTAAAAACGTAACCAAAGTTTATGAAGGCGGAAACGTTGCCGTCAAAGATGTAAACATTGAAGTGAAAGATAAAGAGTTTGTAGTTTTAGTGGGACCTTCGGGCTGCGGAAAATCTACTACGCTGCGAATGATTGCCGGGCTTGAAGAAATTTCTGAGGGTGAATTATTTATTGATGGTAAAAAAGTAAATGATGTTTCTCCAAAGGACAGAGACATTGCGATGGTATTTCAAAATTATGCATTGTATCCGCACATGTCCGTTTATGAAAATATGGCTTTCGGGTTAAAGCTAAGAAAGTTTAGCAAAGATGAAATTAAAAAACGAGTTACTGACGCCGCTAAAATTTTAGGATTGGAAGAATATTTAGACCGCAAACCTAAAGCGCTTTCAGGCGGACAGAGACAACGTGTGGCAGTCGGCAGAGCCATTGTAAGAAAACCAAAAGTGTTTTTATTTGACGAGCCGCTAAGTAATCTTGACGCGAAACTTCGCGTGCAAATGCGCACCGAAATTTCAAAACTCCATCACGAACTCGAAGCCACGATGATTTACGTTACTCACGATCAAACAGAAGCAATGACGATGGGAGACAAAATTGTAATTATGAAAGACGGTTTTATTAATCAAATTGATACTCCGTTAAACTTGTATAACTATCCCGCAAATAAATTTGTAGCCGGATTTATCGGCAGCCCTTCAATGAATTTTATAGAAGGAACAATTACCGGGTCATCTTTTAAAACTAATAATGGCGAGCTGAGCCTATCTTTAAATGGAAAATATTCCGACAAATTAAAACCATTTCAAAATAAAAAAATATTTGTGGGAATTAGACCTGAAGATATTTATGATTCTCAATCCGCTTCATTAAAGCCAAACTATACAAGCTATAACGCAAGGTTGGAAGTTGTAGAACCAATGGGGAATGAAATATTTTTATATTTTTTAATTGAAGGGAATCAATTTATAGCAAGAATTCCTGCGAGAGAAAAACCACAGCCCGGCTCGCAGCGAACAGTTTATCTCGATACAGAAAAACTTCACTTCTTTGACGGTGAAAATGAAAATACCATTGTATAGTTTTTTTGCGCGGCTGTAAGTTTGAATTACATTTTTATTATTTGATGTTCAAATTTATCTAATTCCAATTCATCAAATATCTTTTTAAAAAATCCATTCCATATTTATTAGCGAAGTAAATAAAATTTAATTCTCTTTCCTGAAGATTCCCATTTGGGAAAAGCATTGCCGCAGCCTTATCTATTTGTCTTACTGTAATTTCATGTTTCCGTTTTTGAGAGTCCTTTGCTTTATCTTTAAGCTCATTTAAATAATGAGAAAATTTTTCTTTGTATTTAATTGTGGAATCTGAAATTGTTTTGTCCAGCGCAAATAACTTTTCTTTTAATTGATCAAGAGTTAAATCAATATCTGTTTTGGATTGATTAAACACTTGTTCAATAGCTGTTTCGGAAATTGCTTCTACTACTTTTAATTTAAGTTTTTCTGCATCAATAAAAATATCGCTAACATTCAAATCATATTTCTCTAAAATTGAGTTTATATTTTTTTCTAATATTGTCGCCGAAGAACGCGGATAAATAAAAGGGGATTCTATATTAAATAATTTATATAACCGCATAACTTGTGCAAAGTAAGAAATTTCACTCGGTCCACCGATATAAAAAGCAGTTGGCAAAATATAATCTTGACAAATTGGGCGCAGCAAAACATTCGGGCTAAAATTTTGCGGATTATTTTCTATTTCATTAATTAACTCTTCGTGAGTAAATTTTTTCTTTTTTCTTTTAAGACGAAAATCGCCGTCATCCAACGGTTCAATTAAATATCTGCCTTCTTCATTTCCAAAAAATAAATTAATCGGTTTTACTTTTACCTGAGCGTGGTAGCCTTCTTCCAGCTTTGCCGAAACATCAACTAACTTTTGTGTATGAGATCTAAATCCATTAATCTCTTTTTAAATATTGGGCGGAGAAGATTTTTAATTTCTTTATTCTGAGGGTTAAACAATACCAAACCGTATTCATCAAAAAGCCAAAATATTAATTGTTGAAATGACTCGGAATATGTTTTGCCTTCTTTATAAATAGATTTTAGTTTGTTTAAAATGTCGTCTGTAAAATCTGTATGACGTAAGTTTTTTTCTAGCTCTTCAAAAAAAGAATTGATAGAGTTATCAATTTTAATATTGCCTACGCTAATTTTTATTTCTTCTTCTTTTTGATTGTCGCCATAATTAATTTTTATTAATTCGTTATTATCATTTATTAAATTTATGTGGTTGACTTCATCAAAATCGTGGTCATCACCTTCCAACCAGAAGACAGGGACAAAATTATAGTCCTTGTATTTTTCTGATAACCTCGCCGCCAATTTTATGGCGGTAATTATTTTGTAAAACGTATAAAGCGGTCCTCCTAAAATGCCAAGCTGTTGACCTGTAACAACCGTTAAAGTATTTTCTTCTTTTAAGATTGAAATATTATTTTTAGTTTTTTGCGAAGGCTGTAAATCTTTGTAGGAATTTAAAATAATTTCGGGCAGTTCAGCTCTAAAACTTCTTTCGGATTGAGAAATACTTTTAAACTTAGTTTCATATTTATCTTTGTTCCGAAAATCATTTTCATAAAAATATTTTACATTTTCAAACTCATATAAATAATCTAAAAAAAGATTTTGATGACCGGGAATATCGCTGAAATTGATAGACATTATCTCTCCAGATTTTATAATTTTTAATGATTAAAGTAATAAAATTAAGCCTGCCTAACAAAGTAAGGCGTATGAAGTGTGCGGAGCATTTCTTTTTTAATACTGCTGATATTTAATTATTTTCATAAACAAAAATAAATCGGCTGATGGAAATAAATATTTTAAAATACATTACTTTTAAGCGCGCAGGCAACGCGGCAAAAATCATAATATCTTTTTTATTATCAAAGTTATTACGCAAGCCGATTGTTTGGGGAATGCCAATTTCATATTCAATTGAACCAACAAATCATTGCAATTTAAAATGCCCCGAATGTCCCTCTGGACTTGGCGTTCTTACTCGTCCTTTAGGCTTGCTTAGAATAAATAATTTTAAAAATATAATTGACCAGATAAGCGATACTGGATTTTACATTCAGCTTTTTTTCCAAGGCGAACCTTACATAAATAAAGAGCTTCCTGAAATGATAAAATATGCGCAGGAAAAAAATGTTTATGTTTCGATTAGCACGAACGGGCATTTTATTAATGTAAAAAACATTGATAAAATCTTATACTCAGCTCCCGATAAATTAATCTTTTCAATTGATGGTCTTGATGAAAAAACATATCAAATTTACCGGGTCGGCGGCGCTTTCAAACAAGCTGATGAAGGATTAAGATTAGTCATTCAAAAGAAAAAAGAATTGAAAATGAAAAAGCCGTTTGTGGAATTTCAATTTATTTTAATGAAACAAAATGAACATCAGTTTAACAAAGTTATAGAATACGGAGAAGAGGTCGGAGTTGATAAAGTTGTATTTAAGTCAATGCAGGTAAGCTCAAACCAAAACGCTGAAAAATATTTACCTTTAAATAATAATTTTAGAAGATACACTATTATCAATGGAAATATGAATGTAAAAAGTAAATTAAAAAATCATTGCTTCGCTTTGTGGAGAACTTCAGTTATAACGTGGGACGGCAAAGTAGCGCCTTGCTGCTTTGACAAAGACGCTGAACATGAAATTGGAAATTTGAATAATCAGTCCTTTTCTGAAATTTGGAAATCAGAATCTTATCAGGATTTTAGACAAAAGATTTTACTTAACCGAAAGAATATTGATATGTGCACAAATTGTACTGAAGGATTAGACATTAATATTTTTCAAATTGAAAATTGAATCACTTAAATTTTATACTTACACAATGCTAAAAATAATTATACTACTGGCGATATTATTTTCAGTTACTACCGCAAGATCGGAGTTAAAATCGGATCAAAATAAAAATACTGTTTTTGAATTTCTACCAAGCGGATTACACTTCATTCCTCTGCGCGCAAATATTGATGAAGCAAAAATGGGAGTTTTAATATATCCTTCCAATTGGCATTTAAAAGTTGATATCGGAAATTCAATAGATATTTTAAAATTTAATTTTTCGCAAAACGTTTTTACTTTGGGCGCAGAATTTATGGCTTTCGCCTACGTTACTTCTTATCAAGAATTTCGTTTACAGATTGATGAGCTTGACGGATTTTTTGGAGGCAATTTAACTTATACAAAAAATATTTCTTCAGGAGAATTATTTTCACGTTTTAGAATTATACATAACAGTTCGCACCTTGCCGATGGGCATTGGGATTGGTATAACCACGAATGGCAGAACGGTAAAATTCCTTCAGCCTTTGGCAGAGATTACGCGGAAATAGCGGTCGGACATATTTATCCCGCTGAAAAATATTTATTTAGATATTACGGAATCGCATCTTTTGCTTTTCATCAAAACGCGGGAGGCAAACCTTTAAAGCGGACAATGTTTGGCGGCGGTTTAGAAATTTCTTCTGCAAAAATTATGGGACAAGTTTTTAATAACGATACAAATATTTTTTTTGCGGGTCATATTAATTTTGAAGGAATTCCAAAATACGTCGGCGATCAAAATTATATGGCAGGTTTTAAATTCGGAGATTGGAACGGAAAAGGTATTTTAATTTACGCCTCATATTACAGCGGAGGCGATTTGTTTAATCAGTATTTTACAGATAGAATCCATCGGTTTGGCTTCGGTTTTTCTTTTGAATTTATTTAAGAGCAGAGAAGATTTTGATAAGCAGTTTAGAAATAACGCCAGGAACAAATTCCTCATTCTATAAAAAGAAAAATATTATTCTTTTTTTAGTTAAGATTTTGATAGCATTTGGCTTATTAGCTTTTCTTATCGGCAAAATAAATTTACAGCAAATTGGAAACTCAATTAGTTCAGCAAATACGTTTTATATTTTGTGTGCAATTCTGCTTTTACCTATAAATATTTTTTTGCAGTATTTAAAATGGGAATTCACATGCATTCAAATTCTGAATGAAAATAAAAAATCAAAAATACTAAACTCACTATTTTATGGATTAAGCGCAGGCGCATTTACGCCTGGAAGGATTGGGGAGTATTTTGGAAGAGGATTAGCATTTAAAGAGAAACCAATTTTCAAAGTAACTATTGCAACTGCGTTAGATAAACTATTCCCTCTGTTAGTAATTATTTTTTTCGGATTAATTTCTTCTGCAATTTTCGCAAATCAAAAATATGAAATTGGTTTTGTGAATATTGCTCTAATAGTATTCGGAACCGCCGCCGTCGCTATAATTTTAGTTTTACTATTTAAAAAGAATCGGAAACATATTTACGAAAAATTATTATGGTTTAAGAAATTTCATTTTATAGAAAAATTATTTCTTCAGATTAAATCTTTAAAAGGAGTTAATAGATTTTATTCACTTCAAATGATTTCAGTGTCGGCATTATTTTATTGCTGCTTTGTGTTTCAATTTATTTTGTTGATAGCTGCTTTTTCAAATCATTTTAATTTTATTCCTTATTTATATTCCGTTAGTCTAATTCTGTTTGTAAAAATATTTATAGGACAAATATCAATCGCTGAATTAGGCGTTCGCGAAGGAATCTCGATATATTTCCTATCGCAGATTGGAGTGGCGAACCAAATAGCTTTTAGCGCGGCATTATTTATTTTTTTAATTAATATTTTACTTCCTTCTTTAATTGGATTGATTTTTATTTTCAAGAGAAGCAATGCTTGAAATAATTATTCTAATTCTTTCTACGATTCTTCTGATTCACTATTCTATTTTTTTATTTTCAATCTACTCAGGTCTTAATAATTTAAAATCAAATGAAGCTCGAGATATTGATGAATTCATTTCTATAATTATCCCTTTTAGAAATGAAGCTGAAAATATTTTGAATAGCTTGAAAAGTATAGAAGCGCAATCATATCCGCAAAATAAATTTGAAGTAATTTATGTCAATGATAATTCAACGGATAATTCTGAAGAAATATTAAAATCAGCTATAACAAAAAAAAATATTAAATCGGTAAAAACTGTAAGCGGAAATTTATTATCAGGTCAAAAAAAAAATGCCATCAAATATGGAATTGGACTTTCCAAGGGAGATATAATTGTTACAACGGACGCAGATTGTATTCACCAAAACAATTGGCTGAAAAGCCTGCTAAGCTATTTTGAAACTGATACTGGCTTTGTTTCTGGTCCGGTTGATTTTATTGATGATGGTAAGTTATTTTCAAAATTACAAAGACTTGAATTTGCCGGTTTAATAATTACTGGCGCAGGTTTAATTGGAAATGAGACCCCAGCAATTTGCAATGCCGCGAATTTAACTTATAGAAAAAAAGCATACCATCAAGTAAATGGATTTGAAGATAATTTAAATCTCTCTTCCGGAGACGATGAAATTTTAATGCAAAAAATTCACAGCGACACTAATTATAAAATTAAAGTCTGCTTAAATAAAAATGCTATGGTTTCTACAAATCCGAATAAAATATTTTCTCAATTTTTCGAGCAAAGAAAACGATGGGCAAGCAAGGGATTATTTTATAAAAATAAAATATTGATTTTAAAATTAATTTTAATCTTCTTTTTTTATTTAGGCATTATAGTCCAACTATTTTTAGGCTTAATAACTTCATCAATATTCTTAATTGGGTTTATTATTTCTTTCAGTATAAAATTAGTTTTGGAATATTTAATTCTTCAAAAGGGAATAAAACTTTTGTACACACGAGAAATTTTAAAACCTTTTTTATTGGCAGAAATCCTTCACATTCCTTACATCATCATTTCAAGCGTTAGCGGTTTATTTGGGAATTACAAATGGAAGGGAAGAAACATTAAAAGATAAATGTGAATTTGTATGTTAAATTCTATCGTGCGTCTATTTAAGTATACAATTCAAATTTCAATCTCTAAAAAAAACAAAGTATTCGAACTGCTTTATTTGGCACAAACATTGGCTTAGTTATAATAAATTAAGTTCAATAACCTAAGCGAGGTTTGTCATGAAAAAATTATCAATAATCATTTTAGCATTAATTTTAAGCTACTCTTTTAAGATAGAAGCAAAGAGTCCGGTTTATCCAATGGAAGTCAATGTATTTTACTCTCAGCTTGCTCCATACGGCTCGTGGATCGAATTAAACAGCGGTATGATAGTTTGGCGTCCTAATATTATGCGTAACGCCTGGTCGCCGTATATGGATGGCGAATGGATTTGGACAAGCGATGGCTGGTATTGGGATTCTTATGAGCCGTTCGGTTATGTAACTTACCATTATGGCAGATGGTATAACGACAATTACTATGGATGGATATGGGTTCCGGATAATGAGTGGGCTCCTGCATGGGTAGAATGGCGATATAATGATAATTATATTGGCTGGGCTCGCTTCCACCTTACGCAGCGTTTTATGTAAATGTTGGAATAATTTTCACAACAAATTATTATACGCCTTATCATCATTGGCATTTTGTTAAATACCGATATATGTGCGACCCATATGTTGGAAAATATTTTGCCGCTCCCTCCAATAATTATGGTATTTATAATAAGACAAAATACAGAACCAATTATGATTATAATAACGGAAGAATAAGAAACAGAGGAGTTGATGTTGAATATATTAGAAATATGGGTGGAAGAAATATTCGAGAGCGCGAAATAAATTTTGTAACTGATCCCAATGGGTTGAATAGAAATACAGCGGTCAAAGAAAAAGATAGAGATGTTATACGCACTTATCAAGTTTCGCGAGATGATGTTAAGTCTGAAAATATTAGAAATGTTGAAATAAAAAAATCGGATAGAAATTCTTCTCTTGAAATAAATAGAATAGCTGTTGGCGACAATAGAAGTAAAATAAGAACAGATGATAAAAATATTAAAGTGAGAGACGAAAAAGGAGATTTCAAGAGTGTAAACACTGATAGAACAGTTGAACGAAAAAAAGTTGATGATGTAAAAATTAATGAAAGGCAAGTTGAACAGATAAGTCGATCATAAATAGAAATGCTGAAACAAAAAGAAAAGATATTCCGAATGCAGTAAAAAGTGCGTAAACAAACTAACTCAACTACAGAAGCTCAAAAAAGATCGGATGGAAAAGTTCAAAAGAGAAATGAAACTATGAAAGAAGTAAAGCAGCCTGAAACTCCAAAAATTAAGAAGAGGCAAAATTCTGGAAGTCAAAGTACTCCGACTAGAAATGAAAAAGATTATGAGCAAAGAAAATTTAATTCTTCGGATAATTCTAAATCAAATAGCTACTCTGCGCCAAAAAGAGAGGCAGAAAATAGAAGCGTTGAAAGACAGAAAACCCAACCACGCCAATCATCTGTTCAACGAAATAATTCATCTGAGAGCGGAAGAACCAAATCCGAAAACAGCAGAAGCACAAATGATAAGCAGGAAAGCAGAACTAAAAGCAGAAGATAAAATTTCTTTTCATTGAAGCGGTCTCACAAAAAAGCCGTCTCAGAATATGAGACGGCTTTTTTATGTATTATCCTTAGTAATCTGAGTAAACTCAATCGTAAGTCATTTCGAAGGAGTCTTCGACTTAGAAATCTTTCGAGTTATAAGGAAAAGATTTCTTCAGATGTACGAAATGATATAATTGTAAGAGCAGAAATATATCGTACCGAAGGCCGGACTGAACCGGCACATGGTTTAAGCCATACTGGATTTTGAGTCCAGCGCGTCTACCAATTCCGCCACTTCGGCAAATTTTTGCAGTGCAATATTAAGGTAAAATGCTTTAAGTTTCAAGAAAATATAATTCAATAAAATTATTAATTATTCTTCTTCTCAATCTTTGCCCAGGAATCTCGTAAAGTAACAGTTCTATTAAATACTAATTTCTCTTTAGAAGAATCCTTCGAATCCACACAAAAATAGCCCTGTCTTTCAAATTGAAATCGTTCGCCATTTTTAGCGTTCAATAAGCCTGGTTCAACTTTTGAATTTATAATTTCAAGTGAATCAGGAGTTAAAAATTCCTTAAAATCTTTTTCTTTATCGGCGTCGGGATTTTCAACTGTAAACAATCTGTCGTATAATCTTACTTCGGCGTCAACCGCATGTTTTGCCGATACCCAATGAATTGTTCCCTTAACTTTTTTATCGCTTCTTCCGCCTGAACCGCTTTTTGTATCAGCATCGTAAGTGCATTTCAGTTCAGTAATATTACCATTTTTATCTTTTATAACTTCTTCACATTTTATAATATAGGCGTATCTTAAACGGACTTCTTTGCCGGGCGATAATCTAAAAAACTTTTTAGGGGGGATCTTTTTTCAAAATCATCCCGCTCAATGTAGATTTCATTTGTAAATGGAATTTTTCTAATTCCCATTGAGTTATCTTCAGGATTATTTACCGCGTCTAACTCTTCAACTAAGTTATCGGGATAATTTGTAATAGTAACTTTTAAAGGATTTAAAACCGCCATTACTCGCGGCGCTTTTTTATTCAAACTTCTCTTATGCTGTATTCGAGAAGCGCAACATCAGTCATATTTTCCCGCTTGGCAACTCCTATTCCTCCCCAAAAATTTCGAATTGATTTGGGAGTGTAGCCGCGCCTTCTAAATCCTGAGATAGTCGGCATTCTCGGATCATCCCAGCCCTTAAAATACGATTTTCGACAAGCTCTCGTAATTTTCTTTTGCTCATTACTGTAT
>CAWALU010000003.1:0-525882 GCA_963782985.1 uncultured Bacteroidota bacterium
GAAGAGTAGGTTGTTGCTTTTCTTAAACCTTCGAAGTACTTAAAAGCTTGTTATGCAAACTATGTGCAATAACAATTTAGTATAGGGAAACCTCGAAGATTTAGTATAAACTAATATTTAATTTACGGGGAAAAGCAACGCCAGAGAATGAAGACACGATAAGAACAAGAAATATTGAAGTTATATTTACTCGAGAGCAAAAATTGGACTTACACATAGTGTTACTCCTTTAACTTAAGTTTTACAAAATAGAATAGCCCATATTTCACAAATATGAAATAAAAAAGGTTACCAGCCTAAAGGTTTATTCGTCTGTAATTTACCCGTCACAGCAGTGCAAGTGCTGTGGCGGTTTTATTTTATTTAGTTGGCAAATCCTCCTATATCTAATTTATTTAATGAATATTTCCAAACACCCCTCATCCCTGTATCCCAAACTTTTCCTGTACCAAAACCTATAATAAGATTATTCTTAAACAAAATAATGAATGAAATGCCTGGATAGATTTGCTGATCTTTATTTTGAGGGAGACCGTCACTCAGAGAATTCCATTTATTATCTTTCCATTCAAGAACACCATCACTTGGTGTTGTTACAAAGACTGTGTTATCAGCAAAAGCAAAACTTGTAACAAAAGGAACCGTACCGTGAGATTGTGGCAGTGAGTCTTTATATACTTTCCATTCCCCATTAAAATAGAATTTAATATAACTTTGAGTGGCGGCAAATAGTGTATCTTGATACCAAGCTATATCATATACACCTGCAAATTTGTCATCTGTAGATACGCCTTTATAATTGAAACAGTGATAACCGTTAGTATCAATTTCGGTTACAAAATTAGGTCCAGCTCTTTCACCGCTAATAAGATAATCTGAATTGGCTTTTATAAGTTTTGATGAGTATATAGGATTAATTGCATTCCCTATTGAACATTCATCTTCAACAAATGGGTTGGTATAGAGATAATTTGAAATAAACTTTAATTTTCCATTTGGCTTTAAGATTCCAGCCTTATATTGGTCATAATTCCTTCCTGGGGCAATAATTAAATCATTGCCAAGTACTTCCATATCAGCTATTTCTATTGGTATTTGTGTGGGGATTACATTTATTTTTCCATCAACCGAAATTCTACATAAATATTTCCCGTCAAAACTGTATGCCGATGCAACTATTAATTCACCCTTCAGCATAGTAATAGCAGAAACACCGTATTCAAAATTTCCGGTATCCGGTAAGTTTATTTTTGTCCAACTTATACCATCAGCAGTTTTGTACAGTCCGTTATTATCACCCCAGCCATATGCGTATAATTCATCATTTATAATTTTAAAACCCTTAACGTCCATTCCATCAAATTGTGAAATTTTCTCCCATTTATTTTCTTGCTTTTCGTCAGTTGGTATTTCAGTAGGGCTGCAGCTTTGCAGTGCAACAAGTAAAAAGAGCAAAATGCAAAGTATAATTGTAAAAGTTATAAATACTGCCTTAGGCATTTTCAATTTTGTAATTTTTGATTTTGTTTTAATGGTCGACATATTTTAGTTTCTCCTAAAACTCTAAATCTAAAATTAAAGAAAACAAAGGAAAGGCTTTCCCCAGGTATTTGCAGCAAGTAAAAATTTGGTTACCCATTTCTCACCTCATCTTTATAGAAGGTAAATTAATTCTTCAATAATCGTGCTTTTAAAAATACCTTTTTTTATTTCCAAAATAATAACCAAAATTTTTAATTGGTAATTCTTGCAGGTAATTATTAATAAAACAATAGTAAATAATTTTGAATGGCAATTTATTAGAGGAAAATATTATTGGGGTTGCAATAGCTTTATAAATGAAATTTTACAAAAGAAAAATTAAATAGCACAAAAAAAACCTCCGAAGTTTTCTTATTCACTTAACAAAAAATTAAGACTTGCAAAATAATTTTACCAAAACTTCGGAGGATTATAAAATTTATTTATTCGTTTGCCCACATAATTTACATTCTGAATTAAAAAAGGTGAGGCTCATTCAGGCAGTTGCCGGATGAGCCTAACTTTAGCTTTCAACTTACTTTAAGAGGATTAATTTTTTAGTTGAAACAAAATCATTAACCTTTAACTGATACAAGTAAACACCGCTGGCAAGATCACTCACATTTCCGCCGGAGGCGGATCCGCCTTTGGCGGAAAAAGTTACATTATATCTTCCGGTGTTCTTAAACTCATTAACAAGCGTGGCAACTTCTTTTCCAAGCACATCATAAATTTTTAGTGTTACTAATCCATCTTTTGGAATTTGATAATTTATGGTTGTAGTTGGGTTGAATGGGTTAGGGTAGTTTTGGGATAAATCATAACTTGTAATGGCAGCACTACCTTAAAAACCTATTATCCTTTAATTTTTGTTAAAAATTATTTTATGTTTAAACAGCAAACAAAAAGGCGCATTTCACTTCTGTGAAATAGCTGCAATTGCCAAATTGTTTGTACTTGCTGGGCAGTGGTGCTGCGAACACTGCTGCTCAGTTTTTCTTCGGTGGTGATCTTTCCATTTTATCCTCCTTCCTTTGTTGTAAGGTTAGAAATTTTTCTTATGACTGAATTTAATCATAGGTATATTTATAATGACGCCAAAATTCAAAACAACTTATTGGAAATCCGCCATTATTATTCTGAAATCCATAACTAAAAATTAATGTGTCAGACTTATTCAATTTTACGATAACTTCCATTCCGGGGATATATGGAATTTTACAATTCATATCTTTATCTGGGCACCACATATCTTCAATTAATATTTCACTATTATTCAATAAATTTGCTAGAGAATTATAGGCAGTTGTATCCAAATACGAATTCCAATTGGTATTATGCTGATAGACAGTAGAATCCCAATTTATTGAAATTTCACGTGAGGAAATTATTTCTAATTTCATTTGTTTTTTATTTTTGTTCGTAAGAGGATTATTATTACAATTAAAAAGAACTATTGTTAAAAGAAAAATGTAAGCAATATGTTTTTGTTTAATAAATTTCATAACTGCTCCTTATTAATTTAGTTTATTCTCTTTCCAATCATTATTTTTGCTTGTGTCCCTTCATATCCTACAGTAACTACAATATTATTTTTTACAGCTATGCCCCCATAACTGCCATTAAACCAGCCTGTTTCATTAAGATAACTTTTCCAGGAAATACCATTAAAATGAAGGAATTCACCAAAAGCCCCGCTTACAAATACATCATTAAATCCATTTCCTCTGATTCCTGAGGTGCCATAATGTGTAATATCCAGTGGTTCATTTTTCCATAAATTATTTAATAATAATTTCTTTTCATAAATACCGCTTCCTACTACATAATAGTGGCGGGAAGGAACAAACCACAAAGCAAATAATTCCCACTTAATAGGTGCAGGTGAAATTTCAACAGCAGTATTTCCTTCTATTTTGTAAATGCCTTTATCCAGCGGAAGGTTTCTTGAGCAAACAGCAAGTATTTGCTGCTCTCCTGTTTTGGAATCAGTTGCACCATATATATCGTGAAAATCCAACTCCGTTCCGCTTTTTATCTTTGTCCAGCTTTGCCCATTGTAATGGACTATAGTTCCATGGTTTCCTACGAAATACAAATCATTTAAGGATGTTCCCCAAATTTTATTTATTCCCCCATCGTTCTGCTGTAATACACCCATGTCCCACAAATGATAAAGTTTCCAACGTCCTTTCCCATCAGGTAAATAAGGTAATCCGCTTGTAAAAATTATCTTGCCATCCGGTAAGACAAAAATACCAGTTAAAGGTGCAATTGTTGGATTTTCTTTATAATCAACAGTAATTTTTTTTAATTCCCACACATTTCCGTCCCAATGTGCTGCATTGTAGGGAAACGGATCTGGATTGCCGAGAGAGTCTTTTAGGTAAACTTCTCCTACGGCATAAATATTATTTTCATCTATTATTGCTACATCGTAAAAACTGCTGCTTCCGGCATCGCCGCCAAAAGTAAAAGTTTGCCAGGTAAAATTGTGGCTGGTGGTGTCAATTGTTGTAACACTGTAGCTCGTTGCTTTTAATTTCAGATTGATTGATTGGATGAATTGTTGAATGGAAATTATAATTTTATTTGGCAGAAGTGAATCAATGTAAAGTATTGAGTCATTTGATGTAAGTGAGTTAAATTGTTTTTCAGCTTTTCATCAGTAAATAAATTTAATTGCGCGGGCAACGTAATATTTTCTGTTTCAAGCTTTAGCCAGGCTTCAGTACAGCTTACATCTTCAACTGTTAAGTTTAATTATATTGCTTTTCGGAGGCGGTTCGGTTGTGTTGCAGCTAAAATTTAAAAAGCTAAATAGACAAATAGCTATTACTTTTATTTTTATTGACAGCGGCGGTTTGTCTAACAAAAATTCTCTCATAATTATTTCCCTATAGTTATCGCTGCCTGATTAGAATCAAATCCTACAGCTATAATGAGGTTATCCTTTATTGAAATAGAATAATAATTACCATAGTTCAAGCCCGCTTCATCAAAATAGCTTCTCCAGGTTTTTCCGTTAAAATGCAGCAATTCGCCAAATCCTCCTGCTGCGACTATATCATTTAACTCCGCCCCACGAATTTTATATATATAGTATCTTGTGATATCCAGTGGTCCATTCTTCCACGTAATATCATTCAAATTATTTTTTTCAAGAATTCCGCTTCCTGCCACGTAATACTTGCTGCCTTTAAACCAAACACTGCTTAATGTTCCACCTCTTCCTGCGCTGCCCAAAATTTGGGCTTCGTTTACATTTATTTTTAGTATTTCTCTATCAGGGCTTTCCAAAATATTTGAAGCTGCACATAGAATTTCATATTGTTTTGTTGTTGAGTTATATTCTCCCCATATATCATTAATGTTTAAATCAGTTCCGCTTACTATCCTAGTCCAAACTCCGTTTTGATAGTGAGCTATATTTCCATTATTTCCTACAGCGTACAAATCGTCGCTCGACGTTCCCCAGAGTTTGTTGATTGACATCGCAACATTTGATGGTAAGCAAAATTTATCTATTTGCGTCCCATCCTTTAGTACCGCAATTTTATCCCCTGAAGAACTAATCCAAATTTGCCCATCTTCAAATGCAAATATTGCCTTTGCAGGATATGAGGTAAGACTTGACTGACCACACACAGTAGGAAAATAAATTTTCTTTAACTCCCATTTTTCTCCATTCCAATGCACAGCGTTATAAGCATGTGGGTCATAATTACCGAGGGAGTCTTTTAAATAAATTTCACCCACTGCCCAAATAGAATTTTCATTTATTATTGCCACATCGAAAAGCGTGCAACTTCCGGCTTCTCCACCAAAAGTAAATGTCTGCCATGTAAAATTGTGGCTTGTGGTGTCAAGTGTTGTAACACTTAGCTCGTTGCTTTTTATTTCAGCTTGATTGATTGGATGAATTGTTGAATGGAAATTGTAATTTCTGTTTGGCAGAAGCGAATCTACATAAAGGGTTGTATCATTGCTCGATAGAGTGTAAATTGCTTTTTAGCTTATCATCAGCAAATAAATTTATTTGTGCAGGCAAAGTTAAGATTTTCCGTTTCAAGCTTAAGCCATGCTTCTGTACAGCTTACATCTTCAACTGTTAATTTTATTATTTGGTTATCCGGCGGGTCTGTTGTGTTGCAGCTAAAATTTAAAAAGCTAAATAGACAAATAGCTATTACTTTTATTTTTATTGACATGCTGTCTCCCTATATATGTTTTTCTATTAACCTAAATTATTCTTAAACCAAAAAAATCATACTTCTGCATAAGCAGAAATTGATTGCAGCGTATTTTAAAATAACCTAAGAGAAACGGTTTTTGACAAAGAAGTTTTTAATAAAAGAATAGGTAAAAAGTGAAATGATAAAGTTCGGCTTGCTTAATGATAGCTGATTAGAATAGTGTTTTTCTGACATCTTATACCCCGTTATAGACAGTGTGAATAACTCAAATAACTATTGCAAACATTCACAAAAGAAAAAACAAAGTCAAATAAAGATAAACCTCCGAAGGTTACCAAAACTTCGGAGGCTTATATAATTGCTTTATACCTTCGGTTCTTCCGGCTTCTGCTGTCCGCCCCGGTCAATTATATTCCTTATCGCTTTATACTGATTATAAAATCCGCTATGTTCATCCCCTAACGATTCGGCAAAGTTATCCACTTGGTCTTCCAGTATAGCTCTAATATCCTTAAACAGCTCATCAAGATTTTTAGTCTCACCTGCCCGTTCACCCTGCTTTCTTCCCACCTCTGAAATATAATCAGCGAAACTATTTTTAAGATTTGTTAGGGCTGTTAAATCTGCTGCCGTTACACCATACTCTTCTAACGCTTCAGCATTAGGCGCCGCTAATTCACTTAATGCTTCCGTCCGCTGTACAAGCTCAATATCCCGCAGCTTCATTAATTCAGATCTGCTCAAGTTTGCCTTATTAAGCATATCAGCTAAATTATTTTCCGAAGCATAAGCTTTAATTGCTGATGAAACCCTAATAATTTTATTCACAAGATTTTCCTCAGCCTGATTCTTTGAACCCGTAACCCCCGTAGCTCTATCGCCGCGTTTAACATCCAGAGCTTGAATGCTTTCAATTTTTTCATTTAGACGGGTAACAGCTCTACTGAAAGCCGGTCTTTCAGCAACCACAGCAGCATTTTGCTCCAAAAAACTCTGTACTGCTAAAAGCATATTAAAATAATTGATATATCTGTCTTTCATATAAACACCTTATAAAATTATTAATAATTTGTAATTAGTTATATATTTTTATAACTGACTACTAAAATTATCAACATTTTGCCATTATTTCAATTTTTTATGACATTAATACAGTAAATTTTTTATTTACGTGCCACTAATATTCGTTTTCCCCCTCGTAATATTCATTTTCGTTAATGTAACGAGCATTTTCGTCATTGTAACATTAGTTTTCGTCAACGTAACGAGCATTTTCGTTATTGTAATATTTATTTTCGCAAATGTAATGAGTGTTTTCGCAAGTGTAATATTAGTTTTCGTCCAAAGTAATGAGCATTTTCTCTAAAGTAATAAGTATTTTCGGTGAGGTAATATTCATTTTCGAGAGTGCAACGAGCGTTTTCTTCAATACAACAATCGATTTCTTTGCTGAAATATTGTATCAGTCCCCTTTAGTGAAGGCATTCAACCATTCAATCATTCAACTTTTAACATTTTAACCTTTCATTCATTCAACCATTTAATCATTCAACCTTTCACTCACTTCTGCAATTGTTTCAGCATCTCTTCAGCATTTTTATTTGCGGGATTAAGTTCAAGAGATTTCTTGTAATTCTTAATTGCATTTTCCTTGTCCCCTTTTACCATAAAAGCTTCGGCAAGGCTGTCATATACATTTGATGAGCCGGGATAAGCTTCCACATTCAACTGAAATATTTTTATTGCTTCATCCACATTTCCGTTTTGCAGCAATTGATATCCGAATGTGTTTAATTCACTTTCTTTAAAATTATATTCATCCGGTTTTGTTTTTTTCAATTCATAATATTTGCTATTGCAGAATCAATTCCCCCGTTTATAATTTCTTCCACAAGCGCATCGGTAATGGGAATTTTAGGTTCACTAACGCTCATCAATTCTACATCAAAAATTAGTGTGGCATTAGCGGGAATAACATCGCCGGCGCCTTTTTCGCCGTAAGCTAAATCGGGAGGAATTATTAATCTATATTTATCTCCAACATTCATCAAAGCAATTCCTTCATCCCATCCTTTTATAACCTGCGAGGTTCCGAGTACAAATTCTATGGGCTGATTGCGGTCATAAGATGAATCAAAAACTTTTCCGTCAGTTAAATAACCCGTATAATTAACTTCAACAGATTTATTAATTTCTGCGTGTTCGCCGTTCCCTTTTACAATTACAATATATTTTAAACCGCTTGCAGTGGTAACCGTATCTTCACTTTGTGCATTCAAAAGTGATAAAGAAGAAATAACTATTACAAATAAAAATATTTTTTTCATTTATATCCTTTTAGCTTTGCTTTTAATTTGAAAAGAAAATTATCTATAATTGATTACAGACCCAAATTGCTTAGTATGCTTTGCATCAAGTTATTCCGGGCAGACTCTCCTAAAATAGTTTCAAAGGGAAAACCAAGAACTACCGAGCCGTAATTATTTTTATAAATTGTACCTGCGCTAAATTTATTTTCTGAATATCTTAAAAAAGTTTTCCCGTCTTTAACAGGCAGAATAGCATCCGGCGCTTCTACCGCATAAATTGAATCATTTAATTCCGTATTAAACTGAAATTCTGAATTGGAATTCAAAAAATTGGAATCACTAATTTCTAATTTGCCGGTCAAAGAAGCGTGGTCAGAATCCAAAGTAAATTTTAAAACATCTTTTGCAAATTGTATATCAAGTGAATCATTTTTTGTAAAAAGATCTGTGCCTGCATAAGCGCCTGAAATAAAAATATTACCGCCCGCTTCGGTGTAACTTTTTATTTTATTTTGAAATTTTTTAGGGAACGTTTTAAACTGCTTCCCATTCACCGAATCAGCAAATGGCTTTTGCCAGGGTGTTTCTTTTTCTTCACCTAAAATAATATCTGCTAATTTGTATTTTGAAAGATTAATATTTCCATCCCAAACAGCTTCATCGCTGGAGGAAACAAACGAATAGCCCGCATTCATAATTGCTTTGCCGTGAATGAAAGGAAAATCAAAAGTATTGCCGGCAATAATTTTTGTTTCGAAATTTGAATGACTCGCCCCAAATCCGGCTGCGTCATTTGAAAAATAATCTGACTGCGGATTGAAATTATATTGCGTGCCTGTAAAATTGATGTCATATTTATCAGGTACGCCCGCATCCAGATTATTTAAAAATCCGGCAAACTTTTCTGAATTAATTTTTTGCGGTCCGCATATTCTATCAAATGCGTTAATGATTAAAATCTGGTTGCCATTATTCCCGGTCTTGCCGGCTGAAAGAATTTCCGATGGAAAACTTTCGCCGCCTTCATTAACTGCAGTTACTTTAAAGGAATAAATTTTATTTTCATCAATATTATTAATTTCCATTGTAGTGTCATTAACTAAAACACCATTATCAAAATCCCCTTCATCAATTCTTGTATAAACAATATATTTATTTGGAACAGCCGTTGGCTCTAAAGGATCATCTTTTCCATGCCACGACAGCTTTAAATTATTTTCAGAACTAAATTCAACGGCAAAATGATCTACCGGAAGCGGCTGTACCACATATTTAAAATCATTTTGAACAGATAGAAAACGAAGCATCGCTTTATAAATTGATCTTGAAATATTAAATCGGAAACGGGGATCCAAAGCAAATTGCATATCTAAAAAGTTTTGATGGGAAAGTAATTCCAATAAAACAGAAGGAACGTTTGGGCGTGCTGATTCGCTGTAATCGGCATTCATTAAATTTCGTCTCGACCAGACTGAATCAAAATTAAATTTTAAATCATTTACTATTTGAGTTTGAACAATATCCGCTAAATCGCGATTTGCTAATCTCGACATTCCATCGGGAAAAATATTTTTTGATTTCGCGGTCATCAATACTATAAATTGAAAGCGTCCCAATTACAGTATCGTTTTTTGTTATTCGCCGGCGTCAGTATGAAAAGCAAGTGACAAATCAATTGGAATACCTAATCCTTTTTCATCTCTATTTTTATTTGGGCCAAAAGGAGCGCCCATCAAATAGTTGCCATATTCAGCGCGGCTTTGGTAGTCATCATTATAATCATTTTTATTATCATTCAAATTATAAACAAGCGTATCAGGCATGCCCGGCAAATTGAAGCCAGTAGCGCGCGCCTTCCACAAATTTAGGTCTTCCGCTTGTACTGCCGCCGCGCTCAATTACGCCAACCCCGCCGCCGAATCTAACTGCATCTGCAGAAACGATTTTGTTTGGTTCACTGCTTTGACCGCTAAGTTCAACGCGACCGATTTCTCTATTCATTCCTTTAAAAAATTTAAATTTGCCAAGGTAAATCCAGGTGCTTCCGCCAATTTTTTGATTTACATTAAAAAATCAGTTTTTCCTCCCGCATAATAGACAGAATAGCGCGCATCCTCCGCATTTTGTTCAGATGACAGGTAAGAAACATAAACCGCATAAAAACCAGTTTCGGGAATTTGAGGAATCCATTCAGCATGCGCAAATGTGCTTGTATCGGAAATAAAAATTCTATGTGTGCCTTGATTAAAAGGATTTACTCCGGTGCCGTATGGCGGATTGCCGATTGCAAACGCTTCCCCAATGCCATTTTTCCAAATCGATTGTTTGCCGTCGTTAATTTCTAAATAATTTTTTTGTGATATATCAGTTTGATTATCGTTATCCACAATTACTTCGTTGGTTTGAATGTCTCTTTCACGGGGAGTAAAAACCATTGCGCCGGCATTTTCCAGCATTGGGATTAAATAAGGAAGCGTGAAAGACATTGGCAGTAAATCCTCCACGGTTTGAAACAGCCTCGGACGCTGCCACTCCCATCTCTGCGCTTTATTGCTGTAATACCAGCCGTGGCTATGCCATAAAATTATATTTCTATTCTGCAATCCATTTGAAATTGAATTCGGCTTGCTTAATCTACTTACAACTGGAATTCTATTTTCATTTTGATTAAAGGCTAATCTTGCATAATCATAATTGGATGAATCGCTTCTAAAATAATTGGGGATTAATTGTTCAATGGGAAAATGAATAGAATTAATTTTAATCTTATAATCACCTAACGCAGTGCCGAGATATGATTTTACTTCCGCATAAATTTTTGCGCTGTTGTCTTCACGAAAAGCTTGGTAAGAAAATTGTTTATTTAAATTTATTTGTATTGATTTATTTATCGAATCAATAATTACCGTATCGATTTTTGATCCGTGAAGGAATTTGAAATGAAAATTGTCGTATCGGCAAAATCATTTTTAAATTGAGTCTAATCTTATTTTGAAGAGAAACGTTTTGTCTTATAATTTCATTTGATGAGCAGTCCTGAAATAAAAATTATAAAAGCCGCGAAAAGTAATAAATTTAAATTTTGACATAAAATTTTCTACCATAAGTATTAATACTTATTGAATTACCTTAATTATTATTCTAATTTATGCTTTAAACTTAAACATTTCTTTATATTTAAATAAAATTATTAAGGATAAAATGAAGATCATGAAAATTTTAATATTTGCTTTTCTTCTTAACCAAATACTTTATTCCACAAAACTCATTCAATTTTGAAAAATATTTTTATGATCAGACAATGCGGATAGATTATTTTCACATTGGAGATGCATGCTTCAGAAATATTTACAATTGATAAAATTTACAATTACGGGGTGTGGGCGGGAAGTTTGAAAAATTTAATTGATAATTTTAATAACGGCAAGTATTACATAAAAATTTACGACGCTGAAACAAATACCCTCATCTTCTCAAAAGGATTTGATTGTTATTTCGGAGAATATCAAACCAGTGCTGATGCCCAAAATGGAATTAAAAAAACTTACAGTGAATCTGCAATAATCCCTTCACCCAAAAACAAAATTAAATTTGCAATTGAAAAAAGAGATGACAAAAATTTACTTAATCAAATTTATTCTACTGAAATTGATCCGAACAATGTAATGATTATCCGTGACAGTGTAGATGATAATTCTGTTTTTGTTTTTGAAGATAAGAATAATGAAGATCCGCATAAGCACGTAGATATTGCAATTATCGGCGAAGGATATGAATCATACCAAAAAGATAAATTTGCTTCGGATCTAACCAGGTTTACTGAATCATTTTTTAAGCTGGAACCTTATAAATCAAACAAATCTAAATTTAATTTTTACGGAGTGTTTAAAGCCTCTCAGCAAAGCGGCGCCGATGAGCCGCGGGCTAATATTTTTAAGAATACAGTTTTAAGCTCTACTTTTAATTCACTCGGCTCTGAAAGATATTTGTTAACTGAAGACAACCGCACTTTAAGAAATTTAGCTGCCGTTGTTCCCTATGATGCAATAGTAGTAATGGTTAATCACAGCCGTTACGGGGGCGGCGGAATTTACAATACTCTCTGCACCTTCACTACGGATAATCAATGGAGTGAATATTTATTTTTGCATGAATTCGGACATTCATTTGCGGGGCTTGCTGATGAATATTACACTTCCGATGTTTCTTATAATGATTTTTACGAACGAACTTTGGAACCGGTAGAACCTAATATTACAGCTCTGCTTGACACATCAAATATTAAATGGAGCTCTGTTAAAACTCCGGGAATACAAATTCCTACTCCATGGCAAAAAGCTGAGTTTGACAGTATGGATTTAAGATGGCAAAAAGAAAGACGAGCGTTAAATGATAGAATTGCCGAGCTAAAAAAATTTAATGCCGCAGAATCAGAAATCAAGACGGCGGAAAATGAATATGCCAGAAAAGATAAGGCACATTCCGATTTAGTTGATCAGTATTTAAAATCAAGTAAATTTTATGGGGAAGTTGGCGCATTTGAAGGCGCCGGATATGAATCAAAAGGATTATATAGACCAATGATAGACTGCATTATGTTTTCCAAAGGAAAAAAACCTTATTGCGTGGTGTGCAACAAAGCAATTCAGCAAATAATAAACTATTATGCTGAATAAATTGAAACAAAATGCATAGTTTCTTAGTCTAAATGAAGAAAAGGTTATTTTGCAGCAAAATGACCTAAAAACAAAGCATATCAGAAAAAATAGAAGTAATTGCATTTTCCTCTTACATCGTAATAAAAGATTGCTTATATTTGCAGGTTTATTTTTCTATTGGATACAATCAAAAATTATAACCATTAAAATTTATTTTCCTGCCTATAAAATTTGAGTATAGGGGTTTTTTTGTCTGAAAATTATAATAATCATAAATATTAAGAGAGGTTAACTTGAAGATAACAAAGCAATTCACAAACCGTGAAAGTAAGTCTTTAGATCAGTATTTACAGGAAATAGGAAAAGTTGACTTATTAACGCCCGATCAAGAAGTTGAATTAGCTATCAGAATTAAAAAAGGCGACAAAATGGCTTTAGAATCTTTAACTAAAGCTAATTTAAGATTCGTCGTTAGCGTGGCAAAGCAGTTTCAAAACCAAGGATTGTCTCTCGGCGATCTTATAAATGAAGGCAACTTAGGATTAATTAAAGCTGCACAAAAATTTGATGAAACCAGAGGATTTAAATTTATTTCTTATGCAGTTTGGTGGATTCGTCAATCAATTATGCAGGCTATTGCCGAGCAATCAAGAATGGTAAGGCTTCCATTAAACAGAGTTGGTTCTCTCGGAAAAATCGGGAAAGCATACAGAGACCTTGAACAAGAATTTGAAAGAAAACCCACCACCTCTGAGCTTGCTGATGTGCTTGATATGAAAGCTGAGGAAGTTGCTTATGCTTTGCAGATTTCCGGAAGACACGTTTCTATGGACGCTCCTTTTTCCGGTGATGATGACAAAAATAGCTTGATGGACGTTCTACCTAATGATGGTCAGCCTTTGCCCGATTCAACTCTGATGAATGAATCACTTAAAAATGAAGTGGCAAATGTGCTTTCTACTTTAAGCGAAAGAGAAGCTGAAGTAATTAGACTTTATTTTGGAATTAACAGCGAGCATTCTGCAACTCTTGAAGAAATTGGAGACCGCTTTAATCTTACAAGAGAAAGAGTTAGACAAATTAAAGAAAAAGCTTTAAGAAGCTTAAGACATTCACAAAGAAGCACAAGATTAAAAGCTTACTTAGGATAAAAATTATTAGAAATAATTAATAAAAAAATTCCCGCTGACAATGCGGCGGGAATTTTTGTTTTAAATAGTTAAGATTAGTTATTTTATATGAAAAAAATATTTTTATTCTTTTAATGTCTTGACTATTTGAAAAATATTAGGCAAGTTTCTATTGCCTTTATGAGATAGGGAAAAATAGGGACACGCAAAAAGGGTTTTCTTATCAAAACTTCACTGCCGAGAAAAGATGAATAAGACATCTTAGAGTACTCAAAAAATTAATTATAGGATTTGGATCCACTTTTATAGGGTTACAGTGTGAAACAAATTATTCCTTTTTCTCTACTGTCTAAGCTGGCACTAGTTTTGCCCGCCCATTTTTTTATTAAATGCTCTAACCTTCTCCTCAATTATTCTGTTAACTCTTTCTTACACTTATACCACCGGTTTTATATAATGGTATACGGCCTATCAATTTAAAATACCGTGTTAATACGAAGAGTTAAACTGAACGTAAAAATATTTTTAAGAGGAGGTCTTAAAATGAAATCAAAGTTCGTATTTTCAAAATTTAAAATTTTACTAAAGATTGCTTTAACATTCCTGCCTATTTTTCTTATAAGCATTTTTATTTATCAGGGATGCCAGGAATCATTTATAGAAACCTGACAATGCCACAATTCAGAAAAATGATGATGACTTTGATATTAAAAAAGTTAATTTGGAAGAGTTAAATATTGATCGTAAATATATAGCAAAAACCCTTGCTAATTTGCTGGGAAATGAAAGCTATAGGAAAGTTCTTGAGCAAGAAAAAAATGCTTCCGGTAACAGAGAAGAAATACTTGATGCTTCTGTTTTCTTAAATAAATCATTTACTATTAAAGACAAGCGTACTAAGTTCATTTCAGAAATGTCACAGATTTCGGCAATGCATAAAGCATCAGCAGATGTCGAAAAATCTGTATCAAGAATAAAAAAGCTTCACAAAGGTTATGTAGATATTTACTTCCCAATTGATGAACACCGAGCAAATTGGAAAAGCAGCAGCAATGAATTGTATGTAGTAGTATATGATAGAAAGGACATAGATAATGACAAGGGATTTTTAACAGCTTTTGATTTAAATGGAAACGAATTTTTGCTTGATGTTTCAAAAAAACCTATGGTACCAACTTTGGCTGTTGCATTAAGTGAAACACACGGGAAATATCCGTTGGAAGAAAGTACTCAAGGATTTTTTAATAACTTGCAGAAAAGCGGCGCAATAACTTCTTTAAGTAGTGAAACACAAACTTACGAATGCTATTTAAAAATAGGGGATTGGTTTTGTAGAGATGCAGTTGGGGATGGTTTTTGGGATGATCCAGAATACTATACTTCTGTAAGACATCCTAACCCCACTAGCCCATATCAAAGAACTAATTTTTACGAAGTCGTAGATGGTGGACATGGATATTATGGGTTAAATAGAAAGGTTTTTACGTACCCATATGCAGGTCCATATCTAAACCCAGATAATGTTACTCATATTGAAGTATGGGAAGATGATGGTGGCTGGGCTGGCGGTGATGATCCAATCGAAGTTAATTGGAGACTTGATGATTATTTAGGTTATGGGTGGAATGATATTCAATTCTTTAATGGATATCATCAATGGTGGGGTGATGCCCAAGATCAATGGATTACCATCGGATGGTTCTATCCTGCTAATTAATATAGTCCTAATAAGGGAGATTTATTCTCCCTTATCTTTAACCCAAATTGATTATTTATGCATACAAAATCTCTTTCATTAATCCTGATTAAATTTTTTCTTTTTTTTATTTTCTTTTTTATGAAAATTGATTTAACTGCGCAGACTAAAACTGGGCTTTTAAAAGGATATATCATTGAAGGGAAAGAGAATAATGGAATTTATCTTGCTAATATTATCATTTTAAATTCAAGTTTGGGAACAACATCTAATCAAAAAGGATATTTTGAAATTAGTCTTCCTCCTGGGAAATATTTGGTTGAGGCAAGAGTGTTAGGGTACAAGCCGCTGTTTAAAAGAAATCAGAATAGAAACCGAAAAAGCAACTGGAGTCATTTTTGAATTACAGCCAAAGGTAATAAGTTTAGATTCAATAGAAGTATTTGGGAAGAAAGAAAATCATATAAATGGAGGCAGAAACTATGAACTGTTTCCGGGAGAGCTTAAAAACATTCCACAATTCGGCGAGGCAGATCCTATAAGAGTTTTATTTACATTGCCGGGAGTTTCTGCTGTTAGTGATTTTAGCAATCAGCTATATGTTAGAGGCGGTAATTTCGATGAAACAGTTATTAGGTTAGACGGAGTTCCTATATATAATCCTTATCACTTGGGTGGATTATTCAGCAGTATAAATAATGATATAGTTGGCAAAGAGAAAATTTACTTATCTAATTATCCGTTGAACAACGGTGGATATCTATCCGGGGAAGTTCTACTTAATTCTAAAAATGTTTCTTCGGATGTTATCAATACTTCCGCTTCACTCGGCATTGCATCATCCAAAGGATATATGCAGGGACCAATCGGAAATGGATCATTTATTTTAGCAGCCCGCAGAACCTATCTTGATCTTTTAGGAAAGATAGTTGGGGAATCTTTCCCGTATTATTTTTATGATATGTACGCTAAATATTCAATTCCATTAGATGATAAGAATCTTTTTCAGATATCTACAATGTATTCAAAAGATGTCTATCAATTATTTGTAGATGGAGAGCAAATTTTTGATCAAGTTCAAGAGCACCCAAATTGGGGGAATTTTATTTTAAATTCAAAATTCACGCATTTATTTAATAAGGAAAGTTCCCTAAACGCACAATTATATCTTAGCAATTCGCACATGAACGGAGAATTATCCGTTGATTTAGTCCCGGATTCAAAAACACATATCAAAAATAAAATACAGGATATAACAGCGAATATTAATTATAGCTTTTTAATAGATAAGCATTATATCGAACTTGGTTTTGAATCTAAAAATTTAACGCTTTATTATGATTGGAATATAGGATATAACCTTGATTTGAGGGATTTAGTAAATCCACCGGAAGATGTCTTTTTTGATTTTGCTCCAAACCCATTTATATATTCAGCAAAAACTTTTTTATTAAGCCCGTATATACTAGGAAATTTGTCATTACTCAAATCATTAGAATCCAGCTTCAGCTTGCGAGAGACATATAATTCCATTAGTAAATCAATGAATTTATCTCCAGCTTTAAATCTTCAATATGAATACTCAAAAAACATATCGTTGGAATTTAACTGCGGAATATATTATCAATATTTATACACAATAAAAGAAAGAAGAAACGAAAGTTTTTATACGCCATTTTCAGCAATACTTTTGGCTGCAAATAAAGAAAACGTATTGAGTTCGAAAAATTATACTTTTGGAATTAATATAAATAATCTTCCACTTAAAACTTCATTAGAAATTGACTTATACTATAAGGGTAGAAAGAACTTGCCTTCATCATATAATGATGAAACTAGATATAGATTTGAAAATGGTTATGCTGCTGGAATTGATTTAATGATAACTAAAAAAGAAGGAACAATAAATGGTTGGGCAGCTTATTCACTTTCACGTTCAATAAAAAAGGGAAATGAGTATGACTATTTTTCATCTCACGACAGAACTCATAATATCAAAATACTATTTAATTTTAACCTCTCCGAGAAGTGGAAGTTAAGCGCATTTTGGACGTACGCATCAGGACTCCCATATACAAGAGTAATAGGCAAGTTTTTAGGCGGAAGAGATTTTAAGGATGATTATGACTTTGATTTTGATGGACAGCAAATTGGAGCTTATTGGCGCACGATTGAGACTTCTAAAAATGCTCAGCGAATGAAAGCAAATCATAGATTAGATACCGGGTTAATAGGTTCATTTATTTGGGGAAGTTTGCTGGTTAAACCTTATCTGCAAGTACTAAATATTTATAATAGTCCTAATGCTTATTACTATACCTATGATTTAGAAAAAAGTGATGAACACATAAATTACTGGGGGTCGTTTATAATTCCAACTATAGGGGTGACTATTGATTTTTAACAAGATTAAATATGTTGTATTTGCTTTTTTAATTCTCTCAACTGGATGTAAAAAATTAACAACAGAGCCAACTGAATTTGATAACTACAGCGTGTTGGCATATATAACAAGTGATTTTGCTAAACAAAAAGTTTACGTTTACAGAACAGTTCCTTTGAATAGTAAGGATTCTTCAGATTATATTTATGACAAAGCTGAAGTTTCTGTAACTGGAAATTCAACTTCAGAAAAGTTTACATATTATGATGATAACTTTTATGATAAATATTATATTGATTCAACATCAAATTTTAAACCAGGTGAGAAATATTATTTAAATATAAAAACCGAAACAGAAACAATAACGGGGGAGACTACCTTACCTGGAGATTTTGAAATTAATTCACATAAAAATTACCAGGAAATTACGGCTGATAAAACAATAAAATTAGATATGAAATGGACAAAAAGTAATGATTCGTATGCTTATATTCTTAATTTAAGATTTCCTATAACTTCGCCATCGCCAGAAGCAAGTTATTATTTTATTAATTATTCATACATAACTTATGATACAACTTTCTACTATAATAATAGTGCATTTTTAACACTGTTAGATACTTCTCAAAGTATAATTGTAAGTGTAACTGCCGTAGATAAAAACTTTTATCAACATCACTTTGAACAATATAATTCAACCGGAATAAATAAAGGTTACGGCTATTTTGGGTCAGGAACTGTAAAAACAGTTAAATTAAAAATTAAAACTATGTAATTTTTTGAATAGAAAGAGCGGGAATTAATGAATCATAGTCTCATAGGGGTTATTGTTTATTTCTGCAAAAATTAAATTAAAAAAAAACATGAGAATGTTTAATAAAACTTTAGGGCACACAATTTACATGCTATTTTTTTTAGTTCCTCTTGTCTTTACTACGTTGCTTTATTCACCGTTTATTTACACCAAACAATTAACATTAGAAGTGTCAATTATTTTGGGCGCTGGAATCTTTATCTTTTATTCTCTCTTAAATAACGCAAAATTAAAAGTAAATAAGTTAGACTTACTAATCTTTGCTTATCTAATAATAATCATAATCAATTCATTATTATTAGGTTCAATAAACCAGGTAAGCTTGATTCTCCAGTTAACAGTGCTTTATTTTTTAATTTATTTTTATCACCAATTCAACCCGGAAGAAGATGCTCAAAAATCAAAATACATTATTTATTTTATTGCTGCATCTGCAATACTTGTAAGCCTGCTGGCTTTATACGAAGTTTTTATCATCTATATAAACCCGTTCAATAAAATTTTCTTTAAAAACGGTTTAAGAAGCACTTTGGGAAATCCAAACAGCCTAGCGGGATATTTAGCTGCATGTATTCCTTTTTCTATTTTATTTTACAAATTTAGAAAAACTAAATTAAGCAAAACACTACGATTAGCTCCAATTATACTTATATCCCTAGCGGTTATTTTTACTCAAAGCAGGGGAGCGTGGGTGGCAATTTTGGCAGCTTTAATAATTTTCAAGTATAACTGGATAAAGTTCCTTTATAAGAAAGCACGCACAAATAAAATTCTTGTAGTATCTGTTTCTTTAATAACTATAGTTTTAATTGCTCTCTTTTAAATTGGGTTGTTCAACTAAATCCTAAATCAGCCGATGGTAGATTATATATATGGACGATTACCGGCGAAATGATTCAAAGTAATCCATTTTTTGGTGTTGGTTATAATAACTACAGCAAAGAATTTCTTGAATACCAGGAAGAATATTTTAGGAATGATGGAAATGAAAATAATCTTTATTATTCAGATGACGTAAAATCCAGCTTTAATGAATTTTTACAGATTTTTGCCGAAACGGGAATAATTGGTCTGATAGTGTTCCTATTAATTTTATTTTCTTTCTTTAAGCTGGGGTTTTCAATTCTAAAATACTCAAACGGGAAATATACTTTCCTTATAAAGGCATGTATTTTTAGCAATATAATTATACTTGTTCATAGCTGCTTTAACAGCAACTTACACATATTGCCAATACAGCTTCTTTTTATTTTAAATCTTTCTCTCGTATCATATTATTCAATTTATCTTCCTGATAACAAGAAACCAAAATCATATTTTGTCTCTCTGAATTTAAATAAAAAGCTAAAATATGTATTAATAATATCTACTGTATTTATTTGCGGTTATTTAGAATATAATGAAAGATTAAAAACAATTGCATATTATCATTGGCAGGAAGGTATTAATAAAGTTTTTATTGAAGAATGGTCTGAAGCAATTGCAAATTACAAGCAAGCTGAGAAATACTTTTCAAACAACAGAGAGTTACAGTTTTTCCTGGGAACTTCATATCTTAATAACGATAATCCACATAAAGCAATTTATTATTTAAAGGAATCATTGAAAGGGTTTAAAGATAAAAACACTTATGTTTCTCTAGGTTTTGCATATATGCAGCTAAAAAAATATAAGCAAGCCGAAGCATATTTCCAGGAATTAAAAAATAAATTTCCGAATCTCCTGCTGCCCGACCTTT
Source organism: uncultured Bacteroidota bacterium (assembly GCA_963782985.1). GTDB lineage: Bacteria > Bacteroidota > Ignavibacteria > Ignavibacteriales > Ignavibacteriaceae > CAVSWT01. The sequence goes on from CAWALU010000003.1 coordinate 20,446, forward strand.
TGCTTGCAAAACTATACATAGAAACTAATGATAATCAAAATGCAAAGCATCATTTACAGTTAGTAATAGATAAAAAGCCTAAATTTGATAATGACAATGCAGCAAGCGTAAAATCTGTAGCAAAAGACATGTTAAAGAAAACTGAAGTGCCCTAATTCAATATTAAAATGAGAAATTATAATAAATGGGTATATTTTTTATTTCTTTTTTTTATCATTTGTTTAGGGTGCAGTTCAAGAAATTATGAAAATAAAAAAATTATTAGAGACACATACGTTGACACCAGGTTTCTGATTACAAATGATTCAAGCATAGTTTTTACATTAAACGAATCTGAGCAATTCAAGCTGATACGATACAAAGAAAACTCATCTCATGAATTATTCCCTTCAGGCAAAGATTTTTTTTATCCGCATAAAATAGGCAATAAAATTGGTGCTCTGTATGATTATAATAGCAATGAGAAGTTTCAGCCTGTTTTAGAGGATTTGCAAAACTATACTCAATCTATTCCTATAAAATTTATTCAATCTTCATCTGATGGCAGATATTTAATTTATCTTTTGAACAATGATAGCAATATTTATCTAATAAATATTGAGCTAAAAGATAAGTCTGTAATAGATAGGATAGAAAAGAAATTTCATTCGGCTGTTTTTTCAAAAGATGGAATGTTTTTGATCTTAAGCTATGATGAAAAATTGGTGTATTATTCTCCTGGTAAAAATTCAAAAAAAGAAATTGCTAAAAATCTTAAAGGTGAAAAATTAAATCCGGATATTTATGAAAATGACTTATTCTTCGTTAGTAATTATGAAAGTGAATTTTACCAAATATATAAAATTAACATGGAAAACGGAGAAGTAGGAATAAAGGCAGTACATAAATCAGAACATGATCTCCGACTACCGAGAAATAATGGGGATTACCTCTATTATATTGAAATTGTCAATTCAGAATACCTTCTTAAAAGAAAAAGATTAAATGATAACAACATAGAACTTATAACAAACAAAGGTGTAGTCTATAATTATGAGTTTTTCTTAGAAGATAAATTAGTATTTATTTATAGCGACTTCTGTCTGCCGAAGAGTATTATTATTTATGATTTAAATACTGCTGGATTCAATAATATTACTACAAAGCCTCTCGAAATAAGTTCTTCATATTCTTATTTAACAGTACCTAATTTATCAGATGCTTACATCCTAAAGCCAAAATCTAAAATGTTCAAAGGCGTAATACTTTACATTCACCCAGGATTTAATGATAATTTTTCGCCAAGATGGGATCCGCTATTAAATAATTTGTTGGAACAAGAATATTTAATAATAGCGCCAAATTATCCAATGTCGGGTGGTTTTGGTAAGACATTTAGTAATATGAATTTTAACGATGCTGTAAAAGATATTATTGCATGGAAAAATTATTTGAGGGAAAATTATAAGAATAAGTCTTTGTTTATGCTTAGTTCTAGTTCGGGTAATATTCTTATGGAATGTTGTCTTAACATAGACAAAAAAGGTATTAAAGCTGCTGCTTCCTTTTTTGGTATACCTTACAATATCTCTCCTGATTTTACAACACCAACTTTGTTTTTTCTTGGAGAAAATGATCCAAAAGTAAACTCAAGCTCAAGGGAAAAAACTCTTTCAATTTTGAAAGAAAAAGGATTTCCGTTTCAAATCAAATGCTATTCAGACGAAGGTCATTGGTTTAGAAAATCAAAAAATCTTGAAAATGCACTTAATATTACAATCGATTTCTTCGAATAATGTTTAGATGAATATACCCTCATCCAAATAAATTAGTAATAATTTCATAAGCCCCAACATAAGTTCCAATAGCGCTGCCTAAACCTGAAAAAATAAAAACTAGCAAAATTCTCAGCAGTTTATTTTGCCACCATCTTTTTAATTGGTTTACATCATCAGTTACATTTTGGATTTCCTTTACAACCGGCGGCACAAAGTAAGCCTGAACAAACGCGGCAACGTAACCGGCGCCGATAAGCGGAGTTAGACTTGTAATGGGCGCGGCAATAAATGATGCAATAATTGTCCACGGATGAGCTGCGGCAATCATCGCTCCAATAGCACATGGAATTCCGTTAGCCAAAATCCAATATAAAATATTATGCTTAGCAGCCATAAATCCCTGGCTAAAACCGATATAAAATATAGATGCAATAATTATGGCGGGTATTCCCCATCCGATAATTTTCCAAACCGGAGAAGCAGGCGGAATTATTTCAATATCGTTTAAATTAGCTGAGGTATTATTTTTTAAAGATTCTACGATGCCGTTTACATGCCCCGCCCCAACTACTGAAACAATTTTACTTCCTTTTGCTTGTTTCATTTTTTGAGTTAAATATTGATCGCGCTCGTCAATTAAAACTCTTTTAAAACGGGCATTGATTTACCAAGCTCGTTCATCATTTCCGAAAGTGCATCTTTATCTTTTATTTCTTCCAGTTTCTCTTCTGTTAATTCCTGCTTTTCAAAAATACCTGCAAAGCCCGAAGTAATTAATTTTACTTTTTGAAATAATGACATTGAATTCCAAGCTCGGCGTAAAGTAATTCTAATTTCTCTGTCGCAAAGTTCAATTGGAATTCCGAGTTCTTTGGCAGTTTTTGTGGCTTCCAATAATTCAATTCCGGGAGTAACGCCAAGTTTTTCACCAAGTTTTTTTTGATAGCTGGAAAGTAAAATATTAATGATAAGAGTTGTTAGTTGTTTTTCGTTGATAAGAGTTTTTAAATCTAAAGATTCCCAGCGTTTTTGCTCTGATAGCGCTTTAAATCTTTGCGGATCAAGCTCAACGCAAACACAATCGGGTTTTTCTTTTTCGATAACTTCTCTTACTAAGTCAGCAGATTTTCTTGAGATATGCGCAGTGCCAACAATAATGTATTCACGTTCTTCGTCATTTACTATTCTTACATCAACAGGATAATTTCTATCTTCATTATTAACAGTTTCTAACAATAATTTTCTCTCTTTCTTTTACCTTTATTTTGAAGAGACAAGACTGCATGTCCGGTAGACATAGCGTTGACATGTCTTCTAAATTTATCTGAGATGAACCACTCAAATAGTGGCAGGCGGTTCAGCTCTAAAAGGGCTTCAATATTATTAATTTTATAGAGACGAATCGTTGATCGTCTTTTTTTATATTTGAGATGAGTCGGCGACTCATCTCTACAAATGCTTGTATTATTTTTTTTCTATTTGAAATACAGGTTTAATATCAACTGGAATATTTGATAACTTATCAATCAATGTTTTAAGCGATGGTGAAATTACTGCATACTTATCAATAAAATTTTTAGCTCCTTCATAATCCCCTTCCGCTTGTATCGTTAAAAGATCATGAGCTAATTGTTTGGAAGCTCCATAAACTTTTTCAAAATTTACCCTTACTTTCTGTGTGTCTTCATTGTATTCATAAGCGCCCTTCTCTAAAAAGTAATTATAAATTATCGCATTCCCTTTTCCGTGAGCTTCTGTAAGCCCAAATCTTACTGAACGAAAAATTCCCGCAAGAAAAGTTACATAAGTTTCATTGGCAAATGTTTCGGGGAAAACTCCTTTGTCAATCATAAAAATATTATTATACATTCCCAGCACATCGGCTTTGCATTCTTCCGTAGTGGAATAAGTTTCTTTCAATTCCTTTTTAACTTCCGTTTTTCTTCCGTCAACTGTAATAAAACCAGGACCGACTCCGTGAGACATTTCGTGCATTAAAGCGTGAGTAAAAAATGCGTCAACTGTTACGTACTGCAATTGGTCTTTATCTAAAACAACTTCTGATATAGGTTCTAACTGTTTTTGAAATTTGGCATCGTTAATATTTTTAAGCATAACTTTTTTTGAACCTTTAGCTTTTCTCACTCTTTCGTCATTGGGAAGATTAAAAGCTAAAGTCTGCACAGCGGCTTTTGTATCTCCCGCTGAATAAACTTCGTTTACAACAACAATGGGCGACTCTGAACCTCTTTCATTATTTTTATATTTATCTTCAATGGGTAAATGATTTTCAATATCTTTCAAATAACTTCCAAATTTTTTAAGCTTTTCGCTTTCCGCTTTATCTTTAATTGTTAAAAAACTTTCGTAAGAAGCTTTATAATTAAACATTGCATCTTCATAAACTTCATAAGGACCTATAGTTATTTCTATATCGTTATCTTTCAAATCCATCCATGCCATATCGCTCTCATAGTAATCATTAGTTTCAAAGGATTTAGCTCTTAGGTTAAGATAATTTTTTAATGAAGGATTTTCAGAATTATCAGCGGCTTCGCGAAGCAGTTTTGCCGCCTTAGTTAGCTGCGCTTTATATGCTTCTGTGTAAGGGATAGAAATTAAGCTGTCACCTTTTCTCCTAATAATTGTAAACTCTGAAGTAAACACTTTTTCATCTTCAGGATGATTTTTTATCCAGCTATTAAATTCTTCTTTCGTCATATCTTCTGGATAAAAATTCGCGCCCAGCGGTTTTTCTTCGGTGCCGATGAAAGGTTTGTCATGATCCAGCCTATCAAACGGACCGAACATTATATTAAAATATTTTAGTTTCAATTTATCTTCTTCATCATTGGAGTTTTGTAGTTTATTCTTTATCTCTAAGTTTTTTGAATAAACCTGCTGAAGAAAAATTGAATCCATTAATTTCGAAGCTTCAAAAAGTCTTGCCAAAACAATTTTTTGTTTGGGACTTAAGGCAGTAGTGTCATAAGTTAATTCAACGGGGACAAACTGTGCAATTTTATCTTTTAACATATCATCATCCTTATTTTCTTCTTCTTTTTCTGATTCACAGCTTGTAAATAACATTAACACCGAAATGAAAAACACAAACAAATATTTCATCTTCTTCCTTCAATTAAAATTAAACTTTATTACTTTCACCAAATTTAATTAAAATATTTTTAACTCTTAAACATCAATAAGTGTCTTTAATATTTTATTTTATTCTGATAAGTTTGGGCTGTTCAGTACCACATGTATTAAATCTTAAATCTTAATCTTGAACTTGAACTTGAACATAGACTTTATATTAATCTTCTCTCAATTAATTATAGGTAAATTTTGAAAAATAAATTTTTAATAAAGACTAACGGTTTATATTTTGCTCTTGGTATAAGTAGCGCAGTAATAATTTTTTTTATATTTGGAATTGCCGCTGTAAAAAATAACAGCCTAATAGATTCGCCGCAGAATTATAAAATTATTTCGCCTAAATTTTCAGACAATCTCTCTTTTGCCGGTGAAGGAGTTCCCTTACAAAATTTTGAGGTTAGAGAAAGAATTGACCGTGAATTTTTAGTAAACACTTACTGGCATTCTGCCACATTGTTAGCGCTTAAACGCGCTAATAGATGGTTCCCGGTTATAGAACCAATTTTAAAAAGCTATAACGTACCCGGATGATTTTAAATATCTTTCAATTACAGAAAGTCTTTTAGATAATGTTGTTTCCCCCGCCGGCGCTACCGGATTTTGGCAGCTTACTGAAGGCGCAGCAAAAAAATATGGACTTGAAGTAAATGATCAAGTTGATGAAAGATATAATGTTGAAAAATCAACTGAGGCAGCTTGCAAATATTTAAATGAAGCTTATCAAAAATTTGGCAATTGGACTCTTGCTGCTGCCTCATATAATTTTGGGATGAATGGAATTATCATTGCAAATAACAAAACAAAAAGCACGCAATTATTATAATTTAGTTTTTGGTGAGGAAACTTCAAGATATATTCCCCGCATAGTTGCCTTCAAAGAAATTTTTAAAGACCCGCAAAGTTTTGGATTTTTTTTGGAAGAAGAAGACCTTTATCCGCAATTAAAATATACTATGGTTAAAATTAATAGCACAATTCCGGATTGGGCAAACTTTGCTGCTTTGAATGGAATTAATTATAAAACATTAAAATATTATAATCCCTGGCTGCGCGACAACCAACTTTCGAATAAGAAGTTAAAAAGTTATGAAATTAAGATTCCGGTTAAGGAAAGCATTGAATTGATAAAGGAATAGAGGTTTCTTAGTGATATTAAAAAAACCGGCATTCTTATATTAAAAATACCGGCTCACTTTTAGTTTTATTAATATTTATTTAATTGGCTGTTCGAACGAGGTGTAAATATTATCACTGTTAAACTGTGCTAAAATTGCTTGTCCCATTCTCTTCACTTTAAAACTCGAATCATTAGCTGCTAAATTTTCAATTGCTTTTATTCCTTGCTCATCACCAATTTTATATAATGATAATGCAATCAGTATTTTTACATCCGGGTTTTTTTCTTTAGACAATTGTTCAACCAATGCTTCAACGCAATTACTTAATGAATAAGATCCGGCTAAATAAATACTGCTCTTTTTTAATCCTTCATTATCGGATTGTATTCCCATATTCAAATTAGCAATCGCTTTTGAATCAAACTCATAATGCCTATTTTTTTGAGCAGACATTAAAGGTGTAAGAACCGCAAATATTATTAAAGTTAAAAGTAAAGATTTTAACTTGCTGCTGTTTGTTAGTAAAGATTTCATAACTGCCTCCGATTATTTTTGATTAAGATTAAATTCAATTTCTAAATCAAAACTAAGGAAGGAAGTTGTAAGCGTTGTCATTCAAAAGTAAATGAATGTAACTGAATGTCATGACGGTATGGGAATGGTACTAAACAATGATGATCGGGCGGGGGAAAAATATTCTTTAGCCATTACTTTTACTCTCCCCAAATCATATCAAAAATATTTTTTTTCCCTTTGTTTTTATTTTTATACTCTTTCCAATACTGAATATATTTTTGCTGGGTAATTAATCCTATCGGTCCTTCATAAATTCCGCCCTCTTTATATCCATCCCAAACCCGAACAGCAATAACGTTATCTTTTTCCTTTAAAGTAAAATCATCGGGTAGGTAGTAACCTCTAAACTGCGCGTATTCTTGTCCGCCCTGAAATTCTTTTGTGTTATTAATATTTCCGGTAGAACCAGCAAAGTTTCCATTAATATATACTTCATCGTAATCGTCAATTCTTCCCATAAGTATAACAAGCCTTTGATTTAATAATTCTTTGGGAATAGAAAATTTTTTTCTGTACCAGGCAAAGCCGTCATAATCTTTATAACCTTGCGATTCCCAATTGCCCGGGACAATAATACTATTCCAATCTTTATCGTTATAATTTTTTTCTTTCCATTGTTCATCATCATTTAAATTAAATTTCCACTCTCCTTCAAGACTAAGATCGGGAATTAAAGTATTTGTCGGCGCATAAATTCCAATATCGCCTTCAACAATTCCGCCTTCTAGCTCCGAGTCATAAACTCTAACGGCAATTACATTGTCTCCGCTTATATTAATATATTCTTCGGGAATGGGATAGCGCCTAAAAGCATAATAAGTAGTTTGATAATCCGGCGGGAAGCTGCCTGAGCGCCCTATAAGTTTTCCGTTAAAATAAGTTTCATCAACATCATCAATTCGTCCGAGCGATAAATATAAAGTTCCGCCGTAATAACCTCTCGGCATATCAAACGTTATTCTATACCACGCATATCCATTATAGCCGTTAAATCCTTCGTTTTCCCATGAAGAAGGGACATAAATCTTTTCCCATTGGCTGTCATTAAACTTAGAGCTTGCCCATTCTTTATTATCGCCGATTGAGAACTTCCAATTTCTTTGAAGATTAATTAATCTATCCCAATCTTTTGAAAAAGATTTAAATGGAAAAAGTAAAATTATAATTAACGTAAGTCTGAGATAAACTGTATGTGTTTTCATATTTATAATTAAAAATTATTTCGCTAAAAAACTTATAGAATTTTAAATTTGAAATGGTCATTTACAAGTAAGCAATTGTAAAAAATTGTCATTAAAATTTTTAAGACAACTTTCTAATTAACCAGTTTGTAACCTATGCCGTGAACGGTTAATATTATTTGGGGATGGGCGGAATCATTTTCAATTTTTTGGCGCAGCTTTAAAATGAAATTATCTATTGTTCGTGTGGTGGGAAATTCTTCATAACCCCAAACATCTTTAAGAAGATCATCGCGGCTTACGGTTTTATTTTTATGCCGCCAAAGATAGTGGAGTATTTCAAATTCTTTATGCGACATTGACGCCGGCTCGCCATCTGTGTGGGCGTTATAAGTTGTAAAATTAACTTCAAGTCTGCCGAGCGCAATCTTTTCTTCTTTTTTATTTGTTGAAGATGAAAATTGATTTTCATATCTGCGCAGCACAGCTTTTATGCGCGCCAGCAATTCCATTAAACCAAAAGGTTTGGTAACGTAATCATCGGCGCCAAGCTCCAATCCCCTAACTTTATTTGCTTCTTCCCCCTTGGCGGTTAATAAAATAATCGGAGCGGTGATGCCCTGTTTTCTTACCAGCTTGCAAACCTCAAAGCCGGAAATTTTCGGCAGCATAACGTCAAGCAGAATTAGATTGTATGAATTGTTTTTAATTTTTTCTAAAGCAGCCTCGCCGTCTTCAGCAATATCAACTTCATATTCTTCAAACTCTAAATTATCTTTCAAACCCAGTCTCATGTTTGGCTCGTCTTCAACTAATAATATTTTGGTCATTGCAAACCTCTCTCCCGTCGTTAATATTATTTAAATTTATTTCTGTTCAACGTAAAATATTAATTTAAAAGCGCTGCCTTTACCCGGCTCGCTGCTCAATTCAATTTTACCTTTATGAGCATCCATAATTTGCTTAACAATTGTTAAGCCTAATCCTGTTCCTTTTGAATTGTAAACATCTCCTGAAGAGACTCTATAAAATTTATCGAATACTTTTTTCTTATCAGTCGCTGAAATCCCAATTCCTTTATCTTCAACTGTAACAAAAACAAAATTACCGCCGCTTCCTGTTATAATTTTTATTTGTTTCTTTTCACTACTATACTTTACTGCGTTATCAATTAAATTAATAATAGCTTCGGAAACAGCTTCATCATCTAATTTTACTTGCGGCAAATTTGGCTCGGGCATAAATAAAAATTCAAAGCCGTTATTATGAAGATGAAATTTATACGTTGAATAAACATTCTCAACAACTTCATTTAATTTTTTTTCGGATAAATTATAAAAACGTTTACCCGCCTCCATTTTTGAAAAGTTTAAAATTTTATTTACAATTTTACCAAGCCTGTTGGTTTCCTGAATGATGATTGAATAATATTCATTTTTCTTCTCTTCAGTTTTTACCCTACCTTTTTCCAAAGTTTCCGCAAACATACTAATTAGAGCAAGCGGAGTTTTTATTTCATGCGAAACATTTGAAACAAAATCTGCTTTAAGTTGCGAAAGTTGAATTTCTTTTTTAATGTTGAAAAATATTATTAATGCCGCGATGATAAGCATAACAGCAAGCACGATTATTAAAATCAAATTTGTCGCTGATCTTTCATTTACAAGCTCCTCAACTGTTTTGCTTTTAAGATTAATTCCGAGATAATAATTTGGAAGAAGCCATAATAATTTTTTCTGCTGAACATAATCAATATTTTCTTTCTCAGTTGAGTAAATTTGTGTCCCGGTGTTTTTGTTATTAACCGTAACAACAAATTGGTTTTCAGCCACGCTTTGAATTTTTTGCGAGAGATTTTCCGTAACAAATTTTTGCGGATCAATTACAATTCCCGCAATATTAAATTTACTATTCGGGTCATTTATTAAAAAAAGCAAAAGAGTAAAATCATTTTTTAGTTGAGTTTGAACCGGCTCAATTTTAAAAAAGCTCCCTCTTTTATAGGTGAATAGTCTCGATAACTTTTCATTTGAATTTTTAAAAACATTTTTTAGTTCGTCGGTATCAATTGAATCAGTTTTTGAAATTTGAAGATTAAAAGCTTTAGCATTAATGCTGTCGGCAAAAAATAAAAATTGAATTGCGGAATTTAAATTTAAAATACTATCGACCGCAGACTTAACGCTGGCGGCGTTTTTATTTTGATAAAGCTGAAGATTAATATTACTTCGCCATGAACTTACAATATCATCCGAGTATTGATTAACCGAATACAACATAGCGTCAAGCTGCTTTTCATAAACAGCTTTCAGCATAGTTTCATTTTTATTTAAAGTGGAAATTTCATAAACGCTGAAAAAAATAACCGGCAGTAAAATTATTAAAATTAATATTGCTGTAATTTTTTTTAAGGCGCTGTTCATTTTATTAAAATGTGATTTTATTTTGCTGAGATATTAATTTTGATTTTAGTCTTACATCAAAAATAATAAAGAATATTTCTATATTTTTTAGTTAAATGTAAAAAGATGTAAAACATAAAAACATTTTTTTCTATAAATAAAAACGTTTTATTGTATCAGTAATTCTAAATGTTTAGTTTTTGCATCATCGGAAAGAAAAAATTAAAGCAGGTTCATTATGAAAAAAGGCGCTATCACAACATTATTTTTAGATGTCGGCGGAGTTCTATTAACCAACGGCTGGGATAGAAAAGCCAGAAGCAAAGCCATTAAAAAATATAATCTTGACGAAGAAGAAATTAATGAACGTCATCATTTAACTTTTGACACTTATGAATCGGGCAAATTATCATTGGATGAATATATGAGCCGTGTAATATTTTATGAAGATAGAAAGTTTTCAAGAAATGAATTTAGAGAATTTATGTTTGAGCAGTCAAAAGAACTTCCCGGAATGGTTGAATATATTTCCGAGTTAAAAAACAAATTTAACTTAAGGCTTACGGCAGTCAGTAATGAAGGAAGAGAGTTGACTAAATACCGAATAGAAAAATTTAAATTAAATAAATTATTTGATTCATTTGTCGCTTCAAGTTTTGTTCACTTCCGCAAACCGGATGTTGATATTTATAAAATTGCTTTGGACGTTTCCCAAGCCAAACCGGAAGAAGTAATTTATTTAGACGACAGGCACATGTTTATTGAAGTGGCTGAAACATTAGGTATAAAAGGCATTCATCACCAAAATATTGAGAAGACAAAGTTGGAGTTGGCTGCGCTTGATTTTAAAGTATAAAACCGCATCTGTCGCCGCAAGCTGTAGCCGCAAGCCTTAGCATGCGAAAGCGCAACTTAAAAGTTTCGGCTACAACAAAAATTGAATAGAAAAATATTTAAGTTAAAATGAGTAAACGATCTTTAAAACTTTTAGAAGCGTCTGAAAAAGACGAAGCGTTAAAATCCGACATTCGCGAACTGGGGATAATTCTGGGAAATATTTTAAAAGAGCAGGAAGGCGAAGCTCTTTATCATATCGAAGAAAAACTTCGCGCTCTCACCAAATCTTTAAGAACTGAATACAAAGAGAAAACGCGTAAAGAAATTATTAAACTTATTAACTCGCTTTCCGTAGAAGAAGCGCATAAAGTTGTCCGCGCTTTTTCGGTTTATTTTATATTGGTAAACGCCGCCGATGAAGTGAACAAAGTACGGCAGCAAAGAAGAAATATTTTAAATAATGAGGCGGCTTCCGTCGGAAGTTTTGATTTTACTTTTCAAAAATTTGCCGAGCAAAAAATTACCGCTAAAACTTTTGAAAAAATTGTGAACAGTATTAATGTAGAGCCTGTTTTCACCGCGCACCCCACGGAAGCGACCAGGCAAACAATTCTTAGAAAAATTTTAACTATAAGCCGGCTGCTGCTAAAAAGAGAAATAAGTAAAAACACAAAAGATGAATTAGAAGAAATTAACAGACAGCTTCAAGCGGAGATTACGCTTTTATGGCAGTCCAATGAAATAAGATTTCATAAGGTTACCGTAAAAGATGAAATTCAGCGCGGCTTATTTTTTTTCAAAGACGTGCTTTATAATATAATGCCGAAATTTTATGCGCATTTAAATACAAAGGCGAACGTGGAGTTTAAATATAAAAATCCGCTGCCTGCTTTAATTCATTTTGGCTCGTGGATGGGCGGCGACAGAGACGGTCATCCTTACGTAACCGCGGAATTGACTAAAGAAACTTTAGCGAATAACAGAAAGCAAATTTTAAATTTATATCTGCAAGATCTTGATCCCCTTTATATTTCACTAAGCGCTTCTTCAAATATTATTAAGGCAAATAAAAAATTAATCCAATCCATCAATAATGATTTGAGTAATTTAGACGTAAAAAGCACCGACGGCATACTGCGCGATCCATCTGAAAAATATAGAAATAAACTTTATTTAATTTCTTTAAAGCTTCAAAAAACAATTGACGATTCGAAGTATGGATATAAAAACTCTTCGGAATTTATTGAGGATTTAAATCTCATCTACAACAGCTTAAGCGAAAATAAAGGGAAATTAATTGCAGATGAAAAAGTTCTTCCTCTTATTTATAAAGTAAAAACATTCGGCTTTCATCTAGTGTCCACAGATATAAGACAAAATTCTTCCCTACTTCGCGCAGCCGTTGCTAATATTCTTGACTATTCCGGGGCGGCAAAAAAATTTACCTCGTTAAGCGAAGATGAAAAAATAAAAATTCTTACAAAAGAAATTTTAAATCAGCGACCGCTTAGAAATATTTTCAGCAATTTAAAAGACGCGACTCACCAGGTATTAAATGAGCTTGCGCTTATTAAATGGGGGAAAATTAATATTTCAGAAAAAGCTTGCAACGATTATATCATAAGCAACTGCACTTCGGTCAGCGATGTTTTAATTGCATTGCTTTTAGCTAAGGAAGCTGGGCTGCTCGAAATTAATAAGGACAAAATAAAAAATTCTGTAATCGATATTCTTCCGCTGTTTGAAACTATTGAAGATTTAAGAAATTGCGATTCGGTTATGCAAAATCTTTTCAGCAATAAAGCTTACTCTCAGCATTTGAAATTGAGAAATAAAATTCAAAAAATAATGATTGGCTATTCGGACAGTAATAAAGACGGCGGAATTGTTACTTCAAATTATGAGTTGTATAAGGGACAAAAAAAATTACAGCATATATGCGATAAAAATTCTGTGGAATTAATATTATTTCACGGACGCGGCGGCAGCATATCACGCGGCGGCGGTCCCGTAAGTCAATCTATATTAGCTCAGCCGGCGGGAACAATTGAAGGAAAAATAAAAATTACAGAACAAGGGGAGATGATTTCTTCAAAATATTTAATTCCGCAAATTGCAGAAAAAAGTCTTGAACTAATGACATCCGCGGTAATGCTTTCAACGGCGCAATCAATTAAATCTAAAAATAAAAACAAAGATCTTCTGTTTGATAAATACAATACTGTAATTGAAAAAATTTCAGAGGACGCATTTGCCCATTACCGCAATCTAATCAACCATAAATATTTTAATGATTATTTTAGAACCGTTACACCTATTGATATAATTGAACATATTGAAATAGGATCGCGTCCGGCGTCGCGAAAAAAAGGTAACGATATTCGTTCATTGAGGGCTATCCCCTGGGTTTTTTCGTGGACGCAAAATAGGCAGACGATTTCCGGCTGGTTTGGTTTTGGTCATTCAATTAATAATGCAATCGAAAATAAAATAACCGATTGGGCAGCGCTTTCAGCGATGTATAATGAATGGAAGTTTTTTAAAGCTTTGGTGGATAACATCGAAATGGTATTGCTTAAAACCGATATGATAATTGGAAAGGAATATTTATCATTAGTGAAAAATAAATATGGAAAAGAAATTTTCGAGATAATAAATAAAGAATATGAACTTTCGAACATAGCCGTTTTGAAAATTATTAATGAAGAAAATCTTTTAGACCACGATAAATCGCTGCAACGCTCGCTGCTGCTTCGTAATCCGTACATCGATCCGATAAGTTTTATACAGGTTAGATTTATTCAAGAATTTAGAAATAAAAAATTATCAAGTAAACAGAGAGAGCAAATGCTTTCGCTATTAAGATACAGCGTAAATGGAATTGCGGCGGGAGTAAGAAATACAGGATAGGAGCTATTTGTTGGGTAATGAATTTTAAAGTCTTTTGAACTATTTTTTCGATAATTAAAAACGGTTTTAATATGAATGCAAAATTAAAAAAACAAGTAGGTAATTTTTTTAAAACCAAACCGGCGCTGCGTGCGTATTTGTTTGGTTCGCAATCCAGAAATGAAACAAATAAGAAAAGCGATGTGGATATTTTGGTTGATTTGGATTATTCAGAACCCATTGGCTTAGAGTTCGCAAAAATGCAATAGAGCTTGAGGAACTAATACAAAGAAAAGTTGATTTAGTATCGAGTAAAGGAATATCAAAATATATCAAACCTTTTATTGACCAAGATAAAATATTGATTTATGAAAAGTAAGTTGGGAGATAAGGCAAGGCTCTTACATATATTAGATTCTATTAAAGAAATTGAAGCCTATATAAATGATAGTTCCTTCGAAGACTTTCAATCTAATTCAATGATGCAGTTCGCGTCCGTAAAACAGTTAGATATCATTGGGGGAAGCCGCAAATTAGTTAACTACACACTTTAAAAAAATGTATAATGAAATCAGCTGGCGTGAAATAGTCAGCCTGAGAAATTTATTAGTTCATGAATATTTTGGAATAGATACAAGGGTATTCTGGGATGTTCTGCAAATAGATTTGCCCAAATTAAGTATTCAAGTCGAAAAAATTATTAAACAAATTAGTTAATCCCTCAAAATTACATTGAAGGCAAAACATACGTTAACCCCACATATATTCCCAAAAAGTTTGCGCCGTTAATATGATATTTCAACTCGCCGACTCCCTTTAACAAAGGCGTAAAAGGATATTCAATTCCGCCCATAAAAAATATTGCCGCATCTACTTCCGACTTAGTTGTTCTAATGGTTCTATTTAGATATACAACATTATTTCTATAACTTACAAACGCCAATCCAATTCCGCCGCCAAAATAAGATATGGCTTTTGCGCCCGCGTAATATTTAAGTTTGAATGTGGGAGCTAAAATAAATTCAGACCATTTTCCGTCGTAAAAATCATCAGCTAGCGCGCTGGAATTATAGGACTTACTCCAAAATTCTGCGACTGAGCCAACATACACTCTTTCAAAAATACTTCCGAGGTCTGCGTGTGCGGATACGCTGAATGTATTATCAATGGGATTTTCAGGAATTATAAATCCAATTTTACCGCCTATGCCCGTAAAGCGAATATTAGTTTGAGAATAATTTGAACTTGTGAACAAACTGATCAGAATAATAATGAGAAACATTTTAGACATTAATTTTTCAACCTTCTGTTTTTTTTAATCTTATCAAAATTTAATAAATTATTTTTTTAACTCGTCTATTCAATCAATCAATTATTTTATAATTTGCGCTTACTCTCATTATAGATTAAGAAATTCTTAATTCTATTTTTCATAAAGACAATGAAAATAAGTAAAGCGCTAACATTTTTATTAATTACATTTTTCTCTTTTATATCTGAGGCACAAGTTCCGAGCTGGATGCATTTAACTACTGCAAATTCAGAACTTCCAACAAATTCCATTCACAATATAGTTTTTGATGATAGCAATGTAGCGTGGATTGGAACCTGGGGCGCCGGTCTTGTTAAGTTTGATGGAAAAAGTTGGACTGTTTATGATACTGCAAATTCACCTCTTCCCTATAATACTATTTATTCCATTGTAGTAGACAATAACAATATTAAATGGATTGGTACATTCGGCGGCGGATTGGCAAGGTTTGACGGCGAAAAATTGGGCAGTGTTTGATACTTCAAATTCAGGAATAGACTGACAATACTATTTATGCAGTAGCAATTGATAGCGGCAATATCAAAATGGATCGGAACATGGGGGCATGGGCTTGTTTCTTTCGATGATACAGCCTGGACAAGCTTTACGCCTTCAAATTCACCTTTGCCTTACATAAAAGTTACTTCCATTGCGGTTGATAAAAAAAATAGCAAGTGGATAGGAACCGCGCAAGGACTTATTGTTTTAGACAGCAGTAATAATTGGTTTGTATTTGAAGACTCATCTAACTCGCCGCCGTTAACCAGCGTTTACTCAATTGCGCTCGACGATTCTGAAAATATTTGGCTTGGCTTTAAATCAAATGGAGTAGGCAGCTATAAAAAAAATAAATGGAGGTTTTTTAACGCTAAAAATTCTGGTCTTAACAGCAACACAGTTTATTCAATAACATCCGATAAAAAAAACAATATTTGGATTGGAACTTTTGGCGGCGGAATTGCTAAATATGATGGAAAGATTATGGGCTGTTTTAGATACAAGTAATTCAGAGTTAAGCGACAATTTGGTATTCTCGATTGCAGTTGATAAATATAATAATAAGTGGATTTCAACGTACAGAGGGGGAATAAATATTTATAATGAAGATGGCATTCAAAACATTTTAAAATAAAAAATCCGTGCTGCATTAAAAATTATACAGCACGGAAATCAAATAATGAAAGAGAACTATTTAGAAACCAAGTCCAAGAGCAAAAATATGTGTATCGCCAAGAGCGTCATATTTAACCGCCTGGTAAGCATAATCTACGCGCATCTCTAAACCGCCAACATCATACTTTAATCCAACTCCCGCGTTTAATCCAAAAGTAGCGTAATCACTTTCAAGCTCGTAGGCGTTGGTATAACCTGCCCTTATAAAAAAGAGATTATTAAAGGCATACTCGCCTCCAACTCTTACTTCATCGCCGAAAAAGTTATTGTTTTGAAATAAACCTGAAAGCTGGAAAGAATTTTGTTCATTAATATTGTAACTGTAACTAACACCTAACTCAAGTGATGAAGGCAGTTCAAAAGTAGCGGCATCCACCTTATAAAATTCATCAGGTCTGTTAAGAGTGCTGTTGTTGAGATTTAATAATAATCCGGAGCCGTCAAATTTCATTTGAGGTCCTACGTTTTTCATCGCCAGCGCTATATTCAATCCGGGAAGGTTTGCAAAATTGGCATAGGAAACGCCTACACTAAAAGAAACACCGGATGCATCCACCTGGGCTAACTGCTCGGTAACAAGGTTTGCGGTTAATCCAACAGCTATTCTATCACTCAACATCTTAGCATACGTTAAGCCCGTAGTAATAAATTGAGGTTTAAAAGTAGCGCCTGTTCCATCCGGGCTTTGAACTGTTGTTACAGGTATGTCATCAATAGCTAAGGCTTTAATACTAAAAGCGATAGTACCAAATCCTTCAATGTTAGCAGATATAGCGCCGTATTGAACTCCTATATCAGCAATATGCTCCATATGGGAGACCAAAACATTGGTGCTAAATTCATTATTCACAGCTATATTTGCAGGGTTCCAATAAAGTGCTTCAATGCCATAGGAATTGGCTAATGTTGAACCTCCCATTGCAATACCTCTTGGTCCTACAGGAATTAATAATTCACTGGCTCCGCCAGATCCATTTCTGTTCCCTCCCCCGGCAAACAAACTGCCGGAAGCAATAAAAACAATTAGTAAAGATAGTATATAATATTTTATTTTTTTCATTTTTAATCTCCTTGGTTATTAACTAGAATCTATCCAGAATTTGCTGTTCCTGAATTATGGCAGCTTTTAAGACTTTAGTAGTCCCTAAATCTGGCATATCGATATATACTATATATAAACCGCTTGCCACAGGCAACCCAGATTCAGTCAATAAATCCCATTTTTCGTTTTGATCAGCGGAGCTTTTTACAATTGTCCTAACCAACTGTCCCGCTAAATTAAAAATTCTAATTGTAGCGTTGTTTGGTAGATGGTTAAAGGTAACAAATCTTTGATATTTATTTATTTCTTGAGAGTTTACGCCATAATAAGGATTAGGAAATACATTTATTTTTTTAACGTCGTCTTTAGCAGCCTCTGCTGAATAAGTTGAGGCAGCAGGCGCGTCGAAAGTAAATGTATCTACACCAAGCTGTAAAGGATTCGCGTAACTAATAGTTACTGTTTCACCTAATTTTAATCTTGTAGAATAAAAAACTACCACCCATGTTGCGTGTTCAGATTGAGGAATTACAGTATTAGGATCATAATCAGTATTAACAATTACAACATAATTTCTAGCATTAGGATTCCAGGCATAAAATGGGTTTGCAGTAAGAGATTGTTCACGATCTCTAAACATTACATTTACCTGTTTACCTTCATCAACATTCCAAACCTCATAAGGAATTCTTATTAAGAATGGAGCGGCTGTACCGGGATTCGGATTCAACGGATGATCAGCTAATCCTGGGGCGCCGCCTACAGTTGAGAATATTGTTGCCATAGAACCTGTGCCTTCACGAACAATAATTAATGTGTCGGTTCCAGTAACAGTAGTATCAAGAATACCTGTATATCTAATTTCATAATCTTGTTGAAGAGTATCTATGTTCTCTGTACCAAATCCAAACGCATCAGTAGCATGGCTGGTAGGAAGCCCATAAAGAGTATAATCATTAAATACAGTATAAGTTTTGCTTGAAGAACTACCTGTTGTAATATTTACAGAATCAGCAGCTTCATAAGAATTGGGCACAATGGGGGGATCATAACTGCCGTTAACTTCAAACAATAATCCATCAACAATTTGTGCTGCTTCTGGTCCCACGCTAGCATAATAATTGCCGGTTGAGCCGCCGGGTCCTTCTATACCAAGAGGGTTTACCGTTGAGTAGTAAGAAGGCGCATAAATATCCTGACCGCTTAATACCGTTTGATCTTCTAAAACTACCTGGTCTGTAGTAAGATCACGAACATTCCATTGATACTGTGTAACAAAATAATTTCCTATTTCGTTTACAGTTGCAGTGCCAACGGCATTCATAGGAGCATTGGGATCAGGATAACCATCATCATATATTATATAATCTACTGATAAAGGCGGGGTAAACTGCTTTAAAACAACGGTTAAAGCTTCACCGCCATGGAAAACACCATTTTGAGTAGTGTCGCCGTTTATTAATCCATAAGTAATTACATTTCCCTCTATCAATGGCGTAACATCATCACCGCCGGCATGAACAACTGGAGCGCTTACTATTTCGACTCCTGCAGGGAAAGTTAATTTAATACCATCTACCCATGAATCGGTTGGGGAATCTAAATTGAGTATCAGATTCAAATCTATAGTTCCCTCAGTTATGCCATAAACTGCTGCTGGTTCTAATGTAGAGGGGGATACATCACGTACTTTTCCGATTGAATCAGCAAAATTAGTTTTTTGCCATACATTATTTGCATCTAGATAATAATGCTGCTGATTAAAAAATACCTGGTATTTATGTCCTGTTAGTTTTGAAGGATCAACAACGGTTACTTTAACTGTAGCATCTGCCAGACCGGAACTCTGAATTATACCTTCAACATTATCAGCCACCGAAGATGCAACTCTTTCACCCGGATCAAGCGAATGAGGAATAACAGTAAAGGAAGCTATAGGATTTTCAAGATTGTTGGGAACAACCCGGGGATCATCAGTATATGCATAAGCAGTAACAGCAAAATAATATCTAGAACCGTTATTAAGTTCTTGGTTTGTTAGATAGTCTTTTGTAATGAGAAAATGATGTTTCAATCCGGTATCATTTCCATATTGCTGAACGGCAGTAACTTCTTGCCCGGTTTCCGGATCAACAACTTTATCAATAATAACTTTAACGCCATTTATAACATCAAATGTTGCTATTCGTTTTGCTTCGTCGATAGCGCTGGGGGAAGGTAATTGGTAAATATTATATCCCTCAAATTTATAACCTTCTACGTTATGAGATTCAGTCTCTTTAATACGGTCTTTATCTAAACCCCAATTCAATAATATTTGTTTATCCATCGGAACCGCTTCAACTAAAGGAGTTCTGGGGGCGGAAGGAAGTACAAAGAATTTCTCATAAGCATCCTGCGCAACTCTATCAAAGTCTTTTAACTTTGCCACAGAATTTATATTATTTGCTCCTATAGCTGCAATTTCCGCAACTACTATTTCCTGGGTATCCTGGGGAGCCATATTAAATGGACCCGAAGCCATCCCTGCTCTTCTATCACCTGGAGGGAAAGACAACCCATCTATCCAGCCTTCACCTGTAACAGGATCTCCTGAAAGAGCGAAAACACTTTCGCCGCCTAATGGATTAGGGAAAACTTCGCCTGTGCTGCCAACTCTTCCTTGAAGCAGCTGATACCATTCTAAAGTACCCGTAGTATATTGTCCCTGGGTAGGGTCTTTATATATTGGGTCACTATTTATAAAAAAGTAGTGCGCGGTCATTGGAAGATTTTTCTTACCTATAACATATTGATTATTAAAAATTGCAGTGTCTTCAGGGGTACCCTGTACCATAGGTCCCTGGAAGAAATCAAAACCAGCAGCGGCAGGCTGCGAACCATAAGTACCGTCAGTTGGATTAGCGTTGTAAACATAGGTCATGCTTAATACGGTATCACAGCCGACAAAATCATCTGTGGCAGAACCTAAATCAGGGTCATTCCACATAGACACATACATATCTTCAAATGGTTTATCACTTTTATTAATTATTTTATATTTTCTGAACAGCATACTGCCTAAAGGGCCAGCAAGATTATAACCCCAAACAGTTACCTGCTCTTCAATACCCATTGGCAATGAACCATACATAAATAAAGTTTGATCTTTATCGGTATCGTTACATACAAACCATATGGTTTGTGCAGCGCCTGGTACACCAGGTATATCAATGTTAGGATCATAACTTCCATTACCGTCGATATCATCATAAGGCGCTCCATCTGCTGCAGGCCATTCCATCCAATCTCTTTCATAAGCAGCCCTAATATCTGATTCTGAGCCTTCTCCGTCATTAATTTCTGCTTGAACATTTCCATCTTTGTAATCAGGCCTTACTCTATAGTTTCTAACATTAGAAGCTCCCGGGCTTTCTGCTTGTAATTGGTCCCAGGAAACACCGCTGTTTAGGACTTTTCCAGGCACTGTACCTTGACGATAAACAGAACCACCCACTCTCACCTGACCATCAACTTTCCCGCCCCAAAGAAATCCCGACTGAAAGATTGCTTGTTTACCGCTATTTTTGGGATACTCAAAACCAGAATTTCCATTCGGATTGATATCAGATTCTCCGTCATTCTTAATAAATGTAGAAATCTGGTTAATGTTAAATTTTTTATAGCTGGGTTCTCCCAATGTTTTTTTAAGGTTATCCCCTTTTTTATCCCCTCCATTTGCTGCCACAAGAACCATGGGCATAAGCAACAGCATAAAAAGGAGACTTATTATTTTATATATTTTCTTATAAATCATTTTAATTAAACTCCTAAGTTTTTATTTAATCCAATTAATATGACAGTTTAATACCGAGGAATATTTGTCTTGGCGGACCATAGAAATAAGGATTTAACCCACCAAAATTAGAAGTATTGGCGTTCTGGTATTGTTCATAATAGTCTATATTAATTGCTTTATATACGTCAGAATAAAGCTCGCCATAAGTCTCGATAAGCTGCTGCTCAAGTTGAGGGTTGCTAATGAAACCATCATCAGTAGCAGAACCTGTTCTTAAGAATACGTTCTGAATATTTAACGCATCAAAAAGATTTACTACCTGCAAATAAATGTTTGCAGATAATTTATCAGCAATGTTAAAAGATTTATCTAACCTTAAATCCACCTGAAAAGTGGACGGCGTGGTAGAAGAATTTAAAGGCTCAATGGGCTGTCTGTTTCTAGCATCGCCTTCCAAATCAGCAGCACCAATACCGCGTGTAAATGGATGACCGCTGCTAAATGTCGCGAGAAACGAAACTCCAAAATCATGGAGCACTGAAGGACCATCGTTAGCGCCAAATCTATAATCTACATTCACGGCACCTCTAAGCGCATTATTGAATTCAAGAGGGGAGATATAAACTGGCTTAAAGACAGTTACTCCGTCTAATGGAGCGCCAACTATACCTCTGTTTGAGTTAGGGAATGAGCCTGTTCCCTGAGCATCTTGTAAAGATAATTGAGCATTTATTAAGACTCTTTCATATCTGCGCATGTTCAAAGATATTTCTAAACCTTTAGTTGTAGCAAAGTCGCCATTTTCCAGAGTAGCATAAGATTGAAATGCAGAATTTGATGTAGTTGCCTGATTAAGGTAAACTACTTGGTCTTTGGTATCTTTATAATAACCAGTTATATCCATTGATAAAAAGTCGGTAAGTAATTGTGTAAAACCAATTTCATATTGAGTAGTTCTGGTTGGTCTTACAGCTTTGCCAACAGGATTAGGAATAAAAAATCCACCTTTTATTTCAAAGGAAGTTCTGTAATATCCCTGATAAATATCTAATAGTCTTGTTTGTTGAACAAATTTACCAAATTGAGCATGGAACATTGTTTTATCTGTTACAGGGAATGAAATACCTAATCTCGGGCTTACAGAGCTAAAGGTAGGAACTTCCGTCCAGCCACTATCAATTATTTCACCCGACTGAGGATTAATGCCAGCATCTGGATAAGATGCATCTTTCAATTGCATATTGTCAACATCTATATAATCAAATCTTAAGCCTGCATTAACTATTATGTCGTCAAATTCAATTTTATCTTGAACATAACCGCTTGCAAATAAGGGTTTATGAGGACCAAAGAATGGATCACCATCTAATTCATTTCCAAATATATCATAACCATAATTATTAACGCCATTTTGAATCAACAAACTTCTCTGAATTGCGTTAACATCTGGATTGGGTGTTCCTTCTATTTGGGAGTTAAGTAAACCTGCTAGATTATCTTGTCCACCCACAGTCCATCTTCTTAGTGTATATTGTTGATATTCACCGCCTAATTTTAAAGTATGGTGTTTGCTTGCATATAAATTTAAAGCTCCATTTATTGAAAAACTTTGACGGTTTCGTTTTTGAAAATTGACGGGAACTTCTCCATAACCATTAAATGCAAATCCATAGATATTTCTTTGTGAAGGTGTAGTATAACGCCCCACAACTCCAGCGTTAATATCTTTAAGAGACCTTGACCACGTCCACCCAGCGTTTGAGTTTGCAATACTATCGCCATAATTCCAATAATCTATTCCTAAATAAGGGTCTTTATCTTCTAAAGTTTGAATGAAATATCCTCCGGACAATTCATAAAACAGATTCTCACTTACAACGTGAGTAATCTTGGCGCTGAAACTGCCATCCATTATATTACGCTCACCCTTTCTTGGATTAAGTAAGCTTAATACGGGGGTATAATTACCTGATTCTGCGTTATCAATAATATCTTGTCTTGTGTTTGATAAAGTTCCTGACAAACGAAGCTGGAATGGTTTTAAGTCAAAGGTAAAAGTACCTGCATAAGTGTAAACATCTTGAGAATTATTTTTTATTGGTCCACCTGCGTACATTAAGTTTATCGAGTCTTTAGAAAGAGGGTCTACAACTTTACCTATATTAATACCTGGATATGGTTGAGGGTTTAAATCTCTATTATACCTGTAATCAACATTTAAAAGAATTTAAATTTAGGATTGAAAAGAGGCCCACTTAAAATACCACTCATTTCATTATTTCCATACCAATAAGAGCCTAACGTTTTGTCACCGTTAAAAGCATTGCTCTTGCTTTGAAAACCAACGTTATCTGTAATATATTCAAAGCTTGCTTTATATTGGTTTCCGCCTGTTTTTAATTGCTGACGGATAATACCGGCATTAGCACCTCCATATTCTGCTGTGTATCCACCGGCTTGAACCTGAATTTCTTCAAGTGCATCCTGAGATAATGTAATTGCACGCCCGCCTGTTTCAGGGTTTTTAATAGAAACTCCTTCCAAATAATATCCTACTTCATCCTGTCTTCCCCCTCTTATAAAGACAGAATTGGCTTCTATTACAACACCTGCAGTTGTTCCAATAATATTATTAATGCCTCTCACAGGCAACGCATCAATATCATCGGAAGTTTTAGTGCGGATAGCATTTGTATTGTCTTTTTGAATTAGAGGTCTGTCGGCAACAACTTCAATATCACCGATAGAAATTCCTTCAGCAGGAAGCTGGAAGTTTAGCTCAGTGGTTAGCCCCGTGCTTATAACTACTTTAGATATAGTAACTGATTGATAACCAATGTATGATGCTCTTACCTGATACTCGCCTGCATCAAGGTTCCGGATTTCATACTCTCCATTTATATCAGTTGCAGCTCCAAATGATGTGCCCACTACAAGAACGTTGGCGCCCACCAAAGCTTCACCTGCCTGGAGATCGGTTACCTTTCCTTTTATATTTCCTGCTACTAGATAAGTAGGTAGAATTAACAGGAAAAACAGAACGGTAAGTTTTCTGTTCATTTTTTCTCTCCTAAGATTAATGATTAGATACATAATTAATATTTAGTCTTAATCATAAAATTAATTATGATTAAAACTTTTTTACTTTAATTGCCCGCTTGAATAAGAAGAAAGAATAAAATTACCCTTTTTATATTGGAAAATCTTAAACAATAGTAAAGGATATTTTAAAGGATTGCTTTTTTGGGGGATTACTATTGTTCTTGTTGGGTAAGCGATAATATTAGTTTTCTGAACCAATTTTATAATAAGCAAATTAATTTTAGAAATTAATTTGTAAATATTTTTTCTCTTCAATATCAACTTTTTTAGGAAAAAATAGAAATATTTTTTTTACACTTCATTAACGTGCTGAAAATCATAATTAAAGTCAACACGTAAATAAGTTTATAAACTGTTAATTAAGGATATATTGTACTAATTAACTTTAAAGGTGCATAAAAATATAACGAAAATTTTTTCTCTCCAAATTAATCTTTAATATTTTTTTGAGAAATTTTAAAGTTTTTTAACGTCGAAAGAATAAAACAGCTTAAACTTTTTGGGAAGATAAGCCTTTATGGGTATTCTTTATTATACCAACGCATTTAAAAGAATTTAAAATTTATAATAATTTTTTCCTAACTTAACGCAAATAAAATTTTAAATGATATCAAATAAAAAATAAATTTCTTCTTCATTTAATAAACAAGGGAATCATTTTGAATAACTCAATAAATAAAACTCAAAATAAAAAATGGAATTTTCCTAAAGCATTTTGGACCGCAAATATTGTTGAGCTTTTTGAACGCGCAGCATATTATGCCGTGTTCATCGCCATTACTTTATATCTATCCAGAGTTGTTGGCTTTAATGATATTGACGCCGGATGGATTGGGGGAATTTTTGCCGCCGGTCTTTATTTTCTTCCGCCGTTCACCGGGGCTTTTGCCGATAAGATCGGATTTCGCAATGCAATTTTATTAGCGTTCGCGCTTTTAACTTTAGGATATTTCACGCTCGGCGCGTTGCCGTATAAAGCGGCGGTACTGCCTGCATTGGTTGTATTGATGTTCGGCGGTTCATTTATAAAATCAATTATTACAGGAACAGTCGCTAAAACCACAGATGAATCTACGCGCGCAAAAGGTTATTCTATTTTTTACGGACTTGTAAACGTTGGCGCTTTTCTCGGAAAAACTTTTGCTTATCCGCTTCGTATTAACTGGGGGCTTGAATCAATAAATTACTACGCAGCCTTTATGACCTTGGTTGCATTCATTGTAGTTTTCTTTTTTTATAAGAATGTAAATATTGACGGCGAAGGGAAAACTTTCAAAGCAGCCTGGGAAGGTTTTTTAAGAGTAGTATCAAACGTAAAACTTTTGTTACTAATTATTATTGTTACCGGCTTTTGGATAATACAACATCAATTATACGCAACAATGCCGAAGTATGTTTTGCGTACAGTAGGCGAGCACGCTTCACCGGAATGGATTGCAAATGTTAATCCCTTTGTAGTAATGGTATCGGTTGTATTTATAACAAACTTAATGAAGAACGTACGCGCAGTTTCATCAATGAGCGTAGGAATGTTTTTAATGCCGGTCTCCGCTTTGCTTATGGCTTCAAGTCCGATCTTAGAATCCATCACCGGTCAATCGGTTTCTATATTTGGATTATTTTCTGCGCATCCCATAACAGTAATGATGATTGCGGGAATTATAGTTCAAGGGTTAGCCGAATGTTTTATATCGCCAAGGTATTTAGAATACTTTTCCCTGCAAGCGCCAAAAGGTGAAGAAGGTTTGTATTTGGGATTTAGTCACCTGCATTCATTTCTATCCTCCGTGCTGGGCTTCGGAATTTCAGGATATTTGCTGACTGAATATGCGCCCGATCCGCTAACATTAACTTCAGATCAATTGCTTCATGCTTACGACAAAGCGCATTATATCTGGTATTACTTTGCAGCGATAGGACTAATAGCAGCAATTGCTTTATTATTTTATAGATGGATTTTTGATAGAAAGGATAAAGCAGTTCAATCCGTTTGAAACTAATTAAAAATTTT
Source organism: uncultured Bacteroidota bacterium (assembly GCA_963782985.1). Taxonomy (GTDB): domain Bacteria; phylum Bacteroidota; class Ignavibacteria; order Ignavibacteriales; family Ignavibacteriaceae; genus CAVSWT01. The sequence goes on from CAWALU010000003.1 coordinate 46,780, forward strand.
ATTCGCCTTTGAAATAAAATTCATTTTATTGGATTATTATTTTTTATCTATATAAAAAATACTTCAGCAAATAAATTTTTCTTTTAAATAAAAATATTAATTGTTAATTTCCAATCCGCATCAAAAATAAAATTAAAGAAAAAACGCCATGCAAAAAACAAACAAAATTTTATTAGAAGAAAAAGAAATCCCAGAACAATGGTATAATATCCAGGCTGATATGCCTAATCCGCTGCAGCCCCCTTTGCACCCCGGAACGAAGAAGCCTATTGGTCCCGATGATCTAGCTCCACTGTTTCCAATGGAATTAATTAAGCAGGAAGTATCAAAAGAAAGATGGATTGAAATTCCTGAAGAAGTTAGAGACGTATATAAGCTGTGGCGTCCAACTCCGCTTTACCGCGCATACAATCTTGAAAAATTATTAGACACCCCCGCAAAAATATATTACAAATATGAAGGCGTAAGTCCAGCTGGCTCGCACAAACCAAACACCGCGGTTGCGCAAGCATACTACAATAAAGCGGAAGGCGTAACTAAATTAACAACAGAAACCGGAGCGGGTCAGTGGGGAAGCGCGCTTGCTTTTGCCTGCCAGCATTTCGGTATAAGCCTTGAAGTTTATATGGTGAAAATTAGCTTTGACCAAAAGCCTTATCGAAAATCAATGATGAATTTATGGGGCGCAGAAGTTTTTTCATCTCCCACAAATAAAACTGAAGCAGGTAAAAAAATTTTAGCGCAAGACCCTAATTCACCGGGAAGTTTAGGGATTGCAATTTCAGAAGCTGTGGAAAGAGCAGCCGCAAGCGATGATACAAAATACTCTTTGGGCAGCGTTCTAAATCATGTTTTAATGCACCAAACTGTAATTGGCTTAGAGGCAATTAAGCAATTTGAAAAAGCAGGCGACTTTCCCGATATAGTTGTCGCTCCTTTTGGCGGCGGCTCTAACTTTGCCGGAATATCTTTTCCCTTTTTAAAATATAATTTGACGGAAGGGAAAAACATTAAATGTATCGCCGTTGAACCTGCCTCATGTCCAAAACTTACAAAGGGCGAGTTCCGTTATGATTTTGGCGATACCGTTGGGCTTACGCCTTTAATTCCTATGTACACTTTGGGACACACTTTTGTCCCCGCCCCAATACACGCCGGCGGATTGCGCTACCACGGCGCCGGTGCCATTGTAAGTCAGCTTTTAAAGGATAAGATAATTGAAGCTTCAGCAATTCATCAGCTTGAATGCTTTGATGCGGGAGTGAAGTTTGCCAAAGAGGAAGGAATAATTCCAGCGCCGGAAGCTACACATGCAATTGCGCAGGTTTTTAGAGAAGCGGAAAAAGCTAAGCAGGAAGGAACTTCAAAGACTATCCTTTTTAATCTATGCGGACATGGTTATTTTGATATGAGCGCTTATAATGATTACTTTGCCGGTAAACTTGTCGACCACGAATTAACCAATGATGAGCTTTATTCCGGCTTGAATGAATTAAATCTTCATCCCGTTGAATAGCTAAAAATTTAAATCCTATAAAAAAACCTCGTCAGAAATGATGAGGATTTTTTTTGGAATGAAGAATTGATGCGAGTATTAAAAATAAAAATTAATTTTTAATTATGTGATTTGGTTTTAACAAATCGATGAGGATTGTTTTATCTTCAATTTAAAATTAAAAACTTTATTTATTGATTCATTTAATAAGGTATTAAAATGAAAAAACTCTTACTAATTATTCCCTTAATTGTTTTAACGCAAAATTTAAAAGCACAGTACTGGCAAAAGATTGATTCTGTATTTGCGCCGGGCGGAGTAACAGTGCAGCGTTTTTCTGCTCCCGAATATGCTGATCTTGACGCTGACGGAGACTTCGATCTCATCCTCGGCAACCTCGAAAATGAAATAGAATATTTTGAAAACCTCGGCGGAGCCAATCCGCCTGCCTTCAAAAAAGATACCTCAATGTTCAGCTCCATTTATGCCGGCGGATATCAATATACAAATTCATATTATCCGGCTGTAGTTGATATTGATTCAGACAATGATTTGGACCTAATTATTAGCGGTTACAATGGATTACTTTTTTATAAAAATATTGGCGATTCTTCAAAAGCAATTTGGGATGAAAGAGATACTTCATTCTTTTCAAATGTTAATAAGCAAATTGGAACTGATGCAAAACCTTCATTTGTTGATATTGACGACGATGGAGATTTTGATTTAATAGTTGGAGTTGGCGAATCACTTTTCGGCGGACCTCAATCAGGTATTTCTCTCGGCTTCAGAAATATCGGAACTGCCGACAGCGCAAGTTTTGAATCTGACAATACCATTGTTGCCGGCTTACCTGATGTCGGCATTAATGCTTATCCTGCTTTTGCTGACTTAGATGATGACGGAGATTTTGATTTATTAATGGGACGCGACGGCGCCGCATTGTACTATTATAAAAACACAGGCAGCGCGCAATCACCCAAATGGAGCGGCGGCTCAACTCTTTTTTCAAACGTTGAGACAATAAACTATTGGAAAAATCCTGTCTTCTCTGATTTAGATAACGACGGCGATTTCGACCTTACTTATGGCACTGATGGCGGCGATCTTCTTTATTATGAAAATAAAGGAACGGCAGCATTAGCGTCCTTTATTTATAATCCCGCTTTTTTTAAAGTTATAAAAACGGAAGGAAGCTCCACAGTTTCATTTGCTGATTTTGATAATGACGGAGATCTCGATCTTCTATCCGGATCAACAGGCGGAAAATTATATTACGCACGCAATGATGGAACATCGGATAAACCAATTTTCATTTCTGCCGCAACAAATTTTACTACAATTAATCCTGGATTCAGAAGCGCCCCGGTTTTTGTTAATCTTGATAACGATAATGATTTTGATATTGCCTCCGGTTATAATCTCGGCAAAATTAATTATTACATTAATAATGGAAGCTCTTTCACAGCCAATCCAGCTTTCTTTGATCCTGTTGCAGTAACTTATCAAAGTATTCCTGCTTTTGCAGATATTGACGCCGACGGCGATCTTGATTTGCTTGTCGGCTCCGATGATGCAAACAAAACAAAATTTTATTTAAATGACGGAAATAATTCCTTCTCAGAAAATACTTCCATTTTCAGTGGAGTTTCTTTTCCGCGAGGAAGCAGACCCGCTTTAGCCGATATTGATAACGACGGCGATTATGATCTTTTTATCGGAGGTACGTTTGGAAATATTAATTTTTATGAAAACACAGGCGATAAATTTAATCCCGTTTGGCAACTAAATAATGCAACCACTGCCGAAGTAAAAGTAAAACAAGCCGCGCATCCTGGCTTTGCCGACCTTGATAACGACGGCAGGCTCGATTTAATTGTTGGCGAATATGATGGGAATTTTACATTTTATAAAAACCTTTTTGCTCTAGTTGGAGTTGAAGATGACGCGGTAAATAACCCAACTGAATTTTTATTAGAACAAAATTATCCCAATCCATTTAATCCGGCAACAATTATAAAATATTCCGTCCCAGCCGTAGGGACAAAGCTTGCTTTGCCCGTACAATTAAAAATATACGATGTGCTTGGGAACGAAGTTTCAACGCTTGTTAATGAAGTTAAATCCCCCGGAAGTTATGAAGCTAAATTTGACGCATCTCAGCTTGCAAGCGGAGTTTATTTATATAGAATTTCCGCAGGCAATTTTTCATCAACAAGGAAAATGATTTTGTTACGATAACTATCTACTAATAGCATTTCCTCTCTTCTCTTTTTGAATTCAGCAAACAAACTAAACCGATCCCGTTGCTTATGCAGCGGGATTTACTAAAATTTATAGGTATTCTAAATTAGTTAACTTTGATAGTTAATTCATTAAAAGAAATTTATTATTTTATATACAAATTCTTCAATAATTTTATTCTGAATTTTTGTGGAGCTATTATGAAAACCAGAATTTATCTTCTTACGTTTCTTCTTCTAACAACTTATATTTTTGCAGGATCATTAGATAGCGTTCAGATTGGACCCGGCATAACTCATTATCACCATGTAATTGACTCCGGTCCGTGGAATATTAATATCGTTAAAATTAACATCCAAAATCCGTGGATAAAATTTCAGACAGTTAAGGCTGGCAACAGACTTACAGCATTTGAAAAAACCTCTTCAATGGCAGCGCGCAATAACTATGAGGAGCACAGAGTAGTTGCTGCTATTAACGGTGATTTTTATAACACTAGTAATGGCGAACAGATAGGAACACAAGTTGCAAACGGTGAACTATTAAAAGTTAATAATGGCTGGTTAAATGTTGCATTCGATATAAATAAATTACCTATGATCGGTATGCAAAATTTTTCAGGATCTATAATTACTAAGGACAGCGTAAAAAATATTTCGGGCGTAAATAAAATCCGTGATATTGATGAATTAATTTTCTACAATTCCTTCAAAGGCACATCTACTTCAACTAATCAATATGGAACTGAAGTTAGGATTATTCCTATAGATAACTGGCTTGTTAACGATACAATCAGATGTATAGTTGATACACTTATTACAGGAATTGGAAACATGTCTATCGGAAATAATAAATCAGCGCTTTCAGGTCACGGAACTGCCGCTTCATTCTTAGTGAATAATTTATTTAAAGAGGATACAATTAAAATTGTTTTGAATCTCTTACCCGCTTATTCGCATCTTGAGCAGTTGATTGGTGGAAACACATGGCTCGTAAAAGATGGAATTTCAAATTCTGATAACGGAGATCGGCATCCACGAACATCTGTGGGATTCAATCACGACTCTACACTATTTTTCATGTTTGTAGTTGATGGCAGACAACCCGGATTAAGCATCGGCATGTCTTACAAAGAACTTGGAGATTACATGAAAACATATGGCGTTTATCAGGGTTTAAATCTTGATGGCGGCGGATCATCAACAATGCTGGTAAGAGGAGCGCTTGTTAATAGTCCTTCCGATATTGGCGGTGAAAGATCAGTTTCAAATAGTTTTTTGTTAGTTAGCACAGCTCCGACAGGACTATTGGCGCATATCCGTGTAAAACCAAAAGAGATATTTGCAATTGGAGGATCCAACGTAACTCTTGCTGCTTCAGGGTTTGATCAATATTATAATCCTGTTAATATAACTCCCGGCAGTCTGGTGTGGAGCTGCGATCCATCAATCGGCAGCATTACACAAAACGGAATTTTTACTGCAGCGTTTGATACCGTTTCAGGATATATATATGCCTCAGTGGGAAGCATTAAAGATTCAGCGCTGGCGCATCTGACAAAAATTTCACAAATTTTATTGGAACCAAATCCAGTTATCCTGCAAGTCGGACAATCACAACAAATTACGGCAACCGCATTTGATAACTATAACAATATTATTCAACTGCAGCAGACAGATTTTCAGTGGTCAGTTACCGGCGGGTTAGGAACTATAACTTTAAGCGGTTATTTGACTGCGACAAATACCGGTAATGGCGAGATAATTGCTGAAATTGATACCATCAGCGGATCAGTACCTTTAACGATAGGAACATCAGCTACAACTATTATTGATGATTTCTCAAATCTAACAGGTTACACTTTAACCGGAACAAAAGTTAATCTGTCTCAGTGCAGTTTTGTTTATGATAGTTCAAATTTTATATCGGCCCCCTCTTCCGGAAAATTAAATTATAGTTTTACAACCGGCGGCACAAGCGCTTTATACCTGACTAAAGAAATTCCTATTTCAGGTACTCCTGAAAAACTAAGTATTCAGGTTTATGGCGATGGAAAGATGCATTGGCTGCGTGGAGAGTTTAAAGATGCAGATAATGAGATTTTTCTTATCGATTTTACAAGCGGTAATCCAGGAATTGATTGGACAAATACCTGGAAGTATATTGAAGTGAATTTGAGTGCAGCCGTACCAAGCTGGGTAAATCCAAGCGCTGTTCTTACTTTTCCAATTAAGTGGACACGCTTATATCTTGCCGAAACAAACGACGCTAAAAAAGATAATGGTGCAATTGGTCTAGATGATTTTCGTGTGCATTTTATATCAACCGATGTTGAAACTGGCGCTGTTTTACCGGAAGAGTTTCGATTATACCAGAACTACCCAAATCCGTTTAATCCGGCAACAAAAATAAAATATTCCATTCCAGCCTTAGGCGCAAAGCATGTTTTACCAGTTCAATTAAAAATTTACGATGTGCTTGGGAACGAAGTTTCAGCGCTTGTAAATGAGGCTAAAGCGCCAGGAAATTATGAAGTTAAATTTGATGCTTCAAATCTTGCAAGCGGAATTTATTTATATAGAATTTCTGCCGGAGATTTTTTCTCTGTTAAGAAGATGATATTGCAGAAATAAAATCTCCTTCTATGTGCTTCTTAGTGTTCTTAGTGCCTTGCATAGCACACTTAGCTCCACTAAGAAAATGCAAATCAATATTATATATTTACTGGTTTTGCGTAAGTGTTTCTCTGTGGCTCCGTGCCTCTGTGGTGAAAAATTTCTCTCAATAATTAAACCGAAAGTAATCTTAATGCTATTTTCTTAATAAAAAATTATCACTACTTTCATATAACAAATTACTAAGGGAAAATATTTTGCTATCAGACTCTACGGATTTAACCCTCCTCCTTTCAGAAGTTGGCAAGGGGAATAGAACAGTAATAAATGAAATCTTTCCGATTGTTTATAACGAACTCCGGAGAATCGCTTCCAAATATCTTTACCAGGAATACGGCGAACGAACTATGCAAACTACCGAACTGGTGCATGAAGCTTACCTAAAAATAATTGGACACAATAATGTTTCACTCGATAATAAAGCTCACTTCTTCGGCATAGCCGCTAATGCTATGCGCCAGCTTCTCGTTGATTTTGCCCGTAAAAAAAGCGCTGTTAAAAGAGGGGAAAATCCTACTAAGATTTCTTTGTTAGAAGGGATGGTTGTTTACAGCGATAATGATCAAAAAATTATTGAGCTTGATAACGCTCTTCAAAAACTTAGTGAAGTTGACGAACGTTTAAGCAAAATTGTTGAGCTTAGATTTTTTGGGGGACTTAATATTACAGAAACCGCCGAAGTTCTTAACTGCTCTGTATCCACCGTAAAAAGAGAATGGGGACTTGCCCGCGCCTGGCTTTACCGCGAATTAAAATAGCATCAATTTATTTTTGATTACTGATTCTCTGCGCCTTCGTACCCCTCTGGTGAAAGAAAGCTTAACCACTTAGACACTAAGAACACTTAGGTTCACTAAGAAAATGCAAAGTAATAATAATTGTTTTTCTTCCTGCCTTCGTGCCTTCGTGCCTCTGTTGTTAAAAGAAGCTTAAGAAATATTTAATGAACCTTTTTCTCATTTCTCACGCATGTACTTGTAGAACACTTCTTCTAGCCTTTCAACAACGTTAATTAAATTTCATAACTAAATTCATTTATAATAGGAGGGTCCATGAAAAGGATTTTTTTCTTTTCAATTTTTACTTTTCATACTAGCTTTTCAAACATTGCTTAATGCGCAAACTACATACACCGCAATTAAATACGGCGGTAATTGGCAAGACCCGGCAACATGGTCGCCGGCAGGTGTTCCGGGTCCCGGTGATTATGCAATAGTAGTGAGCAAACCAGTTTTAATAACCGGCTCTGTTGAAATAGCAGGTTTTACTTTAGATTGGGGTACCTCTGCTGGAACTATTGAATTTGAAGGCAGCGGAAATCCATCACTTACAGTTACCGGCAATTCAACTTGGGGTGCCGGCGTATTTAAAGGCGGCAACGGAGCCAATGGTGGAAATGATGTAAACAATACGCTTTTGTTTACCGAAACTTCTGTAGTTACAATGACATATAACTCTGAACATAATTTTCATACCTTGTATGAAGGTACCTATATGATAAATCGGGGGACTATTATTTTGCAGGGAGACGGTGCTGTCGGTGGAAGAGGGTTGTCAACTCTGCATAATGAAGGGCTTTTTGATATTCAAGGGGATGGTTACTTTGGTGGGGAATCATTTAGCGGCGCAACATTTATAAACACCGGAACTCTGCGTAAAAGCGGAGGCACTGGTGTGTCTACTATTAACGGTTGGTGGACTTTTGAAAATCAGAACGGCATAATTGACGTACAATCCGGCTCATTAACATATTCCGGTGGCGGGAGTTTTAACGATGGTATATACAACGTTTCAGAAAATGCGCTTCTAAGCTTGACTGGCAGCACATGGATTTTTAGCGGGACATTAACAGGTTCGCCTGCAGGAGTTTTCAGCCTTGATGGCGCAACAATCAGTACAGACAGCGCTAACGTAACATTTAATATTAAACGGAACCGGTTTTCAATTTGTTTATGGTACTATAAACGGAGGCGGAACTTTAGTTATTCCCGAAGGCGCCCTTTTTGTTTTACCGGGAACAAATTATGCAGGATTAAGAGCTGGTACAACCTTGCTAAATCAAGGCACAGTAAAACAGGCAGGTACTTTTGCTTTTGGAATACAAGGGTACTCTATAATTAATAACAAATCACTTTGGGGTATAACTTCCGATGCTGATTTTAGCGGCGGTACCGGCAGCGGCGGAACATTTATCAATACCGGAACCTTCCGCAAAAGCGGCGGTACTGATGTTTCCAATATGGATGGGTGGTGGACTTTTAATAATGATGGTGGAACAATTGATGTTCAGAAGGGAACATTAGAGTTTAGCTGCAACAGTATTTTAAATGGAGGCAATTATAATATTGCTGCCGGTTCTCTTTTTAATTTAAAATCTGCCACACACATTTTTAAAGGAACTTTAATTGGCTCACCTGCCGGAGTTTTTAGTCTTAACGGCGGCACTATCAGCACGGACAGCGCCACTGTAACTCTTGATATTAAAGGAAACGGATTTCAATTTGTTTATGGTACAGTAACCGGCGGTGGAACTCTTGAAATTCCTAATGGCGCTCTATTGGTTCTCCCGGGAGTAAATTATGCTTCTTTGCGCGGCGGAACAACTTTGCTAAATCAAGGCACAGTAAGGCAGGAAGGAACTAATGGTTTAGGAATTCAGGGACTCTCTGTTGTTGACAATAGAAGAATATGGATTATAACTTCCGATGCTGATTACAGCGGCGGTACCGGAAGCGGCGGAACATTTATTAATACAGGAACATTCCGCAAAAGCGGAGGAACTGATGTTTCCACAATGAATGGGTGGTGGAGTTTTACAAATAAAGCGGGCGGCATTATTCAAGTGGATTCGGGCACGGTAGATATATCCAATCTTGAAAATGAACAAGACGCAATAATAAAAGGTACTGGAAGCATTGATGTTCCATCTAATTTTACAAACAACGGAATAAATTCCCCCGGCAATTCTCCCGGTATGCTTTCCTACATCGGAAACTATCTTCCTTCTTCAACTGGCGTGCTTGATATTCAACTCGGGGGATTACAGAACAGCGAATATGATCGTTTGAATATTACCGGCACCGCTAAATTAAACGGCACTTTAAAAGTATCTTTGGTTGATAATTTTATTCCCGCAGCGGGCGACAGTTTTGTTGTGCTTACTACAACCGGCGCTATTACTGACAGCTTTCCAACCATTGATGCTCAATCCGGTTTATACTTAACGATAAAAAAGAATACAAATAATGTTACAATTTTTGTTGACAGCGTAGGGACAATAGTTTCTGTTGATGATGATAAAAAAACTGAAATAGTTACAAGCTATAATCTCTCACAAAATTATCCGAATCCATTTAACCCAGAAGCACCAATTAAATATGACATTCCTTCCGTCGGTACAGCAGCCAATCTCCTGTTCTGTTAAAAGATATATGATGTCTTGGGAAATGAAGTTTCAACGCTTGTAAACGAAACTAAATCTCCCGGCACTTATGAAGTTAGGTTTGATGCTTCAAGTCTGGCAAGCGGAGTTTATATCTATAAGCTGTCCGTAAATAATTTTTCTTCTGTTAAGAAAATGATATTGCAGAAGTAGGATTTACACTTAATCGAAACCTCCGAGGTTTTCCTAAACCTCGGAGGTTTTTTTAAAATAATATCCGCTTTAAAATAGCCGGCAGAATATTTATAATTGTTCAAACATTCGCGCTAAAAAAATAATTCCACTAAAACGGCTGAATATTTTATGGATAAAAATACCTGGACAAAAGTTAAAACAATTTATCTCGACGCCGTTGAACTTCCTGAGAATGAAAGAAAAGATTATATAAATTCTTTATGCGATGATTCCGAATTGAAAGAAGAAATTTATTCGCTTCTTTCAGCCAATGATGTTGCAGACGATTTTCTCGATATCGCTTCTTTACCTAAAGATGCGCTGATAGAAAATGATAATTTTTTTATCGGGAAATTTTTTGGAAGATATAAAATTATAAAACTTATCGCGCAGGGAGGAATGGGATTAGTCTATTTCGGCTTGCGTGATGACGAAGTGAAACAAAAAGCCGCGGTAAAAATTATTAATCCCGGCTACGCTTCAAGCACGGTTATAAAAAGATTTCAAACGGAAAGACAGACTCTCGCTAATCTTAATCATCCTAATATTTCAAAACTTTTAGACGGCGGAATTACCGACGACGGAATTCAGTTTTTGGTGATGGAATTTATCGACGGTATTCCCGTTGATGAATATTGCGACGAGCATAAGCTAAACATAAAAGAAAGATTAAAACTTTTTTTAAAGATTGCCGACGTGGTTAAATACGCGCATCATAATCTTGTGGTTCACCGGGATTTAAAACCAAATAATATTCTGATTACAAAAGAAGGTGAACCTAAGCTGCTCGATTTTGGAATAGCAAAGATTTTAGATCCGGAGGGAATGACTCACGAAACAATAACCTCAAAAGGAATATTAAACTTTACGCCTGAGTACGCCAGTCCCGAACAGATAAAAGGTGAAATCATAACTACCTCAAGCGATGTTTATTCACTCGGAATTGTTTTGTACAAACTTTTAACCGGGCATCATCCCTACAAACTTAAAAGCCATTTCCCTTCCGATATAAAAGATTCCGTGCTGCACGCCGAACCGACAAAACCGAGCGAAATAATTTATGAGACAGTTGAAAAAAAATATGATGAAAAAGTAATAACTATTTCTCCTGAGACCGTTAGCAGCACGCGCGAAGGAAGCATTGAAAAACTTCATAAAAAATTAATCGGCGATCTTGATAACATTGTTGCAATGTCCATAAGAAAAGAAGCTGAAAGGCGCTACTCATCGGTTGAGAATTTTGCCGAAGACATAAAAAGATATTTAAATGATCAGCCTGTAAATGCTCATAAGGATTCGCTTTCTTACCGGAGTAAAAAATTTGTTAAGAGAAATAAGACTGCCGTTATCACATTCGCCATAATTAATATTTTTATTATACTGGGATTAGGAGGAATCATCTGGCAGTCGCGAATTGCATCAATTGAAAGAGACAATGCGAAGCTGGAAGCAGAAAAAGCAAATCAAATAAAATCATTCCTTTTAAATATGATTTCATCTCCGGATCCCAAACAGGACGGCAGAGAAGTAAAAGTTATTGATGCTATTCAAAAAGCGGCTAAATCCCTTTCCACCGAGCTGCAAGGGCAAAAACAAATTGAAGCAGAAATAAGAACTATAATCGGAACTACATATCAAAACCTGGGAATTTATGATTCCGCTGAAGTTGAGATGAATAAAGCATTGGATATTAATCAAAAATTATTCGGAGAAAAAAGTTATGAGACTGCAGTAAGCTTAAAAAACCTTGGCGTTGTACTGGAGTATAAAGGAGATTATGAAAGTACCGAAAAGCTGTATAGAAAATCTCTTGATATGTTAAAGTCAGTCGAAGATAAACCCTCTTTGGAATTAGCAAAAATGCTTGACTCATACGGCTCTCTTTTTACCGATATGGGTAATTATCAAAAAGCAGAAGAAGTTTCATACGAAGCTTTGCTTACTGCAGAAAAAGTAAGAGGCGATGACGATTATGATGTTATCTCAATAAAAAATAATCTGGCTACTGCTTTAAATTATAACGGTAAGCTTGATAAGGCTGACTCGCTTTACCGGGTTTGTTTAAAAGCTTTTAGAAAAAAGTTTGGGAATAATCATATCAGAGTTTCAAACGTGTTAAACAATCTTGCTTTCATTTCAATTTATAAACAAGAACACCACAAGGCTCTGCCTCTGCTTGAAGAATCAATAAACATTAAAAAAAAGATACTTGGGGAAGATCATCCCGATTTAATATTAGCATATTCAAATTTGGGCAGCACTTATTTTAATGACAGTCAATTTGTTAAGGCTGAAGAAATTATTAAAGCTTCTGTTGATGTCGGCTTAAAAAATTTTGATGAAAATAATGTAAATCTAAGCCGTTCTTATATGTGGTACGGAAGGGCTTTAGCAGCCAACGGTAAATTTAAGGACGGCATAAATTTCTTAAGTAAGTCGTACTCTATACGAAAAAAAGAATTTGGACAAAACAATAAATTAACGCTTACCGTAGAAATGCAATTAGGTAAATGCCTGCTTAATGCAAAACAATTTTCAGAAGCCGAAAATCATCTGCTTAAAAGTTACCAGGGGTTAAATGAAAAGTACGGAGAGGAAGATAGAACCACAAAATTAGCATTAAGCGCTTTGGTTGATTTATATAAAAATTGGGGTAAGCCAAACAAAGCCGCACAGTTAAGCCGGCTTATGGAATAAAAATTTTTTTACTTGAAAATTTCATGACCTGTAAACAACCCAAATATCTTTTCTTAGTTGATCAATCATTTCCTTTCCACCCAGGACCTCGTACAGCCCTGCCCGGAGTTTTGCCTGTATGATTTCCATTTTTTAAAACTTGTTCTCCATTCACAAATACATCTACTACTCCTTTAGAATATTGATGAGGTTTTTCATACGTGGCATAGTCTTGGATTTTTGCAGTATCAAACACAACTACATCTGCAAAATAACCCGTTTTAAGTAAACCCCTTTTTTTTATTTTAAGATTTTGAGCTGGCAATCCCGATAGTCTTCTAACAGCGTCTTCTAAAGAAATTAATTTTTCATCACGAACATATTTACCTAAAAGCCTGGCAACATTTCCATAAGCTCGCGGATGCGGATTAGATTTTAAAAATACCCCTTCCGGCGACAATGATCCTTCATCGGAGCCAAAGCTAATCCAGGGAATGGAAATTTTCTTTTTTATGTTTTCTTCAGACATCAGAAAATAAACTGTTCCAACTCGGCTGTTATCATCAATTACTAAATCAATTGCTGTTTCCGCAGACGATTTGCCTCTCATTTCCGCTACTTGTTTTAAAGTTTTTCCCGTTAAATATTTTAGGCTGTCGGTTTTAAATCCAACTAATAAAATATTATCAGGAGAACCCGATGCCATAAAGAAGTTTTCCCATTTGTCTGTAGGAGTTTTCATTTCTTTTAAAACTTTTTTTCTTATTTGCGGATCCTGAAGATTCTTCTTCCATTGTTTGAACCCTCCTTCTTGAACCCATGGAGGCATAGCGGCATCAAGCCCCGTAGCGCCTGCAGTGTAAGCGTACATATCGGCGGTTATATGTAAGCCTTCGTCTCGCGCTTTATTTATTTTATTAATAAGCGAATCAAGTTTGTACCAATTGGATTCGCCCGCAGCTTTTATATGATAAAATTCTGCAGGGATATTTGCCTCTCTTGAAATTTTAATTAATTCATCCGCGGCTTCAAGAAGCTGATTGCCTTCGCTCCTAATATGTGAAATATACATACCCCCATACTGCGAAGCTGTTTTGCATAGCGCAATAAGCTCATCAGTTTTAGCATAAAAATTTGGGGCATAAATTAAAGCAGAGCCAACCCCAAGTGCGCCGTCTTCCATTGCCTGCTTTACAAGTTCCTTCATTTTAGCAAGCTCCGCTTCATTTGGCGCTCTGTTTTCATATCCTATCGTATAAATTCTAACAGTTCCCGCCCCTACGAACGAGGCAACATTACACGAAATTCCTTTTTGCTGTAAATAATTTAAGTACTCATCCAAAGTTGTCCATTTTATATCGTATTTAATATCGCCTTCTTCCTCAGCCGTCTCTTTTTTCATTTTATCATTTAACGGTCCCATCGACCAGCCCTCACCCATAACTTCAAGAGTTACTCCTTGCCTTATATCGCTTTGTGATTTCCCATCTTCAATTAAAGTTTCGTTAGCCCAGCTCAACATATTTATAAAGCCCGGCGACACCGCAAGTCCTGAAGCGTCAATTTCAGTTGTTCCTAATGAATTACCTAAATCACCAATAGCTGCAATAGTATCTCCCTTAATTGCGACATCAGCTTTGTATGATTTACTACCGCTGCCATCATAAATATTTCCATTCCTAAGTATTACATCGTATTCAGGCTTTTGACTGCATCCTGCTAACAAGATTATCAAAAATAGAGTTACGGTTGTTTTCAATTATTCTCCTTTAATGGATAACGATTAAATTTATATTAAAATTTTTTAACGCGGATTTTTTACGGCGCTTATTTCTTTTAATTTAATTATGATTTGTTATAAACTTAAATTAAGAAAATTTGATTACTCTAAAAATTATTTCATGTTTAACTTGCATTATATGTTTAAGCATTAGCCAATTTTTTTTGAATATTAAATTCGAGGTTCTATAAATGAATCTGCCAATCATCCTTTTAATATTTGACTGCTGATGTTTTGTTTAAAAATTTTGTCTAGAAATATTTTCATTTCATAGGATACTTCAAAAGTGCAAATCAAACTTTTTTTCATTTTTTTTCTAATCCTTCTTTTATCTCTTGTTTATACTCAGACTAAAATTTCAGACAAAGTAACTAATGAAAATGGCAAAGCTCTCCGGCGCCAATGGTTTTCTTAAAGATACTAATGACGGCATATCTTCAAATCCGGACGGCAGTGTTTCTTTTTTTACCAAAGAAGAATGAAACGGGAATTTTGGTCGTCAACTTTATCAGCTATAAACTTTATTCGCAGACGTTGTAAATTTATTTATACATAAATGAAAAAATTGGAATTAGCGTTAATCTGCTTTTTGCTCACCAAGCGTGTCAACTTCTTCCCCAATGCAATCTTTAACATACGCCATCTGAACAATAACCATAAAAACTACCAGCAAAGGAGTGGCAAGCAAAAGCCCGAACAGCCCCAGCCAAACGCCTATTAATATTTGCACTGCAATTAATAACGCTGGCGGCAGCGATACTGCTTTTTTTTGAATTTGAGGAGTGATTAAATAGCTTTCAAATGTTTGGATACCCACATATAAAAGAATTACATAAAGAGCCTTTGCGGGGCTTTGCACAAGCCCGATAAGCACAGCTGGAATTGCGGAAATAAATGGACCAATATTCGGAATAAAAGTTAGAGCTGCGGCTAAAATTCCTAACGTAAAAGCCAGAGGAATACCGAGTATAAGCAATCCAATAATGGTTAATATGCCCACCACCGCCATCGAAGAAAACTGCCCTACCATCCACCAGCTTAATGCTCTTCGCACAGCGTCTAAAATTTCCTCAACTCTTATTCTAATATTTTTTGTGAATAATTTCAGCAAACCTTTTTTATAAAGTAAGGGATCAAATGAGAGGTACAACCCTATAACCAGAATTACGAAAATATTTAATATTGCCCCTAGTGTAGTAGAAAAAACTCCAGTTATCTTTTGTGCAAGTTTTGGATTATTTAATACATCATGATAAGCCTTCTCCGCATTTTTCGATATTTCTTTCCCCCATGAATATTGAGATATGGTTGATTGAAGCTCCTGAAATGTCTCAGGAATTTTTCTGCTTAATTCACTAAAACCTTCACTTATACTGGGACCTAATAATAATCCGCCGCCATATAAAATACCCGCGATCAATAGAATTACCATTGCGGGTGAAAATTTTTTGGGTATAGAAACATATCGTACCAGCAAACCTGATAAGCCTCGAACAAATATTGCCAGTAATATTCCAGCAAAAATTAATAAGAAAACATTTATACCATTTATAAAAAGGTAAACGAGAGATATTAATAATATGGAAAGGCTTAAAGCAATTAATACTTTTTTACTGAAGGGTAATTCATTATTCATAATAAAATAAATTGTTTATTAAAATCATTTCATAATATATATGAATAATCTTTAATCGCAATTAAATAACGCACTTTATAATAACTCAATCTTTTTTTCTTAGCGGGTAAATTGATTTTGCAGAGGTCTGCCGAGAATAGATCGGATTCATATTTAAATTCTACCGTTTATCCAAATAATATTTGACTGCCAACGTTTTGTTTATAAGTTTTGTCCAGAAATATTTTTATCTCATAGGATACTTCAAAAGTGCAAATCAAAATTTTTATTCCCATTTTTTTTATCATCATTCTTTCATCTCTTGTTTATACGCAGACAAAAATTTCAGGCAAAGTAACTGATGAAAATGGCGAAGCTCTCCCCGGGGCCAATGTTTTTCTTAAAGATACTTATGACGGCGTCTCTTCAAATTCAGACGGCAGTTTTTCTTTTACTACCGATGAAGAAGGAAACGGAACTTTAGTTGTCAGCTTTGTAAGTTATAAAACATATTCGCAGGCGGTAACGCTTGACGGAAGGGATAAATTTTTTAATATCATACTTGAAGAAGAATCTTCCGAACTTGGAACAGTTGTAATTTCTGCGGGATCATTTGAAGCAAGTGATGAAAAGAAATCAATTATTCTTCGCCCGCTGGATATAGTAACCACCGGCGCTGATGCAGACATTTACTCGGCTTTAAGTACATTACCCGGCACACAAAAAATTGGTGAGACAGAAGGGTTATTTGTCAGAGGCGGTTCAGCATCTGAAACCAAAACAGTGATTGATGAAATGGTTGTGGAAAATCCATTTTACAGCAGCGTGCCCGATATTCCCTCGCGCGGAAGATTTTCCCCAATGTTATTTAAAGGAACTTTCTTCAGCACTGGCGGATACTCAGCGCAATATGGGCAGGCGCTTTCTTCCGTACTCGTCCTTAAAACGCAAGACCTCGCGCCTAAAACTCAATCAGCTATAAATTTAATGGCGGTTGGTTTTGGCGGCTCGCATGTTCAGCGCTGGGAGAATTCTTCTCTTGCAGTTGAAGCGGGCTATTATAATCTTGATCCATATTTTGCAATTCAAAAGCAAAGAACAGATTGGGAAAAAGCGCCGGAAAGTTTTCAAGGCTCGGCAAACTTCCGGCAGAAAACTTCTAAAACCGGAATGCTGAAAGCTTTCGCTTCATATCACTTCGGCGGCTTATCGCTTAACGTTCCGAATCTTGATAACATTTCGCGAAAAGATTTTATACATCAGAACAGCGGCAACTTGTTTTCAAATTTAAATTATCACGATATTCTTTGGGATGATTGGACCTTGTTCGCCGGCTTTTCTTTCAGCGTGGATAAAGTAAAAAATAAAATAAATTCAGACCAGGTTAAACAGGATGATTATTTTCAAACCGGGAAATTTACTATTACAAAAAATTTGTTTTCAAAAGCCGTCTTAACTTTCGGAGGCGAGGCGCAGAATTTAAAAGCAGCGACATCTTATAACGACCTAAGCGGAAAAATAAATGAAACTTATCTCGCCGGTTACGTTGAAGCTGATTTATTTATTACCAATGATATTGCCGCGCGAGTTGGTTTAAGAACTGAGCATTCCAAAGCAATTGATAAAACAAATTTGGCTCCGCGTGTTTCGCTTGCATACAGACTTGGAAAATATGATCAGTTTAATTTTGCTTATGGTCAATTTTATCAAACACCCGATCAAGATTTTCTTTTACAGTCAAAAAATTTCGCTTTTGAAAAAGCAACTCATTACATTTTTAATTATCAATATATTAATGATAACAGAACATTCAGAATAGAAACTTATTATAAAAATTATGATGATCTCGCTAAAGGAACTGTTTTTACTTATCCATATTTTAATCTGCCCGAAGTGGATTTCAGCAGCGGCGGAAGCGGATATGCAAAAGGCGTAGATGTTTTTTGGCGGGACAGCGAGACTTTTCAATTTACAGATTATTGGATTTCTTATTCTTATCTCGATACAAAACGTAATTATAAAAATTATCCTTCGCTGGCGCCGCCGCCTTTTTCAACTCCGCATACTTTATCCATAGTTGCTAAGCGATGGTTTCAGGATATTACTTCTTACGTTGGCTTGACTTATACATTTGCAACGGGGCGTCCATATTTCAATCCTAATAACCCTGAGTTTTTAAGCGACCGCGCTAAAAGTTATAACAACCTAAGTTTCAACGTTAGTCACATTACAACTGTCTTTAATAATTTTACCGTAATTTTCTTTTCAATTGATAATATCTTAGGATTCAATAATATTTATGGATATAACTATTCATCTAATGGAAAATTCAGCGCGCCTATTCTTCCCGCGGCAAAGCGCTTTGCTTTTATAGGAATGTTTATTTCACTCGGAGAAACTAATCCTTACAATTAATGCATATCAATATATAGGAGTTATAAAATGAAAATTTTTCTTTCGGTTATACTTTCGTTGTTATTCCTTTCCGGCGCTTACGCTGACGACAGTAAATACGAACAAGCAATGAAAAAGAATTTAAATAAAATGGGAGAATGCAAAACGGCTGAAGATTATATTAACACCGCCAACAATTTTGAACGCATTGCGCTTGCCGAAAAAGATAAGTGGCTTCCTTACTATTACAGTTCGCTCTCGTATGTAATAGCCAGCTTTACTGATACTGTAAATTCTAAGAAAGATACTTATTTAGATAAAGCTGATAAGCTTGCCGGCAAAGCTGATTCGCTTGAGCAAAATAATTCAGAAGTTTACACGCTTAATGGAATGATTGCGCAGGCGCGTATGCAGGTTGACCCAATGAATAGATGGCAGAAGTACGGAGCGGCGGCTGAGAAAAATTTTAAGCAGGCTATTGCAATTGATTCGTTGAATCCTCGACCGGAATATTTAATTGGCGTGGGAGTATTTCACACGCCGGAACAGTTTGGCGGCGGTCCCGCAAATGCAAAACCAATACTTGAAAAGTCATTAGAAAAATATGAAAAGTCTGACCAGCAAAACGGACTTATGCCGCATTGGGGAAAGGAAGAAGTTGAGCAGCTTTTAAAACAGATTGATGAGCGTAAATAAATTCGATTCAATGCCGTTCCGCATTAAAAAATTTTGGTTTGCCATATTCTAATTTCTTACATTTTAAATAATGAAAGATAAATTTTAAATGGAGTATTAATGGAATTAGGTTATGTCTCATCATAGTGGAAATTGGTAATTCCGCAAAAGCTTAGAAAAAGTATGCGCTGAAACCGGGAACAAAAGTAAAATTGAAGCTTTTAGGACATCTTTCTTAAGTATAAAAAAAGAATTACGACCCAGCAAATTAATTATCATATTAATGCAAAGGAATGGTAAAGATTTGTCCTCTAATAATTTCCCTTTTATTTATAATGAATACAATGAAAGAATTGAAATACTTGGTAAATTGTTTTAAATCTAGAGTATTGGGACTGTGATTGTCTAAAACATTATATCCATTCAATAAAAAAAAATTTTGTTGCAAGTGTAATTCATCTGAAGAAGACTACCCTAATAGTCCGGAAAATAAGGTAAAACAATTTTTGAGTCGTGATTAAATCAGTTTGCTTTATCCTCTAATACATACTAATAAAAATGGACGGTCCTTCGATTTTGGGAACACCAAGTCAAGAATAATTTTGAAAATGTAATTGATAAAATATATCGTACAGTTAAAAATAAATAGATTTAATATATGACCAACCACCTCTTAACTTAACTTTTAACCCTCACAATCAACTAACAAAAACAAGCTCATATCATTAAAATTATCCATTCATAAAATATTGATTGAGGATGGCGGCTTACTTTTTTACGTTGCACCAAGTAATTAAAAAACAGAATTAAAAAGAGGCGTATATGAAAAAGGCTTTAATAATCGTGCAGAGTAAAAACAGAACTACTCAAAAATTCGGAGAGGAAATTGCCCGCTTCCTTCTTTACAGAGGACTTGCCGCCGAGCTTATTCCCATAAACAATTTTGAGCCGAATAAACTTATCGGCGCTGATTACTTGCTGCTTAGCGGCTGGAGTAACAAATCAATATTCCCTATTTCCCGTCCCGATACTGAATGGGAAAGTTTTATAAAAAGACTCCCCATATTAACCGGAATGAAGACAGCTTTGTTTACCGCAAATAAATTTTTTTCCGGCGGCGCATTAAGAAGAATGAAAAAATATCTTTCTAAAAAAACTGAGAATTTAAATTTCGCTTTAAAATCAAGAGACGGCTCTCTTTCTGTTTCCGATAAACTGGCGCTAAATGAATTTATAAAATAAAATTCCGGCGTTGAAAAATTTCTAAATCCAATTAGCGATGATGAAAAACGCAAAGACTGTTTTACTATTTTAAATATGATGCAGATGGTTACCGGAGAAAAGCCCGCAATGTGGGGAGAAAGTATTGTGGGTTTTGGAATCTATCATTATAAATATGAAAGCGGACGCGAAGGGATTTTTTTTATAACGGGATTCTCGCCTCGCAAACAAAGTCTAACTATTTACATCATACCCGGATTTGATAAATACGAAGATAAACTTAAGAAGCTAGGCAAATTTAAAATTGCAAAATCGTGCTTATATATTAAAAGCTTAAAAGATGTAAGCTTGAAAACGCTGGAAAAAATTATTACTGATTCTGTTAAGTATATGAAAAAAAAATATCCTTCAGCGTATTTTTTTATTTTACTTTTTGTTTTTGGGGCTTTTATCATGCAGCATAATATTGATTATCAATCCAAATCCAAAAATACCCGCAAGTAAAAAAAGTATCATTGCAATACCGGGATAACCCAATATTCTAAATTCCGTTTTAACGTTCATCATCAAAGCGGCGCCTACAATTAAAGCGGCAAGCACTAAACCCAATGTTATACGGTTGGCAATTTTTTGAAGATGCGACATTAATTTATCTTCATTAAAGGCGTCAACTTTTATTATAAATTTATTGCTGGATAAATTTTCAAAAAAAGAATTAAGTCTTGACGGCAGTTTGTGAATAAATTCATTCGTTTCTAAAAAGGAAGTAAATAAGCTGCCGGGCGAAAGACCTTTTACCATTTGATCCTTCATTAATATTTGAGCGTATCTCCTAATCTCTTTATTTGGGTCAAAGTTGGGCGCAAGTGTTTTGCCAACTTCGTCAAGATTAAGCAGAGTTTTACCCAGCAATGTAAGTTCGGGGGAAGTTGCTAATCCGTTGTCCCCTGAAATTCTCGCAACTTCTATCATTACATTTCCAACCTTAATATCTTCCAGCGCTGAATCTTGATAACGAGCAACGAAACTCGATATTTCAGATATAAATTTTTGCTCGTCAAATTCTTTCTGCGGCATACCAATTTCTATACAAACTTTTGCCGCATCCTTACCTCTTCCTTCGCTTACATTCAGCAAAAGCTTTAATAATTTTTCTCGCATGTCAGGATCAATATGCGCAGCCATTCCTAAATCAAGCAAAGCAATTTTATTATCGTGGGTTAAAAAAACATTTCCGGGATGAGGGTCTGCGTGAAAAAAACCATCAACTAAAATTTGATCAAGATAGGCTTGGAACAATTCTTTGGCTAATAACTCGCCGTCAACTTCCAGCCGCGCTAATGAACTAATTTTAGTAACCTTCACTCCTTTAATAAGCGTCATCGTAAGTATTTTTGAAGTAGTATAATCAGTAACAGGCTGGGGGATTAAAATGTTTTTATATTTTTTTAAATTTGAAGAAAGCTTAATTAAATTTTGCGCTTCTTGTTTGTAATCAATTTCCTGCAGAATTGTATTTTTAAATTCATCAAGCATTTCTTTAATGCGATATTTATTTCCCCACTCGGAATGATTATCAACTGCGCTGGCAATATCTTCCAAGGCGTCAAAATCATCCAGAATTATTTCACGAATATTAGGTCTTTGAACTTTTACAGCTACCTCTTCGCCGCTTCGTAGTATTGCCCGATGAACTTGACCCAATGATGCCGCGGCAATCGGCTTGGAATCAAATTCTAAAAAAGCTTTTGAAATGCGAACTCCCAATTCTTCTTTAACTATATTTTCTACTTCTTCAAAAGAAAAAGGCTCAACTTTATCCTGCAGTCGGGTTAGCGCATCGGTATAAGCCTGGGGAAGAAAATCCGGTCGCGTAGAAAACAGCTGCCCCAATTTTATATACGTGGGTCCAAGCTTTTCCAGGTCGTCGGCTAATTCTTCAGGCTTTCCGTTTTCATCGCCTATTTCAATTTCATCATCGGATAACTGATAATTGGAATTAACAGTTTTAACAACATCGGCGCGTCCATATTTAATTAGCAGAAGCGCGATATCTTTATACCGTTTTAATTTTTTCGGTGAAAGCGTTAGCGACATATTTTTTTAATTGTTTATTGTTATTAATTCTTATTTAAATATTGAATGAAATTTTCATCTGTATCTATGGTTTGATAATTCCTAAAAAATTTTTCAAAATTATTACTGCTCGTCAAAAACAAAATTATTTTTATCGTAACCGTTCTCTTCTAAAATTAAATAAATCTTTTTCATTGAATCATCATCAAGTTTTTGGGTGCGGCTTAAAACCCAGCCGTACTTTCTATTTGGCGTTCCCACAACCGCCCATTTATAATTTTCATCAAGACCAATAATCCAATAGTCGCCCCAAAAAGGTCTTATCCCCAAAAAACTTACAAAGCTAACTTCCAGCTTAGAGTTAGTTTTTTTATCTACAACTTTTGCAACGCCTTCAGCGTCGTCCCTTTCTCCGTCATCATCAATACATGAATTTACAACTTTTATACTTCCATCTTCATCAAGCGTATATTTAGCTGTGGTTCCCTTAACACATTGGTCTTGAAATTTATTTGGTATCTTTGCAATCTCGTACCACAAACCGGTGTATTTTTTAAGATCAACATAATCAACGGTCTTTGGCTGACTTATCTGCGAAAATAGATTTGCAAAAGGAATAACCATTAACAATGCGGCGTTAGTTAAATTGAATTTCATACTATCTCAATTTTAATTTAAATTTTATTTTGATAAAGATAAGTGATAAATGTTAATACAAATGTGCGCTGAAATTTTATTTTGACTTTCATCTATTGATATTCTACTGATACATTTTGCGGTTCTATTTTATATTTAATTATAAACCAATTAGGAGGGCTTCATGAAATATTTAATAATTTTCATTTTCAGTTTTTTTATTGCCGCCGGCTGCAATAATAATAAAGAGGATAAAAAAACGGATGATAATGCGCAGTCAATTGAAACAAATGACGTTGCCTATACTTCCAATGGAACCACGCTTAAAGGTTTTTTAGCTTACGATAAAAATAAGGAAGGTAAGCGTCCCGGGATAATTGTTGTGCATGAATGGTGGGGGCAAAATCAATACCCAAGAGACCGTGCGGTAATGCTTGCGAAGCTTGGATACATTGCATTGGCTGTTGATATGTATGGCGATGGTAAAACCGCTGAACATCCCGATGACGCCGGAAAATTTGCAATGGCTGTTATGCAGAAAATGGATACGGCAAAAGCAAGGTTTAACGCCGGCTTAAAATTTTTAAAAGAACAGCCGCAAACCGATACTAATAAAATTGCGGCAATTGGATATTGTTTCGGCGGCGGAATTGTTTTGCGGATGGCTCTCGCCGGAGATGATCTCGACGGAGTTGTTAGCTTTCACGGTGATTTGCCCACCGACAAAGTAAATAATCCGGATCAAGTTAAAGCTAAAATCTTAGTTTGCAACGGAGCGGACGATCCATTTAATCCTAAAGAAAAAATTGAAGGATTTAAAAAAGCAATGGATGAAGCCGGAGTGAATTATGAATTTATAAATTATCCGGGAGCGGTGCATGGTTTTACAAATCCGGATGCCGATAGCCTCGGTAAAAAATTTAACCTTCCTTTAGCTTACAATAAAGAAGCGGATGAAAAAAGCTGGAACGAAATGAAAAGTTTTCTTAATGATATTTTTAAATAAACTTTTTAATAAACCAGTAAAAATTAAATGAAAATATTATTAACCGGCGCCACAGGCTACATTGGTAAAAGGCTGCTGCCCGCTCTTATTGAGCAGGGTCATCAGGTTTTTTGCTGTGTGCGGAATAAAAACAGATTTCCGGCGGAAGGAATTTATAAGCATCCAAACATTTCTTTATTTGAAGTAGATTTTTTAAACGAGATTCACTTTGACGACTCGCTAAAAGATATTGACGCCGCTTATTATCTCATTCATTCGATGAGTTCTAATGAAAAAGATTTTGCCAGGCTGGAAAAAACAACCGCTAACAATTTTATAAATCTGTTAAAGCAAACTTCCGTTAAGCAAATAATTTATTTAGGGGGCATAACCAATGAAGAAAAACTTTCTAAGCATCTTGCTTCGCGAAAAAAGGTTGAAGAAATTTTAAAAGCAAGCGGCATAACTTTAACCTCGCTTAAAGCCGGAATTATAGTTGGCTCCGGCAGCGCTTCATTTGAAATTATTCGCGACCTTGTAGAGAAGTTGCCTTTTATGGTTACTCCCAAATGGCTGAACACAAAACATCAGCCGATTGCAATTAGAAACGTGGTGCAATATTTATCCGGCGTACTTCTTAATCCAAAAACTTTAGATAAATCTTTTGATATTGGCGGTCCGGATGTTCTATCTTATAAAAAAATGCTTCTTCAATTTGCGGAAGTGCGCGGACTTAAAAGATACATTTATACAGTTCCGGTAATGACCCCTCGGCTTTCTTCTTACTGGCTTTATTTTGTAACTTCAACCTCATACCAGCTTGCGGTTAATTTGGTGAATAGTATGAAGATTGAAGTTGTAGCAAAGAATAATGATTTGGAAAAATTGCTCGGTATAAATCCAATCTCTTATAAAGAAGCGGTTCAACTTGCCTTCCAAAAAATTGAGCAAGATAATGTAGTTTCAAGCTGGAAGGATGCGCTGGCTTCCAGCTATTCGGATAACTCTTTGCTCACGCATATCAACGTGCCAACTAACGGGTGCTTTTTTGATAAACGCGAAAAATTTATTGGAAATGATTCTGAAAGAGTTATAAATAATATATGGTCTATCGGCGGTAAGCGCGGCTGGTATTATGGTAACGCCCTTTGGGGCTTACGCGGTTTTTTAGATAAAATTTTCGGCGGCGTTGGTTTGCGCAGGGGCAGAACAAATACTAATACAATAAATACGGGTGACTCGCTTGATTTTTGGCGCGTGCTGGCAGCGGATAAACAGAAAGGACGCCTGCTGCTTTACGCTGAAATGAAATTGCCGGGCGAGGCTTGGCTTGAGTTTAAAATTATAAGTAAAAATGAAAAAACTTTTCTTCAGCAAATAGCAACATTCCGCCCTAAAGGTTTGCTCGGAAGATTATATTGGTATGCCGTTATGCCGTTTCATTATTTTGTATTCGAAGGAATGGCTGAAAATATTATCGCTTATAAATGAAGTTAAAATATAAAACGAATTTGGATCTGATTAATGAATGATAAAATAAATTTTGGAGATGACAAATTTTTACTCAATTCGTCTATAATGAATTCTGAAAAGAAATGGAGAATTGTAAACGACGGAGTAATGGGCGGCTTAAGCTCTTCCGAGGCTACTGTAAATGATAAAGATAAAATTATATTTACCGGAAATATTTCATTAGAAAATAACGGCGGGTTTACTTCTTTAAGAAGTCAGATAAATAATTTTAACTTTGAAAATTTTTCCGGAATAGAAATTAATATTAACGGCGGCGGAAAAAACTTCAGTATTTCAATGAAAGAAACCGCTGAGTTTACGGGATATTATTATACGGCGCAATTTGCTACGAACGTTGATGATTATAGTTTGATTAATATTCCATTTGATCAGTTTAAGCTTAAATACTTCGGCAAAGAAATTAGTTCCCAAAATAAAATTCCTTTAAATAAAATTAAACAGGTTTCTATTCTTATCGGCGATGAGCAGTCCGGAAATTTTATAGCTGAGATTGATTATGTAAAGCTTTATTGAATTACTTATTGAGCTTAACCGCAATGGCGCGGTAACGCAAAGTCATTAATGCTTAATGGTAATTTCTTCCAGTTTTTCAATTGGAATAAAAACTTCAATCTCGCCAACGGCATAAGCGGCAACCTCATAAGGGTTGAACACAAACAGTAATCCGATTTCTTCAATTAAAAAATTATCGTTTAATTTAAACTTATCATCTTCAAACCAATAACCGGCGTCGCTCAAAGTTTCGCCCGGCTCTAACCCTTGTTTTTTTCTAAATATATCTTCAGCGATTTTGTTTAGCTGTTCTTGATATCCCGGCTCAATTATATCAGTAAGCTCAATTGCATTGCCTGACTGTAAATCAAAATTTATAAAATTTGTAGTCGAGTTTGGATGAGCGCCGCCCATATAATAATATTCTTCTTTACTCAAACTGAAAATTGAATCAGAGAGGTTTTCAACTTTAATTTTTCTTTCCATAGCCCACCGCTGATGATTATCGGGATATTCATTTTCAAATTGTTTATAGCTTTCTAAAAAATCATTTGCCAGCGAATCAAAGCTTAAGTAAGAGCCTTTATCATTATAAGGAATTAATAAAGTATTAATTATTGCTTTATTAATTTTTTCTTTTATTTCTTCATCATAAAAATTTGTAAGCAAAGGATATTCAATTTTTAATTCAGCGCACGGCGCGCCGGTGGAGTCGCAGTCTCCCCAATCCTTTTCATAATTCATTATTTTATAAGCGGGCTTAATGGGCGCCGGAATTTCCTCTTCCTTTTTATTGCAAGAAAAAAAGAAAAACACTATTAACAGGTAGTAAATGTAATTTTTCATTTGAACGCTTCTTTAAATTGTTAAATATATTTTGTGTCACACATTTAATTTCCAACGCCTTGATGAACAATCCATTTTATTAATTATTCTGTATTAGAAATAAGACGATAAAATAAAACAAAATTAATTGTTAAATGCGATAAAAATAAATTTTCATTTTCCTACCCACACAATAGCGTCCCCTAAGTGAAGAGATAGATGCGGAGAAGTTCATTCTCAGCATTTTTTTATTAGACATTCTGAAAATTATTATTGAATTATACTAAATGAATGTTAATATTGGCGATGCAATGATTAAGTAATATTTTATTTTTCTAACGCGGAGGAACGCTTGCCTAAAATTTCGGCTTTAAAAAACTTTCCCGATCCCACAATTTTATTTTTGAAAAAACTAACCAAAAATAACAATCGCGAGTGGTTTGATCAAAACAAAGAAATGTACTTAAAAAGTTTTATGGAACCGGCGCAGGTATTTGTGTCGGAAATGGGAGAAAAATTATTTGAAATTTCACCTTACATAACAGCCATACCTAAAATAGATAAATCTATTTTTAGAATTTATAGAGACGTAAGATTTTCAAAAGATAAGTCGCCGTACAAAACTCATTTGGGAATATATTTTTGGGAAGGCGGCAAAAAAATGGAAAGTCCGGGCTTCTACTTTCATATTGAACCTAAAGAAATTTTTATCGGCGCAGGCCTATATACCTTCACAAAAGAATTGCTGACAAAATATAGAGAAATTATTTCGTCCAGTAATAAAGCCGATGGGCTAAATGCAATTCTAAAATCAATTTTAAAGAATAAAAAATATTCGCTGGGAGGAAAAAATCTTAAAAAAATTCCTCGGGGCTTTGATCCAAATTCAAAGTATGCCGATCTGTTTTTGCACGATTCAATTTACATTTATTATAAAACAGATGACCCCAGTGAAATAAAAAATAAAGATGCAATTAATTATGTATACAAGATATTTAAAGATTTGTCGCCTTTGCATAAATGGCTGGTAAAAAATTTGTCCATAAAATCCATTTAAAATTGAAAAGATGAATCCTCTGAAAGAGAGGGGGGAGCAAAAAATTAATTAGTTTATTTTAACTTTTATAGCTATGTTTGACTCCCCGGTATTAAGCCGGACTATATTTTATATTATTTTTTAGAGGTTCTTTAGTGAGTACTAAATTATTTGTAGGTTCTCTTCCCTGGTCTTTAGATGACCAAGGTTTACAAGATGCTTTTGAAGAGCATGGCACAGTCGTTTCAGCAAAAGTTATAAAAGACCGTGATACAGGCAGATCAAGAGGATTTGGTTTTGTTGAAATGGAGAATACTACCCAAGCGCAGAATGCTATTAAAGCATTGAATGATTCGGAATTGAACGGAAGAAATATCGTTGTTAATGAAGCAAAACCCCGCAGCTAATTTGATATTTTAATATTCTTTTTTTGAATTTATAAAGGCGTTTTTTTAAGACGCCTTTTTTGTTTTAAAGATTTTATGTAATAATAATCAATCGCTATTTTCAACTTCTTTCTTTACAAGATATCTTTTAATTTTTTGAGTTGTGGTTTTTTCAAATTCACTTTCTCTTACGTAAAACTTTTTAATCTGTTTGTAGCTTGCCAATTCTTTATTCACTTCTTTAATTACATCCTCGATGATATTATTTATTAATTCCGATGTTATAGCTTTACTATTTTTTTCAGAATATTCAATAAACGCTTCCGCGTCGGTTACAATTTGAGCCGCAATTATTTCATCATGCTTTTTATCTTCTTCGCCGTAAATCAGAGATTCTAAAATAAAAGGGCTCCGATTTAGTATATCTTCAATCTCTTCCGGAAAAACATTTTTGCCGTTGTTTGCAATTATTACATTTTTCTTTCTTCCGCTTATGTGAAGGAATCCTTCTTCATCAATAAATCCAATGTCGCCCGTTTTTAACCAGCCATTTTCCAAAACATCATTTGTTAAAGATTCATTTTTATAATAACCGAGCATTACATTTTCCCCTTTTGCATAAACCTCGCCGTTACCTTCATTATCAGTATTAACTATTTTTAGTTCCACTGCGGGAAGAGGCAAGCCCGCTGCATCATCTTTAAAATTATCAATCTGATTTAAAGTTAATATGGGAGAAGTTTCCGTAAGTCCATACCCTTGAATAAATGCAAATCCAAATTCTCTCAATCCTTTTGCTATTTTAGGATCGGGGGCCGCGCCGCCCGCAATAAACATTCTTATCTCTCCGCCGAATCTTTCATGAAGCTCTGAAAATATTTTACGTTTTAAATTTTTTATTCCAAACTTTTCTAAGGCGGCGCTTATTTTAATTAATGGCGGCACAATACGCGATTTTATTTTGTCATCATTAATTGATTTGGAAATTCTTTTAAACATTTTTTCATACAAAAGCGGCACACCCAATAAAATTGTAGCTTTAACTTTCTGAAGATCTTCAACCACCGTTTTAAGCGAACGAGCATAATGTACTGAAGCCCCGCTGTAAATTGGACACAAAAATCCGCAAGTGCATTCATAAGTGTGGTGAATAGGAAGCACAGATAAAAACCTATCTTTATCGGTAATAGAAATTAATTTTGTCATTCCCATCAAATTTGCAGCGATATTTTTTTGTGAAAGCATAACGCCTTTTGCTCTGCCCAAAGCGCCTGAAGTAAAAATTATTTCCGCTAATTCTTCAGGGTTTATTTTTGGTAATTTATTTTTTTCAGCGGGTAGTGATTTATTAATCATTTCCGTCATCGAGTGAAAAGAGTGATTGCTTTTGTCTATATCCATATTGATATAATGTTTTAAATTTTTAAGCGCAGGGCGTCTGTCTTCAAACATCCCCATAAATGAATCTGAAAAAACAACTGCTTCAGCATCTGATTCATGAAGGATGTTAAGAATTTCATTTTCATTTAAGTTTTTATCGATAGGGACAACAACATAATTGAAAACCATACATGTTAAATATGCAATTCCCCACTGAACACGATTTTCGCTAATCACTGCAATATTGGATCTTTCAGGAAGGCCTAATTGAATTAATGCAGAACCAAACTTTAAAACATTTTGAAGCAGCTCATAGTACGTAACTAATGGAATTGGTGTATTTGCTAAGTCTTCAAGCGCAGTTTTGCCTGAATATTTTTCTGCGGATTTAAATAGCATATCGCTTATTGAATCGATATGGGGAACTTCAAAAGTTTTAATTGGAGTTTTCATAATATTCTAAAAGCGTTTTATGGATATGAAATTAAACTACAAACCCAGTTTCTTTGAGAAACTGGGTTTGTGTTTTAAATTATATCTAAACATTTATCGAGATCCATCAAGATATCATCAGCATTTTCTAAACCCGCGGCTATTCTAATTCCGCCGGGATTTATTCCAAACTCAATCAGCTTTTCCGCCGGAACCATTGAATGAGTCATTGAAGCGGGATGCTCAATTAATGTTCTTGTATGTCCAAGGCTAACGGCAAGGGTCATTGTGTAAGCATTTTTTGCGGCAAAATTCATTAATCTTCTTCCGTTTTCTTTTTGCTCAGCGCCGTCTTTTCCTTTAAGCACAAAATAATTTAAGCTGCCAGGCGCAAAGCTGCCGTTAAAGTCTGTCATTTGTTTTTTTGCTAACTCATAAAATTTGTAGTCCGGTAATCCCGGGTAATTTACAAATTCTACTTTGGGATGACTATTTAAATATTCCGCAATTCTTGTAGCAGTTTTTATTTGCTGGCTAATTCTTAAATGAAGCGTTGGCAGCCCGTAAGTTAAAACTGTCCATGCTGCTTTTGTATTTAACGCAGCTCCAAAATCTTTTCTTACCAATAGAACGAGATCATGAAATTTTTCAGGACCAATTACTACTCCGCCCATATCGGTGCCAAACCCTCCGATGCCCTTAGTAAGCGAATTAACAGAAAAGTCCGCACCAAGTTCAATTGGGCGCTGGCAAAAAGGAGTGGCAAATGTGTTATCAACAACAATATGTATTTTGTCTGCTTCGTTTCTTTGTTCATTTACTTTATCCACAATTTTTCTCACTGAACCGATATCAATAATATCAAGGTTAGGATTGGAAGGCGATTCAAAATAAATGACTTTAGTATTGTCCGTAATTCCGGATGTGAGATTCTCCAAATTTGTAAGATCCACCGGTGTGTATTTAATTTTATAGCGCGGATACCAATTTTGCAGAAGTGAAAATGTACAGCCATATAAAGTATTGTGAGCGATTATTTCATCCCCTGTTTTAGTTAGTACGCCAAGTATTCCAGCGATAGCTCCCATGCCGGTGGCAAATGTTACAGCCATTTCTCCTTTTTCAACATAAGCAAGGTTTTCTTCAAGCATGTCTTTATTAGGCTCGCCTAGCCGATCATAAATATATATCGGAACCGTGTTTTCGCCAAGCATATTGTTATTTGCAAAATCTTTGAATCCCTCGGCGCCGCGCTCAACTGAATCTAATCTGAATATTACTGATGAAGAAAGCGGAGCGACCACGTGATGAGAATAATCCCATTTTTTTGATTCATTTTTCCCATAGATAAGATGAGTTTGCATTGAATATTTCGTATCGTCAATCGAATCAACGCTGCCGTTAGTTTTTATTTTGGAAGGCATATATTCCCCGAAAATTTAGTTATTAAAAATATTTGAAACAAAATTAGCTAATTAAAGAAGCCACTGCAAGTATAATTATAGCGCTTTCGTTTAGTTTGATTTTGAATTTCAAATCGATAGGGCAGGTTTTAACTTTATTTTTAACTTGAACTTTTTAGTTCTTGAATAATTTGAGGCAGGATTTTCCCCGCTTCGCCAAAAAAAGATTTATCAGCGTTATTACTGATTACTGTTTCATCAACATTTATTTCGACTATGTATGAGCCGGAATCTAGAGCGGTAAAAATTATTCCTGCGGCGGGATAAACAATTCCGCTTGTTCCCACAACAAAAAATACATCCGCTTTTTTTGCCGCTTCTTCCGCAAGTTGAAATTGATCTTGCGGTAAATACTCACCAAACCAAACTATATCAGGACGAATTAATCCTCCGCATTGGCAGGTTGGTATTTTTCCACTAAAAATTAATTCATCATTATATTTTTTCCCGCATTTTATACAGTAATTTCTTTCAATATTCCCATGAAGTTCGTAAATAATTTTGCTGCCTGCGCGGCGGTGAAGGTTATCAATATTTTGAGTGATGATTGTAACTGTCGGAATTAAGTCCTGCATTTCAGCCATTGCCAAATGTCCGGCGTTTGGTTTTGATTGATGAACAATTTGTTTTCTGTGGTTGTACCATTCCCAAACCATTTCCGGGTTACGCAGAAAGGCATCAAAGTTTGCAAGCTCTTCCGGCTTCAGCTTATTCCAAATTCCATCCTTTCCTCTAAAAGTTGGGATGCCGCTTTCAGCAGAAATTCCCGCGCCTGTAAAAAATACAACAGAGTTTGCATTTTTTAATTTGTTAATTAATTCATTCATAAAACTTTGGACGCAAGCCTTGCGCCCCTACAATTTTTTAATGTTGTAATTTGCTATTCATCCTTTATAGCTTCCATTAAATTTTTTGCTTCCGCTAAATTCTCATCGTCAGTTTGATCTTCCTTCGGGCTGTTCATTACATTCTTTAATTGCTCTCGCGCCTTTGAATATTCATCTTCCCTTATATAAGCTTTTGCAAGATCAAGATAGAACATTCTAAAATTAGGTTTTAGATTTATAGCTTTATTATATTCATCAATTGCAGTGTCAATATCAGCCCAGCCTAAGCCTAGAACGGATCTTGCAGGCGCCCATTTTTCGCTGACCTTGGCATGCGTCCGCGCTAAAACATAATGAGCCAATGATTGAAAATAATTTCCGCCGTTGCCGAGCTTAATTGCTTTTTCACAATCTTCCTTAACTTTGTTCACAACTCCCGCCACAGAAAACACGCCTTTAAATAATGCAATTTTTCCGTTGGCGATTGCTCTTCTTAAATAATTAATCGATTGAGTTGGAGCCAGCTTAATTGCCTTATCAGCGTAATCGTAAGCCGTTTGATATTTAGCAAGCTGCGCGTCTTCCTGCACGCTTGTGGAATGCGGCATTTGATCAGCAGCATCTACATAGGCTTTGCTTAAGCGCCAATAAATATTCCAGTCGTTAGGTTTTATTTTATCGGCTTGCAGATATTTTTCTAAAGCTTTTTGATGATCAAATACTTTTACTAAAGAATCCCCCTCTTCAATTAACTGTGCAGCAGATTGCGCAAACAAAATACTTGAGAATAAGAGTGACAAAATAAAAATAAACGCCCCTGACTTCAGCATGTGTAATTTCATTTTAACTTCCTTTAAAAAATTAATCGAATAAAGTTCTGTTGTTTTCAATATTTTTAGCATCTATTTCTGAACTTGTTTTTCCCGTTAAAACATCTTGATTTAAACCATGATTATATAATTCAGTTGATATGAGAGAAATAAATTTTGTCCATCCTGCTTTGCTTTCTGTGCCGCCGTCTCCTTTAGAATAAGACGACAAAGCATTTTTATATGCGTTGACTTTAGCGCTAAGTTCGTCTGCTTGATAAAGAGTAATTGCCTCGAGTGTTTTGGGAACAACTGGAGAAGCATATTCAAGTTTGCCCTGATGGCTTAAAATTATATGCACAAGACAATTTTTTAATTCTTCCGGAAATCCGTCTATTTCTTTGGCTTTTTCATTTATAAGCATTGCAGAAATTATAATATGACCAAGCAATTTACCTTTATCAGTATAATCAAAATTTTTTTCATAATTTAATTCTTCCGTCTTGCCGAAGTCATGCATCATAGCGCCGGTAATAAGCAAATCTCTATTTATTTCAGAATGAATATCGCACATCAAATCACAAATTTTAATTATCTCCAAAGTATGTTCTAAAAGCCCGTGAACATAGGAATGATGCCATGATTTACCTGCGGGAACTTTTGAATATCTTTCAAAATTTTCATCCGTAAATATTAATTTTAATAATGATTTTAAATACTTGTTGGAAATTTTATTTAATCTATCTTCAAATTCCTTCTTCATTACAGCCAATTCACGGTTTGAATGAGGAAGAAAATCTGAAGGAGAAATGCCTTCTTCTTCGTCCGCAATTAATATTGAAGTTACTCGTATTTGCAAATTACCTTGAAATTCTTCAATACTGCCTTTAACCTTTACTACATCTCCGGTTTTAACTTGAGTATAAAAAGAATTGTTGTCCTCCCAGACAATACAGCCAATTAAGCCGGAAGAATCTCCAAGTTCGAGTGATAAAAATTCTTTATTAGATTTTGTGAGGCGGATATCAGCTTTTCTTACCAGCATAAAATGATTTACAGAATCATTTTTAACAAATTGAACAATTTCTTTTTGACTAAGCATAATGTGTTTTACCTAGATTTATTCAAATGATATTTAAAATTTCGGGGAATTTATTTGATTCAAATTTAAGGAAATGAAAGGTAAAATGTATACTAAGAATTGAAAACGATATTTTCTAAAATGCGGTTTTAAAATTAATTATACTTTTCTATTTTCATATATCTTAACATTAAGTCATTAATGATCTCCTCCACAATTCAAAAGTAAGCCACCAATTAACAGCGCTGCAAAGATTTTTATCTCCCATATAATAAGCTTCTACGAAATGAAGAACTTTTTTATAATCGTAACCAGGCCAGTATTTAACTTCATTTGAATGAACTAAATCCAAAACATAATTGCGCAATTGCATAAGAAGTTGATCTGGAACTGAATCGATATAGGGTTTCTTTATTCGGGTTTTTATTTTTGTAAACACCCATGCAGATGATGTTGAAAAAACAAATGGATACGTTGTTCCTGACTTCACAAGCGGAAACTGTTTTAAAGCCGGATATCTTTCATCAATTATTTCTCTAAACAATTTTCCATTATTTCTATTATAAATTTTGGATTTAAATACGGCTCTTAAAAATGAAGGCTGAACCATTGGCATATAATTAATAATATACGCATCAGTTCTTGATTGTTCTGGACCTCCAAAATTTGGAACCCTGGTTCGAATGGAAAAAAGATCTGCAAAATTCTCAATTCCAATATTATTTAATGATGGCATTTCTGCTAAAATTTTTTCCAAACTTTGTTTAGCCGCTGATTTTAAATCCTTCTCATAGTCAGAATTGAAAATATTTGCCCTTTTGACTTGAAGCAGCTGAAAAATCTTTTCTAAATTATTGTTAAGCAATGCGGTTTTCCCAAATTTCACTACCCGGTTTAAATATTGTCTCCGGGCAATTTCACCAAAGCCTCCATCAATAATCAATTGATTTTTTTTGTACTGCGATGAATAATATCTCAATCTTAAAATTGACGAGATGGGTTCAACTAAAAGATTTTGTGCCGCAAAAGATTTAGACAATTTGATAAGAGTATCAACATCAGGGATGGGATCGTTAAAATAATATCTATGAAGATTAAAATCATTAGAAATATTATTAGAAATTAAAACATCAGGATCATCTGCTTCACCAAAAGTGTGAACTACAAAATCATTTTCCGGCGCTTCCATTAGTAACGCTAATATTGTCCGTGAATCTATTCCCCCAGACAATCCCAAAGAAATAACTTGCTTGCCGCTTAACGAAGGATTAACAAAACATTCTAGTACTGCTTTTGATTCTTCGCCATTTTCATCGCCAAATTCAGGTAAAAAAATTTTGTCGTGATTTTTTAATATTGAGTTAGATTTTATAATTAGGTGAGAAGATGGTTTTAATCTTTTAATTTCATTTATAGGAGATTCAAAGTTTAATTGATTAAACAAATACCACCGGCTGCCTAAAAATGATAATTCTATTTCAGATAGCTTTACGGTTTTAGTCAACCAATCCAAACGAGTTGAAAAACACTTCCCAAATTCACTATCGGCAAAATAAGCTGTTCTAAGCCCTAACTGATCGGTAAAAAACTCTATTGTATCGTTGTTCCAGCGTAATACAAGAAAATGTCCATCTAAATTTTCAGTTTTTATTTGGTCAGAAGATAGTAGGTTTCTCCAATCTTTTTTGGTTAATATTTGAGCGTGAGGCTCATTAAGGTTAATTCCTAAACCTACAACAGCCCATCCCTTATCCTGAGTGCTATCTTGAATCTCAAATAAGCAAGTTTCTTTAATACCGCCAAATACTAAATAAAAATTTGCAGTTGAAAGTTTATAAATAGGTTCATCATGCACATTGGAAAAGTTGATGGGTAGATCCACCTGAGGATTTGATTTTATAATTCCAAATATCCAACTCATTATTATGCGAATTGATGTGTGATGAAAT
The DNA here is from genome assembly GCA_963782985.1 of uncultured Bacteroidota bacterium. Taxonomy (GTDB): domain Bacteria; phylum Bacteroidota; class Ignavibacteria; order Ignavibacteriales; family Ignavibacteriaceae; genus CAVSWT01. Next base: position 83,081 of record CAWALU010000003.1, read on the forward strand.
TTAAGAATTACATAAAATTTCTTGGATTATCCTGTTACTCTTTCACAATCTCAAAGCTGCTTTCGACAGGTAAGCGGGCAATTACCGAGCGGTTTAAAAGATCTATACTTACTGCAATCGATTTACCAGTTTCAACTTCCTGCACTGTACCAATTATATCTTTAAAAGGCCCTTCGTTAATCTTAACTTTTACACCTTTTAAAATTCCTTCATGAACAAAAAACTCAGAGTCAGTTTTAAGCATCCGCATCAAGTTTTCCATTTGCCAGGCGGGAATTTTAGCCGGTCTTCCAGCCTCAAATATACATCTTACAACAGAATGAAGCTCCAACGAAGCTAATCTTTCCTTCTCATCTCCATAAATAAAAATATACCCGCGTATAACTGGTTCGGTTATTTTCTTTTTCCTATCACTCCATTGTTTTGTTTTTGTTATTGTTGGAAGGTAATATTCAACGTCCAGCGAGCTTATTTGTTGAGCCGCTTTAAACTCGCTGCGCGGCTTGGTGTAAAGCGCAAACCATGATTTTTCAACTGAGTTTATCTTCTTCGTATTATCATTTCTATCCGAAATCATTTCAGCTATCCCTAAAATACTTTTTTCAAAAAACAAATTATTAATTGTCTAACCGACTAATCTTCTACCTACAGAATAATACGTAAACTTTAGCTCTTCCATTTTTTCTACGTCGTAAAGATTTCTTCCATCAAATATGGTGGGAGACTTTAGTGATTCTTTTATTTTTTTAAAATCCGGATTTCTAAATTCATTCCATTCGGTTACAATTATTAGTGCGTCAGCATTCGGTAAAGCGTCATAATATTGTTTTGCATATTCAACTTTATTTCCCAAAACAGCTTTTGCCGTTTCTATTGCTTCAGGGTCGTAAGCAGTTACAGAGGCTCCTTCGTTCAATAATTTTTTAATTAAATTTATTGAAGGAGCTTCTCTTACATCGTCAGTATTAGGTTTAAACGCCAATCCCCAAACGGCAAACTTTTTACCTTTAATATTTCCTTTAAAGTGACTGCTAATTTTATTATAAAATACATCAACTTGATTTTTATTTACATCGTAAACTGATTTTAAAATCTGAAAATCATAATTATTTTCATTGGCGGTATTAATTAAAGCTATAACGTCTTTTGGAAAACAAGAGCCCCCGTAACCAATGCCGGGAAATAAAAATCGTTTTCCAATTCTTGAATCGGCGCCCATTGCAACTCGAACCTTGTCTACTTCAGCGCCGGTTAATTCGCACAGATTTGCTATCTCATTCATAAATGAAATTTTTGCCGCAAGAAAAGAATTCGAAGCATACTTAGTCATCTCCGCAGATTTTTCATCCATAAAGTAAATAGGATTTCCGCTGCGCACAAAAGGCTCGTATAATTGATCTAAAATTTCCTTCGTCTTATTATTGCTTGTGCCGATTACAACGCGTTCCGGTTTTAGAAAATCTTCTACCGCCATTCCTTCGCGCAAAAATTCCGGATTTGAAGCTACGTCAAAATCAAAATTAGGCGCGTTTTTTTTAACCGCCGCTCTAACTTTTTCGCTGGTACCGACAGGCACCGTGCTTTTATCAACTAAAATTTTAAAGCCAATTTCGGGCTCCGCTTTAAAAAATTTGCCGAGATCATCAGCCACCCCTAAAATATATTTTAAATCCGCGCTGCCGTCTTCGCCTTGAGGCGTAGGCAGGCAAAGAAATATTACCGTGGCTTCTCTAATTGCTTCGTGAAGATCTTTTGTAAATTTTAATCTCCCGTCTTTTATGTTTCTATCAAAAAGAAGTTCAAGTCCAGGTTCAAAAATCGGGATAATTCCTTTTCTAAGTTTTTTAATTTTCGATTCGTCAATATCCACACAAATAACATCGTTGCCTGTTTCAGCAAAACAAGTTCCCGTAACCAAGCCCACATAACCGGTTCCCACTACTGCTAATTTCAATTTTCCTCCAAAAAAAATTTCGTTTAATTATAAGAAATATAATGATAGTATTTACAAGAATGAATTTAGATTTCTAACCCTTAAGTTTTTATAAACTGATTTATTTTTTCAATCAAAATTTTTGTGCCAATCGGTTTTTGTATGATGTGTCTTATTCCAAGCGAAAAATATTCTTCATTCGCATTTTCTGTTTTTGACATTAAAATAATTTGGGAGCTTAAATTTTTATCTTCTTTCAATAAGTATTTAATGAAATGAGTCCCTTCCATTAAAGGCAGATCTTCGTCAACAATAATAATAGCCGGGGGAGAATTAGAAATTATTTCAATCGCTTCAAAAGCGTTTTCAGCTTTAATAAATTCTAAAGCGCCGAAATGATGTTTAATAATTTCTTCAATATTATTTTCTTCAATAAAACTATTTTGAACTAAAAGAATTGAATTTTGATAAACAGGAATTGTAAAATGAAATTCGCTTCCTTTATCCTTTTCAGAATAAAACCAAATTTTGCCGCCGTGCTTATTTATAATTTCTTCGGTTAATGGAAGTCCCGCCCCCGTTCCTCTTTCTCCTTTGGTTCCTTCTGTTGTATATAAGTTTTCAATTTTAAAAATTTTGTCTTTATTCTTTTCGCCAATTCCAATGCCTTTATCTTTAATAACGAACTCGACAAAATTATAATTAAAAATATCCGCAAAAATTTCTATCGTTTTATATTCATGAGAAAATTTAATAGCGTTGCTGAGTAAATTAATCAGCGCAATGTTAATTAATTTCTCATCCGCTAAAATAAATAGCGAATCATTAATGTTTAATTTTATTTCAATATTTTTTCTTACAGATTCGTGAGTTAAAGATGCAACGCAGTTGTAAACTTCGCTTATAACTTTAAGTCTTTCCGGCTGATAATTTATTCTTCCTGTTTTAATACGCGACCATTCAAGCAAATAACTTATAAATCTCAATTGCCTTTCAGAAGAAGTGTGGATGTAATTTAAATACTCCAGGCGGTCGGCGCCGCTTAGTCCGGGTTCGCTCATTAATATTTCCGCAAAGCCCAAAATGCTTGTAAATGGGGAGCGTAAGTCATGCGAGAGTTTTGAAATGAATTTATCTTTTGAAGCGTTAAGCTCTTCCAGTTCATTAATTTTATTAAAAAAATATTTTTCATCTTTTAATTCAGGCAATTTGCCGGGGACTGTTTTACTTATTGCGTTAGATTTTTTTGTTGATGACGGGGAAGCGCTTATTTTTTTGTTTTCCTTTTTAGCCATAAAAATTAAATTGGTGCATTCGTTTCTTATAAATTTTTAACGACGATAAATATAACCATTTACATTTTAAAATAAGGGAGATTTATAATGACAGATTGCTTTTCGCCATCTATCTCAAACATTATCTTTAACTTCAACTCCTCTTTTGTGATGTAAGCAAAGTTCAAATTTGTTAATTTGAAACCATTTATAACGTTGTTCATCATATTCCTAATTCAAAAAAATAAATTCAGTTAAAAATTTTAAAGGCAAAAAATGAACATTAAACAAATTCGTTCCGCAGATGGGACTGGAACACTCTCTTATATTGTTTATGATGAAAAAATTAAAGTTGGAGCTTTAATTGATCCCAACATTGAAGACGTTCAAAAAATTATTTATACGGTTGATGAACTGGAAATTAATATCACGCACATATTTGATACTCATACTCACGCCGACCACGTAAGCGGCGCTGAGGAATTAAAAAAATATTTTAGCGACGCAAAGCTTTACATGCACGAAGCGACAAAAAATAAATTTGAAGTTTTAAAACACGCGGCAAAATTTGGAATTGAAGATATTCTTGAAGCCAATGCAAAAATTCATATCGATAATTACGTAAATGAAGGCGATGAAATAAAAGTCGGTGAAATGATTTTTAAAATACTTCACACACCCGGGCACACAGATAATCATATTTCTCTTTTAGTTGAAGACGCAGTTTTTACAGGCGATTTATTATTAATTGGACAAGCCGGCAGAAGCGATTTGCCCGGTGGAAATCCTGAGGAACAATACGAAAGTCTTTTTAATAAAATTAATGTTCTTCCCCAAAACACAAAAATATATCCGGGTCATGATTATGAAGATAATGTGTATTCATTGCTTAAAGATGAATTGAACGAAAACCCTTTTTTGCAAGACCGCAGCAAGAAAGAGTATGTGGAATTTGTTAAAGATTTTTTTCCGCCCGCGGCAGAAGCCGGCGCCGACGGGGACAAAATGATTTTACAATGCGGAGCTAAACGCGTAGTTGAAGACAAAAGCGAATTCAAATCAATTAACTCTTCACAACTTGCGAAAATGTTAAACGATGATAATGATATTTTTCTGCTTGATGTGCGCGAGCCTTTTGAACTTTTATCTTTAGGTAAAATAGAAGGCGTAAACAACATCCCCATTGGGCGGCTATCTTATCGGCTAAATGAAATTCCAACAGATAAATCAAAAAAAATAGTTTGCATTTGTGCAAGCGGAAACCGATCGTATGAAGCTGCGCATATTTTAGTTAAACACGGTTATAAAAATATTATGAACCTTGAAGGCGGAACTTACGGCTGGGTAATGGGCGGTTACGAAGCAGTAAGAATTTAATCTGCATATAATTTTTATGGAACAATTTTTAATAATATTTCTCATTTCTTTTCTTGTTTCCATCATTTCAGGAATACTGGGATTGGGCGGGGCGGTTATTTTAATTCCCGCTTATCTTTACTTGCCGCAGCTTTTAGGTAGCGACCCTCTCGATATAAAAACAATTTCCGGCTTAACAAGCGTTCAGGTTTTTGCTTCATCCTTGCTGGGAGTTTTAATTCATAAAAAACACGGCGGCGTTGAAAAAAGTTTGCTGTACACAATTGGAATTCCCATGGCTGCGGCGGCTTTAATTGGGGCGGTTTTTTCAAAATTTATTGATGGAAAAATAATTATTTTAACATTTGCAATAATGGCTGCTGTGGGCGCAGTTTTAATGTTCGCTAAAACCCAAAAAAATATTGACGCAAATAAGCCTGACGAAATTAATTTTAATAAAAATTTAGCTTTAATTATTTCTGTAGTAGTGGGTTTATTTGGCGGAATGGTCGGCGCGCCGGGAGCTTTTCTTTTAGCCCCCTTAATGATTACGGTTTTAAAAATTCCAGTTAGAATTACAATCGGCTCAACCTTGGGAATTGTTTTATTTACCTCCTTCACTGCAAGCGTAGGTAAAATAATTGCAGGGCAGGTTGATTTTTTAATTACCTTTTACGCCGCGCTGGGATCGTTAGTTGGCGTTTCAATCGGCAGCTCACTAAGTCATAAAATTCAGCCGAAATATTTACGGTATGCGCTGGCGGTAATTATTGTGGGAATTGCAGTTGAAATGTTCATTAAAGTTTTATGATTGCTAAATACTTTTTGCAAACGAGTTCTTATCATAACTATTTTCCATTCATCAAAATTAATTACCCGCGTATAAAAATTTTTTTTATTTTTCAACTCATTTTTTTAATTAGGAGTATTATATGAAAACTCTGGTCATTTGCTCACTTTTCTTTTTCGCATCGGGAGTTATTTTAGCCTCCCAAAACAAAGAGTCAAAAACTGATTCTACAAATCCCCTCTTTGTTAAATTTAACGAGGCGATTGATTATTCCAATTTGACAAAAGAAAACATTAAAGATGCAACCGATGAAATAATTCAGAACGCTAAAAATGATTTGTCAAAAATTTACAACGTAAAAAAAGGCGACCGAACTTTTGAAAATACCATGCTTGCTTTAGACGATGCTTATAATGAAGTGAATAGCGTTTTTGGCGTTATTTATTTAATGGGAAATGTTTTGGTTGACGATGAAGTAAGAGACCAGGCGAATGAAAGTATTTCTACTTTTCAGAAATTTTTAACTGACGTGGGACTGGATGAAAATTTATATCAGGCGGTAAAAGATTATTCTTTAACTGATGAAGCTAAAAATTTATCCGGTTATAAAAAGAAGTTTGTTGGAGAAACCGTCCGCGATTTTGAGCGAAATGGTTTTGCTTTATCAAAAGAAAAAAGAGAAGAATTAAAAATTCTTCAAAATAAAATATCGGATATTTCTTTAGAGTTTAGAAATAATATTGCGGAGTATAAGGACTCTTTAATTGTTAATGAAGATGAAATTAAAGGTCTGCCGGATGATTACAAAAACGCCAGCAGAACCGCTGATGGAAATTATAAAATTGATCTTTCTTATCCTTCCTATCAGCCGTTTATGAAATACGCTGAATCAGAACAAGCGCGCAAAGAATTATATATTAAATACAATAACAGATCTGCAAATAAAAATCTTGATCTGCTGAAAGATGTGCTTATTGAAAGACAAAAAATGGCGGAGCTGCTGGGTTACAAAACTTATGCGGAATACCGCGTGGCTGATAGAATGGCAAAAACTCCCGAAGCAGTTTGGAATTTTGAAAATAGTCTTACAGAAAAATTACAAGCAAAAGCAAAGCAGGATTATAATGAATTGGTTGAAACTAAAAAACAATATTTAAATGATAATTCTGTTTCTGTTATACAACCCTGGGAAGCTTCATTTTATAACAATATTCTTTTAAAACAGAAATATGATTTAGATCAGAATAAATTGAAAGAATATTTTGAAATGAATAACGTGCTTGACGGTTTGTTTCAAATTTCACAGCATTTATTCGGAGTAACTTTTGAAGAAATTAAGGATGTAAAAGTTTGGCAAAAAGATGTTCGAGGATTTAATGTTATTCAAGATGGAAAAGTAATTTCCAGATTTTATTTAGATTTATTTCCAAGAGCAAATAAGTTTTCACACGCAGCTTGCTTTCCTATGATTGCCGGCAAAGAAACTGAAAACGGTTATCAAATGCCCACCGCAACCTTGGTTTGTAATTTCCCCAAACCTACTGAAGAAGTTCCTTCATTAATGCCGCAAAGAGATGTTGAAACTTTCTTTCATGAATTTGGTCACGTATTACATAATGTTTTAACTCAGTCAAAATTATCTTCATATTCCGGCACTTCAGTGGCGCGTGATTTTGTTGAAGCGCCCTCTCAGCTTTTTGAAAATTGGGTTTGGAATTATGACGCCTTAAAACTTTTTGCGAAGCATTATAAAACCGGCGAGGTAATGCCTAAAGAACTATTTGATAAAATGTATGCGGCTAAAAATGTTGGTTCCGGCTTAGGAACTCTGCAGCAAGTTTTTTACGGAACGCTTGATTTTACTTATCACGATAAATATAATCCATCCGGCGCTGAAACGACTACTGATATTGTTAAAAAATTACAAAACAATATTACTCTTTATCCTTATTTGCAAGGAACAAATTTTCAAGCTGCGTTTGGACATTTGATGGGATACTCCGCAGGCTACTATGGATATTTGTGGTCTTTAGTGTATGCTCAAGATATGTTTTCTGTTTTTGAAAAGAATGGAATAATGAATGAAGAAATTGGAAAGCGTTATAGAGATGTAATTCTTTCACAGGGCGGCAGTAAAAAGGAAATTGATATGGTTAGAGAATTTTTAGGAAGAGAGCCGAACGATGAAGCATTTTTAAAATCATTAGGATTATAGTTTAGGATATTTAAAAAAATAAAACCCGGCTACAATTTTTTTGAAGCCGGGTTTTTTATTCTATTCTCAAATCGATCTAATTCATATCATCATTTTTTTCTTCTTCCATTTTTCCATTATCCATCCAGGGATTCTGATCTGAGTTCCAAGTTTCAGCTTTAACTTTTAATGAGCCGTCTTTTTGTTTTTCATAAACGGTCATATACTTTCCGTTATCTTTAACCGGCTCATTCATTCCCTTCATGTTCATAGTTATATCATAAGTTCCAATTTCAACTACTAGATCGCCGCTTCCAAATACATTCATAGTGTTAAGTTTAAAATTTGTAATTTTAGTGCCAGACTTGGCTCCATTCTCCATTCCTATTTTAATATCGCCTTTTCCCTTTTTCATTTTTTCATAGCTCGGCATTGAGATAGCATCGTCGGCATACATTGCCATCATTTTATCCGTCTTCCCTTCCATCATGTCTTTTTCATAATCCGCATTCATTTTTTGTAATTTACTTTTCATTTCCGGCATATCTTTTACTTGCGCAGATATACTCGCCGTAAAAAACAAACATAATAAAAATGCAACAACAGTTAATTGAACAGCTTTCATAGAATCCTCCTTGTGATTATTTAAGATATATATTTACGAAAATTTTTTAGCAGTTTTAAGATTTAAATAGAAATGAAAAACTTTTTTCAAAACTTAAATGGATAGCGAAATAAACATACACGTAATTTTTTATTGAAGTGTGATTTAGAACAAAGCAGGGTTTTTCTTTTTTTAGATGAAATTTTTTTTATATATTTTTTGTTCACTCATTAAGACTAAGCAAGATATTAAAAGATTTAGTCTGTTTAAAATTTGGAGAGAGCAACCTAACATTTTCAAAAAATTAACAGAGCTTCCTTTATGTGTCAATCATAATCAAGCTAAGAGACGGGTTCTTTAGCCCGTCTTCTTTTTAGGAAAATGTAAATTCAATTTACTTCAAAATCGAGAAAAGTTTTTCTCGTCAAATCAGCCAATGCAATCTTATAATCAATCAATGCGTTAAGACTGCTAATTTTTGCATCCGTCAATCTCAATTGCATTTGGGAAAGATCAAAGCTCGTAATTGTTCCAGCTTCAAATCTTTTTAAAGTTATGTCATAACTTTTCTGAGCGAGCTCAACGCTTTTGCTTAAAACATCAACTCTGGCTTTGGCTGATTTAATTTTATTTACCAATGCAATAATTTCTTTTTTAACAACATCTTTTTGATTGGCGAAGGTAAGCCCAATCAATTTATGTTGAGCTTCAGCCGCTTCAACTTCCCTTCTATTTTTCCCCCAATCAAATACCGGAACATTTACAGTAAAAATAACGCTGCGGTCTTCAGCAAAATCATGAAATATCTCTTGAAACTTTCTATCAACTTTATTCACTCCAAAATTTGCCTGCAGCAAAGCGGAAATATTTCCACGCGAATCTACTTCGTCAATATTTAAATTACTTAATTCAATATCGGCGTCAAGATTTGAAATATCGGTATTGTTTTTTAACGCGGATTCGATAGCGAGATTTTCATCAACGTCAATTGGATTATAATCAAGCTCAGCCGAAACATCTATATTTTCATCAAGCGAAAGCCCGATTAGCAATTTAAAATTATCCTTTATGTCCATAAAATTTTGCTCTGAATTCAAAAGTTCATTATTGCTTGAGGCTAAATCCACTTCCAATTGCATAGCTTCGACTTCGGCAATTAAACCGGCTTTAAATTTATTTAGCGCTGTGTTGTATGATATTTCTGTCTGCTTAACTTTTTCTTTTGATATTTCAACATTTTTTTTTGATTGAAATAATCTGTAAAAAGATGAAGTTACATCGTAAACAATTTCCTTTTCTGCGCGCGTATAATTTCTTTCAGATTTTTCAAGATTTATTTCGGCTTTTTTCAAACTCGCTTCTTGATTGTTAAAAGTAAACAGCGGCTGAACAAGTCTTAAACTTAAATTTGAATAATAATCAATCGGTTCAACCTCGGCGGTAAATTGATTTCTTCTCCATAAAGATCCGACTAAAGAAAAAGTTCCGTTTGAAAAAATTATAGGCTGGTTAAAAAATATTCTTCCTTGAAAAGTTGTAAAACCAATTTTATAAAATTGCTCAGTTCCCGTTTGGGTATTGAATTGATTGGATAATGTTTGCGAATAGTTGGGTACATCAAATTGCAGATTGACATTACTTAGTAAACCACGCTGAACTGCTTCGAGTGTTTTTTGAGAACTCTCCAAAGAATATTCCGCTGATTTTATTCTATAACTTTTATCAAGCGCAATAGATAATGCATCTTCCAGCGTTAAAATTTTTTGAGCAAAAGTATAAGCGTTGAATAAAAAAAGAATTAAAAAAAATTGAGAAATAATTTTCATATTTATTTTGAGAAAATATTTATAACATTTTTATTCATATCGAAGAGACTCAATAGGGTTTTTGTCTGCCGCTTGCTTGGCGGGATAAATTCCAAAAATTAATCCCGTAGCAACCGAAACAAAGAAAGCCAGAAAAACTGAGAATGGAGAAATGATAGTTTTCCATTCTGCATAAGTTGTTATTAAAGACGTTAAAATAAAACCCAATACAATTCCTGTAATGCCTCCGGCTATGCTTATTGTTAAAGCTTCATAAACAAATTGAGATAAGATGTCCATTCGAGTAGCTCCCACCGCGCGCCTAACGCCAATCTCCCGCGTTCTTTCCATAATATTTGCCAGCATAATATTCATAATTCCAATTCCGCCAACGAGGAGGGAAATGCCGGCAATAGCGCCCATAACTATGTTAAATATTCTTTGTGTTTTTTGCTTTTGTTGTAGAAGCTGTTCGGGTAAAATTATTTCATAATCCTTCACATTATAATGCCGTCTCTTTAAAATTCGAGAAATTAAATCTGCCGCTTCCCTTAACTGCTCAGGACTTTTTACTTTCACAGTAAACTGGTTAACAGAATTTCTATCTATTACGTTAGCATTATTATTATTATTATTTCCCCATTGATTAGAATTATCATTGTTTGATGATTCCTTAATTCCAATTTTATACATCATTGTAGTAAATGGAATATAAATATCTTGATTGAAATCTCTCAAGCTAATTCCCTGCGATCCGGTTGTGGATACATTTTTGGCCGAAGCGGAACCGACAATTTCAAACCAAAGATCTCCTATTTTTATTTTTTTCCCGATAGGATTTTCAAATTTAAAAAGCTGCTCCTTTATCCCTGAACCAATCACACAAACATTAGCATAATTTTCAGAATGAAATTCATTAAATGGAAAACCTAATTCCATTCTTGTATTAAAAGTTTTAAAATATTCTACGGTAGTTCCAATTAAAGTGGTTTGAAGAATTTGCGATTTATATGTTACCGCGGATTTAATTTCAAGCTGCGGCGTAATAAAATCCACAAAAGGATTTAACTCCTTAATAGCCTTAGCGTCATTTAAAGTAAGACCAGTAGAAAATGATTTATTTTCGCTTGCGATATTTTCGGCGACTGTAACTTTTGTAATTATAATATTATTTGTACCCATCAATTCAATCTGCTGCAACGCTTCTTGCCTTGCGCCCTCGCCAATTGAAAGCATTGCAATTACGGCTGCGACTCCAAAAACAATTCCGAGCATTGTAAGCAGCGCCCTCGTCTTGTTGGCTTGCAATCCTTTTAAACCAATTTTAAATGATTCGTAATTATTCATTTCTTTTCAGATGAGGGAAGAGTGGGAGTGGTTTCCCTGTTTTGATCTCCGGTATTTTCATCAATTTTTATTGTCGGGTCTCTTAAAGCAACAACATCTCCACTGGAAATTCCTTTCGAAATTATAATATAATTTTCACTCTTTTCTGCTGTTTCCACGGCTTGTTCATCAAAGCCGGAACCATTTTTTAAGTAAACAATTTTCTTTCCGTCTTTTTCAAAAACAGATTCCTGCGGAACAAACAAAACATTTGGAATTTCATTAATAATCATTTTGTTGCTCGTAGTCATTCCCGGTTTTAAAATTTCCGACTGCGAGTGAATAGCAACTGCAATTTCAAAAACCTTTATAGTTGAATTATTGCTTTTAGTTTTTCCCAGAGAGGCAACGGAAGTAATTTCACCTTCAAAGCTGCTGTCTTGAAAAGCATCAAGCTTAACAATTACTTTTAAATCTTTTTTAATTCTGCTAACGTCAACTTCATTTACAAAAGTTAAACTTTCCATAGTGGAAAGATCGGGCAAGCTGACGAGCGTCATCCCGGGCCAGGGCGTATCGCCCACCGTTATTTTTCTACCGGTGCTCCAATTTGTTTCATAAACCACCAAACCTTCTGTGGGAGCGGTTAGCGTGAGCATTTCCAAATCTCTTTTTGCTCTTTCCAAATCAGATCTTTTTTGTCTTACATCTATTTCCACTTTATTTGATTCTGAACGATTTACAATTTTTTGCGATTCTAATTCCTGATTTGCTTTTTTATAATTTAATTCATTTCTCTGATGTTCTAATTTTGCTTCCTGCTGTTTTATTTCAGCTTCAAATTTTATTTGCTCCAGCTTAAGTTTTGAAAGTTCAAATGATAGTTCGGCGCTTTTTAAATCCGATTCAAGTCTCGTCATTTGAGATTTTTGATTGGCATTTAATTTTTCTTTTTCAGATAAAGCAATTTCTAATTTAGCTTCCGCCTCCTTTAAATTGTTTATTGCTTCGGTGGGATCAAACTTGGCTACTACGGCGCCGGCTTTTATATAATTCCCCTCCGGTTCCAAAAAAACTATTTTCAGATTACCTCTAATTCGGGGAGTGGAAATTGATATTGAATTTTTAGCGCGCAACTCGCCGCTTTCAGTAATTGAAACAAGAAATTTATCTTTTTTAACTTTGTACAAAGGAATGGTAGTTTCTGCGGATCCCATTGACGTAAGAATTAAAATAATAATTAGCGCAGCAGCAGCGGATAAAATTAAAATAGCTTTTTTGTTTTTTTTATAAAAAGGCAAATATGAAGTCGATGCTTTACGAGAAAATTCCGCCCTGTATTTTGAAATTTTATTTTTAAATGAATTTCTTTTAAAATTTACATCTAAAGATTCTTTATCCATTATTTCACTTTCCCATTTTTAAATAGTGAAATTCCCCATTGCCGTTTCAATTATAGAGAATTACTTCTTAAAATAAAATGCAAAATTATAAAAAATAAATTAAAGATTGGCGGGGAGGATGGAAGCAATGGATATTCAAAAAAAAACCAGGATTAATATTGATTTATTAATCCTGGTAAGACTATATATAACTATTTATAACTTGAAATAATTTGTAATTATTTCAAAAGCATCATCTTCTTAATAGAACTAAATTTGCCGGCATTTATTCTGAAAATGTATATGCCGGTTGCAACTTGTTGGTTGTTGTCGTTTTTACCGCTCCATAGGACCGAATAAAATCCTGCTTCCTTTACCTCATTTACTAAGGTTGCAATTTTTTCCCCGATTGAACTATAAACCTCCAAAGTTACGCGGGTTTGTTCAGGAATTTGGAATTTAATAGTTGTAGTCGGATTAAAAGGATTAGGATAATTTTGCGATAAAGCAAAAACCATAGGCACAGCAGTAATTTCAACTACATCCGAATATGCGAATGTTCCGTCAAAATCTATCTGCTTTAATCTGTAATAGAATTTACCGCCGGTTAAAGTTTTATCAGTATAAGAATAGGACTTTTTTTCTGTAGTAGTTCCCCAGCCTTTACTACTCCTATTTTCTCGAATTTCTTTTTATCGACGCTTCTTTCTATATCATAGCCTGAATTGTTAGTTTCAGTGGCGGTCGCCCATCTTAATGTAACTACATTTTCTTCGCTGCTTGCTGAAAATGAAGTAAGCTCAACAGGAACCGATTTTTCTTAAATTTTAAGATCATCAATTGCCCAGCCCCATCCGTTTGCAGCGCCGTAGACAAATAATCTAAACCTTATTAAGATATTATCGCCTGCGCTAAATGTATTTAATATGTTGATTGAGCGCGTTGCAAAAATAGATGAAACGCCTGGCTGACCGCCGCTAAAAGCTCCTAACCAGGCTGCGTCTTCTTTTGCGTCGTATCCGGGCAGTAAAGCTTTCCAGGTAATTCCATCATTGGTAGCTTCCACAATTCCATAATCCCAGAAATTAGCGTCTCCATATACAGTGCCGGGATCCCCAGGTGGCGGCAACAGTTATCGGAACCAGCAATTGATAAATCAAATTAGAATTATTGCTGTAAGGATGATTTGAATGAATTGCAGGATCTAAAAATCCGGTAGGCGTAGTAATTGAAAATCCGTTTCCGTTGAAATCATTTGACGGAGAATCAAAGTTATTTAATTAATAAACCTGTGGAGCAGCAAGAACTTTACATCTGCTTTTCTTAGCGAAGATTTATAAACCATGCTGTTTTTATATGAATAGATCTGTACGGTATCTGTTCCAGCGGCAAGTACCGAATATTTTATTAAAGTATCTTGAGCCGCCGCATTTGAGCTAATCATTGCAGCAACATCGCCGTTCAAAATAACTTTAGTAGAGTCGTAAGGTGAAACGAAGATCAACCGGTATATTTAAAAATCCATCGGGTCCTTGAGCCATCGGATTTAAACGAGGACTTAAGGTAACAACTGGCGGCATATAGCCAGATAACTCGACAAAACTTTTGCACATTTCAAAATAAACTTTCAATTCTGCGACGGCAAGTAAAGTCGGAAGCTCTTTACCGAATTAGATAATGATGATTAGTTTACCATTAATTGAGAGGCGGATAGTTCACACCCCAATTCCTGTTTGGCTCGGCTCCCATGGTAAACTCTAACGTACTGCCATTTATAATATCATTATGGGTAATGTAAGTATTCTGATAATCTTTGCCATTTAGATTTACAGTTTGTATATACGCGTTATCTTTGGCAGCGTTTTTAACAATCACCGTAAATCTTTTTCCGTTGGGCAGATTAATCACAGCTTTACTTAGAACCGGTGAACCGATCGCATAAATACCGTTGGCGGGATTTACAGGATATAATCCCATCGCGCTGAAAATATACCATGCCGACATCTGTCCGCAATCTTCATTTCCTGAATACCCGGCGGGCTCGTCATCATATAATTCGTTCAATACTTTGTGTACGTAGTATTGGGTTTTCCACGGCTCTCCAGCGTAATCATACAAGTAAGCCGTATGATGACTCGGTTCGTTGCCATGAGCGTACTGGCCGATAAACCCGGAGGCGTTTCCATTCTTTGGTTTTGAAGTATCCACAAGCGAGAAAAAAGTATCAAGTTTATTAACAAAAGCCTTCTCTCCCCCCATTAGTGAAATTAGCTTCGGAACATTTTGAGGGACATACCATAAATACTGCCAGGCGTTTGCTTCGGTATAAGGCTGTCCGCCGTTGCCGCCGTACTGCATTGGATTGAATGGATCTATCCAACTTCCCTCTTTATTCTTCGCTCTAAAAAATCCTGTTGTGCTGTCGAATAAATTGTTAAAGTTACCCGAACGTTTTAAAAAGAAATTGTAATCATCAGTCTTACCTAAATTTTTAGCAAGCTGCGCTGCGCACCAATCGTTGTACGCTGTTTCTAAAGTAATAGAGACAGATTGAGATTGCAGATCTTCAGGCATATAACCATATTTGTCGTAAATACCGAACGGCGATTGAATATGATCCCTTGTAGAAGAGCCTTTAACAGCTTCGTAGGCTTCGTTGATGTCAAATCCTTTTATCCCTTTTAGCACAGCA
Source organism: uncultured Bacteroidota bacterium (assembly GCA_963782985.1). Classification (GTDB taxonomy): domain Bacteria; phylum Bacteroidota; class Ignavibacteria; order Ignavibacteriales; family Ignavibacteriaceae; genus CAVSWT01. The sequence goes on from CAWALU010000003.1 coordinate 98,437, forward strand.
TCAACTATAACCGGGATGGCATGGTTGCCGATCATGCAATAAGTTTCTACGCCCCATAACTGCCAGATAGGAAGAATGCCGTAGCTATGGTAATGCCTAACCATGCTTTTAATAAATTCCGCAGTGCGCTCCTGTTGAACCAGTGTATATAAAGGATGAGCGGCGCGGTAGGTATCCCATAAAGAAAACGTGGAGTAATGTTTTTTATTATCAGCGTTGCCTGTAGTATAATCAGCTTTCGGATAATCACCATTTACATCAGCTATATTGTTAGGCTGAATGAAAGCGTGATAAAGACCTGTATAAAATATCCGCTTTTGTTTATCGGTACCTTCTACTTTAATTTTTTCCAGTTCTTTTTCCCAGGCATTTTCAGCGCTTGCCACGGTTTTATCAAAGTCCCAGCCGGAAATCTCGACGGCAAGATTTTGTTTCGCATTTTCGATACTTACCGCGGATAAACCGACTTTAACAAGTACCTGCTCATTTGCCTTCGATGAAAAATTGACCACAGCCTTTATACCAGCCGCACCCATTACAACCGGCTTATTCTCATATACCCGATTGCCGTCAAAAAGAATATTACTTGTAAACGGCCTGGAGAACTCCGCCCTGAAATATACCCTTCGCATCTTAGCCCAACCTGTCATCACCCGGTAGCCCTCGATGGTCTTGTTGTCTACTATCCTTATTTCCGCGCTGATAATTTTAGCGGACCGGTTCCCGTTTCCTTTTTTGCGGCTATGGTCCATATCTATTACAAAACCGGCACCGCGGCTTTCCGGAAAAGTATAGCGATGAAAACCGGCGTGTTCGGTGGCGGTTAATTCCGCGTTTACATTATAGTCTATTAGTTTTACTTGATAGTAACCGGGCCTGGCTGTTTCCTGGCTATGAGTAAAAGCGGAACGGAAATCTCTTGAAAGGCTGTCTCTATAATCGGCAGAGGTTTTTACATCGCCAGTAACCGGTAATATCAATACATCCAACAGATCGGCAATGCCAGTGCCGTTTAAATGTGTATGGCTGAATCCGACAATTGTTGTATCGTTATAATTGTATCCGGAGCAGGGAACATTTACTTCATGTTTGGTATCGGGGCTTAACTGCACAAATCCGAAGGGGAGTGTAGCTCCCGGAAACGTGCAGCCCGGTAAACTTTTATTATCTACGGAAGCTGTTCCGATAAACGGATTAACATAAGAACTAAATGTCCCGCCTGTGGTTTGTGTCCAGGTATAATTACACGCGGCAATTGTGAAGAGGAGAGCCGGCAGAATTTTCAGATATGATTTCATCGATTTCCCAATTTTAATTTTTATAAAAATAATAATCCTTAACAGCAGGGGGCTGTTATGCAATTTTACAGTTCCATTCGGTATAGATTCTTCTACTATTATTTTATTCTTCTAATTATCATAAACAAAATAATTCACACTGTCCTGTGGATGACCGGGAGTTTGCTTTAAAATATTTTTACACAATATAAATGAGGAATCACTATTAAAATCATAAACAAAATTATCCTGGCATTTTTGATGTGCGATTACAAAAATGACTACTACCTACTTCATATTGGATACTGGTACTTGGATTAAATGGATCGATGGTTGTAATTGAATTTATTGTTCCAACATTGGAAATACCAACACCGGTATCGGCATTGGCAATTGTAATTAAGCAAAAGAGTAATAAAAATATCAATGATAATTTCGATCCGTTTTAATAATTTTTTAATGATGATGTCCGCCTGCGCCATGCACATGCCCGTGGGATTGTTCTTCAGCTGTGGCGTCGCGAATATCTAATAACTCTAAATCAAAATTTAAAGTTTTACCGGCGAGAGGATGATTAAAATCTATTTTAATTTCTTCATCATTTACTTCTTTAATAACAAACGGCATTTGATGCCCGTCGGGACTATTAGCCATAAAGCTCATCCCTTCTTTTAATTCTGTCCCTTCCGGAAATTCTTTTTTTTGCACTGATTGAAGAGCGGCTTCCTGATATTCGCCATAGCCTTCAATCGGTTTCAAAGTAATTTTATTTTTCCCGCCGATAAGCATTGTACCAATCTTCTCTTCTAACTTAGGCAGTATTTGTTCGCCGCCGCTTAAAAAGCCAAAAGGCTTTTCGCGCGTAGCTGAATCTAATAAATTTCCTTGTTCATCAGTTAAATTATATGCAATGGTAACTACTTGATTTGGTTTTAAGGGCATTATATATCCTTTATGTTTAAGAAAAATTAGTTTGATATTATAACAAAATTGTGGACAATCTCAAGTTTAATATTTTATAAACACTAATTTATTTTGGCTCCCAATCAACGCCGTTGCATGGCACAAAAGTCATTGAAGGATGCTTATCATATTTCATACATAAAACTGCGGATTTATTATAATGTTTGCAGCTTGCGCATAATGAATTTTCATTTACGTCTTTATTTTTTTCTTCAAATTTTTTGTACTTAATAAACGCGGGATGAATAACTATTACATAAATAAAAGTTAAACTTATTATCCACCAAAATTTAAAATCGATATAGGCTTGTAAAAACCAAACAAGCGGAATTAAAATAATCAATCTTATTAAAGTCCAATAAACTATTTCGCCCATATATTTGTAATTATAAAAAAATTAAACTGGTAAAATAAACGTCAAGTTAATCTGTAAAATTTTAATGATTAATTTCGGTCTAAAATAAATATAGGCGAAACATAACATTACTTGCTGTTATTTATTTATTATATTAATATTAACTAAATAATATTTAAAGTTTTCGGTCGGGCATTGGGGAAAACAAAAAACCCCAGCAGAAACCGGGGTAAAAATTTTCAATGTGAATAGGGATTTGTGAGCGCGGGTGGTTTCGAACCACCGACCCTCTGCTTAAAAGGCAGATGCTCTACCCCTGAGCTACGCGCCCTAAAATTTTAAGAGCTACAAATATAATTATTCGGGCTTTTTATTCCAAATTATAGTAAAAATCATTATCCAATAAATTTACAATGCAGCAAAATATAAAAATTTTAGTGTGCGATGACGATGAGACACTCTGCTATTTATTAAAAGAACAATTGCTGGAAGAAGGGTTTTTAGTAGATACCGTTTACGACGGCAAGTATGCTATTGACGCTATTAAAAATAAAAATTTTGATGTTGTTCTTTTAGATTTGAATATGAGGGAAATTCAAGGGGAAGAAGTTTTAAAATTTGCCGTAGAATATAACCCGTCAATTGAAGTAATAATTTTAACCGCTCAATCTGAAGTTAGAAAAGCTATTGAATGTATTAAACTTGGCGCTTATGATTTCATTTCCAAGCCCTATAATTTTGATGAATTAATCGTTACCATAAACCGCGCACTGCAGCATAAAAAGTTAGTAGTAAAGACTGAGGTTTTAAGCAGACAGGTAAACAATAAATACTCAACTAAAATTATTGGCGATAGCATTGAACTTAAAAAAGTTTTAAACCTGGCTAATAAATCTGCTATGTCCGATTCCAATGTTTTAATTGAGGGTGAAACCGGAACCGGTAAAGAATTGCTTGCCGAATATATTCATAAGCATTCGGAAAGAAGCGAGAATCCATTCGTCGTAATTAACTGCGCATCGCTTCCCGATCAATTAATTGAAAGCGAATTATTTGGTCATGAAAAAGGCGCATTCACTGACGCTAAATCCGCGAAGCAAGGGCTGGTGGAAATTGCACACGGCGGAACTTTATTTTTAGATGAGATTGGAGAATTAAGTCTTACGCTTCAGCCAAAACTTTTACGCTTTTTAGAGAATGGCGAGTATAGACGCATTGGCGGCGTAACAAATTTAAATTCCAACGTTAGGGTAATCGGCGCAACTAATAGAAATTTATTGGAAGAAGCAGACAATAAAAATTTTAGACGCGATCTTCTTTTCAGATTAAATGTTATAACTTTAACTATTCCTCCGCTGCGCGATAGAAAAGATGATATTCTAATTCTGGCAAATCATTTTTTAGATATTAAATCATCAATTAAAGCTAGAAGAAAATTATCCTCAGCCGCTGAAGAAGTTTTATTGAATTATGATTTTCCCGGAAACATACGAGAACTTGATCATATAATTGAACGCGCCATAATTTTTGCCGAGAAGGAGGAAATTCATACTGAAGATTTAAATCTTCCCCAAGCTAAAATTAAAGATCTGCCTTCAAAATTAATTTATGAAAATAATGGCGCTAACGATAACGTTGTGGTAAGCATGGATGAAATTGAAAAACGTCATATCGCAAAGGCTTTAAAAATTAATCGGTGGGATAGAACCCAAACAGCCAGCCAGCTTGGAATTAGCCCCAAAACACTTTATACTAAAATCAAGAAATACGAAATTAAACAAGATTAGAATTAGCGATGGCTCAAAAAATTGTTTCTAAATTAGCGGCTGAAGAGCTTTTAGAAATAGATGATTTAGCATTGGCTGTCTGCAATGAGGACTTATTAATTATATGGTACAATAAAACATTTCAAAGTTTAATTGATCAACGTAGAATAAAGGGGAAATCATTTTTAAATTTATTTCCTAAAATTAAAAAAGAACAACTTACCGACAGAAAAAATGGCAAACTGATAATTCCCATCTCACAAAATGATTTAACAATTATTGTTAAACCTATAAAGTTAGATTCAAAAGAATCCGGCTATTCAATAATCCTTAAAAAAAATCCGCAACCAAATATTTTTAATAAAGATGAAGCGGAATTGCTTCAGCTTAATTTAAAATTTCAGAGTGAATTTAAAAACATTTTAACTCTTTTAGTAAAAGAAAATTCACTTGAAGTTTTATCCGAAGAAATTTTAAAGAGATGCGTTGCAATAACAAAAAGTAACTTTGGGTTTATTGTATTTCACGAAGATCATAAAAAATATGATTACTTATTTTTTGACTCTAAAAATATTTTAAAAAATAAAGATGAATTAAAAAAGGAAATTGAATCGAGCTTTAGCTTTATTGATAAATGGTTAATTGTAAATAAACGTCCTCTTCTAATTTTAAATAAGCCCAACAACATTGGATATAATATTGCGCAGTCGCTTCAAGCGGACGCCGCAGTTGTTGCCCCCTGTTTTTTTGATAACATTTTATTGGCGACAATTATAATCGCCAAAAAGCAAAAAGATTATTCAGCTTTTGAACTTACAAATATTGAACAGTTTGCATCAATACTTTCATTTGCAATCAGCAGCATTAAAACCAGAGAGCTAAACGCTGCGCTGGAAAACCGGTTGCTGCAAGCGCAAAAGCTGGAGACCATAGGCAAGCTAACCAGCGGAATGGCTCATGATTTTAGCAATTTACTTTCGAGCATTTTCGGCAGCTTAAATCTTTTAAAAAGAAAAGTTGTCCCGAATGATGATGTATTTAGATTATTAGACAATATTGAAAATTGTTCGGTTCGCGCAAAAGACCTTACTCAAGGCTTATTGTCATTCGGAAAACCAACTCCCAAAAGAAAAGAATTAATAAAACCGAATCAGCTTTTAGTTGAGATTTCAAAAGTAGTAAATCAAACTTTTCCCAAAGCAATTAATTTTGAAACAGAAATTGAAAAAAACCTTTATGATATTCTCGGCAATGGAACTGAAATTTATCAAGTGCTTTTAAACTTATGCGTAAATGCTAAAGAAGCAATTACGGGAAAAGGAAAAATAAAACTTACAGCTAAAAATATTTCTGTTGATGAAAAAAATAGAATAAAATATGCTCTGCTTGATGTCGGTAATTATGTTCATATTTCAGTAAGCGATTCCGGGAGCGGAATTGAAGAAGAACATTTGCAGAAAATTTTCGATCCCTATTTTTCCACTAAAGTTAAAGAGACCGGCGGCGGACTTGGCTTGTATGTTACTTACGGAATTATAAAAGCTCACAGCGCACATATAGAAGTTTCTAGCGAACTTGACGATGGAACTACTTTCGAAGTATTCTTTCCAAGTTATGAACCGGCAAAAAAAAATAAGATTAAGGAAAAAGATAAAGAAAAAATTATTTTATTAGCTGACGATGAAATTATGCTGCGCGATTTGTTGGCTGAACTGTTAGAATCCAATGGATATAATGTGGTTAAAGTTTCTTCCGGCGATGAGGCATTGCAAGTTTTAACTGAAGAAATAAAAGCCGATTTAATTATTATGGATTACAATATGCCTGGCTTAAATGGATTAGACTGCGTTCAAAAAATAAGAGAGTTAAAATTTGATATGCCGGTAATTTTGTCTTCGGGTAGTCTTTCGTTTGCGGAAAATTTTGATTATAAAAAAATGGGGATTAGCAGCTTGTTGGCAAAGCCTTATGAGTTTGATTCAATGTTATCTGTCATTCAAAAATTAATCTAACTTCTCTCCTTTGTCCCTTTTTTCTATATCCACCATTTTAATATTTTTAACGTAATTAGAAAATTCGGGTTTCTTCACCGAGCTAAGCTCATTCAATACATCGCTAATTTCTTTTATCCCGCCTTCAATGTAACCAAGCCTGTTAATAATATTTTCTTTGGAGACGCTCTCTTTTTGTAGCTCTCTTTTTATTGCCGCCGACGAAAGGCTTATTAATGTAAGCGGCTGTTTTATTTTATGATTTGCCGTTACCATGGTTGCGGCAAAAGTGCTTTTTTGTTCTAACAATAATAATTTCTTTTGCATCTCCGAAAATTTTAAGGCCGAATTTACTCTGGCAATTAATTCAATTCTATTAAAAGGTTTTTTTATATAATCAAAAGCGCCGGCCTCAAGCCCTTCCTTCGTATCTTCGGCGGTTGATTTTGCCGTTACTAAAATAATTGGGATAGCTGAAGTTTCAGGATTATTTACGAGATGACTGCATACTTCCAGCCCGGTAATTTCAGGCATCATCACATCTAATAAAACCAAATCCGGTTTTTCAGACGTACATTTATCAATGCCTGCTTGTCCATCATAAGCGGTTAAAACTTCAAAGCCTTCGCGCTCAAGTCTGTCTTGAATTAAAAATACATTTTCGGGAAGATCGTCAATTACCAAAATTTTTTTCATTTTAAATTACTTTTAATTTTTTAAACGCTTCATCTATTTTAGAAAGTAAGATGGATTGATCAACAGGTTTAGCAATGTAATCGTCAAAGCCGTGTTTAAATATTACAACTTTATCATTAACCATTGCTTTGGCGGTTACGGCAAATACCGGAACGTTTGACCATTTTTTATTTTCTTTTATTCTCTGAATAGTTTGGAAGCCGTCCATTTCAGGCATCATTATATCTAATAAAATTAAATGTGGAGTTCTTTTTTCAAGATAGTCCAAACACTCCAATCCGTTTTTCACCATTCTTGTTTTATAATTTTGAGCGCGCAGAATTTCATTTAAAGTAAATAATGAATCCGGGTCATCGTCAACAATTAATATTTCATCTGCAAAATCATTCTGAGTAAAATCATCTTCATCTTCTGAATCGTCTTTAATTTCAATATGGTTTTCGTCGTCAAGGTTTTTTGATTCCTGAAATCTTATTCTATCCCTTACAACTTTTAAAACATCAAGCGGATGACCATTAGCCTTAATAGTAATTTCTTGAACTACATTTTGTAAAGAATTTATTTCTTCGGAAGTAAGATTTTTAGCTGTGCTGATAATGATAGGAATATGTTTGGTATCGCGGTTAGTTTTTAGTTTGTGCGACAAAGTTATTCCATCTACCACAGGCATAATCAAATCAATAATAATTAAATCCGGCTGCATTTCTAAAATTTTATTGAAGGCAATTTCGCTGTCTTTTATATAATGAATTTTTATTGCATCATTTTTAAATTCGGATTTAAATCTTTCAAATTCTAATTCATCATCGTCAACTAAAACTACTTTTTTTATTTTTCGTTTAGAAATATTTTCCAGCTGATTTAAAATCACATTCAATTTATCAGTTGAAAACGGCTTAACTATATATTCATAAGCGTTCAAACCATAGCCAAGATTTTTATCATCCATAATTGAAATTAAAATAACGGGAATATTTTTTGTTTCTTCATTTTCTTTTAACTCCCTTAAAATATTCCAGCCGCTGTTTCCTTGTATCATTATATCTAAAGTTATAGCGTACGGTTTTAATTCAATTGCTTTTTGAATTCCAATTTTTCCATTCTCGGCAAATTCAGTATCGTAGCCTTTGGAGTTTAAATATTGCCCGATGGTAGGCTTTACCAAAATCGAATCATCAATAACCAAAATTGTTTTATTAGATGATAAAGTATTGGATTTTTTAATTAGCGCAATTTCATTTTTAATTTCTCGTAGCTCGACAAAGTTAAAAGGAATTGTAAAAATAAATGTTGAGCCTTTACCTAGTTTGCTTATCAATTCAATTTTACCGTTTAATAAATCAGAAATTTTTTGCGAAATTGTTAATCCTAATCCAGTGCCTCCGTATTTTCTGCTGTGTGTTCCATCTATTTGCCTAAACTCGTCAAAAATTATTTTTTGGTTCTCTTCAGATATTCCTATCCCGGAATCTTTAATTTTAAAAATTAAATTTTTATCTTCATTACTAATTTCTAATTCAACAGAACCTTCATTTGTAAATTTAATTGCGTTGCTTAATAAATTCATAACCACCTGCGTTACTTTAACGCGGTCGGTTTTAATTACAGATCCTTTATTAGTTAAGCAGTTGGTTGAAAAATTAATTTTTTTAGAATTTATTAGCGGATAAACAAATGATTCCAGTTCATTAATTAAATCATAAATAGAAACTTCTTCTTCAGTAATTTCCATTTTGCCTGATTCAATTTTTGAAAGATCAAGAATTTCATTTATTAAATTCATTAACCTTTTGCCGCTATTTAAAACAACTTGCAGCTTTTCGCGGTTGAGTTTATTAATAGAGCCGTCCTCAACCATAATTGTTGTAAGCCCTAAAATTGCATTCATGGGCGTGCGAAGCTCGTGCGACATATTTGCCAGAAATTGAGATTTAAGAGTAGTTGATTCTTCCGCTTTTATTTTTTGTAATTCTAATTCGTCTGCTTTTTCCCTCAACTTGTCGTGAAGTTCTATAAGATCGTCGTTTTGTTTTTTTATTTTTTCATTCTGCTGAAGATAATCATCATTCATTTTTTTAAGTTCAGAAACAAAATTTTCTAATTGAACAAAAGCTTGCGCGTTTATAATTCCAATTGCTAATTGAACTTTTATTTTTTCGAGATATTGTTTCGCCTCAGCCGAAGGTTTTTTTATTGACCCAAATACGAAAAGTGAAATAACTTTGTTGTTATATAAAATTGGCTGGATGAGAATATTATTAATTTCTATATCTATAATTCCGGCGGAAACTATGGACGATTCCTTTTCAATATTAATTTCTAACCGCTCTTTTGTTTTAATTACAGTTTCAAAAAAATCAGTCTGCATTTCAAACTTTGAATTATTTTTCCAACCGTAAGCGCTGGCAAGCTTAAATTCTTTTCCATCAACTTGGTAAAAAGCTCCCACAATAAAATTACATGCTTTAATAATTTTATTTAAAGCCGCTTCGGATATTTCATTTAACGTTGGGTTCTGATTAATCAGAGTTATAAAATCAGAATAATCTTTTTCTGCATTTTGATTTTTATCCAGTTCATCAACCATGGCGTTAAATGCATTTGCTAAATCGCCTAATTCATCTTTGCTTTGAAGTTTAATACGATTTTTAAAATCACCTGTTTTAGTAATTTCGGTAGCCTTGCTTAATTTTCTAATCTGCTTTCTAATTTTTTCAGTAAAAAGGAAGGTAAGAATTAAAGACAAAATGATTCCCGCTGTGCCAACAATAATAAGTATATATAATAAGCTGGATCTTAATTCGGTTAGCTCGCTTAAATTAGCGTAAACAATAAATTTTAAATTATTGGATTGTTCAAAATTGCTTGAAGGTTTTATTAATGAAGCTATGAGATCGGCGTTATTATTTTCATTTATATAAACTTCATAATTTTTTTTGGTTAAAAGTTTATCATAAATCTCATTTATTTGAAGTAAATATTTTTCATTCGCTAAAGGATTAGAAATTTCCGTAGCGGAATTATTCCAGATAACCGCAATCTCGCAGCCGATTTTTTTTGATAACTCCGATAAAAATTCTCCGCTTAATACTCTTCCGTAATAATAATGAACATTATCTTTGGTTTGATAGCTTTTTACAACCGCTTGTGGATTGTATTCCAAAAACTCATTAAGAGTTATTTTTTTGTCGGGAACATATACTAAATTTTTAGTGGAAATCGGAGTTAAATATTTTAAAGTATTTGCTTCAACCTTAAAGATGAAATCGATATTTCTTTCAGCGAGTTTAGGATTATTAAATACAAAATCTTTTTTATTATTAATCAAAAACAAAAAATCATCTTCAGTTTCCTGCATAGCTTGCCGGTAATACGAATTAAAGTTGCTAACGGAATGAAGTAAATTTTTCGTCTGCTGGGTTGCCAATACATTATATATTAATGAATAAAAAGCAACCGCAGAGCTAATAAGAATCAAACCGACAATCGCAAAATTGACGATTAGAATCCGGTAACTTATTTTCATTTTTTAGTCTTTCCGAAGAACATTCTTGATGGTTAATAAAAGCTCGTCAATATCATACGGCTTGCTAATAAAATCATTAGCGCCCATACGGGCAGAGTCAATCGCGCTTTTAACATCAGTGTACGCAGTGAGGACTATTATTTTAGAAGCAGTTTCTTTTTGCTGCAGTTCTTTAAGAACTTCAAAGCCGTCTTTCTTCGGCATTTTAAGATCTAATAAAATTAGATCCGCAGCTTTGCGGGATAAATAATCTAAGGCGTCATCACCACTGTTAACATAATCTGTTTCGTATCCGGCTTCCACCAATTCATCTTTAAGAGCCTTGCATAAATTGATGTCGTCGTCAACAATCAGGATTGATCTCATCACTTTTTAGATTCGCCGTTTTCCGTATGGTCAAATTGATAATACTTAACTTTGTCTCTATAATTATTAATTTCCGTTTTTACGGGTGATGATGTTAACTTAGGCGCTTCTAGCCTTTCTTTTAGAGTGGGAACTAATTCCGCTTTAAGCAGAATGACAAGTTCTTTTTTATTTGTATTGGTTTCTTCAGAACCGGCTAAATATCTAATGCCAAATACCCACCAGGGTAAATCTTTTAAGAACGGTATCCCGGTTCTAATTTTAGTATCTTCATTTAAGAACAATCCGCCAATAACAGTTTCTTCTCCATTTAATAATAACACCTGCGTTTTAGCGGTGGTTTTATTAATGATTGTTGTGGCTTCATCGGGCACATAAGAACTTCTTTCAACGCTTACATCTAAAAGAATATAGTTAACATCTTCTTCTTTATAGATGTAAGGAGTAACTTCAATTATTGAGCCAGTGGAGAAGAAATTTTCAATAACATTTCCGGCAAAATCTCTTTGCTTAATTGATATATCAGAGCCAACTTGAATTCTACCCTGATTACGATCTCTTACGGTTATATTTGGGCTGCCGATAATCTCGCCTAAGTTCTCGTTTTCAAAGAACTTAAAAATTGCATAAGCTTCGCCGTAAAATCCGCCCACATCAAATTTAGTTCTGCCGTTTAATTCAAATTCAGGACCTAATTGATCAGCCGAAGAATTGCTTTGGGTAGCAGAAAGTTTATCTTGGTCAACGCCAATTTTACCGCCAAAGTCCAAACCTTTCTTTGAAAGTAAAAATTTCCAATCTAACCCGCGCTGGCTGGCGGCGGTAGTATTTAATTCAAAAAACACAGCAGAAATTTTTACTTCTCTTGAGTCAACAGGAGCGTAAGTTTGGGGTGTATGCTTATCAGCTTCAGGTTCATTTTTTCTTTTAATAACAATTACGTCTTCTTTTTCTTCGAAGGTTAATCCATTCATTTGAACTAATATTGTTAAGGCTTTATCATAGGGAATATTTTTTAATTCAATGTTAATAGGATTTTTCGATGTTATGGTGGAAACTATTCCTTTGCCAGTTAGATTTTCGCTAACCTTACTTAAAAGTTCAATAGCGCTGTCAAACGAAAGCGTAGGCGAAAGAGAGACTATCTCGTCGGGATTTGTGAATCCTTTTTTAAGCGATCTCTCCAGATAATTTTGCGGATACGTAAATGACACAAAAATTAATACGAAGGCTATTGATGTAATAATCTTTTTCATTTTAAATTCTCTAATTTATTATTCTTATTTTTTTCACTTTCTAAATCCAAATCTACCTTTTCAATTATTCCGCCTTTATTTAGCACAAAGCTTACCTTATTATTTTTATAATCTATTTTTGTTAGGTAGCCGAGATAAACTTCATCGCCTTCCCAAAGCAGATAGCTGCTTCCTCTGCTGTCGGCAATAAATGCGCCTTCGGGAATAAGCGCAAGTAGTTTTGCGCCTTGAACATCCAATAAGAAATCAGTGTTTGGGGGAATTTCATTTCTTATAAGAGGATAGAAAATATCATATAAACCAGGCGCAGATAAATTATTTTCAACTCTGCCTGTGCTTGCAAATCTATCATTGGATGAATAATAAACATGGCTTAAAAGATTATAGTTCACAAGAAAATGGGGATAGCCATCTTGATCGGTAGATATTAAATTGCCAAGCGTAATGGTTTTTATTTTTTTTAATTCTTTGCTTTGCTCAATGGCATAAACTAATTTATAAAGATCATTAAAACTTGCGCCGCCGGAAAGCCTGTATTCAAAATAATTGAATTCCTTGTCTTGTCCTTGGTTTAAAAACTCTGCGCTGATTTGGGTGTTGGCTGAAAAGTTTGAAGAAATATTATTTATAAAAGTAAAAAATTTTATAGAGGAAATATTTTGAGGTATATTAAATTTTCTTGTAGCGAGAACAGAGTCCAGCACAGCAGATCTCTTTTGTAGGTCTTGATATTGAGTTGTAAGCTGTTCGGTATTATAATCATTCACTTTTAATTTAGCTAAGTTCGTTCTTTTCTCTTCTAAATCGCCCCTTTGAAAAACAAAGATATAAATTCCTCCCGCCAGAAGAATCAATATTAAAAGGGCTAACAACCCTAATGAGTTTTTTATTTTTCTATTCATCTATTTTTTTTTGGGGAAATTTAACAAATCAAAAGTTAAAGTAAATTTGTATATTTTTTTATCTCTTAATTCTTCGAACATAATATTTTTTAGCTGAGCAGATTGTATTGAATAAGCAAAATCAGTTAAAACATTTTTATCGAGAGCGTAGCCATCCACCGTTACTGTTGTTTCTTGATCTTTGGCAATACGCGTTAGCCATAAATTTTTTCTTGTTGAAAAGAAAGAAGAAAAATCTTTTAAAACTTCCGTCCAAACTTCTGAACCGATTGAGATAGAATCTAATATAGCCTGAGTCTGATCAAATCCGCTAATCTTTCCTTCAAGCTCACCAATCTGATTTAGGATTTCATTATTCTGCCGCAATAAAATTGTCTGCCGAGTTATTTGTGAATCAAGTTCGTTCATTTCCTTTTTGTTGGACAATATTTTTTGCGTTATATAAAAAGCCGCAAGAAACAATAAAATAAGTATTACATATCCATGCCAGCTAAATTGAAAAAACTTCTGCTGTTCTTTAACAAACTTGGGAAGCAGCATAATGCCTTTATGCTCGCCCGCTAATTCATCATAATAATCGGTGGCAATTGCAAGAGGCACGCTGTATGAAGAAATTTTTTCGCGTGTTTCTTCATCCAAACCGCTCATATCTATATCATCAAAATCAAGACGAGAAACATTCGCTTCAGGGAAAGTGCCGTAAAATGAAAGAACTAAATTTTCAGAATCATCTTCGCCGCAAACCACAATATTATCCAGCGAGGAGATACCGCCGTTTTCCATCTCTAAAAGTATTTTTGAAAAATACACATCGTAAGTATGAAGATTAACGGTGCCGATATCCAGCGTTGTTCCGATGTGTTTTATTTTTCTTCCATGAAGAAAAACCAACTTGCTATATTCTTTACCGATATAAACAACTAATGAGTCATCATCGGGAAAAAACTTTTTTCGTTTAGCAACATAATACGCTAAAGAGATTTCGGCGCTTTTTATGGTTGGAATTTTATAATATCTTTTACCATTAAACCGCGCTATCGAATTAATTAATTGAAGACAAGGAACATCGCCGCTTATAAATGTTGTTAGCAATGTTTTGTCTGTTAATTCAATATAACCAAGGTTTTCATCATCAATTGTTAAATTTTTTGTTTCCCGAATATCTTCAATTATATCTTGCGAAACTTTTTTATTTTTAGCTCCTTTAGAGCCGTCATAAATATGGTAGTATATTGAAGGTTCAGTTAATCCGGGAATGAATAAATGATTGTTCAGATTTACTCCCCGCAAGAATGAACTTATCATGCTTTGGCTGGAGACGCCTATATTTGCCGCTTTGGGCGATGCCTTTTCAATTTTTTCAAATTCTAATTCTTCACCCTCAATACTTAAATCGGAGATGCCTTCTTCAAGGTCCAGCTGACTTTGCATAACTTCAAATGAACCAGCGCGATGAAGTTTAAGTTTATCTTTTTCTTTGCTAATTACGGCAACTTTACTATCGCCGCCTTCGCAGTAAAAACAAACTAATGGTTTCAATTAAACCGCCGTTAAAATTTGTTGAATTCTTGTTTTGTTATTTGCATACGCTATCGCCGTGTCCAGTGAAATCTTCTTTGCAAGGTATAACCTCTTCAAATCTTGTTCCAACGTTATCATTCCTGAAGCGCTGCTTTGATTGATCATCATATAAATTTCGCTGGTGTTATTATTTTTAATAGCTGCGCGCACGTTTGGGTTTACTATTAAAACTTCTTTTGCCATAACGCGTTTGCCATCTAAGCTTGGAACTAATTTTTGCGAAACAACGGAAATTAATACGTCTGCAAGTCTATTTCTTACTCGGTCCTGTTCATTGGGGTGCATCTCCGCAATTATTCTATCAATAGATTCCACAGCAGATGAAGTATGAAGAGTGGAAAATACTTTATGCCCGGTGTCAGTAATTTCCAATGCAGCCATTATTGTATCGGGATCTCTCATTTCACCAATGACAATAATATCAGGATCTTGACGTAAGGCTTGAATAACTCCTTCTTTAAAAGATAAAACATCGCGCCCCACTTCTCGGTGCCGTATAATTGCCATTCTTGATTCGTGAACATACTCAATTGGAGAAGCAATAATTACAATGTGCGCGGGGGAAACATCATTATGAGCATCGATAATAGAATCAAGAGTAGTTGATTTACCAGAGCCGGTAATTCCGGTTACTAAAGATAGACCGAACTTAATATAAGAATGGCTCATTGCTTTAACTGCGTTGGGATGAAAGTCAAGCGAGTTCAAAGGTCTTACAACTGTATTGATGGATCGCATGTTTAATGAAAGCGTATCTAAGTCATAATAAGCATCAGCTCTAAATCTTACGTTTTTATTTTTTCTTTGATATAAAAAAGTATAACTGAAATCTATATTCCTGGTCAACATCAACATTTTCAGTTGATTCAAATTAAGCAGATTAATAATTATAACAGCGGCTTCGTCAGCGTCAAATTGAGGAAGCTCTTTAATCCTTTGCTTTTTACCATAAATTCTTAACCAAATATATCCTTCATTGCCATGCCCGCCAAGTTCAATATCAGAGGCATCGCGTTCAATCATTTCAGTTAATAATTTATCAATGAGCTGTTTTAAAATTAATTTTTGTTGAGGCAAAAGCGACTTAATGTTTTCGCAAAAGTAACTAATTCTTTCAGATCCGATTAGGGCTGGGGGTGCGGAATTAATGAATTGTGTTAGAATGGTCTTTGCTTCAGATATCGACACTAAAAACACTTTCTAATATTTTGATAACGTAAACTATTATATGATTGCGATAAATACAAGTAAAACATATAATAAAAAATTTAATTTCTAAACTTCCCGTACAAATTTATTTAAAAAAAATTAAAAAGAAAGAGTTTGGTAAAAATTTTATTCCCACCAGCTTAAAATTTGAAATCTATCTGTCGTGGGAAATTCGGGTGGAGCGGCAGTAAAAAATCTTTGGTCATATTTATAATTTAAGTTAAATCCATTTGCAACCCCGGAACCACTACTGCCGGAACCGGTAAATCCATCTGTTTCTTGCGCCAAGCTGCCGTGCATATTTATAAATCCACATTTTCCTCTCGAAGCATAATTCTCTGCTTCAAAACGATCCAAGGTAAACATTGCTGCTGTAATATTAATATTAGTTTTATTAGGCAAATTATCTGTAACGTAAATTTTTTTCTCAGAACACAACCCAAGCATTTGTGTAGAGCCAGGATTTGAAACTGGGTCATCAACTACGCCAATATCATCATCTAAATAAATATCACCTTTGATGGCTGCTACTGTC
Organism: uncultured Bacteroidota bacterium; assembly: GCA_963782985.1. Classification (GTDB taxonomy): domain Bacteria; phylum Bacteroidota; class Ignavibacteria; order Ignavibacteriales; family Ignavibacteriaceae; genus CAVSWT01. The sequence continues at coordinate 114,860 of CAWALU010000003.1, forward strand.
ACATTGCCTGCAATTTTTCCTTTAATATGAATCGTCCCTTCAATTGCCAAAACACCATTAGGAGCTAACAACGATATGGGTGCGGTGGTATCGATTGAAGTTGAGGTGTAGCCAATGGAAACCGTTCCATTATTATTGAATGTTATCCAGGCATCATCTTTTTTATAAAAGCCGCCTGATTTTGCAGCTGATTTAAGAACCCCTAGTGAATTTGGCATATCAACCTTAACGCCATATTCATACCCGCCAATAAATAATGGATCAGCCTTTGCGTACCAATTATCTAATTTCATAGGCCCTTGCCCCATTGTAACGCGACCTTTAAAAACTGGGCGACCGCTTACATTTAACTTACTGTTGGTATGGAAGGGACCATCCATAGTATCACCCGTAACATAATATCCATTCGAAGGAATAACATCAGAAAACATCATATATTTTGAAAAGTACGCAATATTCAAGCCTACTATAACGGTATCTTGAATATTTTTGCCTGAGTCAAAATATTTTCCTATTGAAATAACTCTTCTACCACCCACTCCTAAGGTGGTGTCAACTATAACTTCAACGTCAAGTTTGCCGCCTGAAAAATCTTCATTATCAATTTTCTCTTTCCAATTTTTATCTTTATATAGCGCCGATACTGCTAAATTTGCACCGCTGGCGGCAATATGTTTTGCATGAGCGGAACCGTAATAATCAATTACATTATTAACAGCATCGTTAGCAATGTCGTTGTTGGAAAACATATACCTACCAAGTATGATATAACTACCCAACACTATTAGTAAAACCATTTTTCCCATTGTTTCACCTATTTAAATTTCGTGATGTTAATCTTGTTTGCTTCCAAAAAGCCGTAGGGTAGTAATCTTTCTGCGCCGTGTTCGCTACTTCCTGATTGTCATTATAAAGCGGGAATTGACTTTGCACCTCAAGTTTAATTTCTACAACCTTAGTTGCCGCAAGCAGAGTTACCTTTTGCATATCTTGATTAAAGTAATCTAACCTAAATCTCGTTACACCGTAATCAAGAAGATAGGGTGAATTGTGATTTACCCTTCTATATAAAATTCTGTCATTAGGATTAGGAGTATTTAATAGATCTGTAGTTGGACCAAGCCAATATTTAATGGTATCCATAATTAAATTTCTATTATAGTCTCCTAAAAAAGTTATGCTTGAAGTATCGGCTTGCAGCACCGCTTTAGTAGGGTCTATAACTCCGTAGCCCATTTTCCTAAAATCGTATTCAACAATTTTTGCGATACTAACTAGATTTTTTTGTGTTACCCTTGTAACAGAATAAAAACCCGTCTGATCTACAGCTTTGCCTTGAACTTGATTCATAGTAAGAATAATAATTCCGCCGATAACTGCCGAGCCTAATAAATCTATAACTACTTGTGCGCCCATATTATTCTCTTTTAGAAATAACTGTAAATGTATTCCATCCAAATAGCATCAGCCATATATGGAGAGGTTACAGTTACAGTCATTTTTTTATTGAATGTTTGTTTTTTTGCTTCTTCATCTATTTTTTTAATATCAACATAGCAGACTTGGATGCTAACATAATAAACTCCTCTATCGGTACTTACTGTATCTTTATAATTATTAAAGTCATCAAAATCATCAAACTCCCCAATTGTATTTTCAGACATACTGTGTCCTAAAAGGCTTTTGGCTGTGAAGAATTTAGGATCAGAAATGTAGGATATAATATTATTTTCATCATAAGCTTTTCCAATTGCTAATTCTACAAATGATTCACAAATGGAAATAGCATCGATTGCATAATCAGAATGGTACAAAGCCTTATCTGTTACTTCCAAGTAAGAAGTATTCATATTTAAGACTAAAACTCCCATTAGAGCTATGGAAGCGATTGACAGGAACATTTGTCCAAGTCCCATTCTATTATCCTATTAAAAAATTATATAATTAAAACTAACTTTATTCATCAGAAGTTGAAGCCAAGACTTCTTCAATTGAAGTTAATCCCATCTTAACTTTTTCAAGCCCAGCATCTCTTAAACTTAAAGAGCCGTCTAACTTTGCCTGTATTCTAATCTTCTCTTCGTCAACTTCTATACCAGAGCGGACAATTATTTGTCTTATGTCTTTTGTAAAGTACAAAGCTTCATGAATAGCCATTCTTCCTTTATAGCCCGAACCGTTGCATTTTTCGCAGCCTTTATGCTTATATATTGTATAGGTTTTCCACTCTGGAATATTTAAACCCGCGGCTTCCATCAAACCTTCATCATACGACGTAACTTTTTCTTTGCAATGATCGCATAATTTTCTAACCAATCTTTGAGCAACAATTATATTGATAGCGTAAGCTATTAAAAATGGTTCTATACCCATTTTGTATAATCTTGCAACTGCGCTGGGTGCGTCGTTTGTGTGAAGCGTTGAAAAAGTTAAGTGACCCGTGTTTGCTAATTTAATTGCAACTTCCGCAGTTTCTTTATCTCTCATTTCACCAACGAGTACAATATCAGGATCGTGTCGTAATATGGATCTTATGGCTTGTTCAAAATTCATTTTATAACCAATCTTTAATTGGCGCGCGCCTTCAATTACATATTCTACAGGATCTTCAACCGTTAATACGTTTACAGTGGGATCGATAACCTGGTAAAGGGCTGCAACTAGAGTTGTGCTTTTACCGCTTCCCGTCGGCCCGGTTAATATTACCATTCCCTGCGGCTGATTGATTGCTTTAATAAATGCTTTTTGTGCATAACCGGTAATTCCAAGTTTGTCAAGATCGCGGATAACTTTTCTGTCATCCAAAATTCTTATAACTATGCTTTCAAATTTATTTTTTAATTCTGTTCCAACCATAGGCAAAACGGAAACTCTATATCGAATAACGTGCGAGTCAATTTCTCTTTGAATAAAACCATCTTGCGCCCTTTCTCTTTCAAACCTATCCATTCCTTTTGAACGGTCTTTAACAACGGCAACTACGGCTTCGGGAAGGGTGCCTTCCTGCACATGCCAAAGTTTTAAGTTGCCATCTACTCTAAAAAGGATATCAGTTTTATGACCGGATTTAGGAACAAAGTGAATATCGCTTGCGCCTTTTCTAACGCCTTCTACCAAAGCTCCTTCTACAAGATTTATAAGCGCGCTTTTATTAATTTCGGCGTCAAGTTCATCTTCGCTTAAACTACCATCTTCTTGTTCAATTTGAAATTCAGCGCCGGCGTCCTCCAGCATTTTCATATATTCATTTTCAGGAGGAAGAATTATTTGTATTAGTTTTTCAAAATCTTTTTTCTTGATGTAAACCACTTCATATTTGCTGGCGTTTAATCCAAAAGCAATTTTAGGAATGTTCCTATCAGTGGGATCAATACTTGCTAATATTAGTTTGTCTCTGGTTCTTTCATCATACATAAAAGGTAAAATTTTGTATTCAAGAATTTGAGATTTTAATTGTTCGCCGGCATTTTCAATTAGCGTTTTTATTGCTTCTATTCTTTTGTGCGGAATCTCTTCTATCGGAGTGTCAAATTCCCGGAAGGCATAAAGTGTAGCGACTTCTCTAAAAATAATATCGTGCTCATAACCATAATCTTGAACAAGTATCTGCGCTAGGTTTCTTTTAATTTTACTTTTATCATTATTTTTTGCGGTTAATGCGCGCTCCAGCATTACCGAATCGATTATTCCTTTTTTGAATAAGAGATAACCAATTTTATCATTCAGTTCAATACTTGTATCAATCATCCTATATTTCTTTCAATGGTTATGGTGTGGTTAGAAGATACGCCAGGCGTTTTGGGTCTTACGGTCGCTGTTTCAGCGGAGACTAAAGTAAGGGCAATCATTACCACCATAATAATCATAGCTATAATAACTTGAATAAGTTCAATTAAATTTTTAAGCTTATAAACTGTTTCGCTTTCATAGTAGTTTGCTAATTGCAATGCTGTATTTTTTATTGTTCCAGTTTCCTCGCCTGAATGCAGTCTCGAAAGAGCGGTGTCAGTAAATACTCCGCTGGCTTCAAATGCATCAGTAACGCCTGTTCCTTTTTTTATCATTAAAGGAATGGCAACAGATTTTATTCTATCTTCAAAATAAGTATTGCCTGTAGCTTCTGCTGCAATTCTTATTGGCTCTATACTTTCCGCAGAACCGCTGTAAAGGGTATAAAATACGCGGGAGAAAACTTCAATCACTGTTTTATGAATCAATGAGCCCACCATGGGAAGCTTTAAAATGGTTTTATCAATAAAATATGCCCCCTTTTTTGTTTTGGAATATCGCCAAAAAATAATAGGGGGAAGTATAATTACACCCGCAACCAAATACATATTTGACATAAGAAAATCACTTACCTTCAATGTAAATGCAGTCATTGGGGGAAGTTCAATTCCAAATTTAACAAACAACTTCGCTGTCTCAGGGAAAATATACCCCACATAAAAAAGCACTGCAAGAAAAAGGACAAAGATTGTTACAGCAGGGGTGATTAGAGCGCTGCGCATATTCTTTTTAAATTCCTGCCTTCGTTCAAGAAATTTTGCGGTAGCTTTATAAATTTCAGCCATGTTGCCGCTTTTGGAAGCTAAGCCCAGCATGTACGCCGTAAACTTTCCAAATACAGTTTGATATTTTAAAAATGTTGCTTCGCTGTCGGCGCCTTTTTTAAGATCGTTATTAATTTCTTTTAATGTATTCTTTAACGTTTTGTTTTGGGTATCGTTAATTAATAAAGTTAGAATTTCACCATAGGCTAATTTCTGTTCTAGTAAGTTCCGCGCTGATTTTTACATAAGTAACAATATCCGCCGTGGGTGGTTTGGCGTTAAATTCAAATAGACTTTTATTAACTGAAAGAACTTCATAACCCATGCGGGACAAAGCTTCCTGCACTTCTTTTTTTGAATATGCTTTTTGTTCGCCTTTAATCGGCTTGTCAGTTCCCTTACGCACGCGATATAAAAATGTGGATTTTTTTTCAATGCTTTTTATAGTAAGCTGATTTTTTTCCGCCAGCAGATGTATTTTCTTTTTCCCTTCCGAAGGAGAAAGCGCCGACAGTGAACCATTAATTATTTGTCCGCTTACCTTTGCCGCTGTAAATCTAAATTCTGTCATTGTAAATCTCTTTTAAGTATTTGTGTTAAAGCTTGTACTTATAATTATCGAAAATGCGTAAAATTATTTTAACGCCGTAAAAACCTAATGTATTGCTCCGCCGCGAGGAATTGCAAATAAAAATTGATTAGCTGCAAATATTTTAAGTCAAGCAGCTTTAGGTGAAGGCAACTGGCTCAAAACCTATTCCAGAAATTTTTACTTGTTTTTTTAACATTATTTTTAATTCTTTTATCTTTTAGAAATTTTTACATGGTTGAAAGGTAATAATTAGGGTTTCCCCTGATAGGGATGAATTTGTAAGATTAGTAAAACGTCATTGTATTTTGTTTAATGAAAAAATCGATGAAGTATTTTGAAAGTAAAATTTGAATTTAAAGTATGAAACTAATTTTATAATAATCCGCCTATTATCAGTTTACATTTTAAAACAAAAAAGGTGGGGTTAACCCGCCTTTTAAAAAATATTTATATCTTTTAATGAACAAGCGTAACTACTATTTTACCAAGTGAATCTACAACTGCTTTATGTTCAACAGAATGTCCAGCAAGCATTTCTAGTTCCCAGTACCTATTATTGTAACTGTCGATTCTGCAACTGTTGCTACATATGAACCATTAGCTGTATGTTTTAATGATGTTGGAATATCCCAAGCTGCAGTAGCTCCACCGGAAGTATGTAAATGATCTTCCGCCGCCGCCCATTGAAACAGGCTTTTTGTAGAACTGAACTGCCATAGCGCCAAGGTTATTTAAATCAGAAACTACGCCGTCTCTGTTTGCTTCAATTGAGCTTGCATTAAATAAGTTAATACCAACTACTACAGCGATACCAACTACGATAACACCAAGCACAATTAAGAGAAGTTGTTGTTGACCCATTATAGATCTCCTTATGTTTATTTATTATTACGTTAATTAGATACTTACTTTTTACTATTCTATCTGCCATTTTTTATTTTAACTTTTAGCTACATTACTTACTTTTAATTTTAAAATTATTGCGGAGTAACTAGTAGTTTGTATTTTTACATGATCGTACCCGCTGATAATTTCATTTCCCGTGCCAATGATTACAACACTATCTTCGATATACTTGGGCGTCAAAAGTGCCGCTGGCAGTGTTCGTCAAATCTGACGGCACAACCCAACCAATAAATGTTTTATTATTTTCGCCAGCGCCTTTTGGCTTTTTATAATATGTCATTGCAAGAGCCGCTAAACTTAAAGATTGATTTGTAACGCTGTCGCGGTTTTGTTCAATTGCATTTTCTCGATAAATGGAGAAGGAAACCAAAAAGGCAATTCCAACTATTATAATTGCTACGGTAATTAAAAGTAACTGCTGCTGACCCAAGAATATTTTCCTTCTAAAAAAAATTATTTATTACTGCGGAATAAATGAAGAAATATTATGCCAAGGGGTTTTAGAGGTAAATTATTTTGGGGTTAATTCATTATTTTATAAGAGCGTATAGGCAATGCAAAAGAGGTTTTCGGTTAGCGTAAAATATGCTTACCCTAAAAGTAATTTTTTCCGAAAACGGTTATTAATGGAAGTAAAAGTAGATAAGTTTTCCAGACGCCAAAATTAATTTGGCAGTTTTAAAAATCATACTTATGTACATAATTACCTGCATGTAAATTTGAAAGGGAAATATTACCTTTTTGTTTTTAAAGAAAAACTAAAAAGTCCCCAGCAACTTTTACGATAAATTGAAATCTTTACTTGTAAGTATTGCCTTTTAAAAAGTGATAACAAAAAGCGCGTGTATTCTTCGCCTTTACTTCAACGCATATCACATCAAAAGATAAATTTTTATTTATCTTAATCCATGTAGCAAAATAATAATTGTTACTCTTGCGTTTTTTATACGCTAAAATTTATAAATAATAAAGGAATTACATTTATGAGCTTTAAAAATAATCGGACACAAAAAGTTTACTTAAAAAAGAATATTGCCGCTTCATTTATTTTTTCTATTTTTATTTTAACCGCTGTATTTTCCACTGGCTGTAATGATAAAAAAGAAGAGGTTAAATCTCCGGAAGTTATAAATCAATCAGATACCTCAGGAATGCAAAATTCAGTTGACACAATGTCGATGAACAAAGAAAATAAAAATAAAGTCGCGGATTTAACCGGTACGTGGACGGGAAAGTTTGATTCCAGAACAACTACTTTAAAAATTACTTCTCAGGATTCAACTTCGTTTGAAGGGAAAATTACTATTAATTATAGAGAAGTAATTAATCAAGATGTTAAAGGAACCTTCAATCCGGATAAAATGACTGTAAGCATGACCGATCAACTTCACAGCCGATATATGGGGAAATATAACGCCAAACTTTCATCTGATACTACAACCCTATCCGGCGTTTTTACGATGAACGTTGACGGCAAAAAATTAAATTTTAACTTAACAAAAAAATAATAAACACTATCGAAAGGAAAACTACTTATGAAAAAATTTCTTATTCTACCATTAATTGCTCTTGCGGCATTTGTATTATCTTCCTGCGACTCAACTACGGATAATCCGCCCGCAGCGGGAACAGGCAGCATTTTCGTGCAATCTACGCCTGCCGGAGCGCAAATCTTTGTTGATGGCTCTAATACAAATAAAGTAACTCCAGACAGCGTAGTTAATTTAAGCGAAGGAACTTATAATGTTCAATTACAACTAACCAACTACAGAGACACAAGTTTTGCTGCAACTGTAACTGCAAATTTTCAAACTGTAAAATCAGTAACGCTAACTTCTGATTTATCAACTAAAACTTATACCGATACTATTTGGGAAACCACAGGCACTGGAGCTAATCAGCCAAGCGGGCTTGATCTATCGGCAGGCGTAGCAAAGAGTTCTTCCAATGCGGATATTGATCTTTATTATTTCTCAAGTACAAATACTTTTGAAATTAGAAGTTCCACAACCCGTTCAACTTCTTTTAAAGTGGGCGGAAGTTCAAACTTATCAGACGGCGTACCATCGCCCTTAGCCACTAATGCATGGGATACTAAAATGAGCGATAGAGAAACAAATTATGTTTTCTTATTTGACGCTGATTTACATTATTCAAAATTAAAGATTATAAGCTTTGGAGGGGGTACTCCCGGAAGTCCAGCGTATTTAGTTGTACAATATATTTATAATGAAAAAGTAAATGATATACGTTTTCCAACTACGCTGTAAATATTAATTTAGTCTTAAAAACAAAAGCCGTGATTTAATAACCGCGGCTTTTTATTTTTAATTTTAAAGAATTTTTTTTCTTTACCTAATTCTTATATGCAGTTCTTTTAATTGTTCCTCGGAAACTGTGGAAGGCGCGTCATCCATAACTGAAACAGCGCTGGCGGTTTTTGGAAATGCAATTACTTCTCTAATAGAACTCTCGCCCGCAAAAATCATTGCCGTTCTATCAACGCCAAAAGCTATTCCACCGTGCGGAGGGGCCCCGTATTTAAATGCATTCATTAAAAACCCAAATTTATGTTCAGCTTCTTCATCTGAAATTCCAAGCGCTCTAAACATTTTAGATTGCAAATCGGCATTGTGAATTCTTATGCTTCCGCCTGCAATTTCATTTCCATTTAAAACTAAATCGTAGGCGCGCGCTTTAACTTTGCCCGGATCGCTTTCCATAAATTCAACATCTTCCAATCGCGGAGAAGTAAAAGGATGGTGCATTGCGTAAAATCTTTTAGTTTGTTCGTCCCACTCAAACAAAGGGAAATCAGTAACCCAAAGTAATTTAGCTGGCGAGTCGGGCTTAATTAAATCAAGCCGTTTTGCCATTTCCAAACGAAGCTGCCCCATAATTGAAAGCGCTTTTAATCTTTGTCCTGAAAGGATAAAAATTAAATCGCCCGCTTTAGCATTTAAAGTTTGGATGATATTTTTCTTCTCTTCCTCTGATAAAAATTTTGCAATGGGCGCTTCAAGATCATTCTCCTTAACACGCATCCAAATTAAACCGCCAGCGCCAAGTCTTTTAACAAAGTCGGTTAAAACATCCAATTGATTTCTGGTATATTCACCGCAGCCGGGCGCTGTCATTCCGGTAATAATTCCGTTGCCGGAAATTTGATCTTTAAATACCTTGAATTCCGTTTTAGCAAAAACATCATTTAAAGTTTTCATTTCAAGGTCAAATCTTAAATCGGGTTTATCGCTTCCGTACCTTTCCATTGCTTCATCAAAGGTTAATCTTTGAATAGGAACTTGTAATTCTTGATTCCAAATTTGTTTAAATAAAACCTTCATTAATCCTTCAACAACTTCAAAAATATTTTCCTGATCGATGAAAGACATTTCAACGTCTATTTGAGTAAACTCAGGCTGTCTATCTGCGCGAAGATCTTCATCTCTAAAACATTTTACAATTTGAAAATATCTATCCAAACCTGAAACCATTAAAAGTTGTTTGTAAGTTTGGGGCGACTGAGGCAGAGCATAAAATTTTCCTTTGTGCAAACGGCTTGGCACTAGATAATCGCGCGCGCCTTCGGGAGTGCTTTTCATTAAAACGGGAGTTTCAACTTCTATAAAATTATTTTCATCAAAATATTTTCTTACAAGCTGATAAAATTTATGACGCATTAATAAATTCTTTTGCATTGAAGGTCGGCGCATATCAAGATATCTATATTTTAATCGTACATCTTCGCTGGTATCAATTTTATCTTTTATGGGGAAGGGCGGGGTTTTGGCTTCATTCAAAATAATAAGTTTGTTTACCATTACATCAATATGCCCTGTCGGAAGTTCAGGATTATCAGTTTCAGCCGGTCTTTTTCTAACTACGCCTTCAACTGAAATTACAAACTCGCTTCGTAAATCCTTTGCTGAATTATGCGCTTCTTCATTAAAGCCCGGCTCAAAAACAATTTGAGTAATTCCGTAACGGTCCCGCAGATCAATAAAAATTAATCCGCCTAAATCCCTGCGTGTATCTACCCAGCCATTTAAGATTACTTTTTCCTCTACATTTTCAATTCTTAAATCCCCGCAAGTATGTGTTCTGGTTTTAAACTGCATTTTAGCTTCGCCGATCCTTATTAAATTTTTTGAGAGCGTAAAAATAATCAATAAAATAAGGTGTTACAAATACTTTTAAATTGTAAGAATTTGATTTATCAAATTCAAAAACGAAAAATATCCGCGTAATTTCATCAATAAAATTCTTTCAACTACAACAGAATTTCATAAATGAAATTTTTATTGTAGAATGTTTAGCTTGTGAGTAAAAGCAAGCTATTAATTACACTCACAACGAATTAGGAAAACAATTTTGATTTTAACCTTTGTAATTTTATTAACAATCAAAGGATACTAAGATGAAAACATTTGCAAAATTTGCAGCCCTTTTTACATCAGCGCTGCTATTTGCCGGTTCTTCAGTTTTTGCACAAAATAATTCACAAAATAACACTCAAAGAATGGATACCCAGGATACTTCACGCTCACATTCAATGGAGTATTATAATTGGGCTAAAAAAAATGTAATTGAAGACAAAACTGCCGACGAATCATATGAGGGAAAATGGAAAGATTCCCAAAGAGACAAGAACAATATGAAAGGTGAGAAAACCGATGATGGAATGATGAATAATATGAGTGGTAATAAGAATAAGATGAATAATAATATGAACAGTAATAGAAATATGATGGATCATAATATGAATGATTCAACAATGCAAAATTCTAAAATGAAAATGCATAAAAATATGAATGACGCAAAAGATAAAATGAATAATAGCATGAGTGACACGACAGATAAAATAAAAAATAATATGAACGACGCAAAGAATAAAATGAATAATAGCATTAATGACACAACAGATAAAATGAACAACAATATGAATAATGCAAAGAAAAAAATGAATAATAATATGAATAACAATACTAAGTCCGATACAACTAAGTATTAAAAGATTTTCGTTTTTGTTTTTGATAAGCCCGCTTTTTTTAGCCGGGCTTTTTTTTTAAGTGATGACAAATGTGCCTTAATCAATTCTAAAAGGAAAATAAAATATGTAAGTTTGAATTATGAATGCAATAAGTCTTATCAGAAAAAAAAGAGATAAAAAAAATCTTTCTTCTGATGAAATTAATTTTATTATTTCTTCCTACACAAAAAATAAAATTCCCGACTATCAATTTTCTGCGTTTTTAATGGCGGGCTTTTTAAATGGATTTGATAAAAAAGAAACTGCCGATTTAACAAATTCTATGCTGCACAGCGGAAAGGTTATTAATTTAAAATCCATTTCAGGATTAAAAATTGATAAACATTCAACCGGCGGAGTGGGAGACAAAACTTCATTAATTATTGCTCCTGTTGTGGCTGCAACAGGCGTGCCTGTTCCAATGATTTCCGGAAGAGGGCTTGGGCATACAGGCGGAACGCTTGACAAGCTTGAATCCATTCCAGGTTTCAAAACTAATCTTTCATTAAAAGATTATAAATCAGTTTTGAAAAAATGCGGCGCAGTTTTAATCGGACAGACAAATGATATTGCTCCGGCTGATAAATTAATTTATTCTCTGCGTGATGTTACCGCTACAGTTGAATCAATACCATTAATTACTGCAAGCATTATGAGCAAAAAGCTAGCGGAAGGAATTGACGGTCTTGTGCTGGATGTTAAAACCGGCAGCGGCGCATTTATGAAAAATATTTCCGATGCAAAAGCGCTCGCCGAATCATTAATTAATACCGCAAAAAGTTTTGATAAAAAAGTTATTGCATTTATAACCGATATGAATCAACCGCTGGGAAATTATATCGGCAATTGGCTGGAAGTTTATGAATCAATTAAAATCTTAAAAGGCGAAGTTGAAAATGATTTATATGATTTGAGCATTCATCTTTCCGGCGCAATGATTTATTTGGGCGGAAAAGCAAATTCAATTAAAGAAGGCGCAGAATTAGCAAAAGAAAAAATTAAATCAGGCGAAGCCTTTGATAAATTTTTAGAAATTGTAAAACTTCAAAATGGCGATGTAAGCTATTTAACAAAACCGGAAAAATATCCGAAGTCTAAATTCAATACTAAAATTAAATCAAATGAAAGCGGATATTTAAAATCTGTTGACACTTATGAATTAGGAATGGCGGGGCTTGAACTTGGCGCAGGCAGAAAAACTAAGGAAGATAAAATTGATTTTAAAGCGGGAATAATTTTTAATTTTAAAATCGGCGATTCAGTAAAAAACGGAGACGTTATCGCTGAATTATTTTCTAATGACAAAAATAAATTAAAGTTAGTTGAAGAAAATTTTTTAGACATTTTAACCTTCTCAAAAACTAAGGTTAGAAAAAATAAACTAATAAAAGAAATAATTAATTAAAGGAGAATGTTATGGCTGCAAATAAAGAGATAATAGATAATCTAATAAAAAGTTATTGGATGGAAATTGAAACTGTAACTAACTATTTATCAAACTCAGTAAACCTTGACGGCGTGCGAGCTGAAGAGATAAAAAAATCTCTCGCCGTAGATATTACTGAAGAGCTTGGACATGCGCAATCGATTGCAAAACGTATAAAGGAAGTTGGCGGCTCGGTTCCGGGTTCAATGAATTTTAAGCCTGAGCAAAAATACCTTCAAACATTGGAAGATACCACAGATGTAGCCACGGTTATTGAAGGCGTAATAGAAGCTGAAAAAGGCGCCATCAAGCAATACAATAAACTTATTCGGTTGTGCGAAGGAAAAGATTATGTTACCCAGGATTTGTGTATACGCCTTTTAGGAATGGAAGAATCGCACAAAATTGAATTTGATGGATTTTTAAAAGAGTATAAGAAATAATTTTCCGCCTAAAAAAATGAGGTTCGCATTTTAAGCGAGCCTCATATTATTTCTACTTAATTCTATTTGCAATGCTAATCATCGCTTCCAAAGATTTTTTCACATCTTCTTCAGTTGTAGCCCATGAGCAAACGCTAATTCTCATAGCAGTTTTTCCCTGCCATTCAGTTCCTCCGCACCAGCAGGTTCCATCGTCTTGAATTTCTTTAATTACTTTTAAAGTTTTTTCTTTTGATCCGAAAGAAACAAGCACTTGGTTTATTACAACATCATTTAAGATTTCATAACCCGCATTGCTCAATCCTTCCGCAAAAGTTTTTGCATGATGGCAAGTCCCTTCTATTAATTCAGCCAATCCTTTTTTACCAAGTGAATACAATGCTGCCCATACTTCAACGCCTCTTGACCGCCTTGATAATTCAGGAACAAAATGAGATGGTTCTCTGTGTTCCCCTTGCGGTAAATATGGCGCAGTTAAATACAGCGCCGATCGTAAAGCTTCTGCATCCTTTACAAATGCCAATCCGCAGTCATAGGGAACATTAAGCCATTTGTGCGCGTCTGTTGCCCATGAATCCGCATTTTCCATTCCATCAACCAAATGTGAATATTTAGGCGAGGCTTTTGCCCATAATCCAAAAGCCCCGTCAATATGCGCCCAAGCGTCTGCTTCATGAGCCGCTTCGCAAATATTTTTCATTGGATCAATAGAACCTGTATTAACATTACCGGCTTGAGCGCAAACTATTGTTGGTCCTTTTATTTTAGGCAGCATATCAATTCTCATTCTCCCCTGGCTATCGGCTGTAACTTTAGTAACGCGGTTCCTTCCTAATCCCAATAAACCTAATGATCTGAATAAAGAAGGATGAGCTTCTTCTCCAACAATAATATTTATAGGGGGCGCGCCAAACAACCCATCCGATTCAACATCCCAACCTTCATTTTTTAAGATGCGATTTCTCGCGGCAGCTAAAGCGGTAAAGTTTGCCATCGTGGCGCCGGTAACAAAAGCCCCGGCGCTATTAGGTGGTAAGCCAAATATTTCTAACAGCCATTTCAAGCTTATTTCTTCTAGTACAGTTCCAATAGGTGAACCAATAAATAATCCTGCATTTTGATCCCAAGCAGTTGATAACCAATTTGCTGCAACGGCTGCAGGCAGTGATCCGCCAATTACAAATCCAAAAAATCTATTGCCTGAAATTCCTATTGTAGCGGGCGATCCTATTTCATCAAGCATCTCAATTACTTTTTCGGGATTGGTTGAATCATTAGGTAATGGAAAATCAAATTCTTGTAACCTTTCGATAGCGGCCGGGGTAGGCGCCACGGAACGATTAACAATTTCTTCTCTGTATTTTATCGCTTTGTCAGACGTATTTAATAATAATTCTTTCACAAATATTTATCCTGTTTAAATTTTTATTAGCCGATACTCATTGAGTTTTTTTTCAATTGCTAAAAATTAAGATTTTTTTAGACTAATAGATTGATGTGAAAAATTTTTTAATTAATAAAAAATCAAAATTATATAAAGTCTTTTGAAATAAACTTAACGTCACAGCGGATTTTTTAATTGATAAATATTAACTTAATACATATTTAAATCATTTCTAAAAAATATATTATGAAACAAATCTTTACCGCTATCAATCTACTGCTGCTTTTCGCGAACTTTAGTTTATCACAAAACCAGCAGACTTATTGCAATCCAATTGACATAAATTACCGTTACAATTTTGAGCAAATTAACGACAGCATTTCATACCGGTCCGGCGCCGACCCCGTAATTGTTAATCATAAAGGAGAATATTATTTATTCGTAACTATCTCCGGCGGGTACTGGCATTCAAAAGATTTATTTCATTGGAAATATATTGAACCAAACAGATGGCCGATGGAAGATATTTGCGCGCCTGCTGCTCTTTCGGTTCGCGACACGCTATATCTTTTTCAATCAACTTTTACAACTCGACCAATTTTTTATTCCACAAAACCTGAAACCGGTAAGCTGGAATTTTTTAATCGTTTGCTGCCGCTTCTACCCGATTCGCTTGGTCCGTGGGATCCCGATATTTTTTATGATAAAGATTTAAATAGATGGTATATGTATTTCGGCTCATCAAATGTTTTTCCGATTTACGGAGTTGAATTGAATCACGAAAAAGGATTATCGTATATTGGAAGACCTCAGGGATTGATTTCACTTCATCCTGATAAACACGGCTGGGAAAGGTTTGGAAGAAACCATACTGACCCGCGAAAACCTTTTATTGAAGGCGCTTGGATGACAAAATACCATGGCAAATATTATCTGCAATACGGCGCGCCCGGAACCGAATTTAATGTTTATGCGAACGGAACATATATTGCAAATCATCCGCTGGGACCTTTTACCTATGCGCCTTATAATCCTATTTCATACAAGCCTGGCGGGTTTATGGCGGGCGCCGGACACGGAAATACTTTTCAAGATAAATATGGAAATTATTGGAATACGGGAACGCCGTGGGTGGCGGTTAATTGGAATTTTGAAAGAAGAATATCGATGTTTCCCGCCGGTTTTGATAAAGACGAGCAGTTACATGCAAACACTCGCTTCGGTGATTTCCCTCATTATATTCCCAACAAAAAAGTTGAAGATAATACAAATCCTTTTACAGGCTGGATGCTGCTTTCTTATAAAAAACCTACCGATGCTTCGTCAGTACAAGATACTTTTTATTCTGTTAATGTTACCGACGAAAATCCAAGATCATTTTGGGTTGCAAAAACAAATCATGAGGGAGAATGGCTAACAATCGATTTAGAAAATGAATATGAAGTACAAGCAATCCAAATAAATTTTACTGATTACAAATCCAATATTTATAATAACGACACGAACAAAGTTTATATTCAATTAAAATTTTATTCATCTCTCGACGGCAAAACTTGGAATGAACTTTTTAATAACTCAAATTTAAAAGAGGATCATCCTAATCATTATATTGAATTAAAGAAATCGGTTAAAGCGCGTTACATAAAATATGAAAATGTTTACGCGCCTACTCCAAATCTCGCAGTCTGTGCAATTAGAATTTTTGGGAATGGAAATAGTAATAATCCACTGACTCCCAGAAATTTAAAGGTTGTTCGTCATGTTGATGAAAGAGATGCTACTATAACCTGGGAAGCTGTGGAGGGCGTTGTTGGGTATAATATACTTTGGGGAATTGCAAAAGATAAACTGTATCAAACTTATCAAATGTTTGCGGATGAAGGGAGCAAATTAGAATTGCGCGCATTAAATATTGGACAAAAATATTCTTTCGCGATCGAAGCATTTGATGAAAACGGCGTATCGACTTTGAGTGAAGTTGTAGAGGAAAAGTAGTTAAATCCTTCCTCCACTAAAAACTAAACTATTGATCTCATCACAATAAAAAGTTGAATAAATTTTTATCTTCCTGAAATAATCTAAGAAAATTAAAAAAGGATTTAGATGGATATAAGCAAAGCACTTCACACGGTTACGGATAAACTACAAGAATGGCTTAATACCTTAATTGCAATGCTGCCAAATTTAGCTGTAGCGCTTTTAGTTATAGTTTTATTTTTTATTCTCGCCAAAGTTTTTAGAAAAGCAGTTGCCAAACTTTTAAACAAAATTTCGCATCATCATGCTATAAACTCTTTAATTTCTAAAATAATTTTTTTTATTATTATCTCAGTAGGATTTTTTATTGCTCTGGGCTTGCTTCAACTGGATAAAGCTCTAACTTCATTGCTTGCCGGCGTTGGTATTCTTGGTTTGGCGTTGGGGTTTGCTTTTCAGGATATTGCGGCAAATTTTATGTCGGGAATTGCAATCGCTATTAAAGAACCTTTTAGGGTGGGAGATATAATAAAATCTAATGATTACTTCGGAACAGTAAAACGAATTAGTTTGCGCACAACCGATATACTAACCCCGCAGGGACAAATAGTTTTAATTCCGAACAAACAAGTATTTCAGAATCCCTTAATTAACTACTCTGAAACGAAAAATCGCAGAATTGATTTAGCGGTGGGAGTTTCATATGGCGATGATTTGGAAAAAGTAAAAAAAGTTGCAATTGATTCCATAAAAAATATTACCAGTCAGGATGAGGATAAAGAAGTGGAGCTATTTTATACAGAATTCGGCGACAGTTCAATTAATTTTGTAATTAGAATTTGGATGAAATATGAAACTCAAAAGCAGTATATGGCTGCTCAAAGCGATGCAATTATGTGTATTAAAAAAGCTTTTGATGAAAATGATATAATGATTCCGTTCCCTATACGCACATTGGACTTTGGAATTAAAGGAGGAGAAAAATTGTCAGAGATGATGGTTAATACCAAATCAGTAAATGAAAATTAAATAATGTTTATCAGTGTAATCTGTGAATTTTCTAAATCATATTCTCTTCTCAATTGCTTTCTTATATAGCTCCATATACTCTTTGGCGGAATGCTGCCATGAATAATCCTGGCTCATTCCGTTTTTTTGAATTTTCTTCCACACATCTTTTTTATGAAAATATTTTAAAGCCCGCTCCACAGTAAGAGAAAGAGCATAACCCGTATAATCGTTAAATGAAAAACCTGTTCCGTTATCATAACCGTAATAATTTTGTTCATCCCAATCAAGCACAGTGTCGGCAAGTCCCCCCGTCTTTCTAACAATCGGAACCGTTCCGTATTTTAAGCTGTAAATTTGATTAAGCCCGCAAGGCTCATATCGTGAAGGCATTAAAAACATATCTGCGCCGGCTTCAATTAAATGGGAGAGTTCATTATTAAAACCTAAATACACCGAGACTTTTTCGGGATATTTATCCGCAAGATATCTAAAATGAGTTTCATAATTTTCCTCGCCGCTTCCAAGCATTATCCATTGAGCATTTAAATTCATTAGACTTTCAGTGGCATCAACAAAAATATCAAAGCCTTTTTGCAACACCATTCGGGAAATCATTGCAATTACAGGAATGTTTTCTTCGAATGGCAAATTTAAATGTTCCAGCAAAAACTTTTTATTTTTTATTTTACCGCCAAGATATTTTTGAGAGTATCTATACGGCAAAAATTTGTCGGTATCAGGATTCCATGTTTCATAATCAATTCCATTTACTATTCCGTACAAATCATTTTCTCTGCTGCGAAGAATATCTTGCATTCCGGAACCATATTCCGGAGTTAAAATTTCCTGCGCATAAGTTTTGCTTACCGTGTTTATCATATCGGCAAAAGAAATTCCCGCTTTCATAAAAGAAATGCCGTCTTCATATTCAACGGGACCATCGGGATAAAACCATCGCGCATTAATTTCTGCATTGAATAGCGCCGTCGTTGAAAACCTTCCCTGATAACCAATATTGTGAATTGTATAAACAGTAGAAGTTTTATCAAATAGTTTATCCCAGCTGTAATTGTCTTTTATAAATAAAGGCAGCAAACCGGTTTGCCAATCATTGCAGTGAATAATATCAGGCTGCCATTGCATTCTTTGAAGCGTTTCCACAACTCCTTTTGAAAAAAGTATAAATCTTTCATCCTCGTCAAAATCATTAGAATAAATTTTGCCTCGGTTAAAATAATGCGGACAGTCAACGAAATTAACTTCCACATTTGAGTCGGGCAGTTTGCATTGATGAATGTGTACATCGCGAATATGACCGTTTATTCTTACCGGCAGGCCGCCGATGTTCCAATTATATTTTAAATCAAATTTATTTTCATCAATAATATTATACTTCGGAGTAAAAACTCTTACTTCGCAGCCCAGCTTTTCCAGCGCTTTAGGCAGCGCGCCGGCAACGTCTGCCAGCCCGCCGGTTTTTGAATAAGGGAATACTTCAGATGAAACAAATGCGATTTTCATAAGCAATTTTTTTTTTGATAAAAAGATGATTGACTAAATATATAAATAAAATAAAAATAATTTTATGAGCCTCATCTAATTTTTTTTAGATATAATTATAAGTTAAGTCTAACTGCGGCGCTCTTTAAGAGATTGTTAAGATGATTTTTACTTTCTTATTTTCTATCCTTATTTTGAACTATAATTTTAGATTTAAGGTGAATTTTAAAATGCAGACAATAAAAAATAATATTACAATTTATCAAGAGGGAAATGAAAATAATCGCCCAATTATTTTTGCGCATGGGTTTCCTTACGATCATTTTTTGTGGGACGATGTAATCTCACTTTTAAAAGATAATTTCCGCTGCAATACTTATGATATAAGAGGTTTGGGAAAAAGCGACGCGGGCGATGGTCAGTACACAATTGAAATGTTTGTCGATGATATTGAAAATATAATCGATGAATTAGAATTAAAGAAACCGGCCCTTTGCGGAATTTCTATGGGCGGATATATTTCTTTTAGAGCAATTGAAAGAATGGAAGAGAAATTCAGCGCGGCTATTTTTTGCGATACAAAGCCGCTGGCTGACGATAATGCGGGTCGCTTAAAAAGAGCCGAAGGAATAAAAAAAATAAATAAATTGGGAGTTCAAAAATTTGTGGAGGATTTTGTTCCAACTTGTTTTGCCGACAGTTCAATTAAAAGTCTTGGCAAAAAATATATAGACATACTTGATCGGTCAAAAAAATTTTCACCCGTGGGAGTTAAAGGATGTTTACTTGCAATGGCTGCCCGAACCGATACAACGGACTATCTTCCTAAAATAAAAATTCCTTCTTTATTTATTTGCGGCGATGAAGACAATTTTACTCCCCCTGATCAAATGGAAAAATTTGCGGATCAAGTCGGCAATTCAATATTTAAGGTAGTTCCGAGTTCCGGACACATGACTCCAATTGAAAATCCCGAGTTTGTCGCCGACGCTATAAATAATTTTTTATCTAAAATTTAATTATTAAACAAATTGGAAAAGTAAAATTGATGAAAGCTATTATTGTTGAAACGCCGGGCGGAGCCGATCATTTAAAATTTGGCGAGGTTGAAAAACCAAAGCCGAAGCAAAATGAGTTATTAGTAAAAGTTAAAGCCACAGCATTGAATAGAGCGGACATACTCCAAAGAGAGGGAAAATATCCTCCGCCAAAAGGTGAAAGTGAAATTTTAGGAATGGAAATTTCAGGTATTGTGTCTGAAGTTGGTTTACGGGTTACCAAGCATAAAGTGGGAGATAGGGTTTTCGGACTTGTACCCGGCGGAAGCTACGCTGAGTATTGCGTTATTAATGAATCAATGGCTAATAGTATTCCATCGAATTTAAATTTTGAAGAAGCCGCCGCAATTCCCGAAGTGTTTTTGACTGCATATCAAGCTTTAATTTTATTAGCAAAATTAAAAAGGGGAGAATCAATTTTAATCCACGCCGGCGGCAGCGGAGTTGGTACTGCGGCAATTCAAATTGCAAAAGAAGTTGGCGCAAAAATTTTTATAACCGCTTCTAAGCAAAAGCATTCAATCTGCAAAGAACTTGGCGCAGATTTTACGATTGATTACCATACCGAAAATTTCCGCGAAAAAATTGATGAAATTACAAATGGAAACGGAGTGGATGTTATTATTGATTTCATTTCCGGTCCTTATTTTAAAGATAATATAGAATCGCTTTCAATTGATGGAAGAATGATATTGCTTGCTTCGTTGGGCGGAGGAAAAGTAGATGAATTTGATTTACGAAAAATCCTAAGTAAAAGATTGTCGATTATTGGTTCCACGCTGCGGGCAAGAAACTTGGATTATAAAACTAAACTTAATTTAGAGTTAATGAATTTCGCTTTTGAAAAATTTCAAAATAAAAAACTAAAACCGGTTATTGACAAAATTTTTAATTGGGAGGAAGTAATTGAAGCGCACAAATATATGGAAGCGAATAAAAATACCGGCAAAATAATTTTAAGAGTGGAATAAAAATACTTCTTTGGGGCGTGCCTTGACCTTTTTAAAATGAAGATATATGTGTAGATGTATGAATTTAGAATTATCAAAAATGACAGATACCGACAAATTAAAAATGATCGGAAAACTATGGGATAGCATTAAAGAACCCCACCTTATCCCGAATCCTGAAGAACACCTCAAAATCTTAGAAACCAGGCTTAATCCAAAAGATGAAAATATACAGGAAATGGGATGGCTTTAAAGAAATTTTAAATCAATAAAAATTTACAGTGTAACTTTTAAATTTTCCTTTTTCATAAATAAACTTAGCGCTGAAAAAATTTTTAGTAGATTTTGGAGTTTTATTAAAAACCCAATTTAAAAAAATTTTATCCCCGTCCCACAAATTTAATTTTAATAATTCTTCATTCTTAATCCATTGCAAATTACCTTCGTTTGAATCAATCAATTTGCCTTTAAAATTTTTTGCCGTAAAAATAAAAACATGCCAATCATTCTTACCATCAAAATTTGGAAAAGCAATAAATCCGTTTAAAATTGGATTTATAATAGTTAAACCTGATTCTTCTTTAACCTCGCGTATAACGCACTCTTCCGGGCTTTCACCAGCATCAAACTTACCGCCAAGCCCATTCCACTTTCCTTCATGAAAATCATTTTTCTTCTTTACTCTATGCAGCATTAAAGTTTTTTTATTTTTATTATCAATTACATAACAAAGTGTTGCCAGGATCATTCTGTTTCCAAAATTATTTTAAAAAGTATTGACACTTATTATACTCTAAATTAAGTTTTCATAAATAGATTTTAAAATAAAAAAATCATAAAAATTTAATTTGTCTATTTAATTTTTTTTATAAATATTTAGAGAGAATTTTTAAGCACAAATTTTTAAGAGGAGAACTATTAATGTTAAGTTTATCAAATGAACAGAAAGAAGTTTTTAGCGAAGGTAATTATAAAACTCAACAAGAGTTAGTTGAAGAATGTATTGAAATCGGGTTGCCTGTAATTGGTGATGAAGACGCTGAAACTTTAGAAATGTATTTAGGCGCTTCAGATATTGACGACGACGACGATGATTTTGATGATGAGGATGATGACGATTTTGACGATGACGAAGAAGAATTAGATGAAGATGAAGAAGACGATATTTCAGAAATTGAACCGGACGATGATGAGGATGTTTATGAAGAAGATTTTGATTTTGATGAAGAAGACGATGACGATGATCTTTTTGACGATGAAGATCAAAACCTCAGCTACAATTAATATCCCAAATAATTTTCTTTAAGCAGATAATTTTTAACGTAGTCGGTTACGCCAGCCTCTAATGAATTTAGAGATTTTGTGTAGCCGACTTTTTTTATTTTAGTCAAGTTTGCTTCGGTAAAATACTGATATTTGTTGGCAAGATTTTCCGGCAAATCAATGTACTCAATATTTACAGGCTTATTCAAAGCGTTAAAAATAGCCGTTGCTAAATCATTCCATGAGCGCGCGCTGCCCGATCCAATATTATAAATTCCATTTTTATCGGGATTCTCTAAAAAGAATAATGTCATATCCACAGCGTCTTTCACATATATAAAATCTCTTTTTTGCTCGCCGTCTTTATAATCGGGATTTAGAGATTTGAATAATTTTACTTTGCCCGTATTTTGAATCTGTTCAAAAGCCTTGTGAACAACGCTTCTCATATCGCCTTTGTGATATTCATTTGGACCGTAAACATTAAAATATTTCAGCCCCACAATTTTGTTTAGCAAACCTTGATTCTTTGCCCAAATATCAAAAAGACTTTTTGAGTAACCGTACATATTTAAGGGACGCAATTGGCTTAGCTTCTCCTCGTCATCGTTAAAGGCAAGCGAGCCGCTGCCGTATGTCGCGGCAGAAGACGCATAAATAAATCGTATGTTATTTTTGAAAGTATACCTTGCCAGTTTTTGTGTATACTGAAAATTATTTTTTAATAAATGATCTGCATCTTTTTCGGTGGTAGATGAATTTGCGCCCATGTGAATTATAGCGCTGATTTTATATTTTACGCCGGCATTTAATTTATCAAACAAATCATCTTTTTGAATAAAGTCCTGAAACTTTAATCCAACCAGATTTTTCCATTTCTCTTCCAAACCAAGCTCGTCAACAATAATAATATTTTCATTGCCAAGCTGGTTTAAGCGCCAAACAATCGCGCTGCCAATAAACCCCGCGCCGCCGGTTACAAGTATCACTATTTCATCTCCGTATCGTTATGTTTTTAGTAAGAAGTAATTTAATTATATTTGTCAATCTTTCAAAAAAACAAAAGCTATAACTTCGCAGCCATAATTTATTTAAACAGGAATTTCTTTCTTCTAAAATAAAATATGAGTGCGTTCAATCTTTATTTTAAAATGAATACATACGATACCATAAAAAATATTTTAAGTGAAAGAATCCTGGTTCTTGACGGCGCGATGGGAACTATGATTCAGCGTTATAAATTAGATGAAAAAGATTTTCGCGGGGAAAAATTTAAAAATCATAATCATGATTTAAAGGGAAATAACGATCTGCTTTCTTTAACGCGTCCCGATGTAATTAAAGAAATACACCGCGCATATTTAGAAGCCGGCTCAGATATAATCGAAACAAATACTTTCAGCGCAAATTCTATTTCACAAGCGGATTACAAGCTGGAAAATATTGTATATGAATTGAATTTAGCGGCGGCTAAAATTGCAAAAGAAGCAGCGGAGGAATTCACAAAGGAAAATCCGAATAAACCAAGATTTGTTGCGGGAGCTTTAGGTCCCACAAATAAAACCCTTTCACTTTCCCCTGATGTTAATGACCCCGGTTATCGTTCTTCTTCTTTTGAAGAAATTTCAAACGCATATTATGAGCAGGCAAAAGGATTAATTGATGGGGGAGTTGACGTCTTATTAGTTGAAACTATTTTTGATACATTAAACAGCAAGGCCGCCATTTATGGTTTGCACAAGTTGTTTGATGAAACCGGCGTTCAGCTTCCGGTTATGATTTCAGGTTCAATTGTAGATTTAAGCGGCAGAACTTTATCGGGACAAACTACGGAAGCATTTTTAATTTCAATTTCACACGCCCCAAATTTATTAAGCGTTGGTTTAAATTGTTCTCTCGGCGGCAAACAGATGCGTCCTTTTATTGAAGAGCTTTCAAAACTTGCGCCGTATTATGTAAGCATTTATCCCAACGCCGGGCTTCCGAATGAAATGGGAGAGTACGACGAAACCGCTTCTGAAACAGCGGCAATATTAAAAGATTATGGCGATAGTGGATTCTTCAATATTGTCGGAGGATGCTGCGGAACCACTCCCGATCATATTAAATCGATAGCCCGCGCAGTTTCAAAAATAAAGCCGAGAGAAATTCCAGAGGTTTCTGACTATCTAAGATTGAGCGGATTGGAGCCTGTAATTATTCGTCCCGAAACAAATTTTGTAAACATCGGCGAACGAACAAATATTACGGGTTCTAAAAAATTTTCCAATTTAATTTTGTCCGGTAACTATGAGGCGGCGCTTACTGTTGCGCGAAATCAAGTTGAAGGCGGCGCTCAAATTCTTGATATAAATATGGATGAAGGTTTGCTTGATTCCGAAGAAGCGATGGTAAAATTTATTAATCTTCTTCAAGCGGAACCCGATATTGCACGCCTTCCCATTATGGTTGATTCATCTAAATGGACGGTAATTGAAGAGGGATTAAAATGTCTGCAAGGCAAAAGTATCGTCAATTCTATCAGCTTAAAAGAAGGCGAAGAAGCTTTTATTGAACGCGCGAAAAAAATTAAAATGTACGGGGCCGCCGCAGTAGTTATGGCTTTTGATGAGGATGGACAGGGCGATACTCTTCAAAGAAGAATAGAAATTTGCAAACGCGCTTATGAAATTTTAACTAAGAAAGTAGGGTTCAATCCGCAAGATATAATTTTTGATCCCAACGCTTTAACTGTTGCCACAGGAATTGAAGAGCATAATAATTACGCAGTTGATTTTATTGAAGCGACGAGATGGATAAAACAAAACCTTCCGCATGTAAAAGTAAGCGGAGGAATTAGTAATATTTCATTTTCTTTCCGCGGTAACAATTTGGTTCGCGAAGCTATGCACTCCGCTTTTTTGTATCATGCAATTAAAGCCGGACTTGATATGGGCATTGTGAATGCGGGTCAGCTTGAAGTTTATGAGGAGATTCCCAAAGAACTTTTAACGTTAGTTGAAGATGTTCTTTTAAATAGAAGAAAAGACGCCACAGAAAGGTTAGTTGATTTTGCTGAAACCGTAAAACAAAAAGGCAAAGAAGCGGTAATAAAAGATGAATGGAGAAACGGCTCCGTTGAAGAAAGATTAAAGCACGCCCTGGTAAAAGGAATTGTTAATTACATTGAGGAAGATACAGAAGAAGCCCGGAAGAAATTCGCAAGACCGATTGAAGTTATCGAAGGTCCGTTAATGGATGGAATGAATGTAGTGGGAGATCTATTTGGCGCCGGCAAAATGTTTTTACCGCAAGTTGTCAAAAGCGCCAGGGTAATGAAAAAGTCGGTGGCTTACCTTATCCCTTATATTGAAAAGGATAAGAAAGATGTAAACGACACCAAGGGGGCGGGAAAAATCTTAATGGCGACGGTTAAGGGCGACGTGCATGACATTGGTAAAAACATTGTCGGCGTGGTGCTTGGTTGCAATAATTATAAAGTTATAGACCTTGGAGTGATGGTAAGCGCGGATAAAATTCTGCAAACAGCAATTGATGAAAATGTTGATGTGATTGGTTTAAGCGGATTGATAACTCCTTCGTTAGATGAAATGGTTCACGTTGCAAAGGAAATGGAAAGAAGAAAAATAAAAATTCCATTGCTAATTGGAGGAGCAACAACTTCTCGAATTCATACTGCGGTTAAAATCCAGCCAAACTTTAGCGGTACAACTGTACATGTTTTAGATGCTTCGCGAAGCGTTCCAGTAGTAAGCAATCTGCTTAATGATGATAAAAGCGTTAAAGAAAAATTTGAAGCAGGCATAAAAGAAGAATATGAAAAGATTAGAATTAATCATCAAAAAAGAAAAAGCGAAAAACATTTTTTGAGTCTTAATCAAGCAAGAGATAATAAATTAAAAACCGATTGGGAAAAAATAAAAATTACAAAACCGGAAACACCCGGCATTACAAGTTTTAAGAATTTTTCACTGGAGAAACTTAGAGAATATATTGATTGGACGCCGTTCTTTTTAACCTGGGAATTAAAGGGAAAATATCCCGCTATTTTTGAAAGTGAAAAATATGGCGTTGAAGCTAAAAAATTATTTGATGACGCCAATATACTTTTAGATGAAATTATTTCTAAAAAACTTTTAACCGCAAATGGCGTGATAGGAATTTTCCCGGCTAATTCTGTTGGCGGTGATGATATTGAAATTTACGCGGATGACTCTCGAACCGGCGTTAAAAGAGTTCTTCATACTTTACGCTCACAATCGCAAAAATCAAACGGACTGCCCAACCTTGCGCTGGCTGATTACATCGCCCCAAAAGAAAGCGGCTTAAATGATTACGTGGGCGCCTTTGCTGTAACCGCGGGAATTGGTATTGAAAAAATTATTGAAAAGTATGAAAGCGAACATGATGATTACAATAGCATTCTAACTAAAGCTTTAGCCGATAGACTTGCAGAAGCATTTGCGGAACATCTTCATGAATTAGTTAGAAAAAAATATTGGGGATATGCACCGGAAGAAGTGTTCAGTACTGAAGATTTAATTAAAGAAAATTATCAAGGAATTCGCCCCGCCCCGGGGTATCCAGCCCAGCCTGATCATACCGAGAAGCCTATTATTTTTGATTTGCTTGACGCTGAAAAAAATACCGGAATAAAATTAACTGAAAGTTACGCAATGCATCCAGCTGCTTCCGTAAGCGGTTTGTATTTTTCTCATCCCGAATCAAGATATTTTAATGTCGGCAAAATAGGGAAAGATCAGGTATCGGATTATCACAAAAGAAAAGGATTAAGTCTTGAAGAAATGGAAAGATGGTTAGGTCCTATTTTAAATTATGATGAAGGGGAGTAATTAGGAATTAGGTTATAAAAAGTAAATTGTTCTTTCCAATATGTGATATATATAAAGTTTATTTTATTTGCTTCTGCATATATTAAGGTTCAATAAAATAGGAGCTGTCGATGAACACGATTTACAAATTTTATAAAATAAATACTATTTGCTTTTTAATATTTTTAACTGCAATTTTTTCACAAACACTCAATGCTCAAGAAACCCAACCAAAAAATTTTGCTTTCGGCGCTGAACTTGGAATGCTCTCCGGAACAATTAACAATACAGTATTTGCGCTTGGCTTCAACGCCGATTACTTAGTGGCTCCTACTTTTTCGTTTGGGGAATTTTTAACTTTCTCTCCTTCAAGCGACTTACTTCAAATTTCCGCCAATACCGTTGCACAATTTCATATTCCGGTAGATAGATTTGAGCTTGTTCCCTATATGGGAATTGCTTTAATTTATGGCAACGTTGACGCTCCTCCGTTAAGCGAAAGCGATTTTACTGTGGGTTTCCCCATTGGTTTGATGTTTACATACCCGGTTGGTCCTCAAATAAATGTTTCTGCCAGAACTCAAGTTTCAATTTATACGTTAGACTATGGCGCAATAGGGACTGACAAATCGGATGTGCAGTTTCTTGTTGGCTTTAGATATTCGCCGTAGTATAAATTTTAAAAAATATTAACCTCTATTTATAATTTTTTTTGGGATTAAATTTTATTGGGATTTTTTTAAAGTCTTCATAAATAAAATCATTAAAAATGATAAAGCAAAAACATTTCTAATTTTTACCATCCTTTTATAAAAAATCTTTTACTAAATTGAGGGAAATTTAGATGGAATTCATTAAATAATATAGTTCCTCATTTCCATCTACCTTAAAAAAAATTTTTTTAGTAACTTTAACTGCAATTTATTTTAGATAACAACTGATATTCCGGGGTGTCTATGAAAAATAACTTTTACTTTTTAATATCAATTCTCTTCCTCGCTTCTGAATTAACTCTTTCACAAAATTACCAATTGGTGTGGTCTGATGAATTTGACGGAACCGAGTTAAACATTAATAATTGGAGCAGAGAATCCGGCGGTTCCGGCTGGGGAAATAATGAATTAGAGTATTATACCACGCGAGAAGAAAATTCTTTTGTTAGTAACGGAGCGCTCACTATTAAAGCTTTAAAAGAATCTTATGGCGGCAGAGACTATACTTCTGCAAGATTAAAAACTCAAGGGAAAAAGTTTTTTAAATACGGCAAGATTGAAGCGCGAATAAAATTGCCTTATTCACAAGGAATTTGGCCCGCGTTTTGGACACTTGGCGAAAGTATTAATTCTGTAAGCTGGCCTGCCTGCGGCGAAATTGATATAATGGAAATGATCGGCGGCTCAACCAGTAACAACAGCGATAAGAAAACTTACGGCACTCTTCATTGGGATCAAAGTGGACATGCATCCTACGGCGGGAATTATACTTTAAGTTCGGGAATTTTTGCCGATGATTTTCATACTTTTGGAATTATATGGGACCCTGAAAAAATTACCTGGTATGTTGATGATGTTTCCTTTTTTTCAATGGATATTACTTCGCAAGATTTAGATGAATTTCAAAAAGAGCAATTTATAATTTTAAATGTAGCCGTCGGCGGAGCTTGGCCCGGTAATCCCAACTCAACAACTGTATTTCCGCAAACAATGGAAGTTGATTATGTAAGAGTATATCAAGATGTTTCTCAACTTCCTGATATAAATATTATTACTCCAATTGATAATTCAAAAATTAATCCCGGCGACAATCTAACTATTAATGCCGATGTAAAATTTGAAGGAAAGATTTCGCGCGTTGAGTTTTATCAGGACGCGGTTAAAATTGGCGAAACAATTTTTGAACCTTATGAAATGAATTTATCTAATGTTTCCTCCGGATGTTACAACGTGTATGCTATCGCTTATACTGATAAAGGCTTTTCATCAAAAAGCGCTTCGGTAAATTTTAAAGTTGGAAGCGACTGTGTGGAAGGGGCATATCAAATTCTGCCTGCGAAAATTCCCGGCGAAATTGAAGCGGAAAATTTTAACCTCGGCGGGCAGGGCATCGCTTATTATGATAATGATGCATCAAATAGCGGAGGCGCTTATCGTATAACTGAAGGCGTGGATATTCAAGAATGCACCGATGAAGGGGGTGGCTATAATGTGGGATATATAAATCCGAATGAATGGATTAATTATTTTGTTGATGTGAAAGAAATGGGAGTTTATAATATTGAAGTCCGCGCGGCTTCTAACAATACAACCGGCGGAGCTTTTCATGTTGAATTTGACGGAGTGGACAAAACAGGAAGTGTGAATGTTCCCAATACAAACGGCTGGCAGAATTGGACGACTGTTACCGCGGAAAACATTTCTCTTACCGCCGGCGTTCATACCATGAACATTTTTTTTGAATTAGGTAATATTAACATAAATAAATTTGGAATTTATCATCCTAACTCAACTCCCGAAATTGAACTGCTTTCGCCAAACGGAGGAGAAAGCTGGCAGGTTGGAAGCGTTCAGGAAATAAAATGGAACAGCGTAAAAGTATCGGATGTAAAAATTGGTTTATCAACCAACGGAGGAAGCTCGTGGTCGTTTGTATCAAATAAAACAACTTCCGCATTCGGAGTTTATAGATGGAAGATTTCTGACACACCTTCGGATAATTGCTTAATACAAATTGTAAATAATAATGATTTTTCAGTAACTGGTAAAAGCAGTGATAAGTTTATTATTACCAACACTACCGATGTAAATGAAAATAAAACTTCTATTCAAAAATTTTCTTTAAGTCAGAATTATCCAAATCCTTTTAACCCCACCACCAAAATAAAATATACCATTCCTTATATTGGGACAACGCATTCTTTGTCCGTACGAATTAATGTTTACAATATGCTTGGTAAAGAAATTGCCACATTAGTAAATGAAAAAGAATCGCCTGGCGAATATGAAGTTGAATTTGATGGCAGCAGCCTGCCCAGCGGAATTTATTATTATAGATTGCAATCTGGGGAGTTTAACGAAACTAAAAAACTAGTTCTTCTAAAGTAAAATTATTCCAGACTTAAATTGATTCATTCAAATTTTATACTTACAGTTTTTTGAAGTTTTATTTTTATATTTGTCTAAAATATTCCAAGTCGTAAAACTCTTCAAAAGTTGGAGTAAGCCAATTTGAAATCTGTGTCGTTAAAAATTCCATTCAAAAAATTTTCTTTATACACAACTAGCCTTTTCGAGCGCGCTCGAATGACCGAGCATACCTTCCTTATAATTATCGCAATTATAATCGGCGTAATGGCGGGCTTTTCTGCAATTGGAATAAGGGCATTAATTAAAGCAATCTCCTCTCTTTCTTTTCCCGGCGATTTTAGTATTCTTCAAAACATTATGAACACGCCCTGGTATTGGGTGTTAATTGTTCCCGTTATTGGCGGATTAATTGTCGGACCAATAATTTATTTTTTAGCGCCCGAAGCAAAAGGTCACGGTGTTCCTGAAGTTATGCAGGCAATTTTATTGCGCGGCGGAAATATAAGACCGCGGGTTGCATTTATAAAAGCGATTGCTTCAGCTGTTTCAATTGGAACAGGCGGCTCGGTGGGAAGAGAAGGTCCGATCATTCAAATTGGTTCAAGCATTGGTTCTATGGTTGGTCAATTTTTAAGAGTGCCGAGCAAGCGCTTAAAAACTTTAGTGGGCTGCGGGGCTGCTGCCGGTATAGCCGCCGCATTCAATGCGCCCATTGCGGGCGCATTATTCGCTGTTGAAATTATCTTGATGGATTTTACAGTTGCACAGTTTTCGCCTATCGTAATAGCTTCTGTAATGGCAACAGTTATTTCACACAGTTTTGAAGGAAACTTTGCCGCATTTGTTGTTCCCCGTTACCAGCTTGCTTCTCCCTATGAAATATTTTTTTACTTTGTGCTGGGCGCTCTAAGTGGAGTGATCTCTTTTTTATTCATTAAGGTTCTTTATCTATTTGAAGAATATTTTGATAATAGATTAAAATTACCAGAGTACTTAAAGCCTGCATTGGGAGGTGTTGGAATTGGCGCCATCGGGTTAATATTTCCGCAAGTTATGGGCGTTGGTTATGATTCAATTAACAACGCGCTTTACGGAAATATGATTTGGTACGTAGCGTTAATATTAATCTTTGTGAAGATATTGGCGACTTCGGTTACGCTTGGTTCTGGAGGAAGCGGCGGAATTTTTGCACCGTCACTTTTTATGGGCGCAATGCTTGGTTATTTTTTTGGCTCATTCGTTCATCAAATGTTTCCTGATATAACTGCAACGCCGGGGGCTTATGCGCTGGTTGCTATGACTGGCTTGGTTGCCGGAACTACGCGCGCTCCCATTACTGCAATAATTATAGTCTTTGAATTAACCAACGATTACAGAATTGTTTTGCCTTTGATGATCACGGGAATAATAAGCACAATCATTTCATCTAAGCTCTCGCGCGAATCTATATATACTTTAAAATTAGTATTGCGCAACATTGGAATTAAAGAAGGATTTGAAACAAACTTAATGGAATCAATTTTTGTTAAGAGTGTTTATCGAAAAGAATTTGATACCATTGACGTTACCGATAATTTTAGTAAAGTGGTGAACCATGTTATACGAGGGCAGGAGGCGAATTTTCCCGTGGCTAATAGTCAGGGCAGCGTTGTTGGGATGATTTCTATTTATGATATTAAAGATTATTTATTTGAAAGAGAATCTCTCGAAAATGTGTTGATTGCAGGCGATATTATAAATCCCCGTTTTGAGCCTGTTATTATTGAAGAAAATTGTCAAAACGCTTTAGACAAAATGCAGAAATATGATTTTGAAGGTTTGCCTGTGGTCGATTCAATTTTATCAAAAAAAATAATAGGAATGATTTGGCGTAAAGATATTTTAGACGCTTATCAAAAAGAAACTGATCGCAGAGAAATTACCGCCAGCCTGGCAAGCAGCATCAATATGAAAGACGACACAACTCAAATTCATTTTATGGAAGGTTATTCTATTAGTGAAATAATTCCGCCAAAATCTTTTAATGGAAAATCAATTAGAGAATTAAATATTAGAAGACGATTTGGCGTTGATGTGCTTTCGATAAAAACTAAGGAAAAGTACGGCGAAAAAATAAACGCTATCCCAAGTCCCGATTATATTATTACCGCGGAAGATAAATTAATTGTTGCGGGCGAAATAAAAAGTATTAATTTTTTAAAAAATGTTGATTGATAAATTATTTGTTTTCGTTTTTTATTGTGCTGCTCTCAGCTTACTGCTTTGCGGCTGCAACTCTGAAAAAAAAACAGAACCAAATCAAAAACAAACGCTTGTTGTAGATTCTAATTTTGTAGTGAATATTTCAAACCCTCATTATAAAAACGGAAAGGGAAGCGTTGTTTATTTTGATGATTCACATAACAACTATAATAAAATTACAAATACCTATAAACCTTTTGCCGACTTGCTGCAAGCCGACGGTTATAGCGTTAAGCCGTTTAATTTAGAATTTAAAAAAGGAACTTTAAGATTAAGTGATATTCTTATTATTGCGGATCCTCTAAATTCGGTTAATGTAAATCATTGGATTATTCCCAACCCTTCAGCCTTCACGCCAAATGAGATAAATTATTTAAATAGCTGGGTAAAAAACGGGGGCTCGCTTCTGCTAATAGCCAGCCACATGCCTTTTGCAGGCGCGTCTGCAAATTTAGCCGCCTCATTTGGATTTAAATTTTATAACGGCTATGCAAAAGACACAACCGGAAAATTTCTCACTATGTTTTATAAATCTGATAAAACATTAGCTTCAAATTTTCTTACAAAAAATATTGATTCGATAGCTTCATTTACCGGGCAAGCGTTTGATATCCCGCCAGCCGCTTTTCCATTATTAATTCTTAATTCTAATCATGTTGTTTTTATGCCCGATACGGCGGGCGTTTTTCATACTCACACTGCAACAACAGGATTACAAAATGGAATTCAAGGCGCAATATTAAAATATGGAAAAGGTAGAGTTGCTGTTTTTGGCGAGTCGGAAATGTTCACGGCAAAAATTCTTCCGCCGCAAAATATAAAAATTGGCCTGAATAATTTAAGCGCGAAACAAAATAAAGATTTTATTTTAAATGTAATTCGTTGGCTTGATAATGAACAAACGAAATTGAAATGAAAAATAATTTTAGAGCTTTAGTTGTAAGAGAAAGTGAAAAAAACTTTTTTAGGAAAGTTGAAGAAAAAGATATTAATGATCTTCCTAAAAACGAAGTTTTAATTAATGTTAAATATTCTTCTTTAAATTATAAAGACGCATTGTCAGCAAGCGGTAATAAAGGCGTTACAAGAATGTATCCCCACACTCCCGGCATAGACGCGGCAGGCGTTGTGGTTTCATCGTCAAACAAAAAAATAAAAGTAGGAGACGAAGTAATTGTAACCGGTTATGACCTTGGCGTAAATACTTCAGGCGGATTTGGAGAATATATTAGAGCGCCTTACGATTGGATAGTTTTAAAACCAAAAGATCTTTCCTTAAAAGAAAGTATGATTTACGGAACCGCCGGCTTCACGGCTGCACTATCAATATATAAATTAGAAGAGAACGGTTTAAAAAAATCAAATGGAGAAATACTTGTAACCGGCGCCAGCGGCGGAGTTGGGTCGATGGCTGTTTCTATTTTTTCAAAAATAGGTTATGGCGTAACGGCGCTAACGGGCAAAACAGACAAAGCTGATTATCTTAAAAACATTGGCGCTAAAAATTTAATCGATAGAAATTTATTTAATGAAGTTGATGACAAAGCTTTGCTTAAAGCACGATGGGATGGAGTTGTCGATACTGTCGGCGGTGAAATACTCACCCGTGCAATTAAATCAACAAAGCCCTGGGGAAGCGTTGCTGTCTGCGGTAATGCGGCTTCGCCAAAAATAGAATTAACGGTTTACCCTTTAATTTTGCGGGGCGTAAATTTATTGGGAATTGATTCGGCATATTGCCCCAATGAATTGAGAAATATTATATGGCAAAAAATTTCAACTGAGTGGAAATTAGATATTCTAAATGAAATTTATACTGAAGTTTCACTCGAAGAACTTTCTCCTAAAATCGATCAAATTTTAAAAGGTAAAATTACAGGCAGAGTTTTAGTTAATTTGAACAAATGATAAAGATGATAAATGATTTCGGTTTCTAAACGCACATTAAATATTATTGCCGCTTCTGTTTGGGTAATTGGCGCGGTCATACTTTTAACCAAAAGCATTATTCTAATTCAAAAAGCGGAAGCAATCAAGCCCGATAAAATATGGATATTTATTCCCGTTTTATTAGCATTAATTTTCGGCGGCATAAAAGCAAAGTTTGTTATTAGTAAAAGCTGTAAAAGAAATTTAAAAAGAATTGCAGCTTTAAAAGATCCAAAGCTTCACCAATTTTATTCGCCGGCTTTTTTTCTGATATTAATTTTAATGATAAGCGCGGGAATTGTATTATCAAAATTTGCAAACGATAATTTCGCATTATTAATAAGCGCAGCAACTTTGGATTTGAGTATTGCTATTGCATTGTTTGGCGGGGTCTATATTTATTGGCGGCAAAAAGCTTTTGAAAATAACTTGCCTTAACAAATCTAAAACGGAAACTCTTCCTGGTAATTTACATTTTGTTCAATCTTTTCTTCCGGCAGCTTTTGCGCGGTTAGATGAATGGGATTGCCGTCAACATAAATTGCTTTATATGGTTTTGTGGGACAAGCATATTCGCAAGCCCCGCAGCCCACGCAATATTCATTCGTTACTTCCGGTAAGTGTAAATTTTTATAAGGAACCATTTTTACCGCTTTGGTGGGGCAATGCTCTGAGCAGGCGCCGCATTCCGTTTTTTCAATTTCAACTATGCAGTTTTCTTTTATGAAATGAGCCTTGCCTAATTGCAGCGTCTTCTTTTCGTTTGAACCGACTGGCAGTATTGCTCCGCTGGGACAAACATCTCCGCATATAGTACAATCAAAATTGCAGAACGAAGTTTTGTAATCCATATACGGCTGAAGTATTCCTAAAAATCCGTATTCTAAAAAAGAAGGCTGCAGAACTTGCGTTGGGCAGGCGCTAACGCATAAATGACAAGCAGTGCAAGAGCTTGTAAAATTTTCTAAATTTTTTGATCCCGGCGGCGTTACGGCGTAATTTTTTACGATGGGAGTTTTATTATCCTTCTTAGGAATAATTTTAACTTGCGCTGATGACAAACCAGCCAAACCTAAAACATAAAAGAAAGTTTTTGAAATAGTCTCTCTTTTTTTAAAATCCAAATTAGCGGCTGCGATTTTCTTATTTGAATTGAAAGAGCTTTTATAAGTTATTCCTTCCGAAGCGCAAACGCTCAAACAATTATAACAAGCTACGCATCGTGAAAAATCAACAACTTTGTTTGTTTTATCAATGCAGCCCGACTTGCAAACTTTTGTGCAAAGATTACACGATATACAATTTTGTTCATCAATAGAAATTTTGTAAAAAGAAAATTTTGAAATTAATCCAAGCAAAGTTCCCACCGGGCAGACTGTATTGCAAAATAATCTTCCCTTTGTGAATGACATAAAACCAACTATCGCTAAAATTGTAAATGAAAAAGCCGCGGCAAAAATGCTGATATGTTTTATCTCAATAGGATATAAAAAATATATATTAAAATTTTCCAAAGTGAAGGCAATAGAATTATTGGCCGCTAATAATAAAGGATGAAAAAGATTTGTAATAATTCTTCCATAATTACTGTAAGGATCAAGCAGGCTTACTGCAATTAAGCTGCTTGATAAAAAAGAGATGATTGCGAGCCCTAAAAAAGAATACTTAATTATTTTATAATCTTTTAAAAAATGAAAATATTTTTTCTTATTTATTTTTTTAGAAACCCCTGAAATGAAGTCTTGGAATATTCCAAGCGGGCAGACGGTTGAACAATAAACTCTTCCAAACAGAAATGTTAGCGCAAGTATAAAAATAAACCCAGCGGCGGCAATTGTATAAACGTTTACAAATTTTAATAGCGATGGAATAAACTGAAGGTATAAAAAATAATTATATGCTTTGGCGGGAATTAAATTGGTAAAATCTAAAAACAAAAAAGTAATGCATAAAAAGAAAAGTAAAGAAACATAAATTCTTAACCTACGCAAACGCACTAATTTCATTATTACAAATACATCTTTAATTATTTACAATTACATAATAATTCTATTTATAGAAAGCTTGCTTAAATCTTTTCGTCCAACTTTTAATTCATCGGCAAATTTTATGTAATCAATTTCATCCGGTTCTCGCCCAAACAATTTTGCAGCGGCTGCATCGGCGGCAACAATGTCGGTAGAGATTATTTGAGATTTCATTTTAATTACATCTTCAGTAGATACTCCGCGCGGTCCATTTCTTTTCATAACATAATATGCGTCGACAATATTTAAATCTGGTTTTCGGTACAAAGCAAAATCAGCAATACATTGATGAAGATTATTTTGATGCCAATAGCCGCGGTCCCAAACAATTCCCATTAAATTCTTCATCGAAATAGTAAGCCCTGCTGAACCATGATTTTTTAAAACCGGCGCGTTAATAAAAACATCGGAACTTATTATAAGCTCATGCACCTTTGCCGATGATAATTTTTTGCTCCCTTTTATAGTAACGCTTTGATAATAGCTTTCGCTGGCGCCCGATACAATTTTTCCTCCGGCATCTTTTACGGCTTTTTCAATTCCGCTGTTTGAATAACATTTGTTCCAATTGTCGCAAGTATGATCAAACACATAAACGTCTTTGGCTCCGGCTTCAAAACAATGTTTTATAATTCTATTTATCAAAAGAGGATTTGTATTGCCCGCTCTTTCGGGAACAACATCCCAGCCAATGTTCGGTTTAACAACAACGGTTTGTCCTTTTTTAACAAAAGATTTCATACCGCCAAGACTGCCGATGGCTTTATCAAACATAGCATCCGGCTCGCCGCCTTTAATGGCAACCAAATCATAATTGGATGAGATTGTTTTAGAGCGGAATAAATCAGAATAGCTTGTGAAAGGAATGACAGAGCCGGCAATTATTCCAGCCTGTACGCTTTTCTTTATAAAATTTCTTCTATCCATTTTTTTCGTCCCCGAAAAATTGTTGCCGATAAATTACTATTATTGAAGTAAAAGTTAAATAGGCAAAAAAAATAATCTGATTTAAATTGTATAATGTTGTATATTTTACGAAATGAAATTTATTTTGTGAAGTAATTTAACGGCGGGAAAAATAAAATGGAAAACATATTAACGCTCGTAAATCCAAAATTAAAAACAAAAGAAATTGCAATAGATTTTTTAGCCGTCGCTTTTATTTTTTTCATTCCGTCAATTTCACATCTGCTTAGCTTTCCCGTTTATTTGTTTGAGCCAATGCGTATTATGTTAATACTTTGCGTTGCGCATTCATCAAAAAAAAATGCTTATTTAATAGCGCTTACGCTTCCTTTATTTTCATTTTTAATTTCATCGCATCCCTCCATTATAAAAACCGCTATAATGACGGCGGAACTTACGTTAAATATTTTTCTCTTTTTTAAATTAAGCGAAAGGATAAAGAATAATTTCTCAGCAATGATGATAAGCATTTTAGCGAGTAAAATATTTTATTATTTGTTAAAGTTTGCTTTAATAAGTTTTGGTTTGATGAGCGGCGATTTAATAACTACTCCCATTTATATTCAAGTAATTTTAATGTTGCTATTAAGCGTATATATTTATGTTATGTTTAATAATTCTGATAAACAAATTGGAAATACTTCTCAATACAAAAGTTGAAACCATTATTGATCTATTGCATCTTAATGATGTAAAAATTTTATGAATTAAAAATTGGTTTTAAAATGAATTATTATTTCAGCAAAAATATTAATGGCAGTTTTGATGATGCAATTCAAAAAGTTACTGAAGCATTAAAGGTTGAAGGCTTCGGCGTTTTAACTGAAATAGACGTTAAAGCAACTTTGAAGAAAAAACTGGATGTAGATTTTAAGAATTACAAAATACTCGGCGCTTGTAATCCTCCGTTCGCATATAAAGCATTACAAGCTGAAGATAAAATCGGCGCGATGCTTCCTTGTAATGTTACGTTAATTGAACAGGCCGACGGCAAAATAGAAGTTGCCGCCGTTGATCCGATTGCTTCAATGCAGGCTGTAAGAAATGAATCGCTTTCGGGCATAGCTTCCGAAATTCAAGCAAAATTAAAAAAAGTAATTGATAGCCTTTAATTTTAAAGACCTCTATTTTTCCCTTTCCATTTTAGAATGTAAATCATAATCTTGAGCATCTAACTTCATTTTATTAAAACTATTAATTAGGATTGAGACGCCATCTTACTCTGTTTATAATTTTAGCTATATTTAATCAGGGTTCGATAATTAAATCTTTAGCTATGATTTAAAGCAAGTTATTATAAATTGAATTACGCAAATTACTTCTCTATTTTTTATCATTAAATAATAACGAATAATTGGAAACAGATATTAACAAAATGGAAATCTTTTCAGGCTTGCTTGAGGATGATGTTTTAAATAATCTAAAAATTTTAATTAACAAAAATTTGCAGATCATTTATAGTCCTGGAATGAAAGTTCACAAGGATAAAGTTGAAAGCTTAAGTTTATCTATTCCGGTTGTTGATAGAGCGGTCAACTCCCTGAATAAAATTAATTGGGTAAATATTAAAAATAATTTTGTAAAGACGTCTGAAAATCAATCCTTCTCTCACCTTTGCGTAACGATTTCTGAAAACCCTTATAAAATAGGAATAAAAGAAGAGAACGGTAAAAAAGTTTTGGCTAATCCATTCAGCTCTTATATGGTTCATATTGGTTCAGGCTGGACGATTGAAAAAATTGAGGTTTATCAAAAAACAGAAAATTGGATTTCGTTCAAACATGTTTATGATTATGCAATTGTTTTTTATCTGCCAGGCAAAAGAGCATTTTGTATCCACACCGATGAGAGCGAAAAAGATTTGTTGTATTTAAGAAGCGATAAAAAATTTATTGAGCAAGTAAAAGAGAAAGGAACTTTATCGCATTCGGTGAACTCCTAATTGAGAAACCTATCCCATTTGTTGGGTGATCAAAAGCCTGCCTCAGTTATTCATTATCAAAAATTTTCTTAATCCATTCTCTTCTATAAAATTAATAAATCTCAATCATTCATTTTTTTAGATTCGAGCAATGAACCTTATATTTGTAATCATTTTTAAAATCATAAAAAATATAATATGAATACTAAAACCGGAGTTTTACTAATTCAGCTTGGCACGCCCGACAGCCCTTCCGTTTCGGACGTTAGAAGATATTTATTTGAATTTTTGAACGACCCGCGGGTTATTGATATCCCCTGGCTGGCAAGAAAAATTTTAGTGAACTTAATTATTGTTCCTTTCCGCGCCCCTAAATCCGCAAAAATTTATAAAGAGCTTTGGACTGTAAAAGGTTCGCCGTTACTTATTTACAGCGAAAGCGTAAAAGAAAAATTAAACAAAGAATTAGGCGATGAGTTTGACGTTCATCTTGCTATGCGTTATCAAAATCCAAGTATGGAAAAAGTGATTGAAGAAATGCGGATGCAAAGCTATAAGAAAATAATAATTTTCCCTTTATTCCCTCATTACGCTTCTTCAAGCTCCGGCTCGGCGATTGATAGAGCTATGGAATTAATTAGAAAGTGGTGGGTAATTCCAGAAATAAAAATCATAAGTCAATTTTTTGAAAATGAAGGTTACATAAATACAATTTTTGAACGCGCAAAAAAATATAATATTAGCGACTACGATCATGTGTTGTTTAGCTACCATGGATTGCCGGAGCGGCAGGTGGATAAGGTATACGTGGACGGCAAGCCTTGCAATGATCATAATTGTGAAGATGAAATTAACGATGATAATTTTTATTGCTACAAAGCTGAATGTTATGCCACTACAAGATTGATCGCATCAAAATTAAATATTCCAAAAGAAAATTATACGGTTTGTTTTCAATCGCGATTGGATAAAAAATGGCTTACTCCATTTTCAGATGTAGTTGTAAAAGAGCAGGCGAAAAAAGGCGCAAAAAAATTGTTAGTTTTTAGTCCCGCATTTGTTGCTGACTGCCTGGAAACCGTAGTGGAAATTGGAAGCGAGTATCAACAATTATTTAAAAGAAAATGGCGGCGAAAAAATTCAGCTTGTAGAAAGCTTGAATGATCATCCAATGTGGATTCAAACTTTAAAGCAATTAGTTTTAAAATACTCCTAAAAAACTAAGCGCTCCGCTTACAATTAGTTTTGTTAAATTGCTTTTTGTTGAGAGCAGAAAAATTGCGAGCAAATTTAATTTTGGTTTTGTACAAAGATAAACATCTTTCCAAATTGGATTGAATTTGTTTTTAAAGTCAAACAGTCCTGAATAATTATATGCAAATTTTAATCTTCTTCCCAAGAAATTAATAAAATATTCTTTGGACATATTTGGTTTTGATTTGATTATAAAAGGCACGTCGCCCAAACTCCAAAACTTAAACCCTTCTTCTCTTATTAAATTAAAAACAGAAAAAATTAATGCTTCCATAATTCCATTTGGCGCAGTTTTTATTCTCAGCAGCAGCTCGCTTCTTAAAAATGTTTTATCTATTTGTGAAATTAAAATTGCCGCAAGCCATTGATCGTCATTCTTATACACAAACAAACGGTTTTGCGGTTTGAACGCATCGTTAAAAAAATATTTTATCTGCGGCTTTTTACCGTGAGTACATTTTAATTTGAAATTTTCAAGATGCTGTTTGCTTTCTTCCGAATAAAAAATTTCTTCAACCGTACCATGTCTTAGCCCGGCTTTTATAACGCCGCGCAAAGATTTTTTGCGAAAATGTTCTTCATCTAAATTTAAAATTGCT
This sequence comes from uncultured Bacteroidota bacterium, assembly GCA_963782985.1. Classification (GTDB taxonomy): domain Bacteria; phylum Bacteroidota; class Ignavibacteria; order Ignavibacteriales; family Ignavibacteriaceae; genus CAVSWT01. The sequence goes on from CAWALU010000003.1 coordinate 155,804, forward strand.
TCTCTTCCAAATTTTATCGCATCAAAATTTTTTGCTTTTAATGACGATGCAATTTTTCCGCTACAACTGGTAATAAAAATTTTTTGGCGGGAGTTAAGATTTAAATCGTTAATTGATTTAGGATGATTGACCCAATGAAATTTTATTTGTTTTGTAATATCAGTTAATGGTTTAGAACAGAATTCAGCCGCTAACATTTAAATATTTATACCTTCTCTTAAAAATAATATTTACTTCATCAATAAAAATTTTGGGGGTTGTCAATAATCGTTTAATTGAAGCGAATAAAAATAAACATCGCTTGCTAATTTTTTTGTGATGGAAGAAGTCTCGAAAATTACTTCATAAATTCCGGGCGGCGGCTCTTTATTCAACGGAAAATTAATTGGTAAATTCAAATAGTTGGTTTTGTAAATTTTTCCGTAATTATATTTAGAGAGATGATCTTTTATATTTATTACATTCATCCAAATATGCCGGGCTTAAATTTAATTGCATTTGAATGTACGAGTGAAATTTTAAAAAGTATTTCAGATTAAAACCACCCGCCAGATTAAATGAATTGCTGGTTACTTGCAGCGGGCACAAATTTCTGAAAGGGTTTGCAGCCGCATTAAAGTAAAAAAAATATCAATAGTAAAAGGAAACTGATAAAAATGAAAAATAAAATATTACTTATACTTTTAATTTTTTGCACAAGTTTTATTTTTTCTCAGACTATCGAATCTCCCAATGAAAATCTTTCTCTCACCTTTCAATTAACAAATGAAGGCGAGCCGCAATATATCTTATCATTTAAAAATAAAAATGTAATTGAACCAAGCAGACTGGGAATAAAGCTGAAAGAAAAAGAGGGCTTTACAAATGGGTTTTCAATTATTAGTATTGATACAACTATCGTAAATAATAGTTGGCAGCCGGTTTGGGGTGAAGTAAAAGAAATTAAAAATAATTATAAACAGTTAATCGTTATGCTTGAACAGAAAGCAAATGCCCTCAAGCTGATTATTAAATTCCGCTTGTTTGATGACGGGCTTGGTTTTAGATATGAATTTCCTATTCAAGATTCGCTGCAATATTTTATTGTTACTGACGAACTGACGCAGTTTAATTTAACCGGCGATCACAAAGCGTTTTGGATTCCGGGCGATTATGATTCGAATGAATACGCATATTCTACAACTCCGTTAAGCCAGGTTTACGCCTTCGGGGGGCAGTCCGCAAAAGAAATATCGGTTAAAACAATTATAGCCGATAACGCCGTTCAAACGCCGTTGATGATTAAAACCTCCGATGGTTTGTATATAAATATTCACGAAGCGGCGCTTGTAAATTATCCCGCAATGGATTTGTTAATTGATAAACAATCATTCACTTTAACTTCGCAGCTTGTACCAAATGCCGTCGGTTCCAAAGCGTTTATGCAAACGCCCTGCAATACTCCCTGGCGAACAATTATTGTTAGCGATAAGGCTGCCGATATACTTGCATCTAAAATAATTTTAAACCTTAACGAGCCTTCTCCTTATGAAAAAGATCGTCAAAGCGCTGGCTGGATTAAACCAACTAAGTACGTCGGCATTTGGTGGGAAATGCACGTGGGCATTTCCACCTGGAATTATTCTGATACTAATAATGTAAGGATTGGTGAAACTGATTGGTCAAAGCTAAAGCCTAACGGCAAGCACGGAGCGACAACAGAAAACACAAAAAAATATATTGACTTTGCGGCTAAGCATAACCTTGACGGAGTTTTAGTTGAAGGATGGGACATCGGCTGGGAAGATTGGTTTGGCAAATGGAAAGAAAATGTTTTTGATTTTGTTACAGCATATCCTGATTTTGACGTTGACGAGCTTCATAAATACGCCGCTGCAAAAGGAGTGAAATTAATTATGCATCATGAGACTTCCGGCTCTGCAACAAATTATGAAAGAAGGATGGACGAAGCATATCGCTTTATGAAGCAAAATGGATATGACGCAGTGAAGACCGGCTATGTCGGAAAGATTATTCCGAGGGGCGAATTACACGATGGACAATGGATGGTGAATCATTACATTCACGCCGCTGAAAAAACTGCGGAATATAAAATTATGCTTGATGCACATGAGCCTGTTAGACCCACGGGGCTTCAACGCACTTATCCTAATTGGCTGGCTTGCGAAGCGGCGCGGGGAAATGAGTTCAATGCCTGGAGTGAAGGGAATCCGCCCGAGCATGAGACTATTCTTCCTTTTACAAGATTGATTGGCGGACCAATGGATTATACGCCCGGCATTTTTCAAATTAAACTTGATTATTTCATACCCGGGAAAAAAGAACAAGTCCACACAACGCTTACAAAGCAGCTGGCGCTTTATATAACAATGTACAGCCCGCTGCAAATGGCTGCCGACCTTCCGGAGAGTTATGAACGATTCCCCGATGCTTTTAAATTTATTGAAGATGTTGCCGTTGATTGGGACGATACAAAAATTATTGAAGCAGAGCCGGGCGATTATATTACCATTGCCCGCAAAGCTAAGGGAAAAGAAGATTGGTTTGTGGGAGCCATAACCGATGAGAACAGCAGGATCGCCGTAGTTCCATTAAACTATTTAAATGATAATCAAAAATATATTGCCACAATTTATGAAGATGCGCCGGATGCAAGCTGGGACAAAAACCCTATGGCATATGAGATTAATAAATTTACAGTTACAAATAAAAACACATTAAAAATAAAATTAGCTAAGGGAGGCGGCGCTGCAATAAGTATTGCCCCTGCAAGCGATGATGACTTAAAGAATAATAAAAAATATAAAGAGTAGCCGAGTTAAAACGATTCTATCGCTAACCCAATTACTTAAAGAAATTGGGTTAGCTCTGAAGAAATTTTTGGTAGTAAATTATTCTTACTTCAACAAAATTAATTTTTTGGTTTGGGTAAACTCGCCGGCTTTTAAAGTATAAAAATATACTCCGCTTGTAAGACTTGTTCCGTTTGCGGGATGGCTGCCATTAAATTCCACTTCATAATTTCCCGGCCGCTGTTCTCTATTAACCAGTACGGCAACTTCATTTCCTAAAATATCATAAATTATTAATTGCACCGACAAAGCATTCTTTCCCCCTACGGCGGGAATTGCATATCTAATTTTTGTAGCGGGATTAAATGGATTAGGGTAATTTTGAGATAGCTCAAAACTGGTTGGAAGGCTTGCAGAGTTTTCACTATTTTCTACGCCGACAATTATTTTTTTAGCGAGCCTTAAATCGTCAAATAAAATAGTACCGCTTTGCACTCCGTTTGTTTGATTGTAGGTAAGTTGAAAACTGTCAAAGCGTAACTGACCATCCAGTGCGCCGTCTCCAATCCAATTTCCCACGCTGTCATTTGCCATATCCCAGGCAACCAATTTCCATCCGCTCCAATCAATATTAAACCATGGGCTGACTTCGTGCGTTGTTCCCGGAGGAACATTATCATCAACAGCAAAACGAAATTGATTTTTACTTCCATCGCCAAAAACGTAAACTTGCATTAAAAAGTTTTTATCAAATAGAACATTTCTAGGAGCGCCGGCATTTAAATATTCCCTTATTAACCAAACAGTTGAACCGGGATCCCAGCTGTAATTTAACAACATACTTTTAGAGCTGCCTGTAATTAAATTTGTTACCGTTGCATTTTCAACTACCGTGGTATTGCCTGGCACAACGCCCACAGTTGAGCCGCTTGTAGTTGGCTGCCACCAATTTGTAGTTAAGTTAGCGTCAAAATTATCAATAGAGGTAACTTCAAAAATTGTATTGCCTGTTTTAAAATTAATATTAGAATCGGATGACGTAGTATTTCCAAACCCATCTTTTATTCCCGATAATATTATAAACTGATATTCTTCCGAAGGATTAAGATCAGCTGAGGGGAAAAAATGAAGAACGCTTTTATTATTTATAACATAATGTCGAACGCTTCCGTTTACTTGCGACTGATCCGAAACTTTTATGAGTTTAATTAATGAAGATAAACCTGAAAGATTAATTGTCTCATCAAAATTAACTCTGATAATTGGTCGCAGTTCCACATTTTGATTTTCATCGGGATAAAAATTTACAACTTTGGGCGCGTCTTGATCTATTTGCTCTGTTTTAAAAATAAATTCAAACGCGTCTCCGCCAACTCCATCGCTATTCCCATCAAATAAATTTCCATAAAGATCTAAGGCGTTTGGCAGAATATTTATTTTATAATTAGTGGAAAAATTCAAACTGTCGGTTTTAATTCTTAAAGTTCTGCCGGCGCTAGTCCATGAATAAACTAAATACGCTGATGGAGTTATTTTAAGATTTGATTGAACAGAATCTATATTCATTCTGCGGCTGAAATTAAAAATTAAATCTTCTTTGCCGGGATATAAAGAATCATTTTCCAAAAGGTTTGTTGATACTACGCTTGGGGGCAGCGTTGAAATAAGTTTAACATCTTTAAAAGTAAAAAAGGTGTCGGAGATAGCAACCATAGAAGTGTCGGGCAAATAATTTGGCGCGGTTACAATTAATTTTAAACTATCGCCGGGCAGATTTTCAAAATAATAAAAACCATTGTGAAGCTGTGTGGAATCAGTTGAGTATAAATGAAATAGAGATTGGTAGCTGTCGGTTGAGTATGATTGCGTATCAACAAAAGCTATAGCGCTATTAATCGGTATTCCCGATTCTATGTCTGATATAACCCCATTTAAGATTCTAACAGACGGTCGGGGAATATTATGATATTTTAAAATAGTCCAATACATTGTGCGCGCTTCTAATTTTTTCCAATCCGCATTCATATTTTTTTGATTTTGAACTATGCTGGTATGAAAGCCCGCTTCGCTTAATTCCGAAGGCATTGATGATTCTCTATTAACGTGCAGATAAGGATATTGGTTATCATGATTATCCGGAAAGCCTTGATAGAAAGTTCTGTCGGCGTAATTCCCACGCGTTGGGATTCTATACCCGCGGGTTAAAATGTCAATCATTATATCGCTCATCGCTTTACCGCCGTGGGGAGTTTTTTCAACTGTTACGCCGTTATGTCTCCATCCGCCGTGAAGCAAAAGCGTGCTGTTTGTTGTTGGGTCGGATGAAGCGTCGCTGTGTATTGAATGAAACCATGCCGCGCCGAGCGAGTTTGCTAAATCAGTTCTTTGGGTTAGACTAACAACCTGCTGATCATTAGTGCGGGACATGTAAACCGTATCAATGTCCGTTTCATTTAAAAGATAATCTCGAAGCGCCAAACCAACGCGAAGTACTTTTGAAGCTTCAGCGTAATTATAAATTCCCATGTTCTCAGTTTGGCTGTGTCCGGGATCTATAAAAATATTCCAACCGGAAAGTCCGGTTACTTGTGCATTCAGCATAAAAGCTGAAGAGATAAAAAGCAAAAAAGTAAATACAAATTTTTTCATTATTTAAAACTCTTTTTATTTTTTTTGATTAAGGAATAATAACAGGCAAAATATAAATTGCGCCTTCGTTCATTTCATAATAAATAATATTTTTCCCATCAGGCGAAAATGAAGGATTCATTTCTAAAACATTATCCGTTTGAGTTAATTGAATTTTGTCTGCGCCATTTGAATTAACTGCGTATATATCTGAAGAAGTATAATTTTCTCCGTTATCTTCTGCAATCATATAAATTATTTTTTTACTATCGAAAGAGAATTTTGGGCGAGAGCCTTTTCCAAGATCAATTAAATTAGAGCCATCGGAATTCATCGAGTATAAATTACCTCCGTAAACTTCAAACGCAATTTTTTGTCCATCTGGAGAAACGGTTAAGTTTAAATACTCTTGATTTGCAATTGGTTCAAAGCTGTTGAAAATTTTATTTGAAGGTTCAACAACATATATTTTACTGTCTTTACTGTAAGCAATTTTTTTTGTGGAAATATTTTTATTTAATGATGAAGCGGAGATTCCGCTTTCCATAAAATTGAGGTTTTTCCCATCGTATAAATAGACTGCTTCTCCGTTTAAAGTGAAATGAGGCAAGCCAGGCATAAAAGTTTTATAATCAGTTAATAATTTTTCTTGTTTGCCATCTGTAAAAAATAATTTTACCGCATTATACCTTTTGCCATTATCAAATTTTGCAGCTCTGCTTAAAATTACTTTTGAATCGGGCGACCATTCAAATCCAAAGCCGGCGGCATCGTCGCCAGTTATTTTTTTTATTTCATCGTTCAATAAATTTTTTATCCACACCCCTTTATAATTTGAACTTGTGAATGCAATAAAATTTCCATCGGGCGAATATGACGGCGCCATATAATATTGTTCAGAGCCAGAAATTATTTTTTCAGGTGCTCCTATAAATAAATTATTACCGGAGCTATTTTCTGTTGTGTTATATTGCGCTGATAGAGGCAAGACCAAAAACAAAGCAACAACAAAATGGATAATTAAACTTTTCATTTTCATTTTTTATCTCGTAAATTTTTTCAAAATGGAAAAATAAAATAAGATTTATTGAAACTTATTACAATTCTTTAATTCATCTTAAGATTGATTTTTTCATTCTTATATGTAATGTTTAAACCAATGAAAAAAATATACTATTTATATAAACATATTACACTATAAATGGAAAGATAAATGAAGCAAATAATTATTAAACCCGAAGTTGAACAAAAAACTAAATGGCGTATAATATGGAGTATTATTTTTTTCCCCATTGCAATAGGCTTATCCACGCTTATATATTTTATTAGATACCCTGAATCAGTGGCAATTGTTACTATGCTTGTAATGTTTTTATTAGCCGCAGCAATTGTTTTATTTTGGATTCCACCCTTTCACCGTTCATCATTTACAGTATCACTGATGATTCATTATCGGAACTAAAAGGGGTTTATTGGAAAAGCAAAGTAACCGTACCGTTTCTCTAAAATCACTAACCTGGATATAAAGCAAAATCCATTGCAGACGAATGTTTAAACGTTGGGAGTATAAATGTTCAAACAGCCGGCGCTGGCGGACCACACGGTACACGTCCGGAATTAAAACTGATGGACATAAGAATGTTTGAAGAAACTAAAGATGAAATTATGGCAAGGTTAAAAAACAGCAATGCAAATAAAAATATTGTATCAAATTTAAATCCTATAAATCTCCCCAAAGAAGAAATACTCGCAAATATTTTTGAAGAAGTAAAATCAATTAGAAAAATGATAGAAGTAAAAGAATAAGAATAACAAAAGAAATTTGTTAAAAGCTTTTATCCGCCATATTTATATTTTAGTTCAAATTAACTATTGATTAAGTAGTTAATTATTCATTTCTTTTTCTCGTCTTATAATTCTGCATTAAGATTTGCAGAATCATACTAAATTTTCAAAACTCATTTTCTGTTAAATAGATTTTCGTCGCAGTTCCATTAAATATTTTTTTTTGAATTCTGTTCCTACAAAAATATTCACTGCTAAAAATACAAGACTTGTAGGAGCTTCATTTATGAAGTTCAAAAATTTTTACTCCATTCAACGGTGTTACTGCATTTAATATTAAAAGTAAGCTAAGGAGGTAATATGCCGCTGCCCAGTTTTAACGATGGCTTAAGGGTTGAATATATTAATCTATTTAATACCTGCGCAATTGACACAAACAAAATCCCTTTCGTAGAAAAAATTCTAACTAAAATTATATCCAACAAAAGCCGGTATGAAAAAGTTGGAAAGAAACTGAACATTCCCTGGTATTTTATCGCGGCAATTCATCAAATGGAAGCATCAATGAATTTTCGCTGTCATCTTCACAACGGCGATCCGCTTACGGCAAAAACAAAGCATGTTCCCGCGGGCAGACCATTATCCGGCAGTCCGCCTTACAATTGGGAAGACAGCGCCGCCGACGCTTTAACAATGATGAAACTCGACCAATGGGATGATTGGAGCGTTGCCGGACTTTTGTACAAAACTGAAAGTTATAACGGCTGGGGCTATAGAATGAAACACCCGCATGTGTACTCCCCTTATTTATGGAGCTTCTCAAATCATTATCAAAAAGGAAAATATATTGCTGATGGAACCTGGTCAGACTCTGCGGTTTCTCAACAATGCGGCGCCGCTGTTTTATTAAGAAGACTTGCCGAAAAAAATGAAATTACTTTTTCCGGCGAACCAAAAATTATTCATCAAGCTGAAATTGGAAAACCCGTAGTAAGATTTTCCAATACAAAAATTCCTTATGCTGAAAATCTTCAAAACTTTTTAAATACTATTCCCGGAATTTATGTAAAACCCGATGGCTGCCCTGGTGAGAAAACTTCCGAAGCTTTTAAAAAAGTAACCGGCTATTATTTAATGGGCGATGAAAGAAACGGGTAAACAAGTTTTAAGTTCATGATCAAGTTCAAGTTTAAAATAAAATTTTAAAACAAAAATGAAATTATTTCAGCATAAAATTTAATTTAAGTAATCGGAGAAAATTATGAGCGCAGCATCTGCAAAGTTTACAATTTATGATAAGCCAATAACTCCTTTAGAAAAAAGATTAATAATTTTATTAAAAATTGTCGCCGGTATTTATACCCTCTCTGTTTTAATATATTTACTCGGGGGCTTGCTTTCGCCTTACGAAAATACTTTTCGCCCGCCATTTGTAATAAATTCAGTTTCTAAAATTGGACTGCTGGCGCTGGCTTCTTTTTTCGCTTCAACGGATATACGACGATTTAGAATTTTAATCTTATTTGTAATTATCGCCAACTACCTTGCGGTTGTTACCGGGGCATTGACTTTAATTTGGGGAAACACAAACGAAATGGTTAATCTTTACTTTGGAACTTTTTCAACCGTACAATTAATCGTTTCTTCAATGATAGCTGACTTTATAACCGCCTCAATAGTTTTGTGGTTTTTTGTTATTGCAGAAAAATCTCAGTACGATCTTAAATATTTAACGCCCGGCGAATTTAGAACTTTGGTAGCGGTTGCTGAAGTAGTTATAGCGGGAGATAAATTAGTCTTGTCCGCCGAAGAAGTTGCCCGAAATACCGATATGTATTTTGCCAGCTTCAAAGCCCGCTCAAAATGGATTACAAAACTTGTATTAATTGGAATGCAAATTTATCCGTTGTTTTCTTTTAAAGCGCCATTCTCCTATTTACGAAAAGAAACTCGTTTAGAATTTATAAAGAAAAGATTTTATCAAGATGTAACTTTAAGAATTGTTCCGGAATTCCTGCGCATATTAATTCAAGCGATGATTAGAATGGCGAAACAAATTTCATATCTCGGCTATTATAATGATCCGAGAACTTATGAATCTATAAACTACAAACCATTTTCAATCCGTGAAAAAGCTTTGCACGAAAATAATTTTCCCGCAAAAAATAGAATGCCTTTAAAAGTTGATACCTCATCGGAAGTGGTTGGAGACAGCATTAGCGGCGATGTTGTTATAATAGGCTCAGGTGCCGGAGCTTCAGTACTTGCATACGGATTGGCAAAAGCCGGAAGAGAAGTTTTAATGATTGAACGCGGCGATCATGTTGATCCCACAACTTTTACTGAAGATGAAGTTGATATGCTTTCACGTTTATATGCTGACGGCGCGCTTCAGCTTTCGCGCGATTTTCGGTTTCAGGTTTTGCAGGGAAGCTGTGTTGGAGGTACAACTGTTATAAATAATGCCGTGTGCTTTAATATGCCCGATGCGGTTTTGGATAGATGGAACTCCTCGCCGATAAATACCAGCATTGATAAAATTAGACTTAATAATTCATACAACACTGTAAGAAATTTAATTTCCGTTAATCTTCAAAAAGAAAACGGCGGACAGCGAAAGGATTTTTTGAATCACGGCGCTAAAGTTTTTAGCCAAGGATTAGAAAAGATGAAGTTAAATCTTCCGCCAAATGTTACGATGGAAGTGGAAGCAAACATAAAGGATTGCCTCGGCTGCGGATACTGCAATATTGGCTGTAAGTACGGAAAAAAAATGTCGATGCTTGATACAGTTCTGCCTAAAACTCAAAAAGAGTTTGGCGAAAAATCATTGCGCATAATTGCCGGCTTAGAAGCGAAGAAATTAAAATCAAACGGAAGCAAAATAAAAACTTTAAGCTGCGAATTTTCCAACGGAAGAAAAATTGAAATTAAAGCCAACACATTTGTTGTTTCTGCCGGCGCAGTTTCGTCAAGTATAATTTTACTCAATTCAAAATTGGGAATCGACAACGCTGGAAAAAGATTATCATTTAATATGGGCTCGCCTCTTACTGCCGCTTTTAAAGAGCCGGTAAACGCTTATGACGGTTTACAGATTTCACATTATTTAAAAACTTCTCCCGATCCCGGTTTTATTATTGAAACCTGGTACAACCCGCCGGTAGCGCAGGCTTTAACTATGCCCGGCTGGTTTGAAGATCATTATAGAAATATGTTAAGGTATGATAGACTTTCATGCACAGGCGTTTTAGTGCCGACTGCTTCAAACGCAGAAGTTACCACTGCGGGATTAACCGGACGCGAAATAAAGTTTGTCCCTACCAAGGAAGATTTAAACAGACTGCTGGAAGGCTTAATGCTTTCAGGTGAAGCGTTTTTTGCGGGAGGCGCCGAATCAGTTATGCCGGGTACATTTAAATATTATGAATTTAAATCACTCGCCGAATTAAAAAAGCTGCCTGAAATTGTGAAAGACCCCAGCGATATAACTTTGGGTACAGGACATCCGCAGGGAGGAAATATCTTAAGCGGCAATAAAAATATCGGATGCATTGATCCCGAATTTAAAGTTTACGGCTATGATAATCTTTTTGTCTGCGACGCAAGTATTTTTCCAACGAGTTTGGGAGTAAATCCTCAGCTAACAGTTATGGCGCTTGCAGATTATGCCGCACCAATTATTGCAGGGAATAAGTAGTTCAAAGTTATTTTGAGCTATAAATTTTGGGGGGAATTTTCCATTTAAATCTATAGGCAAAGAGCTGGCTCGGGATTATGCTTTTTGAATTTATTTCTTATACTATTCTTTAAGACTTTTAAACCTATGACAGAGCCATTCGCAATTCCTAAATATGAATAATTCCTGTACCGTTACAATGGGGACATGGACTTTGTTTAACGACTTCGATATTTCTGAATTCTGCTGACCAGACACCTTCCTCCCATTCCCATTCAGTAACATTTTTAAATTTGTCAGTTGGTATTTTCTTCATTTTGGCAAAGCAGCTAAGTGCCTCGTCTTTATTGTTAGCTTTTATATATTCACTTCCCGAATCAGATGTTTCAGCATATCTGAGCTTGTAACTAATAGCAAATAAATTTTCCATTTTAATTTTGACCTATTATATTTTTTAAATGAAAGTTTATTACTGAATATACACCCTTTTCTTTTTCAGTTGGTTAATTCTTTAATTTTTTTGTATAGCATCATTGATGGAAGATATGATCACGATGCCAAGATAAGGAATTTTTATGAGGATAAATATCTTTGCTCTCCGGCAAAAATATTTTTGAAGTTTTAGCAGGTAAGCATTTTAAAAAATTGTAATTTCCAATTTTTCCAAAATCATTTGGAAAATTATTAATTTTAGATGAAACCTGAACTGAATAATCTTCATGGATAGTAATCCACCCTACATCAAACAACCAATGGTGTAAATGACATAAGGCTATTCCATTCCACAGATCATCCTTTCCTTTTAATTTATGAGGAACAATATGGGCTGCTTCCACCTCCCAAAGTATGGAATCTGGAGATTTTATTTTCATCCCACAAATAGAGCATTTATAATTATAAGCTTCGATAACAGCAAGTCTAAAACCTCTTGCTCTTACCTTAATTTCCCTTGTTACCTTTGTTATTCTTTTTTCTTTATCAAAAGGATTGTAGGAAGGTGGTCTTTCAAGTTTGTTTAGCTTTTTTATTATTTTTAATACTTCAAAAGATTTTGTTGGAAGTAGCTCTTTTTTATAAGCTCTAAGATTAAGTAGTCTTAAAGCTAAATCAATTCCTTTTTCTTTTAACAACCATTCTTTTTTATTAGTTAAAAGAAAAGTTTCGGTCGGTCTTGAAACAAATCCTTGTTTTGCTAAGGAGTCCGCTGCCCTAAAAAGAAGTCGATGCCAAAGAGATGATTTTTTAAGTCTATTTTCTTTTTTATAAATTGTCTCTAAATAAGCCGTCCTTTGTTGAAAGTTGAGGCGAAAGTATTCAGCAATTTCTTCAACTATTTTTTGGTCTGAACTAAAGTCTTTTATAACACCATTATTTTTAAATAATGATATAATTAATGCTTCTTCTACTTCTTTCCTTGTTGGCATATTCAAGGACAGAAGCATTCCGCTTTCATAGCTCATGATAATTTATAAATTTATTAAGAAATATTTTTTATATGTAAATTAATATAAAATCATTCTATAAAAAATTTAAGGAGTTTATGAAAACTTTCAAAGTAAATCTTACACGCGTTTATTCAGTTACTATAGAGGCTGAAGACGAAGCTTCTGCAAAAGAATTGGCTGAATTCTATATTGGTGATCCAAAGGATGAATCCACTGAAAAACATAAAACTGAATATCATTTTAATATCAGCAGAATTGAATTAAAGATGAATGAAGCTTTTGAAGTTGATCGTTTATAAATCTCCTAACGAAATATTTAATTGGGGATTTATATTCTTCTGAATTGCAACTTCTTAAATTGAGAGCAGAGATAGGATTATAAATAATAGATTCATTTTAAAATTACTTAATTCTATTTGAGTGTTAATACTTTTCATTTTCTTTCTCTTCAATCATTTCAAATATTACATTAACTATAGTATCTATCCCATTAAGCAAACCCCACTCGAATCCTTTTTTCGCAATCATTATCTCTTCCTCAGAAAGGGGCCTTCCTATTCTTACTTGAGCTTCATTTTCCATTTCATCTCTTGTTATATAAAACAACAGATTGTTTTTATTAACCATTTCCATTGTAACCTCAAATTTCCTTTAAAGAGAATCCCTCTAGTCTTATTAATTTTTAATCAGAATTTTTTGAATAATGAATTTTGCATGTCTTAATTTAAATAATTTTTTGTTTACATCGGTATTAAAATATTTCTCTTTTTCAAAAAATATTTTAAAATATTAAAATTACCTTCAATCAAATCTTTTCGTTAAATTTCTTCATCAAAAAATTCCAATAACAAAAATTAAAAATCAGATGAGTAACAAAACAAAAAGACCTTCGTGGGATGAATATTTTCTTAAGCTCGCTATGCTGGCGTCGGAAAGATCAACTTGCCCAAGAATGCACTGCGGATGCGTTTTTGTAAAAGATAGATTTGTTTTATCAACCGGGTATAACGGCTCGCTGCCAGGTCAGCCGCATTGCGAAGATGTCGGCTGCTTAATTGTCGATAACCATTGCGCGAGAACCAATCACGCAGAAATGAACGCCTTAACTCAAGCGGCAAATCACGGAGCTAATATAAAAAATGCCACGGCTTATATTACAAATATGTCATGCACAACCTGCGCCAAAGCATTGATAGCGGCGGGCATTAAAAGGGTTGTTGTGTTTTCTGATTTTCACGATACGCTTGCCACTAAATTTTATACGGATTCAAATGTTGAAATTGTAAAAATTAATATGCCTGATAGATTAATAAATTATAATCTTGAAAGTTATTCCTCTGCTCGCAAGACTGAAAAATCGCAATAAAATATTTACGGAATTTCTTTTAATTATCAGCAAAAAATTTGCAGTTAAATGAAAAACCAACTAACAAAATATTGGAAGCCTTTAGCCGCAACAATTTTTTGGGGAAGCTCATTCATTGCCACAAAGTTTGCTCTCTCGGAAGTGAATCCATTGCAATTAATTTTTCTTAGATTAATTATTGCCGCCGCTCTTCTAACTTTCATTGCGATTATTACTAAAAGAGATTTTTCAATTAAAGCAAAAAGTCATTCATGGATATTGCTGCTGGCCTTGGTTGCGGTTTTTCATTTGTGGATTCAAGTTACCGGTCTTCAGTTTACATCAGCTTCAAACACTGGTTGGATAATTGGAACTGCGCCTGTGTTTATGGCTCTGCTCGGATTTTTTTTTATAAAGGAAAGTTTAACATTTCCCAAACTTATGGGAATTGTAATTGCTTTCCTCGGCGTGTTAATGCTTATTAGCCATGGCAATTTTGCAAATATAAATTTCTTAAAAAACAAAGGAGATTTTTTAATTCTCGGCAGCTCATTCACCTGGGGAGTTTATTCAATCATAAATAAAAAAGTAAGTTTAAACTATTCGCCGCTGATGACGATATTATATCTTTTTTTAACAATGGTAGTAATAATTTCGCCTATTGTTTTGGGGAAGGAATTTATTCATACATTACTTCAAGTTTCGTTCAATGTGTGGATGTCAATTTTATTTTTAGGAATTTTTTGTTCGGGCATTAGCTATGTTTTGTGGGCGCAGTCGTTAAGAGAAATGGAGGCGGCAAAAGTCGGAGCCTTTTTATATTTTGAACCCTTTGTAACCGTTATTGCCGCCTGGTTAATTTTAAATGAACGCATAACCTTTTTAATGATGATAAGCGGAATTATAATTACCATCGGCGTGCTGCTTGTAAACTTAAATGCTAAGCAAGTCCATAAATTTTGGAAAAAGAGATCATCATATTTCCCTTTCACGAGAAACCGCGAAGAAGGCAACAAAAATTCACAGCCATAAACATTACCGTGTTAAAACATATTTAGTTATTTTTTCACTTCACCTTAAAAAAGAATATAATCGATGTTAGATCCAAAAACATTTTATAAAAAATTAGATTCGCTGTTAGTAAAAATCGGTTCGGAAAAATCCGGTAAGGATTTTCTTTTTACTATTGTTACCGATCTTGAAAAAACTTTCGGCTATGATCTTAAAATCGGCAACGGAAGAATCTTTGAAGAAGCGGGGGACGATTACATTTTAGTATCTTCCACTGTAAGCAAGCCAAGCAAAACATCATTAAAAATTCCCATTGAATCCGAAGCGCTGCAGGCAGTGTTAAAATCCAAAACTTATATTTTTGACGATCCATCTTTAACAATCGATTCTTCTTTAAGAAACCAAGATTGGTACAGCATTCCCGCCGCTATAACTGTGCGTGGATCAGATTATAGATGGATAGTTATTTTTGAATTACGAAGCGGATGGGTTCGCGAAGAAATTGAACTGTGCTTAAATGCCGTGCGCACAATGATTAACTACAGACTTTTTAACGACGCCGTGAAAACGGGAATGGAACAGGCGGCTCACATTCAGCAAAGTTTACTACCGATTACCGCGCCGGAATTTCCCGGGTTTAAAATTGAAGCTATTTCCCGCCCGGCTGAATTAGTCGGCGGCGACCTTTATGATTATTTTAATTTTGGAAATAAAACTTTAGGCTTCTGCATCGGCGACGCCAGCGGACACGGTTTGCCAGCCGCGCTTCTTGCAAGAGATGTTGTTACCGGTTTGCGTATGGGGCTTGAGAAGCACATGAAAATGGTCTACACTTTTGAAAAACTTAACAGCGTTATTTACAGAAGCGTTTACTCCACAAATTTTATTTCTTTGTTTTACGGCGAGGTTGATAAAAACGGAAACCTGCTTTATGTAAATGCGGGACACCCTTCGGCGCTTTTATTTGACGGTGAAAATTTTAAGGAGCTTGAAGCCACAGGTTTATTGTTCGGCGCTTTGCCTGAAATTGATTTGCACAGAGGACACGCATATTTAAAACCCGGTTCGCTGCTTGTGCTTTATACCGATGGAATAATGGAACGGAAAAATTTTCGCTCAGAAGATTTTGGTCTTGAAAGAATTAAAAAAACTATTGTGGAAAACAAAGACAAATCCGTTAAGCAAATTGCAGGCGAAATATTTAAAGCTGCGTCAAAGTTCGGCAATAATAAAAAATGGGAAGACGATGCAACCTTAGTTGTTTTAAGAAGAGATGAAGAAAAAGCAGCTCGATTGTTATAAATGATTTCCGTTAATTGTTAGCGTTAATTTTAATTTGTTTTTAGAAGATGAAATTTTATTAAAAGGGAAAGGGGTTCTGAAATGAAAATAATAATTTTATTACTTGTATTATCAATTTACAGTTTGCGCTTTCTTATTCAAAGGATTTTACTTTTTCAAAATATTTTAGATATAAGACAAATGGCATTCTCATAGATTCTCTTCTAATTAGAGGTGATCTTAGCTTTATTGGATTACCGCTTCCAACATTTTTATTAAGCGGACCTGTTCCCGCTAATCTTCAATTAGATTTTGAAATAAAAACATTACCGTGTTTCACTTTTTTAGGAAGCGTTAAAAATATTTTTTTAAGCGATGTCCGGGAAAATGCAAAAAATCAAATTGAGTTTTCCGGAAGCGCAATTTATAATTTAAATGATATGTTTATTCCTTCTCTCGGTTTTTATTTTACAGAGTTTAATTTTGAAGAAGATTTTACGAACGCTAAATAAAAAGTTGACGGCTTTTTCTTTTACCGCAGGGCTGCAAATTAATTATTGGCTTTTAAATCTTGATTTATCAGCTGCCGACAGCCATTTATTCTCAGGCGATTTTCGAAAGCAAACTATTATAAAGGCAGGTTTTAGTGTTGCTTTATAATGGTTTTATAGATGGCGTCATAAATAATTATATTTTATGCGGTAGTTATTATACTTATCTTTAAACATAAATTTTAAAAGAAAGAATAATAGTGACGTCATTAAAGAAAGCTGTAATTAATCAGCAGATGTGGAAAAATTTATCCGCCAAATATCACAAAGCCCATGCCTGGAAAAGCGCCTGGCAGCTAAGCAATTCGTCAATCCCTTTTTTCGTTATTTGGTATTTTATGTATTTGAGTTTGGGCTACAGCTATTGGATAACGTTGCTCTTAGCCATCCCGGCTTCGGGATTTTTGGTGCGTATGTTTATCATCCAGCACGATTGCGGACACGGTTCTTTTTTCCGTTCAAGAAAAGCAAATGATTTAAGCGGAATGTTCTGCAGCGTTTTTACATTAACGCCCTATCACTACTGGCGGAAGAGTCACGCAATTCATCATGCCAGCGCGGGTAATTTAGAAGAACGTGGCGTCGGCGATATTTATACAATGACGGTAGGCGAATATTTAAAGCTTTCAAAATGGGGAAAATTTAAATACAGAGTTTACCGCAACCCAATAATTTTATTTCTATTTGTACCGACAATTCTTTTTTTAATTTTATACCGATTTCCAAATCCCCAAAAAAGAAACTTGAAGCGCGCTTCCGCAAGCGTTTACTATACTGATCTTGCAATTGGCGCTTTAGCTTTAGCGATGATATGGCTAATTGGATGGCAGTCATTTTTATTAATTCAGCTTCCGATTACATTTATAACTTCTTCCGTTGGAACCTGGCTGTTTTTTATTCAGCATCAATTTGAAGATACCTATTGGGAAAAAAATGAAGAGTGGGATTTTACTCTGGCTGCGATGAAAGGAAGCTCTTATTATAAGCTGCCGAAAGTTCTGCAATGGTTTACCGGCAATATCGGTTACCATCACATTCATCATTTAAGCCCCAGAATACCAAACTATTTATTGGAAAAATGCCATAAAGAAAATCCCGTATTTCAAAAAGCTAATCAACTTACCATAAAATCAAGCTTTAAAAGCGCGCTTTTAAGTTTGTGGGATGAAAACCAGGAACGTCTTGTTAGTTTTCGTCAACTTAAAAAGCTAAAATTAAATACTAACAGAAGTTAATTTTTTTTCAGAAATTAATTCTACCGATTTGTTTTGCATTAGGTTAAACCGTCCGCTAATCGTCATCATCTTCGTCCTTATTTACTACATTTACAAAGGCGCTTCTTACCGGCGGAGGCATTTTAGAATTTTTTCCTTTAATTGATTTCCAAACTATCTCATTCAATTCAATATCCGGTATGGCGTCTTCCCTGGTAAAATTTAATTCGCCGCTGCGCTTTGAGCCGTATGCGTCGGCAAGATTTTTTGCTTCAATATCAATTAATGGTTTTACTGATTTATAACTTTTAAAATCCGGTTCATCTGTAATAGAATTTAAAATTGCCGCAGCCGATAGATCAAATTGCGTCATTGGCTGTAACCCTAATGTTAACTCAATAGTTTTTAAAACGCTTGAAGTTGAATACATAGTATGATCAACAAAATTTCTTTTTACATACGGACTAACAACCATTAAAGCAGATCTGTGTGCATCAACATGGTCAGAGCCATTTTGAGCGTCGTCTTCTAAAATGAAAATTATACTTTCTTTCCAAAATTTGCTTTTTGAAATTCTATCAATCATTAGACCCAACGCATAATCGTTCTGGGCCACCATTGCCTGCGGAGTTAATTTCCCCCTTGAAGTGCCAACAGTGTGATCGTTCGGTAGTCTAATTAAATTAAAGGCTGGTAAGGAATTGTACTTTTCAAATTCTTCAAATTCTTTTTCCCAAATATTATATCTGTATAAATCCGAAATATCCATGTTAAAGCCAGGATATTCCGTGGAGGTATATTCAATTAAATCTTCATCATTAGCTTTAAATTTTTCTTTATCCCCCTTAACGCCGGATACAAATTCGCCGTAATTTCTGAAAGACAATTTTTTATTTACTACTTGATTCCAAATATACCCCGAAGTAGGTTTGGCAACTTCCACGCCCCCTTCAAAATCGTAATGCCCGCCTCTGCCGCCATAATAAACAGGCCAGGATTTTTCCACATAGTCTGTAGCATAAGCCGCAGTCGACCAATTATGCCCGTCAGCGCTTACCTCGGCGTCGCAATAAAAATTATCATACAGCGTAAAAGTTTTAGCAAGTTTGTGATGGTTGGGCGTTACCTTCTCGCCAAAAATACAAATTGCAGAATCGCCGTTTCCTTCTTTTACATCACCAAAAATTTGATCATAAGTTCTGTTTTCTTTTATGATATAAAAAACGTGCTTAATTTTTTGACTTCCTTTGCCTTCAAAATTTGTTGGGATAATTTTTTGTTCATTTAAATTTTTCTTGTCGTGAACATAAGGCGTATTATCGTAAACTTTTTGAGAAAACAATTTTAGAGTTTGTAAATCAGGATAATCTATTAACGACAAAGTTCCTTTAAATAGATAGCCAATATATTCTTCATTTCTTCTCTTTGAAACGCTAGTAGGATTAGGTCCATTGGGATTTGGTTTAGATGAAAGCCCTTTTCCGTTTGTAACTATAATTTTATTTGAGCTTAACATTTTTACCGAAGTAGGATACCAGCCTACAGGAATAAAGCCGGCGCTTTTTGATTTATGCTTTTCACTTATATCAAAAAGGGCTAAATAATTATTATCCGCATTTGCGGCAATTAGAATTGACTCATCATCATTAAAACAAATTGCATTTGGAGTGCTGCCATAGGGCGCAGCGGGGCGCAGCGATGAAATCATCTTTTCGGTTTCTTTTTTTATCTTTAGATCCACTGCGGAAACAGAGTTGTTATTTGCATTCGCTGTAAAAAGCCGATCATCATTTTTTGTAATTAAAATTTCAGTCGGGTGATCGCCTACTTCAATAATATTTGAAACGGAAAATGTTTTTAAATCAATCTCAGCTATTGATGACTTCGACCACAAAGAAATGTATGCGTAAGTTTGTGAGTTATTTATTTTTATATCATAGCACTCGCTCTCTAATTTAATTTGATTGATAATTTTTTTTGATTTAACATCGCAGACGTATAAAGAATTGCTTGCTTTAGAAACCGCTAACAGCAAATTTTTCTTTCCCAAAAAGTCCAAACCCGTAATAGATATTTCTTCTTTGGGAAAGGGTCTTCCAATAATAATTGAATCATTTAACGCTAACTTGCCGGAAACAAAATCATAAATGTAAATTAAATTGTTATTAGCGCCCGAAACAAAAAACTGTGAATCATCATTATTAAAAGCTAAACCCCGCCATGTTTTATCAACAACCATCCGCTGAACTTCTTTTTTATTTTTAATATCAACTACGGAAATTGAATTTACCTGCGTCCCGCTATTAGAGGTTAATGCAAATCTTTCGTCATGGGTAACAATTAAATTTAAAGGGAGTTCGCCAATTTCAATTTGCTCCCCCGAAGGAGTTAATTTCCAGCCATTAGGCAGAAGAGTATAATTATCAAAACGCCCGGGGAGAAGAACATTTTGATCCAAACTATTTTGATTTTTAGATGCGCTGCATCCGTAAAAAATTGAGAAGAAAATTGTTAAGTAAATTAATATTTGAGATATTTTTTTTGAGCTCATTGTAGTGTCTTTCATTTTTAAATCGATTAATAAAAACTAATAAAAAGAAAAAGTACGACAAAACTATAAACGTGGTTATTGTTATCTAACAACATTATTATTTGCCGCCGACATGCTTGACAAATAAATATTTAATATTTTTAAATAATTAAAATGTGAGGACACTTTCGTGAAATATAAACTTAACTATGCTTTAACCGCGATTCTTATTTCGGCGCCATTCATTTTTACTCAAACACAAAGAGCGAGAGATTACGGAATTAATTTCGGATCATTGCAGACCGGGAAATTTAATTCTATAACCGACGTAAAGGGCGTGGCGGTGGGACACCAAACAATAATTGAAAATGACGAAGCGAGAACCGGGGTTACAGCCATCCTTCCATACGAAGGAAATATTTTTCAGAATAAAATTCCCGCTGCAATCTATATTGAAAACGGATTTGGAAAACTAACTGGTATTAGTCAAGTTGAAGAATTAGGAAATATTGAAACGCCTATAATACTTACAAATACTTTATCCGTACCAACCGCCGCGGATGCTTTAATAGATTATACTTTAACATTTGAAGAAAACGAAAATGTCCGTTCGGTTAATCCTGTGGTTGGTGAAACAAATGATGGAAGGTTAAATAATATTCAAGCGAGATTTGTAAAAAAGAATCATGTTTTAAATGCAATAGAAAATGCTAGTTCGGGCGCGGTGGAAGAAGGGAATATAGGGGCGGGAACAGGCACAATTTGTTTTGGATTCAAAGGCGGTATCGGAACTTCATCCAGAGTTCTATCCGAAAAGAATGGCGGTTATACGGTGGGCGTTCTTGTTCAAACTAATTACGGCGGAAATTTATTAATCTCCGGAATTCCAATTGAAGATGAATTGAAAAAAACGGAATCGAATAATTCAGGCGACGGCTCAGTAATGATTGTGATTGCAACGGACGCTCCTTTAAAAGCTAGAAATCTAAAACGGCTGGCTAAGCGTTCGCTTTATGGCATTGCAAGAACAGGCGGCAATTGTTCAAATGGAAGCGGCGAATATGCCATTGCTTTTTCAACCGCAAAAGAACTTAGAAGCGCTTACGAACAGAGCGATAACTTTTTTGAAACCGGCAATGAGCTTAGGAACGATAGAATGACGCCCCTTTTTGAAGCCGTAATTGAAGCAACCGAAGAAGCGGTTATCAACTCCCTTTTTGCTGCTAAAACTATGACCGGAAATGATAATTTAACAATTCATTCGCTTCCGGTAGAAAAGGTAATTGAATTGTTGAATCAGCATAAATTAATTGATAAGAAAAAATAAAAAACTTTATAATTTTTATGATGAATAAAAAACCGCTTCTTGGCATTCTCGGCGGAATGGGAACCGCCGCCGGATTACATTTTCAACAATTATTTTTTGAGATTTGTAATGAACACGGAATCAAACGAGATCAAGATTATCCTGAATGGATTTATTTCAATGCTTCAAAAGCGCCCGATCGTACTGAGGCTCTTCTTTATAATAAACCATCGCCTGCAAACTATCTAATAGATGTAATTAATAAATTGGAAAAAGCCGGCGCTGATCGTGTCGTAATTATTTGTAATACGGCTCATTCATTTTATGAGGAAATAATTAATCAAACAAATATTCCGTGGATTGATTTGCAAAAAGAAACTGCGAAGCTCATAAAAGAGAAAGGCTACTCGAGCGCATCTCTTTTAGCTACAGAAGGCACTTTAAAAGCAGGAGTATTTAGAAAAGCAATAGAACCACTGAGAATAAAATATTTTGAACCGGCGATTAATTCTGAATTGCAAAAAAAAATTACGGATTCAATATACAATCCTAATTATGGAATAAAACATACAGGATCAAAAGTAAGCCGGGAGGCGTTAAATATTTTGCAAGAAGTTGTTGACAACTTAAAGACAGAAGCCGTTATAGCGGGCTGCACGGAAATATCGCTTGTTGAAAAAGAACTTTCGCTGCAAGCGGATTGGTTAGACCCATTGAAAATAGCGGCTGAGGTATGTTTTAATTTTCTTAATTCATAATCTTACGGCAATGAAATGTTTAATTAAAAATTTTGTTTACAAAATTATTTTTTAATTGAGATCGATAAAAGCGCCGGCAAAATAAAAAGTAGCAGCAAGCTTGATAAAGTAAACCCTCCGATTACCGCTAAGGCCAAAGGCTGCTGCATTTGAGATCCCGCGCCAATACCAAGCGCAAGAGGCATCAATGCTAAAATTGCGGCAAGCGCGGTCATTATAATTGGACGCGAGCGCGCGATGCTTGCGGCTATTACTGCTTGACGTCTATCCATTCCTTGTTTTTGAAAAATAAAAAAGTAGTGAGTTAAAAAAATACTGTTCTCTGCAACAATGCCAACCATCATTATAGCGCCCATAAAACTGGAAATATTAAAATTGATATTTGTTACCCAAAGAGCTAGTACAACGCCGAATAAAGAAAGCAGCGCTGTAAAGTAAATAGCAAGCGGAATTAAAAAAGATTCAAACTCAATTACCAGGACAAGTATTACCAAAAGTGAAGCGGCAATTAAAACCTTAAGCAAACCTTGAAAAGATTCCTGCTGCGTTTGAAATGTTCCGCCATATTCTAATGTTACTCCCGTGGGTAAATTGAGTTTTTTATTTAATAAACTTTTTATGTCGGCAACGGTGCTTCCTAAATCTCTTCCGGAAATTCTTGAGGTTACAGCTGCCATTTGTTTAAGATTTTCCCGATAAATTTCCGATTGTCCGGGATCGATTTTAAAATCGGCAAGGGAACTTAGCGAATACGAACTTCCGTTGGATGAAGCAACTTTTAAAGTTTTTAAAAGATCAATATTGCTGCGGTATTTATCCGGCAGCCTTACCCGCACGCCAATTAATTTTTCGCCGGTTTGTATTTCTGTGGTTACATTTCCTTGAATATCACTTTGAATTATTTGGCTTAATTCATCCACAGTAAATCCGGCCCTTGCTATTGCAGGCAGATTAAAATTTATTATGTAAGCGGGCCCGCTGATTACAATTCCATCCGACACATCCACCACGCCGTTTACGCCTTCAATCAGCTTCGCAATTTCCTTAGCTTTATTTTGGATAAGAGATTTATCATCGCCAAAAACTTTTATCTCAACAGGCGAAGGAACGCTGGTAAGGTCGCCGATAAGATCCTGCATCGCTTGTCCAAATTCAATTTGAAGAGCAGGCTCCGTATTTTCTACTTTTACTCTTAATTCATCAATAATATCATTAACAGTTTTGCTCCTGTTGCTTTTTAATTTTATTAGATAATCGCCGTCATTCGGTTCTGTAATAAAAAACCCGAGCTGTGTTCCTGTTCTTCGTGAATAAGATTCAACTTCGGGAATGTTCATTATAATTTTTTCAACGTGCATTAACATTCTGTTGGTTTCGTTAAGCGAAGTTCCGGAAGGCGATTTGTAATCAAGTATAAAAGCTCCTTCATCCATATCGGGCATAAAGCCGCTGCCTATTGATGAATAAATAAAATATCCGCCGATCATTAAAAAAAGAATAACAGGTATTACCAAAAATTTTTTGTTAATTAAAAACACGAGTGATTTTTTGTAACGCGCCTCAATTTTACTTTCTTTTTTCTCTCCAGATTTCTGTTCAAAATCTTTTGGGTGAATGAATTTTGAAGATAGCAATGGTCCAAATAATAATGAAAGAAATAGCGATACAATTAGCGACAGAGCCATTGTAAGCGAAAGCGATTTAAAGAAAGCTCCTGTAACTCCCGATAAAAAAGCGAATGGAAGAAAAATAATTATTGTGCTGAGGCTTGAACCAATAACCGCTGAAAATAATTCTTTAATTGACGCTCTTATCGCATCGCTTATTTTCTGATGCCCTTCTTTAAAATGACGAAACATATTTTCAATAATTACAATGTTGTCGTCAATAATTAATCCTATTGCGGCGGCAATTCCGCCGAGCGTCATAATATTTAAAGTTTCATTTGCAATCATTAAAAGCAAAACGGTTATCGCAACGGTTATAGGAATAATGATAGCGGCGACAAAAGTGATTCTCCAATTTCTTAAAAAAATAAGCAGGACAATAATCGCAAGAATAACTCCGATGCCGATACTATCGCGCACGCTTTTAAAAGATTCATTAACTAAATCAGCTTGATTATAATAATTTGAAATATGAATACCGGCGGGAATTTGAGATTTTATATCGCTCCACATTTTATCTACTTCGGAAGAAATTTGCACAGTGTTGCCGTTGGGCTGCCTAAGTATATTTACAAGTACAGCCTCCTTACCGTTAGCAGTAACTCTAATATATTTATCTTCAACAGAAGCGGACACTGAAGCTATATCATTTAAATAAACCGGCGATACATTTGTAGAAGTTACAACGGTATTTTTAATATCATCAATTGTTTTATAAGTATTATCAACCAAAGTTAAATACAGGTGATAATTTGCGTCCATCAATCCTACGGAACTTACCAGATTTGTTTTGGAAATTGCATCCGAAACCTGCTGTATGCTTATTCCATATACTCGCAGTTTTGATGCATCAACTTTTACTAAATATTCTTTTGTATTTCCGCCCACAACAACAACTTGCGAAACGCCTTTTATACGGCTTATGGCGGGGCGTATTGTATAAAGCGCAATATCACGCATTTTAGTTTGGCTAACTGAATCGGAGGTAAGCGCATAACCCATTATCGGAAAGAAAGTAGCGTTCATTCTCTCTACGGTAACGCTCGCATTTGGCGGAAGCTGATTTCTAATTTGCGAAATTTTTCCCTGTAGCAATTGTTGAGCTTGAATAATATCCGTTCCCCAATCAAAATTAATTGATATTTCCGCCGAACCTCTGGATGTAGTGGAACGTACGTCCGTTACCCCGGGCAGTGAGTTAATCGTTTCTTCCAGCGGCTTTGTAATCTGCGCCATAATTTTATCCGCCGGCTCTTCGCCGTTATCCGCAAGAACAACAATTCGCGGAAAAGTTATATCCGGGAAAATAGAAACAGGCAAATTTAAAACCGTAAAAACTCCGGCAAGCGCCAAAATAATAACGACAAAAATTATAGCCTTAGTATGATTTTGTATAAAAGAAAAAATATTCATTTTTGTATGCTGACTTGCGTTGAATCGGGCAGCCCATAATTTCCTTCTACAATAACTTTCATTCTTTCTTTTAATTTTTCGGATTGAACTTCCATCACCGAATCTTTTTGTATTCCCACTGTTACATTAATTGAATAAGCAATGCTGTCAGCATTGATGAGGGTTATTGAATAAGTATCATTTTCATCATCGTGAATTACTGCTTTTGAAGGAACGGTAAAAACATCTTTATGTTTATTAATAATTACAGAGGCTTCGCCGTAAAGTGAATCTGATATGAATGCGGATAAATTATTAATTTCAATTTGCACCGGGATGGTCTGACTTTGCGTATTTACGCCCGGTTCAATTCTTTTAACAATTCCGTTGAATTTTTTTTCTTCAATTGAAGGGAAGGAAATATCAACTTGCTGTCCCGCTTTTACTTTAGAGATTGATGCAACCGGAACCTGTGCGATAAAAAAGATAGAATTTTTATCAATCAAGCTGGCAATCAATTCTCCTTCATTTACAATTTCATTTTCATTTTTTGATTTATTAATTAAAATACCTGTAAAGGGAGCGGCAATTTTTATTTGATTAGAATTTTCTTCAGCTAATTGAAGAGCTCGTTCAGCTTCTTTTTTCTGCTCATCGGTAACCGCATTGTTAAGCATCTGCTTTGCGCCTTTAATAACGGCATAAGATTCTTTAGTTATAATGAATGCTATTGTTTCTCCCTTTGCAACTTTATCGCCATTATAAAAATTAAATTTTATAATCTCGCCTGAAACCGGAGAGATAATTTGATATCTCTGACGAATGGAAGTAACCCCATAAGCTGAAATGGTTTCATTCAAAGTTTCTTTTTTAATTGAATCAACTTTAACCTGAACCATCATTTGCGTGGAGTCAGACGCGTTCGCAGCGTCGCCTTTTGAATTATTATTTGAACATCCCACCAAAAACGTAAAAGTAAACGCCAAAACTATTTTCATTAATATTTTTTTTGAAAAAGAATTTGCTGCAGAATTAAAAATTTTTCTACTAAATTTATTTTCCATACAATTTTAACAAACCTGCTTTCGCCTGCTGAAGACTTAATATTGAATTATTGTAATTTTTTGTGGTCTCTACCAACAATCTGTAAGCGTCAAGCACTTCAAGCGTTGAGCCGCCTCCGCCCATAAACAATGCTTTCGAATAATAAAAATTATCTTCAGCGGTTTTAATATTATTTTTATAAGCCTTAATCTTTTTTTTAGCAATATTAAATTCAGTTAATAATGAATCTCTCGCTAATTCCAATTCTTTCTTTTTAAGTTCTACTTGTAATTTTGATTGATCAAAAGTAACAGTCGCTTGCTCTATTTTAGCGTTCACTTTTCCCCATGAAAAAATAGGAACATTTACTCCTACCGAAGCGGAATAACCCAAATCATTTTTGTAATCTTTAGGCTTTATACCTAAAACTCCCGCGTCACCTGAAAGATTAATTACGGGAAGTATTTCAGCCCTGGCATTTTGAATATCAAATTGATTTAGGGTTGATTCCATTTTTGCAATTTTTACTTCAATAAAATTATCAGAAGATTCCTGCGGGGGAAGAGTCGTATCAATTTCCGCCTGACTTGCTATTACAACATTGGTATCGCTTGGCACAGCTAATAAATTGAAAAGTTCTTTTTTTAATTTTTGGAAATTAAGAAGAGCCTCTTCAAAATTTATTTTTGAATTATTTAAATCCACTTCTGTTTTAAGCACATCGCTTCGCGAAGCAGTGCCGCCTAAATTAGATTGATTAAGATATTTATAATAATCCTCCAGAGTTTTAAGCGCTCTTAATTGAGCCTCAATTCTCCCTTTGCGCATTTTCAATTTCATAAAATACTGAACGGACTCGAAGCTTTAATTCGGATTTCGCTAATTCAATATTTAAATCTGAAATACTAATATTTTTATTTGCTTTTTCTACGGCAAGATTATTTAAGCCTCCATTGTACAGCGTATAATCAATGGAAAGCTGTAAACCGTATTCGCCCCCATTTGTTACAGCGGGATCGTATCCGCTTTCCGGCGCAAATAAAAAATGAGATTTTGCTGAAAGTGAAGGCAATAAAGCGGCGCTAAATTCATCAACCGCATATTGATTTTTCATCAAATCTTTATGCGCAATTTTAATATTCAAATTATTTTGAAAAGCAATGTTGATTGCAGACTGAAGGGTAAGCGAATTTGTTGAATCCGCCGCGCTCATTATTTTTAACGGTTCATCGTAAGCCGGAGGTTGCTGCGATAAAACTAAACCGCAAAATAAAATTTGAAGTATTATTATTTTTTTTAACATGCCTAAATTCTGAAACAATTTTAAAATTTGGTTCCTGGCGCAAGCGCATTTAAAAATAGAAGACAGCGATAATAAAATGTTTTATTTAATCGCCGCCTTCAGTTCAATAAATTAAAAGCTGAATTATTCAGTGCAATTCAACTTAGTCGTTATCGTTATCTTCGTTTTCCTCATCCTTTTCCGCACCTTCTTTTTCTTTATTTTCCTTTTTCATTTTATCCATCTTTTCAATATTTCCTTTTGCGTCCAGCGCTACTTCAGATTTTTTGCCATCATGTTCAACCACAACTTCGTAAGAGACTTTGCTTCCCTTAGTTAATTTTTCAGCTTTTTTTATCTTTCCGTTCGAGTATTTTTTCATAACGGATGTTTTAACAAAATCGGGAATATTTGCATTGGAAATATTTTCTTCAATCTCAGCAACAGTTCCATCTTTTTTATATAAAATATCTCTCTGCTGATCGCCTTCAATACTTTCAACTTCATAATATGTATTCCCATTTTCTTTTTCTGTAGCCGCTCCCTTTATTTCAGCTTTGGGATAGCTTTTATGAAAAGATTCCGTTACCGCCTTTGGCAAATCCTTTATATCAATTTTCTTTTCCTGAGCCAACAGTGAAATTGTTGATAGAAATAGAAATGATAAAATAGATATCGAAACGAAAAAAACTTTTGACTTCATAACCGTCTCCTTAATTTTAATACTAAAAATAATTACAGCGGCAAAATACTTTTTGATTATGAAAAGAAGATGAAAGGTTTAACGCATTTTGAACTACGACACAGGTTAAATTTTTTTAATGGATAGGAATATTTAAAGGAAGGCTTAATAAAAATTTTGAACCCTTTCCAACTTCGCTTTGAACCGTTAGTTTCCCGTTATGCATTTCGGTTAATTTTTGCGCAATAGATAAACCAAGCCCGCTTCCATTTATTTCAGATCTAATTTCGGCGGATCTATAAAATCTTTTAAATATTTTATCAATTTCTTCTTTGCTTATTCCAATCCCATTATCAGCTATAGAAATAATTGCCTGGAAATTATCCGCCTGCAAATCAATAGCAACGGAGCCTGCTTGAGGAGAATATTTTATTGCGTTGTCTAACAGATTTATAAAAATACTTTTGAGTTTTTCTTCATCGGCATTTATATTTACCGGCTCAGCCAGCGTAATAGCAAGCTGTATATTTTTTTCATCGGCGGTTTTTCTCATTAACTGAATGCAATTTACAAGCAATTCATCAAGTCTAAACATTTTAAAATTTATGGAATTGTTAAAAGATTCAAGTTTTACAATTGTTAATAAAGATTGCACCAAAGCGTTTAATCTTTCTACTTCTGAAAGCGCCGTTTTTATATTTTGTTTAGATGAAAAGTCGTTTAATTTTTTTTCGGTTAGCTCAAGCTCTGTCTGAATAATAGTTAAAGGCGTTTTTATTTCATGGGATGCGTCTGCAATAAATTGCTTTTGTGCTTTTACTGAATTATCAATTCTCTCAATCATTAAATTAAGCTTTTCGCCAAGCAAATATATTTCATCATTTGAACCGGGAAGTTCAAGTCTTCTGTCAAGATTATCAATTGATATTTGGTTTGCCATCTCCGCCATTTGGGTTACTGGCTTAAATGCTTTTTTTGAAATGAAGTACGCCGTAAGTCCCGTTATTATTAAAGTGAAAGGAATAACAAACCAAAAAATTAATAAAAGCCTATCAAGATCTTCGTCAATATTTCTTAACGAAGCGGCAGTTTGT
This sequence comes from uncultured Bacteroidota bacterium, assembly GCA_963782985.1. Classification (GTDB taxonomy): domain Bacteria; phylum Bacteroidota; class Ignavibacteria; order Ignavibacteriales; family Ignavibacteriaceae; genus CAVSWT01. Next base: position 185,290 of record CAWALU010000003.1, read on the forward strand.
ATAATAAAATTTGTATCCTCATCCGCTTCAATGGGGCTGAATAATGCGCGGAATCTTTGTCCGTTGATATTTAAAATTTTAAAAGTATTTGCTTTAGTTGTGTAAGAATATTCTGAAATTGAATTCTCTTTTGACAATATTGAATCGGCTAAAACCACGCCCTTCTGTTTATCAAAAATTTGTATTCTAACGCCGTAAAGCCCTTGCGCGGGAATAGTTTTAATTTCACTCTCAATTATTTTATTATTTTCATTTAACTCTTCTTCAATTTCAGTCTGCATAATGTTTGAGTAGCTGTTTAAGTTAGCGTCAAGCCGGCTAAGGTTATTTTGTTTTATGGTTTGATAAATAATGAAAGCGAAAATTGTAATTAATATTCCGAAGAGCAGCGTGTAAGAAAATATGATTTTAAGTTTTATAGAGAACATTAATATTTCCTTTGGGAAAAAATATATCCCGCGCCGCGCACAGTATGTATTAACGGCTGATCAAAATCTTTATCAATTTTTTGCCGCAAAAATTTTATGAATGATTCAATTACGTTGCTGCGCGGATCAAAATTCATATCCCACAAATGTTCTGAAATTTTCTCTCGCGATAAAATTTTATCCGGGTTCATCATAAATAATTCCAGCAGACTAAATTCTTTTGAGGATAATTTTATTTCTTTACCTTCGCGGTATGCGAGATGATTATTGAGATTAAGCTCAATTCCGTATTTAGAAATATGGGAAGTTTTGATTTCTGTATCTCTTCGCGTCAACGCCCTTATACGCGCCAGCAATTCTCCAAAATGAAAAGGTTTGGGCAAATAATCATCAGCGCCGGCGTTAAGACCTTTAATTTTATCGGAAACATCGTCCAACGCTGTAAGCATAAGTATTGGCGTTTTTATTTGATCAGCCCGCAAGTTGGAACAGGTTTTAAAACCATCTTGCTTGGGCAGCATTATATCTAAAATTATTAAATCATAATTATTCCTTTTGGCGAAGGCTTCACCTTGTACGCCATCCAATGCAGCATCCACGGCAAAACTTTCAGCGGATAATCCTTTTTGAATTACGGCTGAAATTTTTTTATCATCTTCAATTAATAAAATTCGCATTTATATTTTTGTATTAATATTTCTAACTAAAATTATAAATAAAGATGAAAAGAAAATGAAAAAAAGAATTTTTTATTAAACCGTTCAAAAACTTTTACTATTTTTAAAATGAAAATTGAATTATAAAATTAAGGGTGTATCATGAAATCAAAAATTATTCTAAGTCTGATTTTAATTTTTTCAATCTTATCTTCTGCGCAGCAAAACTTGCATGACAAAGGGATCTTCATCGAAAAGAAAAAAGGCTTTTATGATGAAGTACTTCAGGGGATAAAAGCTTACGATAGCATTCCTAAGCCGCTTGTAAAATCTTTTAAAGCTGATTTATCCAAAATAAATCCTCCCAAATCTTTGGATGAGTTTAAAAGTTACTGGCGTAATGATCCCATCTCTCAAGGACAAACCGGAACTTGCTGGTCTTTTTCCACAACCTCTTTTTTAGAATCGGAAGTTTACAGGCAGCACAATAAAAAAGTTAAGCTCTCTGAAATTTTTACCGTTTATTGGGAATATTTGGAAAAGGCAAAAGCCTTTGTGAAAGAGAGAGGCAAATCATTATTTGATGAAGGCTCGGAAGGAAATGCCGTAACGCGAATTTGGAAAAAGTATGGATGCGCTCCCGAAGAGGTTTATAATGGATTGCTTCCTAAACAAAAATTTCATAATCATAAAACTTTAGTCGCCGAGATGAATAAATATTTGAAAAATATTAAATCGACAAACGCATGGAATGAAGATGAAGTTGTAAATACTATAAAATCAATATTAAATCATTATCTGGGTGAGCCGCCCGCAGAATTTAATGTTGACGGCAAAAAATATACTCCCAAAGAATATCTTACAAATTACCTGCAAATAAATCCGGATGATTATGTTGATATTCTTTCTTATATGCAGCAGCCTTATTATCAGCAAGTTGAATATGAAGTTCCGGATAATTGGTGGCACAGCAAAGATTATTACAACGTTCCGCTTGATGAATTTATGTCCGCCTTAAAAAAAGCAGTGCGGGAAGGTTATACAATGGCAATCGGCGGCGATGTTTCGGAAGCCGGTTTAGTATCGCAATACAATGCCGCAATCGTTCCTTCGTTTGATATCCCTTCCGAATATATTGATGAAGACGCGCGCCAGTTTCGTTTCAGCAACGGATCAACGACTGACGATCACGGACTTCATTTAGCTGGTTATACAAACAAGGATGGTAAAGATTGGTATTTAATTAAAGATTCCGGCGCAGGATCAATGGACGGAAAATTTCCCGGCTACTTTTTTTATAATGAAGATTATGTGAAATTAAAAATGATGGATTTTATGGTTCATAAAGATGCCGTAAAAGATTTGTTGAGTAAGTTTAAAAAACAATAATTTATAAAAATCATTTTAATCCGCGCTTGCCTGCTTTAAAAGAGTGTTGTATCCGGCAGCTGCGGAATCGAGTGAGAAATCTTTCACGCTATTTAGAAAAAAATTTCTCTCCCAATGGGATCGAAATGACATTTGCAGCATTTGTGCAAGACTCTCTTGCGTTGCACTCTCTAAGGCAAGTTGGATTTTTTTTAATAAGAAATTAATAGAATGCAAGAATTAAATTTTAATCCTCATAAATCAGGAAAAGATTTTAGAAAAAATTATGAACTTCACGATTTAGCTGAAGCGGCGGGAAAGAATCTTTTAATACAATGGGGATTTGAGTTCAATGATTTCGGAAAAGATAACAGAAACCAAAAAGTTTGGGAAAAGGGAGAAGATAAACCAGATGTGGTTATTTCTTATAAAAATAAAAAAGCTTTGCTGGATTGGAAAGCAAAGCACAAACCGGTTTGGCTGATAAATGAGCGGGCTTATAATTCATACAAAGAGTGGGCAAAAATATTACTGCTTCCGGTGATAATTTCTTTTTTTGTTTTTAATGACGAAAAAGAAATTGTGGAAATGCGGTTTGCGTGTCTGCAAAAGCATCAAAATAAAATTTCCGGGAAAAAGGAATGGGATAAAAATCAAACAATTGAATTTGAAAATGCTTTGCCGGTATTTTCAAAGCCTGCTCTGATACAGTATTTAGATTAATATTTTTATGAATTCGACAAACAAAAAAGAAATAGAAAAAATTTTTATTACTTCAAGTTCGGCTGAAGAATTGTTTGATGTTTTTCGCGCATCAATTGAAAATAAATTAAACGACGTTCAGCTTTACAAAATTTTATTACGCAACAAGGCTTTGTCCGCCGATGAAATTTCGATGTATGCAGATAAAATCTGTAAAGAGTTCCCTGAGTTTTGCTACAAGATATATTTTGCAGCCGGTCAAATTTTGGAATCGAATTCTGTTTACGGCATTTACCATGAGCGCGCTATGAATTTTTTTAAGAAAGCCGCAAAAGCAAATCCAACTTCACATGAGCCATACTTATCAATTGCCGGGATGTACAGTGCCGAACTTGATTCGCCAAAACTTAAAAATATTTTGAAAGTTATAAAACAGGGAATTGAGGAAGTGCATTTAAAGAGCAAAGTTTATTTTGCTCTCGCAAACATTTATAAAAAACTTGGCGACGAAGAAAATGAAAATTTATATCAAAGGATGGGGGAGAAATCTCAACGAAAGCTGCAATAAATAATTAGTAGTAATAACCAATTGAAAAATAAAATTTAACATCGCCGTAGCTTAAAGGATTGCCGGGTAAATTTTTAGTAAATAAAAAACTCCTCCCCACAGAAAACTCCGCCGGACCTACAGGCGTATCAAAAGCCAGAGTAAAACCCAAACCGTGTCTTAAATCCTTTAACCTAATTTGTTCCTGTTCCTCCCACGTTCTGCCAAGATCATAACGCGCCTTAAAATAAGTATCAAAGAAAATTTCAAAAGGCAATTTAAATCTGTATTCAAGCGAGGCTAATAAAATTTGTTTGCCTCTAAATTCTTCTTCCTGCATTCCAAAAAAAGAATTTTGTCCGCCGAGCGAATATTGCTTTGTTAGCGGAATCGTTTTATCGGCAAAGCCCATCATAAGCCGCGGTGAAAATGTATTAATATTATTTAGCGTAAAATAATTTTTATACTCAAAACCAAAATTTGAATATCCAACGTCGCCGCCTAAAATTTTTTGTCCGGTTTCATAAAAGCCGTTAAAATAAAAACCGGTTACCGGAAACGGATATTTATTTTGTGTGTCTATTGTGGCGCTGGCTTTTAATGAGACGACCGTAGTTTTGAATGGCTCAACCGGAATTATGCCCTGCTTGGCTTTTAATACATCAATTTCATATTCGCCTTTAACAATTAGGTTTCCGAACTTGCCGGCTTGTGCGCCGACAGAAATTGAGCCGCCGTAATATATTTGCCTGTATTCGCCGGTAACCGATCGTGAAAATTCTCTGCTGTTAGTGGTAGGCTCGTCAGAATAAACATAAGCGTCGTCAAATTTATAATATCCATTCAATTTATAAGTAAGGTATGTTTCCCAAATCCTATTTGATTTAAGCTCTAATATATATGACCGGTTTCTCGTTCCGCCGAATAGAATTAATCCCAATTCGTTTCCAGAACCGAAAATATTTTCATTTCTTATATCTAAACCTAATTGGGTTTTATTTTCATCATCAATTCTAAATCCTATGCGCATAAGGCTGGAGATTTTTTCCAGTACGCTAATCTTTAAAGTGTTTTTATTGTCTTGACGCAAAACCGACAAATTAATATCTTCAAATAAGTTGGTAGTTCTTAAATTTAAAAGCCCATTTTGAATTGCCTGGTAACGAAAGTATTCCCCTTCCCTTAAAGGAATCTCTCTTGTTATAACTGTTGAGTTGGTAATTTCATTTCCTTCGATAATAATTTTTGAAATCAATCCTTCATCAAATGTTAAATATAAAACTCCGTCATTTTTATTAAATTCAATCTCCGAAATATCCGCCAGCGAAAAGCCTTTTTCTCTATATAGATTTAAAATAGCAATCAGCTTTTTATACAGTTCGCGGGCATTGTACGGGTTATTATAAAGGGGATAAAGAATTGAATCTACAGTTTCAGGCTGCAAAATGTTCACGCCTTTAATTACAAAATCACGGATAAGAGGATTTTGTTTATAAATAAATTTTATGCTGGAATAATCTTCATATTCATATACTTCCGCTTTTGCATCTTCATAATTTCCACTCTGGTATTTATCATTAAGATCTTTTAATATTTCAGCGCTGCTTACGGAATCGTTTCCCGCGTATATATTTATAAATGGATTTTTAGAATTTGCGGCAACGCTTTCCCCAATAATATTTTTTATATAGAATTGATTTTCTTTTAATCTAAAATTATAAATTGAATCAATATCGGATTTTATTTTTTTTACCAAAGGAAGAGCCGCCTGATAACCTTTATTAATTATCTCTTCAATATTTAAAAAATTGGTAGATACATTATCGCCTAATTTTGGTTCGATAAGTACGTTAGCGTCTTTAATTTGTTCTTCATTTAAAAGTCGCATGGGAATGCTTACAATTTGATCGGCGACTATCCACGGTAAATTTAAATCGTCCACCGAATGCAAAGCGCTGGTTGTGTTTACCGCAATTATATAATCGCTCATTTTCTTTGCAGCGCGCACCGGAATATTTGCCACAAGCCCGCCATCCACCAACGTCATTGAATCAACTTTTACAGGCGCGAGATAAAAAGAAACGCTTGAGCTTGCTCTTAAAGCTTGGCTTAAAGAACCTCTGTCAATCATAACCATATCGCCGGTTATCAAATCTGTGGAGACCGCTCTAAAATGAACTCGAAGATCGTCAAAATTATTTTTAACATGTATAGGAGCTTGAAAAGTTAAAAGACTTAAATAGTTTGAAAGTATTAATCCATCGTTAAATGAAGTTGGTATTATCGGTTTAAATCCGTTTAATCTTAAAGTTAAAATTGCCTTGTCTTCCGTTACTTTTTGATCAACAAATAATTGGCGGCGGTCAGTTTCCCTTTTTAGCGAAAGCATCTCATCCCAGTTGGTGTTTCTGGCAATAGAATCAATTTGATTTACAGAATAACCGGCGGCATAAAGTCCGCCAATAACGCTTCCCATGCTTGTGCCGACAATTAAATCAATATTAATTCCCGCTTCTTCAAAAGCTTTTAAAACGCCTATTTGTGAAAAGCCTCTGGCGCCCCCGCCGCTTAAAGCTAAAGAAACTATAGGTTTTTTTGAGGGAATTTTTTCTGTTAAACCAAATGGAAGCTGGTTAGTCCGATAGTCTATCGTTAAAGTTTTAACTTTTTGGGGATAGGAAAAGTTGGATAATGTGAAGATTAATAAAAAGAAGAAAGCCGTTATTTTAAATTTGTATTTCATCAATATAAAAAAAGTATTTTCCTTTACTTTAGAATAATAATTATTTCTAAAGGTATTAAAAATACTTTTAATTTTCTTACTTGCGCTTTCTCTGCTGCTGACCTTTTGTATTTTGTTCTGCCTGCTCCATAAGTTTTTGCATAAATCCTTTTTTCTTTTTAGGATTTTTAACCGGCTCCAAAACCATTCCATCATGCTTATGATTTATGTAATACTGCTGGGCAATTGAAAAAACATTAAACATAAAATAATACAAGTTTAAACCCGAAGGAAAGGACATAAACATTAACGTTAACATTACCGGCATAATATAAACAAGGGCTTGCTGCTTTGGATCTTTAGTGCTCATCTTCTGCTGAAAGAAAGTTGTAACTCCCATCAGCAAAGCCAATCCGCTAATATGCTGAACGCCGAAAATGGGAAGTTTAAAACCAAGATCGATAATTTCGTCGGGTGCGGAAAGATCTTGAATCCACAGCATAAATGGCTGTTGACGAAGTTCAATTGCAATTTTAAATAGCCCCCAAAGAGCGACAAAAATAGGCATCTGCAAAAGCAATGGTAAGCAACCTCCCGCAGGATTAACGCCGTAAGTTGAGTAGAGCTTCATTGTTTCTTTTTGCTGCTTCTGCGTATCGTCTTTATATTTTTCTTTCATCTCCGTTATTTTTGGCTGAAGCATCTGCATCTTCTTCATTGACTGGTAGCTTTGTTTTGTAAGCGGGTATAAAACAATTTTTATTATCAATGAAAAAATAATAATTACAAAACCATAGTTGGGAATGAAAGAATGTAAAAAATTAAACAACGGAAGAAGTATATATTCTGCAATTGGACGAACAATAAATTTTAGCCCAAAGAAACTTCCGAAATCAACTATTGCTTCTAACTTATGACCGTATGTTGATAAAATATCATAATCCACCGGACCGATGTAGAGCAAGAAAGAGTGTTTTTCACTCTGCGTATTTTTAAAAGGAATAATTAAATGCGCGCTGTAAAACTCTTTAACGCCAACTTTATTTACCGTTTTTTTGGTTCCTTTAATATAAGCGCCGTCCACTCCCGATGGATTTTGGGGAGCAATTATCGCGGCAAAATATTTATTTCTAACTCCCATCCAATCAATTCTGCCGTTAAAATCTTCTTCAATTGGTTTTGCTTCATCGCTGGCGTCTACAACAACCTGTTCATCCCCGTAATAAACGCTGGCATCGGAATACGTTGCTTCATCCACAGAATTTTTTTCTGTAAATCTTATTCCATTATCCCAAACCAAATCATAAGCGTTGTTGCTTATTAAACTATTCATCCCCTCCAATTCAATATCGCTGCCGATGCTGTATTTGTTTCCGTAAAAAGTATAAATTTTATTGATATACTTTCCGTTGCCGGCATTTAATTTAAATGATATTGAAACGCTGTCGTTGCCCGATAGATTATAGTTATTTTTCTTTGCGTCAGTGGTGAAGTACAAATCTCCCGTATTTATTGCTTTGCCGTCTGATGTAACAAAAGCGAGATCGTATGAGCCGCCCATAGTAAAATTAATTAATTGAACGCCGAATTTATACGGATCATTTCCTTCTTCATCAGCCGAATACCAATTATTAAATTTCTTTAAATAATAACGCCTGAAATTTCCGCCTTTAGTTGAAAGTTCAATAACGGCAAGTTCGTTTTCAATTTTAATTGTTTTTTCTTTTTGCTGCTCCGCATCGGAGGAAAAATATTTCCCAAAATCTTCTTTCTCAATTGAAGCCTGTTTCTCCGGCTGAGTTTTTTTTACTTCAGGTTCTTTTTTTATAGAAGAAGAATCAACCACTACTGACGAGGTATCTTTCCCTTTGCTTGTAGTTTTATTCTGATCGGGAGAAGGAGCGTTAAAGTACATCCATAAAATTAAAATCGCCCCTATTAATATGAAGGCAAATGTGGTATTTCTATCCATTAGATATTCCGTTAAGTTCCGTTAAATTAGTGGGTCGTACCCGCCCTTATTAAATGGGTTGCACCTCAAAATCCGCCAAATTGATTTTGCGCCGCCTATAATTACGCCATACTTAGCGAAGGCTTGCATTGCGTATTCGGAACAAGTTGGGTAAAATCGGCACGAAGGCGGTAACAGCGGTGAAATAAATTTTTTATAACTTTTAATTATGAAAATAAAAACATATTTCATTTTAAAGACTGCCTTTGAGTCTTAAAATAAGCTCAATAATATTCGGCATAACATCTTTAAGTTTCAATTTTTTATTTTTTTTTCCAGTTAGCGAGTTGGCAGAAAAAACAACTTTTAATAAAACTTTTTTTTCTACCGCGGCATTAATTAAATCCGTTTTGTTTAAGCGATAGGAATCTTTAATTAATCTTTTAACTCTGTTTCTCCAAACTGCGTTTCCGTTTTTTTTTGAAACTGCGGCGGCTATTTTTACTCCAGGTTTTTCTGATTTATTTTCTACAATAAAAATAGTTTTTAAATTATTGTTTTTAGAGTAGATGGTTTTACCTGAAACAAAAATAGATTCGAAATCTTTTTTACTTTTAATTCTTTCGTTAGCGGAAAGACCAAAGCGCTTCAACTGATTTACATCTCGTCGCTAACGGTTAATTTTTTTCTTCCTCTAGCGCGTCTTCTCGCTAAAACTTTTCTGCCGTTTTTAGTTTTCATTCTTTCTCTAAAGCCGTGCTTATTTTTTCTTTTCCTGTTGCTCGGCTGAAATGTCCTTTTCATTTTGTACTCCTTTTATCAAAAAGACTGTAAAAATAGCTATTGCGCTATAAATAAACAAGATAGTTTTTAAAGCAATCATATCAATTAAAATTAAATGCAAAAATATTTTAATATTATTAAAGAATTAATTTGCAACCCGCAAGCAGAGTCCTTATTTTTTATCAAGGTTATGCTCTTAAAATTAATGTTAATATCTTGTTGATATTTCGGGGATGTGAAAACGTTTCACATGTCCAAATGATTGCTTGGCGCCATTAAACCCAACATCTAAAATGTGAATTATTTAAAAAGAGCGGGCTAACCCCCTAAAACTCAAGAAGTTAGCCCCCGCTATTTAATGTTGGTAACTTGTGGACTGTTAATTTTTTTAGGGCATTCTTTTAGTATACCCCTTGTTTTTGTTTTGTAAAATCAACTTTTATTTTGTGGATAATTGATTTATGGTAATTTCTGAGCCGATTAATAAACTTAGCAATTTAAAGCCCGCTGAAGTTTGGGGAGAATGTTTAAAAACCATTAAAGAGAACGTTACAACAATGACGTTTAATACCTGGTTTTTGCCTATCAAACCTACGGAATTATTAGAGCAGACTCTTAAAGTTCAATTGCCCAGCCAGTTCTTTTGGGAATGGATTGACGAACATTATAATGCATTAATTAATAAAACTTTAAAAAGAGTGTTGGGCGATAATGCAAAATTAGCTTACATAATTTCTGAAGAAAAAGAGAGCGTGGAAAAAACTCCCGTCCGTATGGTTGAAAAAGTTCAAGTTGAAAAAGAAGAAGAGGTTCCGGATTTTGAAACCTTCTTAAACCAAAGATATACCTTTGAAAATTTTATTAAAGGCGAAGGAAATCAACTTGCGAGGGCGGCGGGCGGCGCAATTAGCGATAACCCAGGCGGCACTTCGTTTAATCCTTTGTTTTTGTACGGCGGCGTTGGACTTGGAAAAACTCATTTAATTCAGGCAATAGGAAATAAAATAATAAACAATTTCCCTCATAAAAAAGTAATTTATCTTTCCTCTGATATTTTTACGGTCGAGTTTGTGGAAGCAATTCAATCAAACACGGTTAATGATTTTTCCAGCTTTTACAGAGGTATGGATGTCCTAATAATTGACGATATTCAATTTTTAATCGGCAAAGAAAAAACTCAGGATCTTTTCTTCCATATTTTTAATACGCTTCATCAATTAAAAAAACAAATTATTCTTTCCAGCGATAAACCCCCAAAAGATTTAAAAGGATTAGACGAAAGATTGATTTCCCGTTTTCAGTGGGGATTAACCGCCGACATCCAGCCGCCTGACCTTGAAACAAGAATTGCCATTTTAAAACGAAAAGCAGATGACTACGGAATGAATGTTTCCAACGCTATTTTAGAATATATTGCCGCAAATATAACTTCAAACATTCGCGAGCTGGAAGGCTGCTTAATTAAACTTTTGGCAAACGCCTCGCTTAGCTCCAAAGAAATAAATATTGAACTCGCGAAAAAAACAGTTAAAGAAATTGCCACGGATAGAAAAGTAAACATTACCATTGAAAATATTACAAAGGTGGTTTGCGATTATTTAAATATTGATGAAAATAAAGTCCGCGATAAAACCAGAAAAAAAGAAGTTGTTTTGGCGCGGCAGGTCGCTATGTTTTTATCTAAAGAATTAACTAAATCATCTTTAAAAACAATTGGTTTGCATTTTGGGGGAAGGGATCATTCCACCGTCATACACTCTTGTTCATCAATTGACCAGCTAAGGTTAACGGATTCTTCGCTTGAAGAAATGATTGATAATCTTAGAAATCAAATTGAAATAAGCGCATCATAAATTAATACGCTCCCGTCAAAAACAAATATCCTTTACTCTTTTTTTGTAAATGATTAAAAACATTTTCAATTAATTGTTAATGATTTATCTTCTTACCAAAAAAATAGAAGATAAAAATCTTGCCGAACAAAAATTTATTAAACCTTACAAACAGCGGGCTTTTCTGCGAAGCCGGAAATTTTTTTATTGATCCCTGGAAGCCCGTTGATAAAGCCGTTATTACCCACGCTCATTCAGATCATGCAAGGTTCGGATCTAAAAAATATCTGTGTTCAAATGAATGCGAAACACTGCTTCGGTTAAGATTAGGCGAAAATATTTCTGTGCAAAATCTTAAATACGGTGAAGCAATATTTATTAATAATGTGAAAGTTTCGCTTCATCCCGCCGGACATATTCTTGGTTCATCTCAAATACGATTAGAATACAAAAATAACGTTTGGGTAATTACCGGCGATTATAAATTAGCCGAAGATAAAACTTGTCGTAGTTTTGAACAATTAAAATGTAATACTTTTATCACGGAATCTACATTTGGTCTTCCAATTTATAAATGGGAAAATCAAAAAAACATTATCTCCGAAATAAATAATTGGTGGGAAAAAAATAGTTCCGCCGGACTTGCAAGCATACTTTTTTGCTACGCCTTGGGCAAAGCGCAAAGATTAATTTCTTTAGTTGATAATTCCATCGGACCAATCTTAACGCACGGCAGCGTGGAAAATATAAATAAAGTTTACCGCAGGTCCGGCGTTAATCTTCCCGATACAAAATATGTGGGGGACATAGTCGACAAAAATATTTTAAACAAATCTTTAATCATCGCTCCGCCTTCGGCGTATAATAATGGCTGGTTAAAAAAATTTGGGAAATATGAAACCGCTTTTGCTTCCGGCTGGATGCTGGTCCGCGGGCGGCGGCGCAGAGCAAATTATGATAGGGGATTTGTTCTTTCCGATCATGCGGATTGGACTGAACTTCTAACTACAATTATAAATACACATGCGGAAAATATTTGGGTTACTCACGGGTATGCTGCAGTTGTTGCAAAATATTTTTCCGAGAAAGGTTTGAACACAAAAGTAATTCCCACGCGTTTTGAGGGAGAAATTGACGACGGTGATTAAATGAAACTTTTTACTGAGTTATTTAAAAATCTGGACGAGACGACTAAAACCACAAAAAAAACTAATGCTCTCGTCAACTACTTTAATTTAGCTAAGCCCGAAGACGCCGTTTGGGCTGTCAGTTTTTTAATTGGAAGAAAGCCCAAACAAATTATTCCCACCAAAAAACTTGTACAATGGTCTACTGAACTTTCTCAAATTCCGGATTGGCTTTTTGAAGAATCTTACGAAGCTGTTGGCGATCTTGCGGAAACAATTTCGTTGCTGCTGCCTAATACAGAAAGCGGTCATACGCTCAGTCTTCATACTTTAGTGGAAGAAAAATTATTTCCTTTAAAAATTAAAAACGAAGAAGATCAGAAAAAGGAAATTACTTTTTTGTGGAATACAATGGATAGAAATGAAAAATTCGTTTTTACAAAACTTATAACAGGCGGCTTTCGAATCGGCGTTTCGAATAATCTTGTGATAAAAGCGCTTGCAAAATTTAGCGGCATTGAAGATTCAACTATAGCCCACCGATTAATGGGAAATTGGAAACCAACAAAAAAATTTTACACGCAGCTTTTATCTAAAGAAAGTAAAGACGCTGATGTCAGCAGACCATATCCCTTTTTTCTAGCTTATCCAATTAGCGGAGAAGTAGAAGAGCTCGGTAATATTTACGATTGGTCTGCGGAATGGAAATGGGATGGAATTCGATCGCAGTTAATTAAAAGAAACGGCGAAGTTTTTATTTGGTCTCGCGGCGAAGATTTGTTGAATGAAAAATTTCCCGAACTTGCGGAATTAGGTTTTTTAATTCCCGACGGAACTGTAATTGACGGCGAAATTATTTTGTGGACGAATAATAATCCTCTCCCTTTTAGCGAATTGCAAAAAAGGATTGGCAGAAAAAATGTTTCAAAAAAAATGCTGTCCGAATTACCAGCGGTTATTATAGGATATGATTTACTAGAATTTAATTCCCAGGATATACGTCTTCTTCACTTAACCGACAGAATAAACCAATTAAAAATTGTTGTGGATAAAATTTCAGATCCGCGGCTTTTAATTTCAAATAAAATTAAAACTGCTTCCTGGGAAGAATTAAAAATTGTACGTGAAGAATCGCGCAGCAGAAGAGTGGAAGGTTTAATGCTGAAAAGAAATAATTCCCCATACCGTTCCGGCAGAAAACGGGGTGATTGGTGGAAATGGAAAATTGATCCGCTGACTATTGATGCAGTTTTAATTTATGCACAGCGCGGACATGGCAGAAGAGCCAGCCTTTACACCGATTATACTTTTGGGGTTTGGGATGATGACAAACTCGTCCCCTTTGCTAAAGCATACTCTGGGCTTACTGATGAAGAAATAAAAAATGTTGATTCCTTCATTAAAAAAAATACGTTAGAAAAATTTGGCCCGGTACGCACAGTAAAAGCTGAGCTGGTTTTTGAAATTGCTTTTGAAGGAATTCAAAAATCAACAAGACATAAGTCCGGTGTGGCGGTTCGCTTTCCTCGCATTTTAAGATGGCGGCATGATAAGAATATTAATGACGCGGATAGCTTGGAAACTATTAAGTTGATGATTGAAAATTCCTTTCTGCAAAAATGAAAAAATCAAATGCATTTAAAACAATAATTAATTGGTTTGAAAAGTACCATTGGCGTCCGTTCTCTTTCCAAATTGAGGTTTGGAATGAATATTTAAAAGGAAGCAGCGGACTTATTCACGCTTCCACAGGGACAGGAAAAACTTATGCTGTTTTTTTCGGAGCTGTGATTGAATATTTAAATGCAATAGATCGAGAAACAAAATCAAATTTAAAATCCACGGCGCCGTTTACAATTCTTTGGATTACTCCTCTGCGCGCTTTAGCAACCGACACCACGGAAACTTTGCTTAAGCCTGTCAACGATCTTAACTTAAATTGGACGGTTGAAAAAAGAACGGGAGATACCTCATCTTCCCAAAGAATCAAACAATCAAAAAAATTACCGACGGTTTTAATAACAACGCCTGAAAGCCTTTCGCTTCTGCTTTCATATCCGGCTTCGCACATTTTATTTAAAACTCTAAAGTTAGTTGTCGCTGATGAATGGCATGAATTAATTAGTTCAAAGCGCGGCGTACTTACAGAGCTTTCTTTGGCAAGATTAAAATCATGGATACGTAATTTAAAAATTTGGGGGCTTTCGGCAACTCTCGGCAACACCCAAACAGCAATGCAGGCTTTGCTCGGAAGCAGTTTTAAAAATGGAAAATTAATTAAAGGAATGATTCCCAAACCGTTGGAAATAAAAACCATCAAACCAAAAAACGTGGAAAAATTTCCCTTGGCTGGGCATCTCGGCATAAATTTAATTTCTGAAGTAATAAAAAAACTTGACGAAGCAGAAAGCTCGCTGCTATTTACAAACACCCGTTCGCAAGCTGAAATTTGGTATAGAGAAATTTTAAACCTAAAACCCGAATGGGAAAATAAATTAGCGCTTCACCACGGATCAATTGATAAAAAGGAAAGAAAATTAATTGAAGATTTATTAAGACTTGGAAAATTAAAATGCGTTGTCTGCACATCCAGTCTTGACCTTGGCGTGGATTTTTCTCCCGTTGATAGAGTAATCCAAATTGGAAGTCCCAAAGGAATCGCAAGGCTGCTTCAGCGGGCGGGAAGAAGCCGTCATCAGCCGGGGAAGACGAGCGAAATAATTTGCGTCCCTACAAATTCTTTTGAGCTTATTGAGTTTGCCGCAGTCCGCTCTGCGATTGAAAAAGGATTTATTGAACCTCGTTTCCCAATTGAACTTTCGCTGGATGTGCTTTCGCAGCATTTAATAACAATCGCTCTTGGCGGCGGTTTCAAATCTCAAAATCTTTTTGAAGAAGTTAAAACTACAAACGCATTTAAAAATTTAACGGAAGAAGAATGGAATTGGGTTTTAGATTTTATTACAAAAGGCGGACCTGCTCTTCGCGCTTATCCTGAATATCAAAAAGTTATAAAAACTGTCGATCTTTTTTTGGTTGAAAAAAAATCAATTGCAGCAAGACATCGAATGTCCATCGGTACAATCGCCAGCGATTCTTCATTAATGGTAAAGTTCATTAAAGGAAATAATCTTGGTTCAATTGAAGAATCATTTATTTCTAAAATGAAACCCGGAGCTGCTTTTATTTTTGCCGGAAGAAATCTGGAGTATGTTAGAACAAAAGATATGACCGTGTGGGTAAAAAAAGCTAAACAAAATAAGGGACTAATTCCGCAGTGGATGGGGGGAAGAATGCCGCTTTCAACCGAGCTTGCCTTTGAAGTTAGAAATAAATTTAACGAAGCCTTAAATAATCAATTTATAAATGAAGAAATGCTCGCCATACAACCTATTTTTAATTTGCAAAAAAAATGGTCGGTTATACCGGCTTTGAATGAGATATTAATTGAAAAGATCAAAACGCGCGAGGGGTTTCATTTATTCTTTTATCCATTTGAAGGGAAGCTTGTTCACGAAGGGCTGGCTTCGCTAATTGCTTTTAGAATTTCTAAAATTAAGCCGATAACTTTTTCCATCTCCACTAATGATTATGGATTTGAGCTGCTATCCTCCGATGATTTAAATTATGATGAAATCAAATTTAAAAGTTTTTTCTCTCTTGATAATCTTTTAAAAGATATTCTTGAAAGCCTGAACACAACAGAAATGGCTCGCAGACAATTTAGAGAAATCGCGCGCGTGGCGGGTTTGGTTTTTCAAGGTTACCCGGGAACAAACAAAACCGTTAAACAAATTCAAGCTTCAAGCGGATTGCTCTATGATGTTTTTAAAAAATACGATCCCAATAATTTGCTTATAGCTCAAGCCTCCAGCGAAGTTTTAAAAAATCAGCTTGAGTATAAAAAGCTGAGCGATGCTTTGATGAGAATTAATAAAAATGAAATAAAATTAATTAATTGTAAATATGTTACTCCGTTAGCTTTTCCTATTATGGTTAATCGTTTTAGGGAAAAACTTAGTTCAGAAAAATTAGCAGACCGCGTAAGAAAAATGCAGGAGCAGTTAGAGAAAGCCGCGGATAAAGGTTAAATCAATTTTAATAAATGAAGAAACAAAAACTTGTAATTAATAAAAATGAATTCCATTTGCTTCCCGATAAATCTATTTATTGGAAAGAAAAAAAATCAATAATTATAGCGGATCCGCACTTCGGAAAAACCGCTTCGTTTAGAAGCGCAGGGCTGGCAATTCCCGGCGGCGCGACAACTAATGATTTAAATAGATTAACAAAAATAATATCGCAGACAAAAGCGAAACAATTAATTATTCTCGGCGATTTTATTCACGCTAAAAGCGGCATGGCTGAAAAAACTCTTTTAGCTTTAAGCGGATGGAGAAAAAATAATTCTTTCTTAAAAATTATTTTGATAAGAGGGAATCACGATAAAAGCGCCGGGCGGCTTTCAATCAATCTTGATTTGGAAATTGTTGAAGAGCCTTATCAAATAGAAACTTTTTTGTTTTGTCATTATCCAATAGTAAGCGAAAGTAGTTTTACTTTTGCCGGACATGTGCATCCGGCGATAAACTTATTCGGTAAAGGAAGGCTGCGTGAGAATCTGCCCTGTTTTATTATCTCTAAAAATTGTATTACGCTTCCTTCATTTGGAAGTTTTACCGGCGGCTTTATTGTTAAGCCCGAAAAGGATGATGAGGTTTTTGTAATTGCGGATGACGAAGTAATAAAACTGTAGCCGCAGCTTTTAAGCTGCGCTTTTAATAATATTCGCAAGCCAAAGCTTGCGACTACCAATAGAGGATAGATTGTTGCGCGTTACTTAAAGCGTGGGCAATTCTCTTTCATAAGCAATATAATCAGTGATGGGCGGCGTTGCCCAATTGCTGCGCAGCAGCAATGCTATTTGTCCGCGATGATAAGTTGAATGATTAATTACATGCGTTAGTATTTGCGAAGTGGAGTTAGTGAATTCAATTCCCTTTGAATTTTGATAATCTATTTTTTTTTGAAAGCCTTCGTCGTCTAAATAATCGATAAATTTTAACCAATCTCGGCTGCATTTAAAAGATAAGCCGCGCATATCTTCTACTGAATACGAGTTCCAAAAATTTTGCGAGGCTTTTTGCGGATCGTTTATCCGTCTCAGCCAATTTATTTGGGCGTCTAAAATATGCGCCATTATTTGAAATGCTTTTTCATTCTTCCCCTCAATCTGCGTAAGCGAATTTATACATCTTTCATTTGCCCAATTGTTATAGTTGAACAATTTTATGTAATGCTTTTTCAAATTAGATTATGAATTAATTTCAACAATAATTTTTACAATTCCGGCTCAACAACCGCGTCCTCTTCGTCTTCGGGCATAACCTTTGCAATATCAGCGATGGAATCTTCTTCTTTCAATCTTATTACGCGCACTCCCTGCGTGTTTCTACCCATCACCCTAATATCTGCAATGCTTTGGCGGATAACCATTCCTTGCGTGGAAATTATTACAAGCTCGTCGCCGTCAACTACTTCCATCATCGCCATCATCTTGCCTACCTTCTCGCTTGTCTTAACGGTGATAACTCCTTTGCCGCCGCGTTTGGTGATTCTATAATCATTTATATCTGATCGTTTGCCGTAACCTTTTTCAGTAACCACAAGTATAGTGTCTTTTCTTTTTATTACTAAAAGACCAACTACCTTATCGCCCTTTCCAAGCCTTACGCCCCTAACTCCCGTTGCTGTGCGGCCCATATCTCTAACGTCTTTTTCATGAAAGCGAATTGCAAAGCCGTTATAAGTTCCAAGAACTATGTCGTTGTTTCCGTCGGTCATCTTAACCGAAATAAGGCTGTCGCCATTATTTAAATTGATGGCATTGATGCCGCCTTTTCTTACGTTGCCATAAGCGGAAAGAACTGTTTTTTTAATCGTGCCTTGAGCGGTAGCCATAATTAAATATTGATCGTCTTTAAATTCTTTAACTGTTACAAAGGCGGTAACGTTTTCATCTTTATCTTTTTGCAAAAGATTTATAATTGATCTTCCGCGGCTGGCTCTTCCGCTGTCGGGAATTTCATGCACCTTCAGCCAATAGCATTTTCCTTTATCGGTAAAGAATAAAATATACTGATGGGTGGAAGCAATAAACATGTGTTCGATGAAATCGTCGTCTTTTGTGCCGGCGCCGGTAACGCCTCTTCCGCCCCGCCCTTGCTTGCGGTAGCCGCTTACGGGAAAGCGTTTAATAAATCCTGAATGTGAAATTGTAACGACTACGTCTTCTTCGGCAATTATATCTTCAAGCGAAAACTCTTCGTAATTGTAAATTATTTCGGTGCGTCTTTCATCGCCGTACCTATCTTTTATTAAAAGCAATTCG
Organism: uncultured Bacteroidota bacterium; assembly: GCA_963782985.1. Taxonomy (GTDB): domain Bacteria; phylum Bacteroidota; class Ignavibacteria; order Ignavibacteriales; family Ignavibacteriaceae; genus CAVSWT01. The sequence goes on from CAWALU010000003.1 coordinate 203,797, forward strand.
TCTTTAATAATTAAATATCTTTTTTCTTCGCTGTCTAAAATTCCTTTTAGTTTTTCAATCAATTTAATAACGTCTTTATATTCATCTTCAATTTTCTTTCTTTCCAAACCGGTTAAGCGCTGAAGCCGCATATCCAAAATAGCTTTGGATTGAATTTCACTTAACTTGAATTTTTTCATCAAGTTATTTTTTGCAGTTTCTACGTCTCTTGATTTTTTAATCGTCTCAATTACTTCGTCAATATTATCAAGAGCAATTATATAGCCTTCTAAAATATGAGCGCGTCGTTCTGCCGCATCAAGTTCATATTTTGTTCTTCTTATTAAAACATCCATTCGATGTTTAATAAAATGCTGCATCATTTCTTTAAGCGTTAACACTTTTGGAGCTCCGCCTACAAGCGCCAGCATAATTACTCCAAATGTAGTCTGCATCTGCGTATGTTTAAAAAGCTGGTTTAGCACAACAGCCGGCTGCGAATCTCTTTTAAGCTCAATTACAACGCGCATCCCGTCTCTATCGGACTCATCCCTAATGTTTGAAATATCATTCAGCTTTCCCTCTTTCACCAAATCGGCCATCTTTTCAATTAGATTGGCTTTGTTTACTTGAAAAGGAAGCTCGGTAATAATTATGTTTTCTCTATTGTTCTTTAGCGTTTCAATGTTTGCCTTTGCACGGACCACGACTCTACCGCGACCCGTTGTATATGCTTCTTTAACTCCTTCGTATCCATAAATAATTCCGCCTGTTGGAAAGTCCGGCGCAGTTACAAACTTCATTAATTTTTCAACGGTGAGTTCGGGATTTTTAATTAAAGCGATTATTCCATCAATAACTTCCGTTATGTTGTGAGGGGGAATGTTCGTTGCCATACCAACCGCTATTCCACTTGCCCCATTTATTAATAAATTAGGTAGATAGGCGGGCATTACAGTTGGCTCTTGCAGCGAGTCGTCAAAGTTTGAAGTAAAGTCAACAGTGTTTTTATCGAGGTCGCGTAATATTTCTTCAGAGATTCTTGCGAGTCTTGCTTCGGTATATCTCATTGCGGCGGGCGAGTCGCCATCTACCGACCCAAAATTTCCCTGCCCATCAACTAACGGATATCGCAATGAAAAATCCTGCACCATTCTAACCATCGAATCATAAACCGCCGAATCGCCGTGGGGATGATATTTACCGAGAACTTCTCCCACAATTCTGGCAGACTTTTTATATGCTTTATTATAAGCCACGCCAAGTTCATGCATACCAAAAAGAATCCTGCGATGAACGGGTTTTAATCCGTCTCTAACATCCGGCAAAGCGCGGGAAACTATTACGGACATTGAGTAATCTATGTAAGAGGATTTCATCTCCTCTTCTAATGAAACCGGAACTATTTTTTCAAATATTGTCGCCATAAATTTTTATTTCTTTTTTAATCCTTTGGAAAAACTTTTTCACATTATTATAAACAGATTCTCTATCCAATTCGTTGGAAATTTCAGATATGTCTTCATATCTATATATAACAGCAAAGTCAGTTAACTCTGAAGCACAACCGCTTCTTCTTTTATATCAATATTGTTATCAGCGAGTAATTTAAATAACTCATACAGATCATGACTCTTAGAATACTTAACGCCCAAAAAACTTAGCCATGATTTAATTAATTTTTCAACCGCTTGCTGTGCATGAAAGCCAAAAACTTCATCAGAAAAATTTATTTTATTTTTAATCATACCTTCAACCGCGCTAATATCTTTTTGAGCTAGCTTAAGCATCAGCTTAGCATGGTTAAAGTCTTTCATACAAAATTTTGCCTTCCCTTAGGCTTCTGCCGATAATATGGTTTAATGAATCTTTCCATTCTTCAAGTTCATTTTTGCTATAAACTAAAATATCTTTGCTAATTCTAAAATCAGCCAACGCCTCTCTTATCTTTTTAATTTGATCTCGTCGCATTTTTAAATCGAGTTCGGCAAGCCTTTCTATTATTATTAAATCTATATCTGAAGAAAAATTTGAAGTTGCTCTTGATCCGAAAAGTATAATTTTTTCACGATCAACTTCAGTTTTAATTGCCTCTACAATTTCATCTAAATTTATTTTTTCTTTAGATAACTTCATTTTCTACACATCCAAATTTCTCACATACTTGGCGTTCTTTTCAATAAATTCTCTTCTCGGTTCAACGGCGTCGCCCATTAGGGTTTCAAATATTTTATCGGCGGTAGCTGCGCTATCCAGCGTTACTTGAAGCACCGTTCTTGTTTCCGGATTCATCGTCGTTTCCCACAATTGTTCGGGATTCATTTCTCCCAAACCTTTATAACGGGAAATTGTAACTCCTTTAACCGTTCCTTCCTCTATTGCAGTTTCTAAATCTTCTTCAATCTCTTTACCGTTTGATTTCATGCGTTTTATAATTTCATCTCTTTCGGTTTCGTCAAAAGCGTAATATTCCTGTTTGCCTTTTTTTACTTTGTATAAAGGCGGCTGAGCGATATAAACTTTGCCCGAGGTTATTAAATCTTTCATGTGTCTGTAAAGAAAAGTTAATAAAAGAGTGCGGATATGGCTTCCATCTACATCGGCGTCAGTCATCAAAATAATTTTCCCGTAACGCGCTTTTTCGTGATTAAAATCCGCGCCAAGCCCTGCGCCTATTGCTGATATGATTGCTTTAATTTCATTATTCTCTAAAATTTTATTCAGTTTAGCTTTTTCTACATTTAAAATTTTTCCTTTAAGGGGAAGAATCGCCTGAAATCTTCTATCGCGCCCTTGTTTTGCTGAACCGCCGGCAGAGTCGCCCTCAACAATATAAATCTCACAATGCTCAGGGTCTGTTATAGAGCAGTCTGCGAGCTTTCCCGGTAGATTCATACTGTCAAGCGCATTCTTTCTTCTCGATAGATCCCTTGCCTTCCTAGCGGCTTCACGGGCTTCCGCGGCGCGCGCGCATTTTTCAATTATTTTTTTTCCAATAGAAGGGTTCTCTTCTAAAAACTCGGCAAGTTTTTCGCCGACTATCGTTTCAACCGCTGACTTTGTTTCGCTGTTTCCAAGCTTCGTTTTAGTTTGTCCCTCAAACTGAGGTTCGGCAACTTTAACGGAAATAACGGCGGTTAATCCCTCTCTGAAATCATCGCCTGTTAAATTTATTTTTCCTTCTTTAATAAGATTATTTTTATACGCGTAGTTGTTAAGCGTTCTTGTAAGCGCAGTTTTAAAGCCCACTAAATGCGTTCCGCCTTCGTGAGTATTAATGTTATTTACATAGGAAAAAATATTTTCGGAATAAGTATCGTTGTACTGAAAAGCTATTTCAATAGGCGTTCCATCCTTTTCGCCTTCAATATAAACCGGCTTATGCATTGATTGTCGGGTTTCATCGAGATATTTAACGAACTCAATAAGACCGCCTTTGAAATGAAATTCTTCTTCTTCGCCGCCGTCACGAAGATCAGTAATTTTTATAGTAATATTTTTATTTAGATAAGCAAGCTCTCTCATTCTTTCTGCAAGAGTATCAAATTTAAATTTTACCGCTTTAAATATTTCAAAATCAGGCACAAACGTTACGGTTGTTCCGGTTTCATTCTTTTTTGTTTTACCAATAACGGCAACATCTTTTACGGGAATTCCTCTTATATATTCCTGAAAATAAATTTGTCCGCCTAATCTAACCTCGGCTTTTAACGATGAGGAGAGTGCATTCACCACCGACACTCCAACGCCATGCAGCCCTCCGGAAACTTTATAACTATCTTTATCAAATTTTCCGCCGGCGTGTAGAACAGTCATTACAATTTCAAGCGCCGATTTTTTTTCGATGGGATGAATATCAACAGGAATTCCTCTGCCGTTATCTTCTACGGTTATGCTTTCATCATTATTAATTGTAATTATTATTTTATCCGCATAGCCTGCAAGAGCTTCATCTATACTGTTATCAACCACTTCGTTTACAAGGTGATGAAACCCGCGCGTGCCAACGTCTCCTATATACATTGCGGGTCTTTTTCTTACCGCCTCAAGCCCTTTTAATACATTTATATTTTTCGCGCTGTATTCGTTTTTATTTTTACCGTTATCCATAAAATTCCTAAAATATTTTAATAATTAAGCGGTCAGCTTTACCCATTTAATTCTTTCGTCGCCAAAAAAGTTATTTACTTTTCTAATAATTAATTCTTCTTTAAATTTTAATTCATTACGCCACGCTGCGTTTTCCACTTTTATGTGAAGAACTTTTTTATCAACTTTTTTGGGAACAGCCACCAATTCCCAATCAGGAAAAATTTTATAAAAATTAATTATTACGTCAGATTCTTTAATTACTTTTCTAATACCAGCCAAGCCCGGATCATTTTTAATTATCTCCGCAATGCTCGCAAATCTTTCAGGCATAAGCTGTTCTTCCTTGCGTAACTTTTATAACTAAATCTTCTTTTTCTTTTCGCAAAAATGAAAGATTCGTAAAATCAGTGAGCGTGATAAATGCTTGCCCTACTTCGCTTAAATAGTCGCTTATTTTTGACGACCGCTTTAGATCTAACTCGCCGAAAACATCATCCAATAAAAAAATAGGCGTGCGTCCGGTAATTTCTTTTAAATAAAAAAACTGGGCAAATCTTAAAACAACTTGAAACGTTTTGTGCTGCCCTTGCGAGCCAAATGTTTTTAAATTCAGTGAATTAATTTCAAACAAAAAATCATCTCTATGCGGACCCACTAAATTTACCGCTCTCCTTAGCTCTTCGTTTCTTTGCAAATTTAATTGAGCTGTATATTTTTCATTTATGTTTTGCAAATCATCCGATCCATCCAAAAAAAAATAATCTATTCTTGGAGATTCTTCTTCGTTCATAATAATTTTATAAGACTTTTTAATGTAGCTATTAAAATCATTAATAAATTTTATGCGGCGGTCAATTATTTGCGCGCCGCTTTCTTTTAATTTTTCAGTCCAGGCGTCAAGCTCGTCAAAAAGTCCGCTTCTTTTTTTTTCTTTAATTTGTGAAAGCAGCGATGAGCGCTGACGAAGTGTTTTGTTGTAATCCAAAAGAATGTTTAGGTATGTTTCGCTTGCCTGTGAAATTATTGAATCTACAAACTTTCTTCTATCGCCTGGCGGACCTTGAGTTATTGAGTGATCTGAAGGCGATAAAATAACAACCGGAAATTTACCAATTACATCTGAATATTTATTTACCTGCTTGCCGTTTTGAAAATAATATTTTTTATTTTCTTCTTTAGAAAAATAAACCCTAACGTCGTTGGAAGAAAATTCCTTAAACAATCCCCTAAGCTCAAATTCATTTTCGCTAAATCTTAACACTTCGTTTTCGTTTTTAGAATTGTAACCTTTTGTAGTGCATAAATAATAAATCGCTTCTAAAATAGTTGTCTTTCCCTGCCCGTTTCCGCCCACAATATAATTTGTTTTTTCAGAAAAGGATAAATCAGTATTTAAGTGGCTTCTGAAATTTTTAAGCTGGAGGGAAGATAATATCATACTAATTATTTAATCGCACAGGCATTAAAAGCAGCATCAAATCTTCGCCTTCTATTTTTTCCGTCGGTTCAATTATACACGCCTTTGTCGGCGAGTGAAGTTTAAATATAATTTCATCGTTATTAACATGCGACAGCATATCGTTTACATAAGCCGTGTTAAAGCCAATATCCATAGGCTCGCCGTTATATTCGCATACAATAGTTTCTTTTGCGTTAGCGCCGTGATCGATATCCTCTGCAGAAAGTTCCAAACTATTTTTAGTTAATGAAAACTTAACTTGCTTTGAATTTGAAGAAGAAAAAAGCATCATTCTTTTAATTGCAGAAAGTATTTCGCCGGTATTTATTTTTAAAATATTTTCGTTTTCCATTGGAATAACGCTGCTGTACGCCGGATATTTTTCGCCAATTAATCTTGATATAAATTCCAGATCGTCAATATGAATTGAAATGTTTGTCTTGCTTAAAAATACTTTTACTTCGCTGTCGGTAAGCTGCTTTGACAAAACAGAAATTGCTCTTTCAGGCACAATATATTGTTCATCCTCTGCAGATGTAATTTTATTATTAATAAATTTTACAAGTCTGTGTCCATCGGTGGTAACAAATCTTAATCCTTCGGAAGTAAACTCGAAAAGCATACCCGTCATTGCCGGACGCATATCTTCCTTACTCATTGCAAAGGAAGTTTGATCAATTGCTTTTTTTAAATCGCTTCCATTAATTTTTATTTCTTTGTCTTTGGAAATTTTGGGTATTTCAGGAAAATCTTCGGGAATTGAAAAACCAATATTATAAACGCCTGTCTCGGTGGTTAATTTTAATTTGGAGTTTGATTCAACTTCAAAGTTTATTTGAGTTTCTTTTAATGATCTGATTATATCGAAAAGAAGTCTGGCAGGAATTACCATTTTAATATTTCCGTTTGAAGAAATATTAATTGACGATCTTAGCGCAATTTCCAAGTCTGTGGCGGTAACGGAAAGCGAGCCATCGTGAATATCAAAAAGAAAATTTTCTAAAATCGGCATCGGAGTTCTTGTGGGAACTGCGGGAATAATTTTAGATAATAGCTTTTCTAAAATCTTACTGTTTACTTTAAATTCCATCTAATTTTTTCTCCTATTGAAGCATCAAAAAATAATAAAAGTTAGAGCTAATCTCAATTAAAATTAGTCCTTAAAAAACTTAATTATATTTTATTTTTTTGATTTAAAGGATTTAAAAAATAAAAAAGCCGGCGTTGATTGCCGGCTTAATTTTTTTTTATTTTATTAAGGCTCTAAGGATTTACCGCCGTGCCAACGGATTGGTCGTCGCTGCTGGAAACAGTAGCGAACAATGTATAAACCCCGTTTATATAAGTGCTGGAATAAATAATTAAAACCTTTGTTCCCGCAGTAATTGTAACATCTCCCGAAACAGCTCCGCTTGCGCTGGAAGAAGTCGCGCCGCTTGGAATGTCATAGGTTGTAGAATATGTATAAACTCCGTTTCTTATTGCTTGCACGGTAACGGTTTTTCCCGCAGGCACATTTACTTCTTCGCCTTTAAAATTTATTCGCAAGGCGCCGGCGGCAATGTTTTTGAAAACCACTTTACTTTCCAATTGCGATGAACATCCAATTGAAAATATAATTGGGAAAATTAAAAAAGTTAAATACTTTGTAAATCTATTCATTATGGCTGCCTCTTTTGGAAGTTTTATATTTAAAACCTGTAAGAACTTAATATAAAAACGCTTAAAAATTAGTTTAAATAAGTTTAACAATCAATTAGTTGAAGAAGTATTGCAAATTCTTTACCAACACACTATTAATAATTAATATATATATATTTTAAATATTAATAGATATAATAAGGGTGTTGAAAAGTTAATATTACACAATTAATGTAAAAAATACCTTAAAACGAAATAAAAAATTAAAGTTAATTGTTTATAACTTTCTTAATAAACTGAGTTGCCAACACAATGTTAGTTTAAGGGGGTTTAATAACAAAACAAATCGAATAGAAGAACAAGTTATTAACAGCAACTTTTAAAGATAAAAAAGATTAAAAGGCTCGTTCTTTAAAACGAGCCGAAACATTTATTAAATAATATTATTGAACTGTATAATTAGTCGAATAGCTAAATGCCGTTCCTTGTTCCGTACCGACATTTCCCGAAATAGTAAACGACCATTGCTGCCCTTGTTGTACTACCGTAAGAGGACCGACATTTATGGGGTCATTAGGGCTTGAGGATAGGTTCACTGTAACTTGCTCATTGTTTACTCCTGCGGCAGCACAGTTTGCCGTAATAAGTTTCATAAAAACAGTGGCAGAAGGAGTAAACTCAAAAAAAACTTGCTGTTGATTATCTTGAACAACTTGAACGCCTACAGTAACGTTTCCAGTATTTCCTCCTCCTGTTCCGAGTCCTCCGCCAAGTCCTCCCAAGCCCCCGTTTGCGCCTGTAGGACTATCACTGCTGCTGCAGCCAAAAAATAACAATCCAGAAATAAAAGAAAGAAAAAGCAACTTTTTCATATGTCAAGCCCTCCTAAAAATATAAATATTTAAATTAAGTTAAACTTAAGTGCTGCTCCAAGCTGAAAAGATAGTGCTCTTGCTGAGAAATCTTTTATAACGTTTGTAATTCCAAATCCAAATGTAAACTGTGGTGCAAGGGTCATTAAACTGCTAAGTTTAATATCATATCCGGCTCCAGCTTTAATTGCAAACCTAACGTTGGTGTTTTGTATGGAATTCTTTACTGGAGTAGGCTTGGTTTGTATTCCGAAGTTTTGGGAGGGAGTATCGGTTGTGGTAACACTTCCCTCAACATTAAAACCGACAGCAGGCCCCACTAAAAAATACATTCCACTACTGGGTAAATTTAATTTTAAAAGTGGTTCAATCATAAAGTAAGCTAAACTAAGATCTTGATCTCTAGTCCCTTGAACACCATAACCAGGAAGAATACCTGTTTGACTATTTGAACCACTCCTATTATCATAGAACTGTACTTGTGCTAAAATTCCCAATGTAGGAGAAAACTTCATATCCACTTGTGATCCAAATAAAATACCGAGTCCTGTATAAGATTGATCAACATCAGACCCTGTAATAATATTGTAATTTAATCCCATGATTGGGCCAAGGCTAAGATGAAATTGTGCAAAACTTTCTTTTGAAGAAACGAAAAAGAAAAGAAGAACAACCGCAAATAGTGAAAGAGATTTTTTCATAGTACCCTCCTAAATGAATAAAGTAAGTGAATTAATAATTTATTTTTTCTTCTACACATTAATGCGTAAAATGAAACTGAAATGGCTCATATATAAGTAATTATTTTTTATTTCCATAAACTTTACTGAAGGATGTAAAATTTATTAGTTAATAAAAAGCCTAATTGTTTAATGATTGACTTTTCGTAACGAAATAAAAATATAGACGCATAGCTTAGCTTTAATTTAGAAAAAAAAACCCATAAAAAACAAATTATAATATTTTTTTAAACGCTATTAATTGCGCTGAAATTGTTTTTTCCAAATCTTCTTTTGAATGAGCCGTGGAAATAAACGCCGCTTCAAATTGCGCGGGGGCGAGGTATATTCCCTGATGTAACATTTCATTAAAATATTTTCCGTACAATGCCGTATTTGATGTTAACGCTGATTTAAAATCCACCACCGGCTCTTCGGTAAAAAATAAACATGACATTGAACCAACTCTATTTAAAGCAAAGTTTTTACTAATTTTTTTTAGATTTTCCTTAAATCCCTCTTCCAGAAATTTTGCTTTCTCTTCTAACTCATCGTAAACCGAAGGATTATTTTTTATATGATTTAACGCCGCAATTCCCGCGGTCATTGCCAACGGGTTTCCGCTTAAGGTTCCTGCTTGATAAACGGGACCGCTGGGCGCAATCATTTCCATAATTTCTTTTTTGCCGCCAAAAGCGCCCACAGGCAATCCTCCGCCAATAATTTTTCCGAAAGTAGTTAAGTCCGGTTTTATGTTTACTATTTGCTGCGCGCCCCCTTTTGCAACTCTAAAGCCGGTCATCACTTCATCAAAAATCAAAACCATATTTTCTTCGTCGCAAATACTTCTTAATCCGTTTAAAAATTCGTCCGTGCCTCGAATCATTCCCATATTGCCGGCAAATGGCTCAACTATAATTGCGGCAATTTTATTTTTGTTTTCCTTTATAAGTTTTCTAACTGAATCAATATCGTTGTAATCCGCCAACAATGTATCGGCGGCGTTTCCTTTTGTAACGCCGGGGCTTGTCGGAACCCCCAAAGTTAAAGCTCCCGAACCGGCTTTGATCAAAAAGAAATCTGCATGACCGTGATAGCATCCTTCAAATTTTATAAATTTATCTTTGCCGGTATAAGCGCGCGCCGCTCTAATTGCGCTCATTGTTGCTTCGGTTCCACTGTTTACCATTCGCGCCATTTCAATTGAAGGAACAAGCTCGGTAATTAATTTTGCCATAGTTATTTCTAATTCAGTTGGCGCCCCAAAACTTACTCCATTTTCAATTGCTTCCTTTAAAGCGTCAATAATAAATGGAGGATTGTGTCCGAAAAGATGAGGTCCCCAGCTTCCGACGTATTCAATATATTCGTTATCGTCAACGTCAATTAGTTTTGAGCCCGATCCTTTTTTAATGAAGAGCGGGTTTCCGCCGACGGCTTTAAAAGCACGCACGGGAGAATTTACTCCGCCCGGAATATATTTTTTTGCTTCTTCAAATAGATGAGAACTTTTATTTGTATTCATAATTAATCATTTCAATTAATAAAAAAATTTTGCTTCTTCAAATTTAATAAATATAAGAAAGGAATTTAAGAGTGGAATTTATTTTAAACCTATCTAAAATGTTTTTCCAATTTTTCTAATGCTGCGGGAAAAAATAATCACTTTAATTTTTCCTCGTATCTCTTTTAAGGCAATTAAACCAAAATCATCATTTCTACTATCGATGGCATTAATCCTATTATCTCCCGCAACATAAAATTTTCCTTTTGGAATTATTTTTTGCGGGACATATTGAATTAAATAATTTTCATTACTTTTTTCATTTAGCTCGCCAACAGCGTTTGCATAAGGCTCGTCTAATTTTTTTCCATTCAAATAAATGCCGCCGCTAACAATTTCAATTTTGTCATTTTCAATTCCGATTATTCTTCTCGCCAAAGTGTAGTTATATCGGTAATCATCAATTAAAACTAAATCTCCTCTTTTAATATTTTTTGGTTCGTAATCAATATCCACTAAAAAATAATCGCCTTTAGAAATTGTGGGAGACATTGAAAGAGAATCTCTTTCATACAAACTTTTAAACCGGTAGCCGGCTAGCGTTAAAGCAAATGCAAGCAAAGCAATAATTAAAAAAATTGTAATTACGGTATTTAGAAAAATTTTCATCTTTCGGAAGCATTTTTAAAAATTAAATTACTGATTCATTTAGTTGAAAAATTAAACAACATAGCTATAAAATAAAATTGCTTTTTTTTATTTGGAATGGATTTGATTTGTTAATCACAATGGAAACTGAGCGCAATTATTTGAAGTCAATATCTGTAATTTCATCCGACAAAAAAATTTCCCCTTCGTCAAAACAAATTAAATTTTGCCCGAACATTACTTTGTTATTAACTCTTCTAAATGAAGAAAGCGCGGCAAGCGGTTCAATTCCTTTTTCCCCAGTATCCTGATTTACCGTTGTAATTACGCATCTGGCGCAAGGTTTCACCGCCTGGAATTTTAAATTTCCTATTTTAAAATTATTAAATGTGTCTTCAATAAAAGACGAGCCTCCGCTAAAAACAAAATTTGTGCGGAAGCGGTTCATCGGAACAGGCGAGGATAATTTTGCATTTAATTCTTCCAAAGATTTTTCCCCAATAATTAAAAAGGGATAAGCGTCCGCAAAACTTACAATATTTTTTTCAGGCGAATATTTTGGGTCAACTATTCTTTCGGTAGAATCGGGCATATAAACAAGCCTGCATTTAATTTCAAGCGCGTCAGAAAACCAATCATCAATCTCTTTGGGATAAGTTTGCGCAAAACAAGTATCATCCCAGATAGGAACTTTAATTTCTTCTTTTGAAAAGGAATTTAAAGGAATTTGTAACGGACTTACCTTTTCTTTTTTATGCTGCATAATTAATAATTCATTTTCAATCTTTGGTTGAAGCAGCGCCATTTGCGGATAGAGCCGCTGAGTCATAAAATCATTAGATGGAATTATCAGCATCCAGCGGCGGTCATACTGCAAGCCCCGCTTTTCAACTTTTGCTGAAGATAAAGAAATTCCGCCCAGCGATTTAACGGGGTAAATATTTATTTGTGTAAGCTTCATTAAATATTTAAAGGCAATTTATTTTTTCTTTAAAGTTATAACAGTTATTTCCGGCTGAGAATTATATCTTAAAGGAACAACCGACATTCCAAGTCCGCGCGTAACAATCATTAGCATATTGCCGAACCAAAAATTGCCGCGCACAAATTTAGTTTCGAAAAGAGTTACCGACAAATTGTAAAACGGAAATAAAAAAGTAACCTGCCCCCCGTGCGTATGACCGGCAAGCATCAAATCATAATTTTTATCTGCGACAAAATTAACCAAATCTTCCCTCGGCTGATGAACTAAAAAAATTTTAAAATCAGCGATTAAGTTTTGCGTTAACGAATCTAAATAATTTTCATCAATTCTATCGGAATAAGTTTCGGTTACAAAGGTAATTCCAAGCGAAGCGCCGTTAACATTAATTTTTTTATCAATATTATCAAGCATCAAAACATTATTTTGTTTTAACGCCGCCATTACCGCCATTCTGCTTTTTAAATAATTGGGACGATACGCCCAATTATCGTGATCTCCCACGCAGGAATAAACGCCGTACTTTGCTTTTATTTTTCCGATATATTTTGCGCCGAGATTAATATAATTAGGAGTAGATGTAATTATATCGCCGCCCACTAAAGTTAGATCGGATTTCGTTTCATTTACTTTTTTGATATAGCGGCTCAGCCTCCAGTCGTTTGTATATTTATCGGCTTGCAAATCAGCAATAAAAGTAATTTTAAAATTGTTTAATTGATCCGGCAGATTTTTTTTAAAATAATTTACTTCTCTTACCTGCACGGTGGCGTAATCATAAAGAGAATTTAAAGGAACAAAGAGCAGAAAAAAAGCTACGATTGAAAAGACAATCCAATTATAATAACGTTTAAATTTTTCTTTCCGCTTTTTGTAATATGGATAAAATATGAGTTTGATGAAATCTAAAATTAAAATAAAAAGCATTGATTGAACTATTATAAAAACAGAAATCCAAAAAGGAATTAAAATTAGAAAATCGAAAAACAGACTTTCCGGCTGAGACGGAAAACCGTTTGAAGAACTTACGGAATAAACCCATCCCGCAATCAGATAAAGCGGATAAAGATTTAAATACAGAATTATTAAAAAATTTATTAGGTTTGTTTTTGGGGAGGGCTGAACGTTAAAAATAGTTAAAACAATTTTTCTAAATTTTTTATAGAAATAAATTTCAATAATAATTATGAGAACGAGAATTAAAATAATTCTTAAAAAAAATGACATTGAAGCGGACCCTTATTTAATTTTAGAGTAGTAAGTTGGTTGTGTAAAAAAAGTTTATTTTATTTTGGCGATTTGAAATTAATTAATTTTAATTATCATAATTTTCAGAAACTAAAATATACATTAACGGAATAAAAGAGATGATTAAAACTTTAGCGCTTAAAAAATTGTTGATGCTGTCACAATTAATTATTCTAATTAACTCGTCAAGTATAGTTGCGCAAAGCTGGATAAGAATAAATCAAGCGGGCTATCTTCAAAAATCAATTAAAGCCGCGGTCTTCTGCAGCAAAGAAAATATTTCCTTAAAATCCTTTGCTTTATATGACGCCTTAACAGATGAAAAGGTTTTTAATTCAGATGAAGTTATTACGTACGGGGAATTCAGTCCATTTGTAAAAACTTTTAGATTAGATTTTTCTGAATTTGCAGAACAAGGAAGCTACTACATAAAAGCAGATGAAATTAAATCTCCAAATTTCAGAATTGCGGATGATGTTTATAATGGCTCAGCGGATTTTCTTTTGAATTATATGCGCCAGCAGCAGTGCGGCTATAATCCTTTGTTAAAAGATTCCTGCCACACACACGATGGTTTTGCTATTTATAATCCGGCCAAAGATTCTCAATTCATTAATGTAGTCGGCGGCTGGCATGACGCAAGCGATTATCTTCAATATGTAACCACTTCGGCAAACGCAGTTTTTCAAATGCTGTTCGCTTATCAGCAAAATCCAAATTCTTTTTCAGATAATTTTGATGAAAATGGAAACGCCGGTCCAAACGGAATTCCTGATATTTTGGATCAAGCAAAATGGGGGTTAGATTGGCTAGTAAAAATGAATCCTGAAAACGAAATAATGTATAATCAAATTGCCGATGATAGAGACCATGCTGGATTTAGGCTTCCAAATACGGATTCGGTTTTTTATGGAATTGATTTACAACGTCCTGTTTATTTCTGCAATGGTAAACCTCAGGGGGTTTTCAAAAATAAAAATCGCACCGCGGGAATTGCATCTACCGCGGGAAAATATTCTTCTGCATTTTCACTCGGCTCGCAAGTATTAGAAAAGTTTTATCCTGACTTTTCAAAAAAAATAAAAAAGAAAGCAATTGAAGCCTACAATTTTGGAATTGAAAATCCCGGAGTTTGTCAAACCGCTCCCTGCGTTTCTCCTTATTTTTATGAAGAAGAAAACTGGGTTGACGATATGGAACTGGCGGCAATTCAATTAAATCAATTAACAAATGAAAAAAAATATTTAAGTGATGCTGTTAAGTTTGGCAGCCAAGAACAGACGACACCCTGGATGGGCGCGGACACGGCAAGGCATTACGAATGGTATCCGTTTGTAAATCTTGGTCATTATTATTTATCTAGTTCTTCAGTCCAAAAAAACAAAAATGAATTTATAAATTATTTAAAAGAAGGAATTGACAAAGTTTATCAAAGAGGAAAATCAAATCCATTTTTATTTGGTGTTCCATTTATTTGGTGTTCAAATAATCTTGTTGCCGCAATTCTTACGCAATGCAGTTTATATTTTCGGCTCACAAATGATTCAACTTATCTTTCGATGGAAGCTTCCCTACGGGATTGGCTGTTTGGCTGCAACCCCTGGGGGACAAGCATGGTTATTGGTTATCCAACAAACGGCGATTCTCCCACAGATCCGCATTCAGCTTTTACGGCAAAAGCGAATTACAAAATAGATGGCGGCTTAGTTGACGGTCCGGTTTACACAAGCATCTTTAATCAACTTAAAGGATTGACTTTATATCACCCCGATGAATACGCTGAATTTCAATCTTCACGTTTTGTTTATCACGACGACTACGGAGATTATTCCACCAACGAACCAACCATGGATGGAACGGCGAGCTTAACGTATTATTTATCGGCGCTGCAAGCAGAAGGAAATTCTGAAGCTGCAAAAGATAAATCTTTTCTTCTCGAAACAAACAATGAATATAATTACGGCGCTATAATAAGAACGGATAAAAACAAAAAAGAAATACATCTGGTTTTTACCGGGCATGAATATGCGGACGGATTGGAAACGGTAAGAAAAGTTTTAAATAAACATAATATAAATGCCTCCTTTTTTTTTACGGGAGATTTTTATCGTAATCTTAAATTCAAAAAGATTATTTCAGAATTAAAAGATGATGGAGATTATTTAGGCGCGCACTCTAACAAACATTTGCTTTATGCTTCATGGGAAAATAGAGATTCAACCTTAATTACTAAAGAAGAATTTTTGAATGATTTAAAAGCTAATTATGCCGAGATGAAAAAGTTTGGAATTGAAAAAAATGATGCCTTACTTTTTCTACCTCCATTTGAATGGCATAACAACCAAATAAATTATTGGTGTGAAGAAGTTGGAATTACGCTTGTAAATTTTACGCCGGGAACATCGTCAAATCAAGATTGGACTTATCCCGGATTGGGCAAGCAATACGTTAGCAGCGACACTATTTTTAATAGAATAATTAATTATGAAAAACAAAATCCAAATGGATTGAATGGTTTTATTCTTTTAACTCACCCCGGGACCGATCCCAAAAGAGAAGATAAATTTTATAATAGGCTTGATGAATTAATAACCCTGCTTGAATCAAAAGGATATAAGTTTACTTTAATTTCAAAATAAATACGAAGCTGATTGGGATGATTATTTATGATCGGAAATAACCAGAACAATCAGCCGAAATCATCGTATTATTAGTTTAATCTTTAAAAACATTTTTAATAAAATTAAATTCCTCATCCGTTAAAGAACTATCAGCTTTAGCGAGGTTTGATTTTACTTGCTTTAAATTCCTAAACCCGGGGATTACAGCTCCCACAACTTTATAATGAAGCATATACTGCAAAGCCATTCTCGCTAAATCCTCAATAGACGAACCAAATTTATTTTTCAGCTTTTCTAATTTTGGTTCAAGCTTAGTAAGATTTTCGGCTGAGAATCGAGACGCATCTTTTCTATGATCGCCTTCATCAAATTTAGGCGGATTATTTTTATCATATTTATCAAGCAGCAAACCCTGCGCTACGGGTCCGAAGGCAATAAAAGAAATATTATTCTCTTCCAATAATTTTCTGGTGGAACTTCCATCAGCTACATATTTGTCGTCAAGCGCGCTGGCTGATGATTGAAGAACTTCGGGCTTTACTTTAGGTACGAGCTTTTGAAAATCTTCATGCGAATATGCTGATTGTCCGATTACTCTAATCTTTCCTTCTTCTTTTAGGCGGTTCATCGTTTCAACGGCGTCGTCAAGATATTCATTATTTTTTCCAAAATTTCCGTGATGGAAATAATAAATATCAATGTAATCTCTTTTAAGATTTATTAATGACTGTTCGCATTGATGGCGGATATGCGCCGGTTCGTAAGCGTTCTCAGCCGTTCCGGGGAACCAGCCGACTTTAGTGGAGATAATAAAATTATTTGTTCTGTCTCCCAGAATTCTTGCAAGCATTCTTTCGGCGCGACCATTGCCGTAAACATCAGCGTTGTCAAAATGATTTACGCCTTGCTCAATTGCATAATTAATTGCTTCGGTAATTTCTTTTTCGTCAACGTTAGCCCAGCCGTTTGGCTGTCCGTTCACCCAATTTAGTCCGCCCATTGTCCAGCAGCCCAAACTAATTTCCGAAACTTTAATCTCTGATTTTCCGAGTTTTCTGTATTTCATAAAATTACCTTTTTAAGTTTTTGTGAATGTTTATCTCTGCGACTTTGCGGTTAATCTTTGCCAACGCATAGGCGCGGAGACGCAAAGGGAAAGGCTAAAATTTTTTTAGTTTTTCCTTTTCCGATTTTTTTAATTTGCTTGCAACCAAATCATACGAATGATCAATCATTTCTAAAATCAAATTATCGTTTAATGAACCTTTTAAATCGACAGTATTCCAATGGAGTTTGTTCATGTGGTAGCCCGGCTGGATTTCATCGTACCGCTCTCTTAATTCAACTGCTCTTTCCGGATCGCATTTAATATTTATACTTATGGGCGGAGTTAGGCTGGCTATTAAAAATATTTTTCCAATTACTTTATAAACAGGAGAATCCTCGCCAATGGGAACTTCCTCAACAACTCCTTTTTTCTTTAAACAATATTCTCGAATTATTTCCAAGTTCATTTTTTCACCGCTAAGTCGCAAGGTCGGAAAGTTTTGGTATTCTTGGTTTTATTACGTCGTGTTTTTCGTGACATAAAATCTTCTGCGATCAAATATTAATTTCACGAAGTTACACGAAGAATTAAAATTTAATTTTCCTTCATGAATTTCACGGTTTCATTTATCCCATCAGCATAAGCTAGTTGGTTTAAATTTAAATCTCTTTTCAAATTTTGAACTGTCGAATAAATAATCAGAATCATATTGATAAATCATTTCATTATTTTCTCTAATTGCTTTATTGAACAGTCCAATAATTTTTAACATCCATTTTGGTAGAAGAGTATATTTAGGCGCTGTTTCAAATTCTTTAGCGGCAAGCTCAATAATTTCTTTTCCAGTCAAAGCATTTTTATCCGTGGGCAAATGCCAAATTTGATTGTATGCATCTTCAGTATTTCCTAAAAGAGCCGTTGCTTTTCCGGCATCCGGGGTGTAAGTAAATGAGTGTTTTACGTTGTCATTTACGAGCCACATTGCTCTCTTCCCTTCTTTAAAATTTTCAAGTACGGTGATATTAATAAAGCTTGGAGCTTTTGGTCCATAAAAATCCGCGGCGCGCGCAATTATTGCTTCAAGATTTCCTTTTTTAATTTCGTCTAAAATCATTTCTGAAATTTGCTTTCGGACTTTTCCTTTTTCGCTCATTGGATGATACGGCGCATCTTCTTTCATCCATCCTTCCACCTTGCCGTAAGCATATACATTATCAAAAAAAACTAACTTTGAATTATGTTTTTTGCAAGCGTCAATTACATTCTGCATAACAACCGGCCACTTTCTTCGCCAAACATTTACATCGTATTCTAAACCAACGACCAAGTAAACTACATAAGAGTTCTCTACGGCCTTTAAAGTTTGTTCCTTGTTTGAAAGATCAGCAGTAAATATTTCATCGCTTTCATTTATCTTTTTCGGATTACGGCTTACCAAACGGATTTTATTAGTATAAGCAGTAAGAGCTTTTGCAAGCTCGTTTCCAATTACTCCGGTTGATCCTAAAATTGTTTGCATAATGTTAAATTATTATAAGGATTATGTCCCGTAATTTAAGAAATTTATAGTAAAGAGATAAAAAGCTTTGGAAACCAAATCAGTTATATCATCAAAGTTAATTAGATTCATTATGATTGAACATGAATTAGGAATTATTGTTTTAATATTTTATTTATATTTCGTTTTATTGAATCGTAATTTTTAATTATAAATATTTTTGAAACCGAATGAAAAATTACAAGGACATTTTAAAAAAAATAATTGAGTCCCTTCAGCAGGACAGATATAAAACAACAAATCGCAAAAAAGTTAGCTACATAGAGTATTGCCGCTTAAAAGACAATCAAAGGCAATATACCGGGGATGAAGACATAATTGTTACGCCGGTATTATTAAATATTCTAAAAATTTTAGATTACGAATCAAGCATAAATCTTATCCAGCAAGTTGAGAAAAAAGGCGATAAACCTGACTTTAGAACTATTAAAACAAACTTATTTATTCTAGATGCAAAATCTACAAATACGGATATCTCTAATAGAGGAAATAGTTCCAGAACGCCTTTCAATCAGATAACACGATATCTAACTACGCTCAAAGGTTACGAATACGGAATATTATTTAACTTGCTTAAGTTTGAATTCTTCCAAAGAATATATGACGAAGACGGTTTAATTAAAGTAAGGTTGTTGAATGATAGAACACTTAATTTCTTAAAATTATCTGATCTATTTAATAATGAAGAGCTTGAGGGTTCTAAAGAATATGACACTTTCAAATGGTTTGTTGATACTTTTTCCTATTGCGAAATAAGCAGGGAAGAATACATTGAAATTATTAAAAATAGAAAAGTTGAAGAGCTAATTGTTCCCGATAAAGATTTCCTAAGGGAAATAGTGTATGGCCTTATCAATAAGCTGCGAAGAGAGGTTAAAAGATTGATTGATAATTTTGATACGGAGAGTGATGAAAAGTTAAGACTAAAACATGAGCTAAAAAATATAGCTAATGAACTTAATATTGCTGAAGATGAAGATGCTGGTGAAATTGCTTTAGATGAATTTGTTAAACAAGCCTCCTATGTTATCCTATTAAAAATTGTGCTAATTAGAATAATGGAGGATAACAATTTAATTGAGAAGAATCTTTATAACGGTGGATTTAAAAAAATGCTTGAGCCGCCGCTTAAATTTACTTTAGAGAGAATCCTCTATGAAGCAAAGTATCAGGCGAGCAATTTTTATCCATACTTTTATGATGGAACGCCATTCGATTTTCAAATAGAAGATGAAAACCTTTTTATAGAAATTCTTTTTGAGCTATCTAAAATAAATTTTGCTGAAATAAATTTTGATCTTATTGGAGATTTATATGAACATTATTTGAATTTAGATGATCGAAAAGAAAAGGGACAATATTATACGCCGCATTTTATCGTTGAACTTATATTAAACAGGGTGGGGTTCAATCCTTTAAGGAAAAACCAAATTGATAAAAGAACATTTCTCGATCCCGCCTGTGGCAGCGGCGGCTTTCTTGTAGAAATTGCTAAACGATTTAGGTTAGCGGGAAATAATAAGGAAGTTGAAGCTAAACGTGCAATTGTCGATTGTATTTATGGAGTTGAATTAACTCCCTTTGCAAGCTTTCTTTCAGAGATAAATGTTATTATTCAAATCCTTCCACTTGTTAAAAGAATTGAAAATCCAAAACAGCAAAAAATAAATTCCCTTAAAATTTTTAGACAAGATAGCTTGTTTGGAATTTATAATAGAAGCGAGTTTAATGGTGAAGAGAACGTTAAAATTAATAAGTCGCATGTTTTGGCTGGAGATAAAGAGTTAAAATTTGGTGAACTTATAAATAATAATGAATTTGATTTTGTTGTAGGAAATCCACCTTATGTTGGTGAAAAAGGACATAAGGAATTATTTGAACCATTTAAAGACCATGAATATTGGAAACACTTCTATTTAGGCAGATCAGATTACTTATATTATTTTATTATTCTTGGAATAAGCAAACTTAAAGTCGGAGGAAGGCTTGGGTTTATAACTACACAGTATTGGTTAACAGCAGATGGCGCATCTGCCTTAAGGAAATATATTCTTGAAAAAACTAAAATATTGGAAATAATTGATTTTAAAGGAATAAAACTTTTTCCGGAAGCCAAAGGTCAAGAGAATATTATTTTTATTCTTGAAAAATCTGATAATGAAGACGAAATAATAAATAATAAAATCAGAATGATAGAGTTCAAAAAAGAATGGGTGCTTGACGAAACAAAATATATTGATTCAGAGGGGAACTTAATTTCAAATTACGATAGATGGGCTCAGTTATTAATGAACTTTTTTCAGTTTGATCTGTTTGCGAATGTTGACAAGGCTGATTTTGTCTTGGGGAAAAATGAAAGAAACAAAATTGCAGATGTTTACTACAGTACATATTCTCAAGGAGAATTAGATGGAAATGCATGGCATCTTTACAGTAAGGTAAAAGAAAAGTATGAATATAATTCTTTTTCCAGGCTAACACATTTATACAATGTGAATCAAGGGATTATATCGGGTGCAGACAAAATTACAAAAAACAATATTAGAAAAATACCTAAAGAAGTTTTATACAACTTTAATATACAAGTAGAAGATCCAATATTTATATTCACAAATGAGCAGGCCAAATCTCTTACGCTTAATAATGATGAGTTGGATATTTTAAAACCTTTTTATAAAAACTCTGATATTCAAAAAGGATATATTAATTTTGACGAAGAATATTTTTTAATATATGCACAAAGCATGCAAAACCTTGAAAAGTGTAAAAATTTAATTTCACATTTAGCGAAATATAAAAATATACTTGAGGACAGACGTGAAGTAAGTGAAAACAAAATAAGGTGGTTTGATTTATGGTGGGCAAGGGATACAAAGATTTTTGAAAGTGAAAAATTGGTTACGTCACGAAGATCAAAGTATAACAAATTTGCTTATGAAAATCTTAAAAGATTCCCGCAATCAGATATAACTATTATCACCGCAAAAGAAGGAACTGAAGAAAGTTTAAAATATTTATTGTCTGTTCTTAATTCTGCTTTGCTAGATGAGTGGTATGGTAAAAACACAAAACTTAAAGGCAATATGCGGGAGTATTATTATACCCCTCTTTCTAATGTGCCTATCAAAAAAATTAATTTTAATGATGAAAATGAAAAAGTGGCACATGATATTTTAGGCGGAATATATTCGCCAGAGAAAACGGAGAAAAAAAGTTACAAATATGAGTCTGTAAGTAACACGTGGATAAAACAAAAAGGATTAATTGATTATTACATCGAACTTAAAGCAGAGTTGTACGAACTTCAGAAATCAGGATTTATTTTTGATCCCGAGGCATCATTAATCTCTAAAAATGAAATTAAAGCAAATCTGTTTAAACTTTGTCGGGGTGAAAGCGCTAAAAACACAGGAGTAAGATTTGTAGAAAATTTATCTTTCTTTAAAACATTGCTCGGACCTGCGAAAGATATTGAGAAACTGAATTCAGGTGAAAGGGATGAAGCAAAACAAATAATTATGAATAGCGATTTTTATTTTAAAACAGATACCAAGGATTTCGTAATAAAGAATGTACTTTCGCAAACCGGAGATTCCTTATTTCCCGAAGAAACCGAACTCGTGGAACATGGCTTTAAATTTCTCATTAATTTGAAAACTAAAGATAATGGGATAATACAAATTGAGGCTAAGAATAACACAAAAGCGCAAGAGTTAGCGGTAAGAATAAATGAATTGTTGCAAGAAGAAAAATATATTACCTGGGATCAAATAAAAAACATTCCATTAATGAATCCGGACTTAGACAAGCTTATTAACGAAAAGAAAGAATTTATATTTCAAGCTTTGAAGCAGGGTGATAAGAAAGTTGAAAAAAGATTGAAAGAAATCTTTAAAAATAATGAAACAAAAACATTTGCAAACATAAATAATTTAAATTCTCTTCAGCTCCTTATTGATTATTATGTGGGCTGGCTTTACAAAAAAGACAAACAAGGCTAACACACATCCTCACCTTCTATTTTTGTCAATCCATCTTGCTGCATCTTTTGCAAAATAAGTAAGAAACATATCTGCGCCGGCGCGTTTAATTGCAACCAACGATTCAATCATTACTCTTTCTTCATCTATCCACCCATTTTGTCCAGCGGCTTTTATCATTGCATATTCTCCGCTGACTTGATAAGCGGCGGTTGGCAAACCGAATTTATCTTTTACGCGCCTTATAATATCAAGATAAGCTCCGGCTGGTTTTACCATAATAATATCGGCTCCTTCTTCAATATCGGATTCCGCCTCGCGCATTGCTTCATTGCTGTTGCCAATATCCATTTGATGCGAGCGTCTATCGCCAAAAGCGGGGGCTGATTCTGCAGCGTCTCTAAAGGGTCCGTAATAACCCGAAGAATATTTTACTGCGTAACTCATAATTGGAATTTTTGTGAAGCCCTTATAATCTAAAGCTTTTCTAATTGCGGCAACTCTTCCATCCATCATATCGCTAGGGGCAATAATATCAGCGCCAGCTTCTGCATGTGAGACGGCTTCTTTTGCAAGAAGGGAAACTGTTTCATCATTTAAAATTTCTTCTCCGTCTAAAACTCCACAATGACCGTGAGAAGTATATTCGCAAAGACACACGTCGGTTATAACCAGCAAGTTTTTTACTTCCGCTTTTATTGCGCGTAAAGCTTTTTGAATTATTCCGTTCGCATCATAAGCCTCTGATCCTTTATCGTCTTTGTGTTCGGGAATTCCAAATAATATTACGGCGGGAATTCCAAGCGATTCCACTTCTTTGCATTCTTCCACAAGCTTGTCAATTGATTTTTGAAAAACCCCCGGCATTGATTTTATTTCTTTATTAATGTTTTCGCCCGGAACAACAAATAAAGGATATATCAAATCATTTTTTGATAATTCGGTTTCTCTAACCATGTCCCTTATTAAAGGGTTATATCTTAATCTTCGTAAACGTTTTGTGGGGTATGATGCCATTTATTTTTTCTCCTTTGCGTATTAGCGCCATGCGTATTCATTCTTCACCGCGAAGAAGCAGAGGCGATAAGTTTTATTTTATTTAAAACAACTTCTGAATTTTTAATACAGTCACCCACCGAAATACCGCCGCGGTAATTGCCGCTTAAAATTATTCCGGGATTATTCTTTTCAAATTCATCAAAATAATTTTCATGCTCAATGTAACCTAAATTATACTGCGGAATAGCTTTCGACCAAAACCTGCTTGTTAAATAAACCGGGTTGTCCGTTATCTTCATTAAAGGTTCGAACTCATTTCTAACTTTTCTAATAATTTCTTCTTTGTCCTGATTTATTATTTCAGGATTTCTTGCGCCGCCCACAAATAAAGTGAACGAGGCTTTGTCTTCTTCGGTTCGATTCGGAAAAATTACCGAGCTCCAAATTGCGCCAAGAAAAGATTTTTTTTCTTTTGAAGGGATTAAAAAGCCAAAGCCGTCTAGCGGACGATCGATATCTTTTTTATTATAAACCAAATACAAAACTAAAACCGGGGGATAATAAATTTCGTCAAGATGTTTTGCGACTTTTTCATCAAACGGCTTAAATAATTTGGATGCTGAATAAGCTGGAATAGTTGAAATCACAAAATCGGAATCAAGCGATTTAAGATTTCCTTTGTCTTCAAACTTAACGGTATAGCCGCCATTGTTGTTTTCAATTAAAACTACTTCGGAATCGAGAATAACTTTATCGCCAAGATGTATTCGCAATTGCTTTGGGCAGCGTCTGCATTCCGTCTTTAAAAGAAAACATCTTTGCATTCTGTTTTGATTTTTCAGCGCGCTGTTTTCTTTCTTTAATACTTTTAATTGTTCCGATGATTAGCCCGCCGTATTTTTCTTCAAGCTGATATAATTTTGGAAAAGCAGATTTGACG
Source organism: uncultured Bacteroidota bacterium (assembly GCA_963782985.1). Taxonomy (GTDB): domain Bacteria; phylum Bacteroidota; class Ignavibacteria; order Ignavibacteriales; family Ignavibacteriaceae; genus CAVSWT01. The sequence continues at coordinate 228,087 of CAWALU010000003.1, forward strand.
CTGAGGTTATCGGGGTTGCCTGCGTAAACTCCCGCCACAAAAGGATTGATAGCGTAATCTAAAAATTCCTGTCCAAGCCTTCTAACAACAAAATCGGATATGCTTTGATAGTAACCGTCCTTTGATCTTCCAATAAACGGCTCGGCAAAAACTCGTGCTTTTGCTTTTGAAGAAAATAACTTTGTCTTTAAAAATTCCTGCGGTTTCATTGGCAGGGGAATCAAATTATTATTCTTTAAAATATACCTTTTGTTGCCTGCTTTGTTTGCGTAAATAAGCTGGTCTTGTAGATTTAATTCGTCAACTAATTGTCCGATTAAGGGAGTGGTTTCTAGTCCGCTGTTTGGACCGCGATCAAATAGATAGCCGTTTTCAACTACCGATTCCATTGATCCGCCTGCAGAAATTTTCTTCTCAATTACCGTTACGTCATAACCTTCTTTAGTTAAAAGATATGCTTGTGTTAATCCCGAAATTCCCGCGCCTAGAATAATTATTTTTTTTTGTGAGGTCATAAATTCCAGTTTGTTTGATTCATTTTTATATGAGAGAAAAATTTAACACAGAGGCGCTGCGCCACAGAGTAATTCAAAAGCATCCATTTTTATAACAATCACACTATATGAAATAATTTTATTTAATTTAATAACTAGTTCCTTTTCCAATTGCTCCGCGCCTCAGGTTCTCTGTGGTTAGACTAATTCAATAATTTCTTTACCGCTCATTTTGAAATCCCTTCATGTTCTTTCAATTCTATTTTTTATCAAAAACATTCAAATTTCTTTTGCTAATTTATCAATTAAAAAAGTAATAATTAAGTTAATTTGCAGGGCATGTTTTATTCAAAAAAAGAAAGCAAAAAAAAATTAGAACCAATTCCGAAATAAGGTAATAAAAAAATGCACTATACAGAAAATAAAAAAGACTGGCTTACGAAATTTGAAAAATCAAATCAATTGGAATCTCCGAACTATGATGAAACAATAAAGTATTTTCAAAAGTTTGTTGATGAAACCGATAATGCAAAAATGTTTACTATGGGAATTTCACCGCAGGGAAGAGAAATAAAATATCTTGTTGTATCAAATAAAAATGAATTCACTCCGGCGCAAGTAAGGGAGAGCGGCAAAGCAATCGCGCTTATTCAAAACGGAATTCATCCGGGTGAAATTGAAGGCAAGGATGCTTCGATGATTTTGCTTCGCGAAATTTTAATTACAAAAGAAAAAGAACGCTTGCTTGACAATTTATTTTTAATAGTCATCCCGACGTTTAATGTTGACGGGCATGAAAGATTGAGTGAGTTTAATCGTCCCAACCAAAACGGACCTTTGCAAATGGGCTGGCGGACAAACGCGCTCAACTTAAATTTGAATCGCGATTTTATGAAAGCCGACACGCCGGAAATGAAAGCCTGGCTTAAATTTTTTAACGAATGGCTTCCCGATTTTTTGATTGACAATCACGCGACCAACGGCGCCGATTATCAATACCACATTACATTTGGAATAGGTAAAGCATGAAAATGTTTCTTCTCATTTATCAAAATGGGTAAAAGAAAAATTTTATCCTCAGCTAATATCTAAAGTTGAAGGCGAGGGTTTTTTAACCGCGCCCTATATTGAATTCAAAAATGATAAGGATATTAAGGACGGAATTGTTAATCAGCCTTCGCTGCCGAGATATTCAGATGGTTATACGGTTGCTCAAAATAGAATTTGCCTTTTGGTTGAAACTCACAGTTTAAAGCCTTTTTCAAACCGTGTCTTTTCGACTCTCTCTGCAATGACGCACGCGCTTAATTATTTAAATGAAAACTTTAAAACTTTAAAATCATTAAATAAAAAAGCGGACGAAGAAACAATTGAAGAATTCATTATTAATAAAAAACTCTTTCCTATAAGTTTTGCGGCAAGTGATAAATCAGAAAAATTTTTATTCAAAGGATTTAAAACAATTGAACACGAAAGTGAAATTACCGGGAGCAGAATTATACAATATACTCAGACGCCTGAAGAATATTACGTCCCGCTTTTTAATAAAACAATAGTCGCAAATTACGTTGCTGTTCCTAAAGCATATTTAATTCCCAAAGAATTTTCTGAAATTGTCGAACTAATAAAACTGCACGGCATCAAAGTAGAAACGATACAAGCCGAAAAAGAATTTATTGTTGAAAAATATAAATTTAAAAATGTCGAGTTTTGGCGGCGACCTTATGAAGGCAGAATGCAGGCAGAGTTTGATTATGATTTAATAAAAGAAAAAATAAAAATTGAAAAAGGAACTTTTTATATTTCAACAAACCAAAGAACACTGCGCGTAATTTTATTTTTACTTGAACCGGGTTCAAAAGATTCATTTGTCCATTGGGGATTTTTTAACGCTTTTTTTGAAAGGAAAGAATACGCCGAGTCATATATAATGGAGCCGATAGCAACAGAAATGCTGAAGAAAAATAAATCGCTTCGCAAAGAATTTTTTAATCTGTTGGAAGAAGATGAAAATTTTAAAAGTGATCCCGCCGCAAGATTAGATTTCTTTTACCGTCGCTCTTCTTATTTTGATAAAGGAGAAAAAGCTTATCCAATTTTAAGAGTGGTGGAATAGATAAACCCGAAACAAACCCAATTCCTCAAAGGAACTGGGTTTGTTAATTAATCAACACCCTCAACTTTTTTTAATGACGAACTTTTATAAGCAAGCTCAATAATTCTAATAACATTTTTCGCTTCTTCCGGTTTAACGGCAAGTGGTTTTTTATTAACAATCGCATCATAAATATTATTGAAATAATTTTGGTAACACCCGGCTTCTGTTTCTATTCTTCCGTTAAAATGAAATTTGTTTATCTCTGTATTTAATAAACCCCAATTTTCTTTTGGTTCAATTCCCCACTCTTCACTTAAAGGAGAAATTCCTTTTTTCAAATCTTCTTCCTGCGGATCCAAACCAAATTTTATAAACGAGCCGTTGGTTCCGTGCATGATGTAGCGTGGTCCAACTTCTCTCACAAGCAGACTTCCTTTTAAAGTAACTTTAGGGGATGAGTTAGATTTATAAAATAAAACTATTTCAAATGCGTCTTCAACCTTGCCGCCGTCCCGCTGCGTGCGGACATCAGCCCAAATACTTTCCGGCAAGCCAAACAATACTAAAGCTTGATCAATTAAATGCGAGCCAAGGTCATATAAAATACCATGTCCTTTTCCCTCTTCCTCTTTCCAGGTATGGGGTTTAATAAAATTTCTGAAGCGGTCGTAATGAGATTCAAATTCCACCAGCCTGCCGAGATAACCGCTTTTAATAATTTTTTGAACCGTTAAAAAATCGCCGTCCCATCTTCTATTTTGAAAAACGCTTAAAATTTTATTTTGTTTTTTTGCAAGAGCGATTAGTTCGCCGGCTTCTTTTGAGGTTATTGTAAATGGCTTTTCAACAATTACATTTTTGCCTGCGAGCAAAGCTTCCTTTGTAAAATCTTTATGCGTGGAATTTGGAGTTGAAATAATTATCAAATCTAAGCTGTCATCTTTTAATAATGAAGAATACTCTTTTACAACTTCAATGTATGGATAATCTTTTTTAGAATATTCGCTTTTTCGTTCAACTATTTTTTTAAGATTAAATTTTTCATTGGAATGAATGAACGGAGCGTGAAAATATTTCCCCGACATTCCATAGCCGACAATTCCAACATTAATTTTTTTCAAATCTAACCTCTTATAAAAATCAAAAGCAAATATTTTTCATTTCAATTTAAAAATAAAAACCGCCGTAATAAACGGCGGCCAAGAGAAAAGAAATATTTTATAATTTGCAATCACATCTCAGAAATCATCTTCTGCGCTTTCGTTCTTATAAAAGCTTGATTCAAATTTGTTAAAGCGTTAAAATTTGCCGCCTGCTTAAAATATTTTTTTGCGTCTTTCTTATTTCCATCAGCTTGATAAGCCATCGCCAGCCGATAATATGTATAAGGGTTTTGCATGTTCGATTTATTAAATTCATCAACAGCTTTCTTATAATTCTTTTCATTCATAGCAATCATTCCCATTAGTTCGTGCGCCAGCCACATTTGGAAATTATTTTTATCATCGCCGGCTTTTTTCAGCAATTCCTTCGATTTACTTTTTGCCGTTTTAATGTCGTCTTTCATTAAAGCAATTCTTGCATCATTATAAAGCGAAAATCTTTTTGAATTATTTTTTACATTGTCAGACAAATTTGAATTTAAAATTTTATCCAAAGACTCATTATATTTTTTAGCAGCTTCATCATATTTTCCCATTTCAAAATAAATATTTCCCATAGCATTTAAATCTGCCGACATTGCGGAAGCGTCATTAATTTTTTCACCCAGCGCATATTGCTTTTCCATTTCCTTCAGCGCTTTTGTCATATTGCCTTCGTCAACGTAAACAACAGTTTTTGCAAATGAAGCTCCTCTTTTTTCGCCGTCATTGCGCGCGGCTTCATTATAAAGCTTATCCAAAGTTTCTTTTGCTTTTTCATTTTTCCCCAAATAATTATAATCGCAAGCCAATCCCAAATAAGAAGCGACAAAATGCGGATCAATCTTTAAAGCTTTTTGATACTGCGTAATTGATTCTTCATACTTTCCTTCTTTAAGAAGAAGCTCCGCATAGGAATCATAAGGGTTCGGATCGTCGGGGATCAGTTCAATATATTTTTTAAATGCTTTTTCAGCGGCGGAAAAATTATCGATACTCCGGTATGAATAGCCCAGCATATTATACGGCGCTGAATAATCCGGCGCAATTTGCGATGCTTTTTTTAAGTTATCAATGCAGGCGTTAAATTTCTGCTGACCGAAATAAAATTGTCCTAAAAAATTTAAGGCTCTTTCATCATTGGGATAAAGGCTCACTAATTTTTTTAGAGATTCTTGCTGCTTTTTTGTTTCGCCGCTGGCGCCCGCTTTGCCCGCCATAATAATTAATTTTTCTCCTTCCGAAGCTTTATCTTTTAATTCGTCTGCCTTTTGTAATTGAGCAAAAAATCCTTTGGCGGATGAATTAGTTATTGCGTCAAAGTAATAAGCCAAGGCAAAATTATTGTCAAGTTCGTGAGCTTTTACAAAATACTGATTAGCGTCGGTAAATTTTAGCTTTTCAAACAACTCTCTTCCCTTTAAAAATTCAGATTTTGCTTCGCTTGAAGAAGTGGTAATCGGAATTTTCCCATCGTCTTTTCCAAATAGACTTGCCGCGCTTAATAATAAAACTAACGTTAGAACCGATACAGAAATCCGATTTAGAGAAAATGATTTTCTCATAAAATCCTCCTTTAAATTTTTATTTGTTGGGAATGTTTTGAACTTAAGTAATATTAATTTTAATAAGATAAAATAATGACGGGCGGTAGATTGATATTATAATCGGGAGTTAATGAGAGTTTAGACTTCTGTAAGCTAAAAGTAAAAAATATTTTAAAGCTGTCCTATCCAGTTTTCATCATTTGCTTCAAATGATTTTTTTATGATTGAAATTACTTCTTCGGGAAGTTTTCCCTTTTCAATTATTGCCGCGTTTCTTTTAAATGATTAATATTTGTTGTGCCGACAATGCAGCTATCAACTCCCCAGGTAAAAGCGGAAAACCTTAAAGCTAATTCATAATTATCCATATCAAAATTTAAATTCATTTTTTGCAAACGCTTCCAATACTCTTCGCAATAATGCCCGGTGGGCTTTTCACCAAACCGCCACGGCGCATTTGCAATGGGACGCTTGGCAATAAATCCCATTCCCTTCTCTTTAGCTTTGGGAAGATTTGAATATAAATTTCTTTGATCACAAATATTAAATGATGACTGCACGCTGTTAAACCTTCCGCAATTTATAGCGAATTCAAGATTTTCATTCTCCCCGGAATAAGCCGATAGTTTTATCTTCCCCGCAGCTTTTGCTTTGTCAAGCGCGTCAATTGATTCGCCCGATTTTAAAACCTCAACAGGGCAGGAGTGAAGATGGACAATGTCAATAACATCCGTTTTCATTTTTGCCAATGCTTCGTCAATTCCTTTTAACACGCAATTGTATGACCAATCCTTCTCTCCCTCAACTCCATAACCGACTTTTGAAGAAAGCACAAATTCATCTCTTCTTTTAGAAATAAATTTTCCCATTCTTTCTTCCGACGCATAATAACCGCGCGCGGTGTCAATTAAATTAATACCAAGGTCAAGCGCAGTATTTAAAATGACATTAACGATTTTATCATCAACGGCAAAATCGCCGATCTCCCCTGCGCCGAAACCGAGAGCCGATACTTTTAGATTTGTATTACCAAAATTTCTTAAGTCAGTCATAATCGTTTTTTATTAGAAGAATTTTCTTCAAGGAATTTAAATTTTGTCTACTTAAATCCGTATTTCTTAAAATGTTTATAAGCAAGATAGCCCACTGCGCCAAGCTGAGCCATACCAAGCGCATAGGTAAAAGGATTAACCTTTGAATCTTCTGTGTATTTTTGATATTGTGCCGTTAGCATATTATTAAAATTAAAACTATTGTTTGAAGTGTAATGAGTTGAATTGGAGAGCGTTATTGATGTCCAAAGCCATTGTGTATTCGGATCATAATTAACGTGAAAATAGTTTTGAGAATTATGTAAATCATTATAAAAACTTAATTCATCAAAGCTGTATAAAAGCTTTTCATTTAAATTTGGATTTAAACCTAATTGACGAAGCGATTTTAGGGAGTCGGGATTTTCCGTTTGAGAATAAAGGTTACCTTTAAAAATTGAGACAAATAATATTAGTATAAAAAATTTCATTGGTAATTAAAACAGGGACAGGTCGGCGATCCGTTTCTACAAATGACAATTTAAAATTTTCAGATATTAAATTATTCAAATTTAAAACAATCCTTCAATTGAAAGATATCTTTCGCCAGTATCATAATTAAAAGCAAGTATTTTTTTCCCTTTAGGAATTTCATTTAACTTTTTGGCTACTGCTGCCAGAGCAGCGCCTGAAGAAATACCTATAAACAAACCTTCTTCCTTCGCTGCTCTTTGTGTGTATTCAAATGCTTCTTCTTTTGAAATCTTAATAGCTCCGTCAAGTAAAGAAACATCAAGAACTTTAGGGATGAACCCGGCGCCAAGGCCCTGTAATGGATGCGGTCCCGGCTGACCTCCCGAAATTACAGCGGAGAGTTCAGGTTCAACAGCAAAGACTTTTGTATCGGGGAATTTTTCTTTTAGTACCTTAGCCACTCCGGTTATATGTCCGCCTGTACCCACGCCGGTTATTAAATAATCTATTCCATCAGGGAAATCTGAAAGTATTTCCTGCGCAGTAAATTTAACATGTGCCTCAATATTTGCCGGATTTTCAAACTGCTGGGGCATCCAGGCGTTTTTATTTTTAGAAACTATTTCTTTTGCTTTTTCAATTGCTCCGTTAACTCCAAGTTCTCGCGGAGTTAATTCCAATTCAGCTCCATATGCAGTCATTATTTTTCTTCTTTCAATTGACATTGAATCCGGCATAACAAGAATTGTCTTATAACCTTTAACAGCAGCAACAAGCGCAAGCCCTATCCCTGTATTTCCCGAAGTCGGTTCAACTAAAATATCTCCTTTTTTTATAATTCCTTTTTTTTCAGCATCTTCAATCATTGAAAGCGCAATTCTATCTTTAATGCTTCCGCCTGGATTTGCTTTTTCCAGCTTAACCCAAACTTCGTAGTTTTTGTCAAACAGCCGGTTAATTCTGAGATGAGGTGTGTTCCCGATGCCTTCGAGAATATTATTTAGTTTCATAATGACTCCTTATATTTATTCTTTAAAATTGAACTTTCCGATTTTTATATAATATAATCAATATTGTCAAAATAATTTTCGTTCGAGCGTACTTTCATTTCCATTTTGCTGTATACAAAGGAATTTGCAGGAACGCTTTGCGTTACCCAGGCATTTCCGCCAATAATGCTTCCTTCGCCAATAACAGTTTCGCCGCCGAGAATAACTGCCTGCGAATAAATTATAACATTATCCTGAATTGTAGGATGCCGTTTAATTTTTGATAAGTGATTTATTAACGCTTAAAGCTCCGAGCGTAACGCCTTGATAAATTTTTACATTCTTACCAATTTTTGTGGTTTCACCAACCACAATTCCGGTTCCGTGATCAATAAAAAAAGGACTTCCTATTTCGGCTCCGGGATGAATATCTATTCCCGTAATTTCATGCGCGTGTTCCGTTAAAATTCTTGGAACGATAGATACGTTTAAATTATAAAGCTCATGCGCAAGTCTGTAAATAGCAATGGCCATAAAACCGGGATAAGCAAGTATAACTTCATCAATGCTTTCCGCGGCGGGGTCGCCCTTAAAAATTGCTTCTGCATCATGCCAGAGCATATCATGCGCGGATGGAATTTTAGAAATAAAAATCTCTGCAATTTTAAAAACATCTCCGTTAATATTTGTTTTATCATTCTCGCTTATATTTTTTAAAATAGAAATTAAATTTCTTTCCATCAATTGAAGTTTGGCGACAATATCATTAGGGGAATAATAAACGCTGCTTGAAAAATGAGGAAACAATAAATTTATAATTTCATTTAAAAAATTAATTGATTCTTTTTTTAAAGATGAGTTGCAGGTATGAGTTTCTCTTTTGTTTAAAAGCGTTTCAGCAAAATCATTAAATTGAGAATTATTTAAAGTATCCATTACTAAAGCCTAAAGGTAAAATAAAACTGCACTTTGATTTTATGAATTATAATAACAAAATCAACTGATTAATCTTGTAGTAGAATTTATCGGGAAACTAGCTAAAGCTAATTAATTTATTGGATAATAATTATATCCCCAGTCAAATGGATTTATGGAATAAAAATTATGGTAAAGTCTGATTGTTAAATTGTTCGCACGAGTCTTATTTCAAAATAATTTTAACTCAGCAAAGAATAGCTGACCAATAATTTTTTCTCTTCATGCCAGCGCAGCCAGGCTTCGCCCACTTTATTATAATCTTCGTCAAGCAAATTTACTTTTAGCCAGCTTTCTTTAATCATTGTCGGTGAGAGGAATGAATAATTTATCCCCACAAAAGTTGAAGCATGTAAAAGCGGTTTTACGCGCAGCGGGTTATTTATGGGGTCAAGATTTTCTACATCGAAAACAGTTAACAGAAATTCAGGCCATAATAAAATTTGCACATCGGAAGCAGCAACCCACGTTGAAAGTTTTGTCTGCTTATTTACTTCAACTTGGATCCAATCGCGTCCGAGTGAAAGAATTTTTAAGTAAAGAATTTCATAATCCATTTTAAGATGTTCGGGATAAAACCAAGGCGGCGCATAGCTGATGCTGTACTGATGATGATCCGCTTGTGAAAAAACTAAACTATCCGATGGCATATGCTCAGAAACTCCTTTTTCCAGATTTGGAGAATAAAAATAGAGCACCCCTTTATTATAAAAATCCGGCCTTGCCATTCCTAAACCGAATTCATCATTCTCATACTGTTTTTTTGAAATATTTGCAGAAGACAACGTGCCTAACATTATTGCAGGCGGTAGAGTTTTCCTATTTAGTATCGGCTCTTCATCAGAACGGTTTGTCTTAAATTTATAAATCATCCATCCTAAGGGAAAAAGATTTAGAATCAACAAAACAATTATTATTTTTTTTAATAGAGTAGGTTTAATTTTTTTAACAAATATAATTGCTAAAATTAATGCTATAACGCCTCCCATTACCCCGTAACCCAAAACAATAGCGCCGCCTGCTAAGCCGCTGTCTTTAGGAACAGCAATCCCGCCAATGAAAGCGCCGAGAAAAAATCCGCTTAATAAAGTAAGGATTACAAAAAGTGTTTTCATAATGATTTTGTCCTAAATGATTGGAGTGAAACGAAGATAATGAAATAAAAAGCTAAAATATAATTAATTGGCAAAACAAAATTAGAAGAAAGCGGTGAATCAAATTCTGTTTTCGTACAAAGTATTTTACAGGATATACATAAACTCACGAAGGGTTATAATCAATTAAATAGTATAACGGTTGAAATGCTGGAATCAAAGAACTAAATAATTTTCGCTGCCTTTTTAAATATTTCCACAAGCGCGATTACTTTAGTTACTCATTCTATTTTTAATAGTATTAACCACGTATTCCGCATCTCTTTCGGTACCGTGTATCATTGCTGAAGATAATGAATAAAGAAAATGTAAACCTGTAAAATATAGTCCGGGTTCACTTTTAACAATTCCTCGCTCCTGCATTGGCTCTCTGTTTTTAAAAACTGGTATGTCAATCCAGGAGAATGCCGGATGAAAACCAGTGCACCAAACTACATTTTTTACATCGACAGTTTCATTGTTTTCTAATAATGGAAGTCCATCCTTAACGCCAATTACTTTTGGAACACGTTTAATTCCAGCAGCAACAAATTGCTGGGGTTTATTTCTAATTAAAGGTCCGCCAATCGAAGTTAATTTTGGACGAGCTTTTCTTCCTATTAGTGTGCTGGTAGTTAAAACTCTATGAAACATAAATCGTATTACTAACCGTATAAAAAGAACTTGAGCAAGAGTGCTTTCAATATTAAATGGGAGATGCCCGGTATCTCTTCCGGATAACCAAACTTTATGATTGTTTTTTGCTGCTTCCAGCGCCAATTCAGAGCCGGAATTACCTGCGCCAACAACCAGCACATTGCCCTCTTGAAATTGAGCTGGATTTCGGTAATCAAAAGAATGAAATTGAACAATATCCGGATTAAGCTTTTTTGCAAATTCCGGAACTTTCGGGTTTTGATAATTTGACATGGCTAAAACAACATGCTCTGTTTGGAATTGATAATCGCCGGCAGAAATACAATAATTATTTCCCTCTCTTGAAAGTCCGTCAACTTTCATTCCTGTTCGGACAGGCAAATCAAAATGCTTTGCATAATTTTCTAAATAATCTGCCATCTCATCTTTTGTAGGAAATGAATTTGGCGAGGCTGGAAACGGCATTCCAACAAGGCTGTCAAATTTAGCCGGTGTAAATAAGCGAAGAGAATCCCATCGTTTTCGCCATGAATCCCCAATGCGTTTATTTGCATCCAAAATCAAGAACGGAATATTATATTTCTTCAAATAGTAACCAACTGACAAACCAGCCTGCCCAGCGCCAATAACAATAACTTTGTATTTATTCTCCTCATTAGTCTTCATAACAAATCTCCTAACTTTTTTATTGCAAAATAAAAAGCAGATGATTTGAATGAATCAGAGGTACTACGTATTTAATGGTTGGTCTATACGTATTTTTGATGGACAATTGGTCTTACACAAATAAATTATGTTTGAACTATATCTTTTTCGAAATGAAAAATAAATGAGATTCAATGAATTCGGATTTGAAAGAGAGCGGCTAAGTGAATATTAATTTATTTTTAATTGCATATGAAGCGGCAAAAGTGCGCGCAGATTTTCCAGAAACCCCTAATTTGCTATAAATGTTAGTCAAATGTTTTTCAATGGTTCGAATACTGAGGTAAAGGTTTTCCGCTATTTCTTCGTTGGATTTACCTTCCGTAATTAACCTCAAAACTTCTAATTCCCTTCCTGTAAATTCAAATTTATTTTTTTCTGTGTCGACTAAATCGTCGTTATATAGATTTTTTAATATTTGTTTAGCTTTCTCACAATCTTTTTCTGCGCCAAGTCCTTTAAATTTTGTTATTGCTAAATTTAATTCTCCTTCGGCTTGAGCGAAACGTTTAAGATAGATTAAAACTTCGGAAAGAGTTATTCGATTTCGGGAAGATTCATAAGGCAGTTTTATTTTATCGAATATATCAATTGCATCTTCAAGATTTTGTCGAGCTGTTTCATAATCTTTAACTGCAAAATTATAAATACCGTAAGCATTTAGATATGCAGCTTTTAAAGGCAAATTATTTATACTATTTGATATGTCCTTAAGTTCATTTAAAAGCTCTCTGGCATCATCAATTTTACCAAGTTTTATATTTATTTTTAAGAGTAATTCAACGCCAACGGTTCTTTCAGTTTTTTCTTGAACTAAAATTCTACGCAAATATTTTTGAACTAAATCTAATGCATTTTCATATTCTCCTTTATCAAAACAAAGCGCTGATAGAAATAAAGGTTTTAGAGGATGGGATTCCACTTCATTTAATAATTTTTCTGCTTCATTCCATTTTCCCTGCCTTCTCTTTAAATCTGCTAGTCTAATAGTACATGCATTTATTTGAGCTGGCCTAAATTCTTTTAATTCTGAAATTGCTGATAATAGTTCCCCTTCAGCTTCATTCCATTTTCCCTGTAAGATTAAAACTCCGGCATATTTCATCTTACAGTTTGCAAACATTGATTTAAATCTCCACTTTTTGCAAATTTCTTTAACGTTATTGCACCATTGACTGGCTCTTTCATAATCGCGGACTCGCTCACATGCATCTATCAAAAAACAGCAGGCAACAGTTGTTATATTAATATCTGTTTTTTCAGAGGTTGTTGCCAGTAGAGTTGCTTCATCTAAAAGAGGCATGCCTTCAGCGATGTTTCCTTCAACAACTAAAATAAATCCTTTCAATGCTTCTGCCAGCAATTCCCCATCAATATAGTTGTGCGCTTTACTTATTGTCATAGCTTCATCTAAAAGCTTAAATGCCAGTTCGATATTTTTATCTACTTGAAATGTCCATCTTGCTTTCAAGATTTTCATTAAACTATGTTCCCAGGATTCGGGAATTCCTTCAAGAAGACTTTCGGCTCTTTTGAACCATCCGCTGGCGATAGCAAATTCACCTTTGAATTCAATATAATCGATTCCTATCCAGCAAGCATTTCGAGCCGCACCGAGATTATCATTCTTTTCCAGAAAATAAGTTGTGAGCTTTACTGCGATATTCAAAAACACCGGCTGAATCATTTAACCACCAGCAAGCCCAGGCAAGCTGTTCATATACATTAGGTGATTCTTCAATGGCTAAAGCTTTTTCCAAACATTCTTTGTGCTTTTTCCCATTCGCCGATGGATAAAGCCTTGCATCCAATTTCAAAAGGTTCATTTTTCATTTTAGTCGCTTATAAAAGAACTAATAATTGCAGAAGATGCGTCAATGGATGGAAAATATTAAAATAATTGGTTAACGGAAAGATTTATTGGTAATGTCTCCGTTTCATATATTAAATTAATCTGAACAGTCATTCTGAATTCCACGTATCGTAAGTCATATTTATTCCAGAAGATTTATAGTTTAAATACATCCCGAAACAAGTTCAGCTTGAAATTATTTATCTATTGCATTTGTGTAATATGATTCACTTTCTTTAGAAAGAGAATCTATCAAAAAAAAATTTTCCTTTCACCTAATTTTTATTACCATTTATCCATTGTACAATCCTAATCAATAATAAATCATTCTGATTATTTCTTTTATATTTAATTTAATTAAAACATTCAGGTTGTTTATGATAATATTATTTCTCATTATACTTATTTTTCTTAATATAGAATACTCTCGCACAGCAGGACACTTCTGATACAAAAACCATTCAAAAATTCATTGAAATAAATGATTCAAAATTATTTATTAATATTGAAGGCAAAGGTTCACCATCAATAATATTTATTTCAGGTTCAGGCGAAGATCATAGTACATGGGAAAATGTTCAATCAATTATTGCCAAAAATAACACGACACTTTCATATGATAGATCTGGGCTTGGTAAATCTGATAGTTCAACATACGCAAAAGACGCTGATGGAAGGAGTCAAGAATTAAATTCACTTTTAACCGAGCTTAATTTAGATACAAAATATATTCTAGTTGGACATTCGCTTGGCTGCCAAATTGCGAAAGTTTACGCATATAAATTTCCATCTAAAGTACGCGGAATTTTATTTATTGACCCTGGTTTTAATGAGGATAGTTTAAAAGCACTATTAACAAAAGATGATTGGGATAATCGTGAAAAAATGATTTTAAAATATACGCCGCCGATGAATTTAACTCAGAAAGAAGAAAAAAATTTTGTAAACAAAAGTTGTGTTGAAGCTGATTCATCATTTCCATTACCGCAGATACCTATTATTTTACTTACAGCAACCAAATATAATCCAAGCTTTCCCGGCGCAGAAAAAGAACTTGAAGTAAAAAAGAAGTATCATGAAAATTGGCTTAAGCAAATGCCTAATGCAGAGCATAAATTTGTAAATACCTCACGGCATTATATACAAAATGAAGATCCGGAAATAGTAATTGAAGCTATTCGTGATTTGATAAATAAATAAGTTCAATTTTTAAGGACTAATTATTGCAGAATATTGATCTCCTGAAAAACATTAAATTAATTGATTAACAAAAAGATTTTAAGGAACCGCAATAATGAAGTTCCTTAAATAATTTACTGAATTCTTTCAATCTTTGTTCATAACTTCTAAAGTGTTTCTCAATCTTTCTCTCTTGTATCCCGTAGATATATTATTTTTTTGCAGCGTTTCATAGTATGATTTAGCTTTTTTAATATCCCCCAGAAGTTCAGCATATTTACCTGCGCCGTAAAGTGAGTTAAAACGATTAGGACTCTTTTCAAGTATTAGCTGTGATTATTGAGTGAAAAAACACCTTATTCGCCAATTATGTGAGCAAAGGCAATATAGAAACTATATCAAATGTTTGTTGCTAATTTTAGTTTATATTTTTAATGAGAAAAAATTTTTACGTATTTATGTGTTAAATAATCAGTTTATAATAAAAATGTTAAAGGAGTTATTATGGCTTTACAGGATAAATATAATTCAGTTTTAGATACGGCAAAAAAGTTAAATACCCAAAATTTAAACGTGCAAGAGGAAGGTGGAAAACTAAAAATATCCGGTACGGTAAACAGTCAATATGAAAAAAATAAAATTTGGGATAAGATAAAAGAGGTTGGCGGCGAAGGACAATCTGAAGTAAACGCTGACATTAAGGTTTTGAATAATGATTATTATCATGTACACACTGTGCAAAGCGGAGACACGTTAAGTAAAATTTCACAGGAGTATTATAAAGATTCTAGTAAGTATAATAAAATTTTTGAAGCAAATAAGGATCAGCTCAATAATCCTGATATGATTAAAGTTGGGCAAAAATTAAAAATCCCGAAACCTTAGTCTCTTTTAATAGCATATAACACATTATATCTAATGAATGCGGGTGCAAGAGGATTAATAAAATCATTTAACCAAATAACAAAAAAGGGCTAAAATATGTCGATACTTTGGACAATAATTATCGGTCTTCTTGCAGGCGCACTTGCAAAATTAATTATGCCCGGCAAAGATCCCGGCGGGTGTATTATAACTATTCTTATCGGTATAGCGGGTTCTGTTCTATTTACGTATTTAGGCAAATTTATTGGACTATATCAAGAAGGGGAAGCGGCAGGATTTATCGGCGCAACCATAGGGGCAATTATTCTTCTTCTTATTTATCGGCAATTTAAAAAGTAAACTGTTAACAATAAAATATTTAATAATACGTAATTATTTCAGTTTGAAATGAATTCCAATAATAAATTATCAATTCAATTTAAGAGGAATAATAATGCGCTGGAGAGGAAGAAGAGAGAGTTCAAACGTTGAGGATAGGCGGGGAATGGCTTCCAAAGGTATTATCGGCGGAGGGATAGGGACGGTAGTGATTGTAATATTAACTTTGCTTTTAGGCGGCGATCCCACATCTATTTTTCAAAATTCGCAATCCGGCGGACAGACTAATTCCAATTATGTTGAAAGCTCTGAAGATAAAGAACTTGCTCAGTTCGTCTCAGTAGTTCTTGCAGAGACGGAAAACATTTGGCATGAAATCTTTAATGAACAAGGCGCTAATTACCGGGAGCCTAAATTAGTTTTATTTAATGGAAGAGTAGAATCCGCTTGTGGAATTGCGGGTTCGGCAACCGGACCTTTTTATTGTCCCGGCGATGAAAAACTTTATATCGATTTAAGTTTTTATGATGAACTGCAGAAACGATTTAAAGCTCCCGGCGATTTTGCTATGGCTTATGTTATTGCCCATGAAGTTGGGCATCATATACAAAAACTTACCGGTGTAACTGAGCAAATAGATGCGCTTCGTTCAAAACTTAGTGGGGAAGAATTTAATAGATATTCCGTTAGATTAGAATTGCAGGCTGACTTTTATGCAGGCGTTTGGGCACATTATACTCAACAAGAAAATTTGCTTGAAATCGGCGATCTTGAAGAAGCCTTAAATGCTGCAAGTGCTGTGGGCGATGATAATATTCAGAAACAATCACAGGGTTATGTTGTGCCGGAATCATTTACTCACGGTACTTCAGAACAAAGGAGGAGATGGTTTTATAAAGGATACACAACCGGGGATATTTCACAGGGAGATACTTTTAGCGCAAGTAATCTTTAAATGAATTTGATTAGAAATAGGATGCCTCCCCATTATTAAATTCTATTTTTAAAAATTTATTTAAGAAAAGCATTTTTCTGGTTTGCGTAAAATGAAGTGTGCGGATTGAAATTATTTAACTCTTCTTTGGATTTACTTTTTTGATAATGATGACCACGGCTCCAACAGTCAATAGGCCTGTAAAAAGCACTAGCATCATAACAAACATATCTTTTCCTTTTGGTACAAAGCTATAGCATGTTTTTAGTAGGTTTGCAATTGTGGAAGTTATATTACCTTTAGATGCATTGCTTATTGCCATTTCAAATGCTGAAGGCAAAATTCTGAAGCTGCTGGATTTTTGATATGAGGGATTCATATATTGAACTATCTTTCCGTCTTTATCCAGAAAGATTAAAACTCCTTTGTGTAAAAATCCTCCGTAAGTTCTTTTAAAATGGAATCCGGTTAAGTCGGTTAATTTATAAATGTTGGTGCTGTCGCCGGTTAAAAATGCCCAGGCTTCATCCGGAATTTTTCTTTCGCTTAAACCCAGCATAGCAACCTTTTTTTCTGCTGCCATTTTTGGAGTTTCATTTTGGTCAACGCTAATGCTGATGATATTGTAATCTTCCCCGGGATTTTGTTTTACTCTGCCCACAACATCCGCTATTTCACTCATTAGCGGAGTGCAGATTCCAACACATTTGTAATAACAAAAATCAAGCACGGTTGGTTTGTTGACGAGATCTTTTAATAAAACCGTATCCCCTTTTGAGTTTATGAATTTTAAGTTTAACGGAATTTTATTTCCGAGATGCTGTACTACTTCTGCGGAATTATAATCCGCGTATGAAGTGTTAAATAATAAAAACAAACTTAGCAGAGCTGGAATGGACAGTCTGCTAATGAGGGTAAAAATTTTTTTCATGATTGATATAAAACTAAAAAAAAGCGGAAAGGGAAACAATGGAGTAAGAATTGGAGAAATTTTACTTTTTCATTGACCATTATATTTTAACATCAACATGAGGTTACTTTTTTAAAACAAAAAAGGCGAGCTATTGCAACTCGCCTTTAGTACATTAATTTTTTTATTTATGCAGCCTGCGCAGCGCTTTGAACTTTATTAAACTCAGCAAGTACTTCAATTTTAACTTCGTTGCTAACTACAACTCCGCCGGCTTCTGTAAGTGCATTCCATTGTAAACCGTAATCAAAACGATTTAACTTTCCGCGAATTTCAAATCCGGCAACTTCATTATTTTGCAAACCATTTACGGTTCCGTTATACACAACATCAAGTGTAATTTCTTTTGTTACACCGCGAAGAGTGAAATTTCCTTTTACTTGTAATTCATAATCAGAAATTTTTTTTACGGAGGTTGATTCAAAGCTCATCTTCGGATTATTTGCTGCATCAAAAAAATCTGCTGATTTTAAATGTCCATCGCGCTGTTCATTTTTTGTATTGATACTGTTTACATCAGCTTCAAATTTAATTTTTGCATCGCTAAAGTCATCTTTATTTGTTTCTACGGTTGCATCGAAATTATCAAAATGTCCTCTCACGGTTGAAACCAAAAGGTGTTTAACATTAAAGTTAACTTCCGAATGTGCGGGGTCTATTTTCCAGGTTGTCATTTTATTTTCCTTTTATTTTGTTCTGTAGTTATTATTTAATCACTACTCAAACTTAAGAGGAAAGGGCCGTCATTTGCATTCACGTATGGTAAGAAATAGGGTTAACATATGGTAATTAAAAAAAGATGAATTTATATTAAATGACTGTAGTAAGTTAACGCAATTATTTTTGAGTTAATTCTTTTCGTATGCGGCTTAAGGATTGAGGCGTAATTCCGAGATAAGAAGCAATTTGGTTTTGCGGAACTTGTTCAAAAAGTTTTGGATATGTTCTAATAAATTTAAGATATCGTTCTTCGGCGGAATCGGCTAGTGAATCTACTATTCTCTGCTGCGCTGCCACGAAACCCGATTCTATCTGTAATCTGAAGAATCGTTCCATTTTCGGACAAGTATTAAGCAGTTGTTCTCTTGCAGATTTTTCCAGCAAGAGAACATCGGAATCCTGCCAAGCATCAATATTAAAAGTTGCCGGCATCCCTGAAAAGAAACTATGTAAATCAGATACCCACCAGTCTTCAATTGCAAACTGAATAATATGTTCGGCTCCTTTATTATCAATCGTATATTTACGCAGGCATCCGGAGTTTACGAAAATAATGTGTCTGCAAATATCACCCTCATTTAAAAAGAACTGATGTTTCTTAAGCTTTTTAGTGGCAAAGAATTTTGAACTGATTGCGAACTCTTTATCAGTTAAGGAAACTCTTTTTTCAATATGTGTCCGCAGTAAGGAAAACATTTAATAAATCTAAAATAATTTTATGAATGGATAATATAAATAAAAAAGGCGAGCCGTTTAAACTCGCCTTCTCAAAAAACAAATCGTTTTCTGTTAAGTTATTTTTTCTTCAACTTCTGTTTTATGAAATTCTAGTTTCCCGGAGTTGCCCACACTAGCTTTAATTGTATCACCGTCGTGAAAATTACCCATCAGCAATTCTTGAGATAAAGGATTTGTGAGATATTTTTGCACAGTTCGTTTTAATGGGCGTGCGCCGTAGGTAACATCGTAGCCGAGTTTTGCCAGCCAGTCTTTAGCTTCATTATTAATATCTAAAACAATCTCTTTAACTTTCAATAATTTTTGTACGTGACGAATTTGAATATCCACAATCTGTCTAATTTCACTTCTCGTCAAAGGTTTGAATAAAACTATTTCGTCTATTCTATTTAAAAATTCGGGACGAATTGTTTTTCTTAAAAGATCTAAAATTTTATATCTCAAATCTCCCATAACTTCATTTATGTTTTCATCGGAAACATTTTCTAATTTATCATGCAGTAAATGAGAACCGAGATTTGAAGTCATGATTATAATTGTATTTTTAAAATTTACTGTTCTACCCTGGTTATCAGTTAAACGTCCATCATCAAGTACCTGCAGCAAAACATTAAAAATATCGGCGTGTGCTTTTTCAATTTCATCAAGCAAAACAACTGAATACGGACGTCTTCTCACAGCTTCGGTCAACTGTCCGCCTTCTTCATAACCAACATATCCTGGAGGCGCGCCAATCAATCGCGAAACAGAAAACTTTTCCATGTATTCCGACATATCAATTCTAATCATTGCATGTTCATCATCAAAAAGATATTCTGCAAGCGCACGCGCTAATTCTGTTTTACCAACGCCGGTTGTTCCCAAAAAAATAAACGAGCCGATAGGACGATTCAAATCCTGCAAACCGGTTCGCGATCTTCTAATCGCGTTAGCCACAGCGGAGACAGCCTCATCCTGCCCAATTACACGGCTGTGAAGTTCGTCTTCTAATTTTAAAAGTTTACTTCGTTCGCTTTCAAGCATTTTGCTTACCGGAATGCCGGTCCATTTTGCAACCACTTCTGCAATATCTTCAGCGTCAACTTCTTCCTTTAACATTTTTTGAGATTTCTGAATTTCAGTAAGATTTTGAGTTTCATCTTTCAATTGTTTTTCAAGCGAAGATATTTTTCCGTAACGAAGTTCCGCAACTTTTCCGAGGTCGCCTTCCCTTTCATATTTTTCAGCTTGAGTTTTTGCATTTTCAATTTCACTTTTCATTGCGCGTATTTTTTGAATTTTTTCTTTTTCAAGATTCCAATGCATTCTTAATTTATTTCGTTCTTCATCAAGCGCGCTTAACTCATGTTTTAAATCTTTTAATCTTTTTTGTGAAGATTCGTCTTTCTCTCTTTTCAAAGCTTCATTTTCAATTTCAAGCTGTTTAATTTTTCGTTCAATAGTGTCCAACTCTTCCGGCATTGAATCAATTTCAATTCTAAGTTTAGAGGCAGCTTCGTCAATCAAATCAATAGCTTTATCCGGTAAAAATCTATCGGTAATATATCTATCCGAAAGCTGCGCAGCCGCAACAATAGCTCCGTCAGTAATGCGCACACCGTGATGGACTTCATATCGTTCGCTTAATCCGCGGAGAATAGAAATGGTATCATCAACAGAAGGTTCCGTAACCAGCACGGGCTGAAATCTTCTTTCAAGGGCGGCGTCTTTTTCAATATGCTTTTTAAATTCATCGAGAGTTGTTGCGCCGATTGCGTGAAGTTCGCCGCGAGCGAGAGCAGGTTTCAAAATATTTGCCGCGTCCATTGAACCGGAAACAGCGCCGGCGCCGACAAGCGTATGAAGCTCGTCAATAAAAAGAATAATTTCACCGTTCGATTCCTGAACTTCTTTTATAACGGCTTTAAGTCTTTCTTCAAACTGTCCGCGGAATTGAGTTCCGGCAACAAGCGCGCCCATATCGAGAGCAACAATTCTTTTTGTTTTCAAATTTTCAGGAACATCTCCAGAAATAATTCGATGAGCAATTCCTTCAGCAATCGCAGTTTTCCCTACTCCGGGTTCGCCAATTAATACAGGATTATTTTTCGTTCTTCGTGAAAGCACTTGTAGTACTCTTCTAATTTCTTCATCCCTTCCGATAACGGGGTCGAGTTTTCCGCTGCGCGCCAATTCATTTAAATCGCGTCCGTATTTTTGTAATGATTGATAAGTGTCTTCGGGATTTTGAGAAGTAACTCTTTGCGAACCGCGAACATCTTTTAACGCGGAAAGAATTTCATCGTGGGAAATTCCATTATCTTTTAATAGCTGCCCAACTTTATCCTCACTTTTTGCTAAAGCTAAAAGCAAATGTTCGGTTGAAACAAATTCATCTTTAAGATTTTTTGCTTCCAAAACCGCTGCATCAAATACTTTTGCCATATTATTTGACATCTGCTGATTTCCAATTCCAGCGCCGCTTACTTTTGGGAGAGATTCTATTGCTTCATTAATTTTTAATTTTATTCTATTAATATTTCCGCCGGCTTTCTGCATAATCGTATCGGCAATATTCCCTTGCTCTTGAATTAATGCAGCCAGTAAATGTTCCGGTTCAATAATTTGATTATTATAATTTTGACCAATCTCAATAGCCGTCTGCACAGCTTCCTGAGCTTTTACTGTAAGTTTATTAAAATTAAATGCCATTATATTTTCATTCCTTTCTTACTCCCCTTTCGGCAAATGCCGTTATAATTTCTTTACCTCTTTATACCAGTCGCTTGATTGTTCCATCATCTTATTCAATCTATTTACCAATTTATGCGGATCGTCAAGATTACCCTCTATTAATAAAGCTGATTCATAGAGCTGTTCAGTAACATTATTTATGTAATCATCGTTTGAATCTGCTTTAAAGATCGCTAAAAGATTTCTTACCAAATGATGATTTTTATTTACTTCAAAAATTTTCTTTTGCTGCCCCATATCTTGATTTGCAAGCCGCATCATTTTTAACATTGAGGACGACATTGTGTTATCCGGATTAACCAAGCAGGAAGGGCTGTCAAATAATCTTTTGGATTCTTTTACATCAACAACTCTGTCGCCCAAAATTGTTTTCATTTTTGCCATCAGGCTATCGAATTGCTTTGTATCATCTTTACTTAATTCTTCGGCTTTTGTTTCAGTTTCTTTTTCATCTTTCAGTTTTTCAATTTTTTCTAATTCAACCGAATCGACAGATTTGAAATCGTAATCTTTAAATTTTCTAATTGAAGTGACCACAAATTCATCAATAGGATCATAGAGATATAAAACTTCCAACCCTTTCCTTTTGAATACTTCTAAATGCGGATCCAGATCAATTGCTTCTCTGCTGCTGCCAAAGGCAAAATAAATTTCTTTTTGGTTATCTTTTAATCTCGAAACGTAATCATCAAGTGATATTAATTCCTTATTATCTTTACATGCGGAAGAATTAAATCGCAGCAGCTGGGAATATTTTTCCATATTAGTAAAATCAGTATAACCGAGCTTGAAAATTCTTCCATGCTCATTCCAAAAATCAGTATATTTTTCAGGCTCATCTTTAGCTTTTTTTAAGAGATAAGATAAAATTTGATTTGTTACATTGTTAGAAATTTTATGAAAGACAACATTTTCCTGCAAGGTTTCGCGGGAAATATTTAACGGCAAATCTTCCGAATCAACCACTCCTTTTACAAATCCGAGATACTCCGGCAACAACTCTTTATTTTTATGTTGAATTAAAACTCTTCTAACATATAAATCTAAACCGTATTCTTCCCTGCTGTATCTGAATAAATCAAAATTCTTTTTCGGGATGAAGAGCAAGCTGTTAAATTGAATAGGCGCATCTATGGAAATATGAATAGTATCCATCGGCTCTTCGTTATCGTAAGTTAAAAATTTATAAAATTCATTGTACTGTTCTTTAGTAACGTTACTTTTAGGCTCCCGCCAAATTGCGGAAACAGTATTAATTTTTTCTTTTTCTAAGTAGATAGGAAATTGAATAAAGTTTGAATGTTTCTTAATTACATTTTCAAGTCTGTATTTATCAGCAAATTCTTTGGCGTCTTCTTTTAAATGAATTTCAATTACAGTTCCTCTTTTTAATTTTTCATCAAGCTCTGCAATTTCATAATTACCAAGCCCATCTGATTTCCATTCAACTGCCGGCTCATCTTTTAAATATGATTTTGTTTTGATGACGACCTCTTCGGCAACCATAAAAACCGAATAAAAACCAACGCCGAATTTTCCAATAATATTATTTGCGTCAGATTTATTTTCCGCAAGCTGCTTTAAAAAATCCGCCGAACCCGATTTCGCGATAGTTCCGATGTTTTTTATTAATTCATCTTTTGTCATTCCAACGCCGGTATCGGAAACTGTTATAATTTTTTTCTTTTCATCAAAACCAACCTCTATTTCCAACGGTAAATCTTTGTCCAGAACCTCTGTCCCTTTAGTGGATTGAAATCTTATTTTATCTAAAGCATCTGATGAGTTAGAAATCAATTCACGTAGAAATATTTCTCTGCTCGTATAAAGTGAGTGGACAAGTATATCCAGCAATTGTTTTACTTCAGCTTTAAATTTATATTTATGTACGGTTTCTTGTTTCTCGGCCATTTATTTGCTCCTTAGTTCTGATAATTTTTTAAATAATTTTGTTTCTTCTGATGATAAGTTTTTGGGAATTTGAATAGTCACCCTTACAATCAAATCGCCTTTGCTTTTGCCATTAGATTTTTTCATTCCCATATTTTTTATTTTTAATAATTTACCATTCTCCGATTCTTTAGGAATAGTAAGGTTTATTTTCTTCCCATCAACGGTGGTTATTTGTATTTTCCCTCCAAGCACTGCTGTGTAGAGATCAACATCAAGGTTATAATAAAGATCGTCATCCTTTACTTCATAAAATGGATGATCGAGAATATGAAGTTTTAAATATAGATCTCCTCTTTCACCGCCCCCTTTACTTGCGGCGCCTTGATTTTTTAATCTTAACTTCTTTCCTTCTCTCGTTCCCGGTTCAATAATAATTTTTAATTTTCGTCCATCGATATTTATTTGTCGGCTCGTTCCATTATAAGCTTCCTCAAAAGTTAAATTCAAATCTGCCTCATAATCGCTCCCTTTTGGGATTTGTGCCGATGAGCCGCCTGTATGCTGCTGACTCCTTCTTCCGCCAAAAAAACTTTCAAAGAAATCAGAGAAACCCCCAACGTTTCCAAATAAATCGCCAAGATCGCCTTCAAATTTAAACGAGCTTCCTTGTCCGCCGGAAGAATATTGATTATACCAATCATTCATTCCACCGCCCGCATGCTCATATTGCTTCCAATTGGAACCAAGTTGATCGTACTTTTTCCGTTTCTCAGGATTGCTTAAAACTTCATTTGCTTCAGTAATTTCTTTAAATTTTTCTTCGGAGCTTTTGTTATTTGGATTTCTGTCCGGGTGAAATTTTAACGCTAATTTTCTATAAGCCTTTTTAATTTCTTCTTGCGTTGCGTCTTTTTCCACGCCTAAAGTTTTATAATAATCTTTAAATTCCATTGATGATTTCATATAATATTATGAATAAGTAAATTACTTATTCAATTATTACGCCAGGAAATACATCGCCGTAAGTCTTTGTTAAGTATAGGTTTAGCGAGATTTTCGCTTTAGTGTCAGTTTAGCCAGATTGGCATAAAATTCTAAACATATTTTATTTTTATCCTATTTTTGGCAAAATGGCGCGACAATATTTCAGCTTATATGTGATGTCGTTGACTACATCAATAAATCGCAATTTATTATATGATTAAGAGCGTTATCAGGCAATTGAAAATGCGCACATAATTATATAAGTTTGCTGGCTATTTTATGAAAATTAATTATGAATAAATTAAGAATGGAAGATACTATTGCGGCGGTGGCAACTCCATCGGGTACGGGCGCAATATCTGTAATTAGAGTAAGCGGCGCCGATTCTTTCGCTGCGGTAGATTCAATTTTTAAAGGAAAAATTAAATTATCCCAAGCTGCATCTCACACCATTCATTACGGAAAAATTATAGATAAAGAAGGAAGGTTAATTGATGATGTTTTGGTTTCTGTATTTAAAAATCCTAATTCCTACACTGGAGAAGATTCAATTGAAATTAGCGCTCACGGAAATCCTATTATAACTCAAAAAATTATTGAGCTTTTAATGGATGAAAAAGTGAGACTTGCTGAAGCGGGAGAGTTTACTAAAAGAGCTTTTCTAAATAATAAAATTGATTTAGCGCAAGCCGAAGCTGTGGCAGATATTATTTCTTCCAGAACCGATGCTTCTTTAAAAGGCGCGCGCAATCAACTCGATGGTATATTATCTTCAAAAGTACAGATATTAAGAGACTCATTATTAAATGTTAGCTCCTTTGTTGAACTGGAATTAGATTTTGCCGAAGAAGATGTTGAGTTTGTAAATTTTCAAGAATTAGAAAATAGAATAAATATTATAATTTCAGAGATCAATTTACTTTTAAAATCTTATTCCTTTGGGAAGGTTATTAAAGATGGAGTAAATGTTGCGCTTGTGGGCAAACCAAATGTGGGCAAATCGAGTTTGTTAAATTATATACTTAAAGAATCCCGCGCAATTGTAAGTAAAATTCCCGGAACAACTCGAGATGTAATTAGAGAGGACTCTCAAATTGATGGGATTTTATTTAGGTTATATGATACCGCGGGAATAAGGGTTTCCGAAGATGAAATAGAAAAAGAAGGAGTTTTAAGAAGCAGGGAAGCGGTTCGGAATTCGGATTTGGTTTTATTTATTAATGATGTTGAACAGGGTGATTTTAAAAATTTGTTAGCTGAAGTTCATAGCCTAAAAGAAAAATCTAAAGTGTTAAATGTGTTAAACAAGATTGATTTGGGAAACAATAAAAATATTATTGCCGATGTTTATATCTCTGCACTAAATGGAGAGGGTATAGATAAGCTATTTTTAAAATTAAAAGAAATGGTTTTTGGTAATTCAAATTATAGTGAAAAATCCGCAATTGTATCTAATCTGCGACATTTTAATTGTTTAAAAGAAGCTAAAACATATCTTAAAATGTCGAAAGAATCAATTAATAAAAAATTGAGCGGAGAGTTTATTTCTGTGGATTTAAGGAATGCCGCTAATTCTCTGGGAGAAATTATTGGCGAGGTAACCTCAGATGATATTCTAAATAATATATTTACAAAATTCTGTATTGGAAAATAATATCCCGTTTCACGTGAAACCGGAGATTTAATTTAAGTTCAAATTTTTTTCTTTGTATTTTTACATTTGAATTCTGAATTATATACTGTTTCACATGAAACATTAAGCATGAATATTATGAATAAATTTGATATTATAGTTGTTGGGGGAGGACACGCTGGAATAGAAGCAGCGCACTCTGCGGCTTCGATGGGTTGTCATGTTGCGCTTGTTACGATGGATAGATATGCCATGGGGCGGATGTCGTGCAATCCCGCAATTGGGGGAACCGCAAAAGGACATTTGGTTCGGGAGATTGACGCTCTTGGCGGGATAATGGGTAAAATCGCTGACAAAACCGGGATTCAATTCAGAATGTTAAATAAGTCAAAAGGTCCCGCGGTGTGGTCTCCTCGCTGCCAATCAGATCGCAAACTCTATTCTGAAGAAGCTTACAGAATTATTGCTGCTCATCCAAATATTACTATTGTTGAAGATTCTGTAATAGATTTGCTTATTGAAGATAATAGAATTATCGGAACTCAGACCTCAAAAGGAAATGAAATATTTTGCAGAGCCGTAATTCTTTCTGCGGGGACTTTTTTAAATGGATTGATGCATACTGGATTAAAATCTACAAGCGGCGGAAGATTTGGAGAAAAACACGCAACCGGTATCACTGAATCACTATTAAATTTAGGTTTTGAAACTGCTCGATTAAAAACCGGAACACCGCCCCGATTATCAAAAAGTTCAATTAACTTTGATTTATTGGAAGAACAACCCGGCGATGTAAATCCCCAGCCATTTTCTTTTCAAACTAACAAATCACAATTTCCAAAATTACCGCAAGTTAGTTGCTATATAACTTATACGGATATAAATGTTCACAATGTTTTGGAAAAGGGATTTAAGCAATCGCCAATGTTTACAGGACTAATAAAGGGTGTCGGTCCGAGATACTGTCCTTCCATTGAAGATAAGATTGTTAGATTTTCTGAAAAACTCCAGCATCAATTATTTTTAGAGCCGGAGGGTTTGGACTCAGATCTTATTTATCTAAATGGGTTCTCAACTTCACTTCCCGCTGAAATTCAAATTGAAGCAATCCATAAAATAAAAGGATTGGAAGAAGTCGAACTTGTGCGTCCGGGTTACGCAGTTGAATATGATTTCTTCCCGCCGCATCAAGTTGATCTGACATTGGAAACAAAGCTGATAAAAGGACTTTATTTTGCTGGACAAATTAATGGGACTTCCGGTTACGAGGAGGCTGCCGCTCAAGGTATAGTGGCAGGAATAAATGCCGCCGCTACAATAAAAGGAATGAAAGAATTTGTTTTAAAAAGAAGCGAGGCATATATAGGTGTTTTAATTGATGATCTCGTAAACAAATCTACTGACGAGCCATACAGAATGTTTACTTCACGGGCTGAACATAGGCTTTTGCTTCGACAAGATAATGCAGATATTCGTCTCGCAAAATATGGATTCAAATATGGTTTAAATTCAGAATTATATTCTAATAGTGTGAAAGAAAGAGAAGGGCTGATTAATGACGCTGTTGAAAATTTCAACAAAATAAAAATTCATGCTTCTAAAATAAACTCATTTCTTGAATCAAAAGGACAAAGTATAATTGATTCGACAGAAACAGTATCTAAATTATGCAAGAGACCGGAGCTGAAATTAAATGATTTATTAAATTATATTGATCATAATGAATATATATTCATAAAAAACTTAATAAATGATGAATTAGCCTTAGAACAAGTAGAAATTCAACTTAAATACGAAGGCTATATGAAACGCCAGGGAGAGATGGTAGAAAAATTAGAAAGGTTTGAATCCGCACAAATTCCCTTAACTATGAACTTTACCAATATCAAAGCTTTGTCAAACGAAGGAAGAGAAAAATTAAACAAAATTAAGCCGCGGTCAATAGGTCAAGCCTCACGAATTTCGGGAGTTACACCTTCAGATATTTCTATTTTATTGGTATATTTAAAAAACTAAAATAGAGGAGTTTTTATGGTGGACGTTCAAGAACAATTTTTAAAACAATTGAAATCTTTTTATTGGGAAAATGGTTTTAATCCCGATATAATGAAAGTAGAACGGCTTGCCTATTTTGCAGAATTAGTGGTTGATAAAAATGAAAACGTAAATTTAATTTCGCGGCGCGACGCTGAAAATATTATTGAAAATCATATTTTCATTTCATCATATATAACAAAATATTTTCCGGAAAAATGCACTAACTTTTTAGATATTGGAACTGGCGGAGGTTTCCCGGGAATTCCTCTCGCAATTATGCGCCCCGAAATGAGAGGAATTCTTGTTGATTCAACTACAAAAAAAATTGACGCCGTAAAAGAATTTATTGATAAATTAAAATTGGGTAATGTTAAAACAGAAAATATGCGCGTGGAAAGCGATGAGTTTAAACAAAAATATTCCGGCGTGTTTGACCTTATAATTAGCCGTGCAACGGTTCCGCTTATTATTTTGTTTCGTTATGCCATTCCTTTAATTAAAGAGAAAGCATATCTCGCGGCGATTAAAGGCGGCGACTTAGATGAAGAATTTCAAAAAGCAGAAATGAAATATAAATCATATATCCGCAAATCTACCATATTCGATTTAAGCTATAAGCCTTCAAATATAAGAAATCAAAAAGGGAAAAAACTAGTTTTATTGGAGCTTCAGAAATGACTTCTTCTAAAGAAAGCAAATCATTATTTCACGAAATTAGCAAGTTGACGACAGAGCAGCGTAACCCCAACTCTATGGATATTGACGCAAGATCAACTAGGGAGATTTTAGAAATAATTAATAGTGATGATAAAAAAGTTGCGCTCGCTGTTGAAAAAGAAATTCCATATATAGAAAAAGCGGTGGAAGTAATTGTTAAAGCCCTAAAATCCGGGGGCAGGCTTCTATATTTTGGCGCCGGTACAAGCGGACGTCTTGGCGTTGTTGATGCTTCAGAATGTCCGCCAACTTTTGGAACTCCGTTTGGAATGATTGAAGGATTTATTGCCGGCGGAAAAGAAGCAATGTTCCGCGCGCAGGAAGGCGCGGAAGATTACGAAGAAAACGGAGCAAAAGATATTTTGGCTGCCGAAGTAACTTCTAAAGACATTGTTTGCGGCATCGCTGCAAGTCGCCGCACTCCCTATGTAATAGGCGCAGTAAAAAAAGCAAAAGAGATTGGCGCGGCAACATTATTTGTTACCACAAATCCCCGCGAAAATTTTGATATAAAAGAAGTTGACATTGCAATTTGTCCGCATGTTGGACCGGAAATAATTATGGGCTCTACACGAATGAAAAGCGGAACTGCACAAAAATTAGTTTTGAATATGCTTACAACAGCTGCAATGATTCGTATGGGAAAGGTTTATGAAAATATGATGATTGATCTTCAAATGACTAATAAAAAATTAGTCGAAAGATCCAAAAGAATTGTAATGACCATAACCGGAGTTTCCTATGATGAAGCCGCTAAATATTTAACGCAAGCCGGCGGGCATGTTAAAACTGCATTAGTTATGATTTTGGCTAAAGTTGATTCTGAAGAAGCGAAAGTACGGATTGAAAGTGCAGATGGATTTGTTCGCAAAGCTATTGAATTAAAAAAATAATATTATCGCCGACAAACCCCATTCTTATAGAAGTTGGATTTGTATATTTCAGAAATAACAAAACTTCGGGGTTCACGTAAATGAACCCCTTTCTTAATTTTAAATTAAATATGATGAAACAAATCTCCACGCTTTTACTTGTTTTCATTTTTTCAAACAGTTCCTTTTCGCAATTTGAAAAATTCCCGCAAGATTTTAAAAACTTTATTGTTGTGGGCGGAGATATTGCTGTTGCGCCGCTTCATTTTGATTCTAAAGACTGGATTTTATTTTCATCTACAATAGCTGTTACAGCCGCAGCAGTTGCGGTTGATAAAGACGTTAGGGGTTTCGCGTTACGAAGCAGAAGCGAGCTAAACGATAATTTATTTAATGTTGATAAATATTTTTTCATTCCTACTGTGGCGGTCTCTATTGCAGGGCTTTATAGCTACGGCTTATTTGCAAAGCATGAAAATATTAGAAGGCTTGGATTAAAATTAGGCGAATCCACGGTTTACGCTTCTATTTTAAATGTCCTTTTAAAAGGAATAATTGGAAGAAGAAGACCTGAAGAAAATCTTGGCGACATAACATTCAATCCCTTTACTTTTGATATTAATAGATCATCGCTTCCATCGGGACATACAATTCTGGCATTTTCTTTTTCTTCCGTTATGGCAAATGAAATTGATAATATTTATTGGAAAATAGGATGGTATTCTTTGGCGTCTATGGTGGGTTTTTCAAGGGTTTACCACGATAAACATTGGGCTTCCGATATAATTTTAGGCGCGGCGCTCGGTTATTTTATCGGCGATTTTGTAAATGGTCATTATACAAATACTGATGATGAAAATTCCAATGTTTCACTAATTTTTTCTTTCAACCAGTTGGGAATAAGATATTCATTTTAGGAACGATGCAGAATTTTTTTGATTTAAATATTTTTAACGAATTGACCGCGCGTTTAGATGACGATTCTTCAAAAAAAGTATTTCACATCTCGCCGTTATTCGGCGCTTCCAAAAGTATTTTTGTAAATCAATTATCTAAATCCCAAAATCAAATTTTATTACTCCTTCCGGATTTGCAAACGGTTGCTGAATTGAATGTCGAACTAAATTTAATTGGACTTGATAAAAAAACCATTGCGTTCACTGAATTTACCTCCGAATTAATTCAGGAAAAGCTGACCGAAATTTCTAAACGAAAAAAATTTATTGTTATTTCAAGTTATGATTTACTTAATTATGAATTTCCCACCAAAGAGCAAGTCAAGCAAAATACAACCAACATTCAAGTTGGCGGCGATTTAACTTATGATGATTTAATTGAATATTTAAATTTACTCGTCTATCAAAAAGATAAATTTGTTGAAGCTCCCGGCTACTATTCGCAGCGCGGTTCTATAATTGACTTTTGGTCATACAGTGAAAAGAACCCTGTGCGGTTAGAGTTTGACGGAGATTTTTTAGAATCCATTCGATACTTTGATCCTGAAAGTCAGCGCTCTATTGAAAAAATTGAATCAGCAACTTTAGCGGGCGCATTTAACAGCGACTCATCGAGAGATTTTACGGACATTTTTGAATATCTAAATAATCCGATAATTCTTGCATCTTCATTTGAATTAAAAAATTTAAATGAAGAAAAAATAAATGTCTTCAATTTAAAAGATGATTATGATTTAGTTGATGAAGAGATTGAAAGGCAAGAAATAGAAAACATCATTAATAAAGAAGATGAAGAATTTCCCGAACCAATTTTAGAAAATACAACAGTAAATGAAATGGCTGGCTTAGAGAAAAAAAATTATTCATCGCTATTAGAAAAAGGAAATAGCCGCTGGATAATTGAAGAAGAGCTTGCTACAGAAAATAATAGAATAAATCTCGGCATTGCTGATGCGCCTACGATAAATGGAAATTATGAAGTTCTGTTTAATACTTTAAAAGAGCACGCTGAAAATAATTTTAAAATAACTCTCACTTCTGAAAATGAACTTCAAACAGCGCGGCTAAAAGATTTATTATCAGAATTTAAAGTAGAGCTTTCCACTTTAATTGACGAAGGGAAAATAAAATTAGAAACCCTTCCCATCAAAAAAGGCTTTGTTCAAAGAGATGAAAAATTTTTACTGCTTACTGATTACCAAATTTTTAATAAACCTTACCGCACAAAATTATCTACAAATAAAAAATATAAGCGCGCAAAATCAAAAGCATTTGCTTCAATAAAGAAAGGTGATTTTGTTGTTCACGAAGATTACGGAATAGGGAAGTATGTAGGACTTGAAACCATAAAAATAGGCGAATCCGATCAAGAGACGATGAAGATTTTATACAAAGATGGCGGAGTTGTTTATGTAAATCTTAACTACCTAACGCTGGTAAAAAAATATTCATCCAATGAGTCGGCTGGCGGCGGACTTGCGCCAACGCTTTCCACCCTCGGTTCTTCAGAATGGGTGAACACAAAGCAAAGAACTAAAAAGAAAATTAAAGAAGCCGCGCGCGAATTAATTGAACTTTATGCAAAACGCAAAGCTACAAAAGGTTATGCTTTCGGCAGCGATACTGTTTGGCAAAAAGAGTTGGAGGCTTCTTTTCTTTATGAAGATACTCCCGATCAGGAAAAAGTTACGGAAGAAGTTAAAGAAGACATGCAGGCTGAAAACCCTATGGATAGGCTGGTTTGCGGCGATGTAGGTTTTGGCAAAACTGAAGTTGCAGTGCGCGCAGCATTTAAAGCTGTGCAAGACGGCAAGCAGGCGGCGGTGCTTGTCCCCACTACAATTTTAGCCGAGCAGCATTTCAATACTTTTAAAGACCGGCTTACACAATTCCCGGTTAAGGTTGCGGCGCTGTCCCGTTTTCAAACTAAAAAACAGCAGACGGAAATTCTTAAAGAATTAGCTGAAGGAAAAGTTGATGTTGTAATCGGTACGCATCGTTTAATTTCCAAAGATGTGAAGTTCAAAGATTTAGGAATTTTAATTATTGATGAAGAGCATCGTTTCGGAGTAATGGCTAAAGAAAAATTACGCTCGCTGAAATTAAATGTTGACACGCTAACTTTAACCGCAACCCCAATTCCCCGCACATTAAATTTATCTTTACTTGGCGCGAGAGATCTTTCTATAATTGCAACGCCGCCGCCCAACCGTCAATCAATTTATACGACTGTTTCTACTTTTGATATGTTTAAAATTAAAGAGTGGATTTTAAATGAATTAAAACGGAACGGACAGGTTTATTTTGTTCATGACAGAGTTCATTCAATTGATAAGCTCGCGGCGTATATTAACAAATATGTTCCCGATATAAGAATTGCAATTGCTCATGGACAAATGAAACCTGCGCAGCTTGAAGATGTTATTCACGGATTCCTTAATAAAAAGTATGATGTGCTTCTTTCAACAAAAATTATTGAATCGGGAATTGATATTCCGAATGTTAATACAATTATTGTAAACCGCGCCGACCGTTTTGGACTTGCCGAGCTTCATCAATTGCGCGGCAGAGTTGGAAGATCAAATCGTCAGGCGTACGCTTATTTTATTGTTCCTTCATTAAGCGGAATTACTAAAAAAGCGCTGCGCCGTTTGCAGGCAATTGAAGAATTTACGGATGTCGGCGCGGGCTTTAATATTTCTATGCGAGATTTGGAAATTAGGGGAGCCGGAAATTTACTCGGCACCGAACAAACCGGATTTATAAATGACGTTGGTTTTGATCTTTACGTAAAGATGATTAACGAAGCTGTCGAAGAATTAAAATACCAGGAATTTAAAGAAGTATTTAAATCATTGCCGAAGCATGATGAACGAACCGAGCCGACAATTGATACTTATTTTGAAATTGGAATTCCCGAAACATATATGCCCGAACAAATGGATAGATTAAATTTTTACACTTCGCTTTATTCAATAAAATCTTTGGATGAATTGGATGAGCTTAAAGATGAAATGTTGGATAGATTTGGCGCGCTTCCTATTTTAGTTGAAAGATTAATTTCCACGGCAAGATTAAAATATCAGGCTTCCTTCGCTTTGTTTGAAAGGGTTATCATCCAAAGAAAAAACATATTTTTAATTCTTCCCAAAGGACAAAAAGAAGATTATTATAAATATAAATTTGTTGAGTTAATGCGCTTTGTAATGGATGATTACAAAGACAAAATTAAATTCAATCAGCAAAAAGAAACGATGAAACTCGTCATCACAAATAATTTTGAAACGCCGGAAAAAATATTTGAGTTTTTAATTTTGTTTTGTAAAGATGTGATTAAATTGTTTGAGGTGGAGAGCATACCGCAAAGCGTTAATACAACAAATAATGTAATAAGGTAATTTTATTACTAAGGTTGAAACTTTAATAGGGTTTGTTTCTTTTTGTATTTGATTATTATCAGACCTTAGTAATAAACTTTGGTAACGGATACAATAAGCTTATTACCTTATTTTCATGCTATTTAGAACAACTCTTTACAGGTTTATTATTGACGGATTTTTATAAAGCATTAGGATCAAACTTGACTTTTACTTTTTCCCTTCCGTTTTCTGTTCCGGCTCAAAATCCAACACAATTGAATTCATACAAAATCTTTTTCCGGTGGGCGGGGGACCGTCGTCAAAAATATGCCCCAGATGGGCGCCGCATCTTCCGCACAAAACTTCAGTTCTATCCCAGCCAAAAGCTGAATCATGCTCATATTCCACGCTGTTTTTTCTTATTGGTTCAAAAAAACTTGGCCAGCCGCAGCCGCTTGCAAACCACGAATCAGATTTAAACAAAGCGTTGCCGCACGCCGCGCAATAGTAATTTCCAAGTCCGGTTTCATCCCAATATTTTCCTGTATATGCGCGCTCGGTTGATTTTTTTCTCGCAACTTCATAAACATCGGGCGGCAATATTTTTTTCCAGGTTGAATCGGGCAGATCTAATTTTGTAGTATCTGTACGCGAGTAATATGGATTATTTTGTTTTGTTTCTTGCATATCTTTTCCGTTTTGGTTATTTGTTGGCGCAACTTTTTGACAGCTAATTAAAAGGACAAAAGTTAAAAGTAAAATTATATTTCGTTTCATAATGAATTTATTTTGTTATAAACTAGATTCTTAAAGAAACTGGGTTTATGTTTGGTGAAATTGGGATTTTTTTGTTTTACAGTTTTAACTAAAAAAACAAAATTATTCATCACAAACAAAACAAAAATTATTCACGGAATTGCTACAGTTAAATCGAAAACATCATTTTAAATTGCTTAAATGTAGTATTTAGTGCTAATCTTTAAACAGTGTATTCTAATAAAACATTTCAAAAAATGCAGAAACCAATAGTATGACCACAATTCACATTTAAAGATATTTGAAATTTCCAGAATGGAAACGTGTCCCACCTGATCTTTTTAACTGAATTTCGGCCACTAAACCTCTTTTTCCCATACAATTTAAACGCTATCATGCTTTTCTTTAAGAGAAAATACTCAATTTTAAATATAGGTTTACATAACGTCAAATTTCCGTTTTTTGAAGCGAATTCTCCGTCTAATTAAACACTCCTTTTTGTACATCAAAGCTGGCTAAGTTTATAAAGGTTTAGATCCGTTGCTGAACATTTTTAAATAAAAATCGAGATCAAAATTGGCTCGGTTGTATATGGATTTATTTTTGTATTCAATTCAAATCTGCTCGATTTCATAACCGTGATGTTGGCTTTGTGATTCGTTTAGAACACCCATTGAATTCCGAATCTGTAAGATTGAAGATGTTAGTGGAGAGTACAGAATATTAAGAAATAAAATCAAGTTTTCGAGTTGCAAAGAAAAGTAAAAGATCGTTGGGATATTCAATACAGCTTTACGAATACTCCACAGAGATTTGAAAATTATAAAGAATTGTGTGCTTATCAGCAGGATAGTCTATCTTCGTACTTTAGAACACGAATGCTTTGCACAATTGCCACTGAAATCGGGCGAATAACGTTAAGCAATAATTCGTTAACGGTTACCGAGTATAATTCAAAAACAAAAATTGAATTTGACGGAGATATTGAATTTTATTTTTTCTTAAAAAATATTTTGGAATTGAACTATCTCCAACCAAGCAATGAATAAATTCAATAAAAACAAAACGGAATCTACGTAGAGTCCGTCTAAATTTTTCTTTAAAAGAATAAATTTTATTTCAATTCTTTTAACCAATCTTCAGCATATTTTTTTCCTGCATCAACGGTTTCTTTTCCTGCACGGAAAAATAATTTCCACTCAGGTGGTTTTCTTTCGTAAAGAGTATTTGCAAATATTTTTTTCCCGTTTCCGTCATCAATAGTCTTGGCGGCATAATCAATATCATTAGATTCTTTTAAAAATTTTGAAAGCCATTTCTTGATCATCGGCTTTGGATTAGCGGGATATTCATTTCCCCATTCAGCTAATTTTAATTTGTAATTTTCTAATTGCTGCTGATAACCTTGCTGCATAATATTATCTAAATCTGCATTGTAAGTTTGATTGTTAGGATCGTCTAAATCTTTTAGCTGATCCTGAAAAGATTTTATAGTTTCATCAAAAGACGCCTGCTGATCTTTCGGCATTGAGTTTTTAACTTTTTTTAGATTTTCAATCCCTTCTTTTATTGAAGCCTTTTGCGCTTCCTTCATTTCATTTGCGGTCT
Organism: uncultured Bacteroidota bacterium; assembly: GCA_963782985.1. Lineage (GTDB taxonomy): Bacteria > Bacteroidota > Ignavibacteria > Ignavibacteriales > Ignavibacteriaceae > CAVSWT01. The sequence goes on from CAWALU010000003.1 coordinate 264,476, forward strand.
GCGGTTTTTCAGGTGGAGTAGGTTTTTGGTCTTCTTTAAACTGCAAATAATTCTGTAAAAATTCATCGGAGGCGGTGTAAGATTTTACGTAATCTCCAATGATAGAAACCATGGCAGCCTTTTCACTTGAAGCTAGATTTTTTAACCGCTTTGGATTAGGATAATAGAAACGAGCGTTTTTGCTGTTATCGAGAATCATCAACTTGGCGCTTTGTTCAGAATATTGAATTTGATTTAAAATATCGTTCATTTTTTGATTGACAAGAAAGTTAAAAGTAAATCCGAAAAGCAAAAACAAACAGGGAATTATAATTAATAATTTTTTCATCGTGTAAACCTATTTAATTTTTATTTAAAGAAATGAAATTTTGTGAAAGGAAATAAATTCGGCAATAGAACAAATGAAGTATTTTTTTGGCAGGTATGAGAAGAAATCAAAAAGCGGCAAGGTTAAGTTTTACCTGAAATGGATTTTACTTTTCCATTTTCTGTTTAACTTTTTCAACTTGATCGTGATAATAGTCAGTTAGGTTTGAATTATGTTTGACGCTTATTTCATAAGCAGCTGCGTAATTTTTTTCCGCTTCCTCTAATTGATTGTTAAGTTCCAACGCAAGACCCAAATAACTATAATTTGCCGGAGACTCTGGAAAAGTTTCCACTGCATATTTAAAAACACCTATTGCATCAATAAGTCTTTTGGCGTTTAGTACTTGAAACCCAAACTCGGTTAATAATTTTTCCGGAATAGTTACACTGTATCCAAAGTTAAAGCTTATTCTTTTAAAGTAATTTTTAAGTGAATCTAAATTCCCTTCAGACGACATTGTTGTTGGAACCTTATAATCTCCATAAGTATATTGAAGTCCATCATATAAAGTTATTAAAGAGCTGTTTGAATAAGTTTCATTATCTAAAATTGTATAATACCAATATAAATTTTGCACTGCTCTATTATTAATTTCATCAGTCAGTTTTTTTATTGATTCAGAAAGATAAGTATCATTTCCAACCATAATTAGAAGATACTTTGGCAGCTCATATTTTTGAGGAAGACGTTCATTTGCCAAGGATGAAAGGAAATTAAAATCATCTTTGTCGTAAGGACTAGAAATAATAAATGAATTAAACATCATGGGCTGTTTTAACAAAGTATAAAATGCAATCCCTCCTGTAAATGAATGACTAAATAAAATATTAAACGGCTGTGTTCTGTAATTTGTATTAATATATTGCTGCAGCTCATCTTGAATAAATGAAAGAAATTTATCAATATCAGAATTATCCACCATGTTTAAATCAAGGCTTATATTTTTTGTATCAATTCCCACTATAATATGAGATGGAATTATTTGAGTTTCTGCGAGATAAGATTCAGTTCCGACAGCATGTTTAAAGTTTAATTCGCTGTTTAGAACATATAACACAGGGTATTTTTCATTTGTTAAATCGTAACCTTTGGGGAGATAAACATAAATTTTTCTTTCTTCATTCAGGAATTTTGATTTTATATTTATCGTTTCACCAATCGATAAAGTATTGGTATCATCTTGTGCAAAATTTATGCTGAATGAATTTAATAATATTGTTATAACTAATGTTGATAAAAATTTCATATTGGGGTTCCGTTGATGAGGATTTTAAAATAAGTAAATTTTAAGAAATGAATATGATATTTATTTTATTCAGTTATAATAGAGCAAATGAGCTAACTATTTTAAGATTCGAAATTCCTCTGTGTTTTGGGACACTGAAATTTGACAATTCATAAATACATTTCAATACAGCAAAAAGTAATTTACTAAGGCTGGTAAATTTATTTGAGCCTGAAGTTTTTAGTTACAAACAAAATTGAAAATGAATAGAAAAAAAAATTTAATAACAATTAATATTTAAGAAAGGATATTAGATATGGCAGATAAAAAAGTAATTGCTATTGTTGGAGCTACCGGAGCACAAGGGGGCGGATTAGTGAAAGCAATACTTAATGATAAGGAGGGTCGTTTTTCCCCTCGCGCTATTACGCGAAATGCAAATTCTGATAAAGCCAAAGAATTAAAAAACGACGGAGTGGAAGTTGTTGAGGCTGACCTTGATGATGTGGAAAGTTTGAAGAAGGCTTTTAAAGGGGCTTACGGCGCATATTGCGTAACCGCTTTTTGGGAACATTTTTCTCCTGATAAAGAAAAAGCTCAAGCTAAAAATATGGCAGAAGCTGCAAAAGAAGAAGGTGTTTCCCATGTAATTTGGTCGACGCTTGAAGATACAAGAAATTGGATTTCATTAAATGATGACAGCATGCCAACACTAATGGGCAAATATAAAGTTCCGCATTTTGATGCAAAAGGAGAATCAAATAAGTTTTTTGAGAACAGCGGGGTTCCTACCACTTTTATGATCGCATCTTTTTATTGGGATAATCTTATTCATTTTGGAATGGGACCCAAAAAAGATCAAAACGGAAACTTGGCAATCACTTTTCCTATGGGGGATAAAAAGCTTGCCGGAATTGCTTCAGAAGATATTGGTAAATGTGCTTATGGTATCTTTAAGAGTGGCGATAAATATATTGGCAAAACTGTGGGTATTGCAGGCGATCATTTAACCGGCAAAGAAATGGCAGAAAAATTATCAAAGGCTTTAGGAAAAGAAATTAAGTTTAATTCAGTTTCACCAGATGATTTCCGCAGCTTTGGTTTTCCCGGCGCAGAAGATTTGGGAAATATGTTCCAATTTCACAGGGATTTTCAGAAAGATCATCTTGAAATACGAAACCTGGAGGAATCAAAATCCCTTAACCCTGAATTAAAAAATTTTGATGAATGGTTAAGTGAAAATAAAAATAAAATTCCTACGGAGTAAGTTTTAACTACACACCCAATTCCTTAAAAAAATTGGGTGTGTATGTAAACTAATTCAAATTGAATTTGCGGCAATCCAGCTTGTAGTCCATGCTGCTTGAAAATTAAAACCTCCCGTCAGCGCATCAATATTTAGGACTTCGCCGGCGAAATAAATTCCCGGCAAAACGTTACTTTCCATAGTTTTGAAATCAACTTCCTTTAACAAAACGCCTCCCGCTGTAACAAACTCTTCTTTAAAAGTACTTTTGCCTGAAACTATGAATTTAGATTTTGTTAATTCGTTTGCGAGGCTGTTTAATAATTTTTTTGAAACGTCGTTCCATTTTAAAGATGAAGAAATTTTAGTTTGTATAATTAATTTTTCCCATAACCTCATGGGCAAATTAAAAAGCGGAGTTGCAGAAATAATTTTTTTAGATGATGTGATTTTTACTTTTTCCAGCTCTTTATTTAATTCATTAAAATTTAAAGAGGGGACAAAATTAATTTCAATTTCAAAATTATAATTCATCTCAAATAATTCGCGCGCGGCAAAAGAAGATAATTTTAAAACAGCGGGACCGCTTAGTCCCCAGTGCGTAATTAACAATGCGCCGGATGATTTTAATTTAGAATTGATAATTTTTATTTCAACATTTTGAACTGAAACTCCGGGCAGTTCTTTTAATCTTTCATCTTGAATGTTAAAAGTAAAAAGAGAGGGAATAGGATTAACTATTTCATGCCCAAGTTCATTTAAAATATTCCAAATAGATTCACTTCCGCCGGAAGCAATTAATAATTTATCAGCTTCAAATTCTGAATCGTCAGAGCAAGTTAAATTCCATTTTTTATTTGATTGAAAAATCGTTTCAACATTTTTCTTTAGTAAGATTTTAACATTTAATTTTTCCGCTTCATTTATAAAGCAGTCAATAATAGTTTGGGAATTATTTGTAATTGGAAAAACCCTTCCGTCATCTTCAACTTTTAGCTTCACATTTCTTTCTTCTAACCAATTAATAGTGTCGGTTGTGGTGAACTTATTGAAAGGACCAATTAATTCTTTCCCTCCCCGCGGATAAAATTTTGCAAGCTCCCTCGCGCTGCTGATTGAATTTGTAACATTGCATCTTCCGCCTCCGGAAACTTTTACCTTGCTTAAAAGTTTGTTCGATTTTTCAAGAATAATAACTTCATCGTCGGGATTTTTTTCAGCGTAATTTATTGCGCTAAAAAATCCCGCCGCGCCTCCGCCAATTATTAATAATGATTTTTTCAAAATGATATTAATTAAAAGTAAAAATTAAAGATCTGCATATTCAAATTTAATTAATTCAAACTAAATCACCTTTAATTTGAAAATTTAAACTCATCCACAAAACAAAAGTAGAACTAAAATTTTACTACTTTGTGATATTCTTGTGATATCCTAACTGCATCTTACTTTCCCAAACAAATTATAACCATAAATAAAAGGAGCAGTGTTATGAAGACGACAAGATTTCTTTCTTTTCTTTTTCTGTTTGTAGTAATTTCTTTTTGGGGATGTGAAAAAAATGATATGACTTCTGTCGACAATCCCGCAGAGGATACCGGCGAAGTTGAAGGTTTAGCAAAAAACGGGGGCGGAATTTTTAGTAATTATTTTGCCGTATATACTTTGTCAAACTCAACTGCCGGCAATGAAGTGATTTTATATTCAAGATCGCACAACGGAATATTAAATTATTCCGGCTCTTACCCTACCGGCGGAACAGGCACGGGCGCCGGCTTGGGATCGCAGGGCGCGATTGTAAATAGAGGTAGATTTATTTTTGCGGTTAACGCGGGCAGCAATGATGTTTCTGTTTTATCAATTAACAAACACGGCTTAAAATTAGTGGATAAAAAACCATCCGGTGGAACTACCCCCATAAGCTTAACCGTACACGGAAGATTGTTGTATGTTTTAAATTCAGGCGGCGCCGGAAATATAACCGGGTTTAAAATTTCGTGGGACGGTACGTCTCTCTGAAATCAGCGGATCAACTCAGCCGTTAAGCAGCGGCGCATCGAGTCCCGCGCAGATTGAATTTAATCCTTGGGGAAATATGATTGTTGTAACTGAAAAAGCAACTAATTCCATAAGCACATATTATGTGGGCTTTAATGGAATTGCTCACGGACCAAATGTAACGGCTTCCTCCGGCGATACTCCGTTCGGATTTGAGTTTGATAGAAGAGGGCGTTTAATAGTTTCGGATGCGTTTGGAGGCGGCGCAGGCTTGGGCGCTATGTCATCATACTATTTAACGTATGGCGGAGTAAATTTAATTTCAGGTCCCGTGGCAAATACACAAACAGCGCCTTGCTGGGTTGTTGTAACAAAAAATGGAAAGTTTACTTATACTTCAAATACCGGAACTGGAAATATTTCGGGATATAAAATTAAACACAACGGAAGCTTAGTTTTGCTAAACGACGGAGGTAATACAGGCTCAACCGGGGTTGGATCAAAACCAATTGATATGGCGGTAAGCAATAACTCGCAATATTTGTATTGTTTGAATTCGGGCAATCAAACCATAAGCGTATTTGGAATTAATAATGGCAACGGAAAACTTAATTCAGTTCAGACTATAAGCGGTCTGCCGACCGGCGGCGTGGGTCTAGCGGCAAATTAGTTATATGTTTAAGTCAAACCCAATTTCTGCAGTAATAATACCGTATGAAATTGGGTTTGTGGTTAAGTGGGAAAGTCATTTAAATTCTATATAAAAAAAACATCACTACTCTTAAATAATTATAGCTCTAACGAAATTCCTGCAGTGGCAGTTTGGGTTTTTGCAATTTTATAATCAGCAAAAATATTAATGAAGCCGAGCTTCAATTTAGCGCCTAACATAAAAGCAATACTGTTTTCACCGTCAAGGTCTATCGAGTTTTTAACAGACTGTCTTCCCACAGAAGTATCAAATTCATATTCATAATTCACGGTGGTGGTGGAAGATTCAAAAGATAAACCTGCGTAAGGAACTACGGCAATTCCTATCCCTACTTGTTTGCTGGCGTATAAACCAAATTGTGTTGCCTTGCTTTCAAAAACATCGCCTATTTTCAAACTTGAATAGGAAAATCCCAAAGCAAAATCCACCGGAATAATTTTTAATGGCGCTAACCACGCCGCGGGATTGTGTGTAATTCCGAATCCAAAATAATTGAATTTACCAAGATCGTTTAACTCAATGCTGGGTAGAAATCTTATTTTTAAATCCGTTCCGTATATTGAACCGACGCCAAGCTGAATTGCCGCCGATGGCAAAAAAGAAATATCTTTTAAAAACCCATGAACGGCATTAATAACAACAGTATCGGGTACGACGCCCACCGAAGCGTCTCCTTCAAAAAACAGTTTTACGTTTTCTGATTCATTGCCAATTATAGTGGGACCTGAAACAGAAACCGTATATTCATTATTTAATAATTTGTCTTTGGCAATTTGTTTTTGAGCGCCTGTTAAGCCGGAATTATTTGCAAGCTGCTCAGCTTGCGCATCGGTAAATCTAAATTTAGCCGATGTGCTGAAACTCTTTTTCGCGTCATCAAAAAAGGCGGCGTTGCCAATAATTTTTAATTCAATATTTAACCCCAGCATTGCAGAAGAAGGAACGCCAGTAACCCAGCCGCTGTTCATATTAGATCCTAATCCCGAAACTATGGGCGCTACATAAGATTGAACTGCATCGCCGGAAAGGTTGGATAAAGTATTTTCTAAGTCGCTTCTATCGCCGGATGAATTTGACTGACTGTAAATATTGAACGATAGAAGAGATAATAAAAATATTGCGATAATTATTTTTTTCATACAAGTTCCCTTTTTTTATTTATAAAAAATTTAATAATGTTAATACAACCGGCCCTCAAAAATAAGAATGTTTTTCGTATTTTGACGGCGGATAAAGGATTCTTAATATGCTTTATAATTTAATTAATAAAAAATTTAGTCTATAAAAATTCTAAGCAAAAAATAAAATATGTATGAATAAAAATAGACTCGAAGCGTTTAGCGACGGAGTGATTGCAATAATAATAACAATAATGGTATTGGAATTAAAAATTCCCGAAGGAGAAAACTTTTCAGTTTTGAAACCTTTGCTGCCGGTAATTATAAGCTATATACTCAGCTTTATTTATGTTGGAATTTATTGGAACAATCACCATCACATGCTGCAGCTTGTTAAAAAGGTGAACGGAAAAGTTCTTTGGGCAAATTTGCATCTGCTTTTCTGGTTATCTTTAGTGCCTTTTGTTACAGGCTGGATGGGCGAAAACCATTTTGCGCAAATTCCCGTCGCGCTATACGGATTCGTTTTGTTGATGGCGGCTATAGCATATTTTATTTTATCAATCAACTTGATTAATCTAAACGGAAAAGATTCAGCGCTTGCCCTGGCTATTGGAAATGATTTTAAGGGAAAAATATCCGTGGTTATTTACATTGCCGCTATTGCGCTAACATTTTTAAATCCATGGTTCGGTTTTGGAATTTATATATGCGTTGCAATTATTTGGCTTATCCCCGACCGCAGAATTGAAAAGACGGTTGAAAATTAATACATCTTAATGCATCCGTAAATTATTGCCGTTGTATTCATAATTTTTAAAGATTAAATTCTACCATTACTCTTCCTGTAAAATTCCTTTTATGCTTTTCTTTTTTTAGATGGCATCCTTAAACAGCCGGTAAAAATTTTAAGTTTTGTAAAAAATAATAATATAAATGGAGGCGCGTATGAAATCGTTAGTTAACAAATTTCTGTTTCTCTCAGTTATTTCTGTTCTATACCTTAGCTGCTCATCGGCTAATTTCAGTCAAACAGCTTTAGACCACGCTGAATTAATCAAACCCGAAGCGCTTGCGTTAATGGATAACGCCGCCGATTCTTACAACGATTATAAAGTAGAAGTAGAACAGCTTATGCAAAAAGTAGATAACGCATATCAATTCGCTAAAAGCCGAGAGAATAATGACGAGGCAGCCAAACAATGGGAAGTTTTAAAAAATCCCGAAGGAAATCTTTTAGGCGGTTTTATGTCTCGCTGGAAATTTCAAGAAGAACTTAGCGAGTCTTTTATTAACGTTGCTAAAGATTTAGTGCGCGACGCCTTTGATGAAATAATTGAGCTTGAAGAAAGCAAAAAATAATTTAAAATATTAATAATGTTTTAAGGAGAAAATCTCATGCCTGCCTTTGATGAAATTTGGAATGAACTAAAAAATAATGTTGTAAAATATTCTGAAGAAAATTTTAGCGAACTTAAAGACGAAGCCGTAAGCGATGGAAAAGTTTTTTTAGAAAAATCTAAAGAGGATATTAAACGCTGGGCTGAATTACTTGCTCAAAGTAAAATTACCAAAGATGATTTTGAATGGCTGCTAAAAGGGAAAAAAGATTTGGCGGTTATGGAAGCTTTAAAACTAAAAGGAATGGGTAAAAAGAAATTAGAAATTTTTGCTAAAGGAATCTTGGAAACTGTAAAATCAACGGTAGTTGGATTTGTACAATAAGTAAAGGAATTTAAAATGAATAGACGACATATTCCCGAAGGATACCCGGCGGTAATGCCCTATCTTATTTTAAAAAACGCAGATGGCTTTTTAAATTTCACAAAAAAAGTTTTTAACGCCGAAGAAAAATTGAAGGAAATGCGTTCAGAAAAAGTAATTATGCACGCTGAAATTAATATTGACGAAAGCGTAATTATGTTTGCGGAATCTACGGATGAATATCCGTCGCAAAATTCAGCGCTATTTATTTACGTTGATAACGCCGATGAAACGTATAGAAAAGCTTTGCAGGAAGGCGCGAAGTCTATTTCAGAACCGGCAGACCAAAGTTATGGAAGAAGCTGCGGCGTTAACGATCCTTTTGGAAACACCTGGTGGATAACATCTTTTAAATAATTTATTTAAAAAGTTTTGGAAGATTGATGTAACCATAAAATTTTTACTTGTTTGGTGAAAGATTTTATTGCTATGTTGCTAAATATTTTTTCGAACAATTTAAGGGCTTCAACATTATGCTGAAGACAATAATATTTTCAATCATTTTAATTTCTACCAGCTTTGCGCAAACAATAAATTTTTTGGATAAGCCTGAATTATTTGCACCCGATACAATCAGCACAAAAAATTCCGAAGTTAAAATTACTTTTACTAATGACGGACGCATAGCTCTTTGGGCAGCCATCGGCTACGATGACGGAATCGGCGGAAGCGATATTTTTATGTCAGTAAAAGAAATTAAATATGAAAAAGAAATTTGGAGTAAGCCGCAGCCCGTTTCTTTTAATTCTTCCGCAGATGAATTTAGCCCGTACATTTCCCCCGATAACAAGCGCGTTTATTTCCTTTCCAACAGAAGCGGAGGATTCGGCGGCGATGATATTTATTATGCTTCGTTTGACACAGTAAGAAAAGTTTTCGGTAATCCCGTAAATCTTGGCAATGAATTTAATACCTCGGGAAATGAATGCTGTCCTTCAATTTCGCCTAACGGACAAAAATTACTTTATTGCTCAAATGGTTTTGGGGGAAGAGGAATGCATGATATTTTTTTATGTAAAGCTCAATCAAATACCTGGACTGCGCCTGCAAGTCTTGACATTTTAAATTCAGAAAAAGACGAACTCGACCCGCAATTCTTGCATGACAATAAAACTATAATTTTTTCGCGAGCAGATAATGAGTACGAAGCAAATTTGTATGTCAGTTATGAACAGAATGGTTCTTACTCGTTCCCTTCAAAGATTGACGAACAAATGAATATTCCTGGCAAATATAATTTCGGCGCTTCCATCGATCCATCCGACAGCTCGCATATTTATTATTCAACAAAGAATCTTCAAAATTCAAAAGGCAAATCTGATATTTATAGAATTAAATATAAAGTGGTGGGTTTTGGGCAATAATAAATTAAAGTGTTTTAGTTTTTATCCCCATTAATTCCTTTGCGCCATTTATGCTCGCTTCGGTTATATTTTCACCGCTCATTAATTTTGCAACTTCGTTCACTCTTTCAGTTTCATCAAGCATTTTAATTGAGCTTACTACTCTATTTTTCGATTCAACTTTTTCTACGGCAAAATGAAAATCGCCAAGTCCCGCAATCTGTGGAAGGTGAGTGATTGAAATTATTTGGTGATATCTCGCTAATTCTTTTAATGCATTCCCAACTTTTTGCGCAACGCGTCCGCTAACGCCTGTATCAATTTCATCAAAAATTAAAAGAGGCAGCTTATCATTATTTGCAAGTATTGATTTAAGCGCCAGCATAATTCGCGAAACCTCGCCGCCGGAAGCTACTTTCGCCAGCGGCTTCAAATCCTCGCCAATATTTGTGGAAATAAAAAATTCAACGTCATCAATTCCATTCGAATTAAAATTATAAGCCTTATCATTCATCAAAACAAAATTTGCATTTTTTTTATCTGATTCATGCTGAAGAATTTTAACTTCAAATTTTGAATTTGCGATTCCCAACTCGCTTAAAACTTGCTTAACGTCTTTTGATAATTTCTTGCTTATTTCAAATCTCTTTTTAGAAATTATTAAAGCCGAATTTCCGCATTCAATACGAATTTTATTTATTTGTTTTTCCAACGAAGAAATTTTTTCAGAAAAATTTTCCGCTAACTCAAATTCGTCCCCAATTTTTTTTCTATGCCGAATTATGGAATTAATAGACCCGCCGAATTTTTTCTTTAGAAGATTTATAGCGCTTAGTCTTGCTCTAATTTCTTCCAATCGCTGCGGTTCAAGATCAACTCTCGAATTATAATTTCTAATAAACTCGGAAATATCTTTAACCAAAGCAATGGCGCTGTCGCATTCATTTGAAGAATCAGAAAAAGATTTATCAATATTTAACAGCTCTTCCAATTCATTTTTTATTTCGCCCAGCTTGTCAATAACAGAATCTTCATCTTCATATAATTTCGAATAAACTTCCGAAGTAAGCTCCAGCAGCTTCTCTGAGTTTTCAAGAATATTTAATTCATCGGCTAATTTTTCTTCTTCGTCTTCTACCGGGGCGACGGCGTCAATTTCTTTTATTTGAAACGAGTATAAATCTTTTTTTTCTTTTAAAGATGATTCTTTTTCCTTTTAAAGAATTTAATTCATTAATGGATTTTAAAAGCTCGTTATAATTTTTTTTATAATTAATTAATTCTTTATCTAGATTTCCAAAATCATCTAAAAATTCAATATGCGTTTCTGTTCTTAATAAACTTTGATGCTCGTGCTGCCCGTGAAGATCAACGAGCAAATTGCCCGCGTCTTTAATTAAAGTTAGAGTAACAGGCGTGTCGTTAAGGAAGCATCGGTTGGCGCCTTTTAATGAAATTTCCCTTCGCATTATAAGTTCAGGCAAAAAATCAATTTCATTTTCTTCTAATATTTTTTTTACTTTTTTGTTTGATTCAATTTCAAATATTCCTTCCACCACAGATTTGTTTGCGCCTTTACGCACAACTTCGGTGGAAGCTCTTTCACCGAGCAGCAGACTCATCGCATCAATTAATATTGATTTACCTGCCCCTGTTTCACCGGTAATAATATTTAACCCTTTGCCAAACTCTACATTAATTTCTTCAATCAATGCGTAGTCTTTAACTTGTAATGATTTTAACATACTCGATAGCCTATTCGAAAATCTACTCGAAGTAATTTGTGTTGGGTTAATTTAGATGATTTAAAAAGTAATTTCAAAATGATGATTTGGGGTAAATAAATAAATCATAATTTATTTAAATAATTTTTTGCCATGTAAATTCCGCAAATTGTTTTTGAATCAATTATCTCCCCGTTTCGAATCATGTTTTCAACTTCATCAAAACTAAATTCAAAAACTTGCATTCCATATTCGCCTTCTTCCCTGTTATGATCGCCGTCCTTTAAATCTCTCGCTAAATATATGTGCAAGATTTCCGTGCAGAAACCGGGAGTTGTGGAAATAGACCCCAGCTTTATTACGTCTTCAGATTTATACCCTGTTTCTTCTTGAAGTTCGCGAACAGCGCATAACATCGGGTCTTCATTTAAATCTAATTTACCGGCGGGCAGTTCAATTAAAAATTTTTGAAGCGGATATCTATATTGCTTAACGAGAATTAATTTTCCTTCGTTGGTTATCGGGACAACAACCGCGCCGCCGGGATGAACCGCAACTTCTCTAACTCCCTCATTCCCGCTGTCATAAATAATTTGATCAACTTGTAAATCAAAAACTTTCCCGCGGAACAATATTTCACTTTTCTTTAATTTAAAATTCGTCATAAATAAATTTAGGTTTTTGTTATATCGTTTATTCGCTTTAGTAATAAACAAAAGTTAATAATTCAAATTACTTTTCATCTATCTTTTGGATCATAATAGGGAATAAGCTCGCTGCCCAGATATTTCATTAATGCGGTTATAACTCCAAGATCATCGAGGTAACCTACTAAAGGCGCAATATCTGGAATGGCATCAATGGGAGAAATAAAATACACCAGCGCTGCGGCAACTATGGCTTTTCTATGCCATGAAACAAATGGATCGCGCAAATATTTATACAGCGCTAAAATATCCTTTGCGAATGAAATTTTTTTGCCGACGCGTTCAAGTTTTGTCCATAAATTTTCTTCCACAAAACGGACTTGCTCTGTAGTCTTCTCTTCGCTCTCTCCGCCAAAATCTAATTCGTCAAAAGTTATATCGTCATCATATTCTGTTTGATTCATTTTATCACCTTTTATTTTTTATATTTTTCAAACCAGTCGAAAACAGTGTTCCACCATAAACGAGCATTTTGGGGTTTTGTTACCCAGTGGTATTCATCAGGATAAAGTAACAACTTGCTATCCACACCCAACCTCTGCAATGAAGTGAACAATTGAAAAGCCTGCTCCTCCGCAACTCTAAAATCATTTTGACCTTGAATAATAAGCATTGGAGTTTTTGCATTTTGAATAAAGTTTTGCGGATTCCATTTTTCATAAAGTTGTTTATTCTCCCACGGCGTTCCATTAAATTCCCATTCGGTAAACCAAAGTTCTTCCGTAGTACCCCAGGCGCTTATAGTGTTAAAAACTCCATCGTGCGAAACGAGCGCATTAAATCTATCGGTATGCCCTTCGATCCAATTTATCATAAATCCGCCGAATGAAGCGCCCGCGGCAAAAGTATTTTTTGCATCAATATAATTTAAATTTTTTACGGCGTAATCATAAACATTCATCAAATCTTCGTAGGCTCTTCCGCCCCAATCTTTGGAAATATCATTTGTGTAGCGCTGTCCGTAGCCCGTGCTGCCGGTAGGATTTGGGGCAATAATAACGTAGCCTTTGGAAGCGAACAATTCCGTGTTCCATCGGAAATGGAATTCATCATTCCAATGACCCTGCGGTCCCCCGTGAATTAAAAAGATTAAAGGATATTTTTTTGTTGAATCGAAAAACGGGGGCTTAATTAAAATTGATTGAACTCTATAATCGCCGGCGCCTTTCGTCCAAATAGTATCGAGAGGATTCATTTCAATTTGTGAAAGCAGCTCGGAATTTAAATGAGTAATTTGTTTTAAATTTTTACCGTCTGTATTCATCGAAAAAATCTCAAACGGCTGGGTTGATTTTTGCCGCTTGAAGAAAATTGTTTTGCCGTCGGATGAAACTTTTAAATTTTTATTGCTTCCTTCTTTTAGAATGATAGAAATATTTTTAGTTGAAATATCAAGCTTATAAATTGATTCATAAATTTCATTAGCAGAAACAAAATAAATTGTTTTCGAATTAGGCGACCAGATAAATTCACCAATCGACTTCTCCAAATCTTTTGACAAATTTGTTAAGCCGCCGGTTTCTCTATCGTATAAAAATAAAAACGCCTGATCAGATTCGTGACCCGCAGTTAACATAGAAGTGAATGCAATATATTTTCCGTCGGGCGAGTAAACAGGCTGATTATCATTGCCTTTGCTGGTTGATATTTTTTTTGCCGCGGCTGCGCTTTGTTTATCAATATCATTTAATTTGACGATAAAAATATCGTTGTTGGTTGAGACGGCAAGTTGATTCGATTCGTTCATTGTAAACGCAGCTTCATTTCCATCAGGCGAAAAGTTATAATCGTTATCGCTTCCGAGCGCTATTGGCGGCACATCAAAATCGCTTCCAAAATTTAAATCCGTTGTTTTTTTTGATTCAACATCCAGTAAAAATAAATGACTTCTTTTTGCATCGCGCCACTCGTTCCAATGGCGATACATTAACTCCGTTATAATTTTTGCTTTTACTTTGTTCGAATCTTTTTCAGCTTTGCGCTGTTTGTTGCAATCATCGTCGGGACAATCAGGATAAACGGATGAAACAAATAAAATTTTAGTTCCGTCATTTGACCATCTAATTCCCGAAACATCAGTTGAGAGATTTGTTAATTGTTTTTCATTTGAGCCATCAATATTCGCCGTCCAAATTTGATTGGCAAGTAGATAAGCAATTCGTTTTCCGTCAGGCGAAAACTTTGGTTTAGTTTCATTTTTATCTGAATTTTTAAAAGTACGAAGATTTGATCCATCGGCATTAATTAAAAAAATATTTGAATTACCTTTATTCTCATCCATGCTGTAAATCTTAACTTCCAACGCTATATTTTTTCCGTTGGGTGAAACATCAAAATTTTCAATTCGTTTCATCGACCATAAATCTTCAACAGTTAAGGGGCGTTTTGGTTGCGGTAAAATTGTCATTGTAAAAATTATTAGTGAGAAGATTATCTTACACATTTTTTCCTCTAATTAAGTATTGTCTGCTTTTCAAAAATACTTGAACTACTTTAGAAAGGCAATGTAAAGTGATGCTTGTTAAAATTACTTTAATTAAATTTGCAGCTTAATAGATAAAGCAAATCATCATTCATTTCACAAAAAACAAAATTGAAAAGCGAAAATTATATTTTTCTTCCCGGCTTGCACAAGCAGTTAGAAATTTTATTTAAAAATATAGAAGAGAACCAAAAACAAATTCTTGTAATCGGCGCTAACAGTGAAAGCATTGCTGAAGCCCTGCAAATAAAATATGATTCCGATGTAATTATTATTGTTGACGAAAACGAGTCGCTACTCAAATCTCGTCTTCTTCTTAAAAACATTAATAGAGTTTCTGTAAGAATGATGGATTTTGATAACACTGATTTTTCGCAGGAAAAATTTGATTTGGTTTATGCGCAAGCTTCTGTCTCCGGTAAAAACAGAAATAAAAATTTAAAAGAGATTAAGAAAATTTTAAAGCCTGGCGGAATTTTGTGCGTTGGTGAAATTACAAAGCTCGCCGCCGATGAGCCGAAATTTATTGCCGACATTTGGGAAGCCTCATCCCTCTTGCCTTTAAAATCTTCTGAATTAAAAAATAACTATTTAAATAAAAATTTTTCTTTAATACATAGTGAAGATCTTTCTTTTACATTAAGAGAATTCTATTTGTATAGCAGCAGATTATTAAACGAACAAAAAGATTCGCTTTCAGAAAACGAAAAAAGTTATTACAAAACAATTCTGAAAAAAATTAGTCATGAATCGAATGTTTACTTGAAGCTTGGCGGCGATAAATATATTGGATTTGAAGTTTTAATTTTGAAGAAAGAAGCATGATGAAAAAAGGAGATTTAGTTGAATTAGAAATCGAGAAATATGCTTTTGAGGGGAAGGGAATTGCGAAAATTAATAAGCACTTAGTTGACCCTTCGTCAATTCAAACCAACGAAAAAAATTATATTGTTTTTGTGAACGGCTCATATCCCGGCGATAAAGTTTCAGCGCGTCTTTTAAAAATAAAAAAGTCTTACGCTGAAGCTAAAGCAGACAAAATAATTACTTCATCTGCATTAAGGGTTAAAGCTCGATGTAAATATTTCGGAACATGCGGCGGCTGTAAACAACAGGACTTGAATTATGATGAACAATTAAAATTTAAACAGCAGCAGGTAAAAGAGATTTTTGAAAAGCTCGGCGGATTTAAAGACATACTGATTGAAAATATAATTCCTTCTAAAAATATTTTTTACTACAGAAATAAAATGGAATTTTCTTTTGCGGATAAGCGCTGGCTGACAAAAGATGAAATAAATAATGAGAATATTATTGACCGCGACTTTGCCCTCGGTTTACACATACCAAGAATTTTTGATAAGGTTTTAGACATTGACGAATGTTTTCTTCAATCAGAATTATCAAACAAAATTGTAAACTTTACGCGTGATTTTTTTAAGAAGGAAGAGACTACAATTTATTCCACAAAAAGTCATCGCGGCTATTTAAGAAATTTGGTAATTAAAAATTCGCACCATTCAAACGATATTATGGTTAATCTTGTTACCGGTGAAGATAATGAAGAATTAATGAAAGAATATTCTGAAAAATTATTATTTGAAGTACCCCAGGTAACCACAATAATTAATAACGTTAATTTGAGAAAAGCATCAGTTGCAATTGGAGATTACGAAAAAGTGTATTTTGGTTGTGGCTACATTAATGATTCTATTGGGACATATAAATTTAGAATAAGCGCCAATTCATTCTTCCAGACAAACACTTTGCAGGCAGAAAAACTTTATCAAACAGCGCTTGATTTTGAAGAGTTAAAAGGTAAAGAAATTGTCTATGATTTTTATGCCGGAGCCGGAACAATCTCAATTTATATTTCAAACAAAGCAAAAGAAGTTTACGCAATTGAAACTGTTGAATCATCAATTAAAGACGCCGAAGAAAATATAAAGATTAATAATATTAACAATGTAAAATTTATTGAAGCTGATCTTTATAAATCTTTTTATCCAAGAGTTGAAGAACTGAATTTACCCAAACCAAATGTTGTTATACTTGATCCACCCCGAAGCGGAATGCACAAAAATACAGTTGAAGATATTATTAAATTGTCGCCGCAAAAAATAGTTTACGTAAGCTGCAACCCAACCACTCAAGTTAGAGATATAAAATTATTAACAGAGAATGGTTACAGTTTAGTTAAGATGAGACCTGTCGATATGTTTCCGCATACTTACCATATTGAAAATGTTGCTTTGCTGATTAAAAAGTGAATTTAATTTTCAAATTAATACTTATTCTTAAAAATAGGCAGTAATAAATTCTTTTGAATTTAAGTAAATTTTACACCGGTGCGGGATTACTACGCTAAGTTAAAATTTTATAAAGATTTATCCTTTTGTAAGATTTACGGATTATTTGGGTACAATTAATGGAAAAAATCAACTAAAATGAATAAGATAAAATTTTCTTATTCTAATTCATCCAAACAAATTTTAGGTGATTTTATGAAAAACATACTCTTTGTAATCTTTGCTTCTGCGTTACTTCTAATCGGATGCAAAGACAATATGGATTCTGGAATTACGGGACCAGACGTTTCCAGTCAATCCATTGAAAAAACTCCATCATTTATAACTTTGCCTGCTAGAACTGAGGGCAGCCATTCTTTGCTAAAAGCTTCCAAAATGTTAGTTACTGTAAAAGATGGCGGAAAAATTTCTTATAAAGACAGTTACATGTCAATAAGTGGTAAAATAGAAATTGATTTGGAATTAGAATTTAAAAAACATTCGGTTTCAGAAGATATTATGGTAGATGTTTATATTTCTTCAGAAACTGCAGGCGGTTCAATAGGGGTTAATTTTGGTCCTTCTCCAACTACTTTTCTCATTCCGGCTAAACTTAATATGAAGGTTTCCGGCTTAGATCCCACTTCGCTTCCCGAAAATAAATCTGATTTGCAATTATTATATACAGGTCTAGGGGATCAGGAAAATGTTTATGAAGTAATGAAAACAAAAGAAATAAAAATGGATAAACATAAAGGATCGATAGAAGTTAAAGAGGGAGAAATACCTCATTTTTCAAGATATCAATGGGCGAAAAAATGTTTCTAGTAGTAGATTTCTGGTGATAAAAATGGGCATTCTTAAATAGATGCCCATTTTTTTATACCCTCTTACTCTATCTAATTTCCTTTTCCTTTACTCAAAGTCATTTCGGAAGTTCCTATAAAATTTTAATAACTTTAATAAGAGTACGCAATATTTTCCGTTGCGTCTCCTCGGCTTAGCATTAGAGAAAAACCGCAGAGCCGCCAAGACGCAGAGAAAACTTAATTCTTGTTTTCCATCAAACTCCTTTTTTCTTGCTAAAAAATTTATCATCAATTAATTTTAATTGTGTGGCGGCTATTTTTTTCCCTTGCGCCTCCGCGACTTAGCGGTAAAGAAAAACCGCAGAGTTGCCGAGAAACATTATCTTGCTTGTAATTGATTCAATAAAATAGCAAGTTAAGTGAATCAAAATTATAATAATCATCAAAATTTTCTTATCAAACTTAATTAACCAATGAAGCGTATAATAACCCAAAATTATTTTCGAAGCTTAAAAATTTTAGAGCAGATATTTTTATTGCTTGCATTAACAGCTATAATTTCACTTTCCAGTTGTTCTGAAATTACCGCGCCAGCCGATAACTCAGCGCCTTCCACTCCCAGAGATTTTACTTTGATTGGCGGCGGAGATGGACAAGCTCATTTCAGATGGGAGATAAACAGTGAAAAAGACTTTAAAGAATATCGCTTATACAGATCAGTAAACAATACGAACTCCTTTAATTTATTGGTTTCAATAATTCAAACAGAATATCTCGATCGTTTTCTTGAGTATGATACAACTTATTATTATTACTTAACCGCCGTGGATAATGCAGGCAATGAAAGCGCTCCCACAACCATAATTGATATTCAACCATTAAATCTTTCCGCGCCTCAGCCGCCGGCAAGGTTAAATGTTTCGGGTTATAATAATCCGCAGCAGGGAATTCAGGAAATAAAATTAAACTGGGTTCCGCCTGACATTGGAGATTTAAAGAGTTATTTGGTTTACCGCAGTGAAGATTCCATCTTTACAGCTAATCCTTCTTCGTTTATTGATTCCACTAATATTTCTTTTTATGAAGACAAAGTTGTTCAGCCAAACAAAAAATACTATTATAAAATTGTAGCCGCTGATAAAGGAAATAAACTTAGTCTTCCAAGCAAAGTTGGAGTAGATTTAATTCTTTCAAGTCCTAATTTAATTAGCCCTGCAAACAATACGCGTTTCAGTAATCCAAAAATATTTAATTGGGATGGCGTAAGCGGGGCGGTAAGTTACGAAGTCTTTGTCGGTAATGGTCCTTTTTCAGACGTAATTTGGTCTTCGGGTAAAATCGCGCAAACTGAGGCATCATATACGGGAACGGCTCTTCAAACCTCTAAAGTATATTATTGGTGGGTGGCTGTATATAGTAAAGATAGAATAACTTTTGAAGATGATTCAATAGTAGCGGCTCAAATCAATTCGTACAGTTTAATCAATAGTTTTTTTGCCGACTAAAAAATTTAAATGGAGATTTTTTTCAATGAATTTTAAAAATATAATAATTGCAATCACATTAATTTTGATGTTTTCCATTACCACTTTTGCACAAGAAGTGAACATAGTATTGAAAAACAGTAAAGTTATAGTCGGAAGGATTTTAGAAGAAAAACCTGATTATATACTTTTAGATTATGAACTAGGTCAGTTAAAAGTTGACAGGCAAAATATTGAAAGTATTTCTTACAACCCATTTATCAACCTCGGATTAAAAAATGATACTGCTGAAACAAAAATTAATAATGACGACTCTAAAGGTTATAAGTTTACAATAAAAGACCCTGTTGTTGTTTATTTAAGGAACGGCAGTGTGGTTGCCGGTTTACTATTGGCAAAAAGTTTAAACATGATAATGCTGCAAACTGAATCTGGTAATCTCACAATTCCCAAAGCAGATCTTTTAAAAATAGAATATGTTTCCAGTGAATATGCAGAAAGAGGCGAAGTAGTAGTTGCACATCTAAATAATGGGCAAACTTTTGAGGGAAATGTTTACTTTGAAGACTCCAAAGATTTTACATTAGACACAGAATTGGGAAGATTAACTATACCGAAAAATAAGCTTCGTACAATTGAATATACGGGTAAATCCGGCGGTGCTGAAACTACAATCGCTGAGCAGTATACTAATATTACCTTAAACAAAAGACGTATTCTGCCAAGATATGATGTTTTAGATATTGGCTACACAACAAAATTGGGAACTTCTTTTGGTTCAGGTTTCGGGATTGGCTACCAAAGCAGATTTAGCGTTTCTGAATTTGAAGGATTAAACCTAAGCGCCGTTGCCGGTTTATCGTTAAATTATTTTTCTTTAAATAAAGATAATATACTAAGTCAAAATCAATCGTTGGGCGCTAATCTTAAGGGAGGCGCTTTTATAACTACAATTGGAGCCGGCGGACAAATAAATATTTATCCTCAGACCGCATCATTCTATGATATATATTTATCTCCGGTACTTGAAGGTCACTTTATTTATAATAAACTAGAACAAGCATATCCTTCATACCCGCAGTTAAACACAAGTGAAACTACTAGTGAATTAAAATTTGGAATAGGTATGAAGTTTGGCGTCGAGTTTTTGTTTGATACATACAGAATTGGAATTCATTATAATATGCATTACATCTTTGGCTCTGATGGATTTAACCAGGTTTCACTGACTTTTGTGAAACCACTTTTTTAGCATAAGTGATGATAAAAACTTTAATAATAATTTTATTGACTCAAACAAGTTTTCTTTTTGCACAGCAGGGAATAAAACGATTAACCGAAATGCAAAAAATATTTTTTGTTTCAGAATCTGCCGGGCTTGCATCAACAAGCTATAACCCGGCTGCTATGAGTATTAGAAGTGATAATCACGGCGTTATAGTTGGCTATGATTTTGATGAAATAAAAATTCAAGGGAACACTTCTGTATTTTTTGCGTTGGGAAATATCGGGATATCTTACCAGGACGTATACAACATAAATAATATTCGTCTTCAAAATTACTCTGTAAATTTATCTATAGGCAATAAATATTTTTCAATCGGAACAATAAATCGTTATACAACCGCTATATATAATTATAACAAACAAAATAAATATTCTTTTGACGCAGGTATAATTTTAAGGCCTTCTAGTTTTCTTACATTTGGTTTACTTGCAAGAAATCTTGGAGAGATTCGCTTTGAAAGTCTGAATTATATCAGAAATTACACTGCCGGTATTGGCCTTACTTTTTTGGATCAAACACTTGACCTATATGCCGATATAAATTTTCAAGATAATTCAAAGGCAGATGATATAGCCGCAACTATTGGGTTGGTTATTGTCCCTTTAAATTTACTTGAGTTTCGCGGAGGCGTTAGTCTTAATCCTGATGATATAATTTATTTAAGAGAGAACGATCCTAAAATAATCAATCTTAAATACGAAGCATTTCTCTCTGCCGGTTTTTTAATTAAAGATGCTATAAGAATTACGGTAGGTTCACGATTTAATGACAAAGGCGAACAGGCAAGATTTTTTACCGTATTAGGTTTTCCATTATCTAAATCAAAATAAATTTTTTAGCAGATAAGTTTACTTTTTATTATCCACCATCAACACAAACTCCCCTTTTAAATTTCTTTGTTCTGCAACCTTTAAAATTTCTTCTGCCGTTCCTCTAAAAAATCTTTCGTCTTTCATTGTTAATTCAAATGCGACTACAATTCTTTTATTCTTTCCAAAGACTTTTACTACATCAGCTAAAAGCGCTTTTAATCTGTAAGGTGTATCGAGCAAAACAATAACTTCAGTAATATTTTTTAGACCATAAAGCTGCGATCTTCTTTCATCCTTTTTTGGTGAAAGCCAGCCGTAGTAATAAAATTTTTCAAAGTCCAAACCTGAACCAATTAAAGCAGATAAAAGAGAGTTGGCTCCCGGCACCGGAACAATTTGAATATTTTGAGAGATACAAACTTCAACTAATAGATGTCCAGGATCAGAAAATAAAGGAGTCCCACAATCCGAAATTAATGCAACTGAATTTGCTTCTAGAATTTTCAACAAGAGATCATTAACAATTTCTTTTTCATTGTGTTCATTTAAAGCAATTAATTCCTTTTCAATTTGAAATTGAGAAAGCAGCCTTCTTGCTTCTTTGTATTCTTCGCAAATTATAAAATCGCATTCTTTTAAAATGTTCAAAGCTCGGATTGTTATATCATCATAGTTGCCAATTGGAGTGGAGACGAGAAATAAAGTTTTATTCATAATTATACTCTTTAAATCACTTTCAATTTAATATTATTTACTGTTATAACAATAAATATCTATTATTATCAGAGAAACTAATCCTTTTTAGTCATATTCGCACATAATTACTGTTATAGCAGTAATTTATCTTGATTATTTAAAAATTAAACCATAAGTTGCTTGTAAAGCAAAATATTTACTTTTATAACAAAAATTATGGACATAAAAATAATAGGAAAAATAATTTCTTTTCACCGAAAAAAAAGTGGATTAACCCAAAAACAATTAGCTGATTTAGCTGGTGTAGGTAAATCAGTTGTATTCGATGCTGAAAAGGGGAAAGAAACAATTCAGCTTAATTCTTTAACAAAAATTCTTGACGTCTTAAATATAACGATTGAATTTAAAAGTCCCCTAATGCATGTGATGGAAAAGGAAAATGAAGAAAGCTAAAATTTACAATTTCGGAAAATTCAGCGGCCGCTTAATTGAAGTCGAAAAAAGCAAGAAATATAAATTCATATATGAAGATGATTATGATGGCCCGCCGGTATCTTTAACATTACCGCTTACCAAAAAGAAATATGAGTTTGAACAATTCCCGCCCTTCTTTGAAGGGCTTTTACCAGAAGGAATGCAATTAGAAGCTTTAGTAAGGCAGACAAAAACCGACCGGAATGATTTCTTTTCTATACTTGTAATTACGGGAAAAGATTTGGTTGGCTCGGTAACTGTTGAGGAGGAAGAATGAATATCTGCCCCATTACTTACGAACCATGCGGTGATAAAAAATATTCATTGGAAGGATTAAAATTACTTTCACGAAATTTAAATGAATTAAGAGACCTTCCATTATCGCAAGAAGAACAATTAAAAGAAGCAGCTGTTAGAGCCGTAAAAATGTCGATACAAGGGGTTCAGCCAAAGCTTAGTTCAAAATTAAATGTAAAAGAAAATCGTTTTGATATCGTCGACACCGGAGGTGAATATATTTTAAAGCCCCAAAGTAATTTTTATTCAGAGCTTCCGGAGAACGAAGATTTAACGATGCGCCTTGCAAAATTAGTCGGTATTGAAATCCCAATTCACGGATTGGTTTATTCTGTTGATAATAGAATGACATATTTCATAAAACGATTTGACCGCTACGGTAAAAACAAAAAACTATCACTTGAAGATTTTGCACAATTAGCGGAGCGAAGCAGAGAAACAAAGTATGATTACAGCATGGAAAAAATTGTAACAATAATTGATACTTTTTGCACTTTCCCTTTGATTGAAAAAGTAAAATTGTTCAGACTTACTATTTTTAATTTTATAGTCGGCAATGAAGACATGCACTTGAAAAATTATTCTTTGATAACAAAAAACGATAAAGTTGAATTGAGTCCTGCTTATGATTTATTAAATACAACCATTGCACTTCCGGCAGCACAGGAAGAAATTGCGCTTCCGTTGGCAGGCAAGAAAAGAAATTTAAATTCAAAAGTATTAATTGATTATTGGGGGAAAGAAAGACTGAAGTTAAATGATTCTGTTATTTCTAATGTATTAAATAAATTTTCTGAAGTAATAAATGAATGGGAAAGATTAATCAACGTATGTTTTTTATCGGATCAAATGAAAGAAAAATATTTTAACTTAGTTAAAGTAAGAAAAGAAAAAATCGGATTATAAGCTGATCATATATTTCATCATCTCCTTCTTTAAATCTTCAGCATCTATAAAATGAATTACATTTATTCCAAGTTCTTTTGCAAATGAAATGTTAGTTGTGCTGTCATCTATAAATAAACATTCAGAAGGAGTTAATGAATTTTCTTTTAATACAAACTCAAGTGCGCTTTTACTTTTTTTAGTAGACTTTATTTGAAATGAGAAATAAATTTTATTGAAAACTGAAAGAAAGTCGTGTGAGTTATAAACGTGTTCAACCCACTCAGCACAATGGTCGGAAAGTAGAATCAAGTTATAATTATTGGAAAGTTTAAATAGAATTTCTTTTGTACCTTTTATTTCATTAAGCAGATTTTGCCTGATCTCTTTTTTAATGATTTCTTTTTCAATATTCCAATCGCTCGCTAAAATTATTTCATCCAAATAAAAATCTTCTGTAATATCACCAAGCATTAAGTTTTGTAAAGAATTACCGCAAAAATATTCTGCAATTATTTTTTCATCAACGTTAAGTATTGGTGCAAGTCTTTTTTCAATTCCATAAACACCTGAAATAAATACTTCTGACAAATCAAAAATTATATGTTTGATCATTTTATTATTAAACTTTTCAATATTGGGAAAATTGAGATGAGTGAATTTCAAGAATTGTCATTTCGACCGAAGGGAGAAATCTTGCATGCTTAAAAGATTTCTCAGTCGAAGACTCCTTCGAAATGACAATCGATCTGTTTATAATTAATGCTACTTTAAAATTTCTTTCAGCTTTTCTTTCAAATCATCTAAACCAATATCCATTCTTTCACCGGTAGCACGTACTTTTATCTCAACTTTATTCTCTTTTAATTTTCTGTCGCCTACAATAATTTGTACAGGCATGCCGAGCAAATCAGCATCGTTAAATTTTACTCCGGCTTGCGCATCGGATCTGTCATCGAATAAAACATCATAGCCATCTTTCTTTAATTCATCATATAATTTTTCCGCGGTAGAGGTTACTTTTTCATTTTTCATATTCAACCCAAAATATGAATTTGAAAAGGAGCCAAAGTTTTATCCCACACAATTCCATTTTCATCATGATGCTGTTCAAGATAGCAGGCCATTACACGCTCAACTCCAATTCCATAGCTGCCCATAATTAATGGATTTTCTTTCCCGTTTTCATCAAGAAAATTTGCACCCATGGAAACTGAGTATTTTGTTCCTAACTTAAAAATATGTCCAAGTTCAATTGCTGTAAATACATCTAATTTTTTATCACACTTTGGACAACCTTCTCCTGCTTTAACAATTCGCAAGTCGGCATACTCAATATTCGGAACATCACGTCTTAAATCTATTCCGCCAATATGATAATCATTTTCATTTGCTCCGCTGAACATGTTGTTTGCTTCTTCCAATTTTAAGTCGGCAATTATTTTACCATAAAATTTTATTGGTCCTATTGAACCAGCATCAGCGCCTGTAATTTCTTTTAGTTCTTCTGGATGCCCTGGACGAACATTTCCTCCTAAAATTTTTTCAAGCTTGGTTTCATTCACTTCATCATTGCCAAGCATTAAAATTAAAACCGGTTCGCCATTGTGAATGTAAACTCTGGATTTTGCGCATTGAGTTTCATCGATTTTTAGGAACTCACAAAGCTCATCAATAGAATGAATATTTGGAGTATGTATCTTTTTTAACTCTTCACTTTTTTCATCCCTTTTCTTAGCTTCAACATTTGAAGTTGCAACTTCCACGTTAGCAGCGTATCCACAGTTTTCGCAATAAGCAACAGTATCTTCGCCGGCTTCTGATTTAACCATAAATTCTTCTGAACCCGTTCCGCCCATTGCGCCGCTTGAAGCACCAACTACAAAATATTTTAATCCGCAGCGGTCAAAAATATTTCTGTACGCTTTATCGTGAAGTCCATAAGCCACATCCAAATCTTCATAAGATTTATCGAATGTGTAAGCATCTTTCATTAAAAACTGTCTGCCTCTAATGACACCGCTTCTTGGACGCGCTTCATTTCTAAATTTGGTTTGAATTTGATACCAAATCTGCGGAAGGTCTTTATAAGATTTTAAAACATTTCTTGCGTGGTAAGTCATAATTTCTTCGTGTGTCGGAGCTAAAACATACTCACGATTTTTAACTTGAAATAATATATCTCCAAAAGATTCAACTCTTCCGGTTTCTTCCCAAATTTCCTTTGGATTTAATGCAGGCAAATGAAATTCCTGTCCGCCGATTGCATTCATTTCTTCGCGGATTATTTCACTTATTTTTCTGATGACTATATATCCAACCGGAAGAAACGAATAAATCCCGGCAGACAACATTCTAATTAAACCTGCACGAAGCATTAGAATATGGCTGGTTACTACAGCATCATTCGGGACTTCTTTAAGAGTTGGAATAAATGATTTACTAAATTTCATGACTGCCTTTTTATAATATTTTGTTTGAATTGTAGAGCAAAATGAATTACAAAAATATGGATTTGAGGAGGCTATTCAAAATAGGTTTTGGAAGGACCTTTTATTTAAGTAGAGTCCCTTATGGAAAGATCATATTTAAATAAAGCAAGTAAATATCATATTTATTTATTGTTATTGCCGTGAATAATAAGTTAGCGGTCATTGCTAATAAAAGCCTTCAACTTGTTTTCATTACCAATTACCAATATATTTGAATTAATACCGCTTCAAGCGCGTGAATGTTTTTTTTCAACTTAAAAGCGATAGCCAAATGATGCATATATCAGATAACTCATCATTCCTAAGAACTATCATAATATTCATTATAGTTATTTCGACTTCATCTTCGCTTGCGCAAGAAATCACTAATCCTGATTCACTTTCCAAAAACTCGTCCCATTTAGACAAGAAAGATCATGAAGTGCCGAAGGGGAGCAATGTGCACAAGCTTTTACAGGGATTGCCCATTGCCGCATTTAGCCCAGGCGGAGAAAAAGAAAAAGCATTGCAAGATTTTATGAAGGAACAGAAAGTAGCCGGCTTCCTCATTTTACAGAATGGAAAGATCCGTTTGGAACGCTACGCTCTTGGGCACAGCGAAGCGAACCTATGGTCGTCACTGTCTGTTGCAAAATCAGTAACGAGCACCCTCGTGGGGGTCGCCATCAAGGATGGTTACATCAAAAGTGTGGACGACTACGTAACGGACTATATCCCGGATTTAAAAGGGAGCGCCTACGATAGCGTGACCATCCGCCATTTATTGACTATGACCGCCGGCGTACGATGGAACGAGAACTATAGTGATCCGAATTCTGACATTGCCAGATTTGATACAGATTCGATTGAACCGGGCATGAATGCAACAGTAAGTTATATGCGGAGTTTGCCGGCCGAAGCAGAGCCTGGCAAAAAATTTAAGTATAGTACAGGTGAAACGCATCTGCTTGGGGTCCTTATCAGCTCAGCTACTCATCAAACCTTATCTCACTACCTTTCCTCCAAGATCTGGATTCCTTACGGTATGGAGCAGACAGCCACCTGGAGACTGGATCGAACCGGGCAGGAAATGGCAGGCTGTTGTCTTCAAATGCGGCTCCGTGATTTTGCAAGGTTCGGACAATTTGTTCTCGAAGACGGGCGCATCAATGGTGAATCCATTGTTCCCGATGATTGGTTCAAGACAGCGACACATATACAAGTACCGCTTTGGCCCGGTGGGGGCTATGGATTCGGATGGTGGATTTTTAATGGCAGTAGTTTCGAGGCACTAGGGATTTATGGCCAGATGATCCATATTGACCCTGCTAGACGACTAGTGATTGCAGTTAACAGTGCATGGCCGGAGGCTGAGAGTAACGAGCGGCATTTAGCTGTCGCCAATTTTCTGAGATCTATTGAAAGCGAAATTGACAAAGAGGGGAAAGACACTCGAACTGACAAAGTTCACTGATCTGTGTGCAACATCTTTACAAACAATTCAGAAAACGAAACCGCAAACCAAAAACGGAAAGACAGACAAACAAACAACAATATCACATTAACTAAAACAGAAGAAGATGATTTAAACATATTTTTGAATTTCGGCTTGACAAAGAAGAAAGTTATTTAGCAGCGTTTTCATCTAAAGACCCCAACGACAAAACTGCTTATATTGAAAAGTATACAAAGCATTTAGCTAACCCAACTATAAATATGCGGAGAATAAAAGTTGGCAATTATGACTCATAGAAAGTTTTAGAGAAATGCCGTTTTGTAAAAATCGGAAAGGAGAAAGGATTTGCTAATGCTCGACCAGCAGAGATTGAAAAATAATTTATAAACTTTCAGCAATATGTAGGCTATTGTACTAAATTTTAACCTCGGAATTCTATTTAACATTTGTACTTCGAATTCCTCAACTTCACCAAGCTATGTACTAATCACAATTAGAACTATATGGATATTAAAACATATATATCAAATCAACCAATAGACAGACAAGACATATTAACAAACATCCATGAAGCAATCATCGAAAATGATAAAAGTGTAAAAGCTGAAGTAGGATCAATGATGGGAAAAGTGATGATTGTTTATAAAGGAAAAGGTTTCATGAAATACGCGCTTGCCAGTGTTAAGAATTATATGTCGTTACATGTAATGCCCATTTATGGATCAACCATATTACACACAAAATATGAGATACTTTTAAATAAGGCAAATTTTCAAAAGGGCTGTGTCAATTTCACTAACGAGGCTGATATGCCTTTAGGAATAATTAAACAATTAATTATTGATTGTTCAGCTATCGATCTGTTGAAAATGAAGGAAGATTATTTGAAATCGCGAAAAGCTAAATAACAATAAATTTCATTCCGTTTTAAGTGCCATAGCTGATTGTTCATATTAAGATTTATAAAATACGCAATGTTGCCATTCACCAAAAAGCTTAAATAAATGTTAAGAATATTAAGAACCAGCTCTGACAACCAAGATTTTATTAATCTTATAAAACAATTGGATATTTATTTAGCAGAAAAAGACGAAAGTGAGCATTCATATTATGCGCAATTCAATAAAATTGATAAAATAAAATATGCAGTTGTTGCTTATGAAAATAATATTCCTTTAGCATGCGGCGCCATTAAAGAATATGATTCGGAAACAATGGAAGTTAAACGAATGTTCACACTGACTGAAAGCAGAGGAATAGGAATAGCTACAGAAGTATATGGCTTGTTACTACAGCGTCATTCGGGACTTCTTTTAAAGTAGGAATAAATGATTTACTAAATTTCATAAAATGATTTCTATAATAGTTAAGGTGATTTATTTATTATGTTGAATTTTCAAAAATAAAGATTTGAAAAAGGGAATCAAAATAGGGCTGGAGCGTTAATTTTATTTAATTTTTTTCTGTCTTTTTATAATATGTTAAGTGAATAATTCGATAAAGAAAAATTGATTAAATTTTGGATTGAAGATTCAGACGATGACTTGGAAACAATGTTCGCGATGTATGAGTCCAAGAGATATACTTGGTCATTGTTCATTGGTCATTTAATGATTGAGAAGTTATTGAAGGCTTTATTTATAAAAGAAAAATCTGTCTATCCTCCTTTCATACATAATATATTGAATTTAGCTGAGCGATCGGAATTAAAACTATCTGACGATAGAAAAGAACAACTAATTACAATCACTGCGTTCAATATTAATGCGCAGTATGATGATTATAAAACTAGTTTTAAAAATCGCTGCACATCTAATTTTACCGAGGAGTGGATATATAAACTAAATGAATTGAGATTATGGATAAAGAAATCAATATCACAATAACAAACTATATGAAAAAAGTCCGACGCAAATATGCTGACATTGAAAAAGCATTTTTGTTTGGTTCTTTTGCAAAAGGCATAGCTAATTGTGATAGCGATATAGATGTGGCATTAATATTTAAAAGCTTGGAAGATTCTAAACGGTTTGATCTTCAAGTGAAGTTAATGTTATTGGCTTCGGAAATTGATTCTCGGATAGAGCCTCATCCCATATTTCACGAGGTCTTTTATGCTGATAGTTCTTTTGTAATAGAAATACAAAAAACCGGCATTGAGATTAAAGAATAACAAACCTCCCTTAACAATCACATCTTTAGATCCCGATTTATATTTTCTTTCTGCTTATTCATTTCAATCTTTTTTAATTTTTTTTCTGAAGGCTTTTTAAAGATTAGCGCAAGAATAAAACCGATGATAATTCCCAACAGTCCGGTTAATAATATTAATATAATGCCCGGGATTTCAACTTCCCAAAACAAAACTTTAATCGGTAAGTCTTCGGCATTCTGTGAAATAAATATTGTTAGAAAAATTACCAATATCATTAAAATTATAATCTTTGCTTTCATAATATTGCCTAA
Organism: uncultured Bacteroidota bacterium; assembly: GCA_963782985.1. Classification (GTDB taxonomy): domain Bacteria; phylum Bacteroidota; class Ignavibacteria; order Ignavibacteriales; family Ignavibacteriaceae; genus CAVSWT01. The sequence goes on from CAWALU010000003.1 coordinate 294,591, forward strand.
ATGTTTTATTGAAGGTTAAAATGATTTGCCTGATAGATATTAAATAAAAAATAGTTACCGCTTTTTTTTATAATGAATTTAATTTATTCTTTTTGTAATAAAATCTTTTTTACCTCTTCCATATTGCCTTTGTTCACTAGGGTTAAAATAGTATCGCCTTCTTCCAGAGCCGTGCCGCCGCTTGGGACAATGCTGGTTTCATTACGCCAGATTAAGACTATCCGGCTGTCATCAGGAAATCCCAGCTCCGCAATCGGCTTATTTGATACAGCAGACTTATATGGAATAATTAAATCAATCAGTTCTGTATCAACGCCCTCCATCGGGTTAAATTCAATTGGGTATTCTTTCCTTTTTTTGAATGGAGCATCAACTTTTAATAGTTTTGCAGCGGGGGATAAAGTCCAGCCTTGCAGCAGCGTTGAAGTTAATACAATAAAAAACACGACATTAAAAATAATATCGGCATTAGCGACTCCGGCAAGTAAGGGAAATGTAGCTAAAATTATAGGAACCGCTCCGCGTAACCCTACCCATGAAATAAAAACCTTTTCATTTAGCTTGAACTTAAAAAATGAAAGTGAAAAAAATACGCTTACCGGACGCGCAATAAAAATCAAAAACGCTGCAATCAGTAATCCGGTTCCCGTAACTGCTATAAGATGAGAAGGATAAACAAGCATTCCCAAAGTTAAAAACATTGCAATCTGACCAAGCGTACCCAGTCCGTCAAAAAATCGAGTCATGCTTTTTTTATGTACGAAAGAACTGTTGCCTACAATTATACCTGCAATATAAATTGCCAAAAATCCGCTGCCGCCGATAACATTGGTGATAGAAAAAATAAGCACACACATTGCTATTGAAAAAACCGGATAAATTCCTTCATAGGAAAAATTGAGTTTATTCATTAAATAAACCATCAGCTTGCCGAAACCGAACCCAAAGCCGGCGCCGATTCCCATCTGTAAAAAAAACAATAATATTAAACTCATCACACTGCTTTCAGGGTTTAGCAGCAGCTGTATTGAACCGATTGTTAAGAATACTGCCATAGGATCGTTGCTGCCCGATTCCAATTCAAGCAGCGGTTTTAATTTTCCTTTTAAACTAATGCTGCGCGTGTTCAAAATTGAAAAAACAGCAGCGGCATCAGTAGAAGAAATAATTGAGCCTAAAAGCAGAGCCCACACAAATGATATTTTTAATATTAAAGAAATGAACACAGCAGTAATAGTAGCAGTTAATAGAACCCCAACAGTAGCCAAAACAAAGGATGGTTTAGCAACCGGTTTAACAAACTTCCAATCTGTTTCAAGCCCGCCGGAAAATAAAATAAATACTAACGCAATAATTCCAATTGCTTGAGCGAGCGAAGCGTCGTTAAAAAATATCCCGCCCGGACCTTCCGAACCGGCAAAAACACCAACGCCAATAAATAGTAGTAATGCCGGCACGCCAAGGTTATCAGAAAATTTAGCAATGCCTACACTAATTAAAATTAAGCTGGATGCAATTAATAGAATGACTTCAATTTGAATCATTTGATGAAGAAAATTTTGTTAAATCTTTTGGGTTTCTAATTATTATATCCCTGTGCGGATAAGGAATTTCTATCTCGTATTCTTTAAACTTTTTAAATATTTCATAATACAGCTGGCTTTTTAAAACACCGGGTCGGTTAATAAATTCTCTTGTCCAAACGCGTAAACGAAACTCCAAATAACTCTCCCCAAAATCGCTGAATAGTACATCTGGTTTAGGTTCTTTTAATACAGCGCTGTTGGCTTTTGCTACTTCCAGCAAAAGAGATTTAACTTTTTCAGGATCTTCTTTATAAGAAACTCCAACCGGAAAATTAAATCTTATGTTCCTATCTGTGTAGCTCCAATTTATAACTTTGGAAGAAATGAAATCTGAGTTGGGAACAATAATGGAAATATTGTCATTAGTTACAATAGTTGTAGAGCGCATTGAAATTCTTACTACGTCTCCGGATATTTCACCAACTTCAATTCTATCACCTACTTTTATGGGACGTTCAAAAAGGATTATAATTCCGCTGACAAAATTGTTAGTAACATTCTGCAAGCCGAAACCGATACCCACACCCAGCGCACCGGCTAAAATAGTAAGCGCACTTAAATCAATTCCCACAGTCTGCAGTATAATTATAAAACCAATAACTAGAATTACGTATCGAACAATTGTTCCGACGGCAATTCTGACGCCTAAATCAATTTTACTTTTGGAAAGAAGCTTGTAAACAATCCACTTGCGAAGTTTATTGGTTAAATAAAAAAGCAGTATAAATAATATTAAGAAGTAGGTAATGTCCCAAAGTGTCAGTTCACTTGTACCAATGGTAGTAATAGGGACATTTAAAAAATTTTTAATGTTCCGATAAATATGTGCAATATCATTAAACATTCATTATCCTAAAAAGGAAAGAAAATAGGTATAAATAAAGTTGCTAAAATCCATAATATAAAATCTAGAGGAGCACCAACTTTAACATAATCTTTAAATTTATAATTACCGGGTCCCATTACCATTGTATTAGTTTGATATCCCACAGGCGTCATAAAACTTAATGATGCAGCAAAAGTAACTGCCATTAAAAATGGGCGTGAATCTACGCCAAGCGATTGAGCCGTTAATATAGATATTGGCGCCAGCACTGCCGCGGTTGCGTTGTTTGACATAAAATTAGTTAAAAGCAAAGTTAAAAGAAAGAATGCCGATACTACGGCTCTGTTGCCTAAACTGCCCACCGATTTTATTACCAATGTAGAAATTAAAGCCGCCCCGCCGGATTTTTCTAAAGCTAAACCGAGAGTTAAAACACCGGCTAACAAAAAAATAACTTTCCAGTTAATTGCTTTGTAAGCTTCATCCAAAGAAATACATTTAGTTAAAACCATAAGCACGCTGCCGATTACAGCGCTTTGAACAATCGGGAAGATGCCGAAAGCCGCCGAGCTTACTACGCCAATCATTATAGCCGAAGCGGTAACAATTTTTGCCGCTTTAATTTCAGTTCTGGCCGCTTCCGAAACAATAATAAAATCGGGGTTCTGCCGAAGCTTATACAACCAATCTTTTTTAACTTCAATTAATAAAACATCGCCGGAAAGGATGCGGGTGCGCCCAAGTTTTTCGTGCATTAATTGTCCGCGCTGCTTAATTGCTAAAACCGTTGCGCCGTAAGTTTCGCGGAAGTTTACGCCTTTAATTGTTCTGCCGCGCAGGCGCGAGTTATGCGTTACTACCGCTTCAACTAAAGCCGCTTCAGATAAGTCAAGATCATTATCTAATTTAATTTTATCCGACTTCATCATTATTCCCTCGCGCTGCTGAAGCTCTTTTAATTTTGTAATATCGCATCTAACTTTTAAGAGATCGTTCCCTTTTAAAATGGTAACCGGCGAAGGAAAAAATCTGTAACTGTCTCCTCTTCTTATTTCAATAATATCAATATCAAGTTCTTTTACTAAAGGGCAGTTTTGTACTTGCATATCAACAGATTCAGCGCTCGGCGTTAGAATTATTTCAGTTATGTAATCTCCCATTTCATATTTTATGGTTAATTCATTTATTGCTTCGCGGTTAGGCAGCAGTCTTATTCCAATAACCAGCATATAAATTATACCGACTGATAAAATAATTATACCGAAAGATGACATTTCAAACATTTTAAATGGAGGCAGCCCGTGCTTAAATGCAATAGAACTTACAAGTATATTTGTTGAAGTTCCGATAAGCGTTCCCACGCCGCCCAGCAAAGCGCTAAATGAAAGGGGGATAAGTAATTTTGAAGGGCTGATATTTACTTCTTTTGAAACCCCGATTAACAAAGGCATAAACAATGCAACCACGGCGGTTACATTTATGAACGCGGAAATAATAGCCACGAGCAGCATCATAAAAAACATTCCCAGCCAAAAATTTTTATTCAGCTCGTTCTTTAAAAAATCGCCGATGAAATTTATTGCCCCTGTTTTAAATAGCGCGGCGCTTAAAATAAACATAGCGCCCACGGTAATAGTAGCCGTATTGCTGAAGCCGGCTATTCCTTCTTCGGGAGAAATGATGCCCGACAGTAAAAGCGCCGCCATTACAATCATTGCAGTTAAATCAACCGGCACCTTTTCCATCATAAAAAGAACAATTGCTCCGCACAATACAATAAGGACTATAACCAAATCTAAAGTCATAATTGCCTAATATTTTAAATGGGCTTATTTAATTATAAGATATTAAAAAAGGAATGAGCGTCGTCATTTTAATAATAAAAATGAATCAAATTGATTTACAGAAACAACTTGCTGCAAGATATGAGATTTTTATTTATATCAAAATATTATATATGAGTTGATCTTTTTTAGTGATATTAATCGCCGTCCAAATTAATAACATAAACATAAATTTTTGCTCATTGTTAAGATTAGGAATAAAGAATATTTTATTTATTTTTAGCTTTAATTTTTTAATTCCCCTTTCAAAAGCATAACAGACCATTTATTTTTTTTAGATGACGTCCATATAATATTATGTCATCATTAAAAACGAATTAATGATTTTTAGGATTAAAGTATTTGTATGTTATGTGAATTCATAAGATCATAAAAAAGATGAGGAATAAAATTTCTGTTAAGTTTAATTTGCAATTATTTAAAAAGAGAGTATAGTTTTGGACACAAAAAATAACGACCTGTCTTCATTAAAAATAGACAGAACAAGATCAGTAAACCCCGAAGCAAGAAGTAAAAAAATTAATTTAATTGTAACAGTTATTATTATTGCGGCAATTTTAATTGCAGCAGTTTGGGGATTTAATTCAATATTTAATCCCGCAATTGAAGTTAAACTTACCACAGCGGTAATGCAATCGCCAGCGCAAACAACGGCTTCATTAACTGCAAATGGTTATGTGGTTGCGCAGCGTAAAGCGTCTGTTGCGTCTAAAGGAACGGGTAAGCTCGTTTATCTTGGAGTGGTGGAAGGCGATAAAGTTAAGCATGGTCAAATTATGGGCAGACTTGAAGACAATGATATTCAAGCTCAGCTTGCGGCGGCAAAAGCTAATTTAAAGCTTGCAGAAGCCGATATGAAGGATGCTGAAAACAATTATAACAGACAAAAAGCTTTGCTTAAATCCGGCTCAGTTACGCCAATGCAGGTTGATCAAGCGGAAGCAACTTACTTAAGAGTGCAGGCCTCAATTGATGTGGCAAAAGCAAATGTGCAGGCGCAGGAAGTTGCAATTGAAAATACTCTTATCCGCGCGCCTTTTGATGGCACCGTTTTAACAAAAGACGCTGACGTGGGCGAAATTGTAGCTCCATTCGGGGCAAGCGTAAATGCAAAAAGTGCCGTGGTTACTTTGGCTGATATGAGTTCGCTTCAAGTTGAAGCCGACGTTTCAGAATCTAATATTAAAAGAGTAAAAATTAATCAGCCTTGCCAAATTACGCTCGATGCAAATCCACAAAAAAATTATGCCGGCTACGTTGCTAAAATTGTTCCTACTGCAGATCGCTCCAAAGCAACTATTATGGTTAAAATTGGTTTTAAAGAATACGATGAAAGCGTTCTTCCTGAAATGAGCGCTAAAGTTTCATTCTTTACTGAACCAATTTCACAAGAACAGCAAGCGGAAAAACCGATTCTTGTAGTTCCGTATAAATCAATTGCAAAAAGAGACGGCAAAGATGTAGTATTTAAAGTGAAAGATGAAAAAGCCGTTCAAGTACCGGTAGTGGTTGGAAGAGAGCTTAACTCTTATAATGAAATTAAATCAGGGTTAAACGAAGGCGATAGAGTTATAGAAAATGTAACCGAAGATATTAATGACGGAACTAAAGTAAGCGTTAAATAATCAAGTTCTTCAACAAGTCTTTAAATGAATTTAATAATAATTGCGAAAGTTATTTTATGAGCGACATAATTAAAATTCAAAATGTTTCTAAATCGTACTGGCGAGATAATTTTGAAATACCGGTGTTAAACAATATCACCTTAAATATTAAGGAAGGTGAGTTTACTGCTTTGATGGGACCATCTGGTTCAGGCAAAACAACTCTTTTAAATTTAATCGCCGGAATAGATAAACCGAGTAAAGGTGAAATTATTGTGGGCGAAACAAACATTGCACAGTTAGGCGAATCAGCTCTGGCAAAATGGAGAGCATCTAATGTAGGATTTATTTTTCAATTTTATAATTTAATTCCAGTACTATCTGCTTTTGAAAACGTTGAGCTTCCTTTGCTACTTACTCATCTAAATAAAGCGGAAAGAAAACGGCAGGCGGAAACAGCTTTAAATATCGTAGGATTAGGAGACAGAATGTATCATTCGCCAAAACAGCTTTCTGGGGGACAAGAACAGCGCGTTGCTATTGCCCGTGCAATTGTTACCGATCCTTTAATTTTAGTGGCTGATGAACCGACCGGTGATCTTGATAAAACTTCTGCCGATTCTATTTTAACTTTAATGGAAAGACTAAATAAAGAATTTAACAAAACAATAATTATGGTTACTCACGATCCTCACGCTGCAGAACGGGCTTCTATTGTTAAACATCTTGAAAAAGGCGAGCTTATTTAAGGAGTAATTATGAAGGTATTAAAATTAATTTTTAAAAATTCATTGCGGCATAAACTAAGAACCTCGCTAACTATTTTGGGAATTGCCATTGCTTTAATTGCATTTGGAATTTTACGCACAGTAGTTACTGCCTGGTACTCCGGGGTAGAAGCCTCTGCCGCAAACAGGTTAGTTACAAGACAGGCAGTGTCATTCATTTTTCCGCTTCCTTATTCTTATAAAAGTAAAATTGAAAATCTCGCCGGAGTGGATGAAGTCACTTATGCTAATTGGTTCGGAGGAGTTTATATTGATAAGAGTCAGTTCTTTGCTCGTTTTGCCATTGATGCTGAAACTTACTTCGATGTTTATCCCGAATTTGTTTTAACCAAACAGGCGCTAAATGATTTTAAAAAACAGCGCAACTCTTGTATAGTGGGGCGCGACATTGCAGAGAAATATAATTTGAAAGTCGGCGATAACATGACGCTTGAAGGCGATATCTTTCCGGGAAGATGGGATTTTCTTATAGCTGGTATTTATCAGCCTCGCGATAAAACTATTGATGCTACTCAAATGTTTTTTCAGTGGGATTACTTGAACGAAAGAATGAAGCAGGAATCTCCTATAAGGGCAAACAATGTAGGGTGGTATGTAATTAAAATAAAAGATGCAGATCAGGCAGCAAATATTTCTAACGAGGTTGATTCACAATTTAATAACTCAACTGCTGAAACTAAAACTGAAACAGAGCGCGCTTTTCAGCAAGGATTTATTGGCGCTTACAGTTCAATTATTACTTCAATGAATGTTATGTCTTTTGTTATAATCGGAATAATAATGTTAGTGCTTGGCAATACTATGATAATGGCTGCGCGGGAAAGAACAAGAGAATATGCCGTGCTGAAAACTTTAGGATTTTCTGCCAAACACATTGCCGCATTAATTTTAGGTGAGTCTTTGTTCATTTCAATTTTGGGCGGCGCGGTGGGACTGCTTTTAACTTTCCCATTGATTGATGGTTTAAGTCAGGCAATACCAAAAGGATTTTTCCCGGTTTTTCAAATTGAACCAATAACAATAATTTTTGCAGTGAGCGCCGCATTATTAATAGGAATTGCTTCTTCCATTTTTCCTATTCAACGCGCCTTAAGCACAAAGATTGTTGACGGATTTAGGTTTGTAGGATAAGTAAGTCAAAAGGAGTTTAAATGAAAGTTCCATTAAAATATATTGTTAAAAATTTTACAACTCGAAAGCTGACAAGCGTAATAACTGTTTCGGGTATTGCGCTGGTGGTTTTTGTTTTTGCCGCCGTACTTATGATGGCTTATGGAATTCAAAAAACTTTAAAATCAACCGGCTCTGATGGGAATGTTATCATAACAAGAAAAGCTGCAAATGGTGAAATATCAAGTCTGATAAACGGCGACACGCAAAATATAATTAGTACGCTTCCCCATATTGCAAAAAATGCCGAGGGCGTTCCTTTAATAACCTACGAACCGGTTGTGGTTATAAATCTTGATAAAATTGGAAATGAAGCAGGTTTAAGTAATGTTACAGTGCGCGGCGTTTCACCTGCAGCGTCTCAAATTAGACCGCAAGTCAAAATTATTAATGGACGCATGTTTAACTTCGGCGTAAGAGAATTAATTGTCGGCGAATCAATAAATAAAAATTTTAAAGGAGCTCAGCTGGGCGAATCAATTAAATTTGCAGGCGACTATTGGAAAGTTGTAGGCATTTTTACAACCGACGGAAGCGGATTCGATTCGGAGATTTGGGGAGATGCAAAACAATTGTTAAGCGCGTTTAATAGAGCCAATACAGTTTCATCGGTTACGCTGCGGCTTGACGACCCCGCTAATTTTGATTCGTTTAAAAGATCTTTTGAAACCGAACAAAGGCTGCAGCAGTTTGAGCCGATGACCGAGAAAGATTATTTTGAAGAACAATCGGCAGCGCTGGCAACTTTTATAAGAATTGTAGGAATATTTATAACCATTATTTTTAGTCTCGGCGCTACAATCGGCGCAATGATTACTATGTATTCAACAGTCGCCAACAGAACAATTGAAGTCGGAACTTTACGTTCCCTCGGCTTCAGCAGAAGAAGCATACTTTTAGCTTTCTTAACCGAGTCTGAATTCATCGCAATTTTAGGCGGATTAATAGGATTATTCCTTGCATTTTTCCTTCAGTTTTTTTCAATTTCAGTTTTAAATTTTAGCTCCTTTTCTGAAATAGCATTTTCATTTGCGCTTAACCCGTCAATAGTAATTTCATCATTAATATTCGCCGCGGTTATGGGGTTTGTGGGAGGCGTGCTTCCTTCAATTCGCGCCGCAAGGTTAAATATAGTTAAAGCTTTACGAGCCGGGTAAAAATTGCAGCGGGAATTGAAGGTTTAATGATCAAACGGCTGAGTGATTGAAATAAGCGGCTGTTTGAATTATAAAATTCTTTCTTTACTTTTGCACTACGTTATGAAAAACAAAAAATTAAATACTAACTCGCATCGACATCTGCATCATCATTTTAATATTTATGCCGGTGCGCGCTAATTAATACAAATAATTTTATTTACGCCCCGGCAATTGTCGGGGTTTTTAGTTTTAAATGAACAAGCTCAATTCTTTAAGAAATTGGGTTTGTTACAGCGATAGGATTTTCTCTGTGGAATTTTAGCGATCCTCAGATGATCTCTGTGTAGGTTCCAATAAAATGTTATTAGACTAAAAAAACAATAAGGCTAATTAATGAATGGCAACTTAAAACTGGCGGTTCAAAGCAAAGGCAGATTGACCGAAAAATCATTAACTCTTTTACGAAGCTGCGGATTGGATATTGAAAATTATTCTGAACGATTAGTAATTTCGGTTAGAAATTTTCCTTTAGATATTTTATTCCTTCGCGATGATGACATACCTGAGTATGTCCGCGATGGCGTTGCTGATATTGGTATTGTTGGAGAAAATATTATTTATGAAAAACAAACAAACCCGGTAACTCTGGAAAAATTGGGCTTCGGAAGATGCAGCCTTTTAATTGCTTATCCTGAAAACAAAGAACTAAAAAATATTGAAAAGATAAACAATAAAACAATCGCTACTTCTCATCCTTTAATTCTTAAAAAATTTCTTAAAGAAAATAATTTAACCGCAAAAATAATTGAACTGAGCGGTTCGGTTGAAATTGCGCCGTCGCTCGGCGTTGCAGATTTAATCTGCGATATTGTATCCACCGGCAACACGCTGATGATGAACAAATTAAAAAAATCTTTTAAGGTTTATGATTCAGAAGCTGTTTTAATTTCTTCGTTAAAAAAATTTAAAGACGAAGATAAAAATTTAATAGTAGAAGATTTGCTAAAAAGAATTCGTTCAGTACAAAAAGCAAATTCTTCAAAATATCTTATGATGAATATTCCTAAAAATTCCTTAGATAAAATAACTGGGATTATTCCTTCGCTTAAAAGCCCAACCATACTGCATTTAGCGGATGAAAATATGCTGGCAGTTCACGCGGTCATTCCTTCAGAAAAATTTTGGAGTATTGTTGATGACTTAAAGGCTGCCGGAGCTTCGGGAATTTTGTTATTGCCAATTGAGAATATGATTCTTTAATAAAGTCTGAAATGAAAAAATATCTTTACAGCAAATTATCAAAAGCTGAACTTAATGATTTAACAATAAGACCGGCTATTGATAATGAAAAAATATTTAAAATTGTTAAACCAATTTTAGAAGACGTAAAGAAGAATGGTTTATCAGCGGCAAAAAAATATGCAAAACAGTTTGATGGTTTTGATGAAAATAATTTTTTAATAACGGAAGATGAATTTAGCGAGGCTGAAAATAATTTATCATCTGAAATTAAAGAAGCGATTGAGACCGCATATCAAAACATAAAAAAATTTCATCTGTATCAACTACCGAAAAGCTATGAAGTTGAAACGATGAAAGGAATAAATTGTTCGCGTGAGTTCCGCGCAATTGAAAATGTAGGCTTATATATCCCCGGCGGCAATGCTGTATTGCCTTCTACAACGCTGATGCTTGGAGTTCCCGCGCAGATTGCCGGATGTAAAAGAGTTGTTGTTTGTTCGCCGTCGAAAAATAATAAAATAAATTTCCCATTAATTTATGCGGCTAAGCTTTGCGGCATTAAAGAATTTTATAAAATCGGCGGAGCGCAGGCAATTGCTATGATGGCTTACGGAGATAAGACGTTCGCGAAAGTTAATAAGATTTTTGGTCCGGGAAATCAATATGTAACTGCCGCAAAATTATTAGTTAGTATTGATAGCGATGGATGTTCGATCGATATGCCTGCGGGACCGAGTGAAGTCTTAATTATTGTTGATGAAAATACAAACGCTTCTTTTGCTGCGGCGGATTTACTTTCTCAGGCTGAGCATGGAAGCGATTCGCAAGTTGTACTTGTTTCAACTTCCGATAAAAAAGTAGAAGAGATTTTAAATGAAATTAATCATCAAATAAAGGAGCTGCCAAGAAAAGAATTCGCCTTTAAATCTTTGGAGAATTCATTTGCTTTAGTAATAAATGATTTTGGTAAAGCAATTAATTTCAGTAATTCTTATGCCCCTGAACATTTAATTCTAAATTTTGAATATGCTGAAAAGTTAAAATCAAAAATAATAAATGCCGGTTCTGTTTTTATTGGCGAACATTCGCCGGAGAGCGCGGGCGATTATGCTTCCGGCACAAATCATTCGCTTCCGACTAATGGATACGCAAAAACTTTCAGCGGAGTAAATGTTGAATCTTTTATGAAGTCAATTACTTTTCAGAACCTGACCAAAGAAGGATTAAAAAATATTTCAAAAACTGTTGAAACGCTTGCTGATGTTGAAGGCTTGCAGGCGCACAAAAATGCTGTTTCGATTAGATTGAAGAATTAAGAAATTGAAACATTACATGTTGCAAGATTGCAAGATTAAAATTTGTTTGCCGAGCCATTTAATTTTTAAATTATTAAGGTCATGGAAATAAAATCATTAATTCGTAAGAATATATTAAATTTAAAACCGTACACTTCGGCGCGGGATATTTACGAAAGCGGTATTCTGCTTGACGCAAATGAAAATAGTTATGGCTCAACTTTTAATGAAATAAAAGGACTTCAACTTAACCGCTATCCTGATCCTCATCAAAAAGATTTAAGAAAAATTGTTTCTAAATTTTATAATATAGAAGAAGATAAATTATTCTTCGGCGTTGGCTCCGATGAAATTATTGATTTGATGATTAGAATATTTTGCGAACCAAAAGTTGATAACGCGGTTATTCCGGAACCAACATACGGCATGTATAAAGTTTGCTGCGACATTAATAATGTTGAAACAAAAAATGTTTTACTGACGAATGATTTTCAAATTGATTTAAATGCCGTTTTAAATGCGTGCGATGAAAATACAAAAATTGTGTTTCTTTGCTCGCCTAATAATCCCACAGGGAATTTATTAATTAAAGAAGATGTATTAAAATTATGCAATGAGTTAAACTGCATCGTTGTTATTGACGAAGCGTATATTGATTTTGTTGAAGATGGAAGTATTATAAATGAAGTTCAGCACTACGAAAATTTGATAGTGATGCGAACGTTTTCAAAAGCGTGGGGGCTGGCTGGAATCAGACTTGGTTATTGCGTTGCGCATTCTAAAATATTAAGTTATTTGTTTAAAATAAAAGCTCCGTATAATATAAATTCTTTAACAAGATATGCGGTAACAAAAGCGATAGAAAATTTTGAAACAAAAAATCAATATGTTTCTGCCATCATTAAAGAAAAACAGAGATTAAAAAATCAACTTGAAACATTAAATGGAATCGAAAAAGTGTTTCACTCTGACGCCAATTTTTTATTATTTAAATGCGAACATCCCAAAGATGTTCAAAAAAAGTTAGCGGATAAAGGAATAATTATCCGCGATAGAAGCTCCCAGCCAATGCTGGAAGGCTGTTTAAGAATTTCAATCGGCAATGAAGAAGAAAATGATTTTCTTTGGGAAGAAATAAGAAAGATACTTTAAGCAAATGTATAAGCTAAATATTGATAAAAGTTTTTTTGATTTTGATTCGCCTAAATCCAAAGGTTTGATAAGCGGATTAAAAAAATTATCTAATAAAGGATTTTATTTTTATTCTGAAAATTTTAATTCGAAAAATAATTCTTCGCTTCAGAAAATATTTAAGAGCGAGAATATTTCTCTCAATAATAAAATTCGCCGGTCAGATTTTACAAAAGAATTTTCAATTACAAAAGAAAAGAATTTTGAAACCGCCGTTGAAAAAATTATTTCACAATTAAGAGTTTCAAGTCAACGCAGAAAAACAAAAGAAACAGATATTAAAATTATTTTGTCGCTTGACGGTAAAGGGAAATCAAAAATCAACACAGGCATAGGTTTTTTCGATCACATGCTGGAACAGATTTCGCGGCATGCAAACATCAATTTAAACATTGCCGTTAAAGGCGATTTACATATCGACGAGCATCATACCGTTGAAGACGTGGGCATAACTTTGGGCGATGCGCTGGCAGACGCTTTGGGCGACAAAAAAGGAATTCAGCGTTACGGTTTTTATCTGCCGATGGACGACGCTGTGGCTGTTTGCGCTATTGATTTGGGCGGAAGACATTACTTAAATTTTAATTGTAAGTTTAACCGAGAGAGAGTCGGTGAATTTCCCACGGAATTAACAGAAGAATTTTTTAGAGGATTATCTTCAGGAATGAAAGCAAATATTTTTATTAAAGCTGAAGGGAAAAATGATCACCATAAAATTGAAGCAATATTTAAATCATTTGCTAAAGCTTTAAATGAAGCGTGCAGAATTGATGAGCGAAGCGAAGGCTCGCTTCCTTCAACTAAAGGAATTTTATGATTGCGTTGATTGATTACGGCGCGGGCAATGTAGCTTCGATGGCAAATGTTTTATCAGAATTAAAACAAGAATTTATTATTACAAATAATGAAGCGGAAATTATCCGCGCGGAAAAAATTATTTTTCCCGGCGTTGGCGAAGCCTCTTTTGCCGTTAGAAAACTTCACGTTTTAAATTTATTTTCTGTGCTGCGAATGTGTTCAAAACCCATGCTCGGTATTTGTTTGGGGCTTCAGTTAATGGCGGAAAAGTCCGATGAGGGAAATGTAGCGTGTTTAGGAATTCTTCCCGGAACGGCAAAAAAATTTGATGATGAAAATGTTAAGGTTCCCCACATGGGTTGGAATGAAGTTGAAGTTATAAAAGAGAGCAAATTATTTGTCGGTATAGAAAACTGTGAGCGCTTTTATTTTGCCAATTCTTTTTACCTTCCATTAAATGAATTTACAACAGGTAAATCTAAACACGACATTCAATTTTCTGCTTCAATGGAAAAAGGAAATTTTTATGGAGTTCAATTTCATCCTGAAAAATCGAGCGAAGCAGGTTTACAAGTATTAAAAAATTTTATTGAGTTATGTTAAAATGTTAATAATTCCATCCATAGATATTTACGAAAATAAAATTGTCCGTTTAACCAAAGGGAGTTTTGATAATATAACTTATTATAAAAGCTCGCCAATAAATCAGGCAAAGCTATACGAATCACTGGGTTTTAAATTGATTCATGTAGTTGATTTGGATGGGGCTAAAGAAGGAAAGTTTGCCGCCTTAAAAACAATTGAGGAAATTAAAAATGAAACTGATTTAAAAATACAATTTGGCGGAGGAATTAGAGACGTTAAAACCGCTACGGAAGTTTTTTCTGCGGGAGTTGATTTTGCCGTTATCGGTTCTCTTTCAATAAAAAATAAAACTGAATTTGAATTAATAATAAAAGAATTTACCGCCGATAAAATTGTCTGCGCTGTTGATGTGCTTGACGATATTGTTCAAATAAGCGGGTGGCAGGAAGAAACTACGATTACGGTTTACGACCATATTGAATATTGCATTGATCAAGGGATAGAAATATTTTTATGCACCGATATTTCTAAGGATGGAATGCTTACAGGAGCTAATCTTGATTTGTATAAAAAACTTTCTAATAAATATTCTGATATTAATTTAATTGCTTCCGGCGGAGTAAAAGATATTGAAGATATAAAGAAATTGAAACTGTTTGGTTTGTATGCCGCAATTGTAGGCAAAGCAATTTATGAAGAGAAAATTGATTTAGAGGAGTTAGCCAGTCTTGTTGAGTAAAAGAATTATTCCTTGTTTAGATGTTAAAGATGGACGGGTTGTAAAAGGCACAAACTTTATTAATCTAGTTGATGCTGGTTCACCTATTGAACTTGCAGAAAAGTATTCAAAAGAGGGCGCGGACGAATTAATTTTTTTAGATATAACCGCATCATCTGAAAAAAGAAAAATTTTAATTAACCTTGTAACAGAGGTTGCAAAAGCAATTAGAATTCCATTCACTGTCGGTGGAGGAATTTCTGAAATAAAGGATATCGAAGCTTTGTTAAAAGCGGGAGCCGATAAGGTTTCGCTTAATTCGGCTATCGTAAAAAATCCAAACCTGATTTCAGAATCAGCAAAACAATTTGGGAGCCAAGCTACTGTTGCGGCAATTGACGTCAAAAAAATTGCTTCCGGATATAAAGTATTTATAAAAGGCGGAAGAGAAGAAACTGAATTAGAAGGAATAAGCTGGTGCAAAAAAGCGGTTGAACTGGGAGCTGGCGAAATTCTTTTAACGTCAATGGATAGGGACGGTACTAAGTTTGGTTATGATTTAGAATTTTTATCTATGCTAACAAAAGTAGTGAGCGTACCAGTTATTGCTTCAGGCGGAGCCGGTAAAAAAGAAGATTTTTATGATGCGTTTACAAAAGCAAATGTAGATGCATGTTTGGCGGCAAGTTTATTTCATTTTGATATTCTTCCTATAAAAGAATTAAAAAATTATTTATCTAAAAAAAATATTATTGTAAGAAACTAAAAAGAATAGCGCACGGTTTATAAATATAGTCTTTCAAAGTCAGCGCTGCATTCTTGGGTAAAATATGGAAATACAAAAATTAAATTTTAATAAATTAAACGGACTCATTCCCGCAGTTATTGTCGATGAAAAAACTGACAAAGTTTTAATGCTCGGTTTTATGAATGAAGATGCATTAAACAAAACAATGACAACAAAGCTGGTAACTTTTTTTTCTCGGACGAAAAATCGGTTGTGGACAAAAGGAGAAACTTCAAAAAATTATTTGCATGTAGTTGATATTAAAACAGATTGCGATAATGACTCGCTATTAGTTCATGTAAATCCGGACGGACCTGTTTGCCACACGGGAGAATATTCTTGTTTTGACGGAGTTAATAATTCTTCATCAATAAATTTTTTAAAAGATTTGTTTGCGCTAATTAAAGAAAGGAAAATAAATTTCCCCGAAAAAAGTTACACCGCAAAATTATTTAAAGAAGGAGAGAACCGCGTAATTCAAAAAGTTGGGGAGGAGGCAATTGAAACTGTTATAGCCGCAAAAAATAATGATAAGACTGAAATTATAAATGAAACTTCCGATTTAATTTATCATTTGTTTGTAATGCTTGCCGATAAAAATATTGAGCTTACCGAAATAGTATCTAATCTAAAAAACCGCTCGAAAAACTCTTAAATAATTCAACCAAATAATGAATAGTCATTTTGAGTAATTGACAATAAAGTGTCAATTATTTAATCTCTAAAAATGTTTTTACAATATTCGCTTTACTTTTCCACTCTCCTGACCTTGAATAATAGTTATAATCTATGTAGATAAAATTTAATCTCTGCAAAGGGATTATATTTTCCATTTATTTAGCTCGCAAACTGCTGCTTAATTAAAAGATAAAATTATGTAATAAAATGGGGTTCTAAAAAATCTTATTAAAGTTTAATCAGCAATTAATATGTCATATATTTTTTTGCCGAAATTTGGTGGACCTTTATTTGGGAGTGATTAAGCGAAGCTGTGCCTGAGATGCTAACCATATAATAAAATTGTATTCAAATGAATATAAAAATATTTATTACAAAAATATCTGATCCGTCTTACACCCAAGAATTGGATTTTAAAAAATTTCCAATAGCTATCGGAAGAGACGAAAAAAACGACGTTATTCTTCACGACCCTTTCAAAACGCTATTCAAACCGGGGATAAAATTAAAATAGGCGAATTTGAATTATCAATTCAGGCAAAAAAAATGTGGCGCTTAAAATATCTAGCAACGCTATTAAAAATCTGGATTCGGTAATCTTATTGGGTGCTGCAATATCATCTATCAAAGTTAATTTACCTGATTCAACTAATATTGGACAGAATATAAATTTAATTGTTACCCCGCCTTCCGGCTTTATATTTACGCTTACTAAATTTTTCTATAGAAAATCTGGCGATATTAATTATCAGCAGGCAAATCTCATTTTGTCAGGCGGCTTGTATATAGCGGATATTCCAGCGTCATTTTCCACAATAAGCGGTATCCAATCTTATATTATTTTTTCTGATGGTGAAAGCACCATTACATATCCAACTAATGACCCCATAAATAATCCCGCGTCAATAGAGGTGGAAATATCGCAGATTAATTATCCGTTAGATATGGGTAAGTCAGTTTATAAAATGATATCAATCCCATTATAAGTTTCAGCGCCTTCCATAGATTCTATTTTTGCTGATGATTATGGGTTATACGATAATAAAATCTGGCGCCTATTTAATTGAGATAGTCAGGAAACCAATACAATGAATACCCTAATATTAAAATGGAATTACTCCGGGGAAAGTCTACTGGTTAATTAACAAAGATGGGAACTTGTTTGATATTGGAAGCGCTTCTTCAATTTCAACTCGCAGTCCTTATTTAATACCGCTTGAAAGCGGCTGGAATCAAATTGGAGATCCCTTTTCATTTCCAGTTGCACGGGATGGCATCGGTAATTCACAATTAATTTTGACCAGACCGCAAAGATGGAATAGCGAAATCGAAAATTACGAGATTAATCAGCAAATATTAAATCCGTGGGAAGGCTATTGGGTGTTCAACAATAATAAACCGATTAATCTTTCAGTAAATCCCATTGCGGCAAAAATACCAGTCCCCAAAAATTCAACTCAAGAAGGATTAAGTAATAATGAATTTCTAATTCAGATTAAAGCATACAGTTCTTCAAATGTTCAGGACCCATCTAATTTTATTGGAATGATGAAAAGTGATAAACTGAAAGCACATGATATTTTAGAGCCCCTCCAATATCCGATAAACTCCAACTTAGTTTCATTTCCGATGGAAAAGAATTTGCACAAAAAATTATTTCCCCCTCAACGAAGGAGCTTTTTAGGATATTAAAATAACCTCCAGTCTTCCTAATAAAAAAGTGCAATTGGAATTATTAAAAAAATCCAGTCTCCCCAATGGTTTTAAAATTTGGTTTTTAGATTTGGACAGATTAGCTGTTTCAGCCATAGTTGATAATAAGATTAATCTTGTGCTTCCAGATAATGGAACGAGAGGATATAGAATAATTATTGGCAAAGAGGATTGCGCTACAAAGAACTCAATAAATTTTAATACTAAAGCAATTACCCACTTTAATGATTAATTTAAAATCCAATCAAACTCAATTGTGACTTTGCTAAAATTAAATGGAATTTTTCCAATCACATTTAACTCACGGCCAAACTCAACATAGTCTCCGCTGAACTGATTCAACTCTTACCTAAACAACTCAAAACTTAATCCGCGGTTTTCTTATAAAATCACTTCGTCAATAGTGACGTCAACAATGACGGCTAACCAAATTTGACGTTTCATCGCCAAAATAACTTACCAAAATTTAGAAAAGTAAAAACATTTGAGGGCATTATAATTGCGATTAAAAGTAAAAATCAAAAAAATGGTGTTATAATGAATTCAGGCGAATCACTTTTATCTATCGGCGCAATGATGCTTTTGGCGGTTATGATCTTACGCGTTAATAATACAATCTTAACTACTAACAGTGTTTTGTTAGAAACTAAATTTGGCGTTCTCGCTACATCGCTTGCAACTTCAATAATTGAAGAAGCAACGGGCAAAGCGTTCGACCAAAACACATACAATAATTCAATCTCACAATTAAGCGATCTAACCTCGCCCGGCGGATTGGGACCCGGCAATGGTGAAACTTACGATACCTTTAACGACGTTGATGATTTTAATGAATACACAAAAGTAGATTCATCTCTTCCCTCGGCGGTATTTTATTTAAAAACTAAGGTATGTTATGTTCAGCCCACAAATCCCGACCAGCCCGTTAATACCAGAACATGGCATAAACGCATAAGTGTTACAGTATCCACCCCCTCTTCGCAAGATACGTTTAGACTTTCTTCCGTGGTAAGCTATTGGTTTTTTAGGTAGGTATAAAAATGGGTTACAGCGTAATATTAGACATACTTGGTTCAATTGTTATCAGCGGTTTGCTTATGCTGATTTTAATGAGACTGAATGATGCAACGATTGAAAATACATATACCAGCAGCGGCGATTTAACAGGTCAGCAAAATTTGACTACCGTTGTTCAAATTATTGAACATGATTTTCGTAAAATTGGTTATTGCGCCGATTGGGAAAAAATCCCTGACCCATCCAAAGCAATATTATACGCCGATAAAAACAGAATTAAATTTTTAACAGATGACAATAATTCTTCTAATTTAGATACGATGGTTTACTATATTGGTCCCACAAGTGAATTAAAAGATACGCCAAATCCGCGGGATAGATATTTATATCGATTGATTAACAATGAGCCTCCCCGTTCAGCAAGTATGGGAATTACTCAATTCGAGTTAAAATATTTTGATGTTTTTGGCAATGCTATTCCATTCCCTATTACCGTTCCTGGTGAAATACATACAATAGAAATAAATTTAACAGTCGAAGACGCAGCCGCTTATGATGATAAATATAATACAGTTTTTTGGCGGCAAATTCGTTTAGCTGCAAGAAATTTACGTAGCAGGTAAGGAGAAATAATTATGGCAGGCAAAGGCATACTTTTTTTACTATTAGGTTTCAGCGTAGTTTTTTTGGTGAAGGGAGCCAACTTCGGCAATGTCTCCACACGCGCTGTTGATAATATGGGGGATTATTATAAACGAACGGTCGCCCATAATATTGCAGTTAGCGGAGCTAATTTAGCCGCTAACCAGGTTTTCTTTGATCCTACCTGGAAAACCGGATATACAAGTAAAAGTTTTTCCGACGGGAAAATTGACGTTGAAGTTAGAACAATTGACGCTTTCAAAAATATTAAAATGATTTCTGCAAGAGGTACTTATGAAGGTTATTCTAAAACTGTTGAAGTAATTTTAAAACCCAGTAAATTCTCAAAGTTTGCTTATTATTCACGAGTTGAACCTTCAAATATTTGGTGGATTTCCAAAGATACTGTTTGGGGTCCCTTTCACACAAACGGCAGCTTAAGAGTTTCTGAGCGTCCCGTCTTTTACGGAAAAGTAAGTTACAGATATAATCTTATTAAATATAGTTATAGCTGGAATGATCCTAAATTTTACGGCGGGCTGGAGCCCGGCGTTAATTTACCAATGCCCGCAGACGGCATTGACCAGCTTGCAAATGCCGCGTACGGCGGCGGACTTGTTTTTCAAGGCAAAGATACTGTGTATCTTAAATTTGAAGGTGAAAAACTTAAATATAAATATGGATATAAAAATTCGTGGAATGAAGAACTGCTTAGTAAGGCGGCAATAAATGGAGTTATTTTTGCAAAAGACGCTATCATAAGGTTGGAAGGAACTGTAAAAGGGCAATATTCAGTAGCTACTTCCAAATCAATTTATATAGACAATGATATTGTTTATGAAACTGATCCACGGCAAGATCCTTCGTCTAAAGATTTGTTGGGAATATTAGCGTATAAAGATGTTATCATAACAGATAACGCAGCTAACCATAATGACGTAAATATCCATGCATCTGTATATTGCCAAACAGGCGGGTTTGGCGCAGAAGAATATGACAAGCGTCCCGTCAGTGGAGATATAAATTTGTTGGGGGGAATAATTCAAGATACCCGCGCAGCGGTAGGTACTTTTAGCGGGAGTACGATAACGCATGGTTTTAGTAAAAGATATAAATATGATAGTAGACTAATGCTAAGTTCTCCGCCGTTTTACCCCGGCACCGGCGCGTTTGAAATTGTTTCCTGGCTTGAGTAGAATTCAGTTTAAACTTTTAAAAGCGCTCAAATTTAATGAGCGCTTTTTAATTTTAAAGCCCTCCATTTTTCCTATTGCAAAAATTATTCTAAATAAATCATTATTTTTGTAATAATCTTTCACACAAATAAGCAGCTATAATGTATTCAATTTTCGAAACGGAAATAACCATCCGCCCCGATGATATTGATTTAAATAATCATGTTCACAATACTAAATATTTAGATTATGTTCTCGCCGCGCGTTATCAGCAAATGACTAATAATTACAAAATGGCGATGGGGGAATTCCATAAGCTGGATTATAATTGGGTTGTAAGCGTCTCTCACATTGAATATAAACGAGCATTAAATTTAGATGATAAAATTTTAGTGCGCACACAAATAGATTCTGTTAACGGCGCTCAATCAACAGTAAATTTTTGGATTGTGAAAAAGGATAATAATAAAATTGCCGCGCAAGGTTATTTAACTTATACAATGATTTCAATTAAAAGCGGAAAGCCCGTTCGGATACCCGAAAATATAATTGAAATATATTCGGTTTAAATTTTAAAGTTCAAGTAATCTCTTTTCTTGGGCAATATTTTTTATTATAATTTTCTATCTTCTAAATAAATCTGGAGAAAATATTTTATGAATGAATTTATGGTAAGAGTTTATTACGGAAATGAAGTATCAACTTATTTAACGGCGTTGGGCGCTTTTATTTTAGGGCTGATAATTATTTATATTTTCAAAAAGATTATTCTAAAAAGATTAGAGAGATGGTCGGAAAAAACTGAAACCACAATTGACGATTTTATTGTTAGAGGTGTTGAAAAAACTTTAGTTCCGCTTTTGTATTTTTCAGCATTTGTAATAGCGTTAAAAATATTAACCATCCCCCCAAGCGTTCAAAAAATAATTCACGTAGCTTCGGTAATTATAATTACATTTTTTGTGCTAAGGTCTGTTACAGCTATTCTTGGTTTTAGCCTCGATTCTTATTTAAGAAAAAAAGCAGAATCAGAAATCACCGCAGAAAACAGACGCAAACAAATGCGGGGAATACTTACAATAGTAAATATTTTAATTTGGATTGTCGGTTTGGTTTTTGTTTTAGATAACCTCGGCTTTAAAATTTCCGCTGCCATTGCGGGTTTAGGAATTGGCGGAATTGCAATAGCGCTTGCCGCGCAAACAATCCTCGGCGATCTTTTCAGCTACTTTGTTATTTTTTTTGATAGACCATTTGAGATTGGCGACTTTTTAATTGTTGGCGATAAAGTCGGAAGCGTTGAATACATAGGAATAAAATCAACCCGAGTTAGAAGCTTAAGCGGCGAACAATTAGTTTTTTCAAACACGGATCTTGTAAATTCTCGGATTCATAATTACAAAAAGATGCAGCGCAGAAGAGTAGTTTTTAAGCTTGGAGTAATTTATCAAACCAAAGCAAAAGAGCTTGCTGAAATTCCGCCGCTGGTAAAAAAAATTATTGAAGACCAAAAAAATGTAACTTTTGATAGGGGTCATTTTTCATCTTACGGAGATTTTAGTCTTAATTTTGAGTTTGTTTATTACGTGCTAAGCTCAGATTACAATGTATATATGGATACGCAGCAATCAATAAATTTAAAAATATATGAAGAGTTTGAAACTCGTGGAATTGAATTTGCATATCCAACTCAAACTTTGTTTTTAAATAAAGATGAAAACGGAAATGATAATGTGCAGTCAGAAGTTGTAAAGTAATTTTTAGTGAAACTAAATTTCAAACAACAATAAACAAAGAACAAATAATTCTCAGTTAAAAAAATACTCAATTCAAAATGACGCTGATATAATTTAAGGCCGGATGAAAATTTTATGAGAAAAATGTAAATGAAATATCAACCTATAAACCTAAAAGATAAGTTTAGTAAATTTAATGAGCATTGGTCGCCAAAAGCAATTGCCGAATTAAATGATTATCAATTTAAAGTTGCAAAAATTATTGGGGAGTTTATTTGGCATAAACACGAAGAAACCGATGAAGTTTTTTTTGTTGTTGACGGTGAAATGAAACTTGAATTTAGAGACGGCGAAGTAAATATAAAAAGCGGAGAAATGTTTGTCGTCCCCAAAAATATTGAACATAAACCTTCCGCAGAAAATGAATGCCGCATAATTTTAATTGAGCCGCGCGGAGTATTGAATACAGGAAACATAGAAAATAATTTTACGGCAAAAACCGATGTGTGGGTTTAAAAAAATGCCGGATAAAAAATCCGGCATACTTATTTTAAATTAGTTTTAATTTATTGTTTACTAATTATTTTTTCCATTTCATCCATAACTGTATTCATTTTATTCATTGTTAAATCAAATGCTTCCGATGAAAGCGGATCAATGCCAGCCTTCTTAATTAAATTTAAAGGATAATCCGAATCGCCGCCTTTTAAAATATTATAATAAGCGTCAACCGCCGGCTGACCTTCTTTCATAATTTTTTCAGCAAACGCCGTTGCGTAAATTAATGAAGTTGAATACTGATAAACATAATATGTGTAGCTTATAAAATGTGGAATATATTCCCATTCGTATTTTATATAATCATCAATTTTACAAATTCCTGCATCGTTCCCGTAATATCTTTTAACAATATCATAATAAATATCGCTCATAATTTCACCGTTAAGCGGTTCATTGTTTTCAATTTTTTTATGAATATCCCACTCAAATTCCGCAAAGGAAGTCTGTCTAAAAATTGTTGTTCTTAATAATTCAAGATAGCTGCCGAGCAAGAATAATTTTTCCTTTTCCGATTTAACATGATCTTGCATATAGTTGTTTAGTAAAGTCTCGTTGCAGGTGGAAGCAATTTCAGCGACAAATATCGGATAGTTGGAATATTGGTACGGCTGAAATTTATTTGAAAAATAAGAGTGCATTGTATGCCCAAGTTCGTGGGCTAAAGTTGAAACTGATTCCCAATCATCTGTCCAATTCATTAAAATGTAAGGATGAACATCGTAAGCGCTGCCGGTGGAATATGCGCCGCTGCGTTTTCCGTTTGTCGCCATATAATCGATCCATCGGTTATCAAATGCTTTTTGAACCGTAGATTGATAATCATCGCCTAAAGGCTGCAAAGCGTTTAAAATAACTTTTTGTCCTTCCGGCACAGTAAAATCCATATCAACTTTATCCACT
The DNA here is from genome assembly GCA_963782985.1 of uncultured Bacteroidota bacterium. Taxonomy (GTDB): domain Bacteria; phylum Bacteroidota; class Ignavibacteria; order Ignavibacteriales; family Ignavibacteriaceae; genus CAVSWT01. The sequence goes on from CAWALU010000003.1 coordinate 318,586, forward strand.
AAAGAAGTGTACAAATCATAATAATGAAGCGTATCAACTCCGAGCATTTTTTGTTTAAGTTTTAAAAATCTATGTAGCGTTGGTAAATTTTTATTTATTTGTTTTATAAGATTTTCATAAACAGAAGTGGGAACATTAAAATTGTCGAGCGAAGCCTCTAATGTACTTTTATATTTTTTATCTTTTGAATAAACCCAATCGGCGCGGACTTTACCGGCAAGATTAAGCCCAATTGTATTTTTAAATTTAGCATAATTATTAAAGAAAGCGTCAAATATTTTGGCTCTGTCTTCTCGGTTTTTTGTAGTTCTGTAACGAGTATAACTGGAACTTGTTAATTCCACTTCGCTTCCATCAGAAAGCTTTACTTTTGGAAATGGCATTTCAGCATTACTAAATGTGCTGTAAACATTTTCCATCGTTCCTGAAACTTGTCCAAAGCTGGCAAGAATTTGTTCTTCCGAAGCGCTTAAAGTGTGGTCTCTCAGTCTTTGAATATTTTCAATTACACCTGAATAATCTTTTAATTCAGGTTTGTCATTATAAAATTGTTCAATTTTTTGGGGATCAATTTTTAAAATTTCAGGATTGATAAAAGAAGAAACTTCTGAAAATTTTGTAGCTAATGTAGACGCTTCCTGAAATAAAGATTCATTTTCTCCTTTGCGAAGGTCTTCATCTTTTAAATCATTTGCGTATTCGTACAGCATCGAAAAATCTTTACTCACATTAAAATAAGTCTTTAACGTGTACAACAGGTTGTCAGCGCTTTCAGAAAGGCTGCCTTTGTATTTGGCGATGTCTTCTATCCTTTTTTCAATTTCATCTTTAGCTTTTCTCCAATCATCTTGCGAAGAATAAAGATCGGTTAAATTCCATTTATATTTACTTTCAACATCCTTTCTTTCAAGGTCTTGAGATAAATTTTTTATTGGAATAATAAAAAGCAAAGTTATTAAAAGCGGAAAAATCTTTTTGAACATAATTCCCTCTCAAAAAAAATATTTAGAAAAATTATGGATTTAAGTTAAATAAAAGAGAAGATAACTTCTAACCAGAATTTTGTTAATCATTTTGAATTAAAAAAATCTAACTAAATATATAGTTGAAAAAATTTGATGATAATTTTTCGGTAGAATACTTTTTTATTTTTTATAATTTAGAGCCATGCAAATAAACGAATTACCCCAAACAGAAATTATGTACAAAGCCCTATTAAATAGGGACGATTCCTATGAAGGAGTTTTTTTTGTCGGCGTTAAAACTACAGGGATTTTTTGCAGACCTGTTTGTCCTGCAAAAAAACCAAAGTTGGAAAATATTGAGTTCTTCAAAAATATTAATCAAGCGATTGTCGCCGGTTATAAGCCTTGTAAAAGATGCAAGCCTCTCGAGCTAAAGGGAACTTTTCCCGCATGGATGAAAAATATTTTAGCGGAAGTTGAAAAGAACCCCGGCAAAAAATGGAGGGATTATGAAATTAGAAATTTAGGAATTGATCCCAATAAAATAAGACGATTATTTAAAGCAAATTTTAATATGACCTTTCACGCTTATACAAGATTTAGGAGGTTAGGAATGGCGCTTGGAAATATTAAAGAGGGCGAAAATATTATACAAACCGCTTATGACTCCGGCTTCGAATCTTTAAGCGGATTTAATGACGCGGTAAAAAAACTTACCGGAAATTCCCCTTCTAAATCAAAAGAATCTAACTTAGTTCTGGCTACAAGACTTTTAACTCCCTTAGGACCAATGCTTGCAATGGCTTCAGATAAAGGAATTTGCCTGGTAGAATTTATTGACCGAAAAATGTTAGAGACACAAATTAAAAGAGTGATAAAAAATTTAAATTGTATAATTATACCTGGCTTTAATGATCACTTAAAAAATTTAAAGCATCAGCTTAATGAATATTTTAATGGCAGCCGTAAAGTTTTTGATTTGCCGCTGCACTTATCGGGAACTAAATTTCAAACTAGCGTTTGGAATGAATTGCAAAAATTGCCTTACGGTAAAACAACTTCTTATGATCAAATTGCAAAATCGGCGCAAAATAAAAATGCGGTTAGAGCTGCGGCTACTGCTAACGGCGACAACCGGATTGCAATTGTAATTCCCTGTCATCGAGTTATTGGCAAAGACGGAAAACTGCGGGGATACGGCGGAGGGCTTTGGCGAAAAAAATGGCTGTTGGATTTTGAACAAAAATCGCAAACTTTATTCAATCAATCTCTAAATTAATATGATTTTATTTATTAAGACTTCATCGCTTCAACTTAGTTTGAGTTTATTATTTCAATTCCCGTATATTTAATAACAGTGCGAAGAACTTTTTAGAAAAAATAATTTGGAGAATAAATGAAAAACTTAAAAAATAAAATTGCATTGGTAACCGGCGGAAGCAGAGGCTTAGGTAAAAACATGGCGCTGCGCTTAGCCGAACAAGGTGCCGATATAATTCTCACATACAATTCTAAAAAAGAAGATGCCGAAAATGTTGTTTCGGAAATTGAAAAAATTGGTCAAAAAGCGGCGGCTTTGCAATTTGACGTTTCAGATTTAAAATCATTTGATGAATTTATAAATCAAATTTCAAAAATATTGAATGATAAATTTGGAAAAAACAAATTCGATTTTCTTATAAACAACGCCGGCATAGGAGCTTCAATTCCATTTTTAAAAGTTGAAGAAAATGATTTTGATGCGATGATGAACACTCATTTTAAAGGCGTTTTTTTTCTAACTCAAAAAGCATTAGCGGCGATGAATGATAAAGGAAGAATAATAAATTTATCAAGCGGAACAACCCGCTTTTGCAACCCGGACTATTCTGTTTACGCTTCGATGAAAGGAGCGATTGAGGTATTTACAAAATACGCCGCTAAAGAAGTTGGCTCGCGCGGAATTACAGCTAATGTTGTAGCCCCTGGTCCGATTGAAACTGATTTTAATAATGCGGCGATTAGAAATAATCCTGAACTAAAATCGCGCTTAGCGTCGCTTACAGCTTTGGGCAGAGTAGGCGAAGCGGAAGATATTGGCGGCATTGTAGCTTTTTTATGTTCCGAAGACGGCTCCTGGATTAATGGACAACGCATTGAAGCATCGGGCGGAATAAATTTGTAAAATTTAGGGGGAAGTAATTTTTTTATTTCCCATCTAAATCAACTTTAACCGGTTTAATTTTCCATATTTTATCAGAGTATTCCTTAATGGATCTATCGCTGGAAAATTTTCCTATGCGCGCTACATTAAAAATTGATCTTCGCGTCCATTGATCTACATCCTTAAATAATTCGCTTACTTTTTTCTGCGTATCAATATATGATTGATAATCTGCAAACAAGCAATAGTAATCGTGTTCCATTAGTTCATCAGTTAATGGCTTAAAAATACCGGGTTCGTCTTCGTTAAAATAATTTGAAGCAATCATATCAACTACGCGCTTTAAATCTTTATTGTTTTCATAATACTCGCGCGGATTGTAACCGTTGGCTTTTAGCTCTTCCACTTCGTTTGCAAGCAGCCCAAAAATAAAAATATTATCGTCGCCGACTTCCTCTCTAATTTCAATATTTGCTCCGTCCATTGTTCCGATAGTAAGCGCGCCATTTAACGCAAACTTCATATTGCCGGTGCCTGAAGCTTCTAAGCCCGCGGTGGAAATTTGTTCCGATAAATCGGAAGCGGGAATTATTTTTTCGGCAAGCGATACGGAATAATTTTTAATAAATATAACTTTTAATTTCCCGCCAATCCCTTCGTCATTATTAATTACATCGGCAACTGAGTTTATTAATTTGATTATAAGTTTAGCCATATAATAACCCGGGGCAGCTTTACCGCCGAAGATTACGGTGCGGGGGACGATATCTATTTGAGGATCATCTTTAATTTTATTGTAAAGAGTAATAATGTGAAAAACATTTAGCAGCTGTCGTTTGTACTGATGAAATCTTTTTATTTGAACGTCAAACATTGAATCGGGATTTATTTCTACGTCGTTTTCCTGTTTAATTAATTGGATAAGAATTTTTTTGCTTAACCATTTTGAAGTGCGCCAAAATTCTTTGAAGTCCATATTGTTTACAAATTTTTCCAACTTTTTTAACTGAGGTAAATCAGTAACCCAACCATCTCCAATTCTATCAGAAATTAATTCTGAAAGAAATGGATCCGCGGTTTTAAGCCATCGGCGGGGAGTAATGCCGTTGGTTACATTAATAAATTTTTTAGGATAAATTTTATTGAAGTGATAAAATATTTTCGCTTTTAATATTTCGGTATGAAGAGCGGCAACGCCGTTTACTTTATGGCTGCACACAATTGCGAGATGCGACATACGTATTGACTTTGGTTCGCCTTCGCCAATAATAGATACTTCGGCAATTACGGAATCATCATTACTGTAATTTTCTCGAACATGATTTAAGAACCTTGCATTTATTTCATAAATAATTTGTAAATGCCTGGGCAAAAGTTTTTCAAACAACGGAACTTGCCATTGCTCTAAAGCCTCAGGCACCACAGTATGATTTGTATATGAAAAAGTTTTAACCGTAATTTCCCACGCTTCATCCCAGCTAAACTTTTCTTCATCAAGCAGCAGTCTCATTAATTCCGCTGTGGCAATTACAGGATGAGTATCGTTTAATTGTATGGCGGTTTTTTCCGCGAATGTTTTTAAAGATTTATTGCTGATTCTAAATTTTCTAATAATATCCTGCAGCGTTGCCGATACGAAAAAATATTCCTGCTGAAGCCGTAAAGATTTTCCGATTGCAAGATTATCATTTGGATATAAAACTTTAGAAATATTTTCAGAAAGATTTTCGTTTTCAACTGCCTTTAAATAATTGCCGCTGTTAAATTCTGTAAAGCTAAAATCAGTTGCGGCGCGCGATGACCACAATCTTAAATTATTTACTGTGTTTGTTCTATAGCCCGGAATGGGAATATCATAAGCAACCGCAAGCACATCGTTTGTATCTATCCAATCATAAAAAGTTTTTCCGTCCTCTTGTTTTGTTACAACCGAGCCTCCAAATTTTACTCTAAAAACCAATCGTCTTCTTAAAATCTCCCAGGGATTTCCATAAGCAATCCAGTTATCGGCTTGTTCAACCTGGTAGCCGTTTTCTATTTCCTGTTTGAAAATTCCATAATCATATCTAATTCCATAACCAAAAGCGGGCAAGTTTAAAGTCGCCATTGAATCTAAAAAGCAGGCTGCTAATCTTCCCAAACCGCCGTTGCCCAAGCCCATATCCGGTTCAAGCTCGCGTATGTCTTCTAAATTGTAACCAATATTTTTTAAAATATTATAACACTCGTCATAAAAATTTAAATTGATAAGAGCATTGCCCAATAGTCTCCCCATTAAAAATTCCATTGAAAGATAATAAACGCGCTTAACATTTTTTTCTTTATACTTTTGCTGAGTGCGCAGCCATCTTCTAACAAGTCTGTCTCTAATCGAAAGCGATAAAGCGAAATAAGCGTCGTCGTCAGTTATAGTGAACTTATCTTTTACAAGCATAAATTCTAAATGCTCCGCAAACTGATTTGAAAGAGTAAAACTGGAAGGATCTTCTTTATCTGTAAAAAAAACTGAATCGGTTTTTAAACTCATAATATTCCTTTAGTATTATCTCGAGAAAGTTTTTAATTTATTATTGATTGGAATATAATATAAAATTCTTAAGTGTTTTATGATTAGCATTTTACGGGATTCTTACTCTTAATCTTATGCTTAACTAACTCAATTTCTTCAAGAAATTGAGTTAGTATGCTCTCAGAGCCTGCCTATGCCGAAACTTGGCTTTGTCAGGTAGGCTGAAGGCTTTCTAGCTGCGTTGCTTATTCTTTTCAGAGGATTAAAATCCTCTGTTACAAAATAATGTCGAAGCTAAGCTTCTAGTTTATTCGTTATCCAATTCAGCAAGCAAATTCAGCAGATCCAATTGCTTGGTAACCATTTTCAAATGACCTTCATCTGTTATGGGCCAATCTTCGAAATCTCTATCACAATAAAGTTCGACGCCGTTGCCGTCAGGATCTGTAATGTAAATTGATTCGGATACTCCGTGATCAGAAGCGCCTTCAATTTTATAATTAACTTCGTACAATCTTTTAACGAGGTTAGCTAATTCTTTTCTATCGGGAAGAAGAATTGCAAAATGATAAAGCCCTGTTGATCCGCTGGGAGCCGATGCGGCGCCTTTGCCCGCCCATGTGTTTAAACCGATATGATGATGATAGCCGCCCGCGGAAAGAAACACCGCGCTGCTTCCGTACCAGGTTGTAACCTCAAAGCCAAGAACGTCCCTATAAAATTTTAGCGAGCGGTTTATATCGGAAACAGTTAAATGAATATGCCCGATTTTAGTTTGAGGAGGAATTTTATAATCCACAAATAGTTCCTTTGGTTGAATTGTAAAAAATGAATTTAAAAGTTTAAACGTAAATTAGTAAAACTTTGATATTGTGAAAATTAAATTCACTGCTTCATAAAATAATTTACAACATATTTTTGAGTAGGAAAAAAAATTTGGCGGGAATAAAAAAAGGCGGATATTTTATCCGCCCAAATTACGTTTGCTAATTTTCGTTCGGAAGGAAGGAATAATTCTTTGCATAATAAAGCATCTGTTTTGTAAAATCATCCGGGTATTCAATTTTAACATCTGTAATTTTCCCATCGTCCATAACGGGAGTTAAAATTGGATTAATAAATCCTTTGTACGGCGAAGCATTTAATTTTGCATATCTCTCCTTAACTTCTTTTACAAGACTTTGATCAACTTGAACGCCGTAAGTTTCAACTAACTTTTTCGCTCCCTCAAAATCGCCTTCGGAAGTAATGCGCTGCATTTCCTTTAACAGCTGTCCGAATAATTCTCTTAATTTTTTGTAATCATTAATTACAAAATAAGTTTTGCCGTCTTTAATTTTCTTCTCAATTACATTATCGGGTATTCCCTTTTCATAAGCCCATTTAGCCACAATCTGACGATTGCGCATGTGCGATTCTTCAAGATTATCTCCAACTTGCAATCTTCTTAATTGAAGCTGAAGTCCGTTGCGGATATAATAAATGTATTCAGCTTTGTAAGCATCGGGATTTGGAATAACTCCAATATCAATCAGCTTTTGATCGGGAAGAAAGTATAAAGCAACAAGGTCTGCGCGGGCCTCTTCAATGGTTGACGCATAATTTTTTAACGTTTGTTTGGGAGTTCCCACGCCCGGATTTATTTGTCCCGAAGCATGACCAATAACTTCGTGCATATCGGTGTGTAGATCGTCTGTTAAAGATTTATATTTATTTAGAAGTTCCGCGTCTTCATTCGTAAAAGAAAATTCTTCATTTGAACCTGACGCTTCGGCTTGGCCGTAAGCATGAACAATATTACCAAGATTAACTGACTTTGATCCGTGCTCTTTCCTAATCCAGGTTGAGTTTGGTAAATTAATTCCGATGGGAGTTGAAGGAGAAGCGTCGCCGGATTCAACTACAACGGTAATTACTTTTGCCGAAATTCCCACCACATTTTTCTTTTTAAATTTATTATCAATGGATGAATTATCCTCAAACCACTGCGCTTGATCGCTAATGGCTTTAATACGCTTAGTCGCTTCTTTATCTTTAAAAGAAACGATTGATTCGTAAGAGCCTTTATGCCCAAGCGGGTCGCCGTAAACTTCAATAAAACCATTTACCGCGTCGGTAAGCGACGTAGTGTCTTCAACCCACTTAATATTATAATTATCCCAAATGGTTAAATCGCCTGTCTTATAAAATTCAACTAACTTTTGCAGAGCTTCTTTTTGCAAATTACTTTCAGCAACATTCACCGCCTTCTCAAGCCAATAAACAATTTTTTCAATTGCCGGGCTGTACATTCCGCCAACCTTCCAAATTTTTTCAACCAGCTTACCATCTGCTTGTCCGGCAGGCGCATTTTCTTTTACGAGCTTAGAATTTAATCCGTACCAAATTGGCGTCGAATCTTTTTTATCTTCCACATTATTATAAAACGCTTCAACTTCTTTTTGGGTTAAGTCATGATCATAATAATTATTAGCGGAAGTTTTAATTAAATCATCATTCGAATCTAGATTAACCTTTTTACCGTCAACTTTAGGATCGAACAAAATGGGAGTTAAAGTTTCAATTAACTGAGCCGCGGTTTCGTCTTGTGCTAAAGGAAGGTTTTGCTTGTCAACGCTTGTAACCAGCTGTGCAAAATATTCTTTAGAAAACGCGGGCAGAATTTTTACAGAAGAATAATGATGATGAATTCCATTTGAAAACCAAACTCGTTTTGTGTAGATCATAAAACTTTTAAATTCATCGCTTTCCTTATCGCCCGAATAATTATTTGCAATCGCTTCCAGAGTTCTTCTAATTTTCAAATTATATTTGTAATTCTGATCATAAATAATATCTCTGCCGGAAAGCGCCGCTTGATACAAATAGTATAAAAGCTCTTTCTGTTTTAGAGAAAGTTCTTCAAAGCCCGGAACTTTATATCGCACTATTCCTAAATCAGCAAATTGTTCCGTTAAATATTTAAAATCTCCGCCATTATCCATTTCAGCTATCTCCTCATTTTTGCCGCCGTATGCCGCCATAAAAATTATCGCAGAAAAAATTATTAATAAAAATTTTAGTAATTGCATTTTTAAACCAATTAATATTTATAAAAAAGCGAAGCTAATTTAAGAATTATTAATTAAAAGTTTGAAATGAAAATAGTGGAAATATTAATCTACTAAATATTAAGCGTGTCTTTTTTAATTTCGTCGCGGGCATTAATTAAAGAATCGCGCGCCTCAGCCTTCTTAATTATATCGGGCAGAAATTTTTTAACTAATTTATTCAATTCTTCTTCGTTTATATTATTAGTATCCGGATTTTCAGCTAACATTTTCCAGGGCTGAATTTTATTTTTAAAATTATATTCGCCAAAAATAATAACGGGAGTTCCGTAAGCCAGCACGTCTTCGCCGTCTTTTGTAATTATCCATTGCTCAGCCCAATAATAAAACCATTCGGCATCCGTATCTAAAAGACGCGCGCAGGCATGGCTTGCCGGGTAACCGGGCAGCGCAAATTGATGAATTGAAACTCCGCTTTTATTTTCAAGATTAAAATACCAGGGCAATATCCATGATGAATCTTCCGTGCTTATGGTTGATTTAGATTTCCAATTTGTATAATACAAACCTACCGGAGTTTGCGTAGATTTTTTGCCCATGCTTGTTGGTCCCCATCTTACAAGATTGCCGAACTCATAGGCGGCAAACGCCTGTGTGGGATAAGAAAAGAAGAAAAGCTTTTTAATTTGTTTTGCAGAATTTAATTTTTCAGGGAAAGGAGAATAGGGAAGAATATTATTTAATAAAGTATCGGGAATAATTAAGCTGTCTTTGTTGTGAAGATTACGAACATCCAATCTATTTAAAGCTAAAATTAATTTTCTTCCTTCAGCGCCGTATTTTTCAGTTAAATATTTTATTGTTTTTCTTCCTTCAATTGGAATGAAGGAATAGTGAATTATCAGCTTTGGTTTTTCCAGCGCTTTTAGACTGTCTTTAATTGCCGTGCTGTCAATTTGAGTTTGAATTGGAGGGATTTTTTCAGGTTTATTGCAGCTTAAAAAAAATAATAATGTTGATGAAATTATTGTGAAAAGAGAAATGTGAAGAATAATTTTTCTCATAAAAATTATAGAATATTATTCTTCTTCAAATCATTAACCAATTGATTATAAGAAGTAAATTGAGCGGCTCCCCAGCCGAGTTTTTTGGCGGCTTCCGTATATTCAAAAATATCATCAATAAAAAAATGTTCGCCGGAAGGTTTAGAAGAAAAATTCTCAGCGGCGCGGTAAATGGCTTCTTCCGGCTTTACGCTTTTTACTTCGTGAGATAAAATTAGCTTATCAAAATAATTAAGAAAATCATAATTCCCCCAGCCATATTTTTGATGAATTGAATTAGTGTTCGAAAGAAGAACAAGCGTATAATTTTTTTTCAGTTTGGGCAGAAGAGAAACAACATCTTCGTTTACAATAAAAATTTCAGAATAGAATTTGCAAAAAGTTTCCGCATCAATTTTATTACCAAGCGCATTAAGCATTATTTTGATGAACTCATCTTCGCTTAATTTTCCTCTTTCAAATTCCCTGTGGATATCATAATTATTTTTGTAGAATGAATAAAAATTATCGCCGAGCTTCGCTTCAGTTTTGTTTAGCCGATTTATTAAAATATTATAATCAAAAGGAATTTGAACATTGCCAAGATCGAAAACAATTACCGAATATTTGTTAGGCATAATTTTATTTAAAGAGAATGCTAAAGCTGTTTGAGAAAATAGAAATACTTTTGTTTCAATAACTCATATTCCTAAAAAATATTTCGATGGATTTTCATTAAATGATTTATTCATAGAATTATTTTCCTTCAATCTCAAAATTCCCATCCGCTAAACCGGTATTCACTTTAACGGAATCAACTTTAAACTCAAACGATTGCGGACCTAAACTTTGTTTAACCTTAAAAGGATATTTTACTCCTTCGACATCTTTGTAGTCGCTGTAGTTACTTTCTTGAGTAAAAGTTCCCTGGGGAGATTCAATCGGTTTTACTTCTTTTACTTTTAACCCTGTTTCGGTGTCATAATATTGGGTCCACTTTATGCCGGAAGGAAGCGACAGTTCAATTTTGTATGCATCTTTGCCGTCAATTTTTTCTATTCCCTTAAGCGCCGCTTTAATATTATAATGGTTAAGATCCAAAATAAGATTTACAGTTGCTTCAAGTTTTAATTTCTCAAGGTCTTTGCCGCTTAAATTTATAGTTTGTCCGCCTGCTTTCATCACGCCGTTTTCGCCGTCAAAAATTACTTTCTGTTCCATAGCTCCCGCAGAAATATTTTGATAAAGTTTGTCCGGCGCTTTTTGATATGAAGTGATCGACACATCAACTCCTTGAACAGAGGCTGTCATCTTAGTTGTTCTATCGGATACTTTTAATAAATTATCTCTGCCGCCGATTGCGTTTATGTATTTATCAATTACATCTTTGGCGGTCATTCCTTCCGGCAGCTTTATTGCCGAAGTATCAACTTCATTCCCAAAACGATCATAAAATTTTTCAGGTCCAAACTCAGATAATTTTTTGGCGATTTCCTCTGCCTTGCCCACAACTAAAACATAACTTTTATCTGGATGAATATATTTATCAGCAATTGCTTTTACTTCATCTGCGGTTACTGCGGCAACATTTTTCAAATAATCCGCATAATAATTTTTAGGAAGATCATATCTTTCAATGTTGATGGCAAAGTTTGCAATCGTCTGCGGATTTTCTAACGAACGCGCGAAGCCGCCGGTTATATAATTTTTAGTTGATTGCAGTTCTTCCGGCTTAACCTTTTCCTCTTTTAACTTTTTCATTTCAGATAAAAATTCAGTTACGGCGCTATCGGTAACAGAATTTCTTGCTTCGCATAAAGCGTCAAAATTACCAATTAATTCATCGGATGAAATCGAAGAACGTGCGCCGTAAGTAAACGCTCTTTTCTCGCGAAGGTTTTGCATTAGTCTTGATGAAAATGAACCGCCCAAAATTGTATTTGTAACGCTTGCGGGAATTACATCTTTGTCGCCTTTATCTAATTGAATAGGATATGTAATATGTATTACAGATTGAACTGCATTTGGTCTATCAACAATAGCAACCACTCTGCTTGAAGGCGGCTGAGGCATTTCATATTTAAATGTTGGAACATCTTGTTTTTGCCAGCTTCCAAAATATTTTTTAATCAGAGGTTCGGCTTCGTCTTTTGTAATATCGCCGACAATTGCCAGATATGAAATGTTCGGTCTAAAAAAAGTATTATAATAATTTTTACACATTTGAAGCGTGTAGGCATCCACTGTTTCTTCTGTCAAAGGTTCGCCATAGGGATGATCCAGTCCGTAGTCCAAAGCATTTTTAACATTACGTGCTATTGCGTTGGGTTCGTCTTTTTCGGCGGCAAGATTTGAAAGAGTTTGCTTTTTAATTTTGTCCAGTTCATCCTGCTTAAAATCAGAATTTAAAACTACGTCTGAAAATATTTTTAATAACTCTTCAGTATGTTTTTTTAAAGATGAACCATAAACGCCCGCAGCTGATGTAGACAAACTTGCGCCGATAAAATCTATAGCCTCATCCAATTGATCTTTAGTTTTAGTTGTTGTGCCGGTGCGTAAAAGCTGCCCCGCAGCCGAAATATATCCGGCGCTGTCGCCTTCCACAATCGGGTCTCTATCAACTACCAATGAATAAGCGACAACAGGCAGCTTATCATTTTCAACTATAAAAACTTTTAATCCGTTATCAAGAGTAAATGATTCGTATTCGCCAAGTTTAATTTCCGGCGCAGGTCCCGGGTCGGGTTTTTTTGTCCTATCAACCTGAGCAAATAACGGAAGCGAGATTAATAAAAAAAGTGTTATCAAAATTTTATTATGTAAGTAATGCTTTACATTTTTCATTTTATTTCCTTTGATGAAAAATTTTCAAATTCAATTAATAATTAATGCTATTTCTGCGCTTGTTCTGATTTTGGAAGATAATACAGCACAACTCTGTTTTCGTCAGTTAAATATTTTTTGGCTGCACTTTGAATATCTTCCTTTGTAACATTCATAAATCTTTCAAGTTCTGTATTTATTAAATTTGTGTCGCCAAAATAAACATGATAGTTCGCAAGACTTTCAGCTATGCCCGCTACTGTTGAATTGCTTGTTACAAAATCATTTTCAACCTGGTTACGAAGCTTTTGAAATTCCTTATCGGTAATAACCGATGCTTTGGCTTTATCCAAAACTGACTGCATTGATGATTCAAGTTCATTTGCTTTTACGCCTTGATTCGTTATTCCAAAAGTAATAAACAAACCGGGATCTTCAAGCGCAAACGGAAATGCGCCTACATATACAGCCTTTTGCTGGTTATCAACAAGCTCTTTATAAAGCCATGAACTTTGTCCCTGGGAAAGCAAATTTGTAAGCATATTAATAGCGTAATAATCTTTTGTGCCTTGTGCGGGAATATGATACGCTTCAATAACAGCGGGAAGCTGAATGTTATCATAAATAGTGTCGCGCACTTCGGTTTGCTGCGGAGGTTCAACTTCTGTGGGAATATGCATCTGTTTTGTGCCGCGGGGAATTCCGGCAAAATATTCTTCAACTAAATCTTTAACGTCATCTTCATCAATATCGCCTGCAATTGAAAGAGTTGCATTTTGCGGGACATAGTATGTATTATAAAAATCTTTAAATTCGTTTATAGTTGCTTCATCAATATATTGCGCAGAACCAATTGGCATCCATCTGTAAGGATGAACTTTAAATGCATGTGAAAACGTTTGTTCCAAAACAGTTCCGTAAGGTTGATTATCCAAACCCTGCTTTCGTTCTTCCTTTACAACTTTTCGTTGAGTTTCAACTCCAATGCTGTCAACTTTCAAATGAAGTAATCTTTCCGATTCAATCCATAAGCCAAGCTTTAATTGATTTGAAGGAAGAACCATGTGATAAAAAGTTCTGTCGAATGAAGTATTTGCATTATTAATTCCCCCTGAACCAAGTATATATTTATCCAATTGTCCGCGGGGAATGTTATCCGATCCTTCAAACATTAAATGTTCAAAAAAATGAGCGAAGCCTGTTCTTTTTGGGTCTTCATTTTTTGAACCTACGTGATACATTATTGTAACTGCTACAATGGGAGTGGAGTGATCTTCGTGCAGGATTACATGCAATCCATTGTCAAGATCGTATTCGGTAAATTCAATTTCTTTTTGTGCAAAAATTAAAGAAGTGCAAACAAAGTAGAAGAAAATTGAAAATAAGAATTTCTTTTTCATTTAAGTTGCCTCAGTTTTTCTAATTAAAGATGTTATAAACAAACTTAATATTATTATTGTATCTATTAAATAGAGTTAAAAATATTTTTTTTGAAGTATCGTATAAAAATTGTTTATTTTTTCATTCACAATTCAATTTGAAAATATTTTTAAAGATGAATACTTCGTTCACTTATTTTAATTAACTCTTTTTAATATCAAAACAGTAAATCAATTTTTAATAAAGTATGAATTTTAAAATTTTATTTATTGCACTCGCTCTGTTACTTTTAGCAAAAATTAATTATTCGCAGGAATATTTTGTGCGCGGCTCAGTTAAAGATGCTTCCACCAATGAAGCTTTAACCTACACAAATATCCGCGTGGCTGAAACAACGCAAGGAACTTCTTCTAATAAAAAAGGAGAGTTTGAAATAAAATTAAAAGCGGGTAAATATAAGTTGATAGCTTCATATATCGGCTACCAATCGGATACCATTACAATTAATATTAATAAAGATTTACAAAATATTAATTTTAATTTGAAAGAATCAAAAATAGTATTGCCGGAAATTGTGGTGCGCCCCGGTGAAAATCCCGCACTCGAAATTATCCGTAAAGCAATCGTAGAAAAAAATAAAAGAAATGCTAAAATTAAAAGCTATGAGTTTGAAGCCTATTCAAAAGGACTTTTGCTTACACAGGATGAAGTGTACGCAGGCAGCAGCAGTTTAAATATTGGATTGGGAGCCGATACATCCGATTTAAAAATTACCGGCATATTGGAAAATCAAAGTAAAGGTTTTTTTAAATCACCTGACAATTATAAAGAAGAAATTATAGCGCGCAAGCAAAGCTCAAATTTTCCTCCCACACTTAATATTTTTACAGGCGGAAGAATAATTCAAAATTTTTATGAAAATGAAATTAGATTTCTCGGCGGCGATTTGCCCGGACCAGTTTCGGACGACGCCTTAGATTATTATGATTACTACATTGCCAACACTCTTGCTATGGATAACGCAACTGTTTATGAAATTAAAATGAGGACGCAAAGCTCCACCGATCCGGGTTTTGACGGAAATATTTATATCACCGACAAAAGTTATGATTTAATTAAAGTTGATCTTCAGTTAAACCGCGCGGCAAATACAGGCGGCATTTTTGATACAATAAATGTTTTTCAGCAATTCAACAATTACGGCGATTCTATTTACATGCCCGTTGATTATAGATTGTTAGTTAAAGCCAACTATTTAAATCTTGCAAAATTTGGATTCGAATTGAATACAATTCTTTATGATTACAAAATAAATCCAGAGCTAAAGGATAATTTTTTTGATAAAGCAATCGTAACAGTTTTGCCCAGCGCTGATGATAAAGATTCGACTTACTGGTTAAGCTCGCAAACTATTCCAAATACATTAGAAGAAACAAAAGCGTACATACGAATTGACAGCGTAAGTAATATTAAAAGAACTTTTTGGGATGATTTTTCATTTGCCTCAACCCGCTTATATTTTTCAAATCACTTTTCGACAAACGGACCTTTGGGCTTTTATCATTTTAACAAAGTTGAAGGGAATGCGGTCGGCGCGCGAATGTATTTGGAAAATATTTTTAATAAAAGAAGTAATTCATTTTTAAAAACTTCATATGGTTTCAGCGATAAAAAATTTAAATATGATTTTTATACCGAATATTTATTTGGCGACTATCGCACATATAATATTTCATTCAACGCTTTCAACAATATCAGCATTCTTTTTGACGAACCAAACAATTTTTTAGATTTTGGCGCGACCTGGCTGGCTCTATTATTTAAATATGAATTTAGGGATTACTATTATTCAAATGGATTCAATTTAGGTTTGTCCGGCGAGGTGTTCCCAATTCTAACTTTAAATTTGAACTTTCAAAATAAAACAGATAACAATG
Organism: uncultured Bacteroidota bacterium; assembly: GCA_963782985.1. GTDB lineage: Bacteria > Bacteroidota > Ignavibacteria > Ignavibacteriales > Ignavibacteriaceae > CAVSWT01. Next base: position 334,439 of record CAWALU010000003.1, read on the forward strand.
CGGGTGTAAATTCTAATTTCAGTTTTTTCAGCAAAAATAAAAACTACAGAAATAATCCTCTCATTTATGAAACGAAAATAAATTCTTTCACGGCAGGCTTTAATCTTGATTTCAGAAATTATATTGAAGACGGATTATACAGAAGACGGATTACTTCTAACAATTCCTACATTTTGTTAAGCGGTTCAGTCGCATTTTCTGATAAGAAATTGTTAAAAAGTAATTTGAATTTTTCAACCTATAAAATGACAGCTTCCGGAAGATTAAATTCTTTTAAATCAACGGCGCTGGGATATGAAATTTTTGGAATGTATAATAACGGCGAACTTCCATTTCAGGAATTGCATTCGCTTAACGGCACAATAAAAATTATTTCGCAGAATTATACTTTTCGAACTTTGGATATAAATGAAGTCGTGGGCGACAGAGTGTTTTCAGTTAATCTTGAATATTACTTTAGGGATGAAATATTTAGATTTTTGAAATTGCCGGGAATTAAAAACTGGGATGTGCAGCTAAATGTATTTTTAAATTCTGCAATTTCTCTAATAAGCGGCGAAACAAAATCGATTCTTCCTTCATCTATTAATACATTCAATCATCCTTTTTATGAAATGGGATTTGGAATTGGGCATGCGCTGCTGCCGATAAAAATTGATTTTGCCTGGAAGTTAAATTATAGGGGGAATGGTAATTTTGTAATAGCGTTAAATACGCCGACATTTTAAAATCTCTCAACCTAAAACCATTGCTTAAGGTTTGTGTTCAATCATAAATTTTTTGCGATGTTTTTATTTATGATAAGGCATAAAAAAAGCGCTCATAAAAAGAGCGCTTTGAGAAATGCAATATAACCAATTTTCTATTTTTTTTAGCTTTTCGGTTTTGCTTCGCTAACAATAATGCTTCTGCCGTTCATTTCTGAACCATTTAAGGCTTCAATAGCTTTGTTGGCGTCCGCTTCGTTTTCCATTTCTACGAAGCCGAATCCTCTAGATCTGCCGGTTTGGCGATCGGTAATCACCTTTGCGGAAATAACTGCGCCATGAGATTCAAAAGCTGTTTTCAAACTCTCATCAGTTACTGCCCAAGGAAGACTACCCACAAAAAGTTTAGTACTCACGAACATACCTCTAAAAAATAAATAAATAAAACAATACGGCTTTTAAACCGTTTGAAAAATTACAATTATTAATTATTAAAACAAAATGGATTTTTAAGAAAAAAATCAAACATATTTTTGACTGGAAATTTATTGACTGCGATAAATAAATTGCAGTTTTTGCTATTTTTTACTAATGCAACACGTATTGCTATTTCATCAATATCATTTTTTTAGATTCGACAAAAGAACCTGCCTTTAGCTGATAGAAATAAACTCCGCTTGGCAAGTTTAATGCATTCCAATTTAACTCATAAGTTCCCGCTGGTTTCTCTTCATTAACTAAAGCCGTTACTTCTTTTCCCAGAATATCAAAAACTTTAAGTGTTACAAACTCAGAAGTTGGAATTGAAAAGCTTATCGTAGTTGCTGGGTTGAATGGGTTGGGATAGTTCTGCTTTAGCTCAAAGCTTTCCGGTAACTTTCCATTAACTATTTCAGGTACAGAGGTAACCAGTTGTTTATCAAACACCCATGGGAAGAGTAAAGGATAATTGTAGGACTCTGTCCAGATATCCCCGTGCCCGCCGTACTGATACTCAGTATAGAAGAGATCCGCGTGGTTGTTTACATACATAGCAATCGTGTCGAAAAGCAGACCGGAACAGTCATCATAGTAACAATTAGTGTAAACAACCGTTCGTCCGATACTCTCGAGTGCTGCCATCATGTGGCGGGACAATTCCACGGAGGTGTTGCCTTCATCCAGTGCCCCATGAAAATCCCAGATTGGAGTATTGCCAATTCTGGAAACCAATGCCGGATGCCCGCCTCCGCTCATCGGGATGGCGGCAGCAAAACGATTCGGAAAAAGTGTGATCATATCCCAGGTACCGAATCCGCCCATCGATGCACCCGTGATATAAAGCCTATTTGTATCAATCGTAAATTCTCTAATGAGCGAATCCAAGAGATCGATGACAGCCCCGGCAACCGGTGCGTCACTCCAGACCTCGTTGACAGGACATTGCGGTACTACAACGAAACATGGATATTCAGCCTGGTTAACCGGATCAGCCCACACTGTAGCCGTTCCATCCATTTGGCTGGTATTATTTGTGCCTTGTGCGCCATTTCCATGTAGGCAAAGAACAAGCGGATATTTTTGTGAAGGTGAGTAGTCCTCGGGGATGAACAACCGATACGGAAGTGTGACTCCCTTATCAGTTCCGGCAAAGAGATTCTTACCTGAGACTGTAAGAGCGTAGACATTAACGTTTCTCAAGCCAGTTTCAGTCCAGCTTGAACCATTGTTTGTGGAGAGAAAGACGCCGCCATCAAAGCCAGTGGTTCCGGCAAATAGATTTGTTCCGCTTACTGCAAGAGACAACACACCATTACTCGTCAATCCGGTATTAACCTCTGTCCAATTTATGCCGTTGTTGGTTGATCGAAAGACGCTGCCGCTAAGAGTTTCAATTTCTTTTAACTCACCAAAAGTTCCGGCAAAGAGATTCGTACCGGAGACGGTAAGAGATCTAACATTAATTTTTGTCAAGCCGGTATTTATCTTTGTCCAGCTTGTACCATCGTTAATTGATAAGAAAACTCCAACAGGAGTACCGGCAAATACATTAGTGTCGGAAATAGCAACAGCATTAATTATATGACTTGTTAATCCCGAACTCTTGTTAGTCCAGTTAGTACCGCTGTTAGTCGAGAGAAAGACGCCGCCACCAAAGCCAGCAGTTCCGGCAAAGAGAATCGTACCTCTGATTGCAAGAGCTCGAACATAATTGTCCGTTAAACCCGTATTCGCAGCATTCCAGCTTGTGCCATTATCGGTCGATAAAAAGACGCCTCCATTAGTCCCGGCAAAAAGATCCGTACCGGAGACGGCAAGTGCATAGACATCGGTATTTGTCAGACCAGAATTAACTGAAGTCCAGCTTGTGCCATTGTTGGTGGAAAGAAAAACACCGCACCCATCGGTCCCCACAAAAAGATTTGTGTCACTAATAACAGAAGTAAGAACACTGCAATTTGCTGGCAGCCCTTGATATATCGCAGACCAGTTTGTACCGTTATTTGTGGAGAGAAAAAGTCCACTGCGAGTATTATGCGAACGAAAGACAAATTTGGCAACGATGGAATCCTGGGCAAATAGAGTTGTGAATGAAATGACACTTAAGATTATGGAGGTTAAAATATTTCGCATCTTTACAGTCTCTCCGACCTTAAGCAAGAATGATAATGTTAAGTTTTTCATACCGATTCCTTTCATTTTAAAAGTATCATCTTCTTCGTTTCTACAAATTCTTCAGCCTTTAGTCTATAGAAATAAACTCCGCTTGGAAGGTTACTTGCGTTAAAGTTTACTTCATAATTACCCGGGGCTTTGGTTTCATTAACTAAAGTTGCAACTTCTCTTCCAAGCAAATCGTAAACTTTAAGTGTTACAAAACCGATTACCGGTAACTGATAACTGATTGCCGTAGTTGGATTAAATGGGTTTGGGTAATTTTGTTCAAGCGCAAATGCTGTTGGTATTTCTCCATTATCTTTTTCATCCACACCTGTTGAAGCATTATTAAGATAACGTACGATTCTTAAAAAAGAAAACCTGGCCATGTAAATTGAACCCCCGGCAACTATTATTTTTTCGTCACTTTGGATTGCTATTGAAGTAGCATAGTCGCCCTCAGTTCCAACATCAGTAGTAACAACACCATTTGTTCCGAATGTATTATCCAAAGACCCGTTTGAATTATAACGGACTAACGCAATATCAAAATTACTACCGTTAAAAGAATTACCTGCCGCTATTATCTTACCGTCACTTTGGATTGCTATTGAATTAGCATAATATTCCGCAGCTCCAACATCAGTAGTTACAACACCATTTGTCCCGAATGTATTATCCAAAGACCCGTTTGAATTATAGCGGGCTAACGCAAAATCGTAATCACTATCGTTATAAGAATAACCTGCCGCTATTATCTTTCCGTCACTTTGGATTGCTATTGAGTTTGCATAATCGCTCGAATCTCCAACAGAAGTAATTACAATACCATTTGTCCCGAATGTATTATCAAAAGCCCCGTTTGAATTATAGCGGACTACAGCAAAATCATCATCACTACCGTTAAAAGAATTACCTGCCGCTACTATCTTACCGTCACTTTGGATTGCTATTGAATTAGCATAATCGCTCGAAGCTCCAACAGAAGTAGTTACAATACCATTTGTCCCGAATGTATTATCCAAAGACCCGTTTGAATTATAGCGGACTAACGCAAAATCGTAATCACTACCGTTATAAGAACGACCTGCCGCTATTATCTTTCCGTCACTTTGGATTGCTATTGAAGTAGCATAGTCGCTCGAATCTCCAACAGAAGTAATTACAATACCATTTGTCCCGAATGTATTATCCAAAGACCCGTTTGAATTATACCGGACTACAGCAAAATCATTGTCACTACCGTTATAAGAACTACCGGCCGCTATTATCTTGCCGTCACTTTGGATTGCTATTGAATTTGCATAGTCGTTCGCAGTTCCAACAGAAGTAATTACAATACCTTTTGTCCCGAATGTATTATCCAAAACCCCGTCTGAATTATAGCGGACTACAGTAAAATCACCATAATAATTAGTTCCGTTAGTTGAGTTAAAAGAATTACCTGCCGCTACTATCTTGCCGTCACTTTGGATTGCTACTGAATGTGCAAAACTTTCACCAGCAATAGTAACAATTCCATTTTGCCCGAATGTGGTATCTAACTGTCCGGCTTGTGGGAATGATATTGTTGTGAATATTGAATAGAAGATAGCCAAGGAAAAAGCAAGAGTGTTTTTGTTGTTCATATTATTGCCTCTTTATTTATTTTAAATTATCACTAATTCTCCATGGTAACTTTTTTTATATCGGAATAATTTATTTATTTCATCAAAATCATCTTCTTTGTCTGATTAAACTCTCCTGCCTTTAGCTGATAGAAATAAACTCCGCTTGGCAAGTTTACTGCATTCCAATTTAACTCATAAGTTCCTGCCGGTTTTTCTTCATTAACTAAATTTGCAATTTCTTTTCCAAGTATATCATATACTTTTAGTATAACATAAGACTGTTTCGGAATTGAGTAATTTATAGTTGTGCTTGGGTTAAAGGGATTTGGATAGTTAGCAGAAAGATGACCATTAACAATTATTGATTGTTCTGGGAAAGAAGTTATTTGAGATATTGTTTCAATATGTGTTTCAACTTCTTCTGAGTAGTTTGATTCTTTTTCCTGTGTATCTATTGCTTTAACTTTATATTCAATCGGAATTTTATTTTGGATGGAAGTATTGATGATGATGTCCTCTTCAGTATCGACGTAATTACAATTATTTCTTCCTAACACTGTGGCTATTTCAACAAAATTAATTGAATCTTTTTTCTTATATATTTTATATTTACTAACATCCGATTCAAGATTAGGGTCCCAAATTAATTTTGGGTTACCATTGTAATTTTCAATTTTAAGATTTTGAGGTTTTGCAGGCGCTAAACTAATTGGGTCTTTTATACGCACTGCAATTGTATAACTTTTATTTGTTGGATTAAATGATAGTATTTGTATCCCAATATTTGTTTTTGAAAAAGAGGTTCCATTCCAATAATCACTTGGAGGATTTGACCAAGGAGTTAGAACATCACCCACTTGATAGAGATCGAGACTATCACCATTAAGGTCAGTGGTTTCGAACTTACCTCCTTGACTATAGGTACATTTATATGGGCCCGCCACCATAAGGAGTTAAATTACTTGGATGCCATGTAGCCTGCCAATATTGATACTTAAAGCCTTCAATAAATATATTTTCACTTTCTGTATATCCATTTTCACGATCTGCTTTTTCTTTATCAATTACATCATCGTTCATACTGCTATTATTCGTTCCATGATATAACATCTTCCATCTGAAACGACCCTCGGCATCTAACTTTATTACCCTACAATAGGAAAGATATTCGTCATCTTTAATGAAATGATAAATTAAAATTCCTGGTTTTAAGCGACCATTTCGACCACAATTCACTGCATAATGTGGTTCAAATTCACTAATCCATTGTCTATTTTCAATCAGAAAAAATTGATTTGTTCCCGGAATATCAATTTTAAACAGTCTGGAATTTGTGGGTCCTTCCGGCTCATTTATAGTTGATGCAAAATCATATAATACGTATTCGTCCCCATTTGAGGTAATAATTTTTGGAGTTATCCAACCGAGACGCCACTTTTCATAACCACTATAGACACTTCTCCAACCACCTGCATAAGTCTTTAAGCTTGAACTATAACGAGAACTAGAAATTTTATAAGGTGCATCTGCAAAATGTGTTCCATAAAAATAATGTGTCATTTCATGTGCAACATGGTTAACTATCGTCTTTGATCCATTTGATTCAAGTGAAGAATTAATAGCCCAATTTACATGCGGCTCAAACATTCCTATCCCTGAACCTGGAAAGAAATTGTTGCCAATAATTTTTACCCCATCTCTAAAATGGGTTGGACAGTCTAATACTGCATGACCAATACCAAATCTATATTTGTCTTTGTAATTTTCATCATGCAGGTTTCTAGTTATAAACCATATCATATCAACTTGAGAATCTTTACCGGGCTTATTATTAAATTCTCCAGAATATGTCCAATTATCATACAAACCGAAGTCAACATTATAAGGCTGATCATCTAATTTGTTTAAAACTTCCATTTCGATTGTTGACCTAGCAGTATTAGGATTAGATGAATAGGCTAATTGATGATAATAATGTTCATCATAATCCGTGGTTACATAATAAACATCACCGATAACATGTAAATTTCCATAAGAATTCTCATAAAAATATCTACTTACTGTTTCAGGGTAATAATCCCCGGTTGAGCTGTATTTATTATTGACAAATGATTGTGCCCAGTCAGGGAGTAAATGGACATCCGGCCAAATTTCTGTTTCTTCAATATCATCAGCAAATCGAACAAATATTACAAGTACTCGCAATATACCGGTGCTTGTAATATATCGACCTACATAGTGTTTAGGCAAAGTAAAACTCTCATGAGTTTCCGGTATACCACAATTAATATTATAATTTTGCGGTTTTATATATTGACAGGGTATAAATAATAATATATTTAATAAAAAAATAAATGTTTTGCGCATATCCTTTCCTCCAAAACTTAATCAGAGGATAATTACGCTTTTAAGGGATGGATTTTCTACCAGATTTGTATAGAACTTTTATAGATTTGTAACTTTTATGAAAGAAAGTAGTTGATAACGAATAATTTTGGATAATTTATTTAGGTATTGAGATGGGGAAACACCAAATTGTTTCTTAAAACATTCCGAAAAATATGCGGGATTATTAAAACCAACTTCAAATGCAATTTCAGTAATATTTCCAAAATTCTTCTCGATTAGTTCAGCAGCTCTTTTAAGTCTAGTTCTTCTAATTAATTCAACCGGTGGCTCACCGATTAATGATGTAATCTTTTTATGCAGAATAACCCTGCTTATTGCTAAATTTTCTGCAAGGAATTCAACATTGCATGAAGGATTTGAAATATTTTCTGTTATTATCTTATATACTCTTTCCAAGAATTTTTTATCAATAGAAGTGATTCTTGATTCATCTAATTCAATAAGTCCGTGTTTTCTGAAATGTTCATGAATTCTCTTTCTTTGTTCCAATAAGTTTTTTATTCTAACTTTTAATTCTTTTTCTTCGAAAGGTTTCATTATATAATCATCGGCACCAGTTTTATATCCTTCAATTTTATCATCACTCGTGGCTTTTGCTGTAAGTAGTATTATTGGTATATGGCTCGTACTTTCATTTATCTTTAGTTTATCACATAGTTCATATCCATCCATCTTAGGCATCATTACATCACTTATAATTAAATCAGGAATTTGTTCTATCGATAACCTAAATCCTTCTTCACCATCTTCGGCTTCACTTATTTTATAATATTCTGATAAGATTTCAATAATATATTGTCTTAAATCGTAGTTATCTTCAACAATTAATAAAACTGGTTTTTCATTGTTAAAGCTTAAATCCAACCCCAACTTTTTTTTCTTTAATTCATTATCATATTCTTCAATGACTAAATCTGTTACTTTTCTTTGAGTTTCAATTGATTCAACAATTTCTTGAGGGAATAAATGTTTTTTCCCTAAAGGAATGTAAACAGAAAATTTAGATCCTTTATTATCTTCACTCTCTACTTCTATTTTCCCTTTATGAAGTTCAATTAGCTCTTTTGTTAAAGCTAATCCTATTCCCGTTCCCTCATACTCTTTTTTATTAGTCTCGTTGACCTGATAGAAACGATCAAATATTTTTGAAATTTTCTCTTTCGGAATGCCGATTCCGGTATCCCTGATGCTGATATTAACATATTCCACATTTTTACTTATTTTTAATTCAATTATTCCCCCCTCCGGTGTAAACTTGAATGCATTTGACAATATATTGGTTACTATCTTCTCTATTTTTTCTTTATCTATGTATGTGATAATTTCTTCTTCAGTTGAGTCAAATTTCAGTTTGATTTTCCTTCTTTCAGCATAAGATGAAAACGACAGTGATAAGAATCTTAATTGCAGAGACAATATTTTGAGGAACTGTCTGCAATTTCATATTACCTGATTCTACTTTCGATAAGTCGAGTAGTTGATTGACAAGTCTGAGAAGTTTTCCGGCGTTGTTGTAGATTATTTTAAGTTCGTTCTTTGTCTTGTTGTCTTTTATTTTTTCTGATATATGTTTTATCGGTCCAAGTATTAATGTTATTGGTGTCCTAAACTCGTGTGAGATATTTGCAAAGAAATTCGATTTCATTTTATCCATCTCTTCTCTTTCTCTAAGTACAGCCTCATCCATTTTAACCTGGTTTTTAAATGATAATCGGTTCAACTCATACCTTCTTAAACCATATAATACTGAAAGGAAAAGCAAACCATATGATGAATAAGCCCACCACGTTCTCCACCAGGGCGGTGTAATAATAATTGAGATTGAAGTCCCAACCTCATTCCAGATTCCGTCATTGTTTGAACCCTTTATTCTGAGAACATACTTACCCGGATCAAGATTAGTATATGTCACGTAACGACGGGAAGCGTCTGAATATACCCAATCCGGATCAATGCCTTCCATTTTGTAAGCGTATTTATTTTTGCTGGGTGTCGTATAATCTAGAGATGCAAATTCAAAAGAGAACACAGATTGGTTAAATGGCAAGATAATTTCATCCGTATTTGAAATTGTTTTTGAAAGGGGAGAATCATTTCCCGGTTTAACTGATTCATTAAATATCTGAAAATCAGTAATCACGATTGGGGGTATGTTGGTATTCTTTTGAATCTTTGCCGGATTAAACACAAGAATTTTATTATTGCCCCCAAAATATAAATCACCCCTTGTGTTTTCATGATAAGCGTAACGATAGAAATCTTTGGCTGGCAATCCATCTTTTTCATCAAGGAATCTTTGACTTCTATTTTGGGTATTAAACCTGCAGATACCACTTTTTGTATGCAGCCAAAGGATACCATTTTTACCTTCAAGTATTCCCATAATATCAATATTGAGTAATCCGTCTTTATCTACATACCGAAAAAATTTATTTTTTATTCGATCAAATTTTTGCAATCCATTCGTAGTGCCTATCCAAAGATTACTTTCATCATCTTCATATATAGAACTTATATAATCACTGGCAATACTTAGAGAATCATCCGGATTATTTTTAAAATGATAAAATTTTTCCTTATCGGGATCAAATCTGTTTAATCCCCCATGCCGGGTTCCAACCCACAATACCGGTTCATTCTTATAATTGGAGAAAAAAAGAGAATTTACTTGATTATCGCTGAGACTATATTTATTGTTCAAATCTCTAAAATAATGCTTGAATTTTTTTGTCTCGGGATCAAACCTGATCAATCCTCCAGCAGTTCCAATCCAGAGTATTCCTTTTTCATCAATTGTCATTGAAAGAATTACATCAGTAAGATTGTTTTTTTTCAAGTCCTCTTTTGAATTATTAAAGTATTGATTGGAAAATGTTTTGTTTTTCTTATTAAACTTGAACAGTCCCCTATAAAGCGTGCCAATCCAAATATTATCAGGATCAGATTTGGTCTGACAAATTGCTCTGATGGGGCAGTTAAGTTCATACCGTTTTATTTCCCGGGTTTCCATATTATATCTTAGAAGACCATGTTCCTCAGTGCCAATCCATAGTATAAGCCCATTTTCATAAATATCTTCATGAATGGATGTAACTGAACATTCACTCTCATTTATGTCAACAGTTATTACTCTAAATATATCCTTGTCTTTAATATATTTATTGACTCCTCCACCCAATGTACCTATCCATATAATGCCATTTTTATCTTCATACCAGCTTTCGACGAAATTACTGCTTACACTAAAAGGATTATGGGGATCTGGATATAGATCAAATGCAATATTCTTAGCCTTATTTGTGATATATAGGCCGCTTTGATTATTTGGGTGTATCCAAACTTGTCCATTTTTATCCTCCATATAATATCCGATACCAATATATCCGGCATCTGGAACTGGTATGTTCAAAGATTCGTAAAGAGATTTTGTAAAATTTGTTATCTTATCATTATTCTTATTTAGTTTATAAATAACACCTCCAACTGTAATAGTAATAAGGTTGTCTCCATCAGCAGTATCTTCTTGAAACCCCCATATCACTCCACCCAGGAGAGGATTTCTAATAAAAGGAAAGCTCTCGGCAGATAAATTATTTTTATTAATAAATCTTTCACTGCCTTTGTTAAGTAAATTTATTCCTGATGCTGTGCCAATCCATAATAATCCCTCGTTATCTTCATAGGCAGAAACTACGTAATCATCGCTCAGAGAATAGGGATCTTCTGGATTGTTTTTATAATTTACAAATTTGATACTATCATTTGGATCAAGAATCTCATGCGCAGCAACCTTCGATAAACCACCAGCCGTGCAGATCCATAAATTACCTGACTTATCTTCATATATACTTTGTATAAAATTATTACAGATGGAATTTGGGTCTTTGTCATCATGTTTGTATTGAAAAAATATCTCCTTATCCCGGTCAAATCTATTCAGCCCTCCACCCAATGTTCCTATCCAAAGATCCCCCTTTGAGTCTTCAATGATTCCCCCATAAATCCAGTTATTGCTGATACTTTGGGGATTATTAACATCATGTCTATATATTGTGAATTTATAACCATCGTATCTATTCAGCCCGTTGCGCGTGCCAAACCACATGAATCCTTTGCTATCCCGCATAATACATTCAACAACGCTGCCGGAAAGTCCATCACCTACCGTCAAGTGCTCAAACTTCATAATGTGGTTTTGAGAAAAAAGAAGTTGTGGTGAAAAAAGAATAAACAGGATTAAGAAAAAATTTCTTCTGGTAATACGATCGAGTTTTTTAAATGATAGTAAAGTCAAAGTAGACTCACTGGTTTAGGATAAAAGTTAGAATAATAAAATTTATTTACATATTGAACCAATAGGTGAATTTAATCATAAAAATATTATCCGGTTCTGCATCAAGTAATCTTGTAAAAGATTTTTTTAATTGGAAAGACCCAATGTTTTCAACATCTGAGCGGGTTTGAGTCCAGACAAAATAAAAAACTGAACCTGGCAAATATTCCCATCGTAAAACTGCATTCCCTCTTAAAGATTTATAATTAAAATTAGGATTATTAAATTGAATACTTCCAGCAGGCCCGTTCCCATCAGGATCAGCGGTTAAATTTTCTAAATCAACAGTTGACCCTTCTTCACCATAAACTAAAAAATTATATGTGCGAGGTTGTTTCAACTCTTTATAATTTTTATAACTGCCCGATGAAATTAGAGGCTGTGCATATAATTGTAAACTAAGTTTCGGAGTAAAAGTCCAGTTAAGTCTTATGTTAGCTCCAAAAGTATTTTGATTCAACTCTGCAAAAACATATCTCTTTCCAAATGTATTTATTGCTAACGGATCTTCAAAAGAGCCAATCCATTGGGATTGTTCCATATCTTTTTCATAAAAAGGGCCAATGCTAAATGAAATATTTGATGCCGGACGCAATTCAACATTTAAATTTAAATGCCAATTGCTTGCATAGCTTGCTTGATAAGTACTAGTGCCCAGAGATAAAATCCAGTTTTTTCTGCTGTCTGTATCAATATTCAAATCCGCTCGATAACCGGGTGTATTAAGAGTTAAGGGCCCTCCTCTGGTTCTTATATTATTAATTGTTTGAGGATTGTATTCAAGAAGCCAAGTAAAATTATAATAGTTTAGAAGCTGCCAATTGCCGGAGTGGCGAACTCCCTCCCAGGTAATGTTTCCTTCATAATCATAGTTACGGAAAAAAAAAACACTAAATTGCAAATAGCGGTAAATATCTGTGGGATCAGTCCAATAATAACCGCCTCCGATATGCATATTAATTATGTCGGTTCTTGATAAAAAACCAAGATCATTTAAATCAAATTCAGGTGAAATAAATCCGAATGCAGAATTAAAAAATAAATTTCCTTTTTGTCCATTAAAATCAAATCTGCCTGCATATCCTGTCAAAGATGTCTTTGAACTATCAACTTTCAGATTAGATGCACCGGGCCGCTGAAAATAATGCTGTGAGTTTTTTTGAACATCTATTATTCTTTTTTTACTACCGGATATATGGCTTAGTCCTGCCCATCCAGCTAACACCCACATTTTTGAAGAGTCTAAATATGTCCATCCATCTATTCCCCCTGTAAATGCACTTTTATTTAATTGATTTATCAATCTTTCATCTTTTAAATTTCGTAAAGCAGCAGTAGTTATAAAGCCTAAACCTTGTCCCCCATTATTAAATTCTTTTTGTCCTCTAATTATTCCGTAATAAGTAAAAGGCTCTACTTCTGATTTAGAAGAAATATTATTTGATTGATACCTAGCGTATTCTCTTTTAGTAAAAGCTTGGATAACTCCAAGATTCCAATTTTCCAATTTACCTGTTAATTTAGCAGCACCTAAAATATGAGTTCCATCGGGATAATCGACATAATCGGCATCTGGTGTTGAGCCTTGCGGAGTTCTTCCGATGCGGCGGCTATAAAAATAATTTGGGCCAGGCCAATTAAATCCCAAGTAATGACTAGAACCTCCCTGTCCAAAATTAAAAATTGTTGAACCTTCAACGAAAAAAGGGCGCTTTTCAATAAAATAAGTTTCAACGTCACTTAAATTTATTACTGCAGGGTCAATTTCTACTTGCCCAAAGTCAGGATTTACAGTTGCATTTAAAGTAAGATTAGTACCAATTCCCATTTTAAAATCCGCGCCAATTCCAGGAATATACTCGGAACTACTTTTAAAAGGATTTCCTGCCTGCGGATGAGTGTAATCTGCTCTAGTTGTTACGTAAGGAAGAATTTCTAAACTTGATGGAGATTCAATTTTATTTATTCCCTTGAGGTCAATAAAACGTGAAACGAATCCGCTTTCATTTTTAGGGGCATGTATTAAATAATCCTTCTCTTTTTTTCGTTCAATATCTCTTCTCATATTTACGCCCCAAATATTCGTATCTTTATTTTTAAAATGCAATTGTGAAAAAGGAATTTTCATTTCTACATTCCAGCCCCCTGAATCAATATTTGCTATTCCTTCCCAAACTCCATCCCAGGTTCCGTCAACCCATTCATCATTATAAAGAACACCATCATATAAAGTACCGGCAGCAGAAACTCCAAAATAAAACCCGCTTCGCTTATCATTATAAGGATCAAGGTAAACAATAAAGAGGTCGGAGTCGGTAAAATTATCTCTTCGTGCTAATCTTGCAACTATTGAGTCCGGAGAAGAATCTAATAATCGAGCACCGAGATATAATGCATCATTTGTATAAATAATTCTTACAAAAGTTTTTTCGGTTGGAGCTGTTCCCTCAATGGGATCCAATTGTGTAAAATTAGAAACTGAAAATTCATTAGACCAGACACCTTCATCTAAATAACCATCAACGTTAATAACTTCATTTGTTTTTTCTGCAATAACTTCTTTAACTTGATTTGGAATATGCGTGCCGGGCAAAGCCTGCAGCATAGTACTTGTTAAAATAATTATCGCGCACAATGTAGAAAATTTCATTCCATAAACCTTATTATAAAATCTAATTACTTTTTTGAATAATAATATTCTAGTAGACAAAGAACTAATCCACTTGATAAGCTTAGTCTATCTCCTGGAATATGTTTATAAGATTTAAAATTAATTCCATCAAACCTGTCAAGACCGCAGTTTTTTCCTATCCAGATATAACCCATTTTATCCTTAATAATACAATTAACTACTGGTGAGGATAATCCTTGATCAGTGGAATAATGTTCAAAACTTATTTCATTAGTTTGAGAGTAAAGTATAGAATTGATGAATAAAAAAATAAACCCGGGGGAAAGAATTTTCATGTATCTAAAATTGGAAGGATAACTTAGTATTTCCCAGCAAAAAAGAATGGCATCTCTTAACATTTTTATACTTTGATTTAAGTTTATAGGCTAAATTATTTCTGGGGCAGAGTATCTCGAACAGGATTTAGTAAGACCGTTTTTTATAAACCCTAGAGGAAAAATGTTGTATTCATTTTATGGTATTAAAAGGATAAAGTCAATAAACTTTTACTTAAATAAATTTGAAGATCAAGATCTGATTTAACACTAGATATTTATTTAAAAATTTTTTTACAGCATCAACTAAATTTTCAACTCCTATAATTTCAATTCCCTTTGAAGCTGCAATCCCCTTTAAATTATTTTTAGGGATAATAATTTTTTTAAATCCTAATTTCTCTGCTTCTTGAATTCTTTTTTCAATATGCCCAACGCTTCTAACTTCTCCGCCTAATCCAACTTCACCGATTAGTACAAATTGATTGTCAACAATTTTATCTAACAAACTTGAAATAATTGAACAGCACACAGCCAAATCAACCGCTGGTTCTGCAATTCTTACACCGCCTGCCATATTTAAAAAAACGTTATTAGCAGAAACTCTGTATCCGCCTCTTTTTTCAAGAACGGCGAGCAAAATTGAAAGTCTGCGCTGATCAAAGCCAGTTGCAACCCGTTGAGGATAACCATAGTTCGAAGGTGTAACTAATGCCTGAACTTCTAATAAAATTGGTCTGGTTCCTTCCATGCTTGAAGTTACAACCGAGCCGGAAGTTTCGCGTTCTCTTTCGCTTAAAAATATCTCGCTGGGATTTTTAATTTCAACTAATCCTTCTTCACGCATTTCAAAAATGCCTATTTCATTTGTGCTGCCGAATCTATTTTTCTGCGCTCTTAAAATTCTAAATGAATGCTGCGAATCTCCTTCAAATTGAAGAACAGTATCTACAATATGCTCAAGCACTTTGGGTCCGGCAATCATCCCTTCTTTAGTTACGTGTCCAACAATTATAACGGAGAAATGTTTTTTCTTCGCTTCATCCATAAGCAGGGCAGTGCATTCTCGTATTTGAGTAATTGTGCCTGGAGAATTTTCAAGCTCGCTTCTGTACATTGTCTGGATTGAATCGATAACAACAACGGAAGGAGTTAATTGACTTATTGCTGAAAGAATTACACTTAAATCTGTTTCGGCTAAAACATAAAAACTATCGGATTTAATTTTTAATCTTGAAGATCTGATTTTAATTTGCTTGGCGGATTCTTCGCCTGTAACGTATAAAACTTTTTCAGTTATTTTTCCCGCTGCCTGCATTACTAAAGTAGATTTACCAATTCCCGGATCGCCCCCTAAAAGCGTAACGGAACCGGGCATAAGTCCCCCGCCTAAAACTCTGTCAAATTCATTTATTGAAGTTTTAATTCTTTCATCTTCAGAGGCGGAAATTTCATCGATTTTACTGACGGAGATTTTCCCTTTGTAAGCTGTTGGTTTTCTACTGTTTGATTCGATGATTTCTTCAGTAAAAGAATTCCAGCTATCGCATTCAGGGCATTTACCAATCCACCGAAGTGATTCGTAACCGCAGTTAGAACAGATGTATTTTATTTTTGTTTTCATAAAAAAGCTTTACCACTAAGACACTGAGAACACTTAGTTTCACTAAGATTTTTTATTCTTTAGGAAGTCTAGAAAAATCTTCCGTTACTAATGGAATTAAACTTTGAGTTATATTTTCACAATGAAAATTAATTAATAAACCTTTTGGCTTTCCGGTTAATTTTAAATAGGAAAGTAATTGTGCTTTATAAACCGGAATCAATATTTCTACAGCTTTTAATTCAACAATAATCAAATCTTCAACAAGTAAGTCAAGAATTAAATTAGAACCTAAATCTTTATCTTTATACTTAATTGGAACTAAGATCTGCCTAAGTACTTTTAAACCATTTGCTGTAAGTTCTTCAATCATACAAGTTTCATAAACTGATTCCAACAATCCTGGACCTAAGTGTTTATGAACTTCAATTGCACAACCAACAACTTTGTAAGAAATCTGGTTTATATATTTTTGAGTTATCATTCCCTCTCTCTAAGTGTTTCTTAGTGCACTAAGTGTCTTAGTGGTTAAGCTTCTTTTCTTATTTCTGATTTAGTATAATTTCGTCAACTTTTTCCAAAGCAACTGGAATTGCGGAAACATCTTTACCTCCTGCAGTAGCAAGATGAGGCTTTCCGCCGCCGCCGCCACCGACAAGCTTTGCAAGCTCGCCAACAATTTTTCCTGCGCTAAGCTTTTTCTCTTTTATCAAATCATCGGAAACAACGCACACAATTCCTACTTTATTATCAATGGTAGAAATTAAAACTCCAATTCCGTTTTTAATTTTATTCCTAATTTCATCACCAAATGATTTTAATTCATCCATTGTTTCAGCATCAACTTTTGATTTGTAAATTTTAATTCCGTTTAAATCAATTGGATTTTTAACAACTGAGTCAAGCTGTCCTAATTTACTTTGCAGCTTAAGCTCGTTTATTTCTTTGTCTAGCTTTTTCTTTTCATCCAAAAGTTCGGCAATTTTTTCTTCAGATTTTTTTAGATGATCAATTTGCGAGTTAATATAATTTTCAATTCCAAGTCCGGTAACAGCTTCTATTCTTCGTACTCCGCTGGCAATTGAAGACTTCGCTTATAATTTTAAACAAACCAATTTGAGAAGAATTTTTAACGTGAGTTCCCCCGCAGAATTCCATACTGAAGTCGCCAAACTGAACCACATTTACTTTGTCGCCGTACTTATCGCCAAAGAACATTAACGCGCCCATTTTTTTTGCTTCATCAAAAGGGATGTTACGGTGATGCTGAAGCTGAATGTTTGCCATTAATCTTTCATTCACTAAAGATTCAATTTCCTTTATTTCTGTTTCATTTAATTTTGCAAAATGAGTGAAGTCAAATCGCAATCTATCCGGACCAACATACGAACCGGCTTGATGAACATGCGTACCTAAAATATTTCTTAAGGCAGCGTGAAGAAAATGAGTGGCGGAGTGATTACGCATAATATCCCAGCGTCGCTTTTCATCTACCTGGGCAACTGCTTCTTCGCCCGGTTTAATTAGTTTTTGTCCCGCAGCCGCCGAATTTTCAATTACATGAATTGTGTTGTTATCAACTTTCATTACGTCAACAACATTTAAAGGAAACTTATCAATAATTAAATTTCCGAGATCGTCAATCTGTCCGCCGGCTTCTACATAAAAAGGAGTTTTGTTTAAAATGATGAGATCATTTCCATTTTCTTTTTTGTGCCCGATTATTTTTGAATTTGACTTCAGCTCATCATAACCGATAAACTCAGATTTTTTATCACTGACTAATTCAAATGAATTTAAATCATTTAATGAAATGTTAACTGAAGCGAATTTATCTTTTGAAGCATCTCTTCCGCGCTGGCGTTGAATCTCCATCAATTCATTAAAACCTTTTTCATCAATGCTAAATCCTTTTTCCTGCGCCATTACATTTGTAAGATCAACCGGAAAACCAAAAGTATCGTAAAGCTTAAAAACATCATCGCCGGAAATTATTTTTTGATTTGTCTTCTTTAAATTATTTACGACTTCATCAAACAATTCAATCCCTCTATCAAGTGTTACATTAAAGTTCTCTTCCTCCGCACGAATTATTTTTTTAACGTAATCTTTTTTCTCTTTTATTTCTGGGAAAACGTCGCTCATGGTTTTAACGAGCACATCAACCAAATCATAAAGAAAAGGTTTTTTTAAATTTAATTTTCTGCCGTAACGAGCGGCTCTTCTTAAAATTCTACGAAGCACATAACCCCGTCCATCATTGCCGGGAACAGCGCCGTCGGCAATTGCAAAAGTTAAAGTGCGGATATGATCGGCAATTACGCGCATTGCAATTTGGTCTTCTTCATTTTTATAACTTACATTAGAGATATTTTCAATCTCATTTATTAAAGGCATAAAAACATCGGTATCGTAATTTGATTTTTTATTTTGAAGAATCGCACAAACTCTTTCAAAACCCATTCCCGTATCAATATGTTTTGAAGGAAGCTCGTGCAGCATGCCAGTTTCATCACGGTTGTATTGAATAAAAACTAAATTCCATATTTCAATACATTCAGGAGTTCCGGCATTTACAAATTTAGGATTGTCATAATCATCACTTAAATTAATATGAATTTCAGAACAGGGCCCGCAAGGACCGGTTTCACCCATTTCCCAGAAATTATCTTTCTCATCAAACTTTAAGATATGTTTTGGATTTATATCAGTTTTAGTTTTCCATAATTCCATAGCCTCATCATCTTCTCTAAAAACAGTAGCCCACAATCTTTCTTTGGGAAGCCTCCAGACTTCAGTCAACAATTCCCAGCCCCATTCAATTGCTTCTGCTTTGTAATAATCTCCGAATGACCAATTGCCGAGCATTTCAAAAAAAGTGTGATGATAAGTGTCATGCCCGACTTCTTCTAAATCATTATGCTTGCCGCTTACGCGAATACATTTTTGAGTATCAGCAGCGCGGGAATATTCGCGCGATCCGGTTCCCAAAAAAACATCTTTAAATTGATTCATTCCTGCATTTGTAAAAAGAAGAGTCGGATCATCAAAAGGAACTACAGGAGAACTTGGAACAATTCTATGCTGCTTACTTTTAAAAAAATCTAAAAATTGTTGTCTGATTTCACTTGAAGTCATATTTTACTCATTTAGTAATTTGTTTTGTTACGGTTGTTTTAAAAATTAATTTTGATTTCTCTGGAATTAACTGAAGCTTGCCTTCCGAGAGTGTTTCAGAACTAATTTAGTTGTCACACTGAGTTTATCAAAGTGTGAATTTATTCAGTAACGTCAGTCTTCGACAAGTTCTGACTAATAGGTATAAACTTTCAATTTACGTAAAGCGTAAAGATAAGAAATAATGATAAAAGCATAAATGGAAAGAAAAGTGAAAATCTATTAAGGGTGGTTAAAATGCTGGTAATATTTAAAACAAAAAACCCGGCTACAAAATGAAACCGGGTTTTCGAGTCACATAAGTTAAAATAATTTTAATTTTCGTTTGCTGGCACTAAAAGCTCTTCATCAATTGCTTTCTTCATACTTTCCTTTGGCAAAGCCCCAACTGCCATTTTCGGCTGACCTTCCATCGGAACAAATAAAAGTGAAGGAATGCTTCTTATTCCAAAAGCGCCTGCTAATTCCTGTTCTTCGTCAGTATTAATTTTATAGAAGTTTACTTTGCCTTTGTATTCTTCCGAAAGTTCATCAATTACGGGACCGACCATACGGCACGGTCCGCACCAGGGCGCCCAAAAATCAATAACTGCGGGTACTTCGCCATTATATTTCCATTCCTTATTCTTTTCGAAATCAAAAACTTTTTCTAAAAACGATTCTTTATTTAAATGTTCTGCCATTTTATTCTCCTAATTATAATGTATATTTAATTTTAAATTTAACTGCAAAAAGCTGATTTAATTGTTCCATGAAACTATCCCGCCTTTTAAATTTGCAGAGTTGAACCCTTGTTTCTTTAAAATTGAAGCCGCGTTTAAGCTTCTGCTGCCGGTTCTGCAATAACAAATAATTTCTTTGTCTTTATATTTTTTTAATTCACTGGATCTACTCTTAAGCTCATTTACCGGAATATGAATTGAACCTTTAATTTGCTGCGCCGATCTTTCCGATGGCGTTCTAACGTCAAGCAAAACTGCATTACGATTTTTTTTGATAGTTTCATTTGCTTCGCTTGCAGAATATTGTTTGATAGACCTTGTCAGCATTAATTTTTTAACAAAATTATAAACAATAAATGCGCCCAAAAGAAAAAGTAAAATTTGAGTTATATTCATTTGATTATCTAATCACTCTTATATAAAATAAAATATTTTTTGACATTGTATGTGATACATAATTATAAAAAAGGATTCACGTCTCTGAGCATATACTTTAGATGTGACTTGAATTAAAATTCCCGAATATTTTATCACCCTATTTAACTTTAATTCTTATATCAACTAATGAGAGGGAATTATTATTTGCTATAACCACAGGATTAAAATCAAATTCAATAATAGATTTGTGATCCAGCATCATTTGACTGGCAGATTTTATAAGTCTTTTTAGAGGTATTAAATCCATAGGGTTTTCCCCGCGTGCGCCTTTTAAAAGCTGTCCCATTTTTGTTGACTCAATTATTTCATCAATATCTTCATCAGAAATAAAAGCTGATTTTAGAGCCGTGTCATTATAAATCTCCACGTATTTTCCACCGGTTCCAAACATAATCATTGGACCAAAACTTTCATCTCTAAATCCGCCGATTAAAATTTCATACTTCGCTTTTATGTATGGCTGAATTAAAAATTTCTCTAATAAAATTTTATGCTCGTTAAAGCCGCTTAAAATTTTCATCTCCGCCGCATACAATTCCTCGTGGGTTTTTATATTTATTACTACGCCGTTTAATTCTGATTTGTGAATTGCTTTTTCTGAAATCCCTTTTAACACTAAAGGATAAGCAACGCCGGGTTCACTTTTATTTAAATCGCGTCTTTCAATAAGCGAAGATTCAACTAAAGGCAAATGATATTTTTTTGCAAGTTCATTTATTTCATCCAAAGAAAGAAAGCGTGCTTTTCCTTTAATTAAATTTTGTGTATTTGGTTTTATAAATTTCCGGTGATTTTTTCTTTGTGAAATGAAATTCAAATTTGAAATAACATCAACCGCTTCTTCAACATTTTTAAATAATAATTCTTTTGTTGAAGATTTTTTTTTGTACCTGTCCCAAAATTCGGGTAAAGGCATAACAACCTGCAGAATTGGTTTAGCGTTGTTTACTGAGTTGACCGCTTCAATAACATCAAAAGCCGCAACCATAACCGGCTCAACAAAAATTGAAATTACCGCATTTACATTTTCATCTTCACATAAAATCTCATTCACTCGTTTAAATATTTCCGGAGTTGCGCCGGGCAAAACATCCACGGGATTTTCAACGCTTCCTTCGGGATGAATAATTTCCTTCAATATTTTTTTAGTTGAGTTTTTTAGTTCGGCTAATTTTAAATTTTTATTTTCTAATAAATCAGCGGCAATAATTCCGAAGCCCCCGCCGTTGGTTACGATAGCAATCTTATTTCCCCGGGGATCATTAAAATTTTCAAATCCTTTTGCGGCGTTAAATAATTCCGTTAAAGTTTTCGCTCTTATAATTCCAAATTGATTTAATACGGCGCTTACAGTTTTATCATTACTTCCCAAAGCTCCGGTATGTGACGAGGCGGCTTTCATTCCCGCATTTGTATTTCCCGCTTTTAAAATGATGACCGGTTTTTTTATTTCACCTTCAATAAATTTTTTAATAAGATTTTCGCCGTCGGAAAAACTTTCGAGATAAAGACAAATAGTTTTTATGTTTTTATCATCTTCCCAAAAAGACAGCAAATCATTTTCAGACACATCAGCTTTATTTCCCACGCTGATGAAATGCGCAAATTTTATTTCGGAATTTCTAAGTGAATTAAGAACCGCCGCGCCGATAGATCCGCTTTGCGATAGAAATGCAATGCCGCCGCGCTCAGGTTTTTCTGCAACAAAAGTTGCATTCAATTTTGTATTGGCGAGAGTATTAATAATTCCCATACAATTTGGTCCCACTAAACTTGCGCCCGCTTCTTTTATTTTTGTGACGATTCTTTTTTCAATTACTTCTCCCTCTTTTCCAATTTCTTTAAATCCCGCCGTAATAAGCAAAAATGATTTTATATTTTTATTAAGCAATTGATCGATTGATTCTTCAACTTTGCTTTTGGGAACTGCTACTATCGCTAAATCAATTTCATCATCAATCTCTAAAATTGAGTGGAAGCATTTCTTATCTAAAATAAAATCAGCGGTGGGATTTACGGGATAAATTTTGCCGTTATATCCGTAAGAAATAATATTATTCAGCAGCTCATAGCCAATGCTTTTTGGTTTGGAAGACGCCCCCACAATGCATATTGATGAAGGGTAAAAATAATTTGATATTTGAGAATTCATAAATAAAATAAAGTTCAAAGTATAAAGCACAAAATACAAAGGACGAATAACAAAGCGCAAAGCGCTAAAAAGAAAATTTCTTTTTCCCCCTTTTACTTTTAAGCATTGCGCTTTAATTTTCCTTTCAGAAAATATTCTCAGATATCTTTTTAATTAAAATTTAATGCGACTAAAATTAATATTCCTTCTATTTATTTTTCTAACCGTTAGCCAAAATATTTCAGCGCAAAAAAATTATTTCTACACCAATAAACCTTACGGCAGCGAAGCTCTTTTTAATCCCATTACATTATTTATAAACGGCGGATATGATATTACTCAACTGCAGTCAGTTTCAAACAGAATAAATCAACCGCTGTATGGGCGGCAGTTAAACATTGTGCTGCGCAGTTTGGGCGATCCTTTTAATACAATTTCAGATTATGGCTGGTCTCATTTTTTGCGCACAGAATTTTTACCCATCAGCTTTACAAAAAATAATTTGCAATGGATACCAAATTATCAGCAGCACTTAATAGGCGGCGGAATGCTTTATACAAAATTGAAGGAATGGTATCAAATGCATAATTATCCCGCGCCATGGCTGCTATCATCCATTACGCTAATGGCTCAGCATCTTTTTAATGAAGTGATGGAAACCGGTCCCAGTGAAGTGGTAAGCGTTGATGAAATATCGGACATCTACATTTTTGATTTAGGAGGAATTGCGCTTTTCAGTTTTGATGCGGTGAATGAATTTTTTAGCGACAAATTAAATCTGGCAGAGTGGTCATTGCAGGCGGCTATTACTTTACCAAACGGAAGAGTAAATGCCGGACAATATTTTTCAATGAAATGGAAACTTCCTTTTTCAGAAGATTATTCTTTGTTTTACAGATATGGAATGGGAGCTTTATTCGGCTTTTCAAAAAAAGTTCAGCCCGAAGAAAACTTATCAATCGGGTTTGGATTTAAAACGAAACACCTGGTAGATATTGATCCGGCGTTACGCCAAAGAACGATTGAAACTGGCTGGTACGCGGGGATTTTCTATGACAGAAATAATTCTTTATTAGCATCGTTGGCGCTAAGCGGCGTTAAAGAATATTTTTGTATGGCGGATATTTATCCCGGCGTAATAAATATTGGTAATTTTTCGCCGGGCATTTGGGCGGTGTTTGGCAGAGATGGGAATACTATGTTTGGCTTTTCAACCAGGTTTGTTTTTAGTCTTGGCTATGAACTAACCTCTAACCAAAATTGAAAGTGAAGAAATGAAATATACAAACCATATTGAACATTATAAGTTGGACGCTGAATATTATGATTTTTTCAGCTACAATAAATTTATGCAGCAAGAGCATAAGCGAAGATATGAATCTATTTTTAATTTGCTAAAAGTTAAACCGGAAGAAAGCATTTTAGAAATAGGATCGGGAGGCGGGCATGCCTTAAAACATATTAAGCAAAGTAAATTTTTCCCAATGGATGTTTCAAATTTTAATTTGAAAAAGATAAGAGATAAATCTACAGTTGAAATTTTTCCGGCGAGCGGGGACGCTTTAAATTTGCCTTACAAACCGGAATCATTTGATTATATAATTCTTTCAGAAGTTTTAGAACATATTGATAAACCTGAAGCGGCGCTTAAAGAAATTTTTAAAGTTTTAAAAAAGAACGGAAAATTTTTAGTATCGGTTCCTTACAAGCAAGTTTTAACATTTCAAATTTGCATACACTGCAATAAACCTACGCCCACTTATGCGCATCTTCATTCATTTGACGATAAAAATCTTGCTCAAATGCTTAGCACGTTAGGATTCATAGTATTAAAGAAATATAAATTTTTAAACAAAGTTCCAAACAGACTTCATGTAAATATTATTTTGAAATCTTTACCCTATCAAATTTGGAAAGTCATGGATTCAGCTTGTACGCTTTTAATTGATAAGCCAAGTTCAATTATGATGCTGAGTAGTAAATAAAACGGCGTTAATTCTGGCTGTGCTCTGTGGCAAATAATTCTTCAAATAGAGTATGTAAAAATTTCTGCAGAGATTAATCTTCGAGAGTAAAACCAACTTTAACAATTACCTGCCAATGCTGAATTTTTTGATTATCAATATGCGCCCTCGTATCAATCACCTGAAGCCATCTCATATTTCTAACTGATTTTGAAGCTTTTGATAATGCATTCTCCACAGCTTTTTCAATTCCTTCTTCGGAAGTTCCCGCTAGTTCAATTATTTTATATATATGTCCGTTCATAACCAACTCCTTTTTTATTAAATGATTTGAATAGAATTATACAAACTAAATTAAAAAAGAACAACCGCCATTAAATTCAAAAATAAAACCAATGTCGCAAAACAAAATCTTCGAAGAATAAACTTATTTCGGTTCAAATTGATTTAATAGATTCACACAATTTTGCTTACTTGTTTCAAAGGTTATTTTGTTAAGTTTACTCATCAAATCAATTCATAATTAAAAAAATGAGTCTAATAAAAGTTAAAAAGGAAATTCAACAATATTCCAACAAAGAATTAGGGATATTTTTGCAAAGATTCTTTAAGACCGGCAAAGGGCAATATGGGGAGGGAGATATATTTGCAGGAATAAAAGTTCCGGTATCAAGAAAGATAGCGCTCAATAATTCTGATTTATCTTTTCCGGAAATTAAAGAATTACTACTATCTCCAATTCATGAGGAAAGATTAATTTCCCTTCTAATTTTGGTTGATCAATTTAAGAAAGGTGATGAAGCACAAAAAGAAAAAATATTCAAGTTTTATATTAGAAATTCTAAAAACGTAAACAATTGGGACTTAGTTGATCTTTCCGCTCCTAATATTGTTGGAGAACATTTAAAGGAGAAAAAAAAAGATATACTTTTTAATTTTGCGCGCTCTAATAATCTTTGGGAAAAACGAATAGCAATAATTTCAACTTTCAGCTTCATAAAACAAAATGATTTTAATACTACGCTGGAAATTTCTGAAATTTTATTGGAGGATAAACACGACCTTATACATAAAGCTGTGGGCTGGATGTTAAGAGAAGTCGGCAAAAGAAATTTAATCGTTGAAGAAAATTTTCTAAAAAAATATTATAAAAAAATGCCCCGAACTATGTTAAGATACGCAATTGAAAAATTTCCCGAACCGAAAAGACAAAAATATTTAAAAGGTAAAATTTAATATCGCCGCATTAACAAAAATGAAATATCTGCAAACAGAAAACAAACTTGGCGAAGGCTTTCAAATTACCGTTGGAACAAACAGTATTGTGCGGTCATTCCCATTTTATGAAGCATTGGGTTTTACCAAAGTCGCTAAGAATGCCGAGTCATATAATTGGCTGCTGCTCACCGACGGATTAATTAAACTGCTGCTTCATCAAGATCAGTTTACCGGCATCGGATATTTTGCCGATGATATGGATGAAAGAACCGCTGAGATGAAACAAAATGGATTTAAATTTATTCCCTATAAATTAAAGCTCAATCAGTTTTATGAAGTTTTTAAAGATAAAAATAATTTGCACGTTAGTCTTATAAAGCAAAACGTTGCGGGCATGTTTAAACCTGAAGGAAAGTCGCACTCAAACTGCGGTAAATTTAGGGAGATAAGAATTATCGCTACAGATTTAAATCAATCTGTAGAATACTGGGAGAATCTTGGTTTTCAGAAAGTTGAAGACAGTAATCAATCAAATAATTACGCTGCCGTGGAAGATGGATTAATGCGAATTACTTTTTATATGCCCGGTAGTTTGGGCTTTGATTTTACGGGACATGCAATTACCTATTCTTCAAAAACAATAAATCAAAAAATAATACATCTTAAAAACAGCGGAATTAATTTTATTAATGAAGTTAAAGATTCAACCGGCAAGTATATTGACGCCGTTGCAGTTTCCCCCGAAGGACAAACCTTTCTGTTTACATCTAATGTTGAGTGATCTTTTTAAAGATGACTAATATTTTTTAAATTGCAACATGCTTTCTCCTCAATGTAAAAATATTTTTGTAGAACTTAGCAAGATTATATTTTTGTCTAAGACGAATTAAAGAAATTCTTAAATGTATTAACTGAAATAATAAATGAAATTATTTTAAATTTTAATAAATCGCTATAAAACGCGCGAATAGAGAAAATCAATTTATGAAAAAATTAAATCTTGGCTGTGGTAAAGATTTGAAGGAAGGGTATGTAAACCTTGATATTGTTGATTACGGCGGCAATATGATTCACGATATAAATAAATTTCCTTATCCTTTTGAAGAAAATACTTTTGACGAAGTTTATGCTTCGCACATTTTAGAGCATCTCGATAATTTTCATAATTCAGTTACTGAGTTGTATAGAATTATAAAACCAAATGGACTGTTAATTGTGTACGCTCCTTTTTTTCTAAACACAAAATATTTCGGCGAGCCTGATCATAAAATTCCTTTTTCTATTCGCACGTTTGATAATTATGAATTTATAGAAAATCGCAAATTAAAGTTTTATGAAAAGTGGAAACTTAATCACCGCACTAACTATGAAGGCAAAGCACAGTTTGAGGTTGTTGAAAAGAAATTTATTACGTCGCATTTTGCGGCGTTAAAATGGATGGACTTTTTAATTAATATTGAACCTGTAATGTATGAAAGATTTTTTGCGGGAATTTTTTCACCCGAAGAAGTTTATTTTAAATTGAGAGTGATTAAATAAATAGCAAAATTATATTCCTCTTCAGCTTCATCTTAATTTTAATCTTAATCCTAATTTTATTCTTGCTCTAAATAATTTTGACTAAAGTTTTTAACTTTTGTCTTTTGATCTACTTTTCATTCCCTCAAGAGTAACTAAAATCCAACCGATCAAAAAACTAACTCCGCCGAAAGGAGTAATAATAGCAAATACTGTTACCGCGGTTATTGCATAAATGTAAAGTGAAAATGAAAATAATAATATTCCTATCAAAAAAAATAAAGCCGCTTTAAAAAATTTTTCATTTCCCGTTAATGCAATTGCAAGCAAGCAGACTGCGTGTACGAGATGATAAGTAACTCCAGTTTTATAAATGTTTAATAAATGTTCGGGGATTTTATCTTCAAGTCCGTGTGCGCCAAAAGCTCCAATTGCAACGGCTAAAAATCCCATTACTCCGCTGACAATTATCCAAAAATTTTTATTTTTCATTTTAATAAAGTTGGTTTGAGTTGTACAACATAAATTACATTGAATAGTTAGCGCAAAAATCTTTAACTTGCAAAACTTAATTTCAAATCAAATAAAAAATCCAAAAAGTTAATATGAAAAATTTACAAAAATTCATTTTACCGCTGCTATTTTTAATAGTCATTTATTTTATTTACACAATTTATTTTGCTCCTAAAAATGAGCTTGGGGCGTTCTCGAATTTCGATACTAATAATAATGCTAACAAAGATATTAAAGTGATGATTAGTCAAAACAAAGAAATTAAAAATGATATGCAGTCCGGCGGTTCATCATTTTATGCGATGGATAAAGACGGGAAAGAAGAATTGGTTGAGGGACCGATTATTCCTACAAACATAAATAAAGCAATGCCGGTAATGTTAAAAGGACATTTGCACGAAGATCATTTTCACGCGGTAGAAATAAATCAATAGTTAATTTATGAACAAATTTGAATTAGTTTCTAATTATCAACCCTCCGGCGATCAGCCGCAGGCTATTGAATCTTTGTTAAAAGGAATTCACAGCGGCGATAAATTTCAAACGCTGCTTGGCGTTACGGGAAGCGGAAAAACTTTTACTATTTCAAATGTAATTAAAGAAGTAAATAAACCAACGCTGATAATTTCACACAATAAAACTTTAGCTGCGCAGCTTTATTCTGAGTTTAAAAGTTTTTTCCCCAGCAATCCCGTCGAGTTTTTTATAAGCTATTATGATTACTATCAGCCCGAAGCTTACGTTGTTAGAAATGATCTTTATATTGAAAAAGATTTTTCAATAAATGAAGAAATTGACAGGCTTAGATTGAAAGCCACAACTTCATTAATTGAAGGAAGAAATGACGTTATTGTGGTGGCAAGCGTAAGCTGTATTTACGGAATTGGCGCGCCGCAGGAATATGCAAATCAAATTATATTTTTGAAAAAGGGAGCGGCTTACGAACGCAAAAAATTAATGCGTAACTTAATTGACATTCATTACGTTAGAAATGACGTTGATTTTTCACGCGGAACTTTTCGCGCGCGCGGAGATGTGATTGAAATTATTCCCGCTTATCAATACGAAGAAGCAATAAGAATTGAATATTGGGATAATGAAATTGAAAGACTTTCAATTATTGATTCAATAACCGGCGAGGTTTTAAAGGAAGTTGAATCAGCCCCAATTTATCCGGCGAAATATTTTGTATCCAATCGCGAGCAAGTGCAAAGAGCTATTTATGATATTGAAAGCGAATTGGCGGAACGCATAAAATATTTTCAGCGTGAAGAAAAATATTTGGAAGCGCAGCGCATTGAGCAGCGCACTAAGTTTGATATTGAGATGATGAAAGAAATTGGTTATTGCGCAGGTATTGAAAATTATTCCCGTCACATGGATAATCGTCCGCCCGGCTCGCGTCCTTCAACTTTAATGGATTATTTCCCAAAAGACTTTTTATTAATTATTGATGAATCGCATGTTACCGTTCCGCAGATTAGAGGAATGTATAATGGGGACCGCGCAAGAAAAGAAACTTTGGTTGAATATGGTTTCCGGCTTCCATCCGCTTTAGACAACCGCCCTATGAAATATGATGAATTTTACAATATGATAAACCAAGCAATTTTTGTTAGCGCAACGCCGGCAGATTATGAACTTGAAAAAAGCGGCGGTGTAGTTGTTGAGCAAATAATTCGTCCCACCGGCTTGCTTGATCCTGAAATTATTGTGCGCCCCATTAAAGGACAGATTGATGATTTGATTGGAGAGATAAGAGAAAGGTCTATTAAAAAAGAACGCGTGCTGGTTACTACTTTAACAAAAAAAATGGCGGAAGATCTTTCAGACTATTTAGATAAAATTGGAATTCTTGTAAGATATATTCACAGCGATATTGACGCTTTAGAAAGAGTTGAAATTTTACGCGACCTTCGCATTGGCGATTTTGATGTTTTAGTCGGCGTGAATCTTTTAAGGGAAGGGCTTGATTTACCTGAAGTTTCTCTCGTTGCAATTATTGATGCGGACAAAGAAGGTTTTTTAAGAAGCGAAAGATCGTTAATGCAGACCGCTGGTAGAACGGCGCGAAACGTGAACGGAAAAGTTATTATGTATGCCGATAAGATTACGGAATCAATGCGCAAAACTATTGATGAAACAAATCGCAGGCGAATTCTTCAGACCGAGTATAACAAGCTGCACGGCATTGAACCAAAGACAATTTATAAAAGTTTGGAAGAAATTATGTCTTCCACATCTATCGCCGATATGAGGAGAAAAGAAGAGAAAGAAAATTTTTCATTTTCAAAAGTTGCGGAGCCGGTTTTAAAATATATGGATAACGACCAAAAGCGGGATTTGATTGAGCAGCTTTCAGTTGAAATGCATCAAGCGGCAAAGGATTTAGAATTTGAACGAGCCGCAAATTTAAGAGATGAGGTTAATAAGCTGAAGAAAATGGTGAAGTAAGTAAAAATCTAAAGAACATATTGTAAATGCTAATGTTCATTTAAAAGCTTAAATGATTCAAACTTATTTGCCTTTCTTTTTTTCATTGATTTCTTTAAAAACCTTTTTTATCTGTTCATCGCTGAACCAGCTTTGTAAAATCTTAAAAATATTTTTGACAAGTTTATTTTGCGGTAAGTTTTTAGGTAAAGGAGAAATGACTATATCTCTTGCCGTATCTAACGCCCTTGAAGCCATAGTCGAGTACTTTTTACGCCTCAGGCAAAGTTATCATTCAATAGTTAATTCCATAATTCAATAATTTTATAGATTTAAAAGTTTATTGGTGCAGTAATTTCAATATTCATTTTTTCGCCTTTATATATCACGCTCTCTAAAAACAATCCTGACGGTGGTGCTGTATATTTGGCGGGCTCATTAGTTTTATTGTGAAGATAAAAGAGCAAGTCTTTTTCACTTTTTTTTCCCCTTCCTATTTCAACCAAAACGCCGACAATCCTCCTTACCATTTTCCATAAAAAATGCGAACCGATAATTTTTATTAGAATTAAATCGCCGTCTTCTTTCAATTGAATATTTTCAATTAAAACTTTTGTTGATTTTTCTTCTCTGTCATCATCGGAGAAAGAAGAAAAATCGTGCATACCTTCAAGCAATTTTGCAGCTTCATTCATTCTGTTAAAATTAAGTTTATCTTTAATCCACCAGACATAATTTTTACCAAAAGCAGTTCGCCTTCTTGAAATTTGGTAAATATAACTTCTTGAAACAGCGTCATGTCGAGCATGAAAACTTGCATGAATTTTTTCAATTTTTAAAATATTAATATCATACGGAAGCAGGTCATTAAATTTTAATTTGATGATTTCCGGGGCAAGCATAGTTTTAACTTCAAGATGAGCAATTTGGCAAATCGCATGAACTCCACTGTCAGTTCGTCCGCTCCCTTTTAATTCGAAGCCTGAGGTTTTAAATATTTCATCCGCAGCTTTAATTAATTGACCCTGAACTGTCTTCGCATTTTTTTGAGTCTGCCAGCCGCTGTAGCGCGTTCCTTCATATTCAATATATAATTTATAACGAGGCATTATTTTTCAGCCGTAATAACGAATCAAATTTCAATTTAGTCCTAATATTAAAAATGGTTAGAAGCAAATTCAATAACTTAGAGTAATAGATTCTTCAGCGTAATCATCATGAGTTTCATAAATTCTGACGGTGAGTCTGTTGATATTTTTATTAATTACTGCTCCCTTAATCCTAGTTAGGAAATATGTACAAATATTTTCTACCGTTGATTGAAAATCGACGATAAGCTTTTTTGAATTCATTTCACTTAGAAAATTTATGATTTGCTTGTCATCTTTATATACCATAAATGCATGGTCTAACTCATCCACAAAAGGAAGAACAATTTTTTTCAAGTCATAATAATCCATCACCATACCCGATTCTAAAACATCGCCTTCAATCTCTACAATCATTTTATAAGAATGCCCGTGAATGTTTTTACATTTACCAAAATGTTCGGGCAACCTATGTCCCATTTCCCAATGAAACTCTTTTGCAATTTTCATTTATACGCCTTTTGTTTCCGGGGACCAAATAAATTTATGCATCTGCAATTGAAATCTTACTTGCAGCTTATCTTCTAAAATCCAATTAACTAACGTGATTGGTTCGAGTGAGCTAAATACTGTCGATACTAAAATTTCACATTTAGCGGTTAAAGAATATTTATCAATTATTTTTTTTGCCCATTCATAGTCTTCACGGGAACCAATTACAAATTTAATTTCATCTTTAGGCTTTAAGTAGTTTATATTTTCATAAAGATTTTTTTTCACCATTCCGCTGGAAGGACATTTTAAATCCATAATTATTTTTACTCGTTCGTCAATATTTTTTATGGGCAAACTCCCGCCGGTTTCAAGCAAAACTTCAAACCCTTCGCCGCATAATTTTTTCATTAATTCCCAACATTCATTTTGAACCAGCGGCTCGCCCCCGGTTATTTCAACAAGTTTGCAATTATATTTTTTAACATCGGTTATTATTTCATGAATGGATAAATCATTCCCTTCATAAAAAGCATATTCGGTATCGCAGTAAGCGCATCTAAGGTTACAGAAAGTTAAGCGGACAAACACGCACGGCAGTCCGGCTTTTGTTCCTTCCCCCTGAATGGAGAAAAATATTTCATTAACTTTAAGCATAAAATATTTTGATTATAAGCGATTTTCTTAATTTTTGAAGCAAAATTACATAATCGTAAGTTGACATCAAACTTACTAATCCATATATTTCAGGTCAATTTTTTATTACTTTAAAAGGTTTTTAAGGCATGGCAAATCATAAATCATCTGAAAAGAGAATACGCACAACGGAAAAGAAAAAAGCTATTAATAGAAGAATAGATTCGCAAATTAAAACTGTTGTTAAAAAAACTTTTAACTCAAACGAAAAAGAAGAATTAGAAAAATTGTATAAAGAAGCGGTAGCTTTAATTGATAGAAGCGCCGCCAAAGGTAAAATTCACAGAAACACTGCCGCCAGAAAAAAAGCCGCTTTAACAAAACATTTGAACTCGCTAAAAGAAGAATCAAAATAAATTTTGTTTTTAGGATAAAGGCTCTTCAATTTTATTTTGAAGAGCTTTTTCTTTTTAAATGTAAATGCTCAATTAATTTTTAATTAGACTTTAATTCTTCAATCGCATCAATGCCTGTGGGCATGGGGAGATAAAATCTGATCGGCTGAATTTCTCCATTTCTTTTTATTAGTTTCTCTACTCTTTTTGTTATCAGAACGCTATGTTCAATGTTTACCTGATCTTCTATAATTGAACCGAATATGTAACTCGTTCCTTTAATTAAAACATGAGCGCCAATGCGCAAGGGAAACTCATCGCTTCCGGTCATATTTACGCTTGATTCAATCCGGGAATATTCGCCGATTTCAATATTCCCTTTTATTATGTCGCCCCAAAGTATTTCAACATAATTTCCAATTTTAAGCGATTGATTTTCAAAGCACGATAGATGAACATTCTGCCAGATGACAACATCCTGCCCAAAATAAACATTGCCATTTACATAAACATTTTTTTTAAGATCAAGATTATAATTGAGATTAACATCTTTCCCTATGTACACGCCCTTTCCAATTTTTATATCGAGCGGAATATTTTGTTTATCCATTTCAATTATTTTATCAACAACTGTTTCATGTATAAAAAAATCATCCGGATCGTCAACCTCAATTATATCTTTTAACTTATTGTAAACTTTTCTTCGGGCAACCGCTTCCATTTCTTTAAGCACCGACTTATTATTAAAACCCATTACAACGTGCTGCTCAAGCGGGCTTACTGCCTTTACTGAATAACCCTTTTTATTAAATAACGAAATTAAATCTGTTATGTAAATTTCGTTTTGAGCATTATTGCTGGAAAGTTGATTTACAAGCTCAATAAGTTTTTTATATTTAAATGCATAAACGCCGGAATTAAATTCATTGTTTTCAATTAATTCTTTTTTTGTGTATGAATATTTTTTGCTATTAAAAATAACTTCGTACGGCACCTCTTCTTTTAAAGCAAGAATATCTTTGTACTCCATAATCTCAATAACTTTTCCTGCATCATTCCCCGATGAATTTACATCTATATCTTTTTCTTTTACGCGGATAATTCTTCCGTAGGAATTTTCATTTGCGTTGCCTTCAAATATTCCGGTCAGCGCCATCATATCTGAGTTTGTATTAATGAATTCCTCTCTGAAACGAATCATTGTAGCTCTATCAATCAAGCCCATATCGCCGGGCAGCACATATACAATTCCATCAAAAAGATTTTCGTCAATTTTATTTAGCGCCACTTGAACTGCATGACCGGTTCCGTTTTGAGTTTCTTGATAAGCAAATTTTGTGGCTTCTCTTTTCCCAATTACATTTATTACGTCTTTGGCTTTTATACCAACCACTACAATCATATTAATATTTTTTATTCCATTTCGGCAGGCGTTATAAACTCTTTCCACTGTCGGCACTTCCCAAATTTTGTGCAGCATTTTTGATGTTTGTGATTTTATTCTTTTGCCATGACCAGCCGCAAGAATGATTGCCGCTTCATTTACATTTGCATTAAAATCAGAGGATAGATTATCAACCATTTCGTTAACTTCATTCTCTTTTACTTGCATTAAAATCTCCAAAAATTTTTCAATTATAATTTTATAAAAAATTAGTTAAAGGATTTGCTAAAACCAAGAGCTTTTTATTATTGATTCGCTTCAGTGTTTTGTGATAAGAAATAGAGCGAAAGGCTCAAGCCAAATGTAAACCACACCAGAGTTATAATTTCGTGATCGCCAAAATTCATTTCAGTTAAGCCGGAAAAAAGGAACGCCGCAAAACATCCTATAGCTCCGATTGCGTAGGATGAAACGAATGGTATATTTTTTCTCTCTTTATAAATTTTTAGTTCAATTAAAATAATTTCTACGAAAAGAAACATTACCGCCAAAAATCCAAATGCGCCAAGCGTAACCAAAATATGAACAAAATTATTGTGCATGTGTCCTTGAATTTCTTTATCGAAAGGACGTTTATATTTTATGTAATATTCTCTTAAATCAATGTCGCCGACGCCAAACAGCGGATGATCTTTAAACATTTCCCAGCCGGCTTGCCACAAGGCTAATCTTGTATAATTTGAAGGAAGATAAAAATCCCAAACGCTGAGCAGGCGGCTTCTTTTAACATAAGTGAAATATAGTTTGCCGCTTTTATAATTAATTGATGCTGGCGTAAACGATAATTTATTTTCGGAAATTATTTTTATCGAATCTTTGATCGGGTAACCTAATTCAAAAACTTTGTCGCTTAAATCGGCGGTAAATAATTTATTATCATTTTGATCCCATAAAAATGCGTTTGATATTCTATTAGTTTTATCGAGCAAGGCTAATTTATTTTCGCCGACTTCAAAAAGTTTTAACCCTTCATCATCAGAAATAAATAATTTTTTATTTGAATAATAGATAAAACTAATTTTAGGATTCTTATAAAAATATAAACTATCGCCTGGCAACTTATATTCTGATTTATAAATCGTTAGTCCGCTGCCGGGCAATTGAAAAATGAAATAAGATGAATCGATATAAAAGTTTGCGCCGCGCGATAAATTTTCAAAGCGCATATAATTCTCAAGATTTTCCGGATCGCGAAATACAGTAATCCCGCTGTCAGAATCTAAAACATAAAGATAACCGCTAGCTACTCTATACGAAGCAGTAAAGCCCGGAGTTATAAATTCTTTAATAAATATTAAATTGTCTTCTTTTTTTTTGATAAGTAGAAATCGGGAATCGATTAGGTAGGCAAAATAAAAATCATCTTTCCATTTTTTAAAATCAACAATGGGCGCTGGAGTTTTAATTTTTTTTATTATTGATGAATCCTGATATTCCACTAATCCATTTTCGTAATCAGAAACATAAAATTTATCACCCACCGACAAAATGTTATTTGCTCTTCCTCCTGTTTTGCTTTCAATATTTTTTGAAATAGAATTATTTGAATAATTAAAAACGAAAACTTCGCTTATGTTTTTTTGAGTCAATAAAATTACAACTCCCATTAATGCTAACGGAATTAAAATTTTCCATTGGCGTTTCAATATTAAAATAATAAAAATACCGAATGCCGCGCCAAGCCAGCCAGTGCGTTTATAAGTTGAAACAAGCGCAAGTGAAGATAAGCCGAAACCAACCAGCAGCAGCGCTTTATTTTTAAATGAAGTTTTTTCATTAACTAAAAAAGCAAATAAAAAAATTACCGTAAAACTTATTATTTCACTTGCTGTAATTGGATATTGAAAAAGCGAGGGTCCCGATTGCTGCAAGCCGTATAAATTTTCAATGTAAAACCGATATGAAAAAAAAAGGTAGATTAAAACTGTAATTAGGGAAGCGCCGATATAAATTTTAAAATAAAGTTTGGCTCTCTTTAAATCCGTTGCTGAAGCAATCATTGTATAAATTATAGGAATAAGTAATGCGCGCTTTAAAACATTTGTGAACGCTTGGCTTTGATTATTAGAAAATATTGCGGATAAAATTTCCGCGAGAATAAACCAAAGAAAAATATATTCTAAACCGGATTTTTTAAATTGATTTTCTTTGGTAAGAAAAAATCTAAAAAGCATTAAAAGTAATGCGCCGTAGTATCCAACCTGGTTTGCAAATATGGAATTTGTTAAGCTTAAAAGAAAAAGAATAACAAAAACAAAAATGGAAGCGTCAATAATTTTTACAAATTTTTTTTGATCCCTCATCTTCAATCTCTAAACTGCATCTCATAAAACTTTTTGTACAAGCCGTTCTTCTGTTCAATTAATTCTTCGTGATTGCCCGACTGAATAATTTTTCCTTTATCCAGCACCAAAATTCTCGCTGCATTTCTTATCGTGCTTAAGCGATGCGCGATTACAAATGTTGTTCGGTTCACCATCAATCTTTCAATTGCCTCCTGCACAAGCAATTCAGACTCATTGTCGAGCGCAGAAGTTGCTTCATCAAAAATCATTATCTCAGGGTTTTTTAATAATGCGCGGGCAATTGACAAACGCTGACGCTGCCCGCCTGATAGCTTAACTCCTCTTTCGCCAATAACCGTGTCATATCCTTCCGGCATTTGAATTATAAAATTATGCGCGTTGGCGGTTTTGGAGGCTTCTATGATTTTTTCATTTGGATAATCTTTTAATCCATAAGCAATATTATTTTTAATTGATTCATTAAACAAAAAAGTTTCCTGCGTTACAATGCCCATCGTTCTGCGCAGACTTTGAATTTCTATTTCTTTTATATCAATTCCATCAATTAATATTTTGCCTGAAGTTGGATCATAAAAGCGCGGAATTAAATCCACCAATGTAGATTTACCGCCGCCGCTGGGACCAACAAATGCAATTATTTCACCTTTATTAATTGTAAAATTTATATCGCTTAAGACTAACTCTTCTGCGTCATCATAATGAAATGATACATTGTTAAAACTAATTGAACTTTTAAATTCACTTATCCTTTTAGCTGAAGGTAAATTTTTTATTAAGGGCGGCGTATCGATTATTTCAAACACTCTATCAGCCGCGGCGCTTGATTCCTGAATTCTATTATTCACTCCGCTTAACTCTTTTATGGGCGGCATCAATTGAAAAATTGCAAAAAGAAATCCTAAAAACTCGCTGGCTTTTAAAGTATGCTCTTCCAATACTAAAAGACCGCCGTAATAAATAATCACTACTCCCACAATCACGCTTAAAAATTCGGTGATAGGCGATGACGCATTTCTAATTCTAACAATGTGAAGCATCATTTTAAAAAAGCTTTTTGTTTCCGCTTCAAATTTTTGCTTTTCATAATTTTCCATTCCAAATGCTTTTACAATTTTCACCCCTGAAATTGTTTCCTGAAGCACGCTTGTAATGTCAGCCATTTTAGCCTGAATTATTGAACTGTACTTACGAAGTTTAATTCCTATCCATCCAATTACTAAAGCCGAAAAAGGTAAAATAATAAATGCCAACAAAGTAAGCCGCCAGCTTATGCTTAATGCGATTGCAAGAAAAACAATTATAGTAAGCGGCTCGCGGATTAAATTTAAAAATGTTGTTGAGATACTTGCTTGGACAATGTTAACATCATTTGTTATTCGCGAAATTAAATTGCCCACCCTTTCCTTCTTAAAAAAACTCATTGGCAATTCGTGAAGATGCTGATACGCTCTATCGCGCAAGTCTTTCATTGTGCCTTGCTCGGCGTGGGCTAAAAAGTAAGCCTGCATATATCCAAAAATATTTTTACCGAGAAAAGCAATTAGCACGAGCAAACAAATTTTAAAAAGCGCTTCAGACTTGTCGCCGCTAAAAACAAAATTGTTAAATGTCTGCGATAAATCATTTTTAATATTTATGAT
The DNA here is from genome assembly GCA_963782985.1 of uncultured Bacteroidota bacterium. GTDB lineage: Bacteria > Bacteroidota > Ignavibacteria > Ignavibacteriales > Ignavibacteriaceae > CAVSWT01. Next base: position 372,799 of record CAWALU010000003.1, read on the forward strand.
CCAATCAGGCAAAAGGCTGGTTGCTTTATCAACGGCTGAAGGCGGGGGCGCTGTTTGAGTTGTGGCAGTTTCAGAAAATAAAGTATCGAGCAAAGGAATTGTTAAATAGACTGATAGACCATTTAACATAGCAAATAAAATTGTGCACACGATTGAAAGGGAAATATATTTCCAATATGGTTTAACAAATTTTAATATTCTATAATAGGTATTCACTATGCGCTGTAATCCGGAATTTCTGGAATGCTTTCTAACCCGCAGCCGCCGCTAACTTTTATCGAATCGACTTTGCCGCCATTATTTAAATCATAAATTATTATACTTGAATTATATTTAAAGCCGTTGTCGAAAATTAATGCGTCATTTAGTAAAAAGAAATTTTTATATCCTCCGCCGTCCCATTTATTTATTATTTTGTTTTTCTTTAAAGAATAAATATATAAAGATGAAGTCTTCGGACTTTGATTATAAAGAGTTTTATTTGCCGGAGTAACATCTGCTGTGGAAAGTATTAACAAATTGTCTGCATCTTGCCATGAAACAGCTCTAATTTTTTTTTCATCCTTTAAAATTAATTTAGGAGTTTCATCATTTTCTTTTTTAAGATAAAACAAATTTTCGTCATCTTTTACGACCGTCTTTAATTCGGCTTCCAACTCCTCTGATTTTAAATTTAAATCTTTTTTAGGAAGCGAAGGATAACCCTCCTTAATTAAATTATAAATTTTCTTTTCGTTCAAAAGTTCTTTTCCAAATGCATTAAAAATATAAGTATGCTGATTTATGAAATCTGAAACTTTTATATCAACCGTATTCAAAGCTACTTTAAAATTATTGTTATCTAACCATTCAGTAAATACCTGCATTCCATTTCCCAAAGTGGTTATAAGGGCAACTGAATTAGAATCTAGATTAATATTATAAAGTTTTACTCTGGTAATAAAAGGGAAGACGCCCCGCTTCCCGTAATTTCTCGCGGTTAAAAAGAAAGCCGCCTTTCTATTTTCTGAAAACGAAAGCTGCACAACTCTTTCGTTTGGCGATGACCAAAATTTTTTAACCTTTTTGCTTTGGAAATCATATTTGTATAAGCCGGGTTTCTCGCCAACCATTCCCACAAAAATAAATTGAGAGTTCTCTTTTTTTAATAATTGATTTACATTTTGATTTTTTTGCTCATCTTTGCCTTTATCGCCGCAGCCGTAAATTAATGATTATTAATAAAAGAGAAAAAAAATATTTAACCATTAATTAATTTCTCCAACTGCATAAATAAATCTAAAATGAAATTAATTATTTTGATAAAATATCCCCACAGCGGGCTGTAAATAAAAAGCAGCAAAATTATGCTTCCGTAAAAACCAAGACTTAAAATTTTAGCGGTAAAATTATTTGGGAAAACATCATATAAAATATGCGAACCATCCAACGGAGGGATAGGCAGCAGATTAAAAGCAAACAAAAAAACATTAAAAAATACTCCGTACCAAAAAATATTTACAACGTACTGCTGATTGGCAAAATTTAAATTCAAAGCAATTACAAATCCGATAAAAAAAATAAACGCGAGTAGAAAATTTGAAAGAGGACCGGCAAAAGAAACAATTGCATCATCTCTTAAATGATTTTTAAAATTTCTTCTGTCAATCGGAACCGGCTTTGCCCAGCCGATCAGCGCGATGCCGGAAGCAAAAGACATAATAGGCATTATTAAAGTGCCGACAAGATCAGCGTGTTTAAAAGGATTGAGCGTTAATCGTCCCAAATTTTTTGCGGTATTGTCCCCAAGTTTTGAAGCCAAAAATGCGTGGGCAAATTCATGAATTGTTATCGAAATAAAAAACATCGGTAAAAAAGTTAAAAATGAAATTAGCTTCTCGGTTACGTGCATATCTATTAAAATTGCTTTTCTTGGTTTTAAAATTTGAATATAAATATAAACATTTAACTACTATCTTTTCATTCTTAATAGGGATGAGGATTTTTATATTAGTTCTAATAAGAAACGTGTTACTTTTTTAAAATTTTTTTAGCAGGAGAAAACATGTTTAGAAATCTAAATATAATAATTGAAAATGATGAGTTTGGATATTTTAGTTACTGTCCTGAGTTAGAAGGATGTCACTCACAAGGAGAAAATTTAGACGATGCCTTAAAAAATATTAAAGAGGCAATTGAATTATATTTAGAAACTCTTTCAGATGAAGAAAAAAAGTTATTAAAAGCCAAAGAAATTATTACTGCAAATTTTGAGGCATCTATTACCTAAGTTTCCTCGTATGAATGCTGCTGAAGCAGAGTCTTTAATTTTAAAAATGGAGTCACTCTTCTAAGAACAAAAGGAAGCGACAGAATTTATACGAAGCAAAATAAAAGAATAGTTATTCCATTTCATACCGGTAAAATTTTGCATCCCAAAATTATTAAACAAATAATAAATGCCGTTGAAGAAAAATAATTTTATCCTCTGGGATGATATTCTTTATGAACCTGCTTAATATATTCCCGGTCAATGTGAGTATAAATTTGAGTTGTAGAAATATCAGAATGCCCGAGCATTTCCTGCACCGCTCTTAAGTCAGCGCCGCCCTCCAGCAAATGAGTAGCGAATGAATGCCTAAATGTATGCGGATGAACTTGCTTTGTTATCCCGGCTTCTCTAACGTATCGGTCAACAATTTTCCAAACGCCCATCCGCGATAATTTTTTTCCGCGGCTGTTTAAGAAAACATAATTCTCACTTTGTAATTGCTTCGAAAGAAGAGTGCGGGAATTTTTTAAATATTCGGTTATCCATTTTACGGCGCTTTCACCAATAGGAATTAATCTTTCTTTCGAGCCTTTGCCGAAAACACGAATCATTTCTTCATTAAAAAATAGATCAGAGATTTTAAGACTAATTAATTCTGAAATTCTAACCCCGCAAGCGTAAAACAATTCAAGAATTGCTTTATCACGAAGCCCAAGTTTTCCTTGAGTATCAGGCTGGTTTAAAATTTTTTCTACTTCATTAAAGGAAAGAACGTGCGGAAGATTTTTTGAGAGCTTTGGCGTTTCAACTTTATCTATGGGATTAAATTTAATATAGCCGCTAAGAAAAAGATATTTAAAAAATCCTTTAAGCGAAGAATAATAACGCGCCGCCGAAGTATTTGACAAGCCCAGTTCATTCAGTTCTTTAAAAAATTCGATCAGCAGTAAATAATTAATTTGGGAAGGGTCGTCAATATTTTTTGAAGCCGCAAAATTTATGAATGATGAAATATCGTTTTTATAAGAGCCGACGGTATTTGGGGATAAATTTTTTTCAAGAGTTAAAAACGATAGATATTCTTTTAAAAAAATATTCATATTTTTTCTTTTTTCTCTTCCACTCCCTTTTCAACTTCATCTTGCTTCGGATATCTAATTCTTCTGTGATGCTGCCCAAGCAAAATACTTATAAAGGCTTCCTTAATTTTACTTATATCGCTAAATGTAATTGGGGATTCATCAAGCTGTCCATTTTCAATTCTGGAATTAATAATATTGTCTATAACGTTTTCAACTTTTACAGCGTCAGGCTCTTCAATTGAACGCACGGCGGATTCGCTGCCATCCGCAAGCATTATTATTGCCGTTTCTTTTGTATGCGGTTTTGGACCTGGATATTTATAATCTTCAACATTTACCTTTTCTTCCCCATAAAGTTTTTTTGCCTTCTCATAAAAGAAAGACATAACCATTGTGCCGTGATGAGCGGGAATAAAATCAATTATTTCCTGCGGAAGATTATTTGCTTCCGCTAATTCAACGCCTTCTTTCACGTGCTTAACAATTAAGCTTACGCTTTCTTCGGGAGTAAGTCCTTCGTGAAGATTTTGATTATTTAATTGGTTCTCTACAAAATTTTTGGGCGAAATAGTTTTCCCGATATCGTGATAATAAGCTCCCACCCTTGCCAGCAGAGGGTTTGCGTTTATTTTTTCCGCGGCTGTTTCCGCAAGCGTTCCCATCGTCATTGAATGATTAAATGTTCCGGGAGCTTTGCGCGAAAGTTCTTTAAGCAAAGGCGAATCGAAATTTGAAAGCTCCAATAATGTTAAATCGGTTGTTATCTTAAAAAACTTTTCAAAGAAGATTAATAATCCATAAGTAAGCACCGGACTTATTAAAGCGTTGGATGCAATAAATGCAAATTCAATTAATAGTTTATCGGCTTCCGCAAATCGCTCCAACCCGAAAGCGGCAATTCCAATTGTGTAGCCTAAAAGTATAAATAAAAATGATCTGAAAATTTGCGATCTGTTTTTTATATCTCTAACGGAATAAACCGCAAGCGCGCCGGCAAAAATACTTAATACTGAAAAAGTATAATCGTTGCCGCGCAAAGCGCCCGCTATTAAAGAAATAATTACTGTGGAATAAAAGCCTACGCGGGAATCAAATGTAATTGTAAGCAGCATTGAAGCTGCCGGAATAAATATTAAAAGATAAATGGGGGTTGGAACAGCTACCTGATTTACAAGATACGTTATGAATGAAAAGAATAAAAATAAAATCGCTATTAAAATTATTTTTTGATTATCATAAAAAATTTTCTTTCTAAAAAGAAAAACATAAATAATTAATAAGGAGAGCAGAAATGCAATATGTAAAAACTTGCCGAACAATTGCAAGTATAATCCGTCGTCGCCAATCTTTTCACCCTTTGCAGCTTTGTAGGAATCTATTTTTAGCTTTGTTTCATTTGTAATCCTATCATGTTTTCCCACTATCCTTTCATTCTCTGTAACAATCCCGCTCGATTTGGAAACATTGTTTTTAGCCTGTTCTATAAGTTCCTCTGTAAACGGCTGGCTGTAAACTAAATTGGGAAATATAAAATGGTTTACATATTCAAGTAGTGCAGTTTGAATATTAGAGGGATAATTAAATTTATTAATGATATCATTAGCTGTTGTTTTTGCTTTTTCCAGAGCGGTAAAAAATGATATCGGTTCAATCTCTTCTATGTTGCCGGTTCTAAGCGCGATGCTGTCTCTATAATTTAGATCAACGGGATAGTCTAATACATCGGAATTATAAATGCTATTTAAAACATTTTTGCTTACGGAAAAAAATTTGTTAAGAGTAAAACCATTTATTGAGATTAGATTTTTATCCTGCATTCGTAAATTTTTAAGGGTATTGAATGACTGAGCGCTTAAAAATGTTGGGTTTATAATTTGTCCGCCGCCCCCGGTATTTGAACTGTCAATAGAGGCGCGTAAGAAAGAGTTGTACTTGTTTAATGAGTCAATATTATCGGCTCTTAGGGTGTTTTTAACAAAAACCGGGAATACGCTTTTTACTGCTTCCTTTATTTCTGATTCATAAACAGCAGGATCTTTAATTATGGGGAAACTGAAAGGCGCAATTAAATCATCATGAATCCAAATTGTTCCTACGTTTACTTCCGATTCAATTGATTCCCCTTTTGGGAACATTAATACAATTAATAAAATTGTAATTATTACAATTATGAATCGTACTTTTTTATTGGTCTTAAAATTAAATTTTTTCTCTTCAGGCATTTCCATTCCTTTTAGCCTTTAAAACCATTTCTAAAAATTCTGCCGCGCCGTCCTCATTATTAGTTCGTTTAGTTATAATATTTGCCAGGCTTTTTATTTCGGGCGCCGCGTTAGCAAGCGCAACCTTTAGCGCTTTTGTTTTGAATAAGCTCAAATCGTTATACCAGTCGCCCAGCACGGCGCTATGTTCTTCTTTTAACTTTAAATGTTTTAAAAGTCTGATAGCGCCTTTTCCTTTAGAAGTATTTTTATTCCTGATGTGAAGATAATAAACTCCTTCGTAGGTCATTGAACGGAATGACGAAGCCGAGATGCCAAAAGTATAAGGGAAGTTCATTTTTTCTTTAACGTATTGAATTGAATCTTGATTATCTCCTGCAAACGCAACCTCTAAAGTTTGTTTTAAATAATTATTGTATGATTGCACCTCTTCATATTTTGCTCCAAATTTATCCATCACTGCGGGAATAACAGAATTATTTTCCGTGTAATAAATAGCGTCGGCATGGCATAAAGCAATATGAATTAAATATTGATCGGCAAAATTTAAAGCTTTTTTAATATATTTTTCTTTTATAAAAGATTCAAAAATAATTTTACCTTCGGGATAACTTTTAATCATACCCCCATCTAAAGAAATTAAAGGAGTATCAATCTCCAGCTCTTCAGCGTATTTTGTAAGCGCAGAGTGAAGCCTTCCGCTGGCAAAAGTAAAATGAACTCCGTATTCTTTTAATTGTTTAACCAGAACTTTAGTTTCTTCTCCAATTATTCCGGCTTTAGAGAGCAGCGTTCCATCTAAATCAAAAAAGATAACCTCAATTTTTTTTAAAGAATCGTTTGAATGCATAAATTATTTTATAACCGTCTTCCATCCAAGTTCAGATAAATTTTTATAGATGACGAAAATGGAAATCACCGCTACGATTAAGCAAATTATAGCTGATGTATAATCGCTAAAAATTAAGCTGCCAATTCCCAGTAGCATTGAATAAACCAACGCCACCCCAAAAAGCCAATTTAAAAACATTCTAAAAAAACCAACATCGCTTTTAACATTGGGCAGGCGGGATGATATTTTTTTCCACAGAACACCGCCGGGATGAATTTTTTCATAAAAAGAAAACAGAACTTTTTCATCAGTCGGCTTGGTTAAAAAAGTAACCGCAAGCCAAACCACGGTGGTAATTGAAACAAGATAAAATAAAGTTATAGGAAATACTATTCCATAAATTTTTAAAAAGGGTAAAACTACAAAAGGAGTTATCATTGCTGAAATTTCAGACCAGGCATTTATTCTCCACCAGAACCATCTTAAAATTAAAACCAGACCAACGCCGGCGCCTGCTTCCATAATAAATTCCCATGCGCCTGAAATTCTATTAATAAATAAAGTAACCACTATCGAAAGAAGCATAAGCAGCATTGTTATTAATCGCGAGGTTAAAACGTAATGTTTTTCTTTTTCATTTTGTTTTATAAATCTTCTATAAAAATCATTAATTAAATATGATGAACCCCAGTTTAACTGCGTGGCAATGGTACTCATATATGCGGCAAAAAATGCGGCGACTAATAATCCTTTTAAACCTATAGGAAGAAAATCATTCATTGCATATATGTAGCCCATACCTTTTTCATTTACTCCCAAATCAGGATAGAGGATTAAAGATGCAATTCCCACAAGCACCCAGGGCCAGGGTCTAATGGCGTAATGTGTAATTTGAAAAAATAATGTAGCGAACAAAGAATTTTTTTCATCCTTAGCTGACATCATTCGTTGCGCAACATATCCGCCGCCGCCGGGCTCTGCACCGGGATACCACGACGCCCACCATATTATTCCAACGTAAGCAAGGAAGGAAGCAACGCTTAACGCAAATGCGCCTGCTATTGAGCCGGCATCAGTAATTGTTGGGAAAAAATCAAATACAAATGCGGGAAGTTTTTCTTTCATTCCGCTTATTCCGCCAACTTGCGAGGAGTTTACTACAAGTATTGAAAGTATAATTGTTCCAGTCATTGCAAGTACAAATTGAAATGCATCGGTAACTACAACTCCCCATAAACCGGAGAGCGCTGAATAGAAAGCAACCAGCAGCATGCAGCCGAAAACGTAATATAAAACTTGAGATTCGGGGATGTTAAACATTCCAGTTAAAATGGAAATCATTGCTTTGTTTACCCAGCCCATTATTATGAGGTTCATAAACAAGCCGAGGTATATTGCGCGGAAGCCTCTTAAAAATCTTGCCGGTTTACCTGAGTATCGAATTTCCGCAAATTCAACTTCGGTCATAATTCCGGCTCGTCTCCATAGCTTCGCAAAAAAGAAAACCGTTAGCAGTCCGCCGAAAGCAAAATTCCACCAAACCCAGTTTCCGGCAACTCCGTTTTTAGCGACAAGTTCTGTTACTGCAAGCGGCGTATCGGCGGCAAATGTAGTTGCTACCATTGAAAGTCCCGCAAGATACCAGGGGAGATTTCTTCCCGACAGAAAAAATTCATCGGTGCTTTTTCCGGCGCGTTTAGAATAATACAAAGCAATACTAATTGAAAATACAAAGTAGGCGGCGATAATAAGATAATCCAGCAGCTCCAAATTTCCCTCGCTAAGTATGAAAGTAATATGATAAAACTTTAGATATAATTTAGTAAAATTTTTAATATGATGAGATAAGTAATTGAGGATGAGACAATTGAACCAGCTAAAAAATTCCAATTAAAATTAAGGCTGATGAGGTTCATTTTCTCAATATTAAAAATGAGTAGTTCATTTGTTCTATCAAACATGCAATAAAAGAGATTTTGATTAGAAAATGCACCAAAAAATAACACATTTAAGCTATTTCAAATTAAATAATTTAGGAAGATATTTACCTCAGATTTTTTAGTTACATAGCGGTAAGTGAGGGGGGATTCCTTCCAAAATAATGCAGGCGCTGGTCACGCCTGCATTATTATTTTAAATGCTCCAATAATTATTTTACAAATTATTTTCTTGTCATATCAATAGACATAACCTTAACTTCATTTCCATCTTTGTAGGCATACATATCCATAACCTGACTGCCATCGTCTTTAAATTTTATAACTTGTTTAAATTCAGCGTCCGCATTCGCCATTACATCAAAAGAACTGCCTGATGTTGTTAATGTTTTTGAATCTTCGTCGTAATCGCCTTTGCTTAACATATAGCTCGTTCCCATGTTGTCGAACCATACGCTAAAAAATTCTTTTTTTGCATTGTCATAGCCGTCAATGCTAAAGCCTTCAAAAGGCATTCCCATCATTATACTGGAGTGAGTAGTTTTAAAGTACCTTCCGCCAAGAAGAGATTCGGTTTTAGCCGTTCCTTCAATTACTTGAGGCTCGGTATTCGGGTCCATCCATAATTTAGTGACAGTTTTCCATTCTCCCACGTACTTTTGCATCATTTCATGCTGGGGACCGGGCGTCATAAATTCCATCCAGGCTTGTTCCCCTTCGCTCATTTCCTGATTCTGATCTTGAGCAAACATTTGAGAGCTGAAAAAAATTGCAGCGGTAAACAAGAATAAAATAGTACTTCGATAACACATAGCGCACTCCTTTAATTTAGTGATAGATATAGTGAAGATGAGAAATAGATAAGTAAACTTTTCCAAAAAGTATAGATTAGAAAAATTAAAATCAACAAATATTTTAAGAGTTAATTTGCCAGCGTAGTTTTTAAAATGATAATTTTTTCGAGCTTCTCCGGAGGAAATATCGACCCATCTTTATTGTATGACCCCCATTGGCTGTTGGCAATAAAATAGAAATCATCATTAACAATTACGCCTAAAGTCGGTTCGTTAAAATTAGGATTAGCGCTTTCAATAATTTTTGTTTTGATAATTTTATCTGAATTAGCATTTAAAAAATACTGCGTTACTCTCTTTGGTTTAACGCCATTCTGAATCGCGATTAGCGAATTGTTATAGAAATAAAGCCCGTCAATTCCTTTGAGCGAAAAATTATCCGGTTCTTTTATTTGGATTAGTATTTTTGATTTTAAATTCAGTTTAAATAATCCATTTGAGTAATCTGCAAAAAACAAATTTTCATTATCCTCTACAAAATCTAAACCTTGCAAAGAAATCAAATTTTTGTTTTCATAAAAAAGCTCAAGTCTATTACTCTTTTTTTTGATGAGGTAGATTGCCGGATATTTACTATCGCTTATATAAACGTCCCCATTTTTATTAATTGCCAGATCTCCGAAGAAATGCTTGTTAGAATCATTTGGAGCGGGATATTTTTTTAATAATTTTTTTGAATCCAGATCATATTTAAATATTGCAGTTTTACCATTCAGCGATTCTTCATAATCGTTCATCTGGGGAATTGCTGCAGAAGCCGCCCACAAGATTCTATCCTTTGAATTAATTTTAATTCCTGTTACAGCCCAAATGCCGTCTTGTTTTTCCGGAATAAAGATTTTCTCATTTCCATTATTATTAAGAGAAATGATTTTACGTTTATGTATACTGCCGAGATAAAATAATTGGGTAACGTCATCATAGGCAATTGATTCGGGATGTAAATCTTTTTCTTCGATAACGAATGCTGTATCACTATTATTAACGAGCTTATTCTGTTCTTTTATTTTTTTTAAAATTAACTCAAACCCTGTAGATGATTTTATATTATTAAAATCTGGTTCTTCGGAAATGTTTGTATCAGAATTAATCTTACTGTACTTCATTAAATAAATTAGCGCTTCATCTTTTCGATTGGTAAGGGAATAAGCGCACGCCAAATTATACATTATAGCCGCGTTGTTGCTTCGGAGCGAATCGAGTGTTTTAAAATTTTCTAAAAACTTTTGGTAATTTTTATTCTGATAAGCGGCAACCCCATCATTATAATAATCATCAATTGTTTTATTACTTTGCTGCGGATAAGCGTTAAAGAATAAAATTATCGACCAAAAAAATAAAACTGTTTTCATTTGGCCTCCATACCAAATTTTATTTCTTTACCTATTTCAGCGCTGTAAACTTTTATTTTTCTATTCGTTTTTAAAATTGAATTTCCCACCCAATCAATTGCAGGCGGATCGCCGTGGACAAGTATGACATTTTTGGGATTCGTTCTTTCCACTAATTTCAAAATTCCTTCCCGTTTTGAATGGGCGCTGAACTTAAAATTTTTGATAGTACATTTTACTTCACTTACAGAATCGTTTAAAATTATCTTTTCCCCTTTAACCGCTTTGGAAAAAATATAACCTGGGGTATTTTCTTCCATGTAGCCCACAGTGAAAATTGCAGAATTATTTTGATTGATCCATCTTTTAGCCAAGCTGTAAGACGCCGTTCCTTCAATCATCATTCCGCTGGAAGCCAAAACAATACAAGACTGTTTAAAAAAATCTTCCGCGCTTTTTATTTTATAAATATTTTTTGTAGGAATGGAATTTATTTCAAATTCCGGATCGATCATGTTTACAACATACCTGTTATAATCATACGCGCGATTAATTTTATTTCCAATACCGCCTGTGTAAATATCCGTTTGAGTTAATTTTCTTTTTAACATTAAACGCCAAAGCGTAGTTAGAATTTCCTGCATTTTACCGAGTGAAAAAACGGGAATTAATATTGATCCGCCAATATTTAAAATTTCATTTACAGAAACCGCCAATCTTTCCGACTCCGTTTTCCAATCGTTAAGCAAAGTAGAATCCGTGCTGCCGTATGTTGTTTCAGTAATTAATATGTCAATCTTTTCGGAGGGAAGGGAAGCGCCTTTAATTAAAGATTGATTGTCTAAATTAAAATCTCCGGTATAAAATATTTTTTCATTTTTATATTTTATTAAGATGGAAGACGAACCTAAAATATGTCCGGCGTCAAAAAATTCTGCGGTAATATCATTTGAACTAAAATGTTTGTAGCCGTTAACTACAAACGGTTTGTTGTAAGATTGGTATTCAACTGACTGAATTAGTAAATCAATTTCATCATGCGAAAAAACTTTTGCTAATTCCTCATCGCTTAATTGCTGTTTTAAAATTGAAACTGAATTATGCAGCGTTAGCTCGGCAATGGCGCGGGTTTGGGGCGTTGTAATAACTCTAACATACGGAAAGAGTTTTATAAAAAACGGGAGCGCGCTAAGATGGTCCTGATGGGCGTGGGAAATCAAAAGAAAATCAATGTCTTTATTTTTAATAAGATTAAAATTCGGAAGAGCGTCGAGTCCCTTTTTTTGGGGATGCATACCGCAATCTAAAACTATTCCCGTTCCATCGATATTCAAATAAAAGCAACTTGCGCCTATTTCGTTTGCCCCGCCCAGCGGAAGAAAAGTTAAGTTCAAGAAGTCTCTTCCTTATTTTCTTCTACCAAACTTATTAATGTTTCACCATTGTCAGGTTTAGGCTTATCATGCTTAGTATAAATAGTCATTTCTTTGTCATCATTAATGATCATAAGCGGAATGGCTTTGATGTTTTCATCTTTATTTATAAAACTTTCAAAATTAAATTTCTCTGTAATTAACGTTGATTTAATTACCATTCCATTATTGATTTTATTTATTAAATTAAAGTAAGTGTACTCGTTACCAAACAACATTTGAGCGCGCAAATCCTTTGATACACTTTTACTTTCTTTATCTTCATTTTCTTCAAATGATAGTTGATAAACATTATCGCTCCCGAACACCTTTGAAAAATGCATTGCCCCCAGCGCGTTAACTTCGTTGTTAGGAGTAACTGCTAACAACTTCCCTATCCCATTTAGTTCTACATCGTCAATAACATTATCTGATAAAATACTTCCGTAATAAGCAGGCAGACCTTCCATTCTTGCAGAAGAAATATTTGACCAATTGGTATCAACCATTAATACCTTAATGCCTTCTTTTTTTAATGCAAGACCAAGCGATTTACCCAGGGGATTAGCGCCTATAATTACGCAGCCTTGCGGATTAGTTGAAGAAATACCCAGCCACTTTGCAAGAGGAATAGCGCTTAATCCGTATATTGTAATTGTAAAAATAATTACCAAAAACATAATGGGAAGCAATGCCTCCGCCTCATCCATTCCCGTCGCTGTTAGTTTGATGGTAAACAAAGAAGCGATTGCTGCGGCAACAATTCCGCGCGGCGCCATCCATGATAAATAAAGTTTTTCCTTCCAGCTTATTTTGATTTAAAGTTGAAGCATAAACTGAAACCGGTCTTATTACCAGCATTAAGGCGGCAACGAAAATAAAACTGTTTACATTCAACATTTGTAAGTCAGCAATTTTTAATCTTGCGGAAAGTATTATAAATAAAAATGAAATAAGTATAACGCGCAGATTTTCTTTAAAATCAATTATATGTTTAACATTAACAGTTTTTTGATTAGCTAAAAACACGCCCATAATAGTTACTGCAAATAATCCGCTTTCCTTCTGAATTAAGTTTGCCATTGCAAAAACACTTATAACCAATGCCAATGAAATTGAATTATGTAAAAAATCGGGAATCAATTTATGTTTTATGGAAAGAAGAATTAAATATCCGCATGACAACCCAACAACACCGCTTAGTAAAATAGTTTTAATTACTCCGAATATTAAAGTTGTTCCGGCTTCTGTAATTCCAGAAGCAATGATAACTTCAAAAACTAAAATTGAAAGGACCGCGCCGATGGGATCATTAATTATTCCTTCCCACTTCAGCATAGAGTTTATTTGATGATTGGGTTTTACATGTCTTAAAATCGGCATTATAACGGTGGGTCCAGTTACCACCAAAATAGCGCCCAATAAAACGCTTAAAGAAAAATTTAGACCTAATAAATAATAAGCGGCGGCTGTTGTTAAAATCCAGGTAAGCGAAATGCCAATGGTTATTAGTCTTACAACCACTTTGCCTACAGAACGAAGCTCGGATAATTTTAGACTTAAGCCGCCTTCAAATAAAATTACAGCAACGGAGATTGAAACAATGGGGAATAATAATTCGCCAAAATAATCGTCGGGAATAATTAAACCTGAAATCGGTCCCGCAATAAAGCCGGCAATAAGCAGCAGCAGAATTGAAGGAAGCCGGAACCGCCATGAAACCCACTGCGCTAAAATTCCGAAAAATATTATAAGAGCTAAGCCTGTTACAAAATTTATTTGCAATGATCCCTCGTTTTTTTGAGAAAATGATTTTGATTAAAAAAGAAATGAATAATTAATTTATAATATATAATTAAATATTATAAAACGAAGTGGGGAGGAATCAAACTTATATTTGAAATAAATAATATTTGCTAAAATTAATATTTACATTAAAAGTTCAGCCAGATTTACAGATTGATTTTTAATTTTATTTTTTTCGGGAAATTTATTTTGAAGTAAAAGCCCTTCAATTGCATCCATATCTTTGTCCTTGTTGCATCCAGCGGCGGCTAAAAATTTTTCATCTTTATAATAGAAAGAAATAAATTCATGCTTACTAATATCGCCCCAGGTAACAATATCATCACAATCTTTTGCGTGACCAACATACCTTAAATTTATTCCCGCCTGCTTAGTCCAAAAAAATGGAACAATTTTTATTTCTTCCTTTTTCCCCGCCATATTAAAGCCCGCAATTCTGCCAAGCTGTTCAGCCAGCCGCCAATGTTCTATTCTTGTATATTCATCATTTAATGAGTTAGGAAATTTAGCAATATCGCCTGCCGCATAAATATTTTTTTCAAATTCCAAATGCTCATTAACTTTTAAGCTTCCATCATCTTCCAAATTAAAATCTTTTAAAAATGATGTAGCCGGTTTTACGCCAATGCCTACTATAACTAAATCAGCATCTAGTTCATCGCCGTTTTTTAAAATTACTTTTTCTACTTTAGTTTTGCCTTCAAACTTTTTCACCTCGCTATTAGTTCTAAAAGTTATACCGTTTTTTTCATGGGCGGTTTTAAACATCTTCCCGATCTCTTCCCCAAAATTACTTTTAAACGGAACGGCGCTTTTACTAATTACGGTTATGCTGGCTTTCAATCTCTCCATTAAGCTATCAGCTGTTTCAAGAGCAATAAAGCTAGCGCCTATAATTACAATGTTAGATTTATTTTTTGCCGCTTCAATTATTGAATCGCAATCCGAATGACTTCGTAAATAAAAAATGTTTGTTAAATCAGAACCGGGTATATCTAATTGATTGGGAGTTCCGCCTGTGGCAATTAATAATTTATCGAACGATACTTCTTCATCATTCTCAAGCTTTACAATATTTTTCTGTTTGTCAATTCCAGTTACTTTTTTTTGATAAAGAATATTAATATCATAATCATCATAAAATTCTTTAGAGCGCAATGGCATCCATTCTTCTTCAGCTTTTCCGGCAAGATAATCTTTACTTAAGTTGGGTCTGTCGTAAGGCAATCGATTTTCCTGAGTAATAATTGTAACCGCGCCTTTGAAGCCCGTTTCCCGAATTGCCTGTGCGGCGGAATTACCGGCTGCTCCTCCGCCTATGATTACATAAGTGTCGAGGTTCTGCACATCGCGTTTAGACATTTGCGGAATTACTGAATCTTCAAACTTGTCAGGGAGAGTTAAAGTTATTTCATCATTTTTAATTTTTACTTCATACTGAGGAAGAGAATTTAAAGCGGGCGGTTCAATAAGCTTTCCATCTTTTGCTTGGAAACAGGCGTGATGCCAGGGACAAATAATTTTGTCTTCAAATAAAACTCCTTTTTCCAGCGGAGCTCCGTAATGAGTGCAATTTGCGCCTATGGCAAAAATTTCATCATTAACTTTGGTTAATAAAATTTTATTATCATCATCTATTTTAACGGCTTTCATTTCGCCGTTGTTTAATTGATTTACTTTACCCGCATTAAATTCTTTACTCATAACAACTCATCAAATTAATTTTAAGGAAATTTTATTTTGCAATACCAATCACTCCGCAAGCAACCCGCGCGCCGGCATCGCCGGTTGGCTGTGATTTTAAATCATCTTCACCGGCATGAATAATAATTCCTCTTCCGATAATAGAATTGCCGCCGCTAAAAGTAATTAAATTATCAACCCATTCAAGATGAGCTTTACCGTCTTTGTTCGCTTCAATATTCCCTAAATCGCCCACGTGCCTGCTTGTATCAGTAGGCGCGCCGTGAGGCTTGTTTGTCGGATTAAAATGCCCGCCTGCCGATGTGCCGTCAGACTTGCTGCAATCCCCAAACTCATGAATATGAAATCCATGCTTGCCGGGAGTTAAACCTTCAACGTCTGCAACAACTTTTATACTGTCGCCTTCAAGCGTAAATGTTACTAACCCCTTTACGTTATTCCCTTCAGTAGGATGAATAACGGCTACGGCATTTGTTATGTTCGCTTGGCTTTCGATTGTATGTGTGTCAACTTTTTCATTAAATTTTTCTTCCGAGCTTTCGTTACAGCCGATTAAAGTAATGAGCGAAACAAAAGCGAATAAAGAAAAAAGCATTTTTAGATTTCTTAACATTTCACAACTCCATTTTTAGAGACGAGTACGCTGACTCGTCTTCATTTTAATAAATATGAGATGAGCCGCCGGTTCATCTCTACGAAACTAAAAATCAATCAAAAAAATTTTAAATTTTCAAGAATTGAATTAATCAAATTCCTACGATTTCAAATTCTCTATTATAGTTTTACAAAATACCGGAAGATCATCGGGATTTCTGGAAGTAATAATATTGCCATCAACAACCACTTCTTTATCCGCCCATTTAGCGCCGGCATTTATTAAATCATCTTTAATTGAAAAAAAACTTGTTAATTTTTTATCTTTAATAATTCCCGCCGAAGCAAGCATCCATGGACCGTGACAAACAGCGGCCACAATCTTTCCATCTTCATATATTTTTTTTACAAAATTTACCATGGCTTCATGCCGCCTCATTTTATCTGGCGAATAACCTCCGGGAATAATAAGAGCATCAAAATTTTTAGCAGCAACATTTTTTATCGACTCGTCTGCCTTGGCTTCAAGCCCATGCTTACCTTTATAAGTTTCAGATTTGGGTGCAATAACCGTAACCTTTGCCCCCGCTTCTTTCATGCGCAAATAAGGATACCAAAACTCTAAGTCTTCGTAAGAATTTTCTACGAACATTGCTATATTTTTATTTTTTAATTCCATTTTAATTTTCCTCATTTATAACAAGAATATTATATTAATTAAAATAAAAATTAACGAGAGAACTGTCGTTGAGTTAAATCATAAAGTTTAATACTTAAATATTGTTGAAAAGATTATTCAATGATTCAGCAAAAGTAGGATGGGCAAAGATTGCATTTTTTAGAGAAGAATATTTTAACTTACCCATTATTGCTATTTGCAGCATTGACATAATTTCTCCACCTTCAAAGCCCAAAATTGTACAGCCTAAAATTTTATCTGTTTTTTTATCAACAATAACTTTCATAAATCCGCGGGTTTCGCTTATTTCAATTGCCCTGGCTGATTTGCTCATTTCCATTTTTGCAATTGAATAATTTATTTTTTTTTCTTTCGCTTCTTTTTCATTCATACCTATTCTGCCGAGCTGGGGATCAATAAAAATAACATACGGAACCATTCTCCCCGTTATTGTATTATTGTTTTTATTTAGAATATTATTTTTTACAATTCTGAAATCATCGTAAGAAATATGAGTAAAAGCCGGACCGCCTTTCACATCCCCTAAAGCAAAAATTCCTTTAATGTTTGTCTCAAGTTTTGTGTTTGTAATTATATAGCCTTTGTCGTCGGTTTTAATTTTTGCCGAGGAAAGATTTAGGTCATCGGTGTTGGGAGTATGTCCTGTAGCAATTAAAAGATGAGAGCCTTTAACTTTTTTATTCCCCTTAGGCGTTTCAAAATTTATAACTATTTTTTTTGATTTTTTAGATTTTGAAACTTCATTTATTTTAGTGTTGAGATAAATCTTTATCCCTTCGTCTTCTAAAATATTTAAAACTTCATCTGCAACGTCTTTGTCTTCTCTCTTTAATAATTGATTTGAGTTTTGCAGGATGGTAACCTTGCTTCCGAAACGTTTGAACATTTGTCCAAATTCCAATCCAATATAACCGCCGCCGATAATTAAAAGATGTTCGGGCAGCTTTTTTAATTCCATAATTGAAGTTGAGGTTAAATACGAAATGTCATCAAGACCTTTTATTTTTGGAATAGCCGGTCTTCCCCCTGTATTAATAAAAATTTTATCGGAAGAAATCACCTCAGTTTTATTTTTAGAATTTTTTTTATTTGAAAGTTTAATCTCAATTGTTTTTGAATCAACAAAACTTGCATCGCCTTTTATTAGCGTTATGTTTTTGTGTTCAAGAATTTTTAAACTTCCTTTTCTAAAACTTTCAACTGTTTTCTTTTTACGTTTGTATACTTCCTTCAAATTAATTTTTACGGAAGAAGTATGAACACCATACTTGGAGGTGTTTCTAGAAACATAGGCTGCCCGCGCGCTTGCGGCTAATGTTTTTGAAGGTGTGCATCCAAAATTTATACAGCTTCCGCCGACATGATTTTTTTCTATTACCGCAACCTTCCAATCATTTTCAGCAAAGCTTTTTGCCAATGGATTGCCCGCTTGACCAGAGCCAATTATTATTGCATCAAATTTTTTTTCCATATCCCTAAATTCTAATTAAAAAGTTATGTCCCATTTTCTGCCGTCATCTTTAAGTAGCTTATCGGCAGCAGCAGGACCCCATGTCCCAGCTTTATAGTTTGGAAATTTTGTCCAATGTTTTTTCTCCCATTCAGCTATAATCGGATCGATCAGGGACCAAGCTTTGTATATCCAATCGGCTGTGGGGAAAAGGGTTTGGTCGCCAATGAGCGCATCAAAAATTAACCATTGATATGCGTTGGGAGGTGCTTCAAGCCCAAATGCTGTAGCGTATTCAAAATTCATCTCAACGGGAGTTAGATTTAAATTTGCTCCAGGTTTTTTTGCGGTAAACTTATAATAAATTCCTTCGTTGGGTTGAATACGAAACGTTAAAATGTTATGCTCTTTTTCTTTTTCTTTATCAAGCGGAAACATCAAATGCGGAGTTGGTTTAAATTTAATTCTTACTTCAGTTACTTTTTCTTTCAGACGTTTGCCGGTGCGTAAATAAAACGGCACGCCCGCCCATCTCCAATTATCTAAATAAATTCTCATCGCTGCAAAAGTTGGGGTAGCGGAATTTTTATCTACATTTTTTTCTTTGCGATATGAAACAACATTTTTAGCGTCAATTTTTCCCGAATCATATTGACCAAACACAACATCATTTTTTGCAATAGGGCAGACTGCTTCTAAAACTTGCAGCGTTTCACTGCGAAGTGAGTTTGCATTATAATTCACAGGCGGTTCAATGGCGGTAATGCACATAATTTGAAAAAGATGATTCTGAATCATGTCGCGCACTACTCCTATTTTTTCATAAAAACCGGCGCGTGTACCAATACCTAAATCTTCTGAAACTGTAATCTGAATATTATCGATATAGTTTCTATTCCAAATGGGTTCAAACCCGGGATTGGCAAATCTGAATACAAGCATGTTTTGAACAGTTTCTTTTCCAAGAAAATGATCTACTCTAAAAATTTGATCTTCATTAAAAACTTTGTGAATATCTTTATCTAATTTGCGGGCAGATTTTTCATCCCAGCCGAATGGTTTTTCGATTATTACTCTACGCCATCCGTTTTTAGATTCAGATAATTTTGCAGCGCCTAATTCTTTTATAACGGTTGAATAAAAAACTGGGGAAACTGCTAGATGAAAAAGAACGTTATCATCAACTTTATTTTTCTTTTGAATATTTTTAATTAAAGATGCAAGAGATTCAAACGATGCTTCCGGACTTTCAACAAAATCTCCTTGTACATAAAACAAATGTTTTTCAAATTCTTTCCATTTTGAAATATTGCAGGGTTTTATTTTTTCAACAGCTTTCCGCATTTCTATGCGGTAGCTTTCATTCTTATAATTGATTCTATCAAATCCTATTATTGCAAAATTCCTTGGTAAAAAATTTATACAATAAAGGGTATACAAAGATGGAAGAAGTTCTCTGTGGGAAAGATCTCCGGCAGCGCCGAAAATTACTATTATGCTTGAGGCGGGGGCTTTGAAATTTCCCCATCCCCTTTGTGCTGGAAACGACGTTTCCTCTGCTCATTGATAGACCTTAAAGTTTAATGTTGAATGACTGCTATTAAGTTAAAAATTGGAAAAGCAAATATTTGTAATGTGCATCAAAGGAAGGAATTCATCTTTATGAGAGAAATTTTTCCTTTGCATTTGCAAAAAAATTCTCTGAAGAATTTTCCGCCGGGCTGCAATTAAGATATGCAGTTTCTCAGCTCGGCAGGGGTTCTCGTGATGATATATTTTTTAGCGTAGCCTTAAATTATAGACCTGAAATACTTCGTAACAAATTAAGTCTGGGGTTTTCATTAACCAATTTTGGTCCTGCAGTTAAGGGTGAATATGAAATCTCTGTGGCGGAAACAGGAAATAAGACATTTAGCGAACCGCCGCCGTCAAAATTACATTCGGCTGTAAATTATTTGGCTGTGGATAATCCATATTTTACTATTCCTATAAACCTTGGCTTCTCAAAAATTTTTAATGATAGAGACGATAACGGCGATGTTAAATCCTCTTTTAAAACTTTGTTTAGCGATTGGAGCGATTTTCCGAATGACGCCACGCTGCATTCCGGTTTCGGCTTTGAATGGAAACCGCTTGATTTTAGGCGGCGGCGTGGCATTCTTTCAGGAAATCTATCTTGGAAATTTTACTTCCGGCAATAAATCTGATTTCGCTAATTTTTTTACTCATGGTTTTAATATTGGGTTGTTGTTTAAAGATATAAAATTCACCGCCGGCTATGCTGGCAGATGGTATAATTCCTATCAAGATAGATACTTGCCGTGGTCATTTCCATGGGAAACATTTCAATTTACTTTAAGCATAGATGAAAATTATTTCTTTAAAACGGAAGCGAAACCTTTTATAAGTTCACCTTTAAATAAAATAATTTTATCTGCTGGGGTGGGACAATCAATTCGCGTTGGTCGCTATGCAGAAAATACATTAGTTGAGTCAATGGGGTACATTTATAAAATGGCCAATAAAAACAGCTTAAAATATTTTATTGAAGCGGCATTTTATTTAAATGAAAATAATGCGCTGGTTACTAATTTTAGTTATAGTTCAGCGCCTTGGGAAGCAACAGTTACCACTGCAGATAACAGAATTTCAATTTCAAAATTTGAAAATATAAATATATCTTCTTCCTATAGACTTCATCCTATTGAACAATTTGATCCATTATTTTTAGAGGGCGGAGTTGGGATTCAACGAACTAACCCCGTTATCGATTCACGCCCCAAATATCATTATAGGACCTATTTAACCGCAGCCGCTGGCGCAAATATTTATGTTTTAACAAATTAATTTTAAGTCCGCGGATAAATTACATTTTGCTTTTTGATAGAGTTGCTAACGGAGCGGTTTGTCTTGGCGGGTTCAATCAATTTGATTTTGCTTTAAGCGCTGGATATGAATTATAGAATTTTAAGATTTTTGAGTTGAGAAAGTGATTTGAATCAGACATTAAATTTAGAAATTTTGTTTAATTGCTTTGCAAAATAATTGCAACATTAAATAATATGTAATTTTTTGAGGAAGAGTTATGGGAAAAAATATTCACCGTAAAGATTTTTTAAAAAAGTTATCAATGGGCGGCGTATTAATTTTCGGAGGAGGCACGCTGCTTTCTGCCTGCGGAGATAATAAAGAACAACAACAGGAACAATTATTAAAAAACTCCAACGAGCCGTGCAATGATGTAAGCGGTTTAACTGATGATGAATTGAATACACGCACAACAAATGAGTATGTAAGCTCCTCACCATATAACGACAAATTTTGCGGTACTTGTAACCTTTTTATTATGCCGAAAGAGGGAAAGGAATGCGGTGCATGTCAAGTGGTAAAAGGACCTATTAGTCCTAGAGGCTATTGTAAATTATGGATTAAAAAAGTTGATAATCAAAATTCAGAAGGACATTCATAATAGCTTTTTAACCGTGTTATAAACCATTTCCACTGTCAACTCTTTTATACATTTAAATTTCACGTCGTCTCTGAAGCAAATTAGCGGGCGCGGTGAATATATAAAGCAAGGTGAACAGTCTAAATTTAATCGTACAATTTTGTGATTTGTCTTCCAGGGGTGGATATAGTTTGGATTTGTGGGACCCAAGATAGCAGCTACATTTAATTTTAACGCCGAAGCAACGTGCATTAAACTGGAATCATTTGAAACAAAAACATTGCATCTTTTCATTACTGCAGCGGTTTCTGCCAGATTACCGGTTTCAACTGAAATAACCTTTTCCGAATCAATCATTTTTTTAATTGAATTTTTTAGCTCGCTTTCTTCCGGTCCGCCGAAGATTAATATTTTTCCATTTAATTCTTCAATAATCTTTTTTCCTAATTCGGCAAATTTTTCGGGTTCCCATCTTCGTTTAATATGATTTTTAAATTCAGCCGAGCCGGGATGAAAACCGAAAATTAAATCTTCGGTTTTTATATCTTGTTCTTGAAGATAAGTTTCGGCAAAGGATAAATCTTTTTCATTTAAATTAAATTGAAGTTCAGGTTCACTTTCAAATTTTGTTTTAAAAAATTTTCCAACAAGATTTATATTTTCTTCTACGTTGTGAAGAGAATCGTTTTCAAGAATACGTATGTTGTTTAAATATCCAAAATTCACAAAATCTTTTCGTAAGTATTTTACCCCTGCTCTTTTTTTTGCGCCGATAATAAAATTAAAAATGTTGTATTCTTTTCGGTTGGAAGGATATACATTGATCGAGTAATCATATTTATTATTCCGAAGCTTTAATAAATATTTTAACGATTCTGAAAATCCTTCTTCAATAAAATTAAAGTAATAAATATTATTTATGTTTGAGTTTCTTTCATAAATATCTTTTACTCCTCTAAACATAACCAAAGCATCAATTTGCGCGTCCGGTAAATGCCTGCGCAGAAGATGCAGCGCGGGCGTAAACATTAAAGCGTCGCCTAAACCTGAAAGAGCTATAATTAATATTTTTTTCATTATTGAATATATTACCTAATAAAAAATAAGCGGTACAATGACCGCTTATAAAATAATTACTAAAAAATTTAACTTAAAATTTATTTCATTGAATCGGGCACCGGATTTGGAATGCTGTCAATTTTTACTTGATCCTTTTTCGCTGTGTTCACTAAATTTTGATAACGCGTAACGTTCGCTTTTACATTGGGATCGTCGGGGAACATAACGGCAATTCGGTTCCATAAATCCAACAGCTTTCCGTTTTCATTTAAATTTTCATAAATAGAAAGCAATAGTCTATATGGGTCGTAAGGCGATCGTGTAAACGCCGGACTTGTTTCAATTTGTCTTAGCGCATCTTTCTCTACTTCTAATGCAATTGTTTTGTAACGATCAATAGCTCCCGCTGAGAAATATATATTTCCAATTTCATACAGCAATCCGATATTGCCAATAGCAATATGGCTTCGCGGAATTTTTTCTTCCATTTTATCAAGAGTCTGCACAGTCATTTCTTTTCTATCCGAATATAAATAATTGAGCGCAAGTCTTATGTATGCGTTTCTATAATTCTGCATCATCCGCGTATGGTTTTCATCAAAGAAAATATCAGGATTATTTAAACCTCTAAATTTAAAGCCGGGCTTATAATCCTTGTTGTATCCGGGATTTTCATTAAACAATTGATCGTGCAAAATTTTCTCGTCAATAAATTCTCCGTTGCCTGACCGTTTTTGGGGAACGAGTCTTAAAGCCATCCCTTCCATTCTTAAATAATCCGACAAACCAATTTTGCTGTCTTCGGAACAAGTAACGGCAAAGTAAATGGGGCGTTCCCAATTGTTTGCTTCAACAATTTCCTTCACCATAATATCTTGCACGCGAATTGCCTGCACATCGCCAAAATTTAAAGTGGGATCCATTTTAAAAGTTAAGCCGCCGCTTTTTACTAAAGATGAATCATCAATATCAAAGCTTTGCATAAAATCGGAAAGTCCTTTTGTGGTGGCAGTTTGATTGGGAAATGGAATATTAACATTGGTTGATTTCCATCGGATGGGACTAAGATTATCAATTTGAACTTCCGATAATCTCATATTTATTTTTCCAACTTTAAACGGATCATTATCTTTTAACTGCTTAATGTACCACTGAGTATTTAACAAACTTAAGTTTGCAACTTTAACATCGCGGCGCACGCCTTCCACATCCTGCAAATACCAAAGCGGGAAAGTATCGTTGTCGCCGTTTGTAAAAAGCACACCGTTTGGCGCTACACTTTGCAATAAGTTGTACGAATAATCCCACGGCACCCAATTTTGCGATCTATCATGAGTGAAATAATTTGCGCTAACCATTTTAACAGGAACGAGTATAATTCCAAGAGCCATTATAGTTGCAACAGCGGGAGTTTTTAAAGAAGAATTTGCCAGTTTAACTAGGGTTAATTCTATTAATCCTTTAATGGCAATTGCAATCCAAATTGAAAAAACAAAAAATGCCCCCACATAAAAATAATCTCTTTCGCGGGGCTGGGGCTGCTGTTGATTTTGATAGAAGGCGGTTAATATTCCCATCAAAATAAACATAATCATAAACACCGAAGCCATTTTCCAATCACGCCGGAAATGAAAAAAGATTCCAATCAAACCCAGTAAAAATGGAACAGCGAATAATGAATCTTTTGCATTGCCATCAAAATGCAGACTGAACAAGCTGCCGAAGATATCGCCTACTTTATTAAAAGGCGCAATGTCTGCCGGCGCATCCTGATCCCAACTTTGTCGTCCTGCATAATTCCATAATAAATATCTTGTAAACATGTGGTTCATTTGATAACGCCAGAAGAAATCTAAATCGCTGCTGTAATTTGAGTACACTACTTGCTGATGAGGTTCGGTTGCAAATCTTCTTTTGAAGGTTGGAAAATCGCCGTACTGTTCTCGATTTAAATAAGTAACCAACTCGCTAAAGTCGTTTGGTTCATTTTCATTCATCGGAGGATTTTGGTTTGAGCGAATAATTACCATTGCATAAGTCGTAAATCCTACCAAAATAAAAATTGCCGACATAGCGGCAAGATGCAGAGTTGTTTTTCCATTTTTAATAGAATAGTTAATTGCAAAACCGAGCGCCGCAAAAATTATTACCAGCAGCGCAATTCCAATCGCAACATTATCGCCTGCTATTGTGGTCATTAATTTGGGGAGAAGTTTTACCACGCCGGGGTAAGTCGCAAACAAAGCAATTCCGCCAATAATTAAAGGCATGTAAATAGAGTTGCGTGTAAATAATTTTTTCCAAAAACCCGCCATAAAAATTAGGCTTATCGCGCCAACTATCATTTTAAATTTTGTATCGTAGGATTGGTATTCTTCCTGAGTTGGAGGAGTGGTTGAATTTTGCGCCGCCCACATTGCTATTGCTATTATTAATATTACGGCTGCGTGCGCAAGAAAAATATAACCTGTTTGTTTTAATGCAGGCTCGTCATCAACATATTTTCTAAACATTATTATCATTACAACCGGAACAATTGCCAGAACGCTCATTAAATGCACGCCCGCGGCAATGCCGATTAAATAAGCAATCATTAAAATATATTTTTCATTATCCTTTTCATCGGCTTTTTCATTCCATAAAATTATCAGCCACACAACTGCGGCAAATATGAATGTACTGAAAGCATAAACTTCAGCTTCCACCCCGTTAAACCAAAAAGTGTCGCTGAAAGAAAATGATAACGCTCCAATAGCGGCGGCGGTAAAGGTTGCAATAGCTTCGAGCGATGATTGATAAATTTTACCGCGGTAATTTTCAATAAGCTTAACCGCTATTAAATATAAAAACAGAACAGACAACGCGCTGGAAATAACGGAGATTGTATTTACTCTTAAAGCAATATTATCGGCAAAAGGAATCATTGAAAAAAGTTTTCCGAGAATTAAAAAGAAAGGCGCTCCCGGTGGATGGGGGACTTGTAAATAATAACCCGCCGCTATAAACTCGCCGCAGTCCCAAAAAGAAACCGAAGGCTGCACCGTTGAAAAAAAGACAAACAGCGAAATCAAAAAAACAACGGCTGCAAATATTTTATTAACTAACTTATAATTCATCAAAACCTCTAATTAAAAAGAGTTCAAAAATAATTTGTTTTAAAAGATTTTAGCAATGTGAAAATTAATGTAGATCATTTATCCCAGAGAGTATACAATTGATTTGAAGATAATTTGAAATGATAATTTTTATACATCAGATTTCTTTTTAAAGAATGAATCAAACTTTGATTTGTCAACAGCAACATGATATTTACTGTATAATTCCTTTAAGCGGCTCATCGAAACAGAATCAAAATCCTCATCATCCTTTTGACGTTTTATGAACATTTTAATTTCTTCAGATTCTTTCCTATCGAATTTTCGCTCGTATTTTTTTAGCTCGTCTAATAACTTTTGCTGTTCACGGTATGACATAAATCCTCCGCCAAAAAACAAAATTTAATATTAAAAACAATTAAAAATAACTAATATTGTTCTAATAAAAAATTAAACTCTTTTGGAGGTTAACGCTTTTAAGACGCCGCATAAATTGAAAAAGTTCACTTTAAAAATCTTCAAACTACAATGAAAAATAAAAATAACAGCGCAAAATATTTTGCTCTCAATAAACCTTATGGAGTTCTTTCGCAATTCACTGATTCAAGCGGAAGAAAAACTCTTAATGATTTGTATAAATTTCCTAAAAATGTTTATACCTGTTGGAAGATTGGATTTAGACAGCGAAGGGCTTTTGATATTATCTGATGATAAAAAATTAACGGATTATTTATTAAATCCGAAATATGGTCATGATAAAGAATATTACGCGCAAGTTGAAAATATTCCGGATGAAAGCGCGATTGATAAATTAAGAAACGGAGTTTTAATTGAAAGTAAAATTACTCTTCCGGCAAAAGTTAAAATAATTAATGCTCCAAACTTTATGCCGAGAATTCCTCCGATACGGGAAAGAAAAAACATTCCCACATCATGGCTGAGTATAATTATTAATGAAGGCAGAAATAGACAGGTAAGAAAAATGACCGCGAAGATAGGTCATCCAACATTAAGATTAATAAGAGTTAGAATAGAAAATATTTTTTTGGGAGATTTGAAAATCGGTGAAGTGAGAGAATTATCCTCCCAAGAAATTAATGATTTGTATAAATAGATTTACTTAGCTCAAAATAATAATTTTTAATTTTCTTATATTGATTAAAATTTTTTAAATAGTTTTAGCGCCGAAAGGAGCCCGCAGTGTTCAACTCAAAAACTTATATTCAAAGAAGAAAAGCTCTTCAAAAAAAAGTCGGTTCGGGATTAATTTTATTTTTAGGGAACCATGAGACCCCTATGAACTATGAGGGAAATACTTATTCGTTCCGACAAGACAGTTCATTCTTATATTACTGGGGAATAGATTTACCAGGATTTGCCGCAGTAATTGACGCCGATGAAAACAAAGAAACTTTATACGGAAATGATTTTGCAATGGATGATATTGTTTGGATGGGTCCGCAGCCAAAGGTAAATGATTTAGCAAAGCAAGCGGGCGTAAAACAAACGGCATCGCTTAACAAATTATCTGAAAAAATAAATGAAGCTATAAGCAATGGAAGAGCCGTTCATTATCTCCCACAATACAAGCATAAAAATATTTTATGGATGGAAGAGCTTACGGGAATAAATCACGCGGCTGTTAATAAATATGTTTCACCAAAATTAACTAAAGCAGTAATCGAACAGCGTTCAATTAAAAGCAGCGAAGAAGTTGCGGAAATAGAATTTGCGTTAGACATATCTTATGAAATGCAGACTTACGCCATGCGTTTTACTCGCCCCGATATTTATGAAAGAGACATTGCCGGAGCTATTGCAGGCATTGCTTCATCAATGGGACAAGGAATTTCATTTCCAATAATTTTTTCAATTCACGGTGAAACTCTTCACAATCATTATCATGAAAATTTAATGAAGAAAGGTCAGCTTGTAGTTAATGATTCCGGCGCTGAATCATTACTGCACTACGCCAGCGATATTACGCGCACTTTTCCGGTAGATGGAAAGTTTACATCTAAGCAAAAAGAAATTTATGAAATTGTTTTAAAGGCTCAGATGGATTCAATTAAAGAAATAAAGCCCGGTAAAAAATATAAAGATGTTCATTTGAAGGCGGCAAAAATTATTGCAAATGGATTAAAGGATTTAGGATTAATGAAAGGCGATATTAATCAGGCGGTTAAAGATGGCGCGCACGCGTTATTTTTTCCTCACGGACTTGGACACATGATGGGGCTTGATGTTCACGACCTTGAAGGGCTTGGAGAAAATTTAGTCGGCTATACTAAAAAACTACAACGAAGCGATCAATTCGGGCTTGCATATTTGCGGCTTGCAAAAGAGTTGGAACCTGGTTTTGTTTTAACTGTTGAACCGGGAATTTATTTTATTCCTGAATTAATTGATATGTGGAAATTAGAAAATAAGCTTTCACAATATATTAATTTTAAAAAGGTAGATGAATACCGGGACTTCGGCGGAATTAGAATCGAGGATGATGTGTTGGTCGAAAAAAATGGGAATAAAGTTTTGGGTAAAAAAGAAATTCCTAAAAAAGTAGAAGATGTTGAAGAGATATGCAATTCAATAAAAATTTAATTGAGATAAATTTTTAAATTTTATTTTCAAACTATCATCATCCAACAATTAATTTCATCGGCGTGAAAGCAAACATACTTTTATTAATTACGGCAATACTTTGGGGGTTTGCATTTGTTGCTCAACGCGCGGGAATGGAGCATATCGGTCCGTTCAGCTTTAACGCAATAAGATTTGCTTTGGGCTCTGCTTCGTTGATTCCTTTGCTGATACTTAATCATAAAAGAAAATTTAATAACTCAAAAATCTTCCCAAAAGAAAAAAGGAAAGAATATTTTCTTGCGGGAATATTTGCCGGAACTGTTTTATTCGCCGGCGCTTCGCTGCAGCAAAAAGGAATTGTTTATACCACCGCTGGCAAAGCCGGATTTATAACCGGACTGTATTTAATTATTGTTCCGATCATTGGAATATTTTTTAAACAAAAATTAAAACTTCTAACCTGGGTAAGCGCTTTTATAGCGGTGATAGGACTATATCTATTAAGTATAAATGATAATTTTGTTTTTAGCACAGGCGACACATTAGTTTTTTTAAGCGCAATATTTTGGGCTGCGCATGTTATTGTTATCGGATATTTAATAAAAAGTGTTGATCCGCTTATAATAGCATTTTTACAATTTGCCGTATGTTCAATTTTAAGTTTTGCCGCTTCATTTATTTTTGAAGTGATAACAATTCAAAAAATTTCCGGCGCGTTAATTCCAATTTTGTACGGCGGATTAATTTCTGTCGGCGTAGCATACACGCTTCAAGTGGTTGCCCAGCAATATGCGCCGCCTTCTCATGCCGCTATTATTTTAAGTCTGGAGTCGGTGTTTGGACTATTGGGCGGCTGGTTGATTTTGGGAGAACTTATTTCTTTAAGAGGAATTATCGGATGTTCGTTAATGTTTGCGGGAATGATATTATCTCAAATCAGCATTTCATCTAAAAAAATATTAAAGTTAGAGCGACTTAAAGAGTAATATTGAAAGAGTAAAAATATAGGCAGCTTAAGCTCCGTAGCCGCAAGCTTAGCTTGCGCATATCATAATAAATCATAATAAAACGCAACGTAAAAGTTGCGGCTAAAATTTTAAAAAAGGGATTTAAAAAATGAAAACACAAAAATTATTTGGAACCAATATCGAAGCTTCGCAAATTGTTTACGGCTGTATGAGTTTAGGCGAGTTGTGGGGCGATGAACCTTTGACAAAAGAAATAATTACTAGAGGTCTTAAAGCAATTAATACGGCTTTAGATGAAGGGATTAATTTTTTTGACACGGCGGATATTTATGCGCGCGGAAAATCTGATGAAGTGTTTTCAGAAATATTTAAACAAAAACCGGGCTTGCGAAATAAAATTTATATTCAAACCAAATGCGGAATTAGATTTTCGGGCGATCCCAATCCCAATTCGCCGCAGCGCTTTGATTTTAGTTACGAACATATAATCAATTCAGTAAACGGAAGTTTAAAAAGATTAAAGACTGATTATGTAGATGCGCTTCTTCTGCATCGCCCCGATCCTTTAGTTGAACCCGAGGAAGTGGCAAAAGCGTTTGATGAATTGAAAGCTGAAGGGAAAGTAAAATATTTCGGAGTAAGCAATCATACTTTAACTCAAATAAAATTTTTACAAAAATATTTGGATGTACCGTTAATTGTAAATCAAATTGAAATGAATGTAGTTTCCACAGATTTAATTGACGAAGGAATAGTGGGAAGCAAAAAAGAAAATCTAAATAAAATAACCGGCGGCGGCACAATTGAATATTGCAGAATGAATAATATTACTTTGCAGGCATGGTCGCCTTTAGCGCAGGGCATTCCGTTCAAACCGCTTAATGAAATTAAAGATGAAAGAATTAAAAATGCAGCTAAAAAAATATCTGAGCTTGCCGAAGAAAAAAAAGTAAGCAAGGAAACAATTGCCGCTGCGTGGCTTTTAAGGCATCCGGCAAAAATTCAGCCGGTAATTGGAACGAGAAATCCGGAAAGAATTAAAGCCATTTGCAAAGCTGATGAAATTGAATTGACGCGAGAGGAATGGTATCAAATATATTCAGCGCAGCGGAGCGAACCTTTGCCCTAAAAAATTTAACTTCAAGTTGAAGAAGATGATAAAACTATTTCTTATAATTTTAAAGTCTTCTCTTGGCGAAAGTAAATTAATTATTCCTGTAAAAACTGCGCCTCCAATTATTGACCACAACACAGGAAAATTATGTCCGCCGATATTCAATTCAAAAAAATCCGGCAGCGCCAATTTATTAGCAATCCATCTTCCCACCAGAGCGCCAATAAATCCAATTACAATTGATAACAGACAACCGCCGCGTGAATAGCCGACAAGGGCTTGCGCTAAACCGCCGCAAATTCCTGCAACCAATAATAAAATCAAAAATTCTATAAGAGTCATAAATAATTTCTTTCCTTCAATTAATTTTAAATCAAAATTTTGTTATGATTAGACTAAATCGATATTCATCTTAAACAAAAATAATTTTTATTTTTTTAAGATGAAAAATGTGTTTGATAATAATTAAAATCTAACTTTTAAATTGTAAATTTAAAAATAAAAAATTTAGGAGAAGCGTTAAATGAAAATTTTAATTGCGTCCGATCATGGCGGATTTGAACTTAAAAATAAAGTCGCGATATATTTGAAAAACAATAATTTTGAAGTGATTGATTTAGGTAACCATAAATATGATCCGCTGGATGATTACCCTGACTTTGCTATAAAAATGGGAAACGCAATTTCTGCCGGCGATGCAAAAAAAGGAATTCTTATTTGCGGCAGCGGAGTTGGCGCTTGCGTTACCGCTAATAAAATTAATGGAATTAGGGCTTCAGTATGCCACGATACTTATTCCGCGCATCAAGGGGTTGAGCATGACGATATGAATGTTATTTGTTTCGGCGCTCGTATTATCGGCGATCAGCTCGCGTTTGAATTAGTAAATGCTTTTATAAATGCTGAGTTTATTACGGAAGAAAAGTATATGCGTCGTCTGCAAAAAATAAATCACTTAGAAAAAAAACAATAAAGTTAAAATTAGGAGATTACAATGAGCAGCAAATTAAAAGAATTAGAAAAATTTGATCAGAGCGTTTGGTTAGATAATATTAGCCGCGATAAAATTAAAAGCGGCGAACTAAAAAATCTCATTGATGAAATTGGAATGAAAGGCGTAACGTCAAATCCTTCAATATTTCAAAAAGCAATTGCCGCCGGCGATGATTATGACGACCAATTAAAATCACTTTTATTAAAAGATGATAAATTATCAGCCGAAGAATTATTTGAACAACTTGCCGTTAGAGATATTCAAGACGGCTGCGATATATTATTTCCCGTTTATGAAAAAACAAACGGGCGGGATGGCTTCGTCAGTATTGAAGTTTCGCCAGAATTAGCTTACGACACAAACAAAACAATTGAAGAAGCGCGCAGATTATTCAGCAGCGTAAACCGTCCCAATGTAATGATTAAAATTCCCGCTACGAAAGAAGGAATTCCTGCAATCAAACAAATGATAAGCGAAGGCGTTAATATTAAATATTACATTAATTTTTTCGCCTAAAGTTTATGAGCAGGTTGTAGAAGCATATTTAAGCGGACTTGAAGCGCGCGTTAAAAGAAATGAAAGCATTAGACAAATTGCTTCGGTTGCAAGTTTTTTTATTAGTCGTATTGATTCGATGGTGGATAAAGAATTGGAGAAGAAAGGGAATAAAGATCTGCAAGGTAAAATTGCAATTGCTAATGCAAAATTAGTTTATCAAAAAAGCAAAGAATTATTTGGCAGCGAAAGATTTAAAAAGCTGGAAGAAAAGGGGGGTAAGGTTCAAAGATTGTTATGGGCAAGCACTAGCACAAAGAATCCAGATTATCCTGAGACTCTTTATGTTGATGAATTGATTGGCAAAAATACTGTAAACACCATGCCCGAAGAGACAATTGAAGCATTCAAAAAGAATGGGACTTTAAAAGATACAATTGAAACAAATTTAGACGAAGCAAAAAGTCAAATGAAAAAATTAGGTGATATTTCCATCAGCTTTGATGATATAACTGACATGCTTACAAAAGAAGGAGTGGATAAATTTATTGATTCCTATAAAAAATTAATTGAAGAGATTAAAAAAAAAAGTAAAAATATCTTAAGCGAAGGTCCGCAGTCTCAAAAAATAAAATTGAGCAATGACTTGCAAGCATTGGTAAATAAACGTATTGCCAAATGGAGTTCTGAAAATGTAATTGAAAGGATGTGGCAATGCGATCCCACAATCTGGAAAGAAAAAAGGGAAGACGATGTTGAACTTTCAAACCGTTTGGGATGGTTAAATCTTCCCACACAAATGGAAGACGAAATTCCCGATCTTCAAAATTTTGCAGAAGAAGTAAAAGAAAAATATTCAAGCATAGTTTTATTGGGAATGGGCGGCAGCAGCTTAGCCCCCGAGGTTTTCTTTAAAACATTTGGAAATAAAAAAGGCTATCCCAATTTAACCGTTTTAGACAGCACACATCCCAAAGCGGTAAAACAAATTATTGATACCCACGATTTTAAAAAAACAATTTTTATAGTTGCGAGTAAATCCGGCGGAACCACCGAAACAATGTCCTTCTATTATACTTTCCATAATGAAGTTTCAAAATTTAGCTCGAACCCGGGCGAGCAATTTATAGCTATTACCGATGCAGGATCGAGTCTTGAAAAATTAGCCGACGAAAAAAAATTCAGAAAAACATTTATTACTCCAGAACAAGTGGGCGGAAGATATTCGGCGCTTACCTATTTTGGATTGGTTCCGGCGGCTTTAATTGGAGTTGATATTTCTCTTCTTCTAAAAAGAGCGAGAGAAGAAACGATAAAATGTACAAAGGAAGTTAAAACAGAAAATAGTCCAGGCTGCATTTTGGGCGCAGTTATTGGCGAGCTTGCAAAAAAAGGAAAAGACAAACTTACAATTATTGCGTCGCCAAGAATTTCAGCGTTTCCCAGCTGGGTTGAACAGCTAATTGCAGAAAGCACAGGCAAAGAAGGAAAAGGAATTTTGCCCGTTGTTGATGAACCGATTGGTTCGCCTAAAGCGTTTGGCGATGACCGCGTTTTTGTTTATTTGCGTTTGAAGGATGATGATAATTCAAAACTAGATAGTGAAATTAATAGCATTGAAAAAAATAATTTTCCATTAATAAAAATTGAGCTTAAAGATGAATATGATTTGGGTAAAGAATTTTTTAGATGGGAAATTGCCACAGCTTTAGCCGGCGCAGTTCTGGAAATAAATCCTTTCAATCAGCCCAATGTTCAACTTGCAAAAAATCTTGCAAACGAAAGTATGAGCGAGTACAAAAAAAATGGGAAACTTCCGGTTCAGAAACCTTCAATTGAAGCAGGGGAAATTTCAGTTTTTGGAGATGTAAAAGAAAATAAAATTGATTCTGCATTTAAGAAATTTTTGTCGCAAGGAACAGAAAATAGCTATGTGGCAATTATGGCTTTCATCCCGCCAAACAAAAAAACTGACGAAGCGCTAGAATCACTCCGCAAAACTATTCGCGATAAATATAAGTTTGCTGTAACTCTCGGGTATGGTCCACGATTTTTACATTCAACAGGACAGCTGCATAAAGGCGACGGCAACAATGGTTTGTTCGTTCAATTTACTTCAGAAATTAATGACGATTTACAAGTGCCTGAAAAAGGATATTCATTCGGAACATTAATTACAGCGCAAGCCCAGGGCGATATGAAAGCTTTGGAAAACAGCGGACGAAAAGTTATTCGCTTTCACTTAAAAGGCGATCTTGTTAAAAATATTAATAAAGTTGAAGCTGCTATCTAATTAAAATTAGTAAAGAAAAAATAATCCGTCAGAAAATTTGGTTTAACTTTTTAAATTTAAAGTGATTATTTATTATCTCTATCGGAAGATATTTTATTTAGATAATCACTTTTTTTGTTGATGACAAAATGATAAAAAAATTTTTAGCGTTTCTTTTTCTTTTTAGCGTTTGTATTTCAGCGCAATCTAAAATTTTAATCTATATGGATTTAAAACAAACAGATCATTTAAAGGCTTACGGCATTACGTTTCATGCCCTCCAGTCCGGCGTAAAATCCGATTGGCTTCTTAATTACAGAGGCGGTTCTTTTCTTTTAGATTATTCAGATAAAATTGCTAGCGAGTGCAGAATTGAAAATGTTTCATTCGATAATATTTCCGCTTCCCAGGCAGCTCAAATTTATTCCGAAGTGCAAAGCGAGGACAATAATATGGATGTGGTGAGATTAGAGAAAGCGCCTAAAATTGCCGTGTATGTACCACCCGGTTTTGCGCCGTGGGATGATGCCGTAACCCTGGCTTTGGAATATGCAAATGTTTCGTATGACAAAGTTTGGAATGATGAAATTCTTAAAGGAGATTTATCTAAATACGATTGGCTTCATCTCCACCACGAAGATTTTACAGGGCAGTACGGAAAATTTTATGCAAGCTTCAGCAATGCGCAGTGGTACATTGATCAGCAATTGATGTATGAAAATGACGCTAAGAAAAATGGATACAAAAAAGTTTCTGATATGATGAAGGATGTTGCCGCAACAATAAAAAATTTTGTAGGCAATGGCGGATTTTTGTTTGCGATGTGTTCCGCAACTGATTCGTATGATATTTCACTCGCGGCGCATAACGTAGATATCTGCGCTGAAATGTATGACGGCGACGCCGCCGATCCTAACGCTAAGGATAAACTAGATTTTTCGAACACACTGGCATTTCAAAATTTTAAGCTGGAAATGAATCCATACGTTTATGAGTACAGCGATATTGATATTCAGCCGACTGAAATTGGAAATTTTGAAAATGATTATTTTACTTTATTTGAATTCTCCGCTAAGTACGACCCCGTTCCAACTATGCTTACGCAAAATCATGTGAATGTGATAAAAGGATTTATGGGACAAACAACAATGTTTCGTAAAAGTGATATTAAAACATCCGTTATCATTCTTGCGCAAAGAGAAGGAACGGATCAAGTAAAATACATTCACGGAAATTTTGGAAGAGGAACATTCACATTTTACGGCGGCCATGATCCGGAAGATTATCAACACGCGGTGGGCGATCCGCCGACGGACTTAGCGTTGTATAAAAATTCTCCCGGCTATAGGTTAATTTTAAATAACATTTTATTTCCAGCAGCGAAAAAGAAAAAACAGAAAACTTGAGTACAAAATCAAAGGTCAAACATCAAAAAGACTTAACAATAATTATACTTTTTAATTTTGAACTTTGACTTTTAACAAATCGCTTTTAACTTTGAAATATGAAAACAATAAAAATTAAAAATCGTACAGAAGAAATTTCCATCGGCAAAATAGTCTGCGTTGGAAGAAATTACGCAGATCATATTAAAGAATTAGGGAATGAGCCTTCTGAGAAACCGGTAATATTTTTAAAACCTAACTCCTCGGTAATTTATAACGGCGGAAAAATTATTCATCCCAGCTTTTCAAATGAAATGCATCATGAAGTTGAACTTGTTTTGCTGATTGGAAAAACCATTAAATACGCCGACAAAAAATCTTCTGAACAAGCGATTGAAGGCTACGGAGTTGGGTTAGATATGACTCTGCGCGATTTGCAAAATGAATTCAGGAAAAAAGGCAACCCATGGACAATTGCAAAATGCTTTGATACTTCAGCGGTAATATCTGAATTTATTTCAAAGGAAGATTATAATTTAACTTTAGAAGAAGAGATTACTCTAAAGGTAAATGGCGAAGTAAAGCAAAAAGAAAAATTAAATAAATTATTATTTAATCCCATACAGATTGTTGAGTACATTTCATCGCTCATCACTTTAGAAGAAGGCGATTTAATTTTTACCGGAACTCCGGCGGGCGTAAGCAAAGTAAATAAAGGAGATAAACTTTTTGCGGAAATTAAAAATGTAGCTGTGTTGGAATGCGAAGTGGTTTGAACCTTTAAACTTAGTATAAGATTATTTATTCAAATTCCCCAAAGCTTTTTTAATCAACTCTTCAAGCGAAAGATTTCCATTTTCGTTTAAAACTTCTCTCACAGCTTTTTCGCCAACTTTAGAATTATAACCTAAAGTAGCAAGCGCAGACACTGCTTCATTTTTAATGCTGAATGGAATTGCAGCGCTTCCTTCTTCAATAATCTTATCGACTTTGGATTTTAATTCAAGAACTAATCTTTCGGCAGTTTTTCTTCCAATGCCGGGAACGGCTACTATTCTTGAAACATCCGCAGATTCAATTGCATTTTTTAAATCATCTATTCTTATTCCCGACAAAATACTAAGTCCTATTTTGGGTCCAATTCCATTAACGGAAATTAATAATTCAAACATTTCTTTTTCTGATTCTGTAAAAAACCCGAAGAGTGTAATTGAATCTTCTTTTACGTTTGTATGAATGAAAAGAGAGACCGTTTCTTTCTCAGAAATATTTTCAAAAGTATTAATTGAAATATTAATTAAGTAGCCAACTCCATTTACATCAAGTAAAATTTTTGTTGGTTTGGAAGAAATTATTTTTCCGGTTAAATATCCAATCATATTTTTAAGATTAAAAGATTGATACTATCAAATGATCTAATGACCACAAATGACTATTAACTAATGACCTTTTCAGGAAACTGCTCAATATACGCTTTCCAATTTTTACTTTTTTTTATGGGTTTGTTAACTCTAAAAGCATGACACAAAGCAACAGCCAAAGCGTCGCTTTCATCGTATTTCATTTTTTCTTTTTCAAGATTTAATAAATGATTAATCATATAATAAACCTGCTCTTTGGAAGCTGCCCCATTGCCTACAACTGATTTTTTAATTTCACGCGGCGAGTATTCATTTGTCGGAATTTTGTTGTGAACGGCGGCGAGAATTGAAACCCCGCGCGCATATCCAATCTTCATGGCGGATTGCACGTTCTTTCCGTAGAAAGCAGTTTCAATCGCAAATTCATCGGGCTTATAAGTTTTAATTATCTTATCTAATTCATCGTAAATAATTTGCAGCTTTGAGGCGAGAGTAAATGTTTTAGGCAGTTTTATTAATCCGTTAATAACGCGGCAGTTTTCATTTTTAAATTGCTTGATGATCCCAAAACCGGTAAAGTTTGTCCCGGGATCAATGCCTAATATTATCATTTAACTAAAATAATTTTATAAAAAATTCTAACTTGCAATTGAGGATTCATCAATATCTGCGTTCGAATAAACATTCTGCACATCATCGTTATCTTCCAATGATTCTATTATCTTCATCACCTTTTCAGCTTCTTCTCCGGTAACGGTAATTAAATTTTTTGCCACCCATTGAAGCGAAGCATTTTCGGGTGTGAAGTCTTTATCAACTAAAGCCTTTCTTACAGTTTCAAAATTTTCCATTGCGGTAGTAATTTCAAAAAAATCTTCTTCAGTTTGAAGGTCGTCTGCGCCGGCTTCCAAAACTATTTCTAAAACTTCTTCTTCAGTTTTTCCATTTACGGGTAAAGTGATAACGCCTTTTCTATCAAACATCCAGGCGACAGACCCGCTTTCGCCCATACTGCCGCCGCCTTTACTGAACAGATGCCTTACTTCAGCAACGGTTCTATTTTTATTATCCGTGGCGACTTCCACAAGTATAGCAACTCCGCTAGGACCGTAACCTTCGTAAGTAAATTCGTGATAACTTACGCCTTCAAGTTCGCCGGTGGCTTTTTTTATTGCGCGGTCAATATTATCAGCCGGCATGTTTAGCGATTTAGCATTATCAACGGCAAGCCGCAATCTCGGATTTCCGATTGGATCTCCTCCCCCTTCACGCGCTGCAATTGTAATTTCCTTAATTAATTTAGTAAACATTTTTCCGCGCTTCGCATCTAACGCGCCTTTTTTTCTTTTAATGGTTGCCCATTTACTATGCCCTGACATTAACTTTACTCCTAATTATTTTCTTTAAATTTTAAATCCTTAATTTTGAATTGAGGAAAAGTTCTTCCGTCTCTCACGCTTTTATCTATTGAATAGACAACGTCAAAATCTATATGGTTATTTTTAATTTTTTCATAAAAGCCGCCAAGGTTAAATCCAATGCTGTCAAAAACTTTATCGCTGCATTCCTGCTTCATGCTGATGAGCAAATGATTTGTCCCTACAATTCTTGAACTAACTGCGTGAACATTTTCAGACCAAAATACCGGACGCATGTTGCCCGGACCGAACGGTGAAAACTGATCAATAATTCTTAAAAACTTAGGCGTAACTTCGGAGAATTTAATTTTGGAATCAATATGTAATTCAGGAAGTAAATCTTCTTCAGCAATAAGCTCTTTTACAACTTGATTAAATTTAGTTTTGAACTCTTCAATTTTTTCAACTTCTACCGCAAGCCCTGCCGCCGCTTGATGTCCGCCAAATTGAATTAATAAATCTTCACATTTTTGCAGCGCTTCATAAATATTAAAATTAGTAATACTTCGCGCAGAACCTTTGGCTATTCCATCAACAGTCGTTAGCATAATTGTTGGTCGATAATATTTTTCAACGAGACGGGATGCGACAATTCCAATTACGCCGGGATGCCAATTTTCCTGATGAAGTATTATTGGAATAGTTTCATCCATATTTAAAGTGGTTTGAACAATATCAAGCGCATCGATAAAAGTTGTTTCGTCAATTTTTCTTCTCTGATAATTTTCTGATTCTAAAATTTTTGCAAGTTCAAAAGCTTCGTCTTTATCTTCCGTAATTAATAATTCAACTGCTCGTTGAGCGTCTCCCAAACGTCCAACGGCGTTTATTCTCGGAGCAATAGTAAAAACAATCTGCCCTGAGGATAAATTACCCGGATCCATATTGCTGTTTTTAATAAGAGCTAAAATTCCGGGGCGGGGATTTTCATTTATAAGATTTATACCTTCTTTAACTAAAATTCTATTTTCATCAACAAGAGGAACGATGTCGGCGGCTCCGGCAAGAGCAACAAGGTCAAGATATTTTAAAGGAAGAATTCTTTTTCCAATTCTCTCCGCAACGCCTTGCGCCAGTTTTAATGCAACCCCGGCTCCGGATAGATATTTAAAAGGATATTCGCAATTGGGTTTTAGCGGATCTAAAACTGCGGT
This sequence comes from uncultured Bacteroidota bacterium, assembly GCA_963782985.1. Classification (GTDB taxonomy): domain Bacteria; phylum Bacteroidota; class Ignavibacteria; order Ignavibacteriales; family Ignavibacteriaceae; genus CAVSWT01. The sequence continues at coordinate 412,320 of CAWALU010000003.1, forward strand.
TGCATCGGGAATTATTTCTTTTGGCTGATGATGATCGCAAATAATTACATCCATTCCTAAATTTTTTGCGTACTCAGTTTCTTCAATTGCAGTAATTCCGCAGTCAACGGAAATTAAAAGCGAAGATCCCTTTGCGTGCACAATATCAATTCCGGCGGATGAAAGTCCGTATCCTTCATTCAATCTTTTAGGAATATAATATTCAACCTTAGCGCCCAGCTCTTTAAAAAACATATAAAGTAAAGCAGTTGAGCAGGTTCCGTCAACATCGTAATCGCCGTAAATACAAATTAATTGATTTTCAGTAATAGCTTGAATGACCCTTGTGGTAGCCTCTTCCATCCCGTTCATTAAAAAAGGATCGTGAAGAGATTCCAACACGGGTCTAAAAAAAGTTTTTGCTTGAGTAAAATTATTTATATTTCTAAAGACTAATAGTCTCGATAGAACTTCAGAGATGTTTAATGAATCGGAAAGAGATTTAATGGCATAGTCATCAATAACGTCATTAATTTTCCAACGTTTTTTCAACATAAAAATTATCCATTCTAACTGTCGGCAAGACAGATTAAGATAATTAAAAGAACAAAAAAAAATCAATCATATAAGCCGAGTTCTGTAATCCCGATATAAATCGGGATGGCAATTATTTGTCTTGATCTTAAATTACTTTAAGATTCCAGCGGTCTACCCGAAAGCCATACAAAGCGAACAACTTTGTCCCGATAAAATCGGGAAGACTTTCCTATTTGACCTTGCTTCAAACGGGGCTTGCCATGCCCCCGATATTACTATCGGAGCGGTAGGCTCTTACCCTGCCTTTTCACCCTTACCCCGACTAAGTCGAGGCGGTATATTTTCTGCGGCGCTTTCCGTTAATAATCTTTTACAGATTAACACCCGGGCGTTACCCGGCGCTTTGTTCTGTGAAGCTCGGACTTTCCTCCGCCCAATTAAATCGGGCAGCAATTGCCATGATTGATCTATTTTTTATTCTTAAAATTAAAATCGTAAAATAGTTTTACGATTTTTTCCAATTACTTTTTTGGTTAAACTAAAATTATTTCTTTGATTCAAATATAATAAATATGCAGACGTAAAACAGGCGAAAGGTTGATGATAAAGTAAATTATCTATGAAAATTTAATCATCAAAAGAAGGTCGGGTTATAAAAAAGAGTTTTGGGATTATCCTTTAACGTACCATCCGGCAGTTGCCGGATGCCGGTACGGCGAATAACTAATGAGGTATTTTTTTACTCGTCAAAAGATTCAGAAACTTCCTGCGAAACTAAAATTCTTCCACAGTACTCGCAGAAAAACAAACGATTGTTTCTTCTTATTTCAAGCTGTCTTTGTGAAGGAACAATATTATGGCAGCCTGAACAAGCTGATCTTCTAATAGTAGCAACTGCTTTGCCTTTTTTGGCTTTTCTAATTCTCATGTAAGCAGAATAATCAGGCTTTTTTATTTTTGCTACAACTGATTCCCTCTGCGTTCTAAGTTTCGATTCTTCTTTTTCATTTGCTTTAATAATTTCCTTTAAATCAGCCTGCTTAACTTTCAGATCACCATTAAGCTCGTCAAGCTGAGGAGTAACTTCTTCAACTTCCACGCTTAATTTTTTACTCAAATCTTCCAAAGAAACATTTTCGCTTTCAAGCTTAGTTACTGATTCTTCAGTGTGGTCAATTTCCTTTGTAAGCGCATCGTACTCTTTGTTGTTTCTAACCTGGTAAAGCTGAGCTTTAAATTTTTGCTGATTGGTTTTTAATTTTTCAACTTCTTCTTCGTTGTCTTCTCTTTTTTTCAACGAATCTTTTCGTTGAATATCTTTTTCAGCAATGTCGTCTTTTATAGACTTAATTTTCTTTTCTAAAGATTCCACGGCATTAGGAAGATCCCCGCGCAATTCTTCAAGCTCGTCAAGCTGATCATCAATTAATTGCAATTCATAAAGGGTTTTAAGTTTATCAATCAATTTATTTACGCTCCTTAGTTGTTATAAAAAATTATTGGGTTTGTTGAACCGCTGTATTTAAAAATATTTATTTTGTTTTCAGTTTTAATTAATTGAAGCAATCTTCTTTTCACTTCATTTATAGAATGAATTTCAGTTTCAAAATGTCCCGCGTCAATGAATAAAATTTTATTATGCGCATCCTGAAAAGTATGATATTTAATATCGGCAGTAATAAAAGCGTCGGCATTTTTTTGAAGCGCTTTTTGAAGCAAATCGCTGCCGGAACCTCCGCAAACGGCAACTGTTTTTATTTTTTTATTTTTTCCTTTTGTGTATCGAAAATTTTTTGTTTTAAGATTTTTAGAAACATAATCTAAAAATTGTTTCTCGTTTAACTCAGTTTCCAAATTGCCAATTGCGCCCATTCCAAAATCGGTATTTTCATTTTCTAACGGAATAATATCGTACGCAGGTTCTTCATAGGGATGAGCATTCAGCATCGCAGTTATTGTATTATTCAATTTTATTTTATTTACTAAAACTTCAAATCTAATCTCATCAACAAAAGTTAATTCTTCTTTTTCGCCGATTACGGGATTAGATTCTTTTGAACCTTTAAATGTTCCCATTCCTTCGCCTCTAAAACTGCAATTTGAATAATTACCCATAGCTCCGGCGCCCGCATCAAAAACAGCATTGGCAACTTTCTCAAGCGATTCCTTCGGAACAAAAATTACAAGTTTAAATTGTTGTGATTTTAAATGATTAAGGAACTTTATGTTTTTTAATTTTAGATTTTTAGCGAGTTGAAAACTAACGCCGTCTTTGGTAAAATCTAAATTAGTGTGCGCGGAATAAAGAGTGATGTTATTTTTTATAAGTCTTTCTATTAGTTGTGAGCGCTCGTCAGTATCCACATCTAAATTTTTTAACGGATAAAATAAAAGCGGGTGGTGGCTGAATATAAAGCTGCAATTTTTATTTAACGCTTCATCAATTACTTTTGATGTTACATCCAGGCAAAGCATTATATTGTTTACCTTTTTATTTAGCGAGCCGACTTGCAATCCGACATTATCGCGTTTCCATGCAATGCTTCTCGGCGCCCAATCTTCAATATGTTTTATTATTTCGTTACCGGTCATATAAAAAAAAATGCACCCCAATTATCGGAGTGCATCTTTTATAAATTTTTGCTCTTGTCCTTTATTGCCGAACCGTGAGCTAAGATGAGATACCTTAATTTTTTAAATTTTATTATCATAATAAGTTTTCAAATATATATTTTTCTACAATAAATGACAAAAGTAAAAAACCGCCCTTATACTTTTACGTCAGCTTCAATCCAAATACCGTCTTCCTTAATTATTTCAATTAATGAATCCACTGCGTTTTGCATCGGCAAGTTTCTTCTAACAATATCTTTCCCGCGGTAAAGAGTTATCTTTCCAACTCCCGAACCAACGTAACCATAATCTGCGTCCGCCATTTCCCCTGGACCATTAACTATGCAGCCCATTATTGCAATTTTAACTCCTTTTAAATGCTCGGTTCTTTTACGAATCATTTCTGTTGTTTCCTGAAGATCAAATAAAGTTCTGCCGCAAGAGGGACAAGCAATATATTCTGTTTTGGAAATGCGCGCTCTTGCCGCCTGCAAGATTCCGAATAATATTCTGTTAGTAATTTTTTGTATCGATTCATTTTTATTTATAAATGAACGAACATACATATTAGAATTTTCATCTTCATTTTTTTTGATGTTATTGATATTAATTATTTCAGCCCAAACTCCATCTCCAAAACCGTCAATTAATAGTGAGCCAAAATCTGTGGAAGAAAAAAGGCGGAGTTCATTCAAAGTTAATTCTTCGTAGGTGCGTTTAATAATTACAGGATTTTTAATTTCATTATTTATCAATTCAAAAAATGCTCTGCGCTGGTCGGGCATTCCGTGTTTATTATCGGTTTCTAAAATCAAAACAACTGTGCGGTCTTGTTTAATTTTTTCTACAAATTCTTCTGTTAAAGTTTGAAGATCGGCTTTAACAAAATTTAGCGCGCTCCCTTTTTCTTTTGAGTTTAGATATTCCTGAGAAGAAAATATTGGAAACGAATCTACTTTTTGAGAACTAATTTTCCATACATCAAAATCATATATAACTTTTAAGCCATTGGGAATATTAAATGAGACTTCATTCTTTCCCAAATAAATAATGTCCGCAGCGCTGTCCGTCATATTCCATTTGTCGGTCGGCTCGTTATAAAAATAACCAATGTCGTTAAAATCAGAATAAGAAATATTTACCTTCTTGGTAAAATCAGCAATAACTTGCGGGACATTGTGCGCGCCTATTCCCATTACTTCAAATGAATTTCTTTTTTCGAAGACGAAGGGATTGAAGGGCGGGTCTTCAATTGGTTTAATAAATTTATGATCCGCTCTATTTTTATAACGGTTCACCAAATCAATTGCGACCGGCGCTTCAAATTCAGGATCTTCAGTAAGCGAAACTCTAACTGTGTCGCCAATTCCATCTTCCAGCAAAGCTCCAATTCCCAGCGCAGATTTTACTCTACCATCCTCGCCTCCGCCGGCTTCAGTTACTCCAAGATGGAGTGGATAATTCATTCCTTCCTGTTCCATTTTATTAATTAACAAACGGTAGGCTTGCACCATAACTTGCGGATTGCTCGCCTTCATTGAAAGAACAATTTCATAATAATTTAAGTCCTCACAAATTCGTACAAACTCAAGCGCAGATTCAACCATTCCAAGCGGAGTATCTCCGTAGCGGCTCATAATACGGTCGGAAAGCGATCCGTGATTTGTCCCGATGCGCATTGCGGCTCCATATTCTTTACAGATTTTTACAAGCGGAGAAAATTTATTTCTTATTCTTTCAAGTTCTGAATCATAAGCGTCATCAGTGTATTCTATATTTTCAAATTTTTTCCTGTCAGCGTAATTGCCGGGATTAACGCGCACCTTTTCTACTATGCGCGCTGCAAGTTCGGCGGCGTTGGGAGTAAAATGAATATCGGCAATTAATGGAACTTCATAACCGCGGCTGCGGAGTTTGTTTTTTATATTTTCTAAATTTTGAGCTTCTAATTTGCTGGGCGCTGTTATACGCACATAATCGCATCCCGCTTCAACCATACGAATAGTTTGTTCAACAGTCGCAATAGTATTCATTGTGTCGGTTGTGGTCATCGATTGTATCCGGATGGGATTGCCGCCGCCGAGAGGAATATTTCCAACTTTTACTTCGCGGGTTTTGTAACGCGAATATTGAGTTAAGCTGTTGCAGTATTTTTTAACTTCATGAATGCTTTTTACATCTTCAAACATAATTTATCTTTTTAATGATATATTTAATATGCTATTTTAAAATCTGGTTTTAGTTGATTTTAATTAACGATAAAAATAAGAAATAGTTTCTATTTAATGAACCTAATTGTTTGGGTGATTGTCGCAGAGTCACATTTTTATCATTCTGAAATTTGATTGAATTTAAGAATAAATTGTTGACGCTTTAGAAATATTTACAAACATTTCAATTCTAAAAAATAATTTTAATGAAGATATCCGAACAAAAAATTGAAGAAGTCCGTTCCGCAATAAATATTGTGGATATAATTTCCGACAAAGTTAATCTTAGAAAACGAGGCAAAAACTTTTTAGGGTTGTGCCCATTCCATAATGAAAAAACTCCTTCATTTACCGTAAGCGATGAAAAGCAAATTTATCATTGCTTCGGCTGCCACAGCGGCGGAAATGTTTTTAAATTTTTAATGGAATATGAAAAAATATCATTCGTGGAATCGGTTCAAGAGCTTGCACAGCAAGCCGGGATTGATTTGGATATTAATGATGAGGCATCAGAAGAAAGACAAAGCGAACAGGAAAATCTTTATGATATAAATTCATTAGCAGGCAGATATTTTTCAGACAATTTACGCCTGAGCGATGAAGGCGAGTTAGCCAGGAATTATTTTGAAAAAAGAAATTTAAAAGATAAAACTATAAGAGAGTTCGGACTTGGCTATTCATTTCCCTCACGAGATGGACTTGTAAAATTCTTATCTGAAAAAAAAGTTGACCTGGAAAGAGCCTTACAACTTGGCCTAATCGGAAAAGCAAATGATGGAAGATTGTATGACAGATTTTCGGGAAGAATTATTTTTCCGATATTTTCTCCGCACGGAAGAGTGATTGCTTTTGCCGGAAGAATTTTAGAAAACCGTGAAAACGCTGCAAAGTATCTCAACTCCCCCGAATCAATAATTTACTACAAAGGAAAAATATTATACGGACTTTCACACGCCAAAGATGAAATAAGAAAACAGAACAAAGTAATCCTTGTTGAAGGCTATATGGATTTGATTTCTCTTTATCAAAACGGAATTAAAAATGTAGTAGCAGTTTCCGGAACGGCTTTAACAGAAGATCAAGTGCAGCTTCTTTCCCGTTATACAAAAAATGTTTTTCTTTTGTTTGACTCAGATGCTGCAGGCATTAAAGCATCTATGAGAAGTATAGAATTATTATTAAAAAAAGATATTGAAATAAAAATAATAGCTCTTCCTTCAGGTGAAGATCCCGATTCTTATGTTAATAAATTTGGACGCGATAAATTTGAAGCTTTAGTTGAGAAAGCGCAAAATTTTCTGGAATATCAAACGGCTTATTACGAATCCAATGGAATGTTTTCCGATTCAACAAAAACCGCAGAAGCAATTCGTGAATTAGTTAAACCAATTTCATTAATAAATGATGAGTTGAAAAGAAGTTTGCTTATTAAATCAATTGCAAAAAAATTTAACCTCCGCGAAAAACTGATTGAACAGGAATTGCAAAAACAAATAAATACTTTTGAAAGACAAAATATTGCCGAAGTAAAAAGCATGGAAGAGCGGTTAGAGAAAAAGGAAATAATAAAACCAAAGACTGCCTCGCCGGTTCTTTATAATCTTGAAAAAGAAATTATAAAACTTTTATTTGAAGGGAATGAAAAAATTATTCAATTTACAAAACAGTATATTTTTCCCGAAGATTTCTCAATTGCCATTCATACTGAAATGGCTGATATGGTTTATAATTCTTATGAAGAAGATGAAGATATAAACTCGGCAGCGCTTATTTCAAAAATTAAGGATGAGGAAAAAGAATCATACATAAGAGAAATAACATTTGATAAATATTCAATTAGCAAAAATTGGGAAGACTTATCCGGCGCCCCAGACGATGAAAAGATATTATTAAAAGTCGCCGTTGATTCCGTTAAAAAATTTAAAGAAATTTTATTAGACCAAAAAATAAATGCCAATATTACAAACATGGAAACAGCCGCTACGGATGAAGAGAGAATGGAAATAATGAAAATGAATAGAGAACTTAAAAATCAGAAAACAGAAATTACTGGGATTGTATTGGTCTGAGAAATTGAATTAATTTACCAAAAACTTTTTTGGGGCAGCTTGAATATTCTTGAGTTAGAAAATATTAAGTCCAAACTTCAGCAAAATTTGGATTCTACTTTTTCCTTCCGAAGAAAGCTCATCTATATTTTTGATTTTTATAATTTGATCTTATCCTCTGCAAATAATCATTTAATTGAATCCTACGTTTTTGAATTTATTGATGATTACATTTTTTGTTTAAGTCAGTTTTATGTTGCCGGCTTTCACCCTAGCCTTCCTAAAAAAATTATTAAGCAGACAAATCAATTAGCAGAAATTAATTTCCTTCAAGAATATTCCGATAAAATAAATCAGCATAAATTAAAAATTGAAGAGCAATTACTTCAGCTTGAAGCTTCACTTAATGGGGAATAATTATTTTTCTTCAAAAGAAAGAAAAGCATACTTCCCGGTATTAATTGAACAGGACCAAAATGATGATCTTGTTTTAGGGTTGATTGAAAGCATTTCATTAAATATTCGCTCTTCAAAAACTGAAACAAATTTTATAATTGTTCCCAGCGGAAAAGAAATTGAAAAACGGATTGAGGAACAGATAAAAAATTCGTGGGAAGCGGCAAAAAAATTTGTAAAGAAATTTCTAAGAAAAATAAACCCGCATCACGAAGTGGTTATAAGCTTTGATAAAAGAATTGGGGAATACGTCGGCAGTTCGCTTGGCATAGCGCTTACAATATCGTTTATAGAAGAGCTTCTGTTGTTTTATAACGCACCGACCGTTGTAAATATAAATGAAGGGATAGCTTTTACTGGAAGCAATGACGGGCAGGGAAATATATTTCCAACCTCAAAAGAAGTAATAGAAAAGAAAGTAGAAATTATTTTTTATTCGGAGATAAACACATTTGTACTGCCGGAAAAAGATAGAGAATATGCCCTTAATAAATTGAATGAATTACAAAAAGAATTTCCTAAAAGGAAACTTGAGATTATTTCTGTAGTTAGTCTAACTGATCTTCTTAACCGTCGAAATCTTGTTGATATAAAAAAACAAAAATTAATTATTCGTACTTATAAGTTTAGCAAAAAGAATTGGGTAAGTCTTTCGCTGGTTTTTTTATTGCTGTTTGTAATTGTTATTTCCGGCTTAATAGATTTTGACACAAACCCCGCCATACTTGAAAATGAAGGCTTTATGCTTCATGTAAAAAATAAAAATGAAAAAGTTTTATGGAGTAAAAAAATTTCGTATGATTATTCCGATGAATCGCACAAAGCTGCAATTAATATATCCCAAAAAATTGTTGATATAAACGATGACGGAATAAATGAAGTTATTTTAACAAGCGAAGATTTACGTCATACAAAGAATGAGTCAGATTTTAATAGGGTTGTATGTTTTAACAGTAAGGGAGAATTGATCTGGCACTATAATTTTAGGGACAGTATTCTTACCAAAGAAGGCGTGCCGGAAAGAAGGTATCAAAATTTTTTAATTGATACCTTAACTGAAAAAGGTATGAAGGTTTTATATTTGTTTTCTACTCATAATATTATTTATCCCTCAGCAGTTTATAAATTGAATTTATTAAATGGTGAAAGATTAAAGGGTACTTTATGGTCTCAAGGGCACATTTCATCTGCACTAATAAATGATTTTAATAAAGATGGAAAGAAAGAATTAGTGGCTGCGGGAATAAACAACGGATTGGAAAGATGTTTTATTTTTTCTATTAATTTAAATGAGCTAAACGGGCAAACGCCAACTACTGATAAATATTATTATGCTAATAAAAAAACAGCACATTTTAATAAATATGTTCTTTTACCTAAATCCGATTACAATGACTATTATAAATGCAGATTTAATTTTTTACTAAGAGGCACTTTGATCTTTCATAGCGATATTAATAAATTTATTTTTACAATTTATGAGGGCGACCCATCTTACACAAATACTATTGGCAGCTACAGAATAGATTTTGATAGCAATTTAGAAAATTGCGGAATTATTATAGGAGACGATATTCACGTGAAAAGAGATTCGCTTGTGGTAAAAAGATTACTGAATCCGCCATATACAAACACAAAAGAATTCACAGATATTTTATCGAATCAAGTTAGATATTGGGATGGAGAAAAGTTTGTGAATAAATAGGAGTGACTATTTGTAGGAGTCTTCGACAAAGCAATCTTTGCAATTATGATTCCACTAATGGCGTGACGCCGATTATATATTCTGATATCGTCTAATATTCCTTTAATATGATAAACATTTGCACTTCCATTTCTACCGATATACATTTTTTGAATTGAAGTTCTTAAATAGCATTTGTGTCCTTTTCAATTATTGTATTGACAATATCCCCGTTGATATAAATTTTTGCTGTATGATTATCATTATTAAAAGTAAAAGTGTAAAAAACCCATATATTTAAATCCGTAATTAAAGCATCTCCCGACGTGTAACTTGACCATTTACAATGTTTTAGTATATAAACCTGATTCAAATTTTTTACTCGAACCTAATAAATATGATTGGAATGACCCTTCTTTGGATATATAATTTTCTAACTCATTTATCTCAAAACCATTTCTATTTATCCAATAGCATAATGTTATTTCATTAGACGGAAAAAGTGATGTGCTTTCCACTTCTATCTATTCATCTATAGCCATTGAACAGTAGAGCGCTATTGTTATTGTCATGTCTGTCAGGAACAAATATAGGATATTGTTATTTTTTACTTAATACTTTACCAACATATTTAAGTATCTTTATATTGTTGGCTTGATAAGTTGCTGTTAATGTACCGTTATTTGAACCGCTTGATGGGGATACCGTTAACCAATCTGCATCATCAGTTACTGTCCAACTTGTATTTGAAGTTACTGAAAATGTAGTGCTTCCAGCAGTATTGGGGACATCTTGATTTGATGGATCTACTATTAATGTTATTCCCATAGGTGCTTGTGTTACAGTTACAATTATAGTTATTCCTCCACCACTCACAGTAATATGAGCTACTCGCTGAATGATTGTATTGTTGGCTTGATAAGTTGCTGTTAATGTACCGTTATTTGAACCGCTTGATGGGGATACCGTTAACCAATCTGCATCATCAGTTACTGTCCAACTTGTATTTGAAGTTACTGAAAATATAGTGCTTCCAGCAGTATATGGAACATCACGATTTGAGGGGCTTACTGTTAATTCAACCGGCGGAGGTGCAGCTTCTTGAGATACCGTAACATTTCTATTTATTCCACCTCCACTCACAGTAATATGAGCTACTCGCTGGCTGGTTGTTGTGTTATCTTGATAATTGGCAGCTAAGGTTCCATTGTTTGAGCCACTTAAGGGAGAAATAGTTAACCAGCTTGCATCATCGCTAACAGACCAGCTAGTATTTGAACCGACTGAGAAAGTAGTACTTCCTGCAGTATATGGAACATCACGATTTGAGGGGCTTACTGTTAATACAACCGGCGGAGGTGCAGCTTCTTGAGATACCGTAACATTTCTATTTATTCCGCCTCCACTCACAGTAATATGAGCTACTCGCTGAATGGTTGTATTGTTGGCTTGATATGTTGCTGTTAATGTACCGTTATTTGAACCGCTTGATGGAGATATTGTTAACCAGCTTGCATCATCGCTAACAGACCAGCCAGTTTTGAACCGACTGAGAAAGTAGTACTTCCTGCAGTATATGGAACATCACGATTTGAGGGGCTTACTGTTAATTCAACCAGCGGAGGTGCAGCTTCTTGAGATACAGTAACATTGTTTCTAATTTAGTAGTCTTCTATAGACTTCCATAATTAGCATCAGAAGTCCCAAAGTTATATGCAGATGAAAAGGATTCATTTGGATCTAAATCATCCCCATTTCTCCATATTGATACTTTTAAATTTGCAGTTTGAAGTTCCCAGTTTGGTAAAATACCTGGTTGAATAATTATAATTTTAGCATATATTTCCTCCGTATTATTAAGTTCATTGACCCCGCTAGTGGTTCGATCATTTATCAGTTTATTAAAACCATATAATTGATAATCTGAAATATTATTATATGGTTTACTGTATATTTCTCGAGATCCTAAAAGTCCGTCATCTTCGTATATTTTTATTTCAAATGAAGTGGCAAAACCATAATTAGCAAATACATTCCAAGGAACATTTATATCTAATTCAAACTCAGCTTTTTGATTATTTATAACATCTTGACGCATACGTAGCTTTAAGATTGCACCATTTTTTGTAGCTGACTCCCAATTTGTCCAATTAGGTAAAGCGATTAATAAATCAATATTTACCATGCTAGTGAAAAATAATTATTTTTTGCCAACCACATATTAATGAAATACTTAATACTCTATCAACAAAATTAAGTGCTTTATAAATTCTTCTCCTTTTTTCAAATATAAAACAATAAGTGATGTTCTAAATCAAAAAAAAATGTTTATATCCTTCATAACAGAAATTGAATTGCTTACATTTAAAAAACTAATTGCATCAGAAAGGAAACTTATCAAAGATTTGATTTCTGAATGTACAAATATTAGTATGAATGAAGATATTAAAAGAAAAACAATTGAGATAAAGATGAATAGTAAATTAAAAATTCCTGATGCAATAATAGCTGCAACTTCTAATCATCTAAACATTCCTCTAGTCTCCGCCGATAAACAATTCAAAGAGTTGAAAGACTTAGATTTGATTTATTATCAAATATGAGTTTATCCATAAGCTTTCTTTGAATTTATGTTGCTTAATACCGCAAACTAAATCCATTTGCTACTAAAATTATTTAAACCATTCCTTCACATCTTCAATAAAAATTTCATATCTTGCTTTACTTTTGGAGGGATTTTAATTGCAGCTTCTTTCTATTTTTCAAAAAATATGTGAGTCTGAAATTAATCAGCAGGAGATTAATTTTTTGGTGGAAACATCCTATAAGATTGCGCTTCATTACTTGCGCGGTTATTATAAAAAGCTTCATAAAATTCTTCAGCATGACGATCTTTCTTTAAATGATTTTGCCATCGATGCAATTGCTCCTTTATTTCAAAGGGATGAAAACAATTCTTTTTCAGTTATAAAAAAATCTTTTGAAAATTGGAAACCTGAAATAAAAACCGAAGCAGACGCTGAGTATTTCTTAAATAAAATAACTGCTAAAAATGTCTTGCAGCGAGTTTCTTCTTTACTAAAAAACTCCGACCCATTTTTTGCGAAGATATTGGACTCAATAAATTATCTTATCAGAAAAGAAGACTTTAAAAAAATTGATTATCTCGGTCATGTTTATATTGTGGAATCAAACGCAGAGGTAATTACTAACAATATTATTGATGCCGAAACATTTGATAATCTTCCTTCCTCGCTTTTTGCCGATCAAAAAAAATTGCTTACAAATATTTTCCATTATTTAAAAACTGAAACTAAGTTTTATCCCGCTATTCCGCTCAATCAGTTAATACTTAAAATAAAGCATTTAAATATTTCTTCGCATTTGTTTCCCGATTCAATTGAAGGACATTGCGGCAAATTGGAAATGGCTGAAAAAGTAAATGCGGGACTTTTAACGGCGAAACAAAAATTAGTTTCCACTTATCTTAATAATAATAAAATAAATAAAGACGAAGCCGGGAAATTTGAAAATGTTTTAGTTGATATTTCTGTGGACTTAATGGATGGCGGAATGAATCCGGGTTTATACGGATATTTGGAAAAACATTTTACCGGATTAACGCGGGAGCTTTATGAGGAAAATTATCATAATATTATCGAATATCTCTTGAGGGTGATGAAAAGCACAATAGTGGAAGAGTTAAACAAATAATAAATATTTATTTTACGAATAAAGATTTTTTCCGTTTATATATTAGATAAAGTTCACATAAATATTTTAGTTAATGGAAATTGAAGTGGAAATAAGCGAACGAGATATATTTAATTTTGTTTTTTTTGAAGATTTAGTTTCACCGGAAAAAACAAAATTTATTAGCGGCACAAATGATTTTGGCGAAATAATAAATTTTTATTCTTCCTTAAAATCAGCTCTTGCAAAAAATATTCCCTTAAAAATAAAAAATAAAATAAGAGAGAAAATCCCCGTCTATAGAGTTTTATCGTACAAACTTTTTCCTTTAACCAACTCATCATTAAAAAAAAAATCTTCGGGTTTAACTTTAGCCGCTGATTCTCCTCTAATAAAATCTAAAATGACCAACGCCACTTTTATTGATGAAGAAAAACATTTTTTAATTAAGCTGCTAAATTTTGAAAACTCAGCAAAGATATTTGTTTTTTCCACTGATGATGAAATAATAAAAAATTATAAAATTATCATTCAGCCTTCCAATATAATTTTTGAACAAACCGATAATTCCCAGCCTATATTAATTGACAGCACTGTTGAAGCTTCAAGCATCGAACTTGAATTCAATTAGCTCAAAACCAATTAATGCTTTTCATTAAAAGTTTACTTAAGTTTTTTACAGGAAAAAGTAAAAAATTTAAATGAGAAATTTTGATTGATAACCAAAAATATCGCCAAGCAAAAACCGGAACGCTATTAATCGAAATACTTCCCAACAAATGCGACTTCTGTGGCTGCTGCGTAGGCGTTTGTCCCGAAGACGCAATTGAATTAAAAGAAGCGGAAATTTTTATAATTGATCCGCGCTGTACAAATTGTGCAAAATGTGTTTGGAGCTGTCCAATTGAAGTAATACGGTTTAATAAAGAAGGAGTGAGGGTGTAGCAGTCTCTACTCAACAGTTTTCAATTGAAAATAAAACGATAGCATGAAAAAAGATTACGACATAATAATAGTCGGCGCCGGACCCGCCGGATCTATAGCTGCAAGGTACGCGGCTGAAAAAGGCGTTTCAGTTTTGATATTGGAAAAAGACCGTGATGTAGGTTATCCAGTTCGCTGCGGCGAAGCTATAAGTAAAAAGGGAGTGGAGGAATTTATTGAACCTAATCCCAAATGGATAAATGCAGCTATAAGTAAATTTTCATTTAACGCTCCCAATGGCGATGAAGCTGTGCTTGAATTTGGCGAAGCAGGGTACGTGCTTGAGAGAAGAATTTTTGATTACGAACTTGCAAAATCAGCGTCAAATGCCGGCGCAGAAATTTTAACCCGCGCTTATGTAAACGGACTTTTATTTGATAATGGAAAAGTTAGCGGCGTTAAATATGAATTCCGCGGCGAACAAAAAGAACTAAAAGCTAAAGTTGTTATTGCCGCAGATGGTGTTGAGTCCAGGGTGGGACGCTGGGCTGGATTAAAAACGTATATTGATTTTCGAGATATGGAGTGCTGTGCTCAAATTACCGCAGCAAATATAAATGTTAATCCAAATACGCTTTATTTCTATTTTGGAGAGGCCTTCGCACCCGGAGGATATTTCTGGATATTTCCCAAAGGAAATAATACAGCAAATATAGGCTTGGGTGTTAGCGGGATGGTAGGGAAGAAAAGATCTGCGCTTTCTTATTTAAATAATTTTATGGGAAAAAATTATCCCAATGCGCCTATCCTTACCTCTATTGCCGGAGGAGTACCGAGCGCAATTACGCTTGAAAAAATTTCTGCCCCGGGAATTATGCTGGTCGGTGATGCAGCCCGGCAAGTTAATCCACTTAGCGGTGGAGGAATTGCCAGCGGAATGATTGGCGGAAGCATTGCCGGAAAAATTGCAGCAGAAGCTATAAAGCAAAACAAACTCGAACATATATTAACTTATGATAAAGCCTGGCATGATAGGCTTGGTAAGCGGCATGAAATTTTTAATAAAATAAAGAATGGAATTTATAATTTCTCCGATGATAAATTTAATAAAATAGCTAAGTCATTTAATAAAGTTCCCTATGAGAAAAGAACGCTTGGTAAAATATTTACGACAGCTTTGGTAAATCAGCCTTCGCTTTTGATTGATGTTGCTAAGGTTTTTGTTATTTGATAAGTCAAGCATAAATACCCGCCTGTAGTTTTAAGTTAAAGATAATTTGCGGTTTTATAGTTTACTCATATATTTAATTAATTTCCTCAAGACACTACCCCAACAATTTATAAATTTATAATAAATCATATTCATCTTATGATGCAAGTTTATTATTGAATGGAATAAAATATTCTACGAATATTTCACCACTAATTAAGCGATACTTTACACATCCAATTTAGTCCAAATGATACTGCTATTGTTAATACCGTAGGGGTAGATGTTTTTACAATTTGCAAACTTACATCTGGTAAATTTTTAAAGGCTACTTTAATTCATCAAAGTGAGTAAGCCAATCTCATAATATAAAATAATTTCTTAACTTATAATTAAATTGAAAAAACGCTCTAACAGGCTATAACGCATTATCCTACTTGCAATTAAGAGAAAATATTTTATTATTCAATTAACATTCATTTATTTATTAAATTTTATGAAAAACATTACCGCCATCGGCGAAATATTATTTGATGTATATCCAACTAAAAATAAACTTGGCGGCGCTCCGTTTAATTTTATTTATCATATTATAAATTTAACTGGCAAGGGAAATTTTATAAGTAGAATTGGAAATGATGATTTGGGCAATGAAATATTAAACACCTTAGCAGAGCGAAATATTTCAAGTGAGTATATTCAAATTGACGAAGTTACGACAAACCGGAATTGCCAAACCAATTTTAAATGAAAAAAAAATACCTGAATGGGTTATTGAAACAGAACGCGCTTATGATTTTATCGGGTTTGATTCAGGAATTTCTCATCTTATAAATAAGCAAACCGACTGTTTATATTTTGGTACGCTTGCCCAAAGAAATGAAGTATCCAGACGTACCATACAATCATTCTTTTCAAATCAAATAAAGTTTTTTTGCGATTTGAATATTAGACAAAATTTTTACTCTAAAGAAATCTTAAATAAATCATTATTTGCTGCTGATGTTTTAAAGATAAATACTGATGAATTACAAATTATTAATAATGAATTATTCAGAAATGGAAACTCACTTTCCGATCTGCCAAAAAAATTAATTAATGATTTTAATATCGAATTACTTTGTTTAACCAAAGGAGAAGAAGGCGCAGAATTATATCACCAAAGAATGAACATAACTGCACTTAGAATTCAGGCAGAAAAAATTGTTGATACTGTAGGGGCAGGGTGATGCGTATGCTTCAATATTGTGTATTGGCTATCTTAAAAAATGGGAATTAGAAAAAAATAAATGAGACGGCAAGCTGTTTTGCAAATGAAATTTTAAAAGTAAACGGCGCATTGCCTGACGATAATTCAGTCTACCAAAAATTTAAAGAAACTTTTTAGGTAAAAATAGAATTGAAAAATTAATGTCATCAAATACTAAATCAGAAAATAAAAAATTATACATACAGCTTTACAGCATTCACGGACTAATTAGAGGCCATGATTTAGAACTAGGCAGAGATGCTGATACAGGCGGACAAACTAAATACGTTTTAGAGCTCGCGAAAAAATTGAGTGAATATGAGCAGGTTGATAAAGTTGAACTGGTAACCCGCTACATTAAAGATAAAAATGTTTCTGATGATTATTCCCAAAGAATTGAAAAAGTAAATGACAAATTTAGCATCGTTAGAATTAAATGCGGCGGCAGCAAATATTTACGTAAAGAACAATTGTGGAATCATTTGGAAGAGTTTGTTGATAAAAGCATTAAAAATATAAAAAGCCTGGGGAGGCTTCCGGATATTATCCATAGCCATTACGCCGATGCCGGATATGTTTGCAGCGAACTTACAAAATTTTTTGGAATTCCTTTTTTGCATACCGGACATTCGCTCGGCAGAGATAAAAAAAGAAAGCTTTTAAATGATGGTATGTCTGAGGAGGAGATTGAAAAAAGATATAAAATAAATCACCGCATTGAAACGGAAGAAACAATTATTTATTATGCCGATTCAATTATAACCAGCACCAAACAGGAGATAAATAATCAATACGGCGATTATGAAAACAGCAACAAAGTTAATTTTGTTGTAATTCCTCCGGGCGTAGATCTCGAAAAATTTTATCCATATAATTCTAAAGAAGGCGCAGCTGAAGAAGCGGAAAAAATGAAATCAATTATTCAAGAAAAGCTTTTGAAGTTTTTTGTTGATGTTGAAAAACCATTAATACTTTCTGTTTGCAGGCCAGATAAAAGGAAAAATATTTCAGGGTTAATAACCGCTTTTGGGGAAGATAAATCTCTGCAAGAAAAAGCTAACCTCGCCATCTTTGCGGGTATAAGAAAAGACATTCAAGAAATGCCGGAGAATGAAAGAGAAGTGTTAACAGAAATGTTATTACTGATGGACAAATATAACCTTTACGGAAAAATGGCTATACCCAAACGGCACGATACGGAACATGAAGTCCCTCAGCTATATAGAATAGCCGCGGAAACCGGCGGAGTTTTTGTAAACGCAGCTTTAGTTGAACCTTTTGGATTAACTTTAATAGAAGCAGCCGGCAGCGGTGTTCCCGTTGTGGCAACTGACGACGGCGGTCCGCAGGATATAATTTCAAATTTGGAGAATGGAGTTTTAGTTGATGTTTCAGATTCAAAAAACATTGCGGAGGGATTAAATAAAATTTTATCTAATGAAAAGCTCTGGCAAAAATATTCTGAAAATGGAATGAAGCAAGTTCAAAAATTCTATTCGTGGGAAGCTCATACAAAATCATACTTAAGTGAAATTGATAAACTTCTCGGCAAAGATTTAAAAAAGGACGATACATTCGCCCCCATGGGAAAAAAATTATTTAAAATGGAAAAATTAGTCGTAAGCGATATCGATCATACTTTGTTGGGCGATAATGATGCGCTTAAAGAATTTGTTCAATTAATAAAATCATTCCATTCTAAAACGGGCTTTGCAGTGGCTACCGGCAGAACGGTAGATTCTGCTTTTGATAGTACTTAAACAAAACGATGTGCCCATGCCAGACGTTATTATTTCATCTGTCGGCTCTGAAATTTATTACAATAACAAAAATGAACTGCTGTATTCAAAGGGTTGGGACGCTCATATTTCTTATCAGTGGAATAGAAAAAAATTAGTTGAGCTGCTATCAAAATTTGAATTTCTTGAATATCAGGAAGAAGAAACTCAGCGAAAATTTAAAGTAAGCTACTACACTTCCGATGCGCCCCAGAATCTAAATAAAATAAAAGATATTCTATTTAAAAATAGAATTAAGGCTAATGTAATTTTTAGCCACGGTCAATTTCTTGATATTCTTCCATATCGTGCATCTAAAGGAAAGGCAATTCGATACTTGTCGTACCGATGGAATATACCTTATGAAAATATTTTAGTTGCTGGTGATTCAGGAAATGATGCTGAAATGCTTAAAGGAGAATTATTAGGAGTGGTTGTAGCTAATTACAGCAGTGAATTGGAAACTTTAAAAGGTGGGAAGAGAATATTTTTTGCAAAAAGAAATTATGCCGGCGGAATTATAGATGGAATTAACCATTATGATTTTTTAAATGAAAAAAAGGAGAAGAGCCTTGAATGATTTAATATCAAAAAAAATTGAAGAGAATAAACATTCATTTTTCAGATTTTTGAATAAAGTTGTTTGCAGTACCAACAAACTAAATGTTAAAGGAAATTTGTTGGAAGTATTTGAGGAGTACAAAAAAAGCGATGAGAGCATCGGAGAAGATAGCCATGAAGCAATAGAAGAAATTATTAGGCTAACAAACGAATCCATCTGCACAGGTAATTTAACCTACTTTGAAATCCGCGATCGCATTGGGCATGCACGGCATTATTTATTCAGCTTGGATGATACTTACTTTGAAAAAATATCACGCACGGAATATCTAAAAGTGAAAGAAGATTTTGTAGCTGCAGGGAGCCAGAATGATTTACTTAGTCTTAACTTCGAAACTTTTTACGATAAATTTCCCAGTGTGCGCGAGCCTAAAAATATTGGTAAGGGAGTAGAGTTTTTAAATCGTTATCTGTCAAGTAAAATGTTTACCGAGCCGGAAAAAATACGAAAAGCTCTTTTTGATTTTTTGTTCGTTCACAAATACCAGAACCAGCAATTAATTGTTAACGATAGAATTACCAGCCCGGAAGATCTAAGTTCTAAAATTGATAAAGCGATAATTTTTTTACGAAAGGAAGATGAAAGCCGACCATATTCTGAATTTAAGCATAAGCTTCAGGAATTGGGGTTTGAACCCGGACTGGGAAATAATGCCGCTGCAATAATTGAAAGTTTAGAACAATTGGAACTGCTGTTAAATGCCCCCGATCATCAAGCTTTATCAGATTTTCTTTCAAAGATTCCCATGATTTTTAACATCGCAATTATTTCTCCGCACGGTTATTTTGGGCAGGAAGGCGTGCTCGGTATGCCTGATACAGGCGGGCAGGTTGTATATATACTGGATCAAGTAAAGGCTTTGGAAAAAGAGATGACACATTCTTTAAATGAGTCCGGGCTTGAGGCAAAACCTAAAATTATAATTTTAACCCGGCTTATTCCCAATGCTGGCGATACAAAATGTAATCAGCGGTTAGAGAAAGTTCATGATACAAAAAACACATGGATTTTGCGCGTGCCTTTTAGAGAGTTTAATAAAAAAGTAACTGATAATTGGATTTCACGTTTTGAAATCTGGCCTTACCTTGAAACTTTTTCAGAGGATGCGCACAAAGAATTGTTGGTTGAATTCGGAGAGCGCCCGGATTTTATTATTGGTAATTACTCTGATGGAAATATGGTTGCTTATATGCTGGCAAGAAAATTTGGCGTAACGCAATGCAATATTGCCCATGCATTAGAAAAAAGTAAATATTTGTACAGCGCTTTGTATTGGAAAAGTATGGATGATCATTATCATTTTTCTGTTCAGTTTACTGCCGATTTAATTGCAATGAACACTGCAAATTTTATTATTACTTCTTCATATCAGGAAATAGCCGGCACCGGGGAAAGTATTGGTCAATATGAGAGTTATATAGATTTTACAATGCCGGAACTATTCCGCGTAACAGGTGGAATAAATTTATTTCACCCTAAGTTTAACATTGTTCCGCCCGGCGTAAATACAAAAATTTATTTCCCTTACACTGAAGAGAAAAAACGGATTAAAGAAACAAAGGCTGACCTTGAACAATTAATTTTTAACAATGTTGATGACCCGGATGTTTATGGAACATTAGAAAATCCGGAACTTCTCCCAATTTTTTCGCTTGCCCGGCTTGATAAAATAAAAAACTTAACTTCACTGGCAGAATGGTATGGAAAGTCAGAAGAGCTACAAGAAAAATCAAACTTAATTCTTGTAGCCGGCAAAGTTGATCCTGACAAAACTCTTGATAATGAAGAAAAAGAACAAATCCATTTAATGTATGATATTATCAATAAATACAATATTCAAAATAAAATTCGTTGGATTGGAAAGCTTTTTAGAAAAGACCAAACCGGGGAAGTGTATAGAGTAATTGCCGATCACAAAGGAATTTTTGTGCAGCCGGCTTTGTTTGAAGGATTTGGTTTAACTGTACTTGAAGCAATGCGAAGCGGCTTGCCGGTGTTTGCTACTTTTTACGGGGGTCCTTTGGAAATTATTGAAGATGGAAAATCCGGTTTTCACATTGATCCCATTAACGAAAAAGAAACTACAGATAAAATTATTTCGTTTATTGATAAGTGCAAAAAAGATAAAACATATTGGAATAAAATTTCTGACAAAGCTATTAAAAGAGTTGATACAGCTTATAATTGGGAGCTTTATTCCCAAAAGCTTTTATCGCTCGCTAAAATATTTGGCTTCTGGAAGTTTACAACCAACATTGATATGGAAGAAATGAATGCTTATCTCGATGTTTTATATCATCTGCTTTATAAACCCAGAGCTAATAAAATTTTAGAAAACCACATGAGTAGATAAGGAATATATAGAAAGAATAGAACTTGCCGGCAGAGCGTGCTGCACAATTTGTATTGGTGCGAATGACTCGCCTCGGCGAATTCGGATGAAGCAATCCCAAAAGAAAGCGTGTATGTGTCGATAAATCAATTTTGAGATTGCTTGGTTCCTAGAGCGTCTACTAATGACTTCTATAAATAATTGTCATTGCGATGGTGATTAGCCGAAGCAATCTTATAATTGAAATAGAGATTGCTTCACTCGAAGACTCATTCGCAATGACAGTAAGGTCATTCCTTAGGTAAATAAAGTCAACGCCTTTTTTGAGAATTCGCGATGACATCGTTCATGTGTATTCTGCAACAGCCTCGGTAGGCAGGATCTGAACATTATGATTATGATATTTGCGATGATCCGTCAGAGCTAGATTTTCAATCTTAATAATCAAAAAAAAATCTGTCGTATCATTGCTTTAATTTTATGATCTTCCTCTTAAACTTTAGCTTGGACTTTAATTTTTTTTTACTTCACCAGCAGCATCTTTTTTGAAGAAACAAAACTGCCTGCTTGCAGTCTATAAATATACATTCCGCTTGCGTAGTTTGAGCTATCGAAAATCAATTTCATAATTTCCCGGCTGCTGTTGTCTGTTTACAAGCGTAGCAATTTCTTTTCCCAAAACATCATAAACTTTTAACACTGTCAACTGCGGACTGCTGATTGAATACTTTATTTTGGTACTGGGATTAAATGGATTTGGATAATTTTGTTCCAGCTTAAATTCTTTCGGCGCTGCATAGCTTATTATAAATGATTTACTAAGGGTCATTCCGTTTTTTGCGCTTATCATAAATGCAATGGTGTCTTTCTTATTTATCTCAGCGTTACTTTCAATATCAAATATAAATGAAATATCTGTTTCTTTATTTGCTTCTATTTTTTCTATGCTTTGTCTTTTATTCTTAAAGTTTATTGATGAGGATGTTTTGATTAAATCAACCGACACATTTTCTGCGTTTTCTATCTGCGAGATATTGGATAAGGTTATTACTATTTCATTCCCTTTTGTTCCCGGTTCAACTTCATAGACTGTTTGTGAATATGATAAACCAGTTATTAATAAGAAGGCTGATAAAATTATCTTTTTCATTTTATGCTCCATTTTTAATCTTCTATTCTACTTAGTGCGGCTTTGTGCTCTGCGTGTCTCAGTGGTAAAGAAAGTTCACCACTAAGGCACTAAGTACACTCAGAAGCACTTAGTTTATTCTGTGCTTATTGTGTAAACTCAACAGTACCGTTAATGCCAATATCTTGAGTTTTATCTTGCTGCTGTCCGTTATAATTTACTCTGAATGATAAACTTTTCGGAAGCATTTCTTTTACCGCTTTTCCATCTACTGTAGTTCCAAAGTCTCTCCACGCACCGGAATAATATTTTACATCTGCACCATCAACCGGCTGGTTTTGATTGTCTGTTACTTTTACTGTGCATAGTACAGTTGAAAAAACTACCGTGCTGTTTGCGCCGATATCTTGCTGCTTGTCATTTGAAATAAAATCATACGTCATTCTGAATGAATAATTTTTTGGAAGCAACTCTTTGCTTACAGTTCCATTCGTGATTGTTCCAAAACTTCTCCAACCGCCGGCATAATATTGAACAGTTCCAGCATCACTGATTAAATTACCTAAACTATTTTTTAATTGAACAGAAGCATTTACTGTTTGGAAAGCTACAGTTGGATTATCACCGATGTTCTGCTGCTTGTCATTGCTGCCGCCTTCGTAAGTCATTCTAAAGCTGTACGTATTTGGAAGAAGTTCTTTTGCTGCAATGCCGTTTTGCGTTGTGCCGAAATTTCTCCAACTGCCCGCGTAATATTGAACTTGCCCTTCGGGTAATAATTCCCCTAAGCTATTTTTTAATTGAACAGAAGCATTTACTGTTTGGAAAGTATAAGTATTATTTTGTGCGGGTACATTGTTTATTTGCTGTGAACCGCCTTCATAAGTCATTCTGATGCTTAATGTTTGTTTGTCTGTAATTATAGTAAAAGTGCCGTCGCCGTTATTTACAGCATCTTTCCACGCACCCTCGTAATATTGAAGTGAACCGTTTGTGAGAAGTGCCCCGCTGCTGTTGGTTAGGGTTACTGTTAGGTTAGGAGATGGTTCTTCAGGAATTGACGGAAGCCTATCTAAAATATATTGAGCATTCCAGTAAAGAAATTTCCAGCCTTCTAATGTTACAAAACGTGGATCGGTATTAAGTGAGTCTTTAAATACATAATCCACACTGTCTTGAAATGCTTTTACTTCTTTTGCCGTTCCAAGCGGAATCGCCGTTTAGTTAATTTTGTTTTTGATGATTGTAAATAATCTTTGAGATTATTAGAAAAATTTTCGTCACTTAACCAATTATAATTAAAAGAAACGTTTATTAATGACGTTAAAGTGTCAAGCATATTTGAAACAGTTACTGAACTTTCTGATTTTGCAGGTTTAAATCCTTTAATATTCCAGTCCAATGGCACACTCACAAGAGGTGAAGTTTCTGTTTGTAACCAATCCTTCATAAATTTTATCCATTGAGGAGAAAAATATTTACTTGAAAAATCAAATGGTCCCTCACCGTACATTAAGGGGAAATACTCAGAACGGATAAATTCATCTGGTTCTTGAGGAATAACCCACATACTTCTTTCCATTTGATTATTGGGATCGTAGATTGATAATTCGAAAAAAAAATCATATCTAATATCACCTGACTTTTCTCTAAACTTATTATCTAAAATTGAAACTGCTTCAGTATGGTCAACATTATTTAGATCATTAATCGCTTTTAAAAATTCGGAATGATCTATTATAGTATCTAATCTACTCAAAATTAGGTTTTTAATATCCTGCCTATAATCTTCAACTGATGCATAATAATTCAAACCCATCATGGCTAAAGATTCATCATCATTAATATAGTTATTTTCTAAAATATGAAATAATTCTAAACTAAGCTGCCCTGCTTGAGCTAATTCAATTATTGCCCATAATTTAACATCATTGTTTGGGCAGTATTCAACAATTGAATTCATACCATTTATTGCGGATTGTTCTCCAAGATAACCTTTTATTTCTTGATCATAAAAAAATCTTAACCAAGTACCAGATAGAGTAAATTGGTCAGCAGTATCCAAAACAGTATTTAAATTACTTAATAAAAAATTTCGTTCTTCTCCAGTATGATAATAAGCAATAAATTTTCCAGCAGATTTATATTTAAACCATGGTGAATTAGGATTTGTGATAATAGCTTTTAGATGTATCACACTTGTATCTTTATCTACTAACTCAAACTCATGAGGGCTTGGTTCAGATATTTTCCAAAGACTTTGTGAAAATAAATTCACACAAAAAATTGACCAAATAAATAAATATAACAATTTCATTTTAATACCTTTAATAACTAATTTCTATCGTAATTAATTAGTACAATTATATGAATCTAAAAACCAACTTTTACTTCTCGCCCAATTTTTAATTATTTTCTTTACATTTTTATACCATTTTTCAGCATATTCATCAGCATTAATTTCCCAAGTTTTCACTTCAAAAATATCTCCATTATTTGTTTTAATTGTTGTAAAACTTCTCTTTTGTTTATCAATTACTAGTTCAATAGAATTCGAAATGGAAGAGGTTATTCTTGACTTCGTTATAAAATCCAATGCATCTTCTGGACAGGCGAAATCTTTTTTTAGCTTTTTATTATTCCTAATCTCGGGGAAAGCCTTATTATTAATTGCCTTTGAAAATTCAGTGCTATCATCTATAAAATGTTTATATTCGTGTTCCTTGACCCCCCGACTAAAATTATAAATATAATCCAAGTTCTTAGTAAAATCCTTATCTGAAAAAATTGAATATTCAGGTTGTCGATAACTTCCTTTAGCATAATAGTCTATGAATTTCATAAGTTGAAAATATTGTTTACAGTTTGTAATTTTTTCATTTAAAACTGTTTCATCTAGCCCGTCAACCAAATCATCGAATACAAAAAAATTATCATAGCATACATCACTTATAATTGGAATTCTTAAATTTTCAATATTAAAATTCCATTTATAATTTTCTTCGGACGATGCTGACTTATTTAGACATATTTTAATCTTCATGTCCTCCATAAAATGATAAACTTTATCCAACCCTTGTATATCGTGTAAAGGTTTTGTTAAACCTAATATTAAACCGTCCCCATTATTATTATAATTATAAGAACATGCATCTTCAATCTTTGCAATATGATAGGTTTCATTATCATCGTACCAGCTCCATGTATCCCCTAATTGCAAGAGTATAATTTCATTACCAGCAAGTTTTTGAGGCTCAACATCATTGCATTCAACAATTTCTTCTTCACATTCATCATCTATAATTTCTCCATGCCCATATCCAAATATTACTATGCTTGCTGCAGGCGGCGGTGCAGTTCCATTTGGAAGTATTACATTTGTTTTATCTTCCTCAACCTTTCTACTCTTTTTTGCTTCGTATTTCTCTGCTTTTTATTTTAGGAGCAGGTTTTATTTTATCTATTTGTTCTAAAGTTTTTGATGTTGTTCCTTTTGTTTTTGGCGACGCTAATATTATTCCTCCATCATCAATTTTGGTTGTTACTCTTATGCTTATTTTCGCTGTATCTATGTCAATGCTGTTTGAAGCAATAAATTTAAAGCCTTCTTCTATTTCAACAAATTCATCTGCGGTATCTAATTCTGCTGTGTTGAGAATGGTTCCGTATTCTTTTCCCCTTTCTATTTTAATATCAAATAATTGATGCGGTAAAAATGGTTCATAACTTACATCTTCCGGATCAGAAAATGGATAGCTGTCAATTCTCTTTTTTAAATATATATTTGCCGTATCTCCCGCAGACAGCACTGCCGGAAGGAATGTTACACGTATGGGATAATTTTGGTTCGGCGCTACATTTATATTTACATCCGTTCCCGGCATATCAGCGTCAGTTGTGCTGATGTGTATTTTCACTTTTCCCGTATCTTCCGGTTCAATTCCGTTTGCTTCAAAATTTATAAAGTAATAAATATCTTCACCAATATTTGTAAAGCTATTGCTTTTTATTTTTTCATTATATTCATTACGATAAAACATCGTTCCGTATTCTTCACCTTCTACAATTGAAACGTTAAACTTAACATTATCCGGGAAGCCTCCTCCCGCTGAAAAATTCCATGCACCTTTACAATTATAATTTGCATACCATTCTGATGAATCCAGTGAACTGCAAAACACCGCTTCCATTCTAGGGATAAATTCGTCTTCTTCTGCATGTGGTATTTCTATTGGTTCACTATTTTCTTCAAATACAAATGGACGCTTTTCTATTAATGTATGAAAGTATTTTGTTTGATTAAGACTAACGCTGTGAATGCTGTAAGTTACCGCTGCCTCGTTCTGTTCTAAATAATGATAACGTATGTGATACGTTTGGTCATCACGTCTCGGCACGCAGTCAAAAACCATTAAATTGCCGCTGCCAATTAATTCGCTGCCGCTTATTCCGCTCAAACTTGTTTCTTCCATATCAGTCCAACCGCATCCGTATTCATCAATCGGAACACACTCTTGAAAGCTAGCGTATTCTGCACCTTCAATAATTTGTATTTCAAAAGGTCCATTGCTTGGGTTTACGAAATTACCGAAATAAACATTTCCTTGAGTACCAAACAACTGCTGCGCCGGATCGATGGGTCCCCAATAGCCAACCCAGACAACTTGCCAGTAGTGATCTGTCTGAGTGTTTTCAATATATGGTCCGCACGGAGTAAAGCCTCTGTTAAGCTGATTATTATTTTGAGGCTTTGAAAAAACTTGCGATGATCCCGGTTTTATCTCCACCTTCTCTTTTATTTTTATTTGCGGAAATATGGTGATGTTAGCTGCAATGAGCAAGATAAGAATTGCAAATAGTTTCCCACTTTTCATGCTTCCCTCTTTCAAATTAATTCCCTCTTATAAATTCCCTTTTGTTATAAGACTTATTACAAACTATTTTATTTGTAAAAATTTCATAAATGAAATTCTTACAAATGCAAATTAAGATATGGGGGGGGGGTAATGTCAAGTAAAAAGTTTAAAGAAATAATTTTTTTAAATGAAGCAAAAATATTTATTTAATTTCAGCTTCCATAGCTTCGGAAATTATTAAAAAATCATTTTTAGGAATTTCAAACATTCCTCTTCTGAATGGAAAGCCCCATTTTTGTTTATCTTTTATGAAACTTAACTTATTAATCAGATTTTTAATTGAAGCTTCCTTGCACTTTAAAAATTTAACATTCCTTCTCCATGGATGAAAGTCTGGAGACATTTCAGCTTGATAAGGTTCGTCATCTAAGCATTTACCAATTGCAGTAAAATTTTGAAGAGGTTTGCCGTCTTTAAATTGTATTTTTGGAGAATAAAAAACTATGTAATCTCCCTTGCTCATTCTTTTTAAGTTATGCGGACTGCCGTGATTCGCTTGTGTAAATCCACCTTCAACGCCGTGCATTACGTGATCTTTTGAAACTGTGTTTATCCAGTATTTCATTTATAGCTTTATAAATATTTTATTTAATCTTCTTCAAGCTTTTTAATAATTTTTTTTACATCGGTTTCTTCAAATCTGGAAATGATTTTCAAAATAAACCTTGTCAATTTTCCCGGCGGGTTTTTTATAAATAAGCCTAAGTTGGATATAAAGCTATCAATGGTTTCAACTTTAACCTTTGTTTCGTCTTCGTTTAAATAAGCTAGGGAACTCGCAGATTCCCATGCCTGCTGACGCGCTTTAACAATGCTGAAATTAATTATTTGTTCATCCTCATTTTCACCTATCCAATCAAGTAGAAACATTAATCTTGATACTTTTGAAAGACGGTCTTGCATTTCATTTATCAAATCTTTTAAAATCTGGTTTACAAGCATAAAATCTTTTTGCAAAGAATTTATTTTATCCCCCATTGCTATGCTTGATGCCGCAATGCAGAGGTCTAAATTAATATGGGCATTCATTCCTAAAATTATATGTTGAATGATTGTCAGCTTTTCATTTTGGGATTGGAATGCTACCATCCAGGATTTTGAAATTGAATTATTCAAACAAAAACTTTTGTAAGCATTTATATAAAGATTGGCAAAAGCTACATCCATAATTTGCATACGGTCATTATCTTCAAATCTTCTATCAATTACAGCTTGCTTTATTTGTGCGGTAGTTCTTCTATAAATATATGCAAATATCCCAAGGCGATTATTTTCCTTAATAGAATTTTCAATAATTGCATCAAGCTCGTTTAGAACTTCATCAATTGTTTTTGTCTTATTATCCAATTTAATTTTTATCCTGAAATAAATTAGTGTAATTGCGATTCTATAATGTAACCTACGCCAATAAAAATGATCTTGTAAATACCCAAAACCGCAGAAGTATTAGAAATATCTATTATGTAAATCCTATTTTAAAATCATCATTTTCTTGGTTTGAATATAATTTCCAACCTGTATCTGGTAAAAATAAACACCGCTTGGCAAAGGCGAATGGCTATGAGCTGCATTAGAATTAAATACCGCTTCATAAGTTCCCGCCTGTTTATATTCGTTCACAAGCGTCGCAACTTCGCCGCCCAGTGCATTATAAACTTTTAATGTTTGCCACCCGCTGGTTGGCGATTGCCAGCTTATAATTGTGGACGGGTTAAATGGGTTGGGATAATTCTGATAAAGCTTAAACTCTTTGGGTAAAGAACTAGATTCATCTTTATTTACTTCGGTGGTTATTCCAAAAAAAAACATAATCTTTTTTATTAGCTCGTTTCTTATTTCTGCAGGATAAATTGTTTCAAATGGAAAACCTAATGAAATAACTTTTCCCACTGAGCTTCCACCGTTAAAAAGTCCGCTAAAAGCTATTCCGGCAAAACCATAAGAACTATCAAATCCAGAATATAATAAACATCCTTCTCCGCCGTTAATTCCTTTAACAACATCCGGATATTTTACATCTATAGTTCCATGAGTTCCGTTATCAAAATAAAATGAATTCAATCCATCAAAAATAGAAGCAATCTGTGTGCTTACTTGATAGTGAGTTCCTGGGGAATTGCCAGGAGCGTCGTCAATGTATTTCATCTTTAAAAAGTTCCAAATAAAATCTTTATCAATTGCGGAACCTTTGTAATCTAAGTCCCAAGCAATTTCACTTCCGGAGACGAAAAGATTTCCGCCCTTACCTAAATAACTTTTTATAATTTCTTGTTCCTTCGAACCAAACGTTTCATCCACTGTACTTTCTTCACCTAAAATATAATCAACAAGTTTGTAATCATTTAAATTGAATGAGGTATCGATAATTGCATCATTCGTAGCCGACTCAAATGCAGCCCCGTTATTTAAGAAAGCGCTTCCATGCTGTCTAATAAAATTATAAGTGTTTCCGGTTGAGCCCCTATCAAATCCATTTACAATTAAAGTTACGGGTTTACGATCAGTAGGAATACCTGCAAGAACTTCCGACTGGGGAGAAGTACCATATGCATTAACCGCAGCAACCTTAACAAAAACGATTGAATCGGTTGGAAGATTGCTGATTAAAAAATTATTGGTACTGGAACTGAATGGAGAATTAAAATCAGTTCCGTTTTTACTTAATGAAACTTGATATTTTTCAACATTTGGATCCTTACTAATAATTATCCTTATCTTAGTTTCACTTTCTGTTTTTATCCCAAATGATTTTGGTTGAGTTGGAGCAAATGTATTTGAAGAAATGTAGGTCGGCTGAACCATGATTCCATCCTCGTCACTTAAAATTTTGTACATAACTGGATCAGTTAGAATATCTTGAATTTTCTTAATCTTACCATCAATAGTAATTTCAGAATTTAAAAATCTAATTCCATGACTATAATCGGTATATGTATTTATATGGATATTAGTCAAAGGCTGAATTGGTTGCCCGTTAAGCTGATGCCATCCATAAATAACAACATGATTAGGCCTTGAGGAATCAATGATTTTATTACTAAGCACAACATCTTTTTTAATTCCGCCGGTTAGCTGGCCTAATACTCCTCCCGCATTTATAAACTGCTGTTGAATAGCGGAGTTATGTTCGATAAATTTTGAGACAAGTTCATTTTGATTCCCCACCGGCGTATAAGTAACAGGATCAAGTTTCACTTCAGAATTCGAATAGATATTATCGACAAGTTTTCTTGTCGGCATAACAGCGCCGAATAAATCTGCTAATCTTTGTGCGGTAATGGGACCAGTTGGAATTCTGCAAAAATCACTGTCGGAACCGATTGCAAGATAATCTGGCATTACTTCATATTTAATTGAATGTGAAACTCCATTGGCATCGATGGATATAGTTTCAATAGTTTTTAATTTTCTTAAAAAGTCAGGAATATTTCCGGTTGAAGCTTCATTGTATATTTCTTTTTCGCGATCTTCAAAAGTCATGTTCATTACTGATTGCATAAACTCTGAACCTGACTTAGCATCTGGTGAACGCGGCGGAATTGTTAAAGGCTGAGGATAATTAACATTTATTTGAATCCATTGTGAGTAAGCTCTTGTTCCGTAATACTCATAACCTTCATTTTCGTGCTGGGTTCCGGAAACCATTCCTTGAATAAAACCGTTTCTTTCGACTTGAACTGTGTGAAGAATTTGCCGAAATGGGTTTTTCTTCAAAATAAATTTTATTCTTCCGTTAAGCGCAGTGTATTTGATAAATGAGCTGTCTTCTCCATCAGTAAAAGTAAAATAATTGGAAAGATACGTTTTCATTAATTTACTTCTATACCATGTTCCGCCAGTTGGTGAAACAATAGGATCTCCATTGTACAAAGCGACACTGTCATTATAAGCAATTACACTTAAATAATTTTCATCAGAAGCATTGAGCCATTGAACCAGCTTACTTCCATAAACAGTTTCATAACCATAGTCGCTATCGAGAAAAGAAATTCTTTTTACATATTCGGGAATTTCATTAAAGGCATCCATAAAGCTGAAATCGAAACGTCCGCCGCCGCTGTGTCCTGTAATAATTACGAAAGGATTGTAATTGCTAAAAAGTGATTTAAGATAATCGACGATATTTTTTATTAATACCTCATCGTTAGAATATTTGCTGCTCCATGCAGGCCAGCTTTTTTGTGCCGCTTCAAGGTAGACTGTTACTAAATTATATTCTGTTATGGTTTGACGTAAAAATCTAGTTTGAGCGCCGATATGCTGAATGTCATAGTGCCAGTCATCCCCAGCATCTAAAATTTTACCAACCGTCTGTTCAATTGTGTTTCCATTCGGAAGTGCAAATAAAGCCAATCCAACAGGTAAATCAGGGTTAAAATAATTTGGCGCAGGCGCGTTGATTTGAATTCTTACATCCGGTGAAAAGTAAAATGTTATGACCTGTTCATCATAATAAGGGCTGGCATTAAATCCCGGAAGATTGACTGGCTCCATAAGCTTGTTTATACGGGCAGCTGCATTTAAACATTGGGAGAAAACTAAAAAAATGAATAATAATAAAAATTTAATTTTCATGGCAATCTATTGAAGGCTTAATTGAAATTATCTATCTAAGAATAGTTATTTAAATATAAAGGTAAGGATAATTTTTTATTTTAATTCAATTGACGAAAAATATTATTTAACTCGGTCGTCATAACTTCTCAGCAGCCGAAATAAATTTTTAACCTTTATGATTAGCGCTGAGTAAGTATAGTAGTCGGGTGTCATCTATTTAATATACCGCAGAATTCGCTTTTAGTTTGTTAATCTTTTTGCCTGTCATCATTCAATTTACTGCGGAGGCGGGTCCAATTAAAACATATATCCAGCCGGAAATTGCCGCATATTTTGCTCCTCCAATGATGACTATCAATAAGGAGCAAAGCGCAATAAAAATATTAATTGAATAGGACCGGATGCTGCCTATAGTTGCCGCTACTTCAATTTTGTTTAAATCAATTTCATTCCCTTTTTTATAAGCATGAATGTGAAGCAGCAAAAAGACTGTTACAATAGCAAAGTAACCAAAACCATAAATAATCATTAGCTCATACCATTGCGAAGAATCCATAATAATATCAACGGGAATATTTAAACCAAGCTCTGAATTTAACAGTCCATAATTAATATAGTCGCCAAAAATTTTAATGGATAGATATAAAATAGAACTACAAAAAGAAGTATGGAATTTAAAACTATCGCATAACTATCTTGAATTCCGTAACGGCGGAAAAACAAATAATGCGCGTACCAAATTGCTATTATGGCAACAAGAGTAATTCCAAATGCAGGGAAGCTCATCATAATATTTGTTAACTCGGTAAAGGAATTTGGAACTTGAAGCGAGACAATAAGCAGCGTAATTGCAAATGCGAAAACCCCGTCTGTTAAACTTTCCAGGCGCGAACCATCGGCGCCGCGCCATCTAAAATTTTTAGTTTTCCCCACTCCTTTTTTTGATAGATTTTCTCGTAACATTTTTGTTGAATATTAAATTTATGAGTTTGTTGTGAGGAACTTTTTATCTTACAATTTGGCGAGCCTATTTATTTGAAAAACATCAACTAAATACAAATATTTATTTCTCAACGCTCATATCTTCGCCGCAGCCGAAAAATATTTTTTCATCTTTAACAACCTGTATCGAGTAATCATATTTATCGCCCGACATAACATCAAAGCATTGAGCGGCTGTAATTATTATAGTTATTTTACTCTCGCCTAATACATCAGAGATAGACGATTTAAAAGTTGTAATACCATTTTCAAACTCAGGATCGTTGTAAGGATAAATGCTTTTATCATTGCCATATCCTAAATAAAATACAATTTCATTTTTGCTGATTGAAACACGCCACGGCGGCTCCTCCCCATGTCCGCCAAAAAGTATTTTAAATTCCGGGCAGTCAATTTGATTTTTAAATTTGTCAATAAAATCAACTCCGTAAACAATAAAAGTATTTTTATATTTTTCAGATAAGGCTTTATCTTTTGTGGGGAAAATTTCACCCTTTAATTTTACATACGCCGGCTGATGCGTACCTAATCTCAAACCATAATATTTTGCGTCTAAGCTTCCGTGTGAACTGTCAACTACCCATAAATCTTCCGAGGTATCGCATAAATGAAGCATACGAACTTGCGAGCCTGAAAAATAAATTCCCTCAAATGTTTTAGCGGAAATACTATTGCCGCGGCTTGCGTCAAATTTGCCCGGCTTGTCTTCAGAATTATTGTCATTACTGCATCCGGCTACAAGCGAAATAAAAAATAAAAGCAAAATTATAAATGGCTTCAAAGCTCTCCTTAGCGTCAAATTTATTTTAATATTTATAAATTTAAACAAATTTGATAAACAAATGTATTGATAAATACAGGAGAGAACCTTATTTAACAAGTTTACAAGCCTTAAATAAATTTTAGAGTTGCATTAAAACTTTTATCTCATCTGAGATTAATATTCTTTCACAAGCTGTCCGCTTATTCGCAGCAATTCTGTTTCGGCATTCTTTGCTTCAAACTGGGCGGCAACCAAACGGCTTTTCGCATTAATTAATTGGCGCTGTGTTTCACGAAACTCAAGCGGCGTAATCCCTCCCAGCTTTAATCTTTCCAACCCTATCTCCACATTTTCTTCGGCTACTTTGTAATTTTCCGCTTCCAATTTTACAAGCTGCAAGCTGCTAACATATTTTTCATAAGAGTTTGAAAGTTCTGCATTTACAGTGTTTTGTGTTTGGTTAAAATTAAGTTCATTAATTTTAGTTGAAATCTCCGCGTTCTCAATTGCGGTTTTAGTGGCTAAACCATTAAATAAATTAATTGAAGCTGACGCGCCGTAATAAAATCCAAAACTTTTATTGCTTGTAACAAATCCCGCCTCCGCGGTTGATTTGGAAAAATCATATCCGGCGTTCAAACTAATGATTGGAAAAATATCCGCGCGCGCTAATCTTAATTCCGAATCAGAAATAATTTTATTTTGTCGGGCAATAATTAAATCGCTGTTTTGCTGTAAGGTTGAATTTTTTAATTCATCAATTGAAAGATCTTCGTTTATTAAAATTGTGTCAGTTACATTAAAATCAGAATTAACTTCGCTCCCCATTAAATGATTAAGTAAAATTTTAGATTGCTTTAATTTTAATTCTTCTGAAAGAAGCGAAGACTTATCTTCATTTAAATCTACCTGCGCCTGAAGAAGATCAAACTTTGAAGCGGAGCCAAGTTGTTTTTTATCTTCAGCAATTCTCAACCTCTCTTCAGAAATTTTTATGCTTTGATTTAAAACTTCCATTACCTGCCGCTCGCGCACAATGTTGTAGTAAGTAGAAATTATTTGAGAAATATTATATTCAACTTCCGCTTTGAATTTTGTCTCGCCTACTTTTTTTAATTCTTTTAGACGGTCCAGATTTGCAAACATTCTTAAGCCGTCAAATATAGTCCAGTTTAATCCAATCCCTGCGTCGTAGCTCGTTGATTTAGCTCCCGATCTATCTACGACTGTCCCGTTTAAATAATTTTGTTTTGTTGTAGTTGATCTTTTAGAATAACTGCCATCGGCGTCTAAGCTCGGCAAAAATCCGGCGTTGCCAATTGAAGAATTATTATCCGAAATTTCTTTTTCACTCTTTGCAATATTGATGGAAAAATTATTTGACAACGCAATTTTAACGGCGTCATTTACTGTAAGAAGATTTTGAGAATAGGATTCGCTTAAAGAAATAAATAAAATTAATATTGTTATTAAAAATGTTTTATGCGCCATATTTAGAATTAATAATTGATGAGCTAAAAAATGTTAAAATAATTATTTGTCGATTGTTCGAACTTCGTTTACATCGTAATCACTTTCCTGTTCTGTTACATTTGAAACCGAAGCTTCCTTCCGTGATAAATAAGTATAGATTGCGGGGATAACCATCAAAGTTAAAAATGTAGAAAATATTAATCCGCCTATAACCGCAATGCCCATAGATACGCGGCTTTCAGAGCCGGCGCCTAAGGCAAGCGCGATTGGAAGTATGCCTAAAATTGTTGATAAGCTGGTCATCAAGATTGGTCTTAACCTTGCAACGGAAGCATACTTAATTGCTTCCAGCCTATTCATTCCCGCAGCTTTTCTTTGGTTAGCAAACTCAACAATTAAAATTCCATTTTTTGTAACGAGACCGATCAACATAATTATTCCAATCTCGCTAAAAATATTTAGAGTTTGGTTGAAGAACCAAAGTGAAAACAGCGCGCCTGCCAACGCTAAAGGAACGGTTAAAAGTATTATAAACGGATCTCTAAAACTTTCAAACTGAGCCGCCAGCACAAGATAAATTAAGCCCAGCGCGAGTAAAAAAGCGAACGCTAAACTTGAAGAACTTTCGGCATAATCTTTTGAAGGTCCATCTAATGAAGTTGAAAAAGTTTCATCCAAAGTTTTTGAAGCAACATCTTCCATTGCTTTTATTCCGTCGCCAATAGTTTTGCCGGGCGCTAATCCCGCAAGCACAGTAGCGGACACATATCTGTTAAACCTATAAAGCTGAGGCGGCGTGCTTTGTTCAACCAATGAAATTACATTGTCCAGCTGCACTAATTCGCCTCGGGAATTTTTAACATAAAGCGATCTCAAATCAATTGGCGCGTCTCTCTTCTCGCGAAGGAATTGCCCTATAACCTGGTACTGTTTTCCATCTTTAATAAAAAAGCCAAACCGCTGTCCGCTGAAAGCAGCTTGAATAGTTTGAGCAATATCCATTGTGGAAACGCCGATGTCCCGCGCGCGCTGCCTGTTGATAGTTAATTTTAATTCAGGCTTGTTGAATTTTAAATTAACATCCACAATTGCAAAAGTTGGATTTGTTCTTGCTTCATCTAAAAATTTTGGAAGAACCTCTTCCAGCTTTTTAAAATTGGGAGCTTGAATAACAAACTGAACGGGAAGTCCGCCCCTTCTTCCTCCGATTGTTTGCGGCTGTGTAACGTAAACGCGAGCGCCTGTTAATTGGGAAATGTCTTCGGTTAAATCATCTGCAATTTGCCGCTGCGATTTTTCTCTTTTGTGAGGATCGGCTAAAATGATTGCGCCAAAACCGGAATTTACTGAACTGGAAGCGCCGAAGCCGGGAGAGGTTACGGAAATAATTGCATCTTTTTCTGAGCCTAATGAATCGTCTAACACTTGAACTAATTTATCCATAAACACGCTCATATAATCGAACGAAGCTCCTTCCGGCGCGCTTACCGCTAATGACAAACGGCTTCTATCTTCAAGCGGCGCTAATTCAGTTGGAATCAATTCAAAGAAAAGAACAATCGCTATAATGGAAACCAGCATAACTACAAACGACAGCCATCTTATTTTTAAAAAAGATTCGAGCGAGTTTTTGTAAACGCTGTTCATCTTTACAAAGAAAGGTTCCGTTTTATTATAAAACCAATTATGTTTTTCTCTTCGCTTTAAAATTTTTGAGCTTAACATTGGCG
This sequence comes from uncultured Bacteroidota bacterium, assembly GCA_963782985.1. Classification (GTDB taxonomy): domain Bacteria; phylum Bacteroidota; class Ignavibacteria; order Ignavibacteriales; family Ignavibacteriaceae; genus CAVSWT01. Next base: position 449,225 of record CAWALU010000003.1, read on the forward strand.
TTAATGTAAGCGCAACAAATGAAGATATAATTACGGAGCCGGCAATAACAATTCCGAATTCTCGAAACAATCTTCCCGTTAATCCCGAAAGAAAAATAACCGGCATAAATACGGCGGCAAGAGCTACTGTTGTAGAAACTACCGCAAAGAATATTTCGGCGGAACCTTTTTTAGCCGCTTCGGCGGGATACATTTTATTTTCAATTTTTGTGTAGATGTTTTCTAATACTACAATTGCATCGTCTACTACAATTCCAATAGCCAGCACAATTCCCAAAAGAGTTAATACGTTTATTGAAAAATTTGCGGCGTACATAATAAAGAATGCGCCGATAAGTGAAATTGGAATTGCAATTACGGGAATAATGGTTGTACGCCAGTCGCGCAAGAAAAGAAAAATAATTAATACCACCAAAGAGAACGCCAAAATTATCGTCTGCTTAACTTCAGTTATGGATTCTTTAATATAAGATGTAACGTCAAATCCAATCCCGGTTTTAATATCGGAAGGCAAATCTTTTTTAATCTGCTCAACTCGTTTATAAAATTCATCGGTGATGGCAATATTGTTTGCGCCGGGTTGAGCAACCAGCACAACCCCAACCATCGGTACGCCGTCGCGTTTTAAAACGGTGCGCAAATTTTCCGCGCCAAGTTCGGCTCTGCCAATATCTTTAAATCTAATTATGCTTCCGTTTGATGATGAAATAATTAGATCATTAAATTCATCTTCCGACTGCAAGCGTCCGATAGTTCTAATTGAAAGCTCCGTATTGTTCCCTTCAATTGAACCGGTTGGCAGTTCTACGTTCTCTCTATTCAAAGCATTTTTAACGTCAAGCGGAGTTAAGTTGTACGCGGAAAGTTTTGCAGGGTCCATCCACAAACGCATAGCATATTTTTTTTCACCCCAAATTTGAACGCTGCTTACTCCGGGTATTGTTTGAAGACGTTCTTTAAAAAGATTATTTGCAATTTCAGTAAGCTGCAAAAGATTTCTGGTATCGCTTTGAACATTTAAAAATACAATTGGCGTAGCGTCGGCATCAGCCTTAGAGACAATCGGCGTTTCAATATCAGGCGGTAAATTATTTAAAGCTCTTGACACTCTATCTCTTACATCGTTGGCGGCTGTTTCCAGATCAACATCAATATTAAATTCAACGGTGAGTGTGCTTCTGCCGTCTCTGCTGACTGACGTAAGCGATCTAATTCCCGCAATACCGTTTATTGATTCTTCCAGCGGTTCGGTAATTTGAGATTCAATTATATCGGCATTTGCGCCAATGTAGGTTGTGGCTACTGTAATAATCGGCGGATCAACGGAAGGATATTCGCGCACGCCAAGAAAGGTATAGCCTAAAATGCCGAATACTAAAATTACAATTGACATTACAATTGCAAGCACTGGTCGCCGTATGCTAAGCGAAGATAAACTCATATAATTTTTTTCTAATTAAATTCTGAAATTGAAACTGCGGCTCCGGGGCGTATTTGCAAAATACCGGAAGTTATTAATGTATCATTTGCGTTGAGTCCATTTGTAACTTGAACGTAAGCATCCGATCTAATTCCAAGGTCCACATTTTGCGATGTTACTTTTCCCGATTTATAAAGGAAAACTTTTTGTCCTTTTAATTCTGGAACTATAGCTTGAGTGGGCACAAGCAAAGCGTTTTTTATTTTATCTAAAACAAGAGTAACATCGGCGAATGAACCGGGTAAAATTTTGCCGGATGGATTAGAATAAACAGCTCTAATTTTTAGCGTACGCGTTACCGGATCAATTTTAGGTTCTATTGCATAAACTTTAGCTTTATATTCTTCTTCATCGCCTACTACTTTAAAGTTTACCTGATCTCCAACTTTAACTGAGCCGGTGTATTTTTCAGGAATAGAAAAATCAATTTTGATGGGATTAATATTTTGAAGACTTGCAATAATTGTGGATGGAGTTATGATGCTTCCTTCGCTTACATTTTTCAAACCTACAATTCCGTTAAAGGGCGCTCTGATTTCCGATTTATCAATTTGCGCTTTTATCAAATCTACTTCCGCTTTGCTAACGTTAAGTTGATTAAGCGCGTCGTCGTATTCTTCCTGGCTAATTGCTTCTTTTTCAAATAATTTTTTTTGACGATATTCTTTATCTTTAATTAATTCCAGTTTGTATTTTTCTCTCGTTAGCTGCGCCTGTAATTCAGCGTCATTAATTTTAACGAGCAGATCGCCTTTTGTTACGCGGCTGCCTTCTTTAAAAGCAATATTAATAATTCTACCCGAGACCTCGCTTTTTAAATCAACTTCTTCATTAGCCAAAACAGTTCCGCTGGTAATTACATTGTTGCCGAGTTCCTGTGGTTTTACAATATGAGCTGTTACCGGGACTGAAGAATTTTTATTTTGGGCGGATTTTCTTTCTCCAGCTTCCGACGATTTAGATTTGCTGATAATTAAAAAAATTACCGCCGCCACTAAAACAACAAGAATGATAGTTAAGGTTTTTTTGTTTTTCATATAAGAATTGTTGGATGTAAAAATTGAAAGCCAAAATTGATTATTAAATCTAAAGAAATCAACTTAAAAAAATTAGCAGTTTAAAATAATAAAGCCGGATAAAACCGGCTTAAAAACTATAAACAAAAATTAAATCAAATTATTTTTTAGCATATTTTTTCTTGAACTTCTCAACTCGTCCTGCGGTATCTAATAATTTTTGTTTGCCTGTAAAAAACGGATGCGAAGCGCTTGAAATTTCCAGCTTAACTAAAGGATAAGTATTTCCGTCTTCCCATTTAATACTGTCTTCAGTTTGAATAGTTGACTTTGTTAAAATTGTATAATCAGCCGAAGAATCTTGAAAAACAACCGGTCTATAATTTGGGTGAATTCCTTTTTTCATAAAACTAATACCTAAATATTTTATCTTTTTAAAAATGTAGCGTCAAATATAGCCAAGTAACTCTTAAAATCCAATGAAAAATTTTATTCTATATTTTACCTTTTTAATGATTTTTATACGAATTTAACAATTTTTCTCTTAGCTGTTCAATTACTTTTTTATCTTCTTTGCTTAAATGAATCTGTCTAAAATTCAACCCGCTTTTATTTATTGCAAAAGATGCTTTGGCGGAATTTGTGGAAGAATATTGCGGAAGAGTGCCCGAATATTGCCGGCTATAATTTTCATCGGAATCTTTTTTGTTTTCATTAGCCGTAGAACTTATATCTTTGTCCCCGCTTAAATTATCTTTGGGTTCCGACATTAAATCCTTTAATGAAATTTTATTGCTGGAAATTAAATCCTGTCTTTCGCGCGGCGCGGCTAAAAGCGGATCGTCAGAAAAATCATTATTATTATTTAAAACAAAGAGCATAATTACAGCAATAACTCCCAGCGCCGCAGACGGAACAAAACGATTCCAAAAACTTGATTTTGATTTTACTTTTTCAGTCTTAAAATCTTCGGAATTAATTTTGCGCATTAAATCCGCCTCAAAATATTTTGGCGCAGAAACTTTTTGCAAACGCTTTAAATTTTCAATTACATCTTTGTATTGCGAATCACTTTTTTCTAAATCCATTTTTACACCTTATGCTTTAACTTATACCTATACTTATACTTGAACTCATTCTTTATAAATATCCTTCAGCATTTTTTGCAGTTGAGCGCGACCTCTATTAATTCGCGATTTAACTGTGCCGACGGTAATGCCTGTAATTTCCGAAATCTCTTCGTATGACAAATCCTGCACATCCCTTAAAATTACCATCTCTCTATAAGCAGGTGAAACTTTTAAAATTGCTTTTTGAATAATTTCATCTTTAATTCCGCTGTCGGTAATTACATCGGGGCGATAGCTTTCATCCGGTATATCAAAATTTTCATTTTTATCTTCGCCAAAAGCGTTGATAGAAAAAATACTTCGCCGTTTTCGTTTTTGATATTCAGTGCGGGCTAAGTTTCCGGCGATAGTGTAAATCCACGTAGAAAATTTTGCGATGGAATTGTATGAATCTTTGTATCTAAAAACTTTTATAAATGTTTCCTGAACAACATCTACACAAGCCTCATAATCGCCAAGAAATCTAAAAACAAAATTTGTTAATGGATTTTTAAATCTTTCAACTAAAATTTCAAACGCGCGCGTTGTATTGTTTGTTTGAAATTCCAGGATTAATTCTTCATCTGTAAATTCAGCGAGCGATTTTTCCACTGACGGTTTTTATACTTTCTTTAAAATGAATTGTTTCATTAATAGGACAATAAAATAAATAATTTTATTTTAATCGGAAAATGTTTGATTATTTGAGAGAATCAAAGTTATTGACCGTCCTCTTTTTTGTACAAATTTATTTTTGTTTGATATGTAAAAGTCTAAGTTAAAATTTCACCAATTAATATTGTAATCAAAGTTTTGGATTCCACAGAAGTGGTTTTGATTGAAAGATCCGCTTTCAGCAAAGCTTTAGAAATATTAAACAAATCATTATCAGAATAAAGCGAAGCCGCCTTTAAATAATTTTTAAGATAAAAAGGATGAGTTCCTATTTTTCTCGCGGTTTCGTATTCATTATTATTTTTAAGTCGAAGTTCCTTTAGCCGCGCAAGCTGTGTAAAATATCTTGTAAGCATAAAAACAATTTGAGTTGGTTCGCTTCCTTTCTCTAAAAGATTATACGAAATTTTTAAAGCATTAGATTTTTGCTTTTCTGCTAGCGCATTTTGAAGATCAAATATATTAAATTCTTTAAGCGAAGTGGAAAGTGATTTGATTGCTTCTAATGTTATTTCCTTTTTATCTTCTAAAAAAATAAAAATTTTTTCTAACTGCGCTTCCAGCAGACTCCTATTTTCTCCAACAATGTCCACCAAAACTTGCGCGTTGGCAGAGGAAAGAGTTCTTTTATTTTGTGAAGAATAATTAATCAGCCAGGCAATTAAACTGTCGCCTTTTAATTCTTTTGCTTCAAAAATAAAATTGTTTTGTAGAAGAGATTTGTACGGCTCGGAATCGAGACTTGTAATTTTCCCTTCGTGTATAAATATGATTGTTGTAAAATCAGCGGGAGATTTTAGGTATGAAACAAGATTTTTTTTATCCCTAACTTTTTCAAATTCTTTTAAACGTGATTATTTTTTTTTCTGAGCCGAAAGGAAAAGCGGAAGCAAAATTTAAAACTTCAATCAGATTGGCGCTGTCGCCGTAAAAAGTTTCCTTATCAAAATCAGAAGTAATAAATGGCTGAATTGTATTTTGAATAAGACTGACCGCATTAGAAATACTGAAAGAATCCTCCCCAAAAAAATAATATACCGGAAGAAAATTATCCTTCTTTAGATTTTTTATTGCCTCCGAAATTGGCGCCGCTGATTTTTTACTTTTGGCCATTTTTAGAATTTAATTTTTCATATTTAAATAAACGAATGAAGGGGAAAAATAATCAAATCCATTGATCTATTGAAACAAACTATTTTTTGTTTTGCGTAGAGACGCCTCGGTGAGGCGTCTAATTTATAAAAGTAATTAAACATCTTCATTTCCTAAATATTAGTTTAAACCTTCAGACGCTCCAGCCTGCCTATGCCGAAGCTGCGCGCAGGCAGGCGGAGCGTCTCTACAGAACAAAAACGCCCCGAATAAATCGAGGCGTTTACATCAATTAAAAATAAATTAAATTTTACTTCGCTCTTTTTTCAATTGATACATCTTCCATAACCACTTCTTTAACAGGTTTATCGCCGGGACCAGTTTTGGTTTTGCCAATTTTCTGAACTACGTCCATTCCATTTATAACTTTTCCAAAAATTGTATGGCGCCCGTGTAACCAAGGCGTAGCGGCAAGCGTAATAAAAAATTGACTTCCATTTGTATTAGGTCCCGCGTTAGCCATTGCCAAAATTCCCGGTCCGTCAAATTTTAATGAAGAGTCAATTTCATCATTAAAGCTTTTGCCCCAAAAACTTGCCCCGCCGCTTCCTGTTCCCGTTGGGTCGCCGCCTTGTATCATAAAATTATCAATCACTCTATGAAAAATTACGCCTTTGTAATAACCTTTTTCAGCAAGTCCTACAAAGTTTTCAACTGTTTTGGGCGCTAGCTTATCGAACAGCTCAATTTCAATTGCGCCAACATTCGTTTTAATTATTGCCACTGTTGTAGTGTCGTTAGTTTTGGTTGAATCATTCATTAATTTTTTCTCCGTTGTTAGTGAATCATTTTTCGCTTCTTTCGAATTTTCATTTGAAGCGCATCCTAATAAAAATAAAACTGAAATAAAATATGCAAAAATATATTTCATCTTTTCTCCTATGGCTGAATTACTTTAAAAAATAATAACGCTAAAATAAAAATGCCGGCGGCAATTCGGTAATATATAAATACGAAAGTAGAATTTTTTCTTAAATATTTTAAAAGAAAATCAATTGCAATATAACCCGTTATACCGGCAACAATTGTTGCGGCAATGAGATTTATTATCATGCTTTTATCAATATAAGCTAAGGCTTCAAATAGCTGAAGCAATCCGCTGCCGAGTATTGCGGGGATGCTTAATAGAAACGAAAATCGCGCGGCGGTTTCGCGTTTCAATCCCATAAATAAACCGCCGGTAATTGTTGTGCCTGAGCGGGACGAGCCGGGAATTAAAGCAAATGCCTGCGCAATGCCTATTATTATTGAATCTTTAACTGTTATGTCGTTCATATCTTTTTTGAACTTTGCAGTTTTTTCAGCGATGGCTAAAATGAGCGCCAATATTATTAAGCTGGCTGCAATAACAAAAAGATTTTTTGTAAGCGATCCTTCAATAATATCTTTAAAAAGTAAACCTAAAATTACAACCGGAATTGAGCCGATAATAATTAACCAGCCGAGTTTTGAGTTTTGGTTTTGTTGAGAGAATTTTATTCTGTTTGATAAGTTTTCTTTTAAAAAATCTAAAACAATATTCCAGATATCTTTCCAAAAATAAATAAGGATTGAAGCTAAAGTGCCAAGTTGAATAACGGCAATAAATGAAGTCCATTGTTCAGGATTTTCAGTGGAAATTAATCCCATTAATTTTCCGGCGACAGTTAAATGTCCCGTGCTGCTGATTGGTAAAAATTCGGTTATTCCTTGAATAATACCGAGAATAATAGCTTCAAGAATACTCAAAAAAAACTCCTAAAATCTGTAAGTAACGCCTAATCTAACGCCCACGGAAAGTGTATTTAAATTTACGTTATTATTAATATTTGAAATATAATCATTCCCATTTTTTGGTTTGCCGTTCAAATCGTATCTAATATCGCCGCCGATATTTGCGTAAAGATTGCCGCCAAGCGCGGTATTGCCATCGGCTCTTAATAAAAATCCAAAGCCAACTGCGGAATAGGATTTTGATATTGTAGAAAGCTGCCTGGTTTCATCAACGCTGGAAATTCTAATTCCCGCTCCTCCGCCAAATTTAAAATTATAACCTTCTCCCTGAAGGACATAATAGGCGGTAACGCTGGGCATAATAATGTTATAATCAAATTCATATTTACCGGTTATGGCGGGGTAGGTATATGAATTTAAAAGATATGCAACTTCTAAGCCCATCTGAAAAGTATTATTAAAATAATAATCGCCTTCGAGAGAAAAATTTACAGCGGAATTAAAATTGCCCAGTTGATCTTGCGATGACGAGGCGAAGTTTTGATTTATGTAATCAGTTAATGAGGGATTGCTTAAAAAGCTTATTCCCATTCCGCCTCTAACTTCAACTTGAGCAAAAGAGCTAAAAGAAAAAACAACACTCAAAAAAAATAATAACTTAAAATTCATAAATCGTTTACTTGAGTTTCGATAACTTTAAATAAATTATCATGGCGCTTATTAAGCATAAAGAAAAAAATCAAACCAAAAACTATAAATAAAAAATATGAAAGTATGTGCGTTAAAAAAGCATAGGAGAGACTTATAACTTCGCCAAAGCCAAAAAGCATTAGCGTAGATTTTGCAAGAGTATGATAGGAGCCTGTACCGCCGGGGGTAGGAATGACCATGCCTATGCCGCTTATGCTCATTAAAACCCAGCTCATTGCAAATGTAATTTGCGGCGAAGCAAGGTTCTGCATTCCCACTGTATAAAAACCTAAGTAAGCGCTTAACGCATAAAGCACAACAATAACTATGCTTAAGAATAAAGTTATCAAATAGTTTTTGGAGCCCTTCAAACTTGTGAATCCTTCGATAAGCATTTCAAAAGTATGCGCTGTTTCGTGGGCAATTTTTTCAGAGAATTTAGACATGAATCTTATAATTATACCGTAAAATTTTTCTTTTAACTTTACTATTAAAAGAAGAAATAAAATCAACCCGCAAATTAAAAAAATTGAAATGTATAATGTAGATTCAAGCCAGGGAAAGCTGATATAAAGATCGGCGCTTGCTATGTATATTGAAATTACTACGGAGATTCCGAGAAAGACTAAATCAATTACTCGTTCAAGTATTACAGTGCCGAACATTGAGGAGCGTGATAGCCCTTCCCACTTTCCGACTAAAACTGCTCTTGTAACTTCACCAAGACGCGGCACCGCGCAATTGACTCCATAGCCAACCATTAAGGCGCCGAAAAGTTTTTTTATTGAGGCGTCGGGCTTAACGGATTTTAAAATAACTTTCCAGCGTAAGGCGCGCACAAAATGCGAAGCCAGCATTACAAAGAGCAAAATTATTATCCATGGAATTGAAGCGTGAGAAATCTTTTCTAAAACATCATTAAAATTTACATCGTGAAATGCAATGTAAAGAAACACCAGGGTTAAAATAAAAGAGAGCGTTATGTTTAACGCTCTTTTAAAATGTGGGTTGGTTTTATCTTCAGCGGAGGTCAATAACTTTGCTTCCTTCAGGCGGATTATATTTAAATTTATTTTCCGAAACCTTTTGATTCAAGTTATAATTGGAAAGACTAACTTCGATATTCCCTTTGCTGGGATCTTCAAGTAATACTTTTTGAACTAAGTTTTGATCGTTCACCCATATTTCCGCTTTGGTAAAATTTAAACCGGAATCTTTTTTGGGAGTTAATATTACTGCGCCTTCTTTTTCTTCGATGGTACATTTTTGCGGATAGTCATTTAAGATTGTTTTTATTGAAAATGATGAAGGATCATCTGCGTCATAATTATTGACGATAACCTTGTTTTCTTTTTTGTTATAATTCCAAAATGTTTCGCCGTCGCAAACAATTATATTATTCTTTAACTCAACTCTAAACTTATCTCCTTTGCCGTAAAAGACCTTTCCGGTTACAGAAGATTTGCCATTTGCGCTTTGAACGAAGTCTGCCGACATTGCTGAAACGGAATTGAATTTTTCCTGAACATCATTTAAAATTTTGCTTTCTTGACTAAAGCCGTAAAAGCTTGAAAATAAAAATATGACTAACGAATAAAATATAGTTTTCATTTTGATACCTTTTTATATTGGGAAATAACATCACACGCTTAAACTTTATCGAGAGTATTTAAGTTTCAAGCCGTAAAATTATTTAAGGTTTAAATTACAAAAATTATTTAAACAGTTCGCGAATATTTTGCGGTGTCTTCTTTTCGTTCAATGTAGCCGTCAAAGTTCATTGCTATGTTGCGGATTAATAATCTGCCCATATTGGTAACTTCAATTTTATTATCGGTTATATATACTAAATCATCCTGCTGCATTTCTTTTAGATTATTTAAGCCGGAAGAAAAATATTCTTTAAAGTTGATATTATATTTTTTTTCAATTGCAGAAAAATTGAGCTCAAAATCGCACATCAATTTCATAATTACATCTCTGCGTAAAAGATCATCCGCCGTAAGCATGTAGCCTTTAGCGGTGGGAATAGTTTCGTTATCCAGCGCTGTATAATATTCTTTTTCAGTTTTATAATTTTGCGCGTACACTCTTTCAAGCTGACTTATGCCTGTAATCCCCATTGCATATAGATCGGCGTCGGCGTGCGTGCTGTACCCTTGAAAATTCCGGTAGAGTTTTTTCTCTTGCAACGCGATTGCAAGTTCGTCGTTTGGTTTGGCAAAATGATCCATCCCGATAAAAACGTAACCGGCATCCGTTAATTTCTCTATGGTCATCTTTAAAATATTTAATTTTATTTCCGCCGCGGGAATATCTTCTTGATGAATTAATGCCATGTGTTTTTTCATCCACGGCACGTGAGCGTAGTTGAACACAGCAATTCTATCGGGAGAAATATCAATAATTTTTTCAACCGTGTCTTCAAATGATTCGACTGTTTGAAAGGGAAGACCATAAATTAAATCAAGATTAATGCTGTGAAATTTTAATTCTCTAACCCAGTTTACAGTCTGCCTCGTTATATCTTCCGGTTGAATTCTGTTTACTGCTTTCTGAACTTTTTCATTAAAATCCTGCACGCCCATGCTGATGCGGTTAAAGCCATTATCACGTAAAGCTGCAAGATGTTCTTTTGTTAATCCGCGCGGATCAATTTCACAGCTGTTCTCCGCATTTTCTTTAAATGAAAACGACTGTTGAATATAAGATGCAAGATCCGCAATTTCATTTGGATTAAGGTGCGTGGGAGTTCCGCCGCCCCAATGAAGCTGCGATACTTTGCGGTCGGTTAATAGGTAGCTTCTGATTAAATCCATTTCTTTTTTGATGTATTTGATATATTCATTTACTCTATCTCTGTTGCGGGTAATAATCATATTGCATCCGCAAAAATAGCAAAGGGTATCGCAATAGGGAAGGTGATAATATAGTGAAAGGTCGGAAAGATTTTCACCATAATTTGTTTTTACTATTTCATTTAAATAATCTTCAGCTTTAAATTTATCGGTAAACTGCGGAGCCGTGGGGTAGCTGGTGTAACGGGGACCGGGTTTATCGTACTTCTTAAATTTTTTTAAGTCTATTTCAAACATAACCTTCTCCTTTTTAACACAGAGGCACGAAGCCACAGAGTAATTCAAAAATATCCATTTATGATTCTTTTATATCCATCTACTAATTTGGGAACATTAAAATTAATTAAAAGTCCGAGTTTTTTATCTGATAATTTTAAGTATGTTAATACTTGAGCAATAAAAACAGGGTGCATTGTTTCACACGATTTTATTTCGACAACAATTTCATTTTCTACTAAAACATCAATTCTGTATTCGGCATCTAATTTTTCGCCTTTGTAATTTATCGGCAAAGCAACTTGTCTTAAAAATTTGATTCCTCTTAAACTTAATTTTGCATAAACAAACTTCGTAAACGCTTTCCAACAGGCCTGCGCCTAAATTTCTGTGAACTTCAATCGAACTATCTAAAATAATCCCGCTTAATTTATTAATCTGCTCTTTGTTCAAATTCTCTGTGGTGAATGAAATTTTGGCTTTCTTCTTTCACAAATTGCACTAAGGCTTTTGCGTTTTCGGGATCAACATCGGGCAAAATTCCATGACCAAGATTAAAAATATGCCCGCTCCCTTTGCCATAAGAATTTAGTACTCTCTTCACTTCTTCTCTTATTTTTTCTTTGCTTCCGTATAAAACGGTCGGATCAAGATTTCCTTGCAGAGCAACTTTTCCGCCCACTTCATTTCTAACTTTGCCAATATCCATTGTCCAATCAAGACCGATAACATCTGCGCCGGCATTTACAATATCATCTAACTTATAATGAACGCCCTTAGCAAAAACAATTATTGGTTCGTTGTTACGTTTTACTTTGGAAATTATTTGTTCAATATAATTTAGAGAAAACTCTTTAAAATCATTTTGCGAAAGAATCCCGCCCCAGGTATCAAATATTTGAACGGCATTTGCGCCGGCTTCAATTTTTGCTGAAAGATAATCAGCTACAGCATTTGAAATCTTTTCCAAAAGTTTATGAGCAAGTTTGGGATTATTATAAATAAGTTTTTTAATTTCAGAAAAATTTTTAGAGCCTTTCCCTTCAACCATATAAGTTAAAAGCGTCCATGGCGAACCGGCAAAACCAATTAGCGGAACGCGTCCATTCAATTCTTTTTTAGCTAAAGAAACTGCATCAAGCACATACTTTAAATCTTTATGCGCGTCAATATCTTTAAGCATTTTAAAATCATTTTCATTTCTTATGGGATGCGGAAAAACCGGACCTTTGCTTTCAACCATATCAAGATGCATTCCCATAGCTTCGGGAATAACAAGAATGTCCGAAAAAATTATTGCGGCGTCCACTCCAATCAAATCAACCGGCTGAATTGTAACTTCAGCGGCAAGTTCCGGCGTTTTGCACATCGTTAAAAAATCTGACTTCTCACGCACCGCTCTGTACTGCGGAAGATATCTTCCCGCTTGACGCATAATCCAAATCGGCGTGCGTTCAACTTCTTCTTTTCTGCAAGCTCTTAAAAATAGATCGTTCTTTAAATTCATTTTGTCTCCGAAAGCCTTTACCAACTTGGGCGGGGGCTATTTATAAAATTCAACAACTGCGTTTGCCAAACCTTCAATGGTATATTCTTCGGGCATGACAGTAACTTTTAAATTATTTTTTTCTAACTCTGTTTTTGTAGTGGGACCGATTGCCGCAACATCAATCCCTTTAAAATATTCAACCGGATTTTTAATTTTTAAAATTTCTAAAAAGTTTTTAAAAGTTGAAGGGCTCGTAAAAATAAATAAATCGGGATTTGATTCTTTTAATTTTTCCACATAAGATTTTATTTTTTCTTCAGATGGAATTGAAACATTATAAACAGGCGCAGCTTTAATAATTGCGCCAAGTTTTTCAAGTTCGTCCGGAAGTTCTTCTCTACCGATTGCGCTGCGAGGTATAAAAATTACTTTGCCGTCAAGATCATAATTTGAAAGTTCAATTATAACTCCTTCAGCGCTGAATTTTTTGGGAATGATGTGAATCGGAACTCCCAATTTTTCACAAACATTTGCGGTCTTACTTCCCACGGCAACAATTTTAATTTTTTTAAAATTCAACTCAACATTTAATTCTGCGGATCTTTTAACAAACATTTTTACTGCATGCGCGGAAGTGAAAATTATAAAATCAATATTATCTTTTTTAGAAATAATTTTGTCGAACTGCTGCCAGCTATCCGGCGGCACAATATCCAGAGTGGGAATAATTATTACTCTTGCCCCAAGCTGACTAAAAATTTCGCTGGATTCTTTTGACTGTTCAATGCTTCGGGTAATTACAATAGTTTTATCTTTTAAAGGAAACATTTTATTATCTGACTCTAAAAATATTCCGTGCAAAATAAAATCATAAATATTTTCGCGTTCTTTAATAATTTTATCTTCATTATAATTTTCATTAATTCCGCGCGAAACGCCGCCGTAAATACATCCTAAAATTAAATCCACGGCAAAACTTTCATCAATTTCTTTAAATAGTTTTTCCGATTTTCCTGTGCGGATAATTCCAACCAAAATATTTTTTAACTGGTTATCTAAATTTAAAACTTCTGCGCAAAGCTCATGCTCGCCTTTTAAAGATTCCTTTTGATAGATTAAAAAAAAGTCTCGGTACTTCATCATAAACATATAAAGATGAATAACGAATGAATGAAGCGCGTCAATGCTGTTAGACTCAGTTTTGATTTTTTCTTTGACGGAAGTAATTAATTTTTCAAGCCTCTGTCCAATAATTGAAAAATATATTTCTTCTTTTGAAGTAAAATAATTATAGACGGTCCCTTTGGCTATTTTAGCAAGCCGCGCAACGTCGTCAACCATTACTTCGTGATAATTCTTTTGCGAAAATAAAATTGCGGCGGAGTCTAAAATTTTCTTCCGCTTTAAATTTTTTATTTCTTCTTTCGATTTCGTTTCAACCATTGTACTCATATCTATCTTACATGCCACATATTTGAATCTAAAACTTTTCCATTATTTGCGTCAATTAAAATTTCACTTCCGCTTCCTCTGTAGCCTTCAGAGCCTTGCGACTGAGATGCAGTGGAAATTATTTTCCAAACATATTTTTCATATTTATCATCCCACACAAAATCCGTCTTCCAGTTTTTTATTCCTTTTTCCAGTCCATTTGATTCGGCAATTTGAATTGCTTTATCTTCATCAATATTAAAATCGCAATCGCCGTTTTTACAATTAGGGATACCGATTATCTTTTGATCACTTAAAACTTTCCCCGTCGAATCAACTAAAAAAGAAATTTCCTCATCAACAAAAGGTTTGTCGGAAATTGTAAAATTATATTTCATTAAAAAATTTCCATCTATCTCTTTACTTTCGTCGAAGTTTAAAGTGAAATTATTTTTGAAAAAATCATCTCCCGTTTTTGAAATTATTTGTTGATTTGAGTTTTCAATAACCGACTGTGGAATTTGTAAGTCTGATTCTGCGGGACATCTGCAAGCAAATAAAAAAAACGGAAACGTTAATCCGACTAACAGAAAAACGTAGTTAAATATTTTATTTTTAATCATCATTTTAGCCTAACCGTTGCATAAATTTCATCTAAAATTTCTTTAGCGCCGGCTTTAATTAAATCTTTGGCAAGCTGCTTCCCCAACTTTTCAGCATCGGATTTTGAGCCGCGGATTTTTTTTCTAAAAGTTAAACTGCCGTCTAATGAACCGACAATTGCATCAATATAAAGCCCGTTAGATTTTACTTGAGCGTTTGCGCCAATGGGAACCTGACAGCCGCCTTCCAAGGTTCGCAGCAAAGCGCGCTCCGCCAAAACAGCTTTATAGGTTGAATCATCGTGAAGCGATTGCACAACTTCATCGGCTAATTTATTTTCAGCGTGAATTTCAATGCCCAAAGCGCCTTGCCCCACCGCGGGAATCATTTCTTCAATGCTGATAATTGTAGAAATATATTTTTGAAGTTTTAATCTTTCCACTCCAGCGCGCGCTAAAATTATTGCATCCCACTTTGAATTAAGAAACGTTTTAATTCTTGTAGGAACATTTCCGCGAAGCTCTTCCGTTTTAATATCCGGGCGAAGATGAAGCAATTGAGATTTTCTTCTTAATGAACCGGTGCCGACAACAGCATTTTCGGGAAGAGTATTAAGGGATGTTCCTTTTTTGCGGGCAATCAAAACATCTTCCACAGCGTGGCGTTTTGAAACCGCGGCTAATTTTAATCCATCGGGAATTTGCGTTTGCAAATCTTTTAAGCTGTGTACCGCAAGATCAATATTATTATTAAGCAGCTCCGTTTCAAGTTCTTTGGTGAACAAACTTTTGTCGCCTATTTTTGAAAGAGCAACATCCAGAATTTTATCGCCTTTGGTTTTAATTAATTTAATTTCGACGGAGATATTTTTATTTTTTTTCTCAAGTTCCTTTTTTACAAAATTTGCCTGCCATAAAGCCAGTTCGCTTCCGCGCGACCCAATAATAATTTTTTGTTTCAAATTAATTTTCCTCTTCAAGTTTTTTATCAATTCCAAAAAACTCTCGAATAATGCTAAGTTTAATTGCAGCGCTTTCGGAGTTGCCGCTTGCTTCGTTTATTTTTTTTAATTCAACTGTTGGATGATGAAGAATTTTATTAACAATTCTTTTAGTTACAATTTCTAATTTTTCCTGATCGTCGGAACTAAATCTATTTTTATTTTTTTCAACTTCTTCGGCGCGAATATTTTCAAAAAAGTCGCGGATGTTTTTAATGGTTGGGGCTACTTCCAGCGAGCTATACCAATTAATAAAGTTCGCCGCTTCTTCTTTAATTATTGCTTGAACTTTCGGAATTTCATCTTTCCGTTTGGCAAGATTTTGTTCAACAATAATATTTAGCGAATCAATATCATTATAAAAAACATAATCAATAGATTTGACTGTCGGGTCAATATCTCGGGGGATTGCGATATCCATTAATACCATTGAGTCATAATTTCTTTTTTTCATCGCTGATTTAATATCGTTATAATTTAATATTAGCTCAGGCGAGCTTGTTGCGCTTAAGATAATATCAAAATTATGAATTTCATTTTTAAAATTGTTGAATGGAATTATTTTAGAATTTAATGATTCAGCTAATTTTTCCGCTTTTTCTATGGTGCGATTAGTTATTGCCAGTTTTTCAATTCCTCTGTCTCGCAAATGTTTAGCTGCAATTTCTCCGGTTTCGCCTGCGCCGATTACCAAAGCTGATTTTTTTGAAAGATTTGAATATATTTTTTCAATTAACTGAACAGCGGCATAACTCACTGTGACTGCGCCTTCGCTAATTTCCGTTTCATTTATAGCCCGCTTTCCAGTTCTGACTGCCGAGTCAAAAAGCCTTTTCATTAGAAAACCGGAAAAATTCATTTCATCGGCTAATTGAAAAGAATTCTTAACTTGATGATAAATTTGGTTATCGCCAATAAGCATGGAATCAATACCGGTAATTACCGAAAACAAATGTTCAATTGCGGAAGTTGAAAAAAAGTTATTAAAATTTTTTTCACTAACTATTCCATTTGGCTTATAATGCAGCAAAAGTTTTTGCAGATCAACATGTGTAGTTTTTTGATCGATGGGAATACCGTAAATCTCCGTCCGATTACAGGTGGAAATTATAAGCCCTTCGCTAAAAATTTTTTCTTTTGTATTCTGAATAAAATTTTTAATTTCCTCTCCACTTAAATGAAGAGATTCTCGCAAATGCACAGGGGCGGTTTTATGATTTATGGATATTCCTAATAAATTCATCTTTGAAGCAACGACTAATAAAAAGAATGAAAACTTTGCGCTTGGGCTAAAAAGTTGGTTAGCATTGTAGATAAAATTGCAATTATAAATCCGAGTATGGAAAATGTAACAACTTTTTTACCGCGCCATTTTGCAAATATCTTACTTAAAATTCCTATGCCGTACAAAACCCATACTAATAAACTGCCAACTAGTTTTGGGTCGGTATATGAAAAATTTGGAAAAGCTCGCGGAAGCCAAACCATTCCGATAGTTATTGCAATTGTTAAAAGCGTAAAACCAATTACGGCAGAATAGAAGCTCATCTTTTCTAAAATTTCCAAACTTGGCAGACGGTTAAAAATTAATCCAAACTTATTCAACTTAATTTCTTTATAAAGAATTAAATACAAAATTCCGTAAACCGCGGAAATAGTAATGCCCGCATAACCCAGGAGCGCCGTTAACACATGCGAGCCTAATAAATGGCTCCTTAACACGTCTTTAACTTCGGTTAGGTCGCGAATAAAAAGTGAAGAAACAATTTGAAAAAGGATTGAAATAATAATTATGAAAGGTCCCGTCCCTCTAATATCGGTTACTAATTCTAAAATGAAATATGAAAAACTTATAGCGAAGGCAAGCACTGTAAAAATTTCAAACACATTTGTTATTGGCGGATGATCAAATTGGATTGTTCTTATAATTAAATATGCCGCGTGTATAATTAATGTAAAAAGAAGGGGGAAGCGCTTTAGATTTAAAAAATTTTTCCCGCCTTTCATAAAATGGTAGGAGTAATGGAAAAAAGTTAAAATATAAAGTATTGGTAAAAGTATGTTAAATAAATCTATAACGAAATTCATTTTATCCTTAATCTGACTTACAAGTGCAAAATTAAATAAATAATTTAACTCAAACAAAAGAATTATTAATGACCGGAAAGTCATAGATTATGAATTATTTTATAATGCTATGAAATACGTTTTTATTTAATGAATATTAATTCCGATATTAGGGAACATTTTTTGCTTCGGTTATGACTAAACACAATTACTTTCAATTTACACAACTTCAATAAAAACATGATAAAAAAACTTATACGTTCAAACAGAATGAACGTAACAATTTTACTGCTGATTTTAAGTTTGGCTTGTTTTGGTCTTTCGGTATTCAGAGTATTATTCTCTCACTCTTATAACTACTTAAGCCTAAATTGGAATTTATTTTTAGCTTTTATTCCATGGGCTATAAGTTCAATAATAATTATTAATAATTTACAGAATAAGAAAAGACTGCTTGCCATATTAATTTTATCGTGGGTTGTGTTTTTTCCAAACTCGCCATATATAATAACTGACTTATTTCATTTGAGACATCGGGGCGGGGCGCCTTTGTGGTTTGACCTTGTATTAATTTTATCTTTTGCATGGACGGGATTATTATTCGGAATTTCAAGTTTGATGGATATTGAAAAGGTTCTTCATAATTATATGAGCAAAAGCAAAACAATGATTTCAACAATTATATTTTTGTTTGTAAGCAGCTATGGAATTTATATTGGAAGATATTTAAGATGGAATTCGTGGGATATAATTGTAAGTCCGTTTGCCTTATCGCATGATATTGTATCAAGCCTTATTCATCCGACTTATCACATGCGAGCGTGGGGAACCACTTTGTTTATAGGAATACTTCTTAATCTAATTTACTTTTCTTTCAAATTTATAGTTAAAGAAAGCAGCGACAAAATTACTTTCAATAAAAAATGAATTAAGAATTTTTTATTAAATAAGACTTCTGAAAAAAAATAATGTATCGAATATTCAGAAGTCTTAAAATTTGTATTATAATTTGATTAAATTAATTATTCCCAAGTATCAAAGGCAGCCCATCTTTGCCGGAACCAATTACAACTATTTTTGTGTTGTTTGAACTGGATAATTTTTCAGTTGCTTCAATTCCTTTCCACTTTAAAAGCTGCTCGCTAATTCCCTTGGAAACTATTTCCTGAAAATCCGCAATACCTTTAGCTTCAATTCTTTTACGTTCGGCTTCTTGAGTTTCGCGCTGCAAAATAAATTGCATACGCTGACTTTCCTGTTCAGCCTTCAATTTTTCTTCAATTGATTCGGTCAATCTTGCCGGTAAAGTTAGTTGACGCATCGGCGCAGCTTCTATTGTTATTCCTCTCGGCTTAACGAGCGCTGATAATTCATCTTCAATTTTTTTACCAAGCTGCTCTCTTTCGGCTGTGTATAATGCTCTGGCGTCATAGCTTGCAGTAACTCCCCTTACCACGGATCTAAATTGAGGAACTATTATTCTTTCAGCATAATTTTCGCCCACAGTTTTGTAAATCTTGTTTGCATTTTCAAAACTTAGGCTGTATAAAAGACTTATTTCAAGATCAATCGTCAATCCTTCTTTTGAAGGCACAGTCATTACTTCTTTTATTTCCTGAGTTCGCGCGTCAAACTTTACAACATTCGCCAAAGGATTTACAAGATTAACGCCGGGCTTTAATGTGAAGTCGCTTACAGTTCCAAAAAAATCAACTACTCCCACATGACCTGCGGGAATTATCGTCCAGCATTGAACCACGGCAATGAAAAGCGCCACAAAAAAACCAACTAAGGCGTAAGTTGATTCAGCTTTATTAAATCTTTTTTTTGCATTGAAGTAAAGAAAACCGGCAATTATTGCGGCAATTAAAGCTATGATAAATAACATTTCTAATCCTCCCTAAAAAATTTCGGTAAAAATATTTTACCGAATTGATGAATGAATCCGATATGAAAATTAAAACTACTAAATTTTTTATTCTTAGTGAAAGAAATATTAAATTCTTCAGCCGCTAATTTTCGTAATAGCATATAAACAAACAAAAAATTCATTCCTAAAAAGCCGCTGCAACTTTTATACATTCCGCATTGCTAACTTTCTTCAAAGTACTATTTATCCTTATCTTTTACCTCAAAAAATATTAAATTAAAAATTAAATTTTTAAGGGATATTTATAGTTATGCAGCTTTGCATTTTTGAAGATATTTATCACGATAGGCTTGAGCCATTAATTTATTCCAGACCAATTTATGATCTTGTCTGCGGAATAAATAGTTTAAGAAAAAAAATACTCAGGGCTTACCCCGATGTAAAATATACGCTTCATTGCAGACCATATTTAGAGCATTTCGTCCGCATCAAAAATCCCGGACACGATGTGAATGTGGTTAATGATGATAAATGTTTATTTATTAATGGAAGAATTTTAGCGCCGCCTAATATGGCTGAACTAATCCCTTTAACAGGAAAAGATAAATTATATGTGAATGGAGAAACGATTATTGCGGCAAGAATTTCAGGCAAAAAATTAAAAGAAATAAAATCTAACTTAAATGATCTTTTAAGCGAATCAAATTTTGACGGCTTGCCGAAAGAACATGTGGATATTAAAAGCATCGATTACATTTGGAACATCACCCGCTACAATCCTTCCGAACTGAGAAGCGATTTTGAGCAGTTAATGATTTCAAAAAAAATAGATAAAAAAAATAATATACTTGGCAATATTTACGACGGCGTTCATCTTATTGAAAGAGATAATATTTTTATTGATGAAGAAGCAATAATAAAACCGGGCGCGGTGATTGACGGCTCCGAAGGTCCAGTTTATATTGATAAACATGCAAAGATTTTTTCAAATGCCGTAATAGAGGGAGCGGTTTATGTAGGCGAAGGGACGCAGGTAAAAAGCTGCGCAAGGCTTTATGAAAATGTAAGCGTGGGACAAGTGTGCAAGGTCGGCGGCGAAATTGAAGACACAATTATTCTACCTTATACAAACAAACAGCACAGCGGATTTATGGGTCATGCTTACCTTGGCAGCTGGGTTAACATCGGCGCCGATACTAACTGCAGCGATTTAAAAAATAATTACGGCAATGTTAAAGTTTATGTAAATGGAGAAATAGTTGACAGCGGCTCTCAATTCCTTGGCGTAATTATGGGCGATCATTCTAAAACTGCAATCAACACAATGTTTAATACCGGAACGATTGTAGGAGTATCGTGCAACATTTTCGGCAACGGGTTTCCTTCCAAATATATTCCGTCATTTTCCTGGGGTGGAAGCGAGGCGGTTACGACTTACGATATTGACAAAAGTATTGAGACCGGCAAGCGGGTTATGGAGCGAAGAGAAAAAGAGATGTCAGATTCTGAAGAAAAATTATTTAGAAAAATTTTTGACTTAACTAAAAAGGAAAGACGAAAGAGAGGCTATCCGTATTGACATCATTACAGTTTGAAGAACATAAAGTTAAAGATTTATATGAAGGCGTTAGAGGGTTAGCCGTAAAAATTCTGAATAGAATTGAACGTTCCGATGCTTACATGGAAAAATTGCTTGATAACGAAATGAGGAACAACGAGCTTAGCGGCGCCGATAAGGCTTTGCTGTACGAAATTGTTCACGGCGTAATTCGGTGGATGGGGCGGCTGGACTGGGTGCTTAACGGTTTTTACAAGGGGCAATTTTCCAAAGCAATTCCTAATCTTAAAAACGGATTGCGCGTTGCATTATATCAAATTTTATTTTTAGATAGAGTTCCCGACCACGCCTCTGTTAATGAAGCTGTGGAGTTTGTTAAAAAACTTCAGGGACAAAAGCCGGCAGATTTAACCAACGCCATTTTAAGAAATATTATACGCAGCAAAAACGGAATTAGATATCCTGATCCGGAAGAAGATTTAGTGGGATATTTAACCGCATATTATTCCCATCCTTCATGGATGGTTAAAAGGTATCTTGCAAGATTTGGAAAAGAAGAAACCGAAAAATTATTAAGCTCTAATAATGAAAAACCCTTTTTAACTTTAAAGATTAACACTTTAAAAACTAATCCCGAAGAATTTAAAAAATTATTGGATTCTGTTAATCTAAAATACAACCAGGGAAAATATTTACCAGAGTTTTTTAAGCTGCAAAACTTAACCAACATAACAGCCTGGGAATTCTACTCCGAAGGTTATTTTAATATTCAAGATGAAAGCGCCGGCTTGGCTTGCAGATTATTGGATGTGCAGCCGGGACTTAAAGTATTGGATTTGTGCGCCGCCCCCGGGGGCAAATCGGCTTACATTGCGGGCTTAATGAATGACGAAGGTTCTATTATTTCAATCGATAAATATGAAAGCAGGCTTCGTCTTTTTGAAAAGAATATTCAACGGCTGGGTTTCAAATCAATAAAAACTTTTGAAGAAGACGCGCTTGAATTATCGGATGACAATCCTAATTTTCAGAAAGAAAGCTTTGATAGAATTTTAACCGATGTTCCCTGCTCAGGCACAGGCGCTCTTTCAAAAAAACCTGACATTAAATGGAAGAAAGATATGCTTGATATTAGAAACATGAATGATCTTCAATTTAAAATGCTGAAGAAAGCTGCAACGCTAATTAAAAAAGACGGCGTTATTGTTTACAGCACTTGTTCAATTGAGCCTGAAGAAAATTTTGGAATTGTTAAAAAGTTTTTAAATGATCATCCCAACTTCATTTTAAAAAATGCCAGCGACGAATTTCCCAAAGAATTAATTGATGAGAACGGATGCATACAAACTTTTCCGCATGTTCATCACATGGACGGCGCGTTTGCCGCAAAATTAGTTAGAATAGAATAAAAAGATTTTTAAAATTTTAAAGATTAAATATTAATTTCTAAAAATATTATTGAACCCGAAAGAAAACTGATTTGAATATATTAGATAAATTTGCCGACGAGCTAAAATCTGCAAGACAAGAAAACGGATTAACAATTCAGCAAGTTGCGGCAAAGTCCCGCATCGATTTAAAATTTATAGAAGCTATGGAGAATGGAAATTTTTCTTTTCTGCCGGATATTTATGTAAAAGCTTTTATAAAAGATTATGCAAACATTGTAGGGTTGGATCCGGCTGTTACTTTAAAAAAATTAGAAGCCGCTAAAGCGGGCAAAATTTTTGACGAGCCTGCATTAAAAGAAAAAATATCTACTGTTGAAACTGCCGCTGAAGTAAAGACTGAAGAAAAAACAGAACCTGAAAAACCTATAGAGCCGCTTAAAACTACATCTTCATTCAATAGTATTTTGGACGATAAGCAATCGGCAAAAAATAATTCCGAGCCGTCAAACAAAAATTTAATGATGGGAATATTTATCGCAGCCGTAATAATTATTGCGGCATTAATATATCTTATCTTTTTCAAAACATCCGATGAAATAATTGTAAATGAAAATCCTTCTAGGGAAATGATCGATGGAAATAATCAAAACAGAGATCGTTATATTGAAGAAACTCCCTTAGTAAATTCTGATTCTATTCAATCTGATTCTTTAGCAAGTTCAACCATTGGGGCAACATCGGACAGTCTTTCATTAAATATAAAAGCTGCGGATACCTCCTGGGTAAAAATATTGATTGACGATAAAATTGAAGAAGAATTTATTTTATTTCCTAAATCGCAAAAAAATATTACTGCCGGCAAGAACTTTAAAATTACATTCGGCAAAGCAAAAGTAGTGCAGCTTCAGTTAGATGATAAATCTTTAAGCTTTAAACCGCAAACTGATGTAGCTTATATTTTAGTGGATAAAAATGGAATTCAGTATTTAAACAAATCGCAATTATTAAAAAACAATTAGTATTATTTTTTGAAAAGTTGTTTTAGTATGTCGTCTAAATTTGAAAAAAAAATAATTGAACTTCGCCGGCTTATTAACGAAAATGATTATAAGTATTATGTTTTAGCTGAACCGGCGATTAGCGACAAACAATACGATGAACTAGTTAAAGAACTTGAAAATCTTGAAAACGAAAACCCACAATTAATTACTCCCGATTCACCCACCCAAAGAGTGGGCAAAGATCTTACAAAAGGTTTTAATCCCGTCGAACATAAAATTCCAATGCTAAGTCTGGCAAACACTTATAATGAGGAAGAGCTTTTTGATTTTGATAGAAGAGTTCGCGAAGCCTTGCCTGACGATGAAAAAGTTGATTACACAGTTGAATTAAAAATTGACGGCGCATCGGTCAGTCTGCATTATATTGATGGAATGCTTCGGACAGCCGCAACGCGCGGCGATGGATTTGTGGGCGAAGAAATTACTGCAAACGTAAAAACCATTCGCGCTGTTCCTTTAAAATTAAATGATTATAAAAAATTTAAATATGATTTAAACGATATTGAAGTGCGCGGCGAAATTTTTATGAACGTTAATGACTTTTTAAATTTAAATAAAGAGCGCGAAGAAAAAGGAGAAAAACTTTTTGCCAACCCCCGCAACTCATCTGCCGGCACATTAAAAATGCAGGACCCTAAAATTGTCGCTAAGCGTCCGCTTAATATTTTTGTTTACACATTGGTTAGTTCGGGACAAGAGTTGGATTCGCAAATAGAAAATTTGCAACTGCTAAAAAAATTAGGATTCAAAATTAATCCCGAGACAAAACTGTGCGGCACAATTCAAGAAGCGCTTGATGTTTGCGGCAAGATGGAAGAAAAAAGAAAAGAGCTTGAATATGAAATTGACGGCGCCGTGATAAAAGTAAATTCAATAAAGCAGCAAAACATTTTAGGCAGCATTGCAAAATCGCCCCGCTGGGCTGTAGCTTTTAAGTTCAAAGCAAAGCAGGCTTTTACAATTTTAAATAAAATTAGCTGGCAGGTTGGAAGAACGGGAACGCTTACTCCTGTAGCGGAATTGGAACCGGTATTTCTTTCGGGTTCTACCATAAGCCGCGCCACGCTTCACAACTACGATGAAATTTTGAGAAAAGATATTAGAGAAGGCGATAAAGTTATAATTGAAAAAGGCGGCGATGTAATTCCTAAAGTTGTTTCGGTGGTTGAAAGCGAGCGAAATAAAAATAGTAAAAAAGTTCAGCCGCCAAACAAATGTCCCGTTTGCAAAAGCGCTTTATTTAAGCCCGAAGGCGAAGTGGCATATTACTGCGAAAACACTGAATGCCCCGCCCAGATTAAAGGAAGGCTGGCGCACTTTGCTGCACGCGGTGCAATGGATATTGAAGGTTTAGGCGAAGCGCTAATAAATCTTTTTGTTGATAATAATTTTCTAATAACTTATGCCGATATTTATGATTTAAAGAATAGACGGGATGAACTTATAGCTATTGAAAGATTGGGTGAAAAAAGCGTTGATAATATTTTAAGCTCAATCGAAAAAAGTAAATCAAAACCTTTTTCAAAAGTTTTATTTGCATTGGGAATAAGATATGTCGGCTCAGGCGCCGCGCAAAAATTGAACGAAGGATTTTCTTCTATTGATGAATTGATTAAAGCCGATGAAGAAGCGATTACAGCTATTCATGAAATTGGACCGAGCATCGCAAAAAGCGTTATTAACTTTTTTGAAAATGATACAAACAAAAAAATTATTGAAAGATTAAAAAAACAAGGACTGAATTTTTCTCAAACAAATATTCAAATAAAGAATAAACAAAATTCGGAATTTGCGGATAAGACTTTTGTACTTACCGGAACTCTTTCAAAATTTACGCGCGATGAAGCTTCGGAAAAAATTATTGCGCTGGGAGGTAAAGTTACTTCCAGCGTTAGTAAAAATACTGATTTTGTTTTGGCGGGAGAAAGCGCCGGATCAAAATTAGATAAAGCGAAAAAACTTAACGTTAAAATTTTAAGCGAAGAAGAATTTTTAAATTTACTCGGCAAAGCACAAAAATGATTGATATCATCAAACAAAAAATTGCAAAAGTATTTGTTCGCTGGCAGCTTAAAGATCAAATATATAATACGCGTTCATTCACTGATTTTTTTAAAAAATCATTTTCGTTCTTAGTGCTTATGCCCGAAAACGAATCTGACTTTCACCATTCGTTTATAGCGTTAAAAGGTTTAGATGAGGAAAGAAAGAAAGCTACTATTTTTACTTATGATTATCGGGTAAGTTTAATCCCCTTAAAATATCGCCCTCAAGTAATTGAGCATGGCATAAGTGATATTAATAATATTGATCTTCCCTCGCAAAAATTAATTTCTAAATTGAAGGATTATAATTTTCAAGTTGTGTTAGATTTGAATCGCGATGAAAATATATTTTACAGTTATATTTCTAATCTAATTGATGTGCCGATAAGAGTGGGATTTAAAAAAAATAATTCGGATAAGTTTTATAATTTTCAAATTGTTAATTCCGAAAATAATTCAGAGTTATCTTATGAAAATTTCTTAAATTGTCTGAAGATGTTTTAAAAAATTGTGAGTAATTAATTTTATTTCAAAATCTTAAACCTATTCTTGCTCATAATCTTAATCAATCGTGAGCAGGAGAAAGAATAAGTTTAAGAGCAAGTTCAAAAAAAACCAAAGCGAAATTTCAAAAACTAAAATCCCTTCATTATCATAATGAACTTTGAAACTAAAAAGATAGACGATATTACAGTTTTCAAGTTGAACGAAAAAAGACTTGATACAAATATTTCCGGCTTGGTTAAAGGCGAGTTTACTATGCTTATAAAAATTCAAGGCGTAAATAAACTTGTGCTTGATTTAAGCGAAGTGGAATCATGCGACAGCTCGGGCTTAAGTTCAATACTTGTGGCAAACAGATTGGTAAACACTCTTGGCGGGAATATTAGAATTGCGGCGCCCACTCAAAAAGTCCTTACATTAATTAGAATAACACAAATCGACCGCGTGCTTCCAGTTTACGAAACCGTAGATGAAGCGATTAACGATTTAAAAAATAAAAAGGTATAATTTATTGCAAGGAAGCGCTATCGATTATATTATAATTGTTGTTTTCTTAATCGGCACAGCGGCGCTTGGCATACTATCAGGGGGAAAACAAAAATCAGTTAAAGATTATTTCCTCGGCTCTAAAAATGTTCCCTGGTGGGCGGTCTGTTTTTCAATTGTTGCCGCCGAAACCAGCACCCTTACTTTTATATCAATTCCCGGACTTGCTTACCTAACCAATCTAAATTTTTTACAAGTAACTTTTGGATATTTAATCGGAAGAATAATCGTAGCCTCAGTCTTCCTTCCCGCATACAGCAAAGGCGATCTTAAGACTGCTTATTCATTTTTAGAAAATAGATTCGGCGGAAAAACCCGTTCTTTCGCTTCTATAATTTTTTTATTTACGCGCACCGCCGCAGATGGCGTTAGACTGTTTGCAACCGCCATTCCTTTAAAATTAATGCTTGATATTAATTATCCCACAGCCATAATTATTATTGCTATCCTAACTCTTGTTTATACTTATACGGGCGGAGTAAAAGGCGTAATTTGGGTGGATGTTATTTTAATGTTTATTTATTTGGGTGGAGCGATAGTAGCGATAATTTTTGTTTTGAAATTACTTCCTGATGGATGGGATTCTGTTTTAGCCGCCGCATCCGATTCAAATAAATTTCAAATATTTAATTTTGGTTTTGAAGATGGTTTGTCAGGCTTTTTCAGCAAGCCTTATACTTTAATTGGCGGACTGCTTGGCGGCGCATTTTTATCTATGGCTTCACACGGCGCTGATCAATTAATTGTTCAAAGATTATTAACCACAAAAACTTTAAAGGATAGTCAAAAAGCAATTATAGGCAGCGGCATAATTGTAATTATTCAGTTTGCAATATTTTTAGTTTTGGGCGTAATGCTTTATGCATACTACGGAAAAATAGATGTAAAGTCTGATGAAATATTTCCAATGTTTATTATAAAAGTTTTGCCGCCGGGTATTACGGGGATAATTATAGCTGGATTGTTCGCCGCCGCAATGTCAACGCTTGCCGGCTCAATGAGTTCCCTTTCATCTTCTACAATGATGGACCTTTACAATCCATTTTTTGGCGGTAATGACGACGATGCAAAGCAGCTAAAAATATCTCGAATGTTTACAATAATGTGGGCGGGCTTGCTGGTTGCCTCGGCAATATTTTTTATGGAGACTTCACAAGCCGTTGTTGAATTGGCTTTAAGCATTGCATCATTTACTTACGGCGGTTTGCTCGGAACTTTTTTGCTGGGAATATTAGTAAAGAAAGCTAAACAGGAAGATGCGCTCGCCGGATTTGTTGGGGGAATTTTTATTATGGTAACAGTAATTTCACTTAAGCTTGTCGCGTGGACGTGGTTTACAATTGTGGGCGTAATTGCAACCTTGCTAATTGGTGGATTGCTTAATGTTTTATCCGGCAGGGAAGAAAAAAACTCATCTTAAAAATTTTTTCTTTAAGGGATTATATATCTCCGGTTACAATATTAATCGATAATTATGCTTATCAAAGCTTGAGAATCAAAGGCTCTCCCCCGGAGGGATTTATAGCCATTCACTTATAGATCAACTATTCGACAATTCAGCCATTCCTTCATTCACCCATTTCCGTTTATTATTTTTATATTTGTTAGCAAAATTATTATAGTATTTTTTAACGGAGAATTTTTTAATGGGTTTAAGTATTGGAATAGTGGGACTGCCGAACGTTGGCAAATCAACTTTGTTTAACGCGCTTACAAAAGCCCAAAACGCCGAAGCCGCTAATTACCCTTTCTGCACAATCGAACCAAACAAAGCAATCGTTCCCGTCCCCGATTCAAGATTAGATGAACTTGCAAAGCTCGTGAACCCCGCAAGAATCGTAAACGCAACTGTGGACTTTGTCGATATTGCCGGACTTGTAAAAGGCGCAAGCAAAGGGGAAGGTTTGGGGAATCAATTTTTAACTAACATCCGCGAAACCGAAGCCATAGTTCAAGTGGTTAGATGTTTTGATAACCCAGATATAGTACATGTTGACGGCAGTATAAATCCGGTTAGAGATATTGAAGTAATTGAAACGGAACTACTGCTTGCCGATATTCAAATTCTGGAAAGAAAAATTGAACGTCTGCAAAAAATGGCAAAGGGAGATAAAGCCGCAAAGGCAATGCTGGAGGATGCAGAATCAATATTAAAATTTATGAACGAAGGCAATGCCGCCTCTCTTTATAATGACAAAGAAAAGGAAACAGTTAAGCAGCTTTTTAAAGAAGTAGGTTTCCTCACCGCTAAAAGTACAATCTTCTGCGCCAATGTTGATGAAAATAGTTTGAGCGTCGATAACGAATATGTTAAAAGTTTAAAAGAATTCGCGGAGAAAAGAGGCGCCGACTTTGTTAAAATTTCCGCTAAAGTTGAAGAAGAGCTTGCCGGTTTAGATGATGAAGAACGGGTGGAATTTTTAGATTCGTATGGCGTTAAAGAAAGCGGATTAGAAAAAATTATTAGAACAGGATTTCACACGCTGGGGTTAATAAGTTATTTTACGGCGGGACCAAAAGAAGTGCGCGCCTGGACAATTCACCAGGGCTGGAAGGCTCCATTGGCTGCGGGCGTTATTCACACTGATTTTGAAAAAGGATTTATTCGCGCAGAAGTAATCGGCTATGATGATTATATAAATTATAAATCAGAAGCGGCGAGCAAAGCCGCGGGAGTTATGCGCGTGGAAGGAAAAGATTACGTTGTTAAAGACGGCGACGTAATGCATTTTTTGTTTAATGTTTAACCTACTTAAATCTTCCCCGCATAGCGGCAGGCAAAAGAAAGAACTTTTTCAATTTGAAATTATTTAGGAATCATTATGGAATCAAAAGTAATACATATTAAAGAAGCGAGTAAGTTTTCTTTTGAGAAAGATGGAAAAGAATCCGTGCTTGAATATGTAATGGTAAATGAAAATACTATAAACATGATTCATACATATGTACCGCCTGAACTTCGCGGTCATCAAATTGCCGCCTCGCTTGTAACGTCCGGTTTGGATTATGCGGAAAAAAATAATTTAAAAGTTATACCTACTTGTTCGTACGTAAGGGCGTTTGCTATGAGAAATGAAAAGTATAAAAAATTATTAGCTTAGGAAAAAGTTAAGCCTGCCTTTTTAGAACTAACGCAGGCTTAATAAAATATGAAACCAACTACTTCAATTTTGCAGTCAGTATGAAATCAGTCCCGGTTAAAGCTTTTGAAACAGGGCAAGTCGATTTAGTTTCATCGGCAAATTTTTGGAATTTATCTTTATCAATTTCGTCAACATCGCCTTCGGTATTAATCTCGATTTTAGTAATCTTAAAACTTCCGTCAACTTTTTCAATGTGAACTTTATCTTCTGTTTTAATTGAGTTTACCTTAAAGCCTGCGCCTGCCAGTCCATTAGCCAAAGCCATTGAATAACAAGCTGCGTGAGCGGCTCCTATTAGTTCTTCCGGATTTGTGGTATTACCGCTTTCAAAACGCGACTTAGCGTCATATGCAACGTTCTTTAAAACTCCAGTTTCAGAGCTGAGAGTTCCTTTACCTTCTTTTAAATTTCCCTGCCATTCGGCGTTTGCTTTTCTTACGGGCATAACATACTCCTATTTTTATATAATTATTGATTTTGTGGTAAGCTTAATTACTTAACTATTTACAAATTTAAACATTGCTAATGCCGAAGGCTAAAACGTAGAAACTTTTTGTTAATAATATCACAGTGCAATCTGCATAAAAAGTATTTTGAATTCTAAAATTTATGCTTGAAAGTTTTTATTATTTTTGAGGAAGGAGATAAATAAATGAAAAACAATATTGAACAAGTTTTCTCGTCAAAATTAGATGAGCTTAAAACGATTTTAAAAAGTAATTCTACCAAGTTTGAATCGGAAGAATTATTAGCGATTGCGGAAAAAATATTAAAAGAAAATAAAATCATCTCAAACGAACTTTGGTTTAGATTTTTAGATTTAACCAAAAGCCCAATCTTTCTTACAAATTTAAAAAGCAGAGAGATGCAATATAGATGGGCTGAATCTGCATTTAAAATAATTCGCCTTTCAAATTATTCTTTGCTTGATATGATAAATCAGAGAGTTCAATCTCATCCCGAAAAAATATTGTTTTCTGTTTTTGATGGAAATGTCAGGAACGACTATAGCTACAAATTGGTTAGAGATAAAATAAAAAAAATTGCGGCTTCATTTTATAATTCTGAGTCTTCTCCCCAAGTTGCTATTTATATGGATAACTCTATTGATGGAGCGCTTTGCGATATTGCCTGTCTTTCGTATGATATTTTTGTATCGCCGCTGCATATTCACTTCGGATTAGAAAATCTTAAACATATTTTTAATCTTCTGAAATTTAATTTTGTAATTACCGACAGCGTACAAAGAATTGAACTTCTAAAAAGGGTTAGCGATGAAATTAATTTTCCTTTAAAATAATTTATACTTGCGATTATAAAGCGGGCGAAGAAGAGAAAAATACTGTAATCAATTTTGATGATTTCATTTCAAGCATAAAAGACTATGATGCGGAAAAAATACTTGACCGCAGAAACAAATTCAAACTTGATGATATTTCAACGGTTATGTTTACATCGGGAAGCGCCGGACTCCCTAAAGGGGTGGCATTTTCAAACTTCAATTTAATTACAAAACGATTTGCGCGGGGCGCGGCTCTGCCGGCTGTGGGAAATGATGAACTTCTTCTTTCATACCTTCCGTTGTTTCATACTTTCGGGAGATATTTTGAAATGATGGGAATGATTTACTGGGGCGGAACTTATGTCTTCGCCGGTAAAAGCGATATTGACTCCCTAATAATTTTGATGAATAAAGTTATGCCTACGGGATTTGTAAGTATACCGCTTCGTTGGAAACAAATTTATGAACAAGCAATAAGCATTAATGAAAATACATTTGATAAAAATATTAAGAAAGAATCGCTCCGAAAATTAGTCGGCAAAAATTTACGCTGGGGAATTTCTGCGGCAGGTTATCTTGAGCCGAAAGTTTTTAAATATTTCAATTCGCATTCCGTTGCTTTGGTAAGCGGATTTGGGATGACTGAAGCCACCGGCGGCATTAGCATGACTCCTCCCAATCATTATGTAAAAGATTCTGTAGGGCTGCCTCTCCCTGGCGTTAAATATAGATTTAGCGAGGCGGGTGAATTGCAAATTAGCGGCGTGTATGTTGCTAAATATTTGGAAAAGGTTAATAAAAATACTTCAGAAGAAAATTGGATTAACACCGGCGATCTTTTTACGGAAGATCAAAATAAATACTTATTTATTGTGGATAGAGTAAAAGATATTTATAAAAATAGCAGAGGACAAACTATTGCTCCGGCGTTCATCGAAAAAAAGTTTGAAGAAATTCCCGGACTAAAGCGCGCGTTTCTTGTCGGCGATATGAAACCTTATAATGCCCTGCTGATTGTTCCGGATTTTAACGAGTCTTTTATCAAACAAGCAGAATCGCAAAAAAAACTCAAAAGCTATTTTGGGACTTTAATTTCCACCGTAAATAAAAATTTAAATACTTATGAACGAATTGTTAAGTATGAAATTTTAGACAGAAATTTTGATGAGAAAAAAGGGGAGCTTACGCCGAAGGGGACGTTTAAAAGAAAAATTATTGAATCTAATTTTAGAAAAACAATTGAAGGTCTTTACGCTAAATCCAATTTGAAATTTGAGATTAACGGACTAAAAATATCCATACCCATCTGGGCGCTAAAGGATCTCGGAGCAACCGAAAACGATATTAGCGTTTCTAAAAATTTCATTATTAATAATGAAAACGGAACCAAACTTTATATAAAAAATACCGGCAAAGACAAGCGCATTAAAATTGGGGATTTTGAATATGTCGTTTATAAAAATGAAATTGATCTTTCAACTTTTATTCTTCAGCCTATACTTTGGCTCGGCAATATTAAGCTAATAGAATTTTTTATTTGTAAGGAAGAATGGGATTTAGATTTTACCGGAATATCATCTCAAATATTTTTTCATCATAAAAATAATAAGTCAGATGTAAAATTAAATTTAAAAAATACAAGCAAGTTTGATTCATCAATAAAAAAAATAAACTCCGATATTATTAATGCTTTATACGGAAATGAAAATGAAATTTTAGAATCACTGGACGAAATTGAAATTCTTCTTTTAAAATGCGAACATAAAATTATTAATTTATTAAACCGCCGTTTAGAGGCGCTTGCCACACACGCTAAATTCGCCGTGCGAAGCAAAGCATATAAAATACTTCTATTTAATAAACCCGATATTGATTACAATAAATATCTTCCCGCATTTATAAATTCAGGTTTGCCTTTCTTAAACAAGAAAGTTATTGAAAATATTTTTAGCGATAACATTGAAAGCTTTAATCTTGACGCATTTAGAAAAAGGCTGGAGGCTTACAGAAAAGGAATTAAATGGCCGGCTAATGAAAACACCCGCGAACAATTTAAAAGAATTTTAGAACTGCTTGTAAATTATACGCATAAAAATCCTTCCGCATACTCTGAAGTGCGCTTTGAGCTTGTGTCCTGGATACTTCATAAACAGGATAATGATTTATCAAACTTCGCCTTTAAAGTATTTAACAACTTAGCAAGATGGTTTGAAAATAAATTTTTGTTGAGCAGTTATGAAAAATTAATTGAAAATTGGAAACAAAAAGTTGTTTGCCAGGATAATATTTCGCCGCTTGAGAAAAATAGAATTGAAAAAATATTATATCGTTCTACTTTTTTAAAAGAAGCCTTCGCTTTAATTTTTCATCAAGCGCATTTTGATTTGAGGGAAGTGATTGATAATGGAATTTTCATTTCAACAATTTCCGCTTCTGCAAACAGATTTCTTTACCGCATAAGCGTAAACACAAAAAATTATACTCACTATGATTTAATAATTCTTATCAAACCCGATATTACGAGGCAAGAAGTTTTAGAAACAATTTATTTGATGATAAAAATTTCCGGCAGTTCCGAAGGAACCTCTGTTCTGCCAAAGCTGGGAAATTTCCGATCTAAACTCGGAGTTATTTCTTTTGCGTTTATTAATGATTTAACTGTTTGGGAAAGAATACGATTGCTAAATTCAAATCTATCTTCCTTTAAAAAGAAGGATTATGAATTTGAGTTGAGGATTTTATTTATACGGGGGATGGCTGCTTTTTTTAGAGCGCTTAAAAACAGCGATTATAAAATAATCCCAGGCAATTTTTCTCCCGCTAATGCTGTTGTTCCCGAAAATTATTTTATAAGAGGTTCATTAATTATTTCTATTGCGGGCTGGACAAATTATAAAAGCTCTGAGGATTTTTTCTTCCGTTTATTTAATAATTTTTATTTGCAGACCTTCGCCCATTATCCTTCCTCAAAAGGTTTGATAAAATTGAGCTGGCTGTTCGACTCATGTTTGGGGGCGTTGGGCAGTGAAGAAGGGATTAATTATTTAAATGAATTGTTAAACGGTCTTCAAAATAATTGCCAAGATAAATTTTATAAAGAGCTATTTAATTATTTGGAAGAAAAAAAGCGCGCGCCATACATAGATTCATACTTGCTTAGCGCGATAAAAAATTACAGTGATTTTATCGAGCAAAATTCATCTTCAACAAAAGAAGCGAAAGAAAATTTTTTAGATAATTTATTAACGCTGTATAGAATTGATAAATATTCTGAATTAAATAAATTTATTTTTTTCAGCCAAACTTATTTTGCTGACGCCGCAGATGAAGTAAAATTATTACTGGCAAAGTTGATTGATTCACTTTTCAAATATCCGGATTCGCCCGCGGTAAACAGAATAGAACTAGTGGAACTGCACGAAGTAATGAATGATGAAAACGATAAACGCGTTTTAAATAATTTAATTTTACCGTCGCTTAATCAAAAATTTGAATTGATAACCGAAGATCATTCAATAGAAAAAAAAATAATTTTGAAGACCGAAGCAGTTGATAGTTTTGGATTGAGCTATACAATTAGAAAACCTTTTACGCCTTTTGAAATTGCGAATCTTCACAAGTTATTTATAATTGATAATTATCCCGTTAAGATTGAATCTTCGCTGCAATATTTAATTATAACCGACAATGAAAACGATGAAAATATTATCGGCGGATTATGTTATAAGATGCAGTATATGAACGTTGCGCATCTTGAAGGCATTGTTATTTCCAAGCCATACAGAAAAAGAAATTTGGGAGGAAAATTAATAGAAGATTTTTTTCAACGTCTTAATGCTAATGGAATAAAAACCTTAACTACGCATTTTTATCTAAAAGCTTTTTTTGAAAAATATGATTTTAAAATTGACAGCCGTTGGGGCGGATTAGCAAAAATAATTGATTAGAATAAATTTAAAAATAAACCCAACTTCTTTATAAGAAATTGGGTTTATAATTTTTGTATTATGGATAAAATCTCATCCCCAGCGCTACATCTGCTGCGGAATCAAAATCTGGAGTTAAAGCTACCAGCGCTCCCACTTCAAAAAATATTTCCAACGGCGTTCTTTCCGGAATTACATTCACGCCAAAAACTCCCCTAACTCCTAATCCCAAATCATTCCCGGTTCTTTTATATTTATCCTTATAATAGAATCCTGTTCCTTCGCCAATCCCAATAACTCCGCCGGGACCGGCATATAGTTTTGCTACATCGGAATTAAACGCGTCGAAATGCCAAAGGTAATCCATTCCTATTCGAGGGCTTCCGAAATATGATTTGCCAAGGCTAAATGCAAAAGCGTTCGGCTTTGAAGTCCAAATTTTTAACGTTAAGCCTGTTGGATCGCCAACAATAATTCCAAATCCAAATTTTTTTCCGTTGGGAGAATTTTGCGCGGCGGAAGGAATAAATAACGATGAGAAAGAAATTATGGTTAAAATCATAAAAAGTTGCTTGCGCATAAGTGAGTTTCCTTTTTGTTGATAAAAATTAATTTTGGGTCGGCTACAATTTTTCAAAATCTTTTGAAGTATAGAAATAATCTTATCACAATTATAAAGATTTGAATATTTTTTATCCCAAATCACAATGCGATTAACTATAGTGTGCGTTATGTTATCCTAGATAAAATTTACTTGAATAAATATTTTTAATTACTTAGAATTAAAAAGCAAATCAAAAACTCCATTTGAAAAATATTTAAGATGATCAAGGAATTGTTATGGAAAATCCAGCAGAAACTATTGACATTATTGAACGCGCTCCCCAAAAATTAAGCAGAGAAAATCTAATTCAAAGATTCAAGTCCGTAAGAAATTTTTCACATTCATTATGTAAAACTCTCGTAACAGAAGATTATGTTATTCAATCCATGCCCGACGTAAGCCCTACTAAATGGCACTTGGCGCATACCAGCTGGTTTTTTGAAGCTTTCATTTTAAGCAAGGCGGAAAAAAATTATAAGTCATTGCATCCGCAATATAATTTTCTTTTTAACTCATATTACATACAGGTGGGGGAAAGACATACCAGAGCATACCGCGGTTTACTTTCGCGCCCCACCGTTGAACAGGTATATGAGTATAGAAAATATGTTGATAAAAATATGCTTGAGTTTTTGGAAAACGTGGATGAAAAAATTTTTAATGAATTTGCATTTGTAGTTGAAGTTGGATTGAACCACGAACAGCAGCATCAAGAATTATTGGTTACAGATATTAAACATGTTTTTTCTGTTAATCCTTTAAGACCGGTTTTTAGAGAAAGAGAAATAAAAACTGTCGGCGATATTCCGCCAATGGAATGGATAAAATTTGACGAAGGAATTTATGAGATTGGGCATGACGGCAGCGCTTTTAATTATGATAATGAAACTCCCCGTCATAAAGAATTTGTCGAGCCTTTCAAATTAGGAACAAGATTAATTACTAATAAAGAATACATTGAATTTATAAATGCCGGCGGATATAAAACCGCTCCACTGTGGTTATCGGACGGATGGGCAACAGTCGAAAACGAAAAATGGGAAGCGCCTTTTTATTGGGAAAAGAAAGACGGCGAGTGGTGGAATTTTACTTTATCAGGCTTCCGAAAAGTGGAACCCAATGAACCCGTTTGTCACGTATGTTTTTATGAAGCCGAAGCCTTTGCGCATTGGGCTGGGGCAAGGCTTGCAACTGAAGCGGAATGGGAAACAGCGTCATCTAATTTAAATATAGAAGGTAATTTTGTAGAAGAAGAAAATTTTCACCCTATTGCTCTCACCCAAAATGTCGGTGAAAAATCTCTAAGCCAAATGTATGGCGATGTTTGGGAATGGACGCGCAGTGGGTATTCGCCTTATCCCGGTTACAAACCTTTGCCCGGCGCTTTGGGTGAATACAACGGAAAATTTATGTCAAGCCAGATGGTTTTGCGCGGAGGTTCCTGCGCTACTTCCAAAACTCATATTAGAAATACATACCGAAACTTTTTTCCGCCCAATGCACGCTGGCAATTTATGGGAATTAGATTAGCGAAGGACTTTAATTAAAAAAAATCTTAATCAATTAATTTGAAATATTATGACTATAAAAACTGAAGAACTTTCACAAGCTGATATTTATGATGAAGTAATTGGGGGGTTATCTCAAAAACAAAAACAACTCCCGAGCAAATTATTTTATGATGAAAAAGGCTCGCAGTTATTTGATCAGATTTGTGAATTGGATGAATATTATCCTACCCGAACTGAAGTAAAAATTATGCAGGATAATATTGAAAAAATGTCTGCTCTGCTTGGCGAAGGAACTTTGCTGATTGAACTCGGAAGCGGCAGCAGTTTAAAAATAAGATTGCTGCTTGATAATATTCCAGGACTTGCGGGTTACGTTCCAATTGATATTTCCACAGAGCATTTAATTCAATCCGCAAAAATTTTGGAAAATGATTATCCTCATTTAAATATTTTTCCGCTCGCTGCAGATTACACTAAAGATTTTGAGCTGCCGAAAATAGATAAGCCTTTCGATCATAAAGCTGTTTATTATCCAGGCTCTACAATTGGTAATTTCACTCCTTCGGAAGCAAAAGAATTCTTAAAAAGAATCGCCAAACTTTGCGGGGCAAATGGCGGGTTTATAATCGGCGTAGATTTACGGAAAAATAAAGCGACTATTGAAGGGGCATACAACGACAGCAAGGGAGTTACGGCGGCATTTAATTTAAATATACTCCAAAGATTGAATAACGAATTGAACGCTGATTTTAATTTAAATAGTTTTAAACATCACGCTTTTTTTAATGATGAAGAAAGCAGAATTGAAATGCATTTAATTTCTCAAAAAAATCAAGACGTACAATTGGAAGAAGTTATAATTCATTTTAATCAAAATGAAAGCATAATTACTGAATATTCATATAAATACACATTAGAAAGTTTTGCCCAGCTTGCTTCTGATTATTTTGATGTAAAAAAAGTTTGGACTGATGAAAACAATTTATTCAGCATCCAATACTTAAGAGTTAAAAATGATTGAATCCCAACCCTCCGATGTCATAAAGACTTCGGAGGTTTAAATCCAACTTTTATTACCTTAACAAAATCATCTTTTTAGTTTCTATAAAATTTCCGGCTTGCAGACGGTAAAAGTAAACACCGCTGGCAAAATTTGAGGCATCAAATTCAACTTCATTCTTACCCGCAAATTTAAATTCATCCACTAAAGTTGAAAGTTCGTTTCCTAATACGTCATAAATTTTTAATATCTGATGGCTGCTTACCGCAGATTGCCAACTTATTATGGTAGTAGGATTAAAAGGGTTAGGATAATTCTGTTCCAGCGAAAACTTATTAGGCTGTTCAACATTCTTTGATTCAACTTCTGTTGTGTTTACAATGTATTTTGTAAGTAAAAAATCACCTCTGCCGCTTGCAAAATTATATCCGCAGGCAAGTATGCTTCCGTCGGAAAGCGGAATAGCTCTTGTTAAATAATGTGTACCGGTATTATTATTTAAATCACTGATAAATTTTCCTCCAGGAGCAAAAGTTGTGTCCATGCTGCCATCAGAATTTAATCTTGCTAATCCAGCAAAACCAAAACCACCGGCAACTCTCCCAATAAGTAATATTTTTTCATCTGCACCGATTGATATGTCATAAAGAATGTCATTGGTGCTTAATTGAATTTCGGCTCGACCGTTTAAACCAAATGAAGAATCAATTTTGCCATCTTGGAAAAAACGAAATACTGTAAACTGAGGACTACTTGTACTATCATTTGTAGTCGTTCCTGCTAATAAAATTTTATCATCGCTCGTTAACGAGAGTTTAGTATTTCTAGGGCCGAATGGATAAGCTTCAATTCCAGTTTCTAAATACCCTTGAGTTGCAAAAGTTGTATCGGGAGATCCAAGACTATCAAATTTAGCCATCTGATAAACCGTCTGCCCATTAAATCCATCTGATGCCATAATAACTTCTCCATCAGAAGTGAATGCATAACCAACAATATCATATAAAATATTTGCAGGAATAATTGCCTGCCCCTGATTGCCATAGGAAGTATCGAGATCACCGTTAGGTAAAAAACGCATTACTCCAAAGCCGAATTTACCTCCATTAGCATTAGCAGTTACATTACCCGCAGCTATAATTTTTCCATCCGGACGAACTGAAACTCCATAGAACTGACCGCTTGAAACGCCATCATATTTCAAAGCTCTAAAACCATGATTGCCAAAAGTTGTATCAATGCTGCCGTCAGAATTAAAACGATAGATAGATGGTGTAATTGCACTGCCCGCATTAGAAGTCGCCTGGCTGCCGACGGCAACAATTTTTCCATCAGGCTGTAGAGCGATGGCATTTGCTTGATCACGAGCGACAAAATGAATTCTTACTTTTCCGCTATCTCCAAAAGTATCTGTATCGATTATCCCATTTGAAGAATGTCTTGCCATTGCTATAAAATAACCATCAGCGCCATCACTTTTCCCGGCAGTAATTATTTTTCCATCAGGCTGAATAAGCATGTCATAGGGTGTATCTCCATTTTGTTCACCAGATCCTCCAAAGCCTGTATTAGTGATTCCATTTGTGCCGAAAGAAGCATCAATTGTGTATTGTGCATAAGATTTTTGCATATACGAAAGAACAACTAAGATAAGCACTACAAAAAGTTTCAAACATGTTTTCATTCTTCACTCCTAATAATTAATTATAAATATTACAGCAAATTTTTTTTCAGATAAAAAGTAAACCGTTGGTCTTTGTATAGCGGAATTAGATTTCTAAAAAGTGATGTGGAATTCTATGGAATAAACTTAAGCGGCACAACTACATAAAGATGTTGGGTACTAAATTGAAGGATTAAAAGTTTTCTTAATTAAATATTTGAATGGCTGATTGAATGTACTTGAACTTACACTTAAACATGAACTTAAAATTATATTTCCCCTTTAAGTGATTTGCTTATAACTTCTCCTTTGGAATTGACGTGAAGCTTTCTATAAATATTTTTAATATGAAAGCGAACTGTATCAATCGATATTCCCATTCGGTCTGCAATCATTTTGTAACTTAAACCATCTACCATAAGATTTACAATTTCATTTTCTTTGGAAGTTAATGCTGATTGGTAATTATCAACTTTCTTTGGATTAAAATATTCAACTACCTTTCTCGCAATTTCAGGCGACATTGGTGCGCCTCCGCTATCCAAATCTTCAATTGCTTTTTTGATTTCTTCAAGGGGTGTATTTTTTAATAAATAGCCTGAAGCTCCTGCACAAAGTGAATTAAATATTCTCGTTGAATCATTATAAACTGTAAGCATAATAATATTTATTCCGGGATAATCACGCTTTAATATTTTAATTCCGTTAATCCCGGAAATTCCGGGTAAGCCAATATCAGCTAATGCAATATCAATGGGTCCTTCAGAAGCAAGCTTTGGTAAAAAATTTTCAAAGCTATCTTCGGCGATATCGCAAATAAAATTATCCTGACGATTCAAATATTTCTGAATGCTTTCGCGAATAAAATCATCGTCTTCAATTATTCCTACTTTTATCATAATTAATACTAACTATTTTGTTTTCAGTTTTTAACTGCATAAAGATGTGGGTGTATTAATTGTTTAATTGTTAGTTGGTTAAATTGCTTTTGACAATTTAGCCGTTAAGCACTTTAACAATTAAACCATTTAGCAATAGAGCTTATAACTCATTAGTAATCAAAATAATTTTAAATCCATTTTCTTTAACGAATTCAATTTTACCTCCAATTCTTTCTGCGCGCATTTTCATATTTCTCAATCCATGTCCGGTTAATTTTCCAGAAGCAGCAATGTGATTTCCTAAATCATTGATTATCATAATAAAATTATTTTCACTATTCTTTAATGAGACTTTAATTTCTTCGGCATTTGAATACTTAGATGAATTATTAATTGCTTCTTTGAAGATCAAATAAATATTCTGGCGTAAATCAATTTTCATTTTCTTTTGAAGGTTAATGTTATCAATTTCAAAGGTAACTAAAATATTTTTGGGCGATAAAACAGAATAAGCAAAATCCTTCATCCTATTTATTAAATCCTGAATTGTATCATTTCGTGAATCAATTGACCAGACTACATCACTCATTGAGGAAATTATTTCTCTGCTAACATTTCCGATTCTTTGAATTATTGGATTTGTTTCTTCATTACTCAAATTAGATTTTAGTAAATCGCTGTCGATTGAAATTCTAGTTAATGCAGAGCCAATATCATCATGAAGATCAGAAGCAATTTTAATACGCAGCCTTTCTAATTCTAGAATTCGATTTAATTTTATTTTATAAAAAGAATAAAGAATTCCTGCTATAAATAAAATCATTATACTTCTAAACCACCATGTTTGCCAATACGGAGGCGTTATAATCAAATTTACACTTTGCTCTAATGCACTCCATACTCCGCTATTGTTAGTCCCCTTCACTTTAAATATATATTCTCCCGGATCAAGATGAGTGTAGCTTGCATAGTGTCTGCTGCCGGAGTAAATCCAATCGTTGTCAAATCCTTCAAGCTTATATGCGAAATAATTTTTTGAAGGATGTGTAAAATCCAAAGAAGCAAATTCAAATGAAATAACGTCTTCATTATATTTTAATTTTAAATTTTCTAAATAAGGAGCCTGTCTGTTTGTAGGAAATTCTTCATTGAATTTTTTTACTGAAGTGATTGCAATGGAAGGAATGTTTTCATTTTTTGTTAAGCTATCGGGATGAAAAGCAAATACTCCTTCAATTCCGCCGAAAAAAATCCAGCCTGTTTTGCTGAAAAAAAAAGCAGAAGGATTAAGTTCGCCCTTTATTCCATCGTTAATATCGTAATTTGTAAATTCTTTTTTTTCAAAATTAAACTTTGAAATTCCTTTAACAGTGCTTATCCAAAGATTGCCTTTTTTATCTTCAACAATTCCGCAAATTACATCACTCAGCAAACCATCTTTTTCTCTAAAGTGAATGAAATTATCGTGTGTTCTATTGTAAAGATTTAACCCGCCGCCCCATGAGCCAATCCAAAGATTGCCTTTTGAATCCGAGAAAGAACAAACTAAAAAGTTTTCACTGATGGAATTGGTATCATCTTTAGTATAAAAATATCTTTTAAAATTATTTTTTTTATCAAATCGATTTAACCCGCCGCCGTCAGTTGTTAGCCATAAATATTTTGCAGTGTCTTCACAAACAGATGTTACATCATCATTGCTTAAACTATTATCATCATCCGGATTATATGTAAAATGTTCGAATTTATTTTTTACTTTATTAAATTTATTTAATCCGCCGCCGCTGGTTGCAAGCCAAAGCTCATTCTCTGAATCTTCAAATATTGCACGAACATTTTTGCTGTTTAAACCATTCGTTAAACCATCAGCAGTATATCTTTTGAACGAATTAGTTTTCTCATCAAATTTATTTAATCCTCCGGAATGTGTGCCTATCCAAATATCGCCTTCTTTATCTTCATAAATACATCTAACTTTATTTGTTGATAAACTTG
Source organism: uncultured Bacteroidota bacterium (assembly GCA_963782985.1). Lineage (GTDB taxonomy): Bacteria > Bacteroidota > Ignavibacteria > Ignavibacteriales > Ignavibacteriaceae > CAVSWT01. The sequence continues at coordinate 491,704 of CAWALU010000003.1, forward strand.
ATTCTGAACCTGATTCATTTCGGTAAATAATAAATTTATTTGCTGCTGGATTATATCTGCTAATTCCTTTTTCATAATTTGCAATCCATAAATTTTCATTTTTATCTTCGCAAATTGAAAACACAAAATTACCTGCAAGACTGTTTGGATTGTTAAATTCATTTTTAAGCTGATAAAAATTTTGTTTCTTCCTATCTATTTTGTTTACGCCGCCTCCCGAAGTACCAACCCACAAGTTATTCGCTTTATCTTCATAAATACCAAGTATTAAATCTGAGCTTAAACTTTGATTGTCGTATGCATTATTATTTACTCTTGTAAAAATATTTTTTTGTGAATCATAAATTGTTAATCCCCGTGATACAGTCCCAATCCATAATAATCCTTTTGAATCGCAAAATACTTTCCATACAATGTTATCAGAAATAGAATTTTCGTTGCTCGGAATATTTTTGAAATTAGTAAATGCTTTTTTAGAATAACTGTAATTATAAATTCCATTACCATAAGTGCTGAACCAGATTAAACCTTTTTTATCTTCACAAATAGATGTAATAGCAGAGCTATTGTTTGTGTAATTAGTGGTTTTCTTACTCAGATTTTCAAATTCTTTATGAATAAAATCGTACCTTAATAAATCGCCCGTCTCTGTTCCAATCCACATATTATTTTTTGAATCTTTAAAGATGCTCCAAATTACGTCGCTATTTATTCCAAGCTGTTTTGCAGAATATCTTGTGAATTTATTTTTACTGAATATCATAAATATTAAGCCCTGAAGTCCAGGTTCCGATCCATAAATTATTATTTGCATCTTCTGCTAATTATAGAAATGCTATTTCCGCTAACGCTATTTGAATCGTTTTGATTGGAAAGATAATGAATGAATTTATCGGTTGATGGAATATATTTATCTAAACCGTTTTCAGTTGCAAACCAAATGTTCCCGATGTTGTCTTCGCACATATTCCAAATAAAGTTATCAGCGATACTATTTTCATTTCCAGACTCATTTTTAAATATTTTAAATGAGTAGCCGTCATATCTATTTAAACCATTTTCAGTTCCAAACCAAAGGAATCCTTTTTTATCTTGAAGAATTGAATAAACTGCAGTTGAAGATAATCCATGCTCAATCGAAAGTTTTTCAAAATTGTATTTGGCAGGAAACGGCTGAGAATAAATAAATATATAGTTACAAAGCATGCAAATTATTAATTGTATATAAACAATTTTAGCTTTCACTAAATAATATTTTCCTAAAAAATATAAAAAGGTTGGATTACAGTTTGAAAATTATAAAAAATGTTATGTTAATCAATGTGTATATTCGAAAATACACCTATGGAATTTCGACGTAAATTCATAGTGAAGATGCCAAAGCTTTTAAAGTTTAATGAAGTCGATTAAATATTCAGTAGAAAGTTTTGCGGAATTAGCGTCGGATTATTTTGAGGTAAAAAAGGTTTGGACTGATAAAAATTATTTATTCAGCATTCAATATTTAAGGTTGAAGAATTAATATTGCTTTAATTCAAACTAAATAGTTTAACGTAAGATAATCGCCTTCTTAACCGCCGCATAATTTCCCGCTTGTAATTTATAAAAATAAACGCCGCTTGCTAATCCTGCTGCGTCAAACTCAACCTCATAATTTCCGGCTCTTCTATATTCATCTACTAGAGTTGAAACTTCATTTCCCAACAAATCATAAATTTTTAATGTTTGACGGCTGCTTACCGGGGACTGCCAGCTTATAATTGTTGATGGGTTAAATGGATTCGGATAATTTTGAAAAAGCTTAAAAGAATGAACCATATTTGTTTGTTCATCTATTCCAACTATCAAACGCGATGCATAGGATGTAATGGAAGCCAAAGTTACTTGAGAAACTTTTTTAATTAGATTCATATTCAAAGTTTCAAAAGTATCTGATGACGTATGATAAAATGGATTAGATATGTAGTTGAGACTTAATTTCCAAGGGGGAGCGTTTTCAATCAATAATATAGCCTTATAACCGGCATCCCAAAAAGAGGAGTGATCGCTATAAGCGGCTTCAACAAACGGGGGTTTCTTTATAGTCAATCCAATATTGAAAAGCTCATTCGTATTTATAAATTTTTCACCTATTGATTTTGAGTTTTGGTTGGAGACAATATCGAGGTAATCGTATCTATTGTTAAAACCTATCATGTCAATGGCAATCATTGCTAATATATTATCGCCAATGCTTTTTGCATTATTTGCAAAGTGCGCGCTTCCGGCATGATGATCAGTATAAGCCGGTCCATATTCTTCAGCGCCGAAAGCTACCAGCTTAATACTGTAATCCGGCTGATAGTTAAAAACCGGGTCGGTAATAATTCTTGCTAACTCCAATAGCAGCGCAATGCCCGTGGCATTATCATCCGCGCCGGGAGCTTTAATTGTTTCCCACTGACTGTTCCAAATTTCACTACCCATTCTGCTCGCGGAACAGTCATGATGTCCGCCGATTAAATAATATCCATTTGAATTTTTTCCTTCGATTGTCGCAACAACATTAAATTGAGGTTTGCTGTTAAGCGGCGGGGGCGCATCTAAAAAGAATGTATCCAGTTCAACTGAAATATTGGGAAGTTTTTTGAGTTCATTTTCTATGTACACCACGCCGGAATCATCGCCGGGAGTAAGCGCAACTCTGCTGTAAAATCCGCCAGAGCGTTCAAGAGTTTTTATATGATGAGAAAGATTTTCAATTGAAACGGAATTAGACATAGATTTAATTTTTTCAAATAATTCCGATTGGCAATTAGTACTTGTAGCGAAAAGTAGTATCAAAAAAAATAGTTTTTTCATCTGTATTCTTTTTTCAGAAATGCTATCTCATTAAAATCATTTTGTTTGTTTGAAAATTATCACCCGCTTTTAAGGAATAAAAATAAACGCCGCTTGCTAATCCGTTTGCATTAAATGTAACTTCATAATTACCCGCTGGTTTAAATTCATCAACTAAAGTGGAAACTTCATTTCCCAATATATCGTAAACCTTTAGAGTTTGCCGACTGCTTGTTGCAGACTGCCAACTTATAATTGTTGTGGGGTTAAATGGATTAGGATAATTTTGATATAGCTTGTGCGAAGAGACCGTGGCGATGAAATCTTGTAAATCGGTAAGGGATGACGGACTGCCTGCATTAACCCATGCAGTTAAAATTAATTCAGCAAAAGTTTTTGACGCATGATTAAAAAGATATGATGTAAAATTTTTGGATACATCCCATAGCTTTTCATAATAAAGATCGCTGCCGGTACTTCCCGCCAGGCTTTTCGCAGTCTTGTCGGCGGCTAAAACAGAGTCTACATATTTATAATTTTCATAAATAAAATTAAAAACATAATCATCAATACTTTTAATTGTTGAAATTGAATCGGCTGTTATTTTTATCTGCTGAGAATAGCGATTAATCATTTGAGATTCATAACGGGAATGGATTCCGGATTGTCCGGATAATTGTCCGTTATAATTTTTTGTAATGTGAAGAGGCATGTGTGCATCGGCAACATAATGTCCAAGGTCGGCGGCAATTAATGCCGCATTGTTAAAATCACTTTTTACAAATGCTGATTGCAGCGAATCAACCGCGGCTATTATACTCCAGGGAAGCGTACCCTGATCGATAACAAAACTTAACCCATATTTTGCAACTATAGAATCATAATTCTGTATTATATAATTGCTGTCAACAAAACTCTGATAATTATCAATATCAATATAGTGCTTGGGGCTTTCCGTAGGATCAGCGCCTTTTCTTTTGTCGGCGTCGCTGGCATGATCGGCTAATTGTTCACTCCAATTAAAATCAAACTGCGGCGGCAGAAAAAGCGAGGCTGATTCGTTTATTATTTTATGTCCGGTGTTTCCCCATCCTCCAAATATTAAAACAGAGAGGATGAAAAAGTATTTTTTTATCATTAAAAACTTTCTAAAAATTTCATTTCAAAGTATCAACTTTTGGGCAAACATAAAATTCCTCTTAAATAAAGCTGAAAGCTTTTTCAAAAAAGTCTATCGTAATTTTTCTTTATCATTTGTCCCGTTTTTATATTAAAGAACACATTTCTGATCTGCTTTTGCTGCAATTTTATCTTGCACAAATATTTCTGAAAATAAGTATAAGATGCAGGTCTTATATTCATTTAAAAACATTCTTCCTCTTACGCTATCAAAAAGATGAATCGGTTTTTTATACCTTATGCTAGTGGATGCAACAGCCAGATATAAACCCTGTTTAACTAAATAGCTTGCCGGTAAAGATTTTTCAAATAATTTTATTCTCATATCTTCCAGCCAATTCACATATACGGCATTATTAACATGGTTGGCAGCATCTTTATTGTTTCAAAATTTAATTCAATTTCTAATTTCATTTTTTACGTATCGCACTTTCCAATCATATTCTCAGGCATCTGAACTGCAACAACTTTCCCTTTTGTAGTAATTTGCCCGTTTGCAGTAACAATAATTTCAGAGATAACTTTTCTACCTTTTACTTCCTTTACCTGTCCTCGCAATTCGATCTCAACGCCCAGTGGAGTTGGTTTTAAATAATCAACTTGCAGCGCTGCTGTAACAAATCTAAATGAGGGTAATGAATCAATTTCTCTTCCTTCGTTTTTATATGCCGCCAGCGCGGCTGTCCCGGTACCATGGCAATCAATTAATGAAGCAATCAAGCCTCCATAAACATAACCCGGGATAGCTGTATAATATTCTTTGGGGTTAAATCTGGTTACGGTTTCGTCGCCTTCCCAATAAGTTTTTATCTGATGCCCATTCTGATTAAGTCTTCCGCAGCCGTAACAATGCGATAAATCATCAGGATAATAATCTTGGACTGCTTTTGATTCCACGTTGTTCTCCATTTGTCTTTTATGGTTAAGTAAAAGTAAAAAAGATTTTTTTAATTATTAAGCTATCTCGATAATAAAACAAGATGGCTTGTCAAAGGTCGATTTTTGATTTCGGTAATTAATTTTAAACCGGCTTGTTCAGCGACACTTTTTATTCCCCCCTTTAAAATAAAATTCTTATAATTTTTATAGTGATTTCTTCCGGCGGCAAATTCAACAGTTTCGTTAAGGACATTCCAAAATCCATTTTTAGCCGGGCATAGATAATCGCCTATAATGACTTTATCAGCAATTTCTGACATATCTTTTAAAAGGTTAATTCTTTCACTTTCATCAACTTCGTGAATAACGTAGGTTGAAATTGCATAATCAAAGTGCATATTATTTTTTAAAAGCAGTTGCTTCAAATAACTGTGCTGAAAAGAAATTTTAGCGTTAGGATGTTTTTGAAGATGATGATTTGCTGTTTCAATATTTTTTATGGAGGGATCAATTCCTAAAGTTGATTTGCATTTATCTTCTATAAAAAAAGAAAAGCGCCCCGTCCCACAGCCTATATCAATAACATTAGAATCTGGTTCTATGAAATTTTTTATCTGTTCAAATAATCTGTCCTGATTCGGAGCGATAAATTTATCATAGAACCAGCCATCATACCAATGATCTTTATTCTCATTCATTAATAAACTAAAGCATAAGAATTATATAGAAAGTGTAATTAGTTTTTAGCATATTCTTTGTTTAAAACAGTATCAAGAATTTTCTCTTTACTAATTTCTTTTGTGCAGAAAAACCAGTCATAACATTTAATGCCATCTTTGTTTTCCATTCTTTCTTTAGCCATTCCGCAGGAACCTGCTGTTGGAACAATTACATCATCGCCGGGCTGCCAGTCTGCCGGCGTTGCAACAGAAAATGCATCAGCAGTTTGAAGCGCCACTATAACGCGGTATAATTCATTAAAGTTTCTTCCAAGACTTAATGGATAATAAATTATTGTTCTTACAATACCTTTCGGATCAATCACAAAAACTGCACGGACAGCCTTTGTATTGCTTTCTCCCGGCTGAATCATCCCATATTTTTTTGCAACTTCCATTGTAATGTCTTCAATGAGCGGAAAATTTACTTCGATGTTTTTCAGCTCTTTATATTCAATCTTTTCTTTAATTGTTCGCAGCCATGCGATATGGCTGTACAATCCGTCAACAGATAATCCAACGAGTTTGCAGTTAGCTCTTCCAAACTGATCTTCCATTGAAGCAAAGGTCATAAATTCAGATGTGCAGACAGGTGTGAAATCCGCCGGATGGCTAAACAAAATTACCCAGCTTCCTTTATAGTCTGCCGGAAAATTTATATCGCCTTGTGTTGTAACCGCTTTGAATTCTGGCGCGAGTTCGCCAATTCTTGGCAATGATACTTGCTCTATGTTTTCCATTTTATCTCCATTTTTATTTTTTAGGATTTGTGATTTAGTTTTACCGCTTGATTGCAGTGGTTGAATAACTCAAATATGACTCCGGCATTTTACCCATTGCCGGCTTTTCAATATGCATCTTTATCTAACCGATTAAATATAAAATTATGATTTTCTGATTTAATCAACTTAATGTTGAAACTATTCTTTTTAATGTTCATTGTGATCGCAAATCAAATTTGTTTCGTTTTCTAATTCATCCTTCATGAATTTATTAATAGCGTCATCAATTAATTCAACATCAGAAAAGAGGGTTGTTATATTATGCTGTTTTAGATCTTCAACCACTCTCCAGCCTCCTCCTTTTGAAATTAAATATTTACAATCTTTTAATCCTTCGATTAAGTTGATGTGGCTGTGTTCTCCTCCGGCTTTGCCATGCTGATGTTCTCCCCCCAGTCTATGATTGGTAAAAAGATTTTCTCTTAATTCTTTATTTAAAATTTTTTCACCATCTATTTCAAAGATTATAAAAGATTTGCATTTGCCAATATGCCCTGTAACGCTTTTTTGATCATTAGTTGCAACGGCTATCTTCCCCTTAAATTGAAATTGATCCTCGTTTATCATTTTAGTCTTCCTCCATTTATTTTTTAGAAATTATCATCATTTATTTTGATTGCCTTACCATTTAATATTCCATCGGCTACTTTTTTCCTTGCCGATTCAATAATTCTGCCGAAAGTTGCCCTGGAAATTTTCATCTCATTTGCTGCTTTTTCGTGAGAGTATGCAAGTAAATCGGCAAGCCGCAAAGATTCGAGCTCATCATAATCAATAATTATTTCATCCAAATTATATAGCGGAATGCCCCTTGGCTTGAAATAATTTGTAGTCAGATTGCAGCAAATCCGACGATGTTTTCTTGGTCTCGACATACATCCTAATATTTTGTTATGAGCATATGCTCAAAATACAAAAAATATTTGCTGCTATCAACTATCTTTAAACCGAAGGATATGATTTGGTATTTTAGGTATAGAAATCTTTAAGTTGTACTTTGAATTAATTCCGATTTACTTAAGCGGTATTAGTTTTTTTGTTTGAATGGCAAGTTTTATCGGTGTGAACTCTTCACTTAAAATAATTTTGCGAACTATTAATAATGACGGCTGCCTTATTTATTTCCCAAGTTATTTTATTAACACACCGGGATATTCCCCGTAAATAAAATAAGAGAAACCGCTCACGACTTTTGTTGTGAGTGGTTTGCATCTAACATTCCCCTACAACCCCAGCAAATACTCGGCAATCTTTCCTAATTCTTTTACTTGGATATTGTTGAAAGAAGGCATTATTTGTTCCGGATATTTTTGCTTAAATATTTTAAATCTATCCGAGTCCATGTACGATTCGGGATTTCGCAAATAATTTATAAGCTTATCCCTTGACCAATTATCTCTTACGTTGTGAAGCGAAGGACCGCTTTTAGTTCCGTTTAAATCTGCGCCGTGGCATTTAACGCAGCCCAGCTTTACAACTAATTCCTGCGCGGTTAATTCTTCCGACGTCATATTGGTTTGCGGCAGGGGATTGGATGAAGATGTTTCATTATCGCTGTCAACATTTTTTGAAACTCTTCCGATAAAAAATAAAATTAAAAAAAGAACGAGGAAGGAAGCGACCCATATTTGTGATTTAGTCATAAAAAATTTTTTCTATAATTAGTGATTATTCTATTTCAAACGAAGCATTAACAACGGCGGTAATTTCTTTTTCAATTGAACTTAAGTCGTTTATACCATAGTCAGAAATTTGATTTGATAATTTTGGGGTAATTTGTAAAACGCCCATACGCGCGTCGCGCATAGTTCCTATGTTTCTGCCGGTTGCCTCGGCAATTTTTTCAGCCCGCACCATAGCGTCTTTAGCCGCCGCCGCCTGCACGTCTATTTTAAGCTCCGCTAATTTTGTGTAATGATATTCAGGCATTTCCACATTAAAGTTCACGCCCCTTTCTACAAGCGAGGAAATTTCAAGCGACATATTTTTAATTTTATTTACATCGGTTGATTGAACCTCAATCCTTTGAGTGTAGCTATAAGCGCGTATAACATTTGTTTGATAACCGTTCGCTCCAATTTCATAAATAGGATATGAATTCATTGTAGATAAATCAACTTTGTCTTTTGTAAATCCATTCGATTCAAGGTAAGATAATAATATCTGCATTTGAGAATTTAATTCTTTATAAGCTTCGCTTTGCGTTGAAGACTGAACTGAAATATTCCCCTTTAAAACGCCTAAGTCGGAAATGATTTCTTTTTTTGCAGAGCCAGTTACATTAATTGTTTGATTTGATTTATAATTTGATTTCCAAGTCAAAACTATTACAGTAGAGCTAAAAATTATACTCAAGGCTAATATTGAGACGGGCAATATGTAAGGATTGCGATTATTCATATATTCTTTTTCATAACATTAAAAAAATAATATCTTGAATAAAATTATCAAAAAACTGAAACTATAACAAAGCAATTCAAACATATAATGACAATGAAAAATCCAAATAAATTAATAAACGAAAAAAGTCCCTACTTGCTGCAGCACGCTTACAATCCTGTTAATTGGTTCGGCTGGAACGAAGAAGCTTTTGAAAAATCGACACAGGAAGACAAACCAATATTTCTATCAATAGGATACTCAACCTGCCATTGGTGCCACGTAATGGAAAAGGAATCTTTTGAAGATAATGAAGTTGCGGAATTAATGAATGAATTTTTTGTTTCGATTAAAGTTGATAGAGAAGAGCGTCCCGACATTGATGGAATATATATGACAGTCTGCCAGATGCTTACGGGAAGCGGCGGCTGGCCTCTTACCATTGTAATGACGCCTGATAAGAAACCATTTTTTGCCGGAACATATTTTCCTAAAACAGAACGCTTTGGAAGAATTGGAATGCTTCAGCTTCTGCCCAGATTAAATGAACTTTGGCGGAACAAGAAATCGGATTTACTTAAATCCGCCGAAGAAATTTCAAATGCGGTTAAGAAAAATTCAGAAATCTCAGGCAGTGAAAATTTAGATGAGCAAGTTTTTAAGCGAGCTTTTATTGATTTAAAAAATAGATATGATTCTAAGTTTGGCGGATTTGGAACAGCGCCTAAATTTCCCACGCCGCATAATTTAACTTTTCTTTTAAGATATTTTAAAAGATATAAAGATGAATCTGCTTTGCAGATGGCGGAACAAACATTAATGCAAATGCGCCTCGGCGGAATTTATGATCACATTGGATTTGGCTTTCATCGTTACTCAACAGACCAAAAATGGCTTGTTCCTCATTTTGAAAAAATGCTTTATGATCAGGCATTAATCTCCCCCGCTTACGTTGAACTATTTCAAATAACAAAAAACGCTTTCTATAAACAAGCCGCCGAGGAAATATTTGAATATGTTTTAAGAGACATGACAAATTCTAAGGGCGGATTTTATTCCGCTGAAGATGCCGACAGCGAAGGGGAGGAAGGAAAATTTTATTTATGGATGAAGGACGAAGTTCAAAGTTTATTGGGCGACGACTCAAATTTTTTTATTGATGAATTTCAAATTGAAGAAGAAAATATTCCTCATCTAAAAAATAAATTGAATTCCGAATCCAAACTTAATTTTGAACAAATAAGAATTAAACTTTTTAATGCAAGAAAAAAAAGAATTCATCCTTATAAAGATGACAAAATTTTAACTGATTGGAATTCATTAATGATTTCAGCATTGTGTAAAGGGACTCAAGTTTTGGGTGACCCTAAATATTATCAAGCCGCTAAAAAGTCAGCTGAATTTATTCTTACGAATTTAAGAAGTGAAAATGGAATTCTTCTTCATCGATATAGAGAAGGTGAAGCAGTTATAACCGCAAACATAGATGATTATGCTTTCTTTATTCAAGCATTAATTGATTTGTACGAAACGAATTTTGAGTTTAAATTCTTGAAAATATCGTTAGCCTTAAATGAACATTTAATTAATCATTTTTGGGATAAAAAAAACGGAGCCTTCTTTTTTACTTCTGATGAAGCGGAAAAGTTAATCGTCCGTCAAAAAGATTTGTATGACGGCGCAATCCCTTCGGGAAATTCTGTTGCCGCTTTAAACTTATTACGACTTTCACGAATAACAGGCATGACCGCACTTGAAGTTAAAGCATCTTTAATTGGCAAAACTTTCTCGGACAATATTAATAACTCACCTTCAGCATTTACGCAGTTTTTATCAGCGCTTGATTTTGCACTTGGACCATCAACTGAAATTGTAATTGCAGAAGGAAATAATTCTAAAGAGGGATTTCTAAAAAAAATCAGAGACGAGTTTATTCCAAATAAAGTGGTTCTTTTAAAGAGCAAAGAATTGGAAGAGGTTTCAGAATATGTTAAAAATTTAAAAACCGTTGATGGTAAAACCGCAATTTATATTTGTAAAAATTTTGTTTGTGATTTGCCAATTACTGAAGAGGATAAAATCTAATAATAGAATAAGGAATTTTTATTGTAACAATGAGCTAGTCAAAACTCTACAATATTTTAGAATGTCAGCCTTCAATAAACTAAGTCTGACCCAACTAATAAATTAAATAACTTTCATTTCCTCTTCGGTCTATAAATATGCGTACTTTCACCAAAGAAAACTTCCGCAGCTTCCATCAATGTTTCTGACAATGTTGGATGAGGATGAATAGTCAATTTTAAATCTGTAACGTTAGCGCCCATTTCAATTGCGAGTACGCCTTCGGCAATTAATTCTCCAGCGCCGGGACCGCAAATTCCAATTCCTAAAATTCTTTCTGTATCAGGGTCAATAATTATTTTTGTAACTCCGTCAAACCTGTCGAGAGTTGTTGCCCTGCCCGATGCAGCCCATGGGAATTTTGCAGTTTCATATTTTATATTTTGTTCTTTAGCTTGATTTTCAGTTATGCCCGCCCAGGCTATTTCCGGATCAGTAAAAACCACGGCGGGAATTGCCAGCGGTTCAAACGCTGCCTTATGTCCGTTTATAACATCAACCGCCACACGACCCTCGTGCGATGCTTTATGTGCAAGCATTGGCTCACCAACAATATCGCCAATGGCATAAATATTCGAATCGTCTGTCTGCATTTGCTTATTTACTTTTATCCATCCTCTTTCATTTACCTGAACATTTGTATTCTCCAAGCCAAACCCCTTTGTTTCCGGTCTTCTACCGATTGACATTAAAACATATTCATATTCGTCTTCGGTTGTTTTTCCTTCTGCATCTTGAATCTTAACCTTAATTCCTTTTTTAGTTTCCTTCAGTTCAAGTACTTTGGAATTCAACATAATTTTTTCATACTGCTTTTCAATCCGTTTGGAGAGATGTGAAACTAAATCTCTATCAGCTCCGGGTAGAAGGCCTGGAAGCATTTCAACTACAGATACCTTTGTTCCCAGCGCTTGATAAACTGATCCGAGTTCAAGCCCAATATATCCGCCGCCAATAACTAATAGTGTTTTAGGAATTTCAGGTAAGTCCAATGCTGAAGTGGAGTTTAATAATCTTTTGCTGTCTATTGAAAGAGATGGTATAGTTGTTATCCTGGAACCGGTAGCAATAATAGCTTTTTCAAATTTTAATTCTTCCGATTTGCCATCTTCTTTTTCTACTTTTAGAGTTGATGAATCAATAAAACGGGCAGTTCCTTGAATGTAATTTATTTTTCTTGCTTTAGAAAGCTGACCCAAACCGCCGGTCATTTTATTTACAACTTCGTTCTTCCATTCTCGTAATCGGTCTAAATTAATTTTAGGTTTTGAAAATTCAATTCCCAGGTTTTTTGCTTCTTCAGATTCGTGTAAAATTTTAGCAACGTGAAGCAATGCTTTGGAAGGAATGCATCCGCGGTATAAGCAAACTCCGCCCGGGTTTTTATCTTTATCAATTAATGTAACTTCCATTCCGAGATCGGCGGCATAGAATGCGGCGGCGTATCCGCCTGGTCCAGCACCGATTACCGTAACTTGCTTTGACATTTAACTCCTTATTAATTTCTGGGTCATTCGACCTGTCTTCTTTCAATAGTTATTGATAGAATATACGATTGAATAACTATGGAACTTCAATTGAATGACAATTATTAAATTCTTAATCTTTTCATTAAACTTGAACATACAATTGAACTAATTTACCCTTCCACTAAAACTTTAATCGGTTGTTCAAGTGCTTCACAAACCCATCTTAAAAATCTGGCAGCGTCTGCGCCGTCTATTATTCTGTGATCATAAGAAAGTGATAAAGGTAGCATTAATTTTGGTTCGAACTGGTTTGAGTGTTTATTGTATACCGGCTCCATACTTCCTCTCGAAACCCCGAGAATAGAAACTTCAGGTGAATTAACAATTGGGGTAAAAGATGTTCCACCGATTCCTCCAAGATTAGTAATTGTAAAACAAGCTCCTTGCAATTCTTCAAGCGATGTTTTTTTGTTTCTTGCTTTTTTCGCCAGCTCGTTCATTTCAATTGAAAGTTCGGTTAAATTTTTCTTATCAACATTTTTTAAAACCGGTACTAACAACCCGTTGGGAGTATCGACGGCAATTCCAATGTTAAAATATTTTTTATAAATAATTTCTTTCTTTTGAAGATCAATACTGCTGTTGAATTTTGGAAATACCTTTAAAGCCGATGTTATCACTTTAAGCAGAATAGCTGTAATTGTTAGTTTACCGCCCGACTTTTCAATTGATGGATTAAACTGTTTACGTATTTTCTCAAGCTCCGTAATATCAGCTTTGTCAAACTGAGTTACATGCGGAATTACATTCCACGCATAGCTAAGATGATCGGCAGTAACGGATCGAATTTTATTCATCGCCTTAACTTCAACTTCGCCAAACTTACTGAAATCAGGCAGCGCTTCAGCTTTAACCTTTGCTGCCGAATAACCACCGCTTTCACGTTCTTCATTTAATCTTTTTGCATATCCCTTAACATCGTCCATAGAAATTCTGCCGTTAGGGCCAGTGCCTGTAACATTTTGAATATTAACGCCAATTTCCCTTGCTATGCGTCTTACTGAGGGGGCGGCGGGCGCTGCATTTTTTCTTATAGGGGGCTGCTCATCAATTTCGCCGGGTTGGAACTTTTCCTTTTGACCTTTAGCTAATTCTTTTTCAGATGATTCTTCTTCGTTTGATGTTTCTTTTGAATCTTCCTTCTTCTGTTCCGATTTTTCTTCTTTAGCGGAAGTTTCTTTTTTATTTTCTGGCTCTGTATCTGAAGTAGTTTCAACTTTTAAAATTGCCTGCCCAACTTTTGCTTTTTCCCCGGCTTTTACCAATACTTCTTTTACTGTTCCAGATATTGATGATGGTACTTCGATAGTTGCTTTGTCGGTTTCAATTTCAAGAATGCCTTGATCTTTTTCCAAAATATCCCCGGGCTTAACTAAAATATTTAATACGTCTGCGGAATCAATATTTTCACCAAGGTCGGGCAGCTTCATTTCTACAACAGAACTGCCGGAAGATTTTTTTGTTTTTGGTTCTTCTTTAGTATGAGATTTTTCTTCAGCTTTAGTTGAAGTTTTTTCTTTTTCATCCGATTCAGTTTTGCTTTTATTTGAAGCTTCATTTTTTTCTTTATCAGATTCTTCTTTTTTCTTTTCGGAAGTCTTCTTTGTATTGTTCTCTGATTTTGTTTCGGCTTTGCCGTTGCCTTCATCAAAAGTTAAAATAGATTGACCTACTTTAACTTTATCGCCGGGTTTAATCAAAACATCTTTGACTGTTCCCGCAATGGAAGAAGGGACTTCAATAGTTGCTTTATCGGTTTCAATTTCAATTACGCTTTGTTCTTTTTCTACTTGGTCGCCGGATTTTACAAGTATATTTAAAACATCAGCTGATTCTATATTTTCTCCTAAATCGGGGAGCTTAAATTCTTTTGCCATTATTAAACCTTAGTTAAAATTCTCTTCATTATAAAAAAGCAATTAATTAAGAATGCATTGGGTTTTTCTTTGCAGGGTTAATACCCAAATCCTTAATTGCTTTTTCAATTATGTTATATTTTATTTTCTTCTCTTTATATAAAGCGTTCAGCACCGCTAGAACAATATGCTTTGCATCCACTTCAAAAAAGTCGCGCAGTTCTTTTCTGCCTTCGCTTCTTCCAAATCCATCAGTGCCAAGGGAAGTAAGCTCGCCCGGAAACCATTTTGCAATTGAATCTGGTAATGCTTTAACATAATCCGAAGCTGCCACAAAAACACCTTCTTCATCTTTAAGGGATTGAGTTACATAAGGAACTTTTTGTTTTTCGTTTGGATGAAGCATATTCCATCGTTCTGCGTCAAGCGCATCTTTTCTTAATTCTTTATAGCTTGTAATGCTCCAAACATCTGCGGAAATTTTATAATCTTCCTCAAGAATTTCCTGAGCTTTAACAACTTCATTTAAGATTGTTCCGCTTCCGAAAAGCTGAGCTTTTAATTTTGATGTTTTCTTTTTTGAAGCCTTTAATTTATACATTCCCTTTACAATACCTTTTTCAGCGCCTTTGGGCATTGGAGGCATTGCATAATTTTCATTCATTACAGTTAAATAATAAAACACGTTTTCTTGCTCTTCGTACATTCTTCTAATACCATCACGAATAATTACAGCTATTTCATATGCATAGGCAGGATCATAGGTAACAAGATTTGGAATTGTGTACGCTAGGAGGTGACTATTACCGTCTTGATGCTGTAAACCTTCACCGGCTAAAGTGGTTCTTCCGGCAGTACCGCCAACTAAAAAACCCTTAACCTGCATATCGCCTGCAGCCCAAACCAAATCACCAATTCTTTGCAGCCCGAACATAGAATAATAAATAAAGAAAGGAATCATATTTAAACCGTGCGTTGCGTAAGCAGTGCCGGCAGCAATGAAAGAGGACATAGAACCGGCTTCAGTAATTCCTTCTTCAAGAATTTGCCCGTCCTTTGCTTCCTTATAATAAAGAAGACTGTCTCTATCAACAGGCTCATAAAGCTGTCCAACATGCGAGTAAATTCCTATCTGTCTGAACAATGCTTCCATTCCAAAAGTTCTTGCTTCATCTGGCACAATTGGGACAATATATTTTCCAAGTTCTTTATCTTTAAGCAGCTTTGCTAATATTCTAACAAAAACCATAGTGGAAGAAACATCGCGCCCTTCGGTTCCCTTATAAAATTCTTCAAATATTTCTTGAGGAGGAGTTTTAATAGGGCGAACATTTGTTTTTCTGGATGGTAAGAAATCCGCCAAGCGATTTTCTCTTTTCCAATATGTACCGCATTTCCGGACTGTTCTCATCGGGTCTGTAGAAAGGAGCTTTTGCCACATCTTCATCTGAAATAGGAATTCCAAAACGCGTGCGGAATTCTTTCAATTCATCTTCATTTAATTTTTTTTGTTGATGAGTAATATTTTTCCCTTCGCCGCTTTCGCCAAGTCCGTATCCTTTAATTGTTTTTGCCAAAATAACCGTGGGCTGACCTTTATGCGATACCGCCGCTTTAAAAGCTGCAAATACTTTTTCAGGGTCATGGCCGCCCCGTTTCATTTTACGTAATTGTTCGTCGCTTAAATTTTTAACCATCTCCAGCAATTCATCATCAGCGCCGAATAAATGCTCGCGAATGTATTCGCCGCTTTCTACAGAATACTTTTGATATTGACCGTCAACAACCTCGCCGAGACGTTTAATTAATTTTCCATCTTTATCTTTTTCTAACAACGGATCCCAATCGCTTCCCCATATAAGCTTTATAACATTCCAGCCTGCGCCCCGGAAAATTGCTTCAAGCTCTTGAATAATTTTTCCGTTGCCTCTTACCGGACCATCAAGCCGCTGCAAATTACAATTGATAACAAAAATTAAATTGTCCAACTTTTCTCGCGAAGCAAGGGTAATTGCGCCGAGAGTTTCGGGTTCGTCGGTTTCGCCGTCGCCTAAAAACGCCCAAACTTTTCCGCTTTGTTTTTTTAATCCTCTATCAACTAAATAATGATTAAAACGCGCTTGATAAATTGCCATAATGGGTCCAAGGCCCATAGAAACTGTGGGAAATTCCCAAAAGTGAGGCATAAGCCAGGGGTGCGGGTAAGATGAAAGTCCGCCTGCAGGATTTAATTCCCTTCTAAAATTTTCCAATTGTTCAATTGATAATCTTCCTTCTAAAAAAGCGCGCGCATAAATTCCGGGAGAAGCGTGCCCTTGAAAATAAATTTGGTCGCCGTCGTAATCTTCGCCTTTTCCCTTAAAGAAATGATTGAAGCCAATTTCATACAAAGTTGCGGCGGAGGCATAAGTGGAAATGTGTCCGCCGATTCCGCTTTCAATTTTATTTGCTCTTACTACCATCGCCATTGCATTCCAACGGATTAAACTTTTAATTCGTCTTTCAATTTCTCTATCGCCGGGAAAAGGCGGCTGTTTTTCTCTGGTGATTGTATTAATATATGGCGTGTTTGCGGTGAATGGAATTTCAACTCCGTATTTGTGCGCCCTGATTTGAAGCTGCTGCAATAATTCTTTTACTCTTTCAGGTCCGCCATGCTCAAGCACATAATCAAGCGAGTAAAGCCATTCTCTATTTTCAGTTTCAACGTAATCTAATTCTTGATCTTGTTTTTTTTCATTATTCATTTCGGATAACCTCGTTTAAGGATTGTTCAAATCAATTTAAAATTTTAAACGGCAAAGTTAATTTTACTGTAAAATACAGAACTAACCAGACGCCTAAAAAGGCTTAATTTTGGTAAAATTTAGTGATGAATTAGGTTTGAAACTTAACTGTTTTGGCTAATAAATACAAGGATTGGAGAACCATCTAAGCTAAGGTGTGTGTGGAGTTTAACACACCTCTAAATTTTATTTATAATAAAACCGCTCGATAATAATTTCAAATTATCATTGAGCGGTTATGCAATCAACATGTAAAAGTCTATTTTAAAAGTATCATCTTCTTAACTTGGGTATAGTTAGTTTTTCCATTTCCTGATATTGCTTCAAGAGAATATAAATAAACACCCGAGGCAAAATTTGAAGCGCTCCAAACTGCTTCATGGTATCCTGCATTTTGAATTTCATTTATCAACTCGCTTACCCTTTGTCCCAAAATATTATAGATAGAAATTTTTACCCGACTCGCAAACGGTAATGAATATTTTATTGTTGTAGATGGGTTAAATGGATTAGGATAATTTTGCTCAACATTAAATGAGACCGGCAAAACGGTTTCTTCTTCTTTTGCTTCCGTTAACGCTGAATCAGATAAAACTAAAATCTGCGCGCTATTGGAAGGAACTGTAATTTGATAATTTTTTAAATCGGTTCCTTTAACAACGTAAGTTTTGATATTCAACTCATCATTTATAAAAAATGATGCAGAGGAATCAAATGAAATTTTATTTAATGGAACTGAAATATTAATAGTTTGTTCTAATGCACTGAAGTTTACATTAACAATAACATTATTATTTTCTTTAACCCTTAAATATGAATAAACGGAATTAGGTTCAGTATTATTAATTCTTTCAAAGCTCCCCTCGGTAAGTGCGATATTGTTTCTTCTAATTTTTATTAAATTTTTATAGAATGGAAGAAGGTTGTGCGGATCATTCCAATTTATAATTCCTCTAAAAGTTTCTTCACCCACTTCCTGGCCGGCATAAAGCATTGGTACTCCAGGTACAGTAAACAGCAAAGCAGCCGCTAATTTTGTATCGGCAATTCCAAATGCTTCAATAAATCTTTGCTCATCATGATTTTCTAAAAAGCGGAATGGTCTTGCGTTTTGAGGAAACTGCGGATTGAAGTAATATGTAATTGATGAATCAAGCGCACTAATATTACCGGTATTTGAAACCAGGCTTCTTAATTTTGAAAACCAATTCCAATCATAACCCATATCAAATTTTTTATCAAAATATCTTTCAAAAGATGCATCTGCTTCTGCAAGAAAAACTGCATCAGGTTTCATGGATTTTAAAGTGCTTCTCCATTTTTGCCAATAAGCCGGTCCGGAAGCCCTCAAATCATTTACAGCCCACGCAACATCGCATCGGTATCCGTCAATATTAAAATCCTGCATCCAGTATTTTGCCATTCTAAGCAAATAATTTTTAGTTGATTCATTATCATAATTTATTGACGGCAAATCAACCCAGGTAAATAAATATTGAAAATTATTATTATTGATCCCACATATAGAAAGGATAATAGGGAGAATTTTCTTTGTACTGATTTGCATCTTTCATAAATGGATGCAGCACTGAAGTATGCTGAATTACATGATCCAAAATTACTTTTATACCTAATTGATGAGCGGTCTCAACTAAGTTTTTAAAATCATCTTTCGTTCCATAGCTTTCTAAAACATCAAGATAATCTGTTGTTGCATAACCCGGATTATCGGGACCTAAATTATTTGTGGTTGGATGAATGGGTAAAAACCAAATGCAATTTATTCCCAGACTTTTTAACTCATTCAATTTCTGAGTAACTGCATTAAAAGTTCCGGCATCACTAAATGTTCTAACAAAAATAGAATAAATAATTGCACTGTCCATCCATGAAGGATGCCAGTATGCATAGTCAGGATTAAAAGCACCTGAATCTCCCACCACAATTACAGTTCTTGCCCAGCCTTTTAAATTTTTATTATCAGCAGCGGTAACTGTAAAATAGTATTCACCTTTTGTTGAGGGAGCACTAAAGGAAGCAATTGAAGAATTATTTCCATTTAAATTTATTATTTCGGGATTTTGCGGATCAGCTGACCAGCTAAATGTTAATGCGGAACTATCCGGAGAATATGAGCTTGAAGCATTTAAAGTTATCGAATTAGAATTTACTGTGGTTTCAATATTGGCAACGGGTTTATGATCGATAATATAATTGTATTCTATCTGCGCACTTTTGCTAATTCGGTTTCCATTAAAAATTGCCTCTGCGCTAATTTTGTTTATACCTTCAGTTAAGTTAACATCACTGCAAATTCTTTGTTTGGCATTTACGGTAGTTATGTATTTAAAATTATTAACTAACACTGTAACTGTATCTGATAATATTTACATCGGCAAAACCGGCAATATTGTACCAGAGTCTTTTAATAAATCGCCGCCCGTAGCATAAAGTTTTACAATAGGAGCGACAGAAATCATGGAATCAATTTCGCCAGGATTTAATTTTATAAATCCTCTTTCATCTCTTTCCAATTACGGCTATCCTCGGTCCGCCAATATCATTTGAGGAACTAAAATTACCAAGCAGTCTTTGCTGAGTTTTTGTATTGAAGAAAAATGCTGCGTCATAAACATCGGTATCTTCTTCATAAGATTTTCCTTTTTCATTTTCAGTAATTTCAATTGTTCCATCTTGATTTTTTAAATAGGTAAAAGCGCCGAAGTACCAGGCTTTATTAAAATTGCCCATAATTTCTTCAAGCAGATTTAGCGGCAGTGAAAATTTTATAATTCCTCCCATCAAGGTATCAACAGAAATATTATAATTGCTTTGCAGAGGATCGCGGGAAACATATAGTTTGTTTTCTTTATTCAAATCAAAATAAGATGAAGCCTGTGGAGAAATGATTGCATAAACACCTTTTAAATTCCATTCAGGAATTTTTAATTCAACATCATCCATTGCCTCAATGTAATTTCCATTTAAATCATTCACAATGCTGAATCCTATACGCGAATAATCAGAAATCTTTTTTAGCTTTATTAAAATAATTAATGAATCGTGAGAAATATTAGAACTTATTTTAATTTCCTGAATATCTGCTGATCCATCCGGAACATTTGCAGGATAAGTGTAATTCCCATCGCCATTATCATCACTTTCACCGTCAACATAATTATATCCCGATTCCGCTGGATAGACTCCAAATGCATATTTAGCGGGTAAAACTTTATTTGATTTTGCATCACTCCCTAAAAATTCAATAACGTGCCTGCCTATCGCAGGATTATCAATATTGGCTGTAACTTTATATCCGCCGCCATAGCTTGATAATTTTAATGGCGTGCTAACTCCGTCATATGTTGCTTTAATAGATCCAAAGCTCAAAGAAAAATTCGAATCGCTTCTAACTGCATTGGCAGAAACTGAAACTAACGTTTGTGGAAAGGTATATGTATTATTTTCTGAAGGGGTATAATCAATGTATTCCGGTAGAGGATTTAAATTTTTAATAACCATCGTTCTGTGATTTTTTGAGAGCAGCGGATTATCGGGATCGTTGATGTACGAACCGCTGTTTACAATTATTGTATATTCATTTGGCTCATAAACAGTTAAATTTGTTTGATAGGAAAAGACCCCGTCACTATCTGCGTCAGTCATTTGATTTAAGCCTTGTGAATTGAAATCTCCCTTGATATCCACCCTAGTAACATCTCCTAAAAAATTAAAGTTGGGACTTTTAGAATCAAAATGAAAAGTATAGGGAGCAATAGAAATAGCGCTGACCACTTTGAAGGTGGTTGTGTCTTCGGTAAAGTCTCCTTTGGTGTTAAAGACTTTTAAGTAAGCAGTATGATTTGCGTAACTAAGGTTTTGAATCGGCGTAAAGGAAAAAGTATTTGTGGATGAATTATAATAGCTTGAAGCATTGCTAATTTCCTGCCCGTCTAAAATAAAAGAAATTTTACTTTTATCGAATGAGCTTGAATTTGAAACCGCAACTTGAGCTGTTATTGCAGGGCGAACATTTGAAACATTACTTTCGTTTTTAGGAAGAAAATAAAAAACCATGGGATCTCTTACGGTAATGAAAGAATTATTAAATGGCCCTCCGTTATTTGAGTTTAATGGATCAGAATAATAGCCTGTAACGCCGGCTTGCCCAACAGTATCGGTATAAGTAACAAATTTGTATTCGTAAGTTTGAGGAAGCAGCTCTAAAGTTGTCTCCCATACTCCCGGCTGGGTTTGCTTCATTTTGAATATTCCGTTTGTCCAATTATTTATCGAGCCGTTAATTCCCACTCCTGAATCAGAGGCTGATAAATTATGATTAAAAATGAAATGTACTGGAACGGCATTAGGGTCGCCCGGAGCCGTCTGGGAATGCAATATAGAGGCAAAGTGAAAAAATATTGTTGCGCTTAGAAGCAATTTTATTTTAATAGATTTAAAAATATTCTTCATAAAAGTTCCCTAGAAATTATTAGAGAGTTTTTGTATTTCTGTTGAACTAAATTTCATTTAAAATAAATCAAATATCAATTTTAAAAACTGAGTTTATTTTTTTAGCTGGAATAATTATTCTTCGCTTAATTTATTTTTTATTTATTTTTCTGATACTTAAATTGAAACAATTCTTAATTTAAAATTCCACTTTAATTAAATATGAGATTAGAATTTTTATTAAGATGATGAGTAAATGAAATTGAATAATAAAGGACTGCTATTCTCAAGGGATTAAAGTATTTCAAATAATTTTTAATAAATGAACATTTACAACAACATATTAAAAACAATTCAGCAAAAGGGAGCTGCGTATTTTATTCTTTTAGATCCAGATAAATTAATAGATGAAAAAATCAAAAAATTTATAAGTGTTTGTGAAGAATCCGGGGTTGATGGATTTTTAATCGGCAGCAGCTTAATGCTCGACGGAAATTTTGAAACATTTCTTAAACTTGTAAAAGGAAATACAAAGTTGCCTGTAATAATTTTTCCCGGGGCAATAAATCAAATTTCTTCTTTTGCTGACGCTATCTTATTTCTTTCGGTGGTAAGCGGAAGAAACGCTGAACATTTAATCGGCAAACACGTAATATCTGCGCCGCTTATCAAGGAGGCAAATTTAGAAACAATTTCAACCGCGTATATTTTAATTGAATCGGGCATCTCAACTACGGCTCAATACATGAGCGGGAGCCTTCCAATCCCTAGAAATAAACCTGAAATAGCTGCTGCCACCGCGCTTGCCTCTGAGTATATCGGAATGAAATTTATTTATTTAGAAGCGGGTTCCGGGGCAAATGAAACTGTTCCAAACGAAATGATAAAATTAGTTTCAGATTATTGCAGCGTTCCAATTATTGTCGGCGGAGGAATTAAAACTCCAAATTCCGCAAGAGAGAAAATTAAAAGCGGCGCAAAGATTATTGTAACCGGTAATTTTTTTGAAAATGAAAATAATTGGGAATTAATAAAACAATTTGCCGAAGCGGTTCATGTTAATGTTCCAATTAAAGTTTAAGTGTTGAACAAATTTAAAGTTTTTGATTTATGATAGTACATCCGACTTTTCGTAAAGACGTTTTGCAAACGTCTTCCTTTGAATTTTTTAAGACGTCTGCAGAGCGTTACTACCGTGGGAATGAAATATAAAAAAATCACAAAGTTTTTGATTTATATTTTATGTTGCTACTAACTTAATTTCTTTAAGAAATTGGGTTAGTACATCCTAAAAATGTTTAATAAAATTAGAAGAGAAAAAAATTGAACAAACAAAAATTTATTGAAGATTCATTAAACGAAAGCTCTGAAACAAAACTAAAAATTAAATCACACTGCGCTGATGATATTTTAAAAGCGGTTGATTTAGTTGCAGGCGCATATAAAAAAAATAAAAAACTTTTATTGTGTGGAAACGGCGGCAGCGCCGCTGATTGCCAGCATATCGCCACGGAATTTATGATAAGATTGAGTCACACAATTGTGCGTCCGGCGTTGCCCGCCATCGCTTTAACAACGGATACATCAAACTTAACCGCCGGCGGAAATGACATTGGTTTTGAAAACACATTTGCCAGAAGTATTGAAGGTCTTGGTAACGAAGGTGATGTTTTAATTGCAATATCAACCAGCGGAAACTCGCCCAACATTTTAAAGGCTGTTGAAAAAGCAAAAGATAAGAGAATGATAACAATTGCTTTTCTCGGCGGCAGTGGAGGTAAATTAAAATCAGTAGTCGATATGCCGATTATCATTCCATCATCAAACACACAAAGAATACAAGAGGGGCATATAACAGTCGCGCACATACTTTGCGAATTAGTTGAAGATGAATTGTTTGGTAAGAAATAAAAATTATAACAGATATTTAACTACTTAAAACACCACCCCCATCCCCTCCTCAAAGGAGGGGCGCCGGAGGCGGGGTGGTGAGACGAATTATATGGAAAATAATTTTGTGCAGTTATGCGAGAATTAAAACCACTGACATGGTTTGAATTAATTTGGTTATTCGGTTTACCGGCTATTCTTAACTTTATCGCGTGTCAAATTGCAATTCCAACATTAGACAACCTAAAAATATTTCCGATTGAGATTACTTATTTTTTAAGTGTCGGACTTTTAGTTTTAGCGCCAATGTTTTTTTGGTCAATATATTTAAGCGGTAAAGAAATTGGCTCATTCAAAATAAAAAAATTATTAAGCCGGATGCGTATTAAAAAATTATCCGGCACTGATTGGATTTGGACTGTCATTTCATTTGTTGCATTCACATTTACTTCATTTTCTAATCGCAAAAATTTTAATGCCGAAACTTGGTTTTGATGCAACTCCCTTCTTCTTTAAAAATATGCCTTTAACCAAAAACTACTTTTTTATTTTATATGTTTGGCCGCTATTTTTTTTCTTTAATATTTTTGGTGAAGAATTTTTGTGGCGGGGATATATTCAGCCAAGACAGGAATTATTGAATAAGAAATACACCTGGCTTGTTCATGGATTATTTTGGGCTGGCTGGCATATTCCTATGGGATTCGATTTAATTTTTGCTGCAACTCCAATTTTCTTTATTCTCCCCGCTGTTGTTCAAATCAGGAAAAATACTTCCATTGCAATCGTAGTTCATTTCGTTTTTGGCGCATTTGGATTTTTAGCTTTAGCTTTTGGTTTAGCGCATTAATTCGTGTTCAATATTTTAATTGAAGCGAAAAGGCAATACATAATTTTAAAATAAAATCGGGAAAATATGAAAGATCAAAAAATTACATACAGAACAAAAATAAACAGACAACCAAAGCGCGCATCGTACGACAGAGAAACTATTTTTAATATTTTGGATTCCTCTTTTATTTGTCATGTCGGTTTTAAGATTGAAGATGAGGTTTACATCATTCCAACGGCTTTTGGAAGAAAAGATAATACCATTTTTATTCATGGTTCTTTAAAAAGCAGAATGCTAAACGCATTAAAAGCCGGGGACGATATTTGCATAACCGTTACTTTGCTTGATGGAATTGTGCTTGCGCGTTCTGCATTTCATCATTCATTTAATTATAGATCAGTAGTAATTTTTAGCAAGGGTAAAGAAATTATCGGCAATAATAAAAAGCTAAATTCTTTAAAAATTATTTCTGATAATATTATTCCCGGAAGATGGGAAGATGTCCGCCAGCCAAATGAAAAAGAATTAAATGCAACTTCAGTTTTTGAATTTAAAATTGATGAAGCATCAGCTAAAATTAGAACCGGCGCACCGATAGATGAAAAAGAAGATTATGATTTAAAAGTTTGGGCTGGAATTATTCCAATTAAAACTACCTTAAGCGATCCGATAAAAGATCCAGCTTTAAATGAAAATATTTTATTCCCTGATTATTTAAAGCATTATAAAACATAGATTGGTTATAAACGAAAATTATCTTTTTTAATCTATAAAAAAATTGAAATCCAAATGAACAGCATTAACAAAAAACATCAATATACTGTCACGGTAAAATGGAAAGGTAATAAAGGAAACGGGACTTCAAACTATACCGGATATGAAAGAGAGCATTCAATACTTTCAGAAAATAAAAATGAAATTCATTTCTCTTCCGATCCAAATTTCAGAGGCGATAAAACAAAATACAATCCAGAAGAATTATTTGTTGCATCAATCTCTTCTTGTCATATGCTTTGGTTTTTGCATTTGTGTTCATATGCCGGAATTGTAGTAATTGATTATGAAGATAAGCCAATCGGTAAATTAGAAGAGGCAGCAAATGGAAGCGGCCATTTTACTGAAGTAACTCTTTATCCTTCTGTTACTGTGAAAGATAAATCTATGATTGAAAAAGCAAATGAACTGCATTCTAAAGGCCATGCAAAACTGATGACCCTCACATACAATTTTAATTCTCATTTATATTTTCTCATTAAATACTTTTTTTAAAGGAGTAAAATGATAGATAAAATTGATTCAGTAAAAAAAACTTTGATTATCGACAGACCTGTAAATGAAACCTTCAATTTATTTATTAATATTGGAGATTGGTGGCCTAAAGAATATACCTGGTCAAAAGAAAAACTGGAAAATATTTTTATTGAGCAGAAAAAGAATGGGATGTGTATTGAAAAAGGCCCTTTTAATTTTGAATGTGATTGGGGCAGAGTTATTCATTGGAATCCCCCATATGGTTTGGTTTTCACCTGGCAGATAAGCCCTAAGAGAGAACCGGAACCAAATCCTGATAAAGCCAGTGAAGTTGAGGTTAATTTTACTGAAGAAGAAAATTCCCGGACAAGAGTTGAATTAGAGCATCGATGCTTCGAAAAACATGGTGATGATGCTAAAGAATACCGCGAAGCATTGGATTCTGAATTAGGATGGAAATATATTTTAAATAGATATGAGGAATATGTTTGTGCATCGTGATTCAGTCGATAAAATTTGTCAAAATATCTATTAATCTTTAAGGATTATAATTTATCCAAATTGGGCTGCTCCAAGCCATCTCTCCGTCATCTTGAATTATTCTAATATAATACCAATGTTCCCCGGCAGTTAAATCTTTATCAATGTATTCAGTCCTAACTCCGCGTCCTTCATGCAGATCTTTCCCGAGGTAAATCAAATTTTTATTATCTCTAACCAAAATTGCGTACTCTATTTTTGATGATCCTAAAACTTCAAAATTAATTTTTGGGGGAGTTTTAATATCAATCTCTTTTCCCATCCATTCCTCATTAATTTTAAAATTAATTTGAATTTTAGTGCCTGAAGTTGCGAATACTCTTCTTTCTTTTAATGCTCCAAATATTTCTTGTTTAGTTTTATTTTTAACAATTACGCCCGTCAAGCCTGTTTGCCATTCATTATCTTTTCTTCCAACTCCATGATGAAACCTTAAACCATGTCCGTCGGAAGAACCAATTAAACCAAATTTTAAACCTTTCATTAAACCGTCCTGAACGAAATTCCCGGGCATTCCACCGCGATGTCTAATCGGTTCATTTCCCATATATTCAAAAGCTCCGTGAGTAGAAACTATTTCTACATCTGGCTGCACATCTAAATCATGATTGTCCCAATCAGTTCCTGTCCATCCAATATGATGTGGAATTGCAATGGCATTATTTACTTTTAAAAGTTTAAATAAATCTTTTGTATTTGAAGCAGCAGAATCAAAACTGAAAATGGGCTTATCCCAATTTAAAAAGAAAACGTTTTTATGGCCGAAGCCTTTAGGCAGTCGTGGAGTGGTCCATTCATAAGCTGCGTAAGTGATAAATTTACCAGGTTCATAAAATTGCTGTCCAATTATTTTAATTCTATCCCATTCTGAAGGCGTTAACAAATTTGCTGTAAACCACTCATGATCAGTTAATGCAGCAAAGTCATAATGTAAAATATATTTAGATCGAGTATAACATTGGTCTATCGTTCCTCTTCCGTCAGACAATGATGAATGCTGATGAATATCACCGTAAACAATCTGCATGCTGTCAGGTAATTTGAGTTTAGTGTCATCATCGTTTACCTGGATGGGAAAAGCTTTTAATTTTTTATCGCTAAAATTTATCTGCTGAACATCATGATCAATATCTAATGGGGTTATATTGGTTGAAAACCGATTCAGATAAATATATTTAATATCCCTTCTTATTGAATAAATTAATCCGTCCTTACCTAAAATTGGTTTTGCATACTGTCCGCGGCCTCCCCATCCATCAACACTTAACTGATAAAGTGGAGAGTGATGATCATCTTTAACACATTGAACATAAAATCCCTGAGATGGCCTTCCGAAAATCCACAACACATTATTTTTATCGAATAATAGTGATGGAAATTCAAAAGCTTGATCTTCCCCTTGCTTAAACCAATCGCTATCATCTGCAGTTGTATATGTTGTAGCGCTGTTATTTCCATTTAAATTTTAAAATAAATCCATGGGGTAAATCCCACTTTTCCATCAGGCTGTAAGTTTGAATGCCAGGCTGCCGTAATTACCTTATCATTTGAAATGCTTAAAGTGGGCGCTAAATTAAATCCTTTATTAGGCGATAAGTTTGACTCTTCTCCCCAATTTTTTCCGTCGAAGCTTTTTAGTTTTATATGATAATTCTCTTCATGCTGTCTATCCCAAACGATATAAATTTTTTCCCCCAATGAAATAATATACGGTCGTAATTCCATATCCGACGAATTTGAAATATTAATTGGTTCACTTATTTTGTGATCGGATAGGTTTGCCGCATAAATATCAAAATTATTATTGCGAAGAGATTCCCACGCTATCCAAATATTTCCTTTTGAATCAGCGGCAATTGATGGATTAAGATCAGGCGCTGGATCTTTAGTAACTCTGATTTCTTCAGTAAGTTTTCCATCAGAAAAATTGCAGGCATAAATATCCCAATTATTATTTCTCTTTGCACACCAAAAAATCCAGATTTCGTTTTTGTTTGTGCATAAAATTCTTGGCTTGTGTTCAAATCCTTCCGAAGAAGTATTTACTTTAAAACTATCTTGAACTGCCATATTATTTATCTTTTTTAAAATAATATTTTCTATCCCATTTAAATATTCCGAGTAAACAGTCCAAATATTTTGATTTAAGTCCTGGCAAAGATCCGGATATTCACAAAAATCATTAAAGGATATTTGAAGATCGTGAGCATTTAAATTTGTAATTGGTAAAACATCTGTAGGCTTTTTATAGTTGTTATCATGACCGAATAAGGCTGAGCTTATTGTAATTACAATTAATAAATATCTCATCATTTAATCTCCGGAAGAAATATTGCTAGGGGATAATAGAATCTAATAAAAAGTATTTTTAAAATCTGGCTGTTGTTTGAATTGGGTGGAACTTATTTATTAAGTAATTCTTTCAATTTTAATGCATTCTTCGGAGCGTATGCCTTTTCATCATTATCAAAATAGCAGTAAATATCTTTACCTTCTTTGCTCCATTTTTTAAAATTCTTTCCCCAAATTGATAGCGCTGATCTATCATAGCTTCCTTTATATTTTTCATCCGGGCCATGAAGTCGAAGATAAATAAAATCCGCTGAAATAATTTTTGGAGATGTTACATTACCAAGTTCGAATATGCAGAAGGCTATATTATTTTCTTCTAATATTTTAATAGCGTTTTCATTCCACCAGGTCTGGTTTCTAAATTCAATTGTGAAACGCTTAGTTTTTGGAAGAATCTTAACAAAGTTTTTCAGTTTTTCTTCATTATAATTTAAATTCGGCGGAAGTTGAAATAAAGTAACTCCGACCTTCCTACCTAAACCATTTGCATTTTTTAAAAAATTACTCACAAATTCTTTTGGATCGTTTAATTTTTTGTTGTGAGTTATAAAACGACTTCCTTTTACTGAAAAGATAAAATTATCCGGAGTTTTATTTTTCCAATTTTTAAATACTTCTCGTTTAGGTAATTTGTAAAATGTGCTATTCAATTCGACAGTATCAAATTTTTGAATATAATAATTTAACCAATCTTTTCGCTTTATATCTTCAGGGTAAAACTCCTTTTCCCAATGTTTATAATTCCAGCCTGATGTGCCAATATAATATTTACCTTTACGCATGTTATTTCTTAATTATTTAACATCGAACTTATAACCAATAACTAAAGCAATGGTTTGGTCATATCAAATTGTGAAGATCATATCAAACAAAAATCATGATATAAATAAAAACGAAGATAGGAAGTCAAGCATCCAATTCGTTTAAGAAATTTGGATAATAAGTTGGTGATGTAATAAATAGCTTAAATAGATAGACGCTCCAGCAAAACGTCTCAACAAAAATAATTTTTAATTTAGAATAACTGATTTAATTTTTTTTAATTGCTTTAAAATCACCATTTGGCTGGTGGGAAGTAACAGAAATTATTTTATCGTTCATTTCTTCAAAAATAAATTTAAAGCCTTGCATCCCTTGTAACTTAAATTCATTTTTTGCCGTTGGAAGAAGAGAGTACTCGGGCTGACCTTTTAACGAGGCTTTAAGCTTACCGTCTTTTATATAAACCTTCATGTCATTGCCGGGTCCAAATTCATAATCACCTTCAAATTTTTTCAACTCATTTTCAGTTATTTTTGAACCAGATTCTTCTTTGGGTATTTCAACTTGATTTGAAGTTTTTTCAGCTTTATAATTTCCGTTCGGCTGGCTGGATGTAACACTTGTTACTTTTCCCTCATCCTTAATTTCAAAAATCATTTTAAAGCCCTGTAAATTTTCCAGTTCAAAAGTTGTTGAATCAATTGGTAGTAAAGTGTATTCGGGCTGCCCGGGCAGTAAGGCTTTTAACTTTTTATTTTTTATATAAATCTGCATTTTATTTCCGTTGCTAAAATTATACACGCCGACAAATTTTTGTAAATAATTTTCATCTAAATTTAGAATTGATTTATTTTCATTATAACCGCGCTTAAAATATTTTTGGGAGCCTGCCGGTGAGCCAATTTCAACAGCGTTTACAGAATCATCATCAAATGAAAAAATTGCTTTTTGTCCATACAATCCTTCCGCAAAAAACGTTGTATCGGTCGTTGGTTTATAATTGATAGAATTAAATGGAAGTTCAGTTGGAATGAAAGCAAGCTTATTTTTTTCAGATTTAATTTTAATTTTTATAAAAGGGTTCTCAAAAATTCCTTCATACCTTTTTAATTGATCCGGAGATAGCGCAATTGGTTTTCTTTCTTCACCTCCAATTCCTAAAATATAATTAGCAATTTGCTTAGCTATATTTGAAGGCGCGACAAAGTCTGTATTGGTTAAAAGTATAATGGTTAAATTATTATCGGGGAACAAATAATTAACGCATAAAAATCCTGCCATACCTCCCGAATGCCACATAAATTTGTGTCCAAAATAATTTTCAATTATCCATCCGAAGCCGTAATAAACCGAATCGCCGAACATGCCTGCGTTAACTTGCGGAGAGAGGGCTTCATCCCAGGATTGAGTGGAAAGTAATTTTTTGTTTTTCACCGCTTCATCCCAAATTGCAATATCTCCGGTAGTGGAAATAATTGAACCTGCTCCGGCTAACTGTGCAAATTCTGTGTACTGAGATTTTTTTATTTCTTTTTGAGATAAGTCTAGAGTGTAGCCCAGCGCTCTTTGGCTAATATTTTCAGTATCGGCTCCGTCGGCAGTGTGTTTCATTCCCAACGGTAAAAATATTTTTTCACGCATAAAATCGCCGTAACTCCTTCCGGAAAGTTTTTGAATTATGTAAGCTAAAATTGCGTAGCCGGAATTGTTGTATTTAAATTTCTCGCCCGGTTCAAAATCAAATTTTCTATTTTTAATTAAATCGATAATATCATCCAAAGAATTTTTTGATTCCCAATTCAAAGGCTTATCAGCAAGTTCTGTATAACTTGGAATTCCGGAATTATGTATGAGCAAATTTTTAATTGTTACTTTGTTTGCCGGCTCAATAAAATCGGGAATAAATTTAGTAAGCGTGTCGTCAAGTTTTAATTTACCATTTTCAATGAGCAGTAAAATTGCCGCCGCTGTTATTTGTTTTGAAACGGAGCCAATCTGAAAAACAGTTTGGTTTGTATTTTGAATTTTATTTTCAACATCGGCGAAACCAAAAGCTTTTTGATATTTAATTTCGCCATCCTTCATTATTAATAACGAAGCTCCGGGACCATTGATTGGAAGAAGTTTAATAGCAATGCTATCGATTACGGAGGCATTGATAGATTGTGGAAATACTTGCGCAGCAAAAAATAGAATAGATAAAAATAAAAGTTTTTTCATTTTACAAATTCCTTAAATTTTTTTGGAAACTATATTAATATTTTTTATTGCTATAGATGAAATTCTTTTTTGTTTTAATTTCATTGGTTTCGCTTTGAACAAACTCAATAATAGCGGACGAAAATTTTCCGCCACCTCAAATTAAATTTAAAATTATTTATTCGTGGTTCTTACCCAACTTATTTTATCACCCACAACAATTCCGCCAGAATCAGTTGAGCCGCCTTTAACTTCAACTACATATTTACTTGGCGCTGTGGAGGGATAAGAGCTAAGCGAAAGGGGAATTGTATTCTTGTGAATTGTAATTATTTTTTTATTTGAATCGGCATAAATAATATCCAAAGGGATTAATGTATTAAGCATCCAAAAAGATTGCATTTCCGAATTAGGAAATATAAACAACATACCTTCATCATTATTCATTTTACTTCTCTTCATTAAGCCGAGCTGTCTTTTAAATTCATCATCGGCAATTTCAATATTTATTTTTGCTTTTTGACGATCTAAAGAATCGGTAAAACTTAGTTCCCCATTTTTTGTAAAGGAATATTCTTCCGACGAATTGTTTTTCAATATCTCATCTTTAAATAAAAAAAATAAAATTATTGCAGCGCTTAAAATTATAATTAAAGTTAAAAGGTAACGGAAAGTTTTTTTCGATTTAGTTTTCTGTGCGTTTATTTTTTTTGAATTCATTATTATAAATAATCAATAAAAAGTGTGAACTTCTCTATCTAAAAATTTAGTTCAAATTATCTATTGTCAATAGCAATATAACTTTTAATTTTATTACTTATTAAAATAAAAAAACAAATGGAGACGCTATGAAAAATTTATGCACAGTTATGTTATTTTCCCTGCTATTATTCTGCGGCGGCTTTGCGCAGATAACCATTACAAGCAGCGATATCAGCAGCTTTTATGCAGCCGGGCAAACAATAATGAATTTATCAAACGATGATCCTAATACGACAATGGATATAGGCAGCGCAACTTCGAGTTCGCAAAATTGGACTCTCCCAAATGTTAGTTACCCTGATACTTTTTATTCTCAGAGCATTGACGTTGCAACTTCGCCGTATGCCGCTGAATTTCCCACGGCTACCCATTGTATTTATGGGACTTTTAGCGATGACACTTCCACAGTTACTTTATATACATACGCTCAAGTATCCAGTTCGGAAATTGCGACAATAGGCGAAGTTCAGCATTATCAAACAACTTCATTTGATACAACTATGATAAATCATGAATATTCTTTAAAATATAAATTACCGCTTACATTTAATTCTTCTTTTGAAATCTCCAAAGATACAATGGATTTTGGCGTCGGATTTTTTACCGTATCTTCTAGCGCCATCAGCGTTGACGCTTTTGGAAAAATAAATTTACCTCCCGGCAATGTGGACGCTCTTCGTTTAAGAGAGATTAGAAAAAGTGAAAGTTATTTTAATAATATGCTTATATCATCTAGTTCCGAAGTGTATTTTAGCTGGCTGACAAAAAGTAACGGCTCTGCGGATATTTCAGTGGATGATAGTTCAGTTTCCGGTAATGTTCAAATAACCAGTATTAGTTTATCTATTCTCCCCGGGACAACCGATGCTATTGAAGAAAAAAATACATCTCCCCAAAATTTCACATTATCCCAAAATTATCCAAATCCATTTAACCCGAATACAATAATTAATTATAGTTTGGAAAAAAGCAGTCAAGTTTTTTTAAAGGTTTATGACGCGCTTGGAAATGAAGTTGCAGCGCTTGTAGATGAATTTAAACCGGCGGGATATTATGAAGTTAATTTTAACGCTTCTCATCTTTCCAGCGGAATTTATTTTTACAAACTAACGGCAGGCAATTTTTCCGAAGTAAAAAAGATGACGCTTCTTCGGTAGTAAAAAGTAATTCTTCATTAATGAATTTTTGAAGTAAAAATAATACGCTGTAATTTTTATTTTTATTTGGAGACTCAAATATATGAGTCTCTTTTTTTAAAATTTCTATAAACTATCTGTACGCTGTACTTTTTATAAACAGTCTAAACGAACTATTGAACAAATACAATTAATTTTATAATATTTAATTGTCAAAAATTTTAATCTAAAATTTTTAGATAAAATTGTTACACAAATTAACTTAACAACAAAATAGGAGGGGTTCTTTGAAAAAACTAATACTTACAATCAGCTTTATTTTATTTCTATCTTTTCTTCAATTCGCACAAATTCCAAACCCGGGATTTGAAAATTGGGCTAATGGAGATCCCGTAGACTGGTATACGCTAGATATACTAGGGGATGCTGTGTCTCAGTCAAGTGAAAGACATTCAGGTTTATCTGCGGCGAAGTTACAAATAATCGATTTTAGTGGTAGTCCCATCCCTCCTATATTAACTTCGGGCAATTTTATTTTTTCTCAAAAATACGCGAGTTTAACCGGATATTATAAGTTTGTTCCGCAAAACAATAAAACAATAGTTTCCTTATTTATTATAATATTTGATGGAAGCAATGTAGTGGGAAGCGGTTCATGGGAAACCGGCGACGCCATGCCTAACTTCTCCCCATTTACTGCGCCTTTAACATATATTGAAGGTTCAACGCCCGATAGCGCTTATATTCAGGTGGTGGTAGTAGATACTTCAGATGAAGGCTCAGGCGGAATAGGTTCATATGCGTTGATTGATGATTTATCTTTAGAGGGGACTGTTGGTATTAACGATGAGGACAATAATACAATCCAGATTTTTAAATTATCCCAAAATTATCCAAATCCATTTAACCCAATTACTATAATTAATTATAGTTTGGAAAAAAGCAGTCAA
>CAWALU010000004.1:0-10638 GCA_963782985.1 uncultured Bacteroidota bacterium
TAGTTTCCTTATTTATTATAATATTTGATGGAAGCAATGTCGTGGGAAGCGGTTCATGGGAAACCGGCGACGCCATGCCTAACTTCTCCCCATTTACTGCGCCTTTAACATATATTGAAGGTTCAACGCCCGATAGCGCTTATATTCAGGTGGTGGTAGTAGATACTTCAGATGAAGGCTCAGGCGGAATAGGTTCATATGCGTTGATTGATGATTTATCTTTGGAGGGGACTGTTGGTATTAACGATGAGGACAATAATACAATCCAGATTTTTAAATTATTCCAAAATTATCCAAATCCATTTAACCCAAATACTATAATTAATTATAGTTTGGAAAAAAGCAGTCAAGTTTCTTTAAAGGTTTATGACGCGCTTGGAAATGAAGTTGCAGCGCTTGTAGATGAATTTAAACCGGCGGGATATTATGAAGTTAATTTTAACGCTTCTCGTCTTTCCAGCGGAATTTATTTTTACAAACTAACGGCAGGCAATTTTTCTGAAGTAAAAAAGATGACGCTTTTAAGATAAGATTTGTTTCTGTCGGGATCGAAAATTTGCACCACCCACTTAATTAAAGTAGGGACACAGCATGCTGTGTCCCTATAATACTAATTTGTAAAAACTTTTAATAAATTTTATAAACCCAATTTCTTTAAGAAACTGCGTTTATTGTTTTTAACTGCCGTTCAACTAAAAATCAATCTATTTTCTTTAAATTCATTTCAAAAAATTTATTCCAATTATTTCCATCGCGGTAATATTCGCCTTCTTCTTTCCAATTAGTTCCATCGTTTGTAATGAAGTATTTAATAGTTCCTCCCCGCCCATCATCAAACCACCACTTGAGTTTTTTATTAGGTTCAAGCGCTTCAAAATTGGCGTCCGTTGATAAGCCGCTTGCTAAATGTGCGGTCATAATAAATTTGTATTTTATAGGATTATATGACAAAAGTCCAAGCGCATCATGCGTAGTTTTGCCGCTGTCATTTTGCCCAA
The DNA here is from genome assembly GCA_963782985.1 of uncultured Bacteroidota bacterium. Lineage (GTDB taxonomy): Bacteria > Bacteroidota > Ignavibacteria > Ignavibacteriales > Ignavibacteriaceae > CAVSWT01. The sequence goes on from CAWALU010000004.1 coordinate 999, forward strand.
AACCTTCCATCAAAATTAATGTTTTATTTAACTTCCACTCATATTTTCAGAAACACTTGTGAGTTTTTTTTCGCCGGTTCGGTTAAGTGTCCATCCATCGCCTTCCCAATGCCCCGGCATAACAGAAACTTTTTGCATTGAGTCTTGAACAGTTTTGCTAAAGTCCGGCATTTGGGAAAAAGAATTTATAGTGGTGAAAATTAAAACCACTAATGTTAAAAATGTTTTCATTACAGCGCCTCAAAATTTATAATGGATATGTTAATCAACTATAAATAATTAAATTAGTTTCGCTTTCATTTCCTGAAATTCCTGCTCGGAAATCTTTCCTTGATTTCTAAGTTCAATTAGCTTTTCTAACTCATCAACTTTACTTGAAGAATGCGAAGACACTGAAGACATTGTTTTTGCTTTGAGTCCTTCAAAACTGCTTTTTAAGTCATCGTCCGGATTTTTAAACATCCACGCAGATGCAGAAATTCCTATTGAAGAAATAAAAGCCAGCCAAATTCCAATTCCAAGACTCGCGTCTACAAGCCCCATACCGCCGGAAGCGTCATTTGACGCCGCGGCAATTAGAGTAAAAAGAAAAGCAATAACCCCGGCAGCCAGAGCAGCCAGCCACATAGTTTTATCCAATGACTTTGTTTGATCTCCCATAAGCGCTATAATAATTGCGCCCGCAAAAGATAGAAAAACGACTATTCCCACGCCATGAAATCCATTTACGCTGCTTCCCATTCCCATAACTGAGATTGTTACCCAGGGAAGAAAAATTGAAATGACGCCGATAGCTGCGGAGATTAAAATGAATTTTCTTTGTTTGTTCATTGCTTTTAACTTTCTATTATTTGTGAAATAATTTTATAATTATTATTAATTAATTTTTTATGAAAATTATTACGAACAACAACAAAACTTAGAAAATAAACTTGAAGAAGAGGTGAGAGTATAAAAAGGAAACTAAATTTTTTTTAAATGTCTTTTTGTTTTTTATGAAACTAAGTAGATATTTTTATATTGTCAATAAGTTTTTTTGTAAGAACCTTTTAGCTGACAATTGGAGGTTAAAAAAAAATAAAACTAAATGTTATCTAAAATTATAGAGCGCGAAGAAATAAAATTAACCGATAGCCAAACCAAAATGGCAGTAAGCGGCTGGGGCGAAGATGTTTTAAATAACACTATCGTTGAAAAAATAACCTACGCTTCTGATAACTTAAAAGTAAAAGGCTATCTGGCTTATCCCAAAAATATAAATAAAAAATATCCGTGCATTATTTGGAACCGCGGCGGCTATTTAAATAAAGGCGCCATTGACCATTTTACCGCTAAAGGAATGTTTGGGCAAATTGCTTCCTGGGGATTTGTGGTTTTCGCATCGCAGTACCGGGGCAATGCGGGGAGCGAAGGAAGAGAACATCTTGGCGGCGATGATGTTAATGATATTTTAAATTTAATTCCTCTTGCTGATGAACTGAAGTTTGCAGATAAAAGTAGTTGGGGAATTGAAGGCTGGAGCCGCGGCGGAATGATGACTTTATTAGCATTGAAGAAAAATCATAATTTCAAATGCGCCATTCTAAGCGGCGCAATTTCCAATTTGAAGCAAAATGTTATTGATAATACATTTCTAAAAAAATCTTATAAAGAAATTATTGGCAAAAATAATTTTGATGAAGAAGTAGAAAAAGATCCGCTATTAATTTTACAGATGAATTAGCGGACATTCCATATTTAATTATGCACGGCGGAAATGATGGAACAATTTCAGCGCTGCAGTCAATTGAGCTTGCAAAAAAATTTTCTGAAATAAATTATAAATACAGATTAGTTATTTTTGAAAACGGAGATCATTTCTTAAAAAGATATAGGGATGAAGTTGATAATTTAAGACGAAGCTGGTTTAAAAAATATTTAAAATAAAACTATTAACTTGAATTTTAAGAAGGACAAATCATCATGCAAAAAATTACCGTTTATGAAAAGCCGACTTGCACAACGTGCAGAAGCGTTTCTAAAATATTAATTGAAAACGGCGTGGACTTTGACAAAGTTAATTATTACGTAAAACCATTTTTAAAAACAAAATTGAAATCATTATTAAAAAAAATGGATTTAACTCCCGCCGAATTGTTGAGAAAAAATGAAAGCGCATTCAAAGAATTGGACATCAAAAATAAAAATTATAATGACGATCAATTAATCGATTTAATGATTTCAAATCCTGATCTTGTTCAAAGACCGATTGTTGAAATAGGCGACAAAGCCATACTGGCGCGCCCCGCAGAAAAAATTAAGGAATTATTTTAATAAATAACTATGGCTCATAATCACTCACATAATCATCTTGAAAATAAAAGCGCTTCAAATATTAAAACGGCGTTTTTCTTAAATATTTTTTTTACTGTTTTAGAAATATTCGGCGGAATTTGGACGAACAGCACAGCAATCCTTTCCGACGCTTTGCATGATTTGGGCGACAGCCTTTCGCTCGGACTCGCCTGGTTTCTTCAAAATAAATCAAAACAAAAAAGCAATGAAAAGTTTACTTTTGGCTACAGAAGATTTTCATTACTCGGCGCGCTTATTAACGGAATTGTGTTAGTTACGGGCTCGCTTCTTATTTTATCTCAAGCTGTTCCGCGTTTGTTTAATCCCGAACATGCAAACGCTGAAGGTATGCTTTATTTTGCAATCGGGGGAATAATTATTAATGGCGCCGCTGTTCTAAAATTAAAAAGCGGTAAAACTATGAACGAACGAGTGGTAACCTGGCACTTGCTGGAAGATGTTTTGGGCTGGATTGCGGTTTTAATTGTAAGCATCGTTTTGCTGGTGAAAGATATTCATATACTTGATCCGATACTCTCAATATTGATTACGTTGTATGTGCTGTTTAATGTCATAAAAAATTTGCGCAAAACTTTTTTAATATTTTTGCAAGGCGTTCCTGAAGAAATAAGCATTAAAGGAATTGAAAATAAAATTAAGTCGATTGCAAAAGTTAAATCGACTCATCATGCTCATATTTGGTCTCAGGACGGCGAACATCATGTTCTTTCCATTCACGTTGTGGTAGAAAATGTAAAAGACTTGAAGGAAGTTCTTGAAATAAAATCGGAGATTCGGAATTCATTTAAAGATATCTCAATTGAACATGTAACAATTGAAATGGAATTGGAAGATGAAGATTGTTATATGAAGGAGGAATGCTGAATGTATTTAACATTCCTTCCTATTAGTAAATTCTATTTTATTAAATGAGAAAGTCTACTTAAAATCAATTCTTTGGAGTGTTGGAATTTCGGAATGAGTCAGTTAAATCTTTTCTCAAATAATTTATTAGTGAGCAAGTAATGTAATTCAATATACCGCTTTATAAGTAATATCAATTTGGTTTTTAGTTATGTTATTCTCCGTAACAGTCGCTGATAGAATATATCCTTCGCCATCCCATCCATTTGCATAAAACAAGCTATCCTCTTTAACAAAAAAACTATATTTACCTAGAGGAAGAGTTATCTGATAAAATCCATCTTCGTCAGATTGTGTAATATTAATAAATTTAGAATTTATTTTTGTAAAAAATGTTCCGCCGTTAGAGCCTTCAACCATACTATCGGGGGTTGCTTCGTAAATATAAATGTCTCTTTTCACGGGAGTAATTTTTGCATAATTAGGATCAGCTATTGGCATAAAATTACCTTCCCAAAACCAAACATTCCCCCAAACTCCTTGCGTAATAGAAATTTTATTATGATTGTCTGGGGGATATTTAAATTCGTTTTTTGTAGAATCAGTCGAGGTTACATTACATGAGGAGACTAAAAAAGTAAAAAGCAAAACCAAAAATGGATTATTAGAGTCATTCTTTTTCATTCTTTACCTCATTTAAATTTTCATTGATATAATATGATATGTCTTATCAAATAAAAAAAGAGATTAATTAAACCCTAATGAAATCGACGCGGTAAAATTTCGCGGCAGTCCAGGCTCTAAATATACAGCCTCATTATTTACTATGTCGGGATTTATAAAAGCGGATGCCGCATATTTTTTATCCAACAAATTATTAATACTTACAAATCCTTTTAGTGAAAAGTTATTGAAAATTTTTATTTCTTTATTTAAACCGATAATCGCATTTAAAATATTAAATGACGGAACTTCTATAGTATTGGCGTCATCAACAAAATAATTTCCGATTCCATTCATATTAACGCTAACAAAAAAGCCGTCCAAATCTACAGGTTGATATGTAATTCCCAAATTGTAAAACTGGGATGGAATTCCCGCAGCTTTATTTTCTGAAAAGTCGGCGAACTTTCCCGGGCTGCCGTAATGAACCGAATCCACAGTGTATTGCTTATATTTATTTTCAGAAATAGTTAGCGCCGCTTCAAGTGAAAGTCCGTAATTAAAATTAATTTTAGTTCCCAGCTCTAAACCTTTTCTTTCGCTTTTGCCCGCCGTAAAATAAAATCTTCCGCCGCGGTAGGGAATTATATCATTTGTAATTTCAATAAAATACAAAGCTAAATCGTACTGAAGCGATTGAATGAAATTATTATTTCCCCAAAATAAAACTTGCTTATTTCCAAGTTCATAAGTTGTAGATTTTATAGGATTCAATAATGGATTTAATAAATAAACTGTATCCTGTCCATAAGTTCCAGCGGGGTCAGTTTCATTTCCGGCTGGAACTTCAACTCCGCCCCCGTAATTTAAATAGACGCTGTGGGTGGGAGTAATTCTATAATTTATTCCAAATTTTGGAGTAACAGTTTCAAATGATTTTTGCTGAAGGCCAAATTCAGGCGCAAGAAAATCTTCGCTGTAGTAAATTATATTATCATAACGCGCTCCGACAATAAAATCAATTTTACCATTTATTATAATTTCATCTTGCACGAATGCGCCGAGATTTTGCGCCCCTTCTCTTTTGTTTGATCTTAGTTCATTGCCTCTGCCGTTCGTTGGTGAAAGTGAATAAAATAAAATTGCCCCGTCTTGATAGGCTTCATCAACGCCTGCAGTAATTTTGTTTTTTATTTTTTCTGAAAAATATTGTGAATAGTGATAAATAAAATTCCCGCCCAAATGATAGCGCGTGAAATCTCTGAACGTTCCTCTTTCCGAGCGCTGAAGGTATTTGGGGTTAACATACAGCATTCCTGAAATTTCATTTTCATTATTGATTTTGTGATCCACAGTTAAGCCAAATCTTCCCAGCCTGTTAAATCTTCTTTCGTCTCTCTGCAAATAAGTTGGGTTAGATTGCGCGGCATTAGAGTTATATTCAGATAATGTTAATGGGCCGGGAATATGAAATATATTGCTGGCGGCTAAAACGTAAACGCCTATGTTTGTTTGCGGAGATAATTTAGAAATCATTCCTAAATTAATTACTGAGCGCGTACTTGAAGAATGAATTCTCCATCCATCAAAATTTACATTTGAAGCCGAAGCAAATATTTTTCCATTCATCAAAGCGGCGTTTGAATTAATAATAAACTTATTAAAACCAAAACTCCCGATAAATGCGCCTGCTTTAATAAATGAAAAACTGGAAGTGGGAACTGATGAAAAATTAATTAATCCGCCCGAAGCGTTTCCCCATAAAGCGGAAGCATTGGATTTTATTACTTCGATATCTTCAACAAAGTTCAAATCAATTTGATCGAAAGCGGTTCTGCCGTCGGGCTCAGTTTCCGGAAAGCCGTCAACTAAAATTCTAATTCCTCGTGACGTTCCGGAGTTAGAACGGTCTCCTGCGCCGCGTGCTCCAAAGCCTCTAATAACTATTCTAACATCCTGATTACCTGAACGGGACTGCGCCAAAACGCCGGGAACGGTTTTTAAAACCTCATCTATTCCATATCCTTTAACATTTGCTAATTCACCTTTTCCAATTATGCGTTACGGAATAAGGAATTTCTAAAATTGGTTCGGGTGAACGCGTAGCAGTTACCGTTACTTGTTTTAGAGTATATTTTACACTGTCTTCAGAAGTGGAATTATTTGTTTGTGCTTGAAGGCTAGTAAAAAACAAAATTAGGAAAATGTATTTTAAAATTTTTCTCATAGTTATTCCTTCATTATAAAAATTAATTTAATTAGTCACTTCGGCAAAGAAATGCCGTGCTTAAAAAAGTTTTATGAGAAAAATAATTTTGGCGGGGGAGTTGAAATATCTAAATAGCAGTTATTGAAATTTTTTGAAATTAAAATTAGAACAATTGATTGCAGTTATAGTTTTAATCATTTGAAAATCTGCGGCAAGATTTTCTTTTACTTTATTTTTATAATTAATTTTTATTTGTGAATTATCATCACAGTCATTGGTATTCTCTTCAATATAAATTGATAAAGCCAGTTCAAGTTTTTCTTCATTCACATCATTAATGCAATAAAAAATTGTTTCTGTTCTCTTTTATTATTTCTTTAATGATGTCATACTTTTTGCCGAGGTATTCAAATTCTTCTTCTTCTAATCGGTTAAAATATTTGGCTGATAATTGTTTATTGTTAAGCGAAATTTTTTCAACGCAGGTTAAATTCTCCATACTTTCAATTCTGCCGAACATTTCATTTTTAATTTCGCTTCTTTGGTGAAAAAAGAAAATTAAATATCCAAAAGTATTTACGGAATAAAATAAAATTAATATTGCCGCTGTAAGTTTTTTCAAAACGTAATAAAAAAGTGTAATAGATAAATCAAATAAAACTGCTTTCAAATTTTATTAACGTTGAAATTTAATTTAAAGTTACTGCAAACAAAAATTTGCAAAGAGATGACATCTTCATTAAATATTAAAATGTCATCTCTATTGATAAGGCGAGTTAAAAACCAAAATTCCCGAAATTATATGTAAAGCTTGCTTTCAAACTTCTCGGTGTTCCAGGAGTAAAATGCAATTCTGATATTGGTGCTGGTTCATTTCTTAATCTTGATTCGGTATCAAATTGTGCTTCATTCCAATTCACATCTAAAATATTTTCAACTGATAACCCAATCTTAAATAATCCGAATGAATAACTTATAGCCGCATCAAAAAGAGTGGCTCCTTTTGCCCGAACGGAATTGTCTTCATTTGCCGGTCTGCTGCCGATAAAAATATAACGCAGACTTGCATCAATATTATTTGAAAGCCGGGCTGTTAAGCCTCCGGTAGAAGTAAAAGTAGGCGCCAGCGGAATATAATTTTCTCCATCCGGCTCATCAATAAATCTTCCTTTACTTAAATTAATATCGGCATCACCCCAAAGCCATGAAGAGATTTGCGCTCTAAAATCAAAATCAATTCCAATCCTTCGAGTAGCGCCGCTAACTTCAGTAACGCCTTCATCACCAACGTACACAAATTCATTTTGAAGATACAAATACCATAGCGCCGTGGAAATAAAAACATTTTTAAAAATTCGAGTGCGGCTGCCAAATTCCGTTCCAATAGCTCTGGGAAGGGTTCTTTCGGTTTTATTTGAAACAACAACTCTTGCATCATTAGAATGAAAACCGCTGCCGAAATTTAAAAGAAATTTAAATCCTCTTTAGGTGAAAAAACAAAATTTGCTTTGGGACTTAAGATTGTCTTTGATTTTTTTCCGCTGCCGTCTTCATTCAATTTATCATTCACATTAAAAATGAAATGATCCAGTCTTATGCCTGCTTCAAGCTTAAATATAGGACTGAAGAAAAATTCTTCCTGGAAATATCCGCTTAATGATGTTTGTTTAATTCCAGCTATTACTTTTGGATTGATTCTATATTGATTAGCTGCATTCCAAAGCTGAAGATCAATATCATCATTTCTTAAAGCAGCCCCTATAGTTGAGCTTAATTTTACACTGCCTATTTTATTATTAAAGTTGAACGAACCTTTGTAGCCGAATGTTGATCTGTTATCATCCTGTTCAACTTCATCACCGTTTATACCATCATTTAAGAAAAAAGTAAAATTTGAAAATAATTTAAATTGATATTTAAAAAAGTAAACTTGAGATTCAAATGAAGTATTATCACTAAAAAAATTATTGTATGCTAAATTAAAAGTATATCTTTTTGTGTTGCCGCCTTCCGAATCATCTATGCTACCAAATCTATTTATCAAACCATTTTCAATTGCTCTTTCGGGAACTTGCCCGGAAGCATTCCAATGTGAACCGAAACCTGAAGCTGAAAAAATTAAGTTTGAGCGTTCACCAATTTTTTGTTTTACTTTTCCGAAAATGTTTAAGCGGTTAAATTTTTGATTCCGATCAAAATATCCATTGCTTTTAGTGAACTCTACGGCTAAATAAGATGAAGTAGAATTACTATTAATAGGAAGATTAAACATTGTTAATCCTCGTGCAGAACCAAATGAACCGGTTTCTAAAGTAAGTAAATTATTTTCAAGTCTATCATAGGTTTTAAATTTTACAGAACCGGCTGTTGAAAAATCTCCGTTGCCGGTAAAGTAAGGTCCTTTTTGTACGTCTAATCCTTGAACAGTTTCCGGAATAACAAAGTGAAGATCGGCATAGCCTTGCCCGTGTGCATGTGAAACCATATTAACCGGTACTCCGTCAATTGAAATATTTACATCGGTACCATGGTCAGCATCAAAACCACGAAGAAAAATTTGTTCAGCTTTACCTCCGCCGGCGTGCTGCGCCGTAAATAAACCGGGAACAATCTGCATCATATCCTGCGTTGACTTTCGAGGGCGAAGGTCAAAGTCTATTGCATTAAAGGTGGAAGATGAAGAGGCGGAATAGTTTTTTTTATCTGTAACTATTATATCAGAAAATTCAAAAATATTTTTTTTCAAATAATAAATTAATTCAACTTTATTTTTATTTGAAAGGTCAGCGGTTAAAGTTTGTTTTTTATATCCGATAACAGAAACGATTAAAGAATATTTTTTGTTCTTTTAAATTCTTAATAATGAATGAGCCGGTAGAATCGGATGCATCGCCGATATTTGTACCTTCAATATAAACTGAAGCTTCAGTTATTGGTTCATCAAATTCATCATAAATTTTTCCAGAAATAAAATTGTTTTGCGAATATAAATTTGTCAGCGCAAAGAACAGTATAGGCATAACTATAAATAATGCTCGCATAGAAACCTCCATTACTTTTTTAGTAATTATTAATAATATTTAATTAGCTGTCGCTGTTGATTATTAATTATACTTGCGGAGGCTTTAGCAAAGCCAGTTTAATTATGGCTACGGGTTTTTCCGAATTGATGGTTTGAAGAAAAGTTTTTTTAGGAGGGTAATTATTTGTTAAATAATATTTGCTTACAGTATGTAAATCTAATTTTAATTCTTCATTTACTTTTACAGGTGAATCGTTCTGTTGATTTTTACTTTCCTGCTCAAGTAAAATTTGAAGTAAAATTAAATGCTTATGAGAAATTCCTTGTGCAATTAAATGATCAGTTAAACTATGAGTTTTTGATTTAGATATGATGTGGGAGATTTCGTGTGTTACAGCTATGCCCACATAATTAAATGAAATAAAAACATATCCGAGAAGGAAGGATGCTAAAATTAATTTTTGAAATATATTTTTTATTGTTTTCATTTGAATGTTAGTTAAGGCTAAAATTTATAAGCCCCAAATTCTTGTTACCATCATAACTGC
>CAWALU010000005.1:0-230153 GCA_963782985.1 uncultured Bacteroidota bacterium
GCCGGCAATTGCAATTAAAAGTGAAGCAGCAGGCACAACTACTTTTTGTTTTTGAATTTTTCGTAAGTAATAAAACACAGGGAAAACAACTGCCACAACAATAAGCTGTCCGGCTTCAATACCAATATTAAACCCGATTAATGGCGCCCAAATATTTCCCATTCCCATCATGCTTTTTAATAGACCTGTTAAATGTCCCGAAAATCCTGCGCCGTGTACAAAACCAAAAGCGCCGGCAACAATCCATCTGTACTTCTGATCCTTTCTTACCAGGTTTTCAATTCCCACATAAACAATTGAGGCGGCAATTAATGTTTCTGTTATAGTGGGATTTAGGGATAGTATATCTAAAGCGCTTAATATTAAAGTTGTGGAATGTGCAATTGTAAATGCGCTGATAACGCTTAATAAAGATTTCCATTCCTTGGTTACGATTATTAATCCCGCTAAAAACAAAAGGTGATCGTAGCCTTCCAGTATGTGATGAAATCCGATTTGTAAAAAAGTTAAAAAGTTTTCCATAATATTTCCTAAATGTTTATTTCAATTTCAGGTTTTGATTCTTTGAATATTTTACTTTCTTCTCCGTTGGGTGTATCAATATTTAAAATATTCATTTGGTCGCTGTATTCATTAAATAAAATGCTGAAAATAATTTTAATGGTTTTTATTTCTTCTTCAGATTTAAATGAAAATGAAAACCATATTGAAGAAGCGTCTTCATTGTTATCTGTTATGTTTAAAGGCAAGCTGCTTTTTTTATTTATCACTACTTGAAAATGTTTTGCCAAATATTCGTTCTTTATTTTATCATAATCTTTAGGTTGAAAATTTTTAAAGTTACCGGTATTAAAATTTCTTAGACCTTTAAAAAAATCATCTTTGTAAAAAGTAATTTTTCCTTTGAACTCTTTAATTGTTAAAACAGACTCGCCGTAGCTCATGTGAAAATCATGGGCAAATAAACTTAGATTCCAAAATAGAATTAGCAGAAAAATATTTTTCATAAATGAAATCATCTTAAAGAAATATATCTTTCTGATTTTTTAACCAGCTCAGAACTAAAGTGAGCATACAAAATTTTTGTATAGGGATTTATATTCATTGCTTGGTTAATACTTTTAGCTGCTAAATCTTTTTTACCTGAGGCATTATAAATTTCAGCGGCGTGATAATAGTATAATGACTTTTGAGTATTTAAGCGTGTAGCTCTTTCAATAAATTGAATTGCGTCATCACTTCTTCCGTTTTTATACAAAGCCCAGGCGTAAGCATCTAATGCTTCAATATTCAAAGGTCTTCTTTCATATTCCCGTTTAGCTTTTTGAAGCGCTTCTTCTAAATTTATTTCATGATTAGAACAAAAAACCGCATACTCTTTATCAATATCATAACCATCTTTTTCATGCTGTTCAAAAGCCTGAAGAACTTTATCAATCATTTCCTGCTCATTTTCTTTATCGCCCATTGCTTTATAAATGTCAGCAAGTTTCTCAACAAAAATATGATTGGGTGTTAATTGTGCAGCTTTAACTAAAAGTTCAATTGCTTTGGGATAATTTTTCTTGGCAATATTAATATCTGCAAGACCGCTTAATGCGTAACCGTAATCGGGTCGTTCTTCCAAAATTCCTTTATAAATATATTCGGCAGAATCCAGCTTGCCCATATTTAAAAATAAATTTCCCAAATTGTATAACGTCCACGCTCTATTTTCTTCACCAATAAGTCCGGCATCGGCAGCTAACATCATAGCGTTGATAGCGCCGTCAGTTTGCCCGTGAATTTCTCTTAAATAAGAAGCACGTGCATAAGAGCGTAAATCAGGACGAATGCTTAACATTCTATCACAAGCCGCAACTGCCTGATCATATTCACCAAGCTCCACAAGCGCATCAGTTAAAACTCCATAAGCAAAAGCATTGTAATTATTTTTTGCAATTACTTTTTCAATTAAAACTTTTGCTTCGTTAAATTGATGATAGGTCATATAAATGGAAGCCTTGATAACTAAACCTTCAAAGTCATTACTGTCTAATTGTAATGCTTTGTCAATCAGTTCGTTAGCTTTGGTAACATAATAATGATGGTTGCCTGTTATTCTAGATTCCTGCAAAAATATTTGCGCAAGCTGAACATAATTTTTAGCAGAGTTTGGTTCCTTTTCAATTTTTACTTTTAACTCATCTACCTTTTTCTGAGTTACTTTGAATTCAGCTAAATTTGAATTACTTGTTCTGGTCAGCAGCTTATATTCTGAATCTTCATTATTAGAGTTAAGTAAAACGAATAAAGAAACAGCGGTAATCATTAAAACCGCAATTGTAGTTATAAGTATTTTTTTATTAAACATTTTTTTCCTTTTTCGTAAAATAAAAAGATGCTGCACAGTGCAGCATCCTTAATAATTAAATTATCACTTAAGCAGAATAGCTTTTTTAGTAACTAAATTATCACCTATCTTTAGCTGATAAAAATAAGTTCCGCTAGATAGTCCGCCTGCATTCCAATCAACAGTGTAAGTACCGGCTGCTACATCATTATTAACAAGTGTTGCAACTTTTTGACCAACAGCGTCAAATACAGTAATGTTTACATGATTTGCTTTGGGAATGTTGTATTGAATTTTTGTAGATGGATTGAAAGGATTTGGATAATTTTGTTCGAGTATAAATCCCTGCGGAACGCCTACGCCTAAATTGCGTTCATTAATGCCTACAGTTGAATTAGGAGCTTTAGCTGTTAACTGTTTAACATAATCATATCCACTGTGCGGATCTGCTAAATAAGGAAAGTTGTTATACAGTGCTAAGTCATTCATTGTAGGACCGGCGTTATATGTTAATTCAGCAACTAAACTTGGTGAAGCTAAATCAGAATAATCGCCTTCAGTAGCATCGTCAAAAGGTAAGCCTACTGCTGCAAGAACTAATCCGCCAACTGCCTGAAGTTCAATGGTTGTAACGTCATCTTCAAGTCTTCTTCCGTTGGGGAATCCGTCCATTTGAGGAATTGCTTCAAGGTCGCTGCTTGTATTATAAGGTGAAGCAGTTAACCCAATTGCTGCTGCTCTAATTAAACCTTGATAAGCATAATTCTTATATTCATCAGAGCTTCTATCAGTAACAGGGACAGCCATGTTTAATCTAAGCATATCGCCGCCGTATAGTTTTCCGTTATCTTCAGTAATTGGAAGGAAATTATTTACGAATGGTTTTCCTTCACTTAAAGGTCCGCCAGTTTTACCGGTAGCTAATTGATAAGGAATTAAATTTGGAACGCCAAAATAAAATATTGGATATATGTCAACTAATCTGGGCATTCCTTCGCCAACTAAACCAACATTTAAGTTTACTGCAAATGCAGTTCCTGAAAGATCAGGAGGAGAATCTAATTTTGTTACAGCAAATGCACCGTCTTTTCCATTTCTAAAATCAAATCCAGGGTCAGAATAACCGGGAATTGTTCCTATTGCAGGATACGACATAGTTTGAATTCTTAAATCAGAAAGTGCTGGAACTGCGCCGCCAAATTGGCTGTCATCCAAATAGAGAGCTAATTCAGGATTTGCAAAATATTTAATGAATGATTGTTCTTCTTCACTGTAAGGAGTAACTGCATTCCATTTGTCTTTTTCACCAATAGGAATAACAGCTTCATTAGTTAAAGGCATTCCTAAACGTGAAACTTGTACCCAAGAACCGCTGTAAGTAGGCTTGCTGCCGTCTTCAGATAAAGTTGTAATTTTAGGCCTGCTTGCTGAAGCCCAAACACCAATAACAAAATCAGCATCTAAAATACTTTTTGCTTTAGTAGTATTGTGTTCATCTTTCTGAATATAATCGATAGGCATTGTAATTATAATTGCATGAGTATTAAATCCGGCAACACCATCTCTTGCATTAGCAGCGTTGTTAGGATCCTCACCATAAGTGCTTCTTGTTTGTCCTAAATCGAAAATACCGCCAAGGTCAACAAAGAAAGGATCGTCTCTTGGTCCGCAAAATATTTTTGTTCCGCTGCCAAGAGTTTCAATTGCATCTTCAACTAAAGATTTATAAGATGTATTTAAGCCTGCGGCGCCTTCAATAGAACGGGGTCCAATATTGTTAGGGGGAACTACGCCATTAGCAACTAAAGTATTCCATGAACTTCCGCCGTCTCTGCTTTCTTCCATCTTGTAAGTAGTTTTAAGATTTTGTTTTCCTAATCGGATATTAAAGAAAGTAGTGGGGTCTTCATTTTCCTGGGTAAATGTAAAACGGAAAGTTATATCATCTTTTGCATTACCCATAGATGTGGAAGATGTTTGGTTTTTAATATGTATTTCATAATGAATATTTTCACCAAACGTATTGTAATTTGGTCCGCCTTCGGGCAGTTCAAACGGAATGTAATCAGCAACAATAGTTACCATATTTGTATCATCAGGTGATCTGAAAACATACAAGTCTGTGTTGTCTGCCAGCGGATCGTTGCTAATAAGCGGGGCTTCCCTATGGCTGGAAGCTATGGTTTGGCTTTGAAAGAATACTGTAAAAATTATAGTAATCATCAAAAAGCCGTAAATTAATAATGGTTTTTTCATGGGGATTTTCTCCATTTAGTTAATGAAATAGAATTAGTTTTGGAATTGAATTCCATTTTACAAGCCTTATGCCTGTAAATTAAACGAACTTGTTCTAAGCAAATAAATGTTAAGCTTAACATTATGCTTAAAAACATTATTTGAAAAAGAATTTCGTTCATCCAGCCTCCTTTCTTTTTTAAAAGATTTTTAAAATAAATTTCCATCAAATAAATAATTATTAACTATAGTTGGTTATTTTAAGTGGAAATAGATGCCCGGATATTTTTAATATAGGACTTGACCGGGTTTAATTAGATATACGGAAGAGAAGTTGGATTGGATTTAATTTGAGGCATAAATTATTACGCGATTTTATAATAGATGACTAACATCACAGTAAAGTTAATTATGTCTGCCATTAATAATTTTAGAATCTTTTTTTGTAATTAAGAATCATACAGAAGTTAATTTTATTATAATTTTAAAAAAGGAAGTAAATGAAAAAAAACATTGGTTCTACTGACAGAATTATTAGAATACTTTTAGGCGCTGCTATTATTGGCTGGGGATTGATTGCACAAAATTGGCTGGGTTTAATTGGAATAATTCCATTAGCTACGGCTTTTGTCGGCACCTGCCCCGGTTATTTACCATTTGGAATTTCAACAAAAAAAATTGAAACAAAAAAGATTAAATACTAAAATCGTAAAGTATTAAAGCGATGGTTTAGCTTCTGAATTTTTTAGGGGAAATTATTTTTCTTCTGTAAGTAGAGTTTTATATTTTTCAAGATTACCTAATTGTTCATCAGATAATTTTGGAAAATCTATATTTAACTCTTCCATTTTTTTTGTGATGATATTGGAAACCGCTAAACGCATAAACCATTTCCTGTCGGCTGGAATAACAAACCAGGGTGCATAATTTTTACTCGTAGCTGAAATTGCTTCCTGGTAACACTTCTGATACTTATCCCAAAAACTTCTTTCCTTAATATCGCCGTCAGAAAACTTCCAATTTTTTGAAGGGTCGTCTATACGCGACAAAAATCTTTCTTTCTGTTCATCTTTAGAAACGTGAAGAAAAAATTTTAATACCATTGTGCCGTTGTCAAAAAGATATTTTTCAAAATTATTTATTTCATTATAACGTCTTTGCCAAAAACTCTTATCTGCAAACTTAACCGTCTTACCTTTATAAAGAATCAGTTCATGCACCCGCGCCACCAAAACATCTTCATACTGAGAACGGTTAAAAATTCCTATTCTTCCTTTTTCCGGTAAAGCTTTTGTAATACGCCATAAAAATCCATGATCCAATTCTTCCTGCGAAGGCTGCTTAAAGCTGAAGACCTGCGTGCCTTGGGGATTTAAACCGCTCATTACATGTTTTATAGTTCCGTCTTTACCCGCCGCATCCATTGCCTGAAAAATTATTAATAATGAATATTTATTATCAGCATAAAGCTTTGCCTGCAGTTCTCTAAGCTTTTTAATATTTTTTTTAAGAAGTTTTTTAGATTCTTTTTTATCGATGGAATCTATTTCAACCTTTGTCGGGATTTTGGAAAGATTAATTTTCGCATCAGGCTTAACAATAAATTGATCGTAAAACATAATCGTCCTTAATTATGAAGTGATAATTAGATGATAAGATAAATAAAATTTGAATAGGAATTAAAGTGAAATTTTTGTTTATGTATTCGGCGTAATTATTTCTCCTAATCTTAATCATGATCCTACTCTTCACTAGCCCAATTTCTTTGGAGAAATTGGGTTATGCTCTTAGAGCCGTAGGCTCGCACAGTATTGTAACTACGGATTTCAATCCATAGAAACAAAAATCTCACATAAGATAAAGAGCCCTGGGCTCGACGCATATTATTATGTTTTATGTACCGAGCCAATGGCTCTCTAGCTGCATTGCTTTTTCTTTCCAGAGGATTAAAATCCTCTGTTACAATATATTTTCGAAGCCTACGCTTCCGATCTTTCATAACTAAAAAAATAATTAATTTTTACATCCCTTTGTAATCGTGTTTTATTAATCTTGATATTCTAAAACAATATCCTCGCGGGTTTTTCTGCGGAATATTTTTCTTCCCAAAGCGGGAACTTTAACTTTTAATTTTTCCATCATTGTGTAAACCACAGGCACTAAAATTAAAGTTAAAAACATCGAGCTTATTAGTCCGCCTATAATTGCCCACGCTAACCCTGATTTCCATTCTGAACCTGAATCAGTCGCCAAAGCTAACGGCAGCATACCAATAACCATCGCAGTAGTAGTCATAAGAATTGGTCTTATTCGGCTGTGTCCCGCTTCCATCAGCGAATCAAAAACATTCATACCGTTTTCTTTTCTCATTTGGTTTGCGCGGTCAACTAATAGAATTGCGTTTTTGCCAACCAATCCTATCAGCATAATAATTCCAAGTATAGAAAAGATATTCAGCGTTTTCATTGTTAAGGCGAGAGCTAAAAATGCGCCCACCATTGCCACGGGAATAGAAAGCAATACTACAAACGGATAAATATACGAATCATACAAAGCAACCATAACCATATAAACAAAAAGTATGGCAGCAATCATTGCAAGCCCTAAGCTTCCAAATGAATCAGCTTGATTTTTCAAATCGCCTTCATAAGCCACATCAACGCCGGCGGGGAGAATATTTTTTGCCAGCGCAGCTTTAATATCCTGCCCGATGCTTCCGCTCGGTCTGCCGTCAACCTGCGCATATACTGTTATGGCATTTATCCTATTTCTTCGCTGAAGTTTTGTGGGTCCGGTAGTTTGAAAAATATTTGCAAACTGCTGAAGCTCAATAGCCTCTCCGCGTTTATTGATAAAAGTAAGATTTTTAATGTCTGAAATTTTTGAGCGGTCAAACTTATCCAGCACAATTCTTAAATCGTAATCATCATTGCCGTCTCTAAATTTAGAATCATCATCGCCGGTTAACGCTACGCGTAAAGCCGCGCCTACATCCGCAATAGTTAATCCGAATTGAGCAAGCTTTTGTCGGTCAATATCCACGCGGGTTTCGGGCTTACCTTCTTCAGCGGATAACCTTACGTCTGCTGTGCCGGGAATATTTTTTAATGTATTCGCTAAATTGTTTGCGCCTTTTTCCACGTCTTCCCGTTTGGGACCATTTACAATTAATTGAATGGGAGTTTGGTTTGCTGTTCCGAAAATTCCGATAGGATTAACGCGGACTTTTACGCCGGGAATTTTCCCAGCGTATTGTTTTATTTTTTCGCCCACGTCATCAGTGGAAATATCTCTTTGTTCTTTTGGAACCAACGCCACATCCAATTCGGAAGAATTGTTGGAAGATTGACCGAGCAAACCTTCATTTGAAGCGCCCACAGTTGTAAAAACTTTTTTTACTTCGGGAAGATTGGCAACGTATCTTTCAATTTTTTGCGTTACGAGATTTGTGTTATCAATTGAAGAGCCGGGATTCATTTCTAATATTACGGCAAATTCTCCGCGGTCAGATTGAGTTATGAACTCGCTTCCGATAAAGCCTGCCGGGGCTAAACTTAAAGATAAAATAAAAAGCAAAACTGATAATCCAATTACTTTCCATTTATTACTTAACGACCATTTTAAAATTGAAAGATAATGCTGAACCAACTTTTTAAATTTAGTTTCGAACCAAAGAGCAAATCTTCCCATCAGCGAATTTTTAGTTAGTCTTTCCAATTTTCCAATTCGCGAAGCCAAAGCGGGAGTAATAGTAAATGAAACGAACAAGCTTAATAATGTAGAGATAACAACCACCACCGCAAACTGTCTAATTATATTTCCGATTAAACCGCCTGTTAGCGCTAAAGGAACGAAAACTACAACGTCAACCATCGTAATAGATAATGCGGCAAACCCAATTTCATTTCTTCCTTTTAATGCGGCGGATCTTTTAGCTTCGCCTTTTTCTAAATGATGATGAATATTTTCCAGCACCACAATTGAATCATCAACTAAAATTCCTACAACTAATGATAACGCTAGAAGCGTCATTAAATTTAAAGTGAAGCCGAATAAATACATTACTATAAAAGTTGAAATCATTGAAGCGGGAATGGCGAGCATAACAATAAATGAATCGCGGATGCTGTGTAGAAATAACATCATTACAATTGCGACAAGAATTACCGCAAGAAATAAATCAAACTTAACGCCGTTAGCGGCATCAAGGGTAAATTGTGAACCATCCTGTGCAATATCAAATTTAACTGCCTGCGATTTATAATCAGATTCTATTTTTGCTAATTCAATTTTAGCAAGACGAACAACTTCCACAGCGTTTGCGTCGGTTTGCTTCTGCAGTAAAACTCCAACCGAAGTTCTGCCATTAATTCTATTAATTGTTTTGTAATCTTTTTGTCCGTCTTCAACTTCGGCTAAGTCGCTCAGCTTAACATCTCCGCCCGTTTTTGATTGAGCGACAACTAAATTTTTCAGCTCGTCAATTGAATTAAACTTACCTGCAATTCTAACAACAAACTGATCCTTGCTGTCTTCAATTTTTCCCGTGGGATAATCTAAATTTGAAGACTTAACCGCCTGCACAACTTGCAGAATAGACAACCCATACGAGTGAATTTTATCGGCATTTAAATTTACTTTTACTTCTCTTTCATCGCCGCCAACCAAAGTTATTTGTCCCACGCCCGCTACTTTTGAAAGCCTGGGCTGAATTCTATCTTTTAAAAATTGATAAAACTCAGTCGAGGGAAGATTACTTGTTACTCCCATTCTTAAAACCGGGATTTCATCCAAAGCAAATTTTGATAACGTTGGAGATTTAGCATCAGCCGGAAGCCGGGAAACAATTTCGTTTACTTTTCTTTGCGCATTTTGAAGAGCAATATCTACATTAGCTGACTGCAAAAAATTTACCATCACAAATGAAACGCCTTCAGCTGAAGTAGCGTTTACCGCGTCAATTTCATCGAGCGATGAGATAGCGTCTTCAATCGGTTTTGTAACCGAAGTTTCAACTTCGCTTGGCGAAGCGCCGGGGTAAACCGTGGAAATAGTTATTACAGGCGGCGTAATTTTGGGCAGCAGCTCATAACTCAATTGAGTGTAACTGTATAAACCCAGCACGCTTAACGCTGCAAAAATAACCACAATTAGCGTGGGTCTTTTTATTGCAAGTTCTGTTATCGTCATTTTATAATACCTTATTATTAAAATTTAGTTTTCTTTTTTACGGCTAATCAAACAATGTGTTTTATTTATTAACTCTATGGGTAATTGTCATTACTAATGATTTTACATGCTGAAGAGTTCTAAAACTTGTTATTGCCAACTCATTATTACAATACAATTTATTTATTCAACAACCATTACTTTAAAATTATTGGCAAGATTATTTTGACCGCTCACTACAACTTTTTCCCCCGCCTTTAATCCTTCCAGTACTTCAAGATTTTTATCGTAAGCGCTTCCGACGACAATATTTTTTAAAACCGCTTCGCCATTTTCAACAACGAATACTTGCGGATTTTTAACGCTGCCAATTAACGCTTCACGCGGAATAAATAATTTTTCGCCTGAAGAATTTGATCTGAATAAAACTTCGCCAAACATTCCCGCTTTTAAGGGATGCTCTTTGCTGTTCTTTAAAGATACTTCAACGGGATAAGTATGCGCTTCATCGCCTTTGTCGCTTATGGTTGAAATCTTCCCGTCAAAAGTAATTCCCGGATAAACATCCGTGCTGACTTTTACGGCATCGCCGGGTTTTAGTTGAAATGCATTTTTTTCGCCGACGTTTAATTTTACTTTCAGTTCGGCTATATCAACTATATTTGCAACCGGAGAATTTTTCTGTACATAATTTCCAACGTCAACAAGCCGCGAAGTTACTACGCCGGAAATTGGAGCGGTTATTTTTGCATCTGAGTATTCGCGTTTAGCTACTATGTACTGCGCCTCGGCTGATTGAAATGCAAGCTTGATTGATTCTCTCTGCGCATCCGTTACAGCTTTTTGATTGTATAGCGCTTCGTATCTTTCAAAATCTTTTTTAGCTTTTTCATAATTTACTTCGGCTGTTTTGAACGCAGCCAATTTTAATTCATTGTCAAGCTGAATTAAAGTCGAGCCTTTGGATTTATAATCGCCGACTTTTGCGAACACGCCCACAACCTTTCCCTGCGCTTCTGAAATAATTGCAACGTCATTGCTTGCTTCAATAGTTCCCACAAGCTGAAGATTTCTATCAACCGATTTATTTTCAACTGAAGCAACGCTGACAGGATAAGATTCTATTTTTTCATTTTTACTTTTAGCCTGCAGCTTTGCCCTATTGCTGAAGAGTATCGCGATTACTCCCCCCACAATTAAAAATGAAATTATAAAATATTTTAACTTTTTCATTTAATTACCTTTCGTTCTATAAATTTTATTAAAATTATTTGCCTGTAGATTTTTCTAATTGAGCGATAGCTAATTCGTAATCAACAAGGGATTGAACATAGTTTGTTTTAGCCTGAAGCAGAGCCACTTCAGCGTCAATTAATTCTGAGTTTATAGTTAGTCCGTTTTTATACTGCTGATTTGTTACCCTATAATTTTCTTCCGCTTGATTAACGTTATCATCAGCCACGCTAATGCTTTCTTTTGCGCGAAGCATTTCCAAATAATTATTAGTTACTTCCAGCGTAACATTATCTTTAATAGTTTTATAGGAATCTTTTGTCTGCTCGTACTGCGCTTCCGCCTGCGTTGTTTGATCGGAAGTAGCGCCCCAATTCCAAAGATTAAAAGAAGCGGCAACGCTAACATCCCACGTTCCTTTAAATTTATCTTCGGTGGGAAAAACCCTTTGATTCGGGCGCGCATAATTATAATTGCCGGTTAAAAATATTTGCGGAAACCAATTTGACTTCGCCGCTGTAATTCCCGACTCGCTAGCTTTAATTTTAAATCCCATTGATTTTAATTCCGGGCGCTTATCATAAGCTTTATTTACAAGAACATCTAAATCTTCAGTTATATTTTCATTAGGATTTACATTTTCGGCAATTTCAATTTTTGTTGCGAGCGGCAGTCCAATTAAATTATTTAAATTTATCATCGCTATTCTTACGGCATTGTTTGCGTCAATCTGTTTTAATTTAGTGTTGGCTAATTGAACCTGAACTTTTAACAATTCATTTTTGGTTCCTAATCCTTGATCATAAAAATTCTGAACATCTTTTAAATGGACATTCGTTTGTTCAACATTTTCATCCACTACTTTTTTCACTTCATTTGCCTTGAACAAATTCCAGTAAGCGTTTTTAATTCTGTAAACCAAATCATTTTTATCGCGGTTAAAATCTTCTTTAACCGATTCCAAATTATATTCAGCCATATCCGAGTTTGCTTTTAATTTGAAGCCCGTAAATATGGGCTGTTGAAGGGTCAGCTTTACTCCGTAGCTATTCACAATATTTTGGCTAAGATCAAAATCGCCAAAGGGAGTAGAAATTGAAAATGGATCAATTGGGCTAAGCCGGCTATAATTTGCGTTAAGCGAAAGGCTGGGGAGCCGGGACGCATTGGCTTCTCCCAATTTTGCATCGGCGGCGGTTACGCGCCATTTAGCAGAATTTATCTCTTCGCTATTTTCCAAACCTAATCTCACGCTTTCTTCCAGCGTAAGCTTTTTAATTTCCTGCGCAAAAGAAAAATTAATTGCAGCCAACATTAAGACTGTTATGCAGATTAAATTTTTAATTTGAAATTTCACTTTTATATTCTCCTTACTATGCATTCTTAGTTGCTAAAAAAATTTTAGAGCTTATTTTATTTGGGTTCATCACTATTAAGATGAGCTTGGTATTTTTGTCTTCCCTCTTCAGTAAAGATTCCGTTAAATATTACCGAAACTATATTGTCAAAAACTTGTTCGGATGTAAGAGGCAAATCAGAGAGCACTTCTGGCACCAAAACATTATGGATAGCATTTATGTAAATGAGCATAATAATTTCTTCATCCAGGTCTTTTCTTACGGCGCCCTTTTTAATTCCTTCGCGAATTAACCGCGAGTATTTTTCACGAATATATTTTTTCCTTGATTCGTGAACCTCATTCCATATTTCAGGAAAATTTTTTTTCAAATCTTCAAACAACGGACCTTTCATATTAGGCAGTTGATTCCGAATAAACTTCATCATTGAAGAAAGCTTTTCCACAAAATCTAAATTTTCATCTGCCCATAATCTTTCAAGATAATCGTCAATATCGCACTTTCGTTTATCAATAATTTCTTTAACACATTGTTCCTTGCTTTCAAAATACTTATACAAAGTTTTTTTGCTCATTCCCATACTGTCTGCAATTTCTTGCATTGTAACTTTATTATATCCGTATTTAATAAATAATTCCTGAGAATTACTTAAAATTCTTTCCCTTATTTCAATTTCATCGTGCATTTACTTTCCTTTATTTTACTGATAAAACTTTACCGGTATTTCAAGTTTCCATTTTAAGCTTAGATTTCGTCTTGTTTTTAAGCGTTTTTAATTATAATGTTAGTGGAAACTGATATTGTTTTTTCGGTTTCCAAACTTAAGGCAAAAAATGTGAGTTGTCAATAGATATTTTAACGTATTTAGAAAGCAAGTGATGAAAAGAAATTTTTGGTGATGAGCGGCGTGCGGAAAGATAAAATAAAGACAAACTAAACTATTTAATCTTTGCAATTTAAAAATGATTAGTAATTTAATTCCCAACAATTTCTAATTTATTATTTTTTAAAAATAAGTTCGCTTATGGTAAGAAAAAATTCGCTTTTGGTTTTTGAGATTTAAATACCATTTATTAAAATATTGGCGGGTTAATTTAAAGGTTTTATAAAAAATATTTATATGAAAACAACAATTGTAAGATTTTTTGTTTTACTAGTTATGATTGGCGGATGCAAAGATGAAAAAATAGTAGGGATAGACCCGCCATGTATAGATTGCCCGTTCGACTTTAGATTAACTGATTTTGAACCAGCATGGTCGCCTGATGGAAAAACTATTGCCTATGTTCATGGAGATACTGCGGATGGAAAAACCGGAATATATCTTATTGATACTTTCGGAATGAATAAAAAAATGTTTTATGCAAGTGGAAGAGCATATAGTCCTGCTTGATCAGATGATGGGGAATGGATTGCATTCTCTGATGGAGGAGAGATTTTTAAGATGAAAATTAAGGGCGATAGTTTAATTCAGCTAACATTTGAAGGGAGCAATTTTTTCCCCGACTTTAGCCTAGATGGACAATGAATTCCATTTGATTCAAATAATGATAGCCCAAATGGAATGAATTTTATTTGGAAAATGAAAGTTGATGGTTTAGGCAAAGAAAGAATTGCTTATGATGCTACCAGTGGTGAAATAAGAATGCCAAACTGGTCATCGGATAACAAAATTGTCCATCAGAGATATATTGTTGGAATAGGAGGAGCGCCAGAAATTTTTACAATGAATTCTTCCGGTAAAAATGTGGTAAGATTAACATATGATAAAAATTTTGATAGCTATCCAAAATATTCGCCTGATAGAATCACAATTGCATTTACTTCTCAGCCTAATGGTGGTTCACCACAAATTTGGGTAATGAATTCAGATGGAACGAATTTAAAACAGCTTACTCCAAGAGATATTCTTTTTAAAAGCAAACCAATAGAAATAATAAAAGAAGCTTGGGTTCAGAACCAGGTTTTATAGACAGAGCTTATAGATAGGTTTGTCGCAGCATGCAGGTATGAACGTCTTTACAAATATTACCCCTCAAAACTCGAAACTAAACTTTTATGAATCTGAATCAATTACCATTTCATAATGCTCTTTAAATTTTTTAACTGATTCAAAAATTGATTTCGCAATTTCCTCCTGACCTTTTGAGCTTTTCAAAAAATCAGCGTCTTTTTTATTTGATAAAAAACCGGACTCAATTAAAACGCCGGGCATTGAAGCTCCCACTAAAACATAAAAGCCCGCCTGCTTTATTCCCCGCGAAGGAATTGAAAGACTGGCGCTAAACTGCTTATTTAAAAAATCAGAAAACTTTTCAGAATATTTCATATATGATGACTGCGCCATTGTAACTAAAATAAAATTTTCATCCGTAAGCGCTTGGTAGCGGCTGGGGTTTTCTTCGTATTCAATTACGCTGTTTTCTCTTTCGGCTATGGCAATCGCTTCTTTGGTTCTGCCGGGACGTAAAAGATATACTTCAAATCCCGAAGCGTTGGTTGGTTTTTTTGGCGTTGAGTTACAGTGAACTGATATAAATAATTTGCCGTCGTTGTCATTTGCTATTTTTCCCCGCTTGTATAGCTCCACAAACTTATCGTCTTTTCTGGTATAAACTACCTTAACGTCTTTCAAATTTTTTTCCAGCAGCTTACCGAGCTTTAAAGCGATTCCCAGGTTTACATCTTTTTCTTTAACCCCGTTTACGCCAATAGCGCCGGCGTCATGCCCGCCATGTCCGGCGTCAATAACAATAACGCCAAAATTCCATTTCTGTTTATTTTTTTCTTTGTCGTCATTGTTGGAAAAAACTTTATTGTGCAGGGTAATTAAAATATCATTGCTGCCGGAAGCGGTTATAACTTCGCTGGTTGAATATTCTTTTCCTAATTTTATTTTTATTTCAGCGTCCGAATTAATATTTAAAACCTTTAGCTCTTTAATTAAACCTTCGCCGTTAGTTTTGTTAAGCGCGTTAGCATTTGCGCTGCAATCTTTTAAAATGATGGTGAGCGTTCCGTTTTTATACGAGCTGTTGTATGTCGTAATTTTTTTGTTGGATTTTAATCTTATTAAAGTTCCATTTGCTTTTTCATCAATAGTTAAATCGGAAATGTTAAAACTTTTTGTATTTACAGATTCGTCGGGCGGCTTCTCTTCAGGCGTTATTTCTTCGGGAAAATTGTTTGCCGGGACTTCAGTTTCAGGGTTAAGCGCTCTGCCGATAGTTAATCTATTGGGACCGTTAAAAATAATTTGTCTGCCCAGCGCATCCTGCAAAATATCTAATGAATAAAACAGCGGAATAAAAATTTCTTCGCCGGTTTTAATTGTGTTAACCGGAATTTGGAAAACTTTAGATTTGTTTGTTTGATTATCAATTAAAACATAAAAAGAATTTTGCGAGGTTATAATTAATTTTCTTGAAGTAAAGTTTAATTGAATTTTATTAGAAGTTTTGTTGAACTTATAATTTTCAGAAATGGCCTCGGCAAATTGCGATACTGAAAAATAAATTGTTCCTTCTTTAGTCTGCGCAGAAATATAATTGCTGCCGATTGCAGTTATAATTTCTAATTTTGAAATTGACTGGCTGAAAGCGGTGGAGGCTAAAATTAAAACCGATAAAAATATTTTATAAAATCGTAGCATTAAAAAAAACTTAGCCCAAAAATGGAATCATAAAACCGGATTTAGATTTGTAGGTTTTAAAATCATCGCCGAAATGTTTTTGCAATAATTTATCTTCCATCGAAGCGCGCATAATTATAAAAGGTATTTGCAAAATCGCCAGAGGCAAAATTAAGTAGCTCATCACTGCAAAGCCTGCGCCTAAATCCAATAATATTTGTGAAATATACTGCGGATGTCTAATCGTTTTAAAAGCTCCGTTGGAAATTAATTTATGATTTTTGAAAATGACAATTTCTTGAGAATAATTTTCGCCCAAACTTTTATAAGCCCAAATTTGTATCCACGAAAAAACAATATAAACTATCAAACCAATTAAACGGAGAGTATGATTTTCAGCAGTGTATTCAAAAGTTCCGATTTGAAAAATTCCCAATACTAAAGCAACTAAAGTTAAAGTCGCCAACGTTAGAGGAAGTTTTTGCAGATAGGTTTTGGGTTTTTCTTTAGCCGCGCCCACGATAGAACGGAGTCCTTTTTTAGCTCCCGCTACATTGGCTCCGAAAGCCGCAATTAAATTTATTGCCGCAATAATATTTATTGGGTCCATATTTTCAATTTAAAAAAATTCTAAAAAAAATTTATGACAATGCAAGATAACTAATTATTTAATCCTTACTCAAGGTTGTATTCATATTGCTAAAACCTTGCCGGCATTTCGAAGGATTCGCCGCGGCGAATTCGACTGAGAAATCTTTCTGAAATGCGAGATTTCTCCCTCTGGTCGAAATGACAATGGGAGTTTTCACACAGGCGCTGAAGCCGTGGGTTACTGATAAAAAGTATTTAAGATAAAACCGTTTCAACGGTTTATAAATTGAAAAAACTATATGATCATTTTGATAGGGTCTTATGACGCCGTTTATGGATGAACAATATATTTTGCCGAGGTGAAGATTTAAACATCAAATATTTTTTCCATGCTTTTTCATTATAGTTTCCCATTCTTCAATTTCCAATTGTTCTGATTCATCAATTAACATAACGGGAATGTCGTCTTCAATTCTATAACGCCGCCGCGTATTTTTATCAGTTGAAACTAATGTATTACCATCAAGCACAAGATCGGCTTTTGTTTCAGGGCAGCAGAGAATATCAAGCAGCTCTTTACTTATCATAATTCTTTCTCCTATACTACAAAAAAATTTTACGGTTAATTTTATTGCTATAAAAATAAATATAAATTTCTTTAATTCATCATGCAAAGCAGATGCAAGCTTCACCTTGCGTATATTAAAATAAAACGCAACTTGTAAGTTGCGGCTACTGTTTAAATTTTTATAAGTTTAAAATAATCAAATCAACTCCAATATAATGAAGGCAGCCGTTTGAAAAGTATTTGTGTTTTTTGCGGTTCAAATATCGGTGAAAATAAAAATTTTACCCTCGCGGCAAAACAGCTTGCTGAAGAGTTAGTTAAAAATAATTTATCGCTGGTTTACGGCGGCGGCAGGCTCGGTTTAATGGGCGTAATTGCAGATCAAATGTTAAAGCTGAATGGGAAAGTAACTGGAGTTATTCCTAATGCTTTGGTTGCAAAGGAAAGAGCGCATCACGGTATTCAGGATTTAAGAATTGTAAAATCGATGCACGAGCGAAAGGCTTTGATGGCTGATTTGTCGGATGGGTTTATTGCTTTGCCCGGCGGCGTCGGAACGCTGGATGAATTTTTTGAAATATGGACCTGGGCGCAATTGGGTATTCATAAAAAGCCATGCGCAATTTTAAATTCTGAAAATTATTTTGAGGAATTAATTTCATTCATTAAAAAAGCGGTTAACCAAAAATTTATTATTCCAGAATTTTTTAATATGCTGATAATTGAAACCGACGCCGAAATATTAATTTCTAAAATGAAAAAATATATTCCGCCGAAAAGAACTATTTAACTTTTTACAATCATAAAATCTTTATATTTTAAATCGACTATAAAGCATAATTTATCAAATCAATTTATTTCCAAATCAGCTAAAACTTTTACATGCTTTATCATTTCATAATAAGAAATTGAAAAAAATTTAAGCAATCATTACCGCAAACAAATTTATTTTATTAAAGTTGAAACAGTTAAGCAATCAGCCGTTTACCGTATTACGATTTTGGTTACGCCAAGCTCTCGTGTTTTCATTTTTCATTTTACTTGCACAAAGTTTTTTATATGGCGAAGAAGGCGATTTTAAGTTTGATAAAATTTCCACCGAAGACGGTCTTTCGCAAAGCACGGTATTTTGCATAACACAAGACAGTAAAGGCTTTATTTGGATTGGAACGCAAGGCGGATTAAATAAATTTGACGGTTACAATTTTACCGTTTATAAATATAACCCTTTCGACTCTACTTCCATTTCAGATAATTGGGTGCAGGCAATTGTTGAAGATACTTCCGGGAATTTGTGGATTGGAACCCACAGCGGAGGAATATTCTTTTTTGACAGAGACAAAAATACTTTTAAAAATTATCGCAGCAACCCCAAAAGCAAAAACTCTTTAATCAATAATCGCGTTTGGGCGCTGCACCAAGACGACGATGGATTTTTATGGATTGGCACAAGCGGCGGGTTAGATAAATTTGATATTAAAAATGGAATCTTCACACACTTCACAAATAATCCCGATGATTCCAATAGCCTAAGCAACAATGCGGTTAATGCAATCCATACCGACAATGACGGTATTATGTGGCTGGGCACGTGGGGCGGCGGTCTTATAAGGTTTGATAAATTTAATAATTCTTTTAAAAATTATCTTTTTGAAGGCGGATTTTCTTATCGCCACGATACAAGAATAAAAGCTATTATCGAAGACGAAGACGGTTTCCTTTGGCTCGGATCAATTAGAGAAGGATTAATTAAATTTAATAAACAAGATGAAACATTTACACAATATTTACACAAGCCGGATGATCCTTCAACTATCAGCCATAGTTCTATTATTTCCCTTGTTGAAGATAAGAATGGAACCATTTGGGCTGGAACGTATGACGGCGGTTTAAGCAGATTTAACAGAAAGACAAATACCTTCACCAACTTTCACCACAATCCTAAAAAAGAATTAACAATAAATGACGATTGGGTTCAGGCTTTGTATGAAGATAACTCTGGAGTGCTATGGATAGGCACTGCCGACGGCGTTAATAAATACATTGCCAGTAAGCAAAATTTTAAAAACATAAAAAACAATCCTAATGATCCCCACAGTCTTGTGTCAAATGATATCAATTGGGTTTATGAAGATGCTGAAAGCATTTTGTGGATAGGAACCTGGAACAGCGGATTAGTAAAATATGAAAGGCAACAAAATAATTTTAAAACTTACAGAAATAATCCCGGCGATCCTCACAGCTTAGCAAGCGATATAGTCTTAACGGCGGTTGAAGATAACAGCGGAACTTTTTGGGTAGGCGCGGCAGCCGGACTTGGAAAATTTGATAGACAAAAAGAAACGTTTCAAAATTTTTATTCAATACCCGGCGATCCGAAATCGCTTAGCTTCAATAATATCTCCGCAATATATTCAGGATAGTTACGGAATTATTTGGATTGGAACGTGGGGCGGCGGTTTAAATAGAAAGGACAGCGCCGCCGATAAATTTACAGCATATCATTTTATTCCTTCAGATTCCACAAGCCTTAGCGATGAACTGATAACTTGTTTTTACGAAGACAAAGCAAAAAATTTATACATCGGAACAAATGCCGGCGGGTTTAATCTTTATAATCGGAATGAAGATAAATTTGTTCGGTACCAACATAATCCAAACGATCCTTTTTCCCTTAGCAGCAATACTATCAATTCTATTTATGAAGATTACAACGGCGCACTGTGGATTGGAACATTAGGCGGCGGGCTAAATATGTTTGATAGAAAATCTAATAAGTTTTATCACTTCAGCGAGCTGCAAGGGCTGCCCGACAATTCTATTGTGGGAATTATTGAAGATGAAAATAATCATCTTTGGTTAAGCACAGGCAAAGGTCTTTCCAAATTTGATTTGAACACTCTGCAGTTTATTAATTTTGATATAAAAGACGGGCTGGGCAGCGAAGAGTTTAGCGTGGCGGCGGTAAAATTAAAAAACGGGAATATTTTACTGGGCGGTAATTCAGGGCTAACTTTTTTTAATCCCGATAGCATTTACATAAATGAATTTAATGCGCCTGTAATAATAAATTCATTTAAAATTTTTGATAAAGAAATAAAATTGGATAAAGAAATTACCGACGCAAAATCCATTAAATTAAATTATGACCAAAATGTTTTTTCAATTGAATACGCCGCTTTAGATTTTATTAGACCTGATAAAATTCAATATCAATATATGCTGGAAGGTTTTGATAAAAGCTGGATAGAAGCCGGTAAAAGACGCGTGGCTTATTACACAAACCTTGACGCCGGACAATATAAATTTAGAGTGCGAGCAACTAATGGACTTGATAAATGGATTGAAAAAACTGTTCCGTTAAACATTCGCATCATACCCCCTTTTTGGAAAACCTGGTGGTTTATAACTTTAAGCGCACTTACATTTTTGGCGATGGTATTCATGATTCTCCGTTACAGAATAAATAGACTTCTCGAAATGGAAAGATTGCGCACGCGCTTAGCGGCAGATCTTCACGATGAAATTGCTTCCAACTTAAGCAGCATTGCTATGTTTAGTAAAATTATTCAAACAGAGTCTCATGGGTTTGTAAAAACTACCACGGCAATGCCCCAACTATTGGATAGAATTATTTCTCTTTCACAAGACTCTGTTGTTGCTATTCGCGATATTATTTGGGCGATTGATCCCAAAACTGAAACGATATATAATTTGCTTTTAAGAATTAGAGACGCATGTATAACTACCTGCCGAGCAAAAGATATTTCTTTCAAATTTATTCTTCCTGACAAAGAGCTTCTTCCTTCTGAAAATCTTTCGCCTGAACAGCGTAAAAATTTATGGCTTCTGTTAAAAGAAGGAATAAATAATGCAGTTAAACATTCCAACGCGAACGAAATTTCTTTAGCCGTTACTTATAACGGCGGGCATCTAAAAGTAATAATAAAAGATAACGGAATTGGTTACGACGTTTCAGCTAATTTTGACGGCAAAGGTCTTCATACTATGAAAAAACGAGTTAAAGATTTGAATGGGAAGTTAGAAGTAATTTCCAAAACTAATGAAGGGACGATTGTAAACATTACTCTAAATTTGTAATTAGAACAAATGAACTATTGAGAAATGAGTTTTAAATATTAATATTCAGGAAGAAAATTATCTCAACTAATAAAAAACATAAAATGCCCATAGCTGTTGCAATTGTAGATGACAATAAAGATTTAAGAATGGGTACTTCTTACGTTCTTAGCTCATCGCCTTCATTTAAAGTAGTGGGCGCTTATGAAACCGCCGAAGGCTTAATTGATGCCTTTGACGATATTGTTCCCGACGTGGTTTTGATGGATATTGAACTGCCCGGAATGAATGGAATACAAGCGACTGAAATTCTTAAGAAACACCATACCCACGTGCAAATAGTTATACTTTCAGTTTTTGAAGACGACGAAAATGTTTTTCAGGCAATTTGCGCCGGCGCTTGCGGTTATGTTGCTAAACCTGTTATGCCCGGTCAGGTAACGGATATGGTTGAGCAGGCTTTTGGCGGCGCTTCGCCAATGTCGCCTCATATTGCAAGAAAAGTTTTAGAAATGTTTAAACATCATCTTCCTCCCCCCAAAGCAGATTATAATCTTACCGAACGCGAACTGGAAGTGCTTGATTATCTTACTAAAGGTTATGATAATAAAATGATTGCCGAAAAATTATTCCTCAGTACTTATACAGTGCGCGCGCATATAAGAAATATTTATGATAAACTTCACGTTCATTCTAAATCTCAGGCGGTAGCCAAAGCTTTAAAGGAAAGAGTAACTTCTAAAAGGTAATTAATTTATTCACCTTAAATCCTCATAAATCGTTCTTACTATAAAGCTTTAAAAATGATTTAAAGAATTTTTATAGAATAGTTCCGCTTATCTATTTTACGGCTTTCATTCATGCATTAATTTTGATAATCCAAAAATAAATTTTTTACGGCGCTGATTTATACGCTGCGACTATCTGAATATAAATCACTAATAGTGATTAGGAATAAAAGCCAGGAATATCTTTATGTATGAATTAAAAAAAGCTTTGGGATTTGAAGAGATTGAAAAATCTAAACGCGAAATAAAATCTCTTAAACAAACTTTAATCTGGTATAGTTTAGGCGCCTTAACTTATACCATTTCAGCTTTAATATATTTTAATAAATAATAATTTGTAATAGGAATAAGCTATGAAAAAAATGTTTAGGGTTCTCGGTATTATCGTTTCAATTATTGTCTTGGTATTAATTGGAGGATTAATTTATTTTAATTCTACTTATCCCAAAGTTGATCCGCCGGCAAATATAAAAGTTGTTGCTACTCCCGAAAAAATGGCTCGCGGAAAATATCTTGCAAATCATGTTACGCTTTGCGTGGATTGCCATTCTACAAGGGACTGGATGAGGTTTGCGGGTCCTTATGTTAATGGAACAGAAGGTAAGGGAGGCGATAAGTTTGATGAATCATTGGGTTTCCCCGGTACTATTTATGCTAAAAACATCACGCCTGCCGGTATTGGCAATTGGACTGACGGCGAGCTTTTAAGAGCTATTACCTCCGGTGTAAATAAATATAATGAAGCGCTTTTCCCCTTAATGCCTTATTTCAATTTCGCTCAACTTTCTCAAGATGATCTTGAGTCAATTATTGTTTATATAAGATCTTTATCGCCTATTAAAAATGATGTGCCTAAAACGGAATTAAATTTTCCTTTAAACTATATTGTTAAAACCTTGCCGTTACAAACTTACAAAGCACCTAAACCCATTGATAAAAATAATCATGTTGAATATGGAAAATATTTAATTACTATTGCTTCATGCAATGATTGCCATACTCCCTCTGAAAAAGGGGAACCAATTAAGGGAATGGATTATGCCGGCGGCAGTCAATTTGATTTACCAAGTGGAGTTTTAACTTCCGCTAACCTTACTCCTGATTTAGAAACCGGGATTGGAAGCTGGACTAAAGAAAGATTTATTAAACAATTTAAATCTTTTGATTCGGATAGCGCTAAGCATGTTCCCGCAAATATTTTTAAAGAATATAATACTGTAATGCCATGGACAATGTTTGCCGGAATGACTGAAGAAGACTTAGGAGCTATCTACGAATATTTAAGAACAATCCCTCCGGTGAAAAATAAAGTTGTAAAATTTAAAGCAGCAAAAAATCAATTTGCTAATGTTAAGTGATTTATAATCTTAGAAAATAGAATTCTTAATTTTTTCTCATTTATAGAAGTTTAATATTTTGATGGGAGATGAAGTCACCAATTTCATCTCCCTTTTTCATTTTAAATTTAATTCTTGATGGAAAAAGTACTTTTGCTGTAGTAAAATTTTATTTTTTTAAGATGGCAAGCATTTTCAGCGGTAATTTATTCAAAATCTAATGCAATGTGCGTGTTTTTGTATAATTTTTATTTGTTCAGGTATGATTTCTTTAATGCAACAAGCCATTTCGCCAAAGTAATATTCTATTTCTTAACTGTAACAAGCCATTTCGCTAAAGTAATATGCTATTTCTTTGATGTAACAAGTCATTTCGCTAAAGTAATATTCTATTTCTTTGATGTAAGAAGCTATTTCGCTAAAGTAATATTCTATTTCTTTGATGTAACAAGCCATTTCGTTAAAGTAATATTCTATTTCTTTAATGTAAGAAGCCATTTCGCTAAAGTAATATTCTATTTCTTTAATGTAAGAAGCATTTGCTTACGTGTAATATCCTATTTCTCAACCTAAAAATCTCAATTCTAAAACCCCCTCTTAAATGTAGATACTTAAATCTCTAAAACTTTCAATACCAAATTGGGTAATATTTCAACTTGAAATCATTTTACTTCAGCTTATCTTTAAAAATTTTCTCAAATTTTTCTATTTTGGGAGTGATAACGTAGGCGCAGTAACCTTGGTTAGGGTTATTCTCATAATACTCTTGATGATAATCTTCGGCAATATAAAAATTATTTAAGGGAGAAATCTCCGTAACAATAGGGTTTTCCCAAATTTTTGAATTAGTTAATTTCTTTTTATAATATTCAGCTTTTTGCTTTTGAACATCATTGCTGTAAAAAATAACCGATCTATATTGAGTTCCCACATCAGCCCCTTGTTTGTTAAGAGTGGTAGGATCATGGGTTTTCCAAAATATTTCCAACAGTTCGTCGTAACTAATTTCATTTGGATCAAATTTAATTTGAACAACT
This sequence comes from uncultured Bacteroidota bacterium, assembly GCA_963782985.1. Classification (GTDB taxonomy): domain Bacteria; phylum Bacteroidota; class Ignavibacteria; order Ignavibacteriales; family Ignavibacteriaceae; genus CAVSWT01. Next base: position 24,360 of record CAWALU010000005.1, read on the forward strand.
TCGGCGTGCCCGGTATTGCCGTTGCAGACTTCTTTGTATGAGGGATTTTCAACTGATCCTCCCGCATAACCGGACACAACAGATTTCACGCCTTTAACTCTTTCAAAAATAGCTTCGGCACACCAAAAACATCCTGAGCCGAATGTGGCAGTTTCTAAATTTTTATTTGTCTGTGATTCCATTTTTTTCTCTTTCAATTTTTTGTTTGATTCAACAGAACTAATATTAAATATCAATATTCCCAAAGCCAAAATCGTTACGAAAAAAAATATACTTTTCATTTATTAACCTCTCAATTCACAAAAATAATTTATGAAAATATTGTGAATTTAAATGAAGATGTTATCACAAAAAGAATACATTAGTTTAACAAAATTATTAAAAGCGCGAATCAACGCTTTTTGCTTTGATGATTATTGTGAATCCTTTTTTTTCATATTGAATCATATCTACCAATGAATTAAATTGATTAAGAATATTAAGGTTATTTATGAAATCAAAAGTTAAAAATAAAAAGGAGATTGGTTTGAAATCGATTATTAAAATATTTATTCTTCTCGCGTTTGTATCAACAATTGTTTTTGCAATCAACACAAACACAAAAAATGCAGACGGTGAAAAACTTAAATGGAGTGAAAATCTTGAGAGCGCTATTAAGACCGCTAAAACAGAAAAGAAAGCTATATTAGTTAATTTCACCGGCTCTGATTGGTGTATCTGGTGTAAAAAATTGAACGCCGAAGTTTTCTCTCAAAAGGAGTTTATTAATTACGCAAAGAAAAATTTGGTATTAGTAAAAGTTGATTTCCCTAGAAACACTCCACAATCTAATGAGACAGTTTATTATAACAGACAATTAGCTCAAAACTATAATATACAAGGTTTCCCTACTATTTTGCTTTTAAATAGCAGCGGCGAGGTAGTGGCGCAGACTGGTTATCAAGAAGGCGGAGCTAAATCTTATGTTGAGCATATAAAAAGTTTTTATAATTAATCTAAATTTTACGGGGACGCAAATTTGCGTCCCCTACCCATTCACAAACTTATTGAAGCAAAATTGCTTTAATTAATTTTGTTTGATTTCCATTCAAACTTATCTTAAAGAAATAAACCCCGCTTGATAATTTATATTCATTCGCGTCAAAATTAATTTCATAATCTCCCGGCTGCTGGTTTTGGTTTACAAGAGTGGCTAATTCATTGCCAAGAATATCATAAACTTTAATTTGGATTAAAGCCTCCCCTTTGGGGAGGTTTGGTGGGGCTGTATATTTTATTTTTGTGGTTGGGTTAAATGGATTTGGATAATTTTGATAAACTTCGAATGATTTAATTGTATTGTCTTTATCATCCACGCCTACTAAAGATTTTTTAAACTCAAAAGAATTAAAATTAAATCCGCCAAAGTAAAAATTCACCTGTATGATATGAGTTCCCGCAGTTAATTGAATTTTGCTTGTATCATAAATTGTTTGCCAGCTTTGCCATCCGCCGGTAACGGGCACGTCAATAAAACTTGTTACATTCTGCCCATCAACCCTAAATAAAATTTTTCCGCCGGAATTATTGCAGGCAATTCTAAAATTCAAATCATAAGTTCCGGATTCAGAAACATTAACCGTATAATTTAAAAATTCATTAGCGCCGATCCATCCAATATTATAGCCGCCTGAAAATGAATCGGAACATTTCTCAATGTCCACTCCGTCGTTTCTTAAAGTCCAACCTGTATTCCAGCTTGTCATTGAAGATCCATTTATCTTCTGGTAGTCATCATCTCTGTAAGCTTTTCCCATTTTCCCCATATCATATTTATAAGCTGAGACTCTTCCCGGAAGATTGTTTTGTGAATAGGGAATAGTAGCGTCGTTGTTTATTTGTCTAAACATTGCGTCAATTACATCAGGATGAAATTCACATTTTTCCACAGCCAGGTTGTCTGCCATTCCCATTAAAGCATTTGCAGCATAAGTAACCGAAGGCTTAGTTCCGCCGTTACTCCAATAATTTAAAAGAGTTTGATATTCGGCGGTCTTCCTTGCTGAAAGCGGCCCGGCGATTGATTCAATTTTTTTATGCGGCCACCAGCACCATCCGATATTATTGCTTTGCATTAATTCAATGCAGTCAGTAAACCATTTATTAGAATTTTCACCCGATTCGCCCAGCCAAAGCGGGACGTTATTCTGCTGACTTAAATTTATTAAATATTGAATAGAGCCTTGATCCGTCGCGTTCCAATATTTATGAAAGCTGTAAACAAAATTATTATCCCATGGAGAATCCAAGCCAGAAAAATCAGTTGCGAACCAGTTGCCTTCAATAAAAACAATATGGTTTGTGTCCACTTCTCTTATTGCATTTGTAATGCGGATATATAAATCTCGCAGAGGTTGGTTATTTGGGGGAAGATTCCATTTAGGTTCATTCAATAAATCATAACCGCCGATCCATTCTTCATCAGCATAACGCTCAGCCAATTTTTTCCAAAGCTCAACAGTTCGTGTTTTATTTTCTTCGCTTTCCCAAAGAGAAGGAACCCCGCTCTGATAATCGCTTATGTTTTCATCGCTCTGTCCGCCGGGTGCGCAATGGAGATCTAAAATTAAATACAAATTATTTTCTTTGCACCAGGCAAGCAGACTATCAATCATCGCAAAGCCTGCTTCAGTATAAACGCCGGGCTGATTTGTGGGCGTTAAAAGATTGTAGTGCATCGGGAGTCTGATAGAATTAAATCCCCACTGAGCAATTAGGTCAATATCTTTTTTATTAACATAATTTTTGTAATAGGATTGATAAAATAAATCTGCGTTTGCCTGCCCAACTAACCCAACAATTTTATTTTTTATTTCTGTGGGAGAATTTGCAAATCCGGAGGTTTGTAGCATATAACCTTCCTGCACAAGCCATCCGCCTAATCCAATTCCCTTTAAAAGTATTTGTTGATTATTACCATTTGAAATGCTTCGTCCCGAAGCGTGTAAAAATCCCTGCGAATATGAATTGATGAAAGAAGAAACAACGAGAGAACAAATTAAAGATAAGAGATAAAATTTTGTTAGAAATTTAGCCATAACATTCCAAATAATTTTTATAAGTTGAATAAAATATTTTATGCAAAAATACAATAATTAAACCATGAAGGGGCGTAGATTAAAAGGCTGAATGAGCGCTTAATTGAAGCAAAAAAGGTTTGGAAGGTTTACGGTTTTTATATTTATAATAAAATCAATTTATTATAATAATAAAGTTTATTTAGAATTTATTTCTTAAATTCAAAAAAAGTTTTAGAATTCCACCGAAAAAATAATTTTAGTTCGCCATTACAAAATATTTCAATTCAAAATTATTTTAATACACATTTACAATTACTCAATATTTAAAGAAAGGAATTACAATGAATAGATTTATTAAAATTGTAGTTTTTAATTTTCTTTTACTTGCTCCAATTATATTAATTAATTGCGGAGGAAAAAATGATAAAAATCCATCAGATGAAAAAGAAACGACAAATATTGTTGAACTGAAAGACGCTTGCGATATTTTATCTCAAGCGGATGTAGAAAAAATTATGGATGTAAAAATAGAAAATTTTAAAAACACCTTAAGCAATTCAAACTCTGATAAAACACGCTGGGCTTCTCAATGCAGTTATTATTTAAAAGAGGGAAACAAATCCATTTCAATTTTAATTCAGTATAACGCTAACGAAACTAACCCTACAAATTTAGATGGATTAATTTCATCAATGTCGGTTCCCGGCGATGAAGAAAGTTCAAAAGAATTGAGCGAGGCTTTAAAAAAAGGAACTGTAATTAATAACCTTGGCGAAATTGCGGTTTGGTATGCTATATATGAAGAAGCGCCTACTTTATTGGTAAGGTACAAAGATCATTATCAAATAATAATTAATACTTTGTTTTTTGATTATAATGACGGCACAATGAATAAAGCTAAGGCTCTTGCTGAAAAGGTGATTGAGAAGATGTAAATAAGCTTTAAATTGATATCAGACAGTAGGCAATGGAACTTTTTATAAGTTTTTATTTTTCATTTTTGAATATTGATTTATTAAATTAAGATAGAAAAATTAAACTTACCTAAAGCATTTAACTTTATTATTTAAAAAGAAAAAAGAATATTTTTTATGCGCATTCTAAAACATCTATTTGATGAAAACAAAAAGTGGGCGGCAAAGGTAAAGGAAGCTGACCCAGAATTTTTTCTTAAACTTTCAAAGCAGCAAAATCCGCAATACCTTTGGATTGGCTGCGCCGACAGTAGGGTGCCGGCTAATCAAATTATTAATATGCCTCCGGGCGAAGTTTTTGTCCACCGCAATATTGCCAACGTAGTTATTCATACTGATTTAAATTGTTTATCAGTTATTCAATACGCCGTAGATATTTTAAAAGTTAAACATATTATTGTTTGTGGTCATTACGGCTGCGGCGGCATTCAAGCTGCAATGGAAAATAGCGATCATGGATTAATTGATAACTGGCTTCAGAATATTAAAGATGTTTACCGTTATCATCAAAGCAGGCTGGATGCTGTGCATGATCTAATTCAAAGAAATAATATGCTTTGCGAGTTTAACGTAATTGAACAAGTGGCAAATATTTGTCATACTTCAATTGTGCAAAATGCCTGGAAGTCCGGACAAGAGATTGCCGTACACGGATGGATTTACGATATTGAAGACGGTATATTAAAGGACTTAAATGTTTGTATTACAAATCAAAATGAAGTTTCAGCGACAGATAAATTGAAATAAAATACTTTCGACAATCTCCATTTTATTCAGCTCTTCATTAAGTTTTTTGGTTTAATTAAAAAATGAATAAAGAAAAATTTAAATATATTTTTGATGAGACCAACAAAATATTATTTAAAAATTATTACGGAGAAATTACGCTCGATGATATTTTTTCATCATGGGATACTGCGATAAATGAAAATTTAATTCCCCCAAATACTAAAGGCTTTATTTTAGATTACCGACAAGCATCCTTCCACATAAATATTAAAGAGTATTCAAAAATTTCAGATTACTTAAAAAATCATCTTACGGTTTTCGGCGAACATAAAATTGCAATAATAACCGAAGAACCCAAAGACGTAATCATCCCAACATTAGTGGAAACAAAAGACGACGGCTACGCTTCCCGCCCTTTTTACACAATGGAAGCCGCCATTGAATGGATTTTAAGATAGATGTTTTTTACTAATTAATATTTAATTAGTGAAATTCGCGGCTAAAAATTAAAGAGCGCTTTAATTACAATTTAACGTCTAACGTTTATTCAAATGAAAAATTTAAAATTATTTTTTACAGTTATAATATTAATTTTGATTATCGGCTCATTCGTATGGCAAATGAGCATCGGTGTTTGTCCCGTTCCTTAAAATCAAACATTCAATTCGCCATTTTCAAATTATTTCTTTAACCAAAACTTTTCGTGTAAATTAAATTTTTGTGAAGCATCTCATTCCTTGAGTTTAGGCACACCGCTGTTTTTTACATTTAATTAATCTTGCGTTGCTAACTTTTTTAAAAATATTCGGAGGTATAAATGTTTCATCATGTTAAAGAACTACAGTTTAATGCAAGAGTTTCTAAACCCGATCCAAGATTTGCAAGATTGCTTTTAGAACAATTTGGCGGAGGGAATGGCGAACTTAAAGCAGCTATGCAGTATTTTGTGCAGGCGTTTGCTTGTAAAAAACCCAAACCAGAACTTTATGATTTACTCATGGATATAGCTACGGAAGAGTTCAGTCATTTAGAAATAGTTGGCGCTACTATTACAATGCTTAACGATGGCATAAACGCTGAACTTAAAAATGCCATTGATACAAATCCCGTTGCTCAATTAGCGAGTGGAGGAAAAGACGTAAGAGACGATTTGATTAATCAAGCTTTTTATAACCCGCAGTTTCTTGTAGAGAGCGGCGGCGGACCTACTGTTACTAATGCTTCCGGCAATCCTTGGACCGGCGTATATGTTACTGCAAATGGAGATCCCACTGTTGATTTAAGATCGAACATTGCCGCAGAGAGCAGGGCAAAAATCACTTATGAAAATCTTATAAAATTTACTGATGATAAATATGTGCATGAAAGTCTGAGATTTTTAATGACAAGGGAAATAACACACTTTCAACAATTTACCGCCGCGTTAAATAGCATTGAACCTAATTTTCCGCCGGCTCAGCTTCAAGGCGATTTGAGATATACGCATACTGCATTTAATATGAGCAAAGGCGATGATTATAGAGGACCGTGGAATGAAGGAAAAGGTCCGTGGGAAAAAGGAGAAAAGTGGGAATATATTGAAGACCCGCAGGAATTAGTCAATTCAACAAATGGATTGGTTGATAAAGAACTCTCAACCGATAAACGCGATCCCAAAGAGGAAAAATCCAAAGAAAAAGAATTAGCTAAACAAAGAGAAAAAGAAATAAAAAGCGCGACAGGCAAGGGTCCCTTGCAATGGTCGGACTATAACATTTAATATTTCTATGATAAATTAAAAAAGCAGATATATAAGAATGTATCTGCTTTTATTTTTTAAATGACGAATTGTATTTTTTAATTGTATTCATTATTAAATTATATTTGGTTCAATAGAAAATCATCATTTTATTATTTATAAAAGTAGAATTAAAGATTATTAAATTACAAAAGAAAGACTTTTGTTATGGAGTTAAATAACAACTACAATATTTCCCAAGAACAAAAAAAGTTTTATGAAGAAAATGGATTTGCTTTGTTAAAAAATGCTTTGTCTCTTAATGAAGTTAATTTATACAGAAAAACAATTGACAAAGTAGTTGATGATTTAACGGGCCATGATAAAAGAACGCTGGCGGAAAAAACTCCTTATGAAAGAGAGTTTTTACAGTGCAGTCATTTATGGAGGGAATATCCTGAAATAAAAAAATTAACTTTAAACGTAAAGCTCGGCTCAATTGCAAAGCAATTATTAAATGCGTGTCATGTTAGATTATGGCATGATCAAGCTTTGTACAAAGTTCCCGGCGGCGCAGCCACTGAACCTCATCAAGATATTGCGTACTGGCCCATGACTGAAAAAAATGCCGGCACTATTTGGATTGCTTTGGATGAAGTTACAATTGAAATGGGCGCAATGAATTTTATTCCCGGTTCGCATAAGTCAGATTTATTTAGCTACAACAACAAAATTGAAGATTCAATTGAAGGGAAAAGCAATCTTCTAACAATAGCAAAAGAAAAATTAAAATCACAACCAGTCAGCTATAATTTAAAGCCGGGCGATGCAACATTTCATCATGCTTTAACAATTCATTACACAGGCAAAAATGAAACTGAAAAAATCCGCAAAGGAATGACTGTTATTTATTTTGCCGATGGAGTTCGGTTTGATGGAAAATCGCCTGCCGCCGATCATCATTGCGCCGCGGGAAGTATTGACGGCGAGCCAATTGCAACTAAATTTAATCCTATTATTGTGTAGTAATTCTTTAAAAATAAATTTTATTGGGAATAGAATTAAAATTAGACGATTAAAATTCCACTCTCTAATAGATTCAACTTCGCTAAAAATTATTAGAGGAAGTAATTTTTTTTATTTAAAATATCATTCAATCTTTCGATTATTCATTAAAGAATTAATTTCAAAAATGAGTAAACAGGCAAATTTCATTTGATTGATTTTTAGTATCTGTCGCCTTACCTTTGCATATTATTTCACTTAAAGTATCACTAACAAAATTTAATAACGCATCTTGAATTCTAATACATCTATAACGGATTTTGAATTGTTGAAAAGAGTTTCCGACAATGATTCAAAGGCTTTGGAAATTTTATATAATCGATATTCTCCTTTATTGTATACAATCATAAAAAAAATTGTTTCGGATGAAGAAACAGCGCAAGCGGTATTAGCGGACGTGTTTGTTATTGTGTGGCGTAAAATTATTTTTTTTAATTTTGATTCGAAAAATCCCTTTGCTTGGCTTGTAACTCTTACAAGGAATAAAGCGGTCGATACAATTAGAAGAAGAAGAAATCCATCAAGCTTTGGCGAATATAATGATGAATTTGAAAATGAATTTATTATTCCCGTCATTTCAAATTTAATTGAGCCTTTGGATTTAAAAACCGCTTTAAATAAACGGAGAAGTTTTGAGGAGGCTTTAGATAAATTAACCGACGCTCAGCAGTATGTGATTTATCTTGGTTATTATGAAGGATACACTGAAAAAGAAATTGCGGCTAAATTAAATATTCCCGAACAAACTGTAAAATCAAAAGTGAAAATTGCGCTTAGAAATCTTCGCGAAAATTTAGCAATGGAAGAATTAGAATGAGCGAAAAAGAAACGACAAATAATTTAATATACGCCTACGCTTTAGGCTGCCTTGATGAAAGCGATATAAAAAAAATTAAAGAAGGCGGCAAAGTTGATCCTAACTTTTCATGGGAAGAGTTAGGCGAGTTTCAAAATTTAATTTCGCTTATGAGTTCAATTCTTGTAGTTGAAATTCCTAAGCCTGAAGTAAAAGAAAGAGTTGCGAAAAAATTATATAATTTAAAAAAAGAAGAATTACAGCCTGTTCATCAAAATGAAAATTCTTCATTAAAGGAATCTATTATATCTGAACATGAATTTGATAACGTAGAAAATGAAATTGAGGAAGATGCGGGTTTTAAAAATGATGAAGAAATATTAAATGAAAATGAAAATAAATATGATAATTATAACCTAACCGAAGAGAATAAATTTTCTGAAAATAATTTGGAAGATGAAATTTCCACAGTAGAAAATAACACACTGGAAAATCTCAATAAATTTGAAGATGAAAGTGCAGTTCACTTTGAAGACCAAAATAAATCTGAAATGATTGAAGAAAAATTTGAAGACAGTATAGAGGACCAAACCTTTAAGGAATTTGGAATTGAAGAAGGCAATGAAAATTTTGAGATAGACGATGACTTTTTGCCTAAAAGAAAAGAACCGGAAAAATTTAGGTTTGAAGATAACGACGACGACGAGCCGGAAAATAAAGAGACTCAAAAATTTATCGATAAATTTATTGAACACAATAAATCAAGCATAACGGAAAAGATTGATAAAACTATTGGGGGGAATGAGAAATCAATCGATGATCCGGAAAAGAATATTTTAAAAGTTGGCGAAATTGAATATGAGCTGGTGCCGCCCCCGAGCAGGAATTTTCCTATTTTTAAAAGTTTGCTTTCTGATGAAGAGAAAGATGTTCTGCTAGAAAATACTATTGAAGATCAAGGCGACACTGATTCGTTAAAAAGTCAATCGCTTCAAAGAGTTTTTATTCAAAAAGAAACTGGATCAAAACTTCCTATTATTCTTCTTTCAATTTTCAGCGTGATATTTTTAACCGCCGCAGTTTACATTTATTTTAACTTTAAAAATATTATCGGCGCCTACGAGAAAGAAATTGCGGACTTAAAAACCGATTCAGCTACGCTTTATTCATCTAGGCAGACCTCTAATGCCGTTATATCTTTTTTAGAATCTCCGGATGTTGCGGCAGTTGAATTAGGACCGACCGATGCAGATCCAAATTCTTCGGGCAAATTATATATTAATTTTGAAGAGGGCACGGGATATTTATTTACAAAAAATTTGCCCGTGCTAACGAACGATAATTTATTGCAATTGTGGCTGAGCAATAGCGGAAAATTTATTTCTCTCGGAGTGGTTGATTCAAAGGGGAATGAAGAATATTACCCTTTTAATTTTGATCCTATAAGCCGCGTAAAAAATACTGAGGTCTTAGTAACTGAAGAAAGTTCGGAAGGGGCTAAGCAGCCAAGCAGCAAGCTGCTGCTCATCGGCGCCTTGGAATAAAATTTATTCTATTTCATTTCTTTTCTGATCTTATCAAAATAAAAAAAATTCCTATTGCAATTAAAAATATAGACCAATAACTAATTGTAATTTTTATTAGGGAATTTAAAAACGCTGACAAGCTGAACGATCCCATAAAATAGACGGCTGCAATTCCCATCCCAATAAAAATTAAGGAAATCCAAAAGTAAATTTTTTCAGAAAAGTTATCTAGAAAAAGCATTAAAAAACTTATGCCGATGTTAAGCGTAAGCGCGGGCAGTATTATTTGTTTGTAATTCCTAAATTCAAAATTATTAATTAAAAAAAAGGCAATGCCCGCTAAAAAAATAAAAGAGCCGGTAAAAAGTAACGCGCTGTTCCTTTTGCCAAACGAATTAAAAAATAATCCGAGTCCCGTAAAAATTAAAACGTAGCTTACTATTTCAAATGAACCAAAATTAATTACTCCTAAAAGCTGGAGAGTAATTGACAAAACTAAAAAAGTTAAAATATAAATTAGAATAGGATGATGTAATTTCACAAGCAAAATTAATTGTTTAATAATTTATTTGGTAATTATAAAATTCTCTGCCCCATGCTGGAAGCAATAATTTCGGAAGCAAAAATGGCGCTTTTATTTTTGTCGTCCAAAATAGGATTAACTTCCGTAACTTCTAACGACGACATGCAGCCGCATTCGGCAATAGCTTCCATAATTAGATGAGCTTCGCGGTAACTTAATCCGCCGGGAATTGGAGTGCCAACGCCTGGTACAATTGAAGGATCAACGCTGTCCAAATCAAAACTTACGTGAATGTGATCGACATTTTCTTTGAACTGTTTCAGCGCCCGCGAGATAACCCTGTGAACTCCCAATTTGTCAATGTCCGACATTGTATAAACGGGCAGCTTTAATTTTTTTATGCTCTCTCTTTCGAGTAAATCAATACTTCTAATTCCAATTAGCGCGCAGTTTTCAGGTCTTAGTTTTGGTTTGAAGCCGTAAAAGTTTACTAATTTTTCGTGTCCCAGCCCCAGCGCGGCAGCCAGTGGCATTCCGTGAATATTTCCGGAAGGAGAAGTTTCATCGGTATTCATATCGGGATGCGCGTCAATCCAAATTACGCCAAGTTCTAATTTATTTTTTTTGCAGTAAGAAGATATTCCGGCAATGGTTCCCAGCGCCATTGAATGATCGCCTCCGATGCATAGGGGAAATTGATTTTTGTCCAAAACCTTTTCAATTTTTGACGCTAACATTTTTGAAGTTCTTAAAATTTCATTTAAGTATTTCAGTTTTGGATTATGAATTTTTTGTTTCTCCATTATTTGAATATTAATATCTCCGCTGTCAATAACTTCATAACCAAGCCGTTCAAGTTTTTCCTGAATATTTGCAATACGCAAAGCGGAAGGACCCATATCCACGCCGCGTCTGTCGGCGCCCAAGTCCATAGGAAAGCCGATAATGTTTACAGTTTTAGTCTGATTATTTTTCATAAAAATTTTATTGGTGGATGATGAAATTATAGAATGATTCACTTCAACTTATTAAGTTTCGATATAATTTCCCAATTTAATTCAGAAGCCTTTAGCGATACAATTTATTTGAGTTAATGCTTATATTTAGTCTCTAATTTTAAAACTAAAAATCTATTTAATAGAGTAAGAAAACTCGCTACTTAAATTATGAAAAAATACTCAACCGAGCCTCAAATAAATGTAGGCATTTTATCTGAAACGAAAATTAATTTTGAGCTTTACGGCGATTTTGAATTCGACGGAAATAAATACAGCGGCATATTTTCAGTTCAATTGGTAAATAATAAAATCATTTGCAAAAGCGGTAAAGAAAAAATTGCGGAAGCGGATGAAATATTTTTTAAAACTAAAGATCCGCAAGGCGATTCATTTTTAATTAAAGATGTTACAATCGGCGTTAAGTTTCATTGGGAAAGAAAAGAGAAGCAAAGATTTCTCGGATCATTAAAAATAATAATTGAAGATGGAAAGCTGACCGCAATAAACGTTGTTCCCATTGAAGCCTATTTAATAAGCGTGATATCCTCGGAGATGAGCGCCAGAAGTTCGCTTCAATTATTAAAAGCTCACGCTATTGTTTCGCGAAGCTGGCTGCTTGCTCAAATTGAAAAATCCAAAACTATAAAAAAACAAAGCGGCGGCTATAATACTGTTCATGAAAATGAGAATGAACTTATAAAATGGTACGACCGCGAAGACCATAAAAACTTTGACGTGTGCGCCGATGATCACTGCCAGCGTTATCAGGGAGTTACAAAAGTCTATACTGAAATTGCGCGTCAAGCTGTTAGAGAGACCAAAGGAATTGTTGTTTCGTATGATAATAAAATTTGCGATGCGAGATATTCAAAATCTTGCGGCGGCGTAACTGAATCATTTGAGAATGTTTGGGAGCCTGTTAAATATATATATCTTTCTTCTATTGTTGATTATAAATATGAGCCTGATAATTTTAATTTAGATTTTTCAAATGAATCGAATGCAAAAAAATGGATTGTTGGAAACCCTTCCGCATTTTGTAATACGAAGGATAAAAAAATCTTATCTCAAATACTTTTAGACTTCGATCAGGAAACGACAGATTTTTACCGCTGGAAAATTGAATACACCCAAGATGAAATTTCTAATCTTTTAATAGAAAAAAGTGGAATTGATTTTGGAGACATATTGGATTTAATTCCTATTGAAAGAGGATCTTCATCCCGATTAATAAAATTAAAAATTGTAGGTTCTAAAAAAACATTAATAATCGGAAAAGAACTTGAGATAAGAAGAATACTTTCCAAATCCCATTTGTACAGTTCAGCTTTTGTGGTAAAAAAAGTTTTAGGAGAAAATAAAACTCCAATAAAATTTATTCTTTCAGGGGCTGGCTGGGGACACGGAGTTGGGCTTTGCCAAATAGGCGCCGCGGTTATGGCTTCGCAGGGTTATAATTTTGATGAGATTCTTCTGCATTATTTTTCTAATGCGCGGTTGTCAAAACTTTATTAAATATTTAAATCGCCAAATGAAAATTCTGGTTTCGTGTTTGTCTAAAAGTTGGGGGGGAATGGAAATGGTTACCCTCATTTTTGTGAAAAAACTTTTGGAAAGAAATATTAATGTTGAGCTTTTGTGTATTAAGGAATCTAGGCTGCACATCGAAGCAAACTCTTTGGGAATAATAATAAATCCAATTAAAGCCAGCGGCTATTTCCATCCAAATTCTATTTTAAAAATTTCCGCATTAATTAGAAAAAAGAAATACGATTTAATTCATTCACACGCTTCAAAAGATTTATGGCTGATTGTGCCGGCGCTAAATATTTTGCGCAGCCGAATTCCCCTTTTGCTTACAAAACATGTTGGTTCATTTATAATTAAAAAAGATAAGCTGCATAAATATATTTACAATCGATTAACTTTTGCTTTGGCAATTAGTAAAGTGATTGCGAAAAATTTATTGGAGACCTGCCCATTGCCAGAGGAGAAAATCTTAATTCATCATAACGGAGTAGATTTAAAAAAGTTCGATCAGTCTATAATTGATCCCAACAAAGCGCGGGATGAATTTAAATTTACTAAAGATGACTTAGTTATAGGAATGATCGCGAGATTCAGCCCCGGTAAAGGGCATGAAGAATTTTTGTTTGCGGCAAATGAGCTGAACAAAAAATTTAATAATTTAAAATTTTTAATTGTGGGAGAAGCCAGCCGCGGCGAAAATGATTATGCGGAATCGATAAAAAAAAGCGCTGAAAAGTATAATTTAAAAAATTTAATATTTACCGGATATATATCCGATGTAGCCGGCATACTTTCCGCAATGGATATTTTTGTTTTTCCGTCGCACTCTGAAGCATTCGGAATCGCGCTTATTGAAGCGATGGCAATGAGCGTTCCGTCTGTCTGCTCAAATTCTGATGGGATTTTGGACATAGCAGTTGATGGAGAAACGTCTTATCTTTTTGAAAGTAAAAATGGAATTGATTTAACTGAAAAATTATCCAAGTTAATTAATTCAAAAGAAACCAGAAATAAATTTTCTTTAGCGTCGCGGCAAAGAGTTGAAAAGTTTTTCGATTTGGAAATTATTATGGATCAATTAACTGAAATTTATAATCGTTCAATAAAATCAATATCAACTAACTAATTACTAACTATTTACTAACTAATTATAAGAGGAGAAGTCATGTTAAATTTGTACAGGTTCGGCAATAAAATTTTGCTGTTAATATCAGCGGGATTAATTTTAATGAGTTGTAGTTCTACAAAAGAAATTACAACCAGTTCGTTCACGCAATCTGAATGCAGAAACGAAAAAACAATTAATAATTCAAATGAGTTCGTTTCTGAAACTGCGGAAAATTTAAATGTTTTTCAGAGCGGCGATTTAGTTACCGCGGCGGTGGATATTGAAACTTACTGCAACGCTCAATTATCATTTGACGTAACTAAAAAAGATAATGAGCTTTGGTTAAAATTAAATAACAGCAGCGGCGTAAAAGATTCTTGCGTCTGTATAAAAAATGTCGCAATTGCGTTGCAGAATGTTGAACCGATGGATTACAAAATTTTTGTAACCAATCGGTCGGGCAATCAGCTTTTAACGCAAACAACATTCACTGTTAAATAAAAATTTCATATTTAAAATAGCCTGTCTTCAAATTTAGTTTTGCAAGGCGGGCATTTTTTTTTGAATTTTATAATTTCGCTCAAATCTTGTTTTAAACTTACTCCAAAGATTAATCCTAATTCCGTAGAGTTCGAGCAAGATTAGGATTAAGATTAAAAGCAAAAGCAAGATTAGAATTAATTAAATTTCTAATACAAATCAGGAAAGAATAAATGGTAAGCGTATTTCTACCTTTCAACAACAAAGGTCAAACAAAACAATCAATTAAAAACTTGCAATCAAGCAAAGCTGTAAATGAAATTTTTCTGCTTTCTCAAAATAGCTCTGAAGAAATTTTTGAAAATTGTAAAGTCCTAAATATTGATTCTCTTTTTTCATCAAACACTATTAAACTTATTGAACAAAAAAGTAAAAACGATTTCATTTTGTTCATCACCCAACATACGCTAATACAGTTTAATCAGTTTACCGTTGAAAGATTTTTGGATGTTGCAGAAATGACGTCCGCCGGAATGGTTTACTCGGATTATATTGAGTTAAAAAATAATACAAAGAGCGCTCATCCTGTTATTGATTACCAAATCGGAAGCGTGCGCGATGATTTTAATTTTGGTCCGGTTTTATTTATTAGAAAATCTGCCGTCGCTAAATCATTTAAAGAAGATCAAACAAATTATAAACATGCTGCGCTTTATAATTTAAGATTGAGCATCTCTCAAAGTTTTCCAATTGTGCGCTTACCTGAATATCTATATTCTATTATTGAATTGGATGATAGAAAATCTGGCGAGAAATTATTTGATTATGTAGATCCGAAGAATAGGGAAGTTCAAGTTGAAATGGAAAAAGCCGCCACGCAGCATTTAAAGAATATTGGCGCATATCTTCAACCAAATTCAAATCCTATAAATGAAAATGAAGAAGAATTTCCGTTTGAAGCCTCGGTAATTATTCCAGTTAAAAATAGAGTAAAAACTATAAAGGATGCAGTTGATTCAGTGTTGAATCAAAAAACAAATTTCACGTTTAATATTATTGTAGTTGATAATCATTCCGATGACGGCACCACGGAAATATTAAAATCACTTTCAGAGCAAAATAAAAATGTAATTCATTTAATTCCTGATAGTGAAAATTTAGGAATCGGCGGATGCTGGAATGAAGCGGTTCAAAGCGCGCACTGCGGAAAGTATGCATGCCAGCTTGATAGCGACGATGTTTATCAAAATGAAAACACGCTGCAAAAAATTGTGGATGTTTTTAAAAAAGATAAATGCGCAATGGTCATCGGTTCATACACGCTTACAGATTTTAAAATGAATACCATCCCTCCCGGCTTAATCGATCATAAAGAATGGACGGCGGACAACGGCAGAAATAATGCTTTAAGAATTAATGGATTAGGAGCGCCGCGCTCTTTTTATACGCCGGTTTTAAGAAAAATAAAAATCCCCAATGTTAGCTACGGTGAAGATTACGCTGTTGGCTTAGCAGTTTCGCGCAATTATCAAATTGGAAGAATTTATGAATCAATTTATATGTGCAGAAGATGGGATGATAATTCCGATGCGGCGCTTTCCATTGAAAAACAAAATCATAATAATTATTACAAAGACAAAATTAGAAGCTTTGAAATTTTAGCCCGCCAAAAATTAAACGCTAAAAATGAAGTTTAAACTTTTCTTTTAAAGATTCTGAAATAGATGAGTGAAAATAGATGATAGAAAATATTTTAATTGATAATAGTGAAATCTCGGCTTATCTAAATGAAAATGATTTTTCCGATGCAGCAAAAACTTTATTGAACCTTCAATTAAAAAATTGGAATCTTGCCGCCAATGGTTTTGATTCATTAAAATCTGTGCAGACAAAAGTTTTTGATTTTGATGAATATAAAATTAAAGTTCAATTTAACCCGGGAAGAATGGTTTCAAGTTCCGCAAAAGTTGACGAGAAATCTATCAAAGAACGGGAATGTTTTTTATGTTTAGATAAGCTGCCGGCGGAGCAAAAAGGAATTTTAATAAATGGAAATTATTTAATTCTTGTAAACCCATTTCCAATTTTCCCTGAACATTTTACAATTCCAAATATTCATCACGTTCCGCAAAGAATTAAAAATTCATTTTCGGATTTATTGGAAATAACAAAAAGCCTTTCAAAATATTATACTGTTTTTTATAACGGTCCCAAATGCGGCGCCTCCGCTCCCGATCATTTACATTTTCAAGCGGGGACAAAAATTTTTATGCCTATCAACTCAGAATTTCAAATCATCAAAAATAAATTTGGGCTTCAGATTTACAATGAAAATGATTTAACTATAACGGCAGTGGAAGATGGTTTGAGAAGATTTATTTCATTTGAAAGTTCAAATAAATCTTTAATCGAGAGGCATTTCACAAAATTTTATAATGAATATAAAAGCATTTCCTCTTCCGATGACGAGCCGATGATGAATATTATTTGCGACTATTCTGAAAACGAGGGCTGGCGGGTTATAGTTTTTTTAAGGGAAAAACATCGTTCCTCACATTTTTTTGCCGAGGGGAACGATAGAATTTTAATTAGTCCGGCAAGCGTAGATTTAGCCGGAGTTTTAATCACGCCCCGCGAAAAGGATTTTGGCAAAATTTCAAAAAAAATGATTTCAGAAATATTTGAAGAAATTACTTTTTCCAAAGAAAACTTTATACAAATTAAAAATTTTTAATAACCGAAGACAACGTTTTATCAGCTAAAAACCAACCTTTAATGTTACTGTATAAAAATTTTATACATAAATAAAATTTTTAGAATGCGTCTCAAAATTTGACACAGTTTCCTTCAGCACACTCCCCAATTAAAATAAAAACATTGTGATTTTCGCAATTTTGATTGTTGTGCCATTCAATTATTCTTGGACTAATATTTGGATATATGCTACACTGCTAAATTAATAAAACTATTTTCTAAGTAACTATGAGAGCGATATGAACATTGTTAAAAAGCCCTGCCGACTAAATAGATCATTTTTCCTTTTGCCCTTTTTTCTTATGACTTTGATTCTTTCCATTACTCTTTCAGCGCAAAATCAATCTTCACAAAATCAAACAAAAAAACTTATAGTATCTGATGTTGACGGCAATAGTTTTGTCGCCGGAAATTTTAGTTCTGCGACGTTAAGATTTGGGAAAATAGTTTTGCTAAATAAAGGCGGCAAAGATGTTTTTATTGCTAAATATGATTCCCATAGTAAAATTATGTGGGCAAAAAATATTGGCGGCGAAGCTGATGAAACTTTAGAATCTTTAACTTTAAATTCCGCCGGCAATTGTGAAGTATCTATTTCATCATTTAGCAAAAATATAAATGCCGCGGGAAATTTATTAAAAGCTGACAAAAGAGGAATTAATTTAAAAGCGAACTTCAATAGCAGTGGAATGATATCCCATTCGATTGTAAAAGTTGATGAGAGTATTTCAAGCAATTTTCAAACTGCCAAAGCTAATTCCGGTTCTTCAATTAAAATTAAATCACCTAACTCTGGCGCCAGCTTAAAAGTGGGAACTAAGCTTGATATTAAATGGACCGCTCAAAATATTGAATATATATTAATTGAATTATCATTGGATAATGGTTCCACCTGGCAAAAAGTTACAAGCAATTCAAATGATTTTTTATATAGCTGGGTAGTGCCGGAAACTAATTCAAGCGAATGTCTTTTAAGAATTAGTGATTACGATAATCCCGAGGTGGCTGATACAAGCGGACTTTTTTCTATCTATGGAATACTTCAGTGGAAAATGCAGCAGACAAATTATAATTCGGTTTTGCAGGATATTTATGTGGCAAATCCTTCCACCACATGGGCTGCCGGTTATGATGGCTTAATTGAAACTACAAATGACGGCGAATCATGGTCAAGCAAATTAAACGGTTATTGCTTGTTTGATGTTTTCTTTTTGGATGAAAAGGGCTGGGCCGTAGGGTTGAATGGAAATATATTTTTGACAACTAATTCCGGTAAAAATTGGGTTGAACAGTCCAGCGGATTTGATTTCCGTTTTGAGAAAATATTTTTTGCGGATGAAAATAATGGTTATATAATTGGCTCAGGTTTTTTACTTAAAACTATCGACGGCGGACAAACATGGGCTTTGCAGCAGCCAACTGAACACGTAATTGAAAATATGTATTTTATAAATAAAGATACCGGCTGGATTTCAGGCGGCGAAGGAGTGATTCTTAAAACAACCGACGGCGGAGCTACCTGGAATTATCAGCAATTAAACGGTACAAATTATGGGACGCTCAGCTCGCTTTATTTTATTGATGAAAATACCGGCTGGGCTTGCGGCAGCGGTTTTGATATTGGCGGCGGAGTGATTTTAAAAACTACCGACGGCGGTGAAAATTGGAAATTGCAGCACAGCGGATATAATACTTTTGTTTATTCAGTTTGCTTTACAAATTCCAACTCAGGCTGGGCGGTGGGCGATGAAGGAATTATGTTTAGCACCGTTGACGGCGGAGCCAATTGGATTGAAGAAGGGAGCGGGACATTGTCTGATTTATATGCTGTCTCTCTGCAGCCTTCATCCGGCGGTTGGGTAATTGGAAATGACGGCGTTGCGCTTCGATATATTTATGAATCGCTTGTTCCCGTAGAATTAACAAATTTTTCCGTCAGCTTAACAAGCAATAAAATTAATTTAAACTGGTCCACTGCAACTGAAACCAATAATCAGGGTTTTGAAATTGAAAGAAAGACTGGCGCTAATTGGCAAAAAATTGGTTTTGTTGACGGCAAAGGAACTACAACAAATTTATCAAATTATAATTTTACAGATGATTTGGAATCAATCTCTAAGGCGGCAGAAGTTTATTATAGACTAAAACAAGTAGATTTAGATGGAACTTTCTCATATTCCAAAGTAGTGAATGTAAAACTTAATTCTTTAGTAAATGATTATAACTTAGAACAGAATTTTCCAAATCCATTTAATCCAACCACAAAAATAAAATATACGATTCCAGGCGTAGTTACAAAGCATGCCTTGTCCGTACAAATAAAAGTTTATGATATTTTGGGAAACGAAGTTGCAACACTCGTAAACGAGATACAGCCTGCCGGAAATTACGAAGTAAGTTTTAATGCCGCCAACCTTGCCAGCGGAACATATATTTATTCATTAAAGACGGGAAACTTTTCTCAAGTTAAAAAGATGATCCTCCTTCGTTAAAGCTTTGGTGGACAGACATTGCCGAAATAAATTTTTTTGAGGAGGGATCAATAGTTGAACTCTCCTCTTATAATTTCTCAATTGAATAAACTTGAAATACATTATATATATTTTTTTCTTTTTTCATCTCTTTAATCCTAAAATTGTAGCGCAGCATTTTGTCCCCCCTGATTCCCTTAATTATAAAATTATAAATAATGAAGACTCCGATGGGGGAGGGATTTACTTTAAATACAATTCCAATAAAGTTAAAATCGTTTTGCAGGTTATCAATTTACAAAAAGCTCAATACGATTTTATTTTAGGCGAAATAAAAAATAGGGGAAATGATGATGGAATTTATTACAAAAAAAATCGAATTAACCCGCAAATTAAAAAAATAAGCTGCGACTCCGCTTTTGCTTCGTATAAAAAAATCTCCGGGAACAATATTATATCCGTTACTAACAGTTCTTTCTTTGAAACGCCGAGTGATATTCCCTTTACTGAAATAGCTTACCCTTTAAAATATAACGGTAAAATTATTGCAAGCGGCGTTAGTCCCTATGGGCCTTTAACAGGGAAATATCCCTTAAAAGTTTTGACATTTAATGACTCATCGGCATTTATATCTGATTATAATTTTGAAACCGGCGAGCCGTTAAATTCCAAAAAATATTTAAACCAAATTGTTACGCTTAATTATAGGGATCATCCTCGAGTAATAGAATATAAAGAAGAAAATAAAACGAGGTATCATTTAATTACAGCGGTTGATTATACTGGAAATAGCCAAAAAGAAACACTCCTCATTTTATCATGCGATGGGAAAATGTCAATTTTGGATTTAGCGTCAGAAATGAAAAAGATTAGCTCAAAGATTATAGATGAAGAAATTTTAACTCTTGATGGAGGGAGTTCAATTTCAGTTCAGGGGAAAAATGGAGATGATATTATTTCAACTCTTAACAATGTGAGCGTGCCGGTTTATCTCGGTTTTAGAAATAGGAACGATAAATCATCCAATAAATAATAGCGGTTTGCCTAAGTTATGAGCCAAAATATATTTTATAATTTTGCTGTATAATAATCAGTTTTAAATTTATTTCTGTAAACCCGACGGCGTTTGTGGTGTTGAAATAATTTTTTCAAAAAGTTTCCAGCGTAAGTTGGGGTTATCATCTGTGCCGCCGTGTTTTAAAATATAATCTTCTACAATTTTTTGTCCCACATTATAATTAATAGTATAGCTTCGGTATTTATCATAAAAGGCAATGCTTTTCTCTGCTCTCTCATTCGTTGATAGAGCGTTTTTAATTAGCCAGTTTATGGTTTCTTCTTTAGTCCATTTTTGATTTAGATAATTTCGCGCCGCTTCATTCCCTGCAAAACCTAACTGCTGAGTAAGAGAAAGAACTGAGTAAAATTTATCAGCTTGGGATGAGTTGAGACCGGCAAGAGGAAACAAAACTTCACGTTCAAATTTTATTCTCGAATCTCCGGGGAATGCAACTTTCACTCCGTAGTTGGCGCTTCCCTCTGCAATTAAAGATTGAGGACTAAAAAGCACATACACCGAAAATTCAACCCAGTCTCTTTTTCTGTACAGCTCTCTTTCCAAAAGTAAATTGTAAACATGATGCCCGGGGTATCCTTCATGCGCGGCAAGATCAACTGCTCTATCAATATAAATAGGCAGGTCGGTATTTACTTGAATTATGCTGAAGCTATTTCCTTTATACCAATTGTAGGCGCCCCAGGGTTTATCGGTAACGTATTCAACTGAAAAATTTTCATCATTTGGTAAATTAATATGCTGCAAAGTTCTTTTTCTGCATTCCAAGATTGCAGTTTGAAATACAGTATCTAATTTTACTTTTGGAATAATAAATTGTTTTTTGAATTCATTTAATTTCTCCGATACGCTTCCATTGCCGGGTAATTCTTTGTCAAGTTCATCAATAATTTTTTGAAAATGCTCGTCAGAGAAATGGGGAACTTCAGCGTCATAAAGCGCTTTGGCTTCTTCGTCAAATGTCAGCGTTCCTCCAGCAATCATAAACAATTTTGTGCGTACGGCTAAAAGCTGCTTGTACAAATATGTAAATCGTAAAGTCTGAATTTCATTTGCATCATAGCTGCTTAGACTGTCTAATTTATCAAGTATATTCCCGGCTTCATCATAAAGAGTTTGAATGACTGAGGAATCTCCGGGATTAACATTTAAAGGAGCGGGCTTATATTCATCAGTTCCGAAATATGCGTCAATATAATCTCCATCATGCTGACCAACTTTTAAAACTAATTTTACATACTGCTCAGCGATTTTATTCATTTTATTTTCCAGCTCGCTGTTTAATTTATTAGGTTTATTTTCCCCGCAAGAAATTAATGCTATAGACGTTAATAGAATTATTAGAAGCGATTTATTCATTTTATTTCCTAAGGGTTTATTTCTTTTGATTAAAATTTAAAAATAAAATTAGCGATTAATGAAGCAAGCATCAAAGCAAGAATTAGGAGTGTTGATTTTAAATTGAATGGAATTATTAAGCAGGTATTAAAATTAATTTTCCAACAGCTTTTTTTCTTCCAAATAATTTTCAACAAGAACTCTTTCCCCAATCTGCTGACGCCACATTGCATAATATAACCCTTTCAGTTCAAGCAGCTTTTCGTGCTTGCCCGATTCAACAATATGACCTCGCTCCAAAACATAAATGTTATCTGCGTGCATAATAGTTGAAAGACGATGCGCAATCAATATTGTCATTAAATCTTTACTGTTGGAAATTTCTCTAACAGTTTTGCTGATTTCTTCTTCGGTTAAAGAATCCAAAGCGGACGTGGCTTCATCAAAAATTAAAATATCAGGTCTTCTTAAAAGGGCGCGTGCAATTGACAGCCGCTGTTTCTCGCCCCCGGAAACTTTTACGCCGCCTTCGCCAATAACGGTATCCAATCCTTTATCAGCTCTTGCTAATAAATTTTTAGCGGATGATTTTTCTAATACTTCATAGCATTCGGCGTCGGTTGCGGATGGATTTACAAACAATAAATTTTCTTTTATGGTTCCGGAAAATAACTGCGTATCTTGCGTAACAAAACCAATTCTTTCACGAAGCTCGTCAAAATCAATTTTATCTCCGTTATATCCGTTGTAAAAAATATCGCCTTCTTTCGGAGTGTAAAGTCCAACTAACAATTTTACAAGCGTAGTTTTACCCGCCCCTGAAGGACCTACAAACGCAATTGTCTCGCCGGTTTTTATTGAAAAAGAAATATCAGTTAAAGCGTTGTTTGAGGATGACTGATGTTTAAATCCAACATTTTTAAATTCTAAAGTTCTAATAGAATTTATTGTTTCAGGTTTTTGCGGCTTGGTTTCAACGGGTATTTCTAAAATATTTTTGAAGTTTTCCAGCGATACTTCAGCTTCCCGGTATGTATTTATTATATCCCCTAAACTTTGCAGCGGTCCAAAAATAAAAAATGAATAAATAAATAATGAGAAAAATTCACCGACTGTAATTTGCTGGGCAAAAATTAGATACAGCATCAAAAACATAATTGTAGTTCTAATAAAGTTTACGGCGGTGCCTTGAATAAAACTTAACGTCCGGATGTATTTTACTTTTTTTAATTCAAGCAAAAGAATCTTATCTGTGGTTGAATTAAGCCTTGATATTTCCTGCTCTCCAAGTCCTAAGCTTTTTACAAGCTCAATATTTCTTAACGACTCGGTAGTAGTCCCCGCTAAAGCGGTAGTTTGTGAAACAATCTGTTTCTGAATTTTTTTAATTCTTTTACTTAGCGCCGAACTTATAAACCCTAATAACGGAACGGCGGTAAAAAAAATGGGGGCAATTAACCAGTGAACGCTTACTGCATAAATACTCACAAAAATTACTCCCACTAGCGAAGTAAATAAAATATTTACGGCTGAAGAAATTAATCGTTCGGTGTCAATTCTAACCTTCTGCAGAATGCCTAGAGTTTCGCCGCTGCGCTGATCTTCAAAAACAGAGTAAGGTAATTTTAGCGAATGCTTAATTCCATCCGTATAAATTTTTGCGCCGAGTTTTTGGGTAATTACATTTACGTAATAATCCTGAAAATTTTTTGCAACTCTTGAAATGAAAGCAACGCCAACCGCGGCGAGTAATAAAAGTCCGACTCCTCTAAAAAATTCTTCGGTAGTATATTGCTGAAATTTAGTTGCATACTTGTCAATTACAATCCTGAAAATGTATGGATCAAGTAGTGAGAAAATTTGGTTTACCGCCGCCAAAACAAGCGAAAGTAAAACTAACTTCCAGTAATTTTTTAAATAGGATATTAATAATTTCATTGGCGCTGAAGTTAAATAATAATTGTTGAAACGGAAAGAGATTTATGATTGGGAGTGAAGCGTATACCGGTAAAAAATTTATAGTTGCTATCAATGAATGATTACAATTGGCAAAATTAAAGATTGCAAATTTGGATAAACTTAAATTACTTTTTCTAAGACAAAAGAATGAATTAAATTTTTAAATAATTTTGCCTATTTTAATTCTCTGAAAATCTAAATAAAAAATTGCCCCAATGGCAAAATATACGGGTACAACTGTAATTCTAATCTCAAAAATAAAAGATAAATTTAATTTAAAACTATGAGTGCGTTCACTGAAATTAAGCGGGATTTAATTTGTTATCATTGCGGAGATGTTTGTCCCGACAATTCAATTTCAATAAATGAAAAATATTTTTGCTGCAATGGCTGCAAAACAGTTTATGAAATTTTAAATGAAAATCAGCTTTGCAATTATTATAAACTTGATCAAAAGCCGGGCATATCGCCTAGAGTAAATGTTGTTAGAAAATTTGATTATTTAAATGACGAATCAATCATAAATCAACTTATAGAATTTAAGGACGACAAAATAACCGCGGTAACTTTTAATATTCCTCAAATGCACTGCAGCTCATGCATCTGGCTGCTGGAAAATTTATTTAAAATTAATGGTTCTATTAATCAGTCCAAGGTTGATTTTTTAAAGAAGACGCTTAACCTAAAATATTATCACAAAAAAATATCTTTAAAAGAAGTTGTTGAACTTTTAACTTCATTAGGTTATGAACCTCAAATAGAACTTGACAGCCTGGGAAAAAACACCGCTAATTTAAAATCAAATAAAAAACTTTTAATCAAAATTGGCATAGCAGGCTTTTGTTTCGGCAACATAATGCTGCTAAGTTTTCCTGAGTATTTGTCAATTAACCCAAACGAAATATTTTTTAAAAAGTTTTTTGGATATTTAAATCTTCTGCTGGCGCTTCCTGTGTTTTTTTATTCAGCGTCCGATTATTTTATTTCCGCCTTTAAGGGATTAAAGAAGAAAATTATAAATATTGATTTTCCAATTTCACTTGGAATTGCCGTTCTCTTTTTGCGAAGCGCTTATGAGGTTTTAACTTATACAGGAGCAGGTTATTTTGATTCGCTTTCAGGATTAGTTTTCTTTTTGTTGATCGGAAAATTATTTCAAAATAAAACTTATGACGCTTTGAACTTCGAGAGAAATTATAAGTCATATTTCCCGATTGCAGTTACCGTGAAAAATGAAAATGAAGAAAAAGCGCTTCCACTTTCAAAATTAAAAATTGGCGACAGAATAATTATTAGAAATAATGAAATCATTCCTGCTGATTCAATTTTATTTAACGGCGATGGATTTATTGATTACAGTTTTGTTACCGGCGAATCAAAGCCTGTGGAAAAAGTTTCAGGCGAGTTGATTTATGCGGGCGGCCGGCAAGCGGGGGGTTTGCTGGAGCTTGAAGTTATTAAAGAAATCTCGCAAAGTTATTTAACTCAATTATGGAACAACGATTCATTCAATAAAAAAAACGAAAGCGGCTTTTCTGAATTTTCAAATACAGTAAGTAAATATTTTACTTTTATAATTTTATTTATTGCCGTTGCCGCGGCAGGGTTTTGGCTTAATAGCAGCGGTATCGGAATTGCAATTGGAGTTTTTACTTCGGTGTTAATTGTCGCCTGCCCATGCGCTTTGGCTTTATCCATTCCTTTCACGTTCGGAAATACAATTAGAATTTTTGGCAAGAATAAATTCTATTTAAAAAATTCGGCGACAGTTGAAGAACTTGCAAAAATAGATGAAATTGTTTTTGACAAGACCGGAACAATCACTGAAACTGGAAATGCTTCAGTCATTTATAAAGGGAAAGAGTTAAATGCATTTCAGAAAGAAATGATTAAATCACTAGTTCGAAATTCCACTCACACTTTAAGCAAAAGAATTTATGATTTTATTAATGCCGGAAAACTTTTTGATATTTCAAATTACAACGAAGTAAACGGCAAAGGGATTGAAGGAACTATTGTTGGTAATAAAATTAAACTTGGCTCCGAGAATTTTGTTTTAAAGGATGAAAACCAAATTAAAAATAAAAGTGAAAAATTAAACTCGCTGGTATATTTATCAATCAACAATGACCTGCTGGGATATTTTGAAATTTCAAACTCATACAGGAAAGGGATTTCGGTTACCATTAAAAATCTTGAAAAAAAATATAATACATATTTACTCTCGGGAGACAATAACGGCGAACTTTCAATTTTAAAAAAATATTTCGCAGATGAAAACAAATTATTTTTTAATCAATCGCCATCGTCAAAATTAGAGTTTATAAAAAATCTAAAACAAAAAAATAAAAAAATTTTAATGATCGGCGACGGCTTAAACGACGCCGGAGCTTTGAGCGAAAGCAATGTCGGCATATCGGTTACAGATAATATTCACAGCTTCTCGCCTGCTTGCGACGCCATACTACAAGGTTCAAAATTAAATATGATTGATAAATTTATTAAATATTCAAAATCCAGCGTGCATATTATTTATATTAGTTTTACAATTTCATTTCTTTATAATTTAATCGGGTTAAGCTTTGCGGTTCAGGGAATGTTATCGCCGATTGTTGCCGCTATACTTATGCCCGTGAGTTCAATTTCAGTTGTTATATTTGCAACAGCCGCTACAAATTATGTTGCAAAAAAGAGAGGTTTATTATCTCAGTAATCGCGGTATTAATAATAGTAAGTTTAGTAGTTGCTCTTGGATTTTTAGCCGCATTTTTGTGGGCGGTAAAAAGCGGTCAATATCACGATACTTACACCCCTTCAGTAAGAATGCTTTTTGAAGATGAAAAAATAGTTCAACAAAAAAATGAAATAAATAATTCAAAACAAAAAGACCTGTCCATCAGGCAAAAGACAATTCACACAAAGGAGCAACCTTAATGGAGTTAGAAAGATTTAGTTACGATAATAAAATTGTAAAGAACTTTGCCGTGGCAACTATTTTTTGGGGAATAGTTGGAATGACTGTGGGTCTTTTAATTGCATCGCAGCTATTTTACCCCAAGCTGAATTTCGATTTACCTTTCACAACTTTTGGAAGAATTAGACCTCTGCATACTAATGCTGTAATTTTTGCGTTTGTGGGGAATGCAATTTTTATGGGCGTTTATCATTCATTGCAAAGGTTGTGTAAAGCAAGAATGTTTAACGACAAGCTAAGTCAATTTCATTTTTGGGGATGGCAATTAATTATTGTCGCCGCGGCTATTACAATTCCTCTCGGCTGGACGACAAGTAAAGAATATGCAGAGCTTGAATGGCCGATTGATATTGCTATTACTCTTGTTTGGGTTGCTTTCGGAATTAATATGTTCGGAACAATTATTAAAAGAAGAGAGAGCCACATGTACGTTGCAATATGGTTTTACATTGCAACATGGGTAACGGTGGCGGTTCTTCATATTGTAAATTCGATAGAAATTCCGGTAAGCTTTCTTAAAAGTTATCCCGTTTACGCCGGCGTGCAGGATGCTTTGGTGCAGTGGTGGTATGGTCATAACGCAGTTGCATTTTTTCTTACAACTCCCTATCTCGGCTTAATGTATTACTATTTGCCGAAGGCAGCTAACCGTCCCATCTACTCTTACAAATTATCAATCGTGCATTTTTGGGCTTTGATTTTTATTTATATCTGGGCGGGTCCGCATCATCTTTTATATTCTTCTTTACCTGATTGGGCACAGTCGTTAGGGACAGTTTTTTCAATAATGCTGATCGCTCCATCTTGGGGCGGAATGATAAATGGTTTACTTACTTTGCGAGGTGCCTGGGATAAAGTTAGACAAGATCCGATTTTAAAATTTATGGTAGTTGCTGTTACAGCTTACGGAATGGCTACTTTTGAAGGACCTATGCTCTCGCTTAAAAATGTAAATGCAATCGCCCACTTTACTGATTGGATAATTGCACACGTTCACGTGGGAGCTTTGGGCTGGAATGGATTCTTAACTTTTGGAATTTTGTATTGGCTCATTCCCAAAATATATCACACCGAACTTTTTTCAAAAAAATTAGCAAACGTTCATTTTTGGCTGGGTACTCTTGGAATTGTTTTTTATGCAAGTTCAATGTATTGGTCGGGATTAACTCAATCATTAATGTGGAAAGAATTTTCTACAATTGGAATGCTGCAATATCCAAATTTTCTTGAAACAGTTTTACAGATAATTCCAATGTATGTTATAAGAGCCGTGGGCGGAACAATATATTTAACCGGCGTTGTTCTAATGGCTTATAACTTAACCAAAACTATGAAGCAGGGACATTTTGTTAATGACGAAGAAACCGAAGCGCCCGCTTACATTCAAGCTAAAGATAAATTAGTAAAAGGGCAGAAGCATAGATGGTTAGAAAAACGCCCGCTTATTTTTACTTTATTTGCTACAGTTGCAATTCTTATTGGCGGAATAGTTGAGTTCCTTCCTACGTTTTTAATCAAATCAAACATCCCGACTATTGCCAGCGTTAAACCATACACTCCGCTGGAGCTTCAGGGAAGAGATATTTATATAAGGGAAGGTTGCGTAAATTGCCACTCGCAATTAATTCGTCCTTTTAGATCTGAAACAGAAAGGTACGGTGAATATTCTAAAGCAGGCGAGTATGTTTATGATCATCCATTTTTATGGGGATCAAAAAGAACGGGACCTGATTTACACCGCGTGGGAAATAAATATCCAAACCTTTGGCATTATCTTCATTTAGAAAATCCGTCTTCAATGTCGCCCAATTCAATTATGCCGTCTTATCCGTGGTTAATATCGGATGATTTAGACATTTCAAACACAGCGAAAAAAATTAGAGTTATGCAATCGCTTGGCGTGCCTTATCCCGAAGGATTTGATAAAACGGCAAATGAAGATTTGAGAAAGCAAGCTGAAATGATTGCCGCTGATCTTCAAAAAAACGGCGCGCCTGTTGAAAGCCAAAAAGAAATTATTGCAGTTATAGCTTACTTGCAGCGTTTGGGAACCGACATAAAAGCTAACACAAATAATTCAACAGCAAAAAAGTAGAGAATTAATTATGTACAAAAATATTTTAGAATCAGTTGAAGGAATAGTCGTTTATCCAATTATATCGCTTATAATATTTTTTATTTTTTTTGTGCTGTTAATAATTTGGGTTTTTAAAGTTGATAAAAAATATTTAAATAAAATGTCAATGCTGCCTTTAGATATTTCTACTGACGGCGCTTTTGATACAGACAATTCAAACACAAAAGAGAATTCAAATATTAAAGGTAATTAAATGATGAATAGATTTTTATTAATACTATTAACGCTTATTTCATTAATTCTTATCGCCCCGCTGCAATTATTTGCGCAAGCCGAAGACCCGGGTTTTACCAGCCAATACTACGATACTGTAGCCATAATCTTTGTTGTCATTTTGGTTTTAATTGTTTTGGCTTTTCTTTATTGGGGAACAGAAGAAGGCGAGTTTGTACAATTAGAAAAATCTGAAAGCGTTTGGATAAAATTAAAAAAATATTTTGTTGCCGCTAAACCAATTGAACGCGAAGATGAAATTTTAATGGCGCATGATTATGACGGAATAAAAGAATTAGATAATAAAATTCCGCCGTGGTTCACTTATCTGTTTTATACAACTATCATTATCGCGGTTTATTATATGTTGAATTATCATGTATTTAAAACCGGGATGCTTCAAGCTGAAGAATATAAAGTGGAAGTAGAGCAAGCTGAATTATTAAAAGCCGACCTTGAAAAAAACGGAACTTTTTTAAATGAAAATAATGTTTCACTTCTTACCAGCCCTGACGGTATAATTGAAGGCGGAAAAATATTTAAAGCAAACTGCGTCGCCTGCCATAGAGATGACGGAGGCGGCAGCGTCGGTCCAAATTTAACAGACCGGTATTGGATTCACGGCGGCGGTATTAAAAATGTTTTTAAAACAATTAAATACGGCGTGCCTGATAAAGGAATGGTAACCTGGCAGCAAACTTTAACTCCAAAACAAATACAAGAAGTTGCAAGTTATGTTATAAGTTTGGAAGGGACCAATCCTATAAATCCAAAACCCCCGCAGGGTGAAATATATGCTGCGCCTGATAGTTTGGCGGCAATGGATTCTACAAAAACAATAAGCATGAAATAAAAATTACGAATGGATTATGATTGAAGAAGATGTAAAAGTTGATGAGTCGTTTAGAGATAGTTTAGCTACCGTAAGTAAAGAAGGCAAACGGAATTGGATTTATCCCAAAAAACCTTCCGGAAGATTTTATAACGCAAGGAACATTGTAAGTTTTATTTTACTTGCAATATTAATTGTAACTCCATTTATAAAAGTAAACGGGAGACCCTTCGTTCTTTTTGATGTGCTGAACAGAAATTTTATTTTGTTTGGTATTCCTTTTGGTCCGCAGGATTTTCACTTATTTGTAATTGCGATGATTACAATTATTGTTTTCATTATTCTCTTTACGGTTGTATTCGGCAGAGTGTTTTGCGGCTGGGCTTGCCCTCAAACTATTTTTTTGGAAATGGTTTACCGCAAAATAGAATATTGGATTGAAGGAAGCGCCATCGCTCAAAAAAAATTAGACACGGCGCCTTGGACTTCAAACAAAATTTTTAAGAAGACGACCAAGCATATCATCTTTTATTTAATAGCGTTTTTTGTATCAAATATATTTCTTGCCTATATAATTGGAAGCGACGCCCTTCTTAAAATTATTTCCGAACCTCCATCTCAGCATCTCGAAGGCTTTATTGCTATTATAATTTTCTCTGGAATTTTTTATTGGGTGTTTTCTTTTTTCAGGGAACAGGCTTGCACTTTAGTTTGCCCTTACGGAAGATTGCAAGGCGTGCTGCTCGATCAAGATTCCATGGTTATTGCATACGATTATGTTAGAGGCGAACCGAGAGGAAAAATTAAAAAGAATGAAGACCAAACTGGAATTGGCGATTGCGTTGATTGTCATTTGTGCGTGGATGTTTGTCCCACCGGAATTGATATTAGAAACGGCATTCAGCTGGAATGCGTAAACTGCACAGCCTGCATTGACGCCTGCGACGAAGTGATGGTAAAAGTTAATCGCCCCAAAGGATTGATTAGATATGATTCATTAAATGGAATTGAAAATAAAAGTAAATTTAAATTCACCGCAAGAATGAAAGGCTACAGCGCTGTTTTAATTTTGCTGGTCTCTGTATTAGGCTATCTTCTTGCAACGAGAACTGATTTTAATATTGATGTTTTGCGCACGCCCGGCTTGCTTTATCAAGAACAGTCAAACAACTTAATAAGCAATGTTTATGATATTAGCATTGTAAACAAAACTTTTAACGAAGTTCCGATAGCCTTAAAGTTAAAAAATAAAAGCGGAGAACTTAAACTTGTCGGTAAAGATATTTTCTTGAAAGCAAGTCAGAAATATGAAGGCAAATTTTTAATTATGCTTCCTAAAGATGAAATAAAAAAAATGAACACTCCAATTTCAATTGATGTTTATTCAAATAAGAAATTATTAGAAGAAGTTAAATCTTCTTTTTTAGGTCCGGTTATGAAAAATGATGATGATAAAAATTAAAACTATTTTTAATGAAAACGTGAATGTGAAAAATGAAAATCAAATTTAACTGGGGATTTGGAATTTTAATTTCCATTATATTTTTTATGGCGGCTACGGTTGTTATGGTTACTTTATCTATGAATCAAAAAATAGATTTAGTAACTGATAATTATTATGAAAAAACTTTAACATACCAAAAACAAATTGATAAAGAATCGCGCAGTTCAAAATATGAAAATGATTTTGAAGTTTTCAGCGTTGATAAAAATATCAATATTAAATTCCCTGAAATTTTTTCTTCAGTTCCGGTGAAAGGCGAATTATATTTTTACCGTCCTTCTAATGCTAACGATGATTTTACCATTCCAATTAATCTTGATGATAAAGGAAAGCAGATTATTTCTTCCGCACAAATGGAAAAGGGTTTTTGGAAAGTAAAGGTTGAATGGGCGGCGGCTAAAGAAAATTATTTTTGTGAAAAATCAATCGTTATAAATTAATGGAAATTTTAGCCGGGTTAGTAATCGGTTTTGTCGGCAGTTTTCATTGCATAGGTATGTGCGGACCAATTGCGCTGGCATTGCCAATTCCAAATTCTTCTAATATATCTTTTTTTACAGGGAGAGCTTTTTATAATATCGGAAGAGCTTTAACTTATTCTATAATGGGCGCGGTCTTTGGCTTGCTCGGCGGTAGAATTATTTTTTCAGGGCTGCAGCAAACCCTATCAATTACTTTGGGATTAATAATTTTAATAATAATTTTTCTCCCTTCCCGCTACAAACAAAAAATTTATTCTTCAAAATATATTCGCCAAATAAATCAGCCCATAAGAAAAGCAATTGGAATTTTATTTAAGAAAGGAACTTTCTCTTCTTTAT
This sequence comes from uncultured Bacteroidota bacterium, assembly GCA_963782985.1. Lineage (GTDB taxonomy): Bacteria > Bacteroidota > Ignavibacteria > Ignavibacteriales > Ignavibacteriaceae > CAVSWT01. The sequence continues at coordinate 56,943 of CAWALU010000005.1, forward strand.
TTTTGATAGGAGCGTTAAACGGTTTTCTGCCGTGCGGTTTTGTTTATCTCGGACTTGCAGGCGCGGCGGCAACCGGCGACGCAATTAACGGGGGAGCTTTTATGTTTTTATTTGGGTTGGGAACTTTCCCCGCAATGTTTGCCGCTTCTATTTTTGGAAAATTTATTAATCTAGATGTTAGAAAAAAAATCAGCAAAGTTACTCCAGTATTTGCAGTTGTACTGGCGGTAATTTTTATTCTTAGAGGAATGAATTTGGGAATACCTTTTGTAAGTCCAAATCTCAACGCTCAAACAGAATCATCTCAAAATTTTGACTGTCATTATTAGAAGCAGTGAAATTAGCTATAACAAAAAAGCCCCGATAAACGGGGCTTAGAACCTTGTTTGCTTATTTCTTTTTAGCCGGCATAATTGAATCTTTTGCAGCTTTAGCAATTCTGAACTTCAAAACTTTTTTTGCAGGAATTACCATAGTTTCGCCTGTGGAAGGATTTCTTCCCATTCTTTTTTTCCTGTCAACTACAACTAGTTTTCCCAAGCCGGGAATAGTGAAAGATTTTTTAGCTTCCTTATGAGCCAAAGCTACTAATTCATCCATAAACTGATTTGCTACTTTTTTAGTAGTTTCAATTTTTGCTGCGAGATGATCAACGATTTGAGATTTGGTCATTGGTTTTGTTACTGCCATTATATTTAACCTTTATTTAATTTGTGGAAAGTTAATTCGGAATAGAAATTAAACATAATTTAAATTAAATAAAAATATTTTTAAAATATAAAATGCTTTTTCAACTGCTGTATTAAGTATCCAAATCAATTTTGTAGCTGACAAATTTATTAATTATTTTCATTCTTAATATTTTGAACAAAACTTTTTCCGGTTAAAACTTTAATGAAAACTCTCTCCTTTTTTTTGCTTTCCGCTTTAATAAATTTATATCCGCAAATTCCCGACTCGCTAATTAACCAGCCTAAACCTAAATTAGACTCGCTTTCTCTTTTATCGGACTCAACTTTTGCCGCCGATAGCTCGGCAATATTAAGCGCGGAAAAAAATAAAACTAAGGTTGATACTTTAATTCCATTGCATCAAACTCCTTTTTTTAATGGGAGCGTTTTTATTAATCAAAAGGAATATTTTTTTAACGACTATCGTTATGCGGCAAACATTCTACAGAACTTTGGTTTTTCATTTCTTGCCGACAAAGGATTCATCGGGCAGCCAAATGATTTATTTTTATTCGGTATCGGAAATCAAGGCGTGAGCTATTTTGAAGACGGCGTTTTTATTAATAGCAGATTATCGAATAAGTATGATTTAAATAATTTTCAATCGGAACAAATTGATTCCGTTGAAATTATTCCGCTGCCGCGCGGCTTTTTATACGGACCTTTTAACAATCCGGTTTCTGTTAATTTAATTACTAAAGATTTTATTTCTATTAAGCCGTACACAAAAATTAAATTTTATCAAGGCGCCGATGGCGAAGCGTTTATTGATGCAATGTTTAATTCAATTATATACAAAAAATTTATTCTTACGGTGGATATTACAAATAGAAAATTCGACAGCACATATATAAATTCAAATTATAGTATTTGGCAGGGGGGATTTAAGCTTAAATATTTATTATCAAATAAAATTAATTTCTCGGGAAAATATTCTATCGTAAATTCAAAATTGGGATTTAACAACGGCGTAAATACAGACAGCATTTCCAGAGGCAATTTAGATTTTGAATCTACATTTTATAATAACCAGCTTGCGCCGGTTAATTTGCCTTTCACCAAAGAAAATGTGAAGCAGCATGATTTCTCTTTGGGAATGCTGGGAAAATTTTTAGATAGCTCGCTTACAAAATTAAATCTGTATTATCGCTTTGGACAGAATGCACATGACTATAATAATTCAAGCTTTCAATATAAAGATTATGCTTATGGAGCAACCATTGAACAGAATTATAAAAATAATTTTTTTACCGCAAAGTTTTTGATCAATTATGAAAAATCAATTTTGCAGCAAATATTTTTTTCATCTGTTTATAATTCCAATCACAAAATTAACTTAACTGACTTTTCATTAGCTCCGGTAATTTCATTTCCTCTCTTAGACAAAAAACTTACTCCTTCTATCTTTTATAAATATAGCGGCAGAAGTTTTAACGAAGATTATTTGTCACATTTATTAAATAACCAAAATGGTTTTGGATTTGATATAGCATATAACTTAAATAGTAATTATAAATTCTATGCAGGTTACTCAATTTATAAAATTACTAAATACGACGATCTAAAATCTGTGCAAATTGGCGCTGACGTTGAGCTTCCTTATTTGAATATTAACATCAATGCTTTTAATAGAAATTCTATTTTTGCATTTTATGACTTATTTAGTCTTAGAGCGCCAGAGCCAGGTTATGCTTTCTACCAGCCGCTAACCGGATTTGATTTTAAATTAAACTTAAATTTAACTCCGCTGCTTTTAGAAACTCAAACTTCCTATTACTATAATCAAGAAAAACCTGGCGAACTGCTAAGGGATATTCCCAAAGTAAATTTTATCGGTGGATTGTATTACAAAAATATTTTGTTCAAAGAAAATTTAAATCTTAAAACCGGCTTTAAATTCCACTATGCATGTGAAACAAAAGCCGCTTATAATATTTATATAGGGCGCGCATATCTGTTTGATAATTTGCCTGAGTCTTGGTGGATTGATTTTACGTTGATTGGCGAAATACAAAAAGTTGCTTACTTGTATTTTACTTGGGAAAATATTTTGGATAAAAAATTCACGCTCACCCCTTTCTATCCAATGCGCGGACGCAATTTACGTTTTGGTTTTTCGTGGGAACTTTTTAACTAATAGAAATTTGAAACTTGATTTCAAAACTAAAAAATAAAATTACAGTAGTTTATCTTGCAGGCGCTTTAACCGAAATATTATATCTGCTTTTTGTTTTTTTGAACTCCGGCAAAAATGTTCCTTTTTATATGTTTATTTATTTTGAAGTCTTCATTGTCTTTCTTCTTACCTTTTACATCATACAAAAAAAATATTTAGAAATTAACAACGCCGTAAAAAGTTTACGGTTACAGAAAATACTTTATAGGTTTGGAAGAATAATTTCTTTTGAAGATAAAAACATTTCCAAACTAAAGCTTCCTTTTTTCATTTTACTTTTTGGAATTTTATTTAGACTAACGCTTTTCCCCGCCAGTCCAACAACTTCTCCCGATGTTTACAGATATGTGTGGGAAGGAAAAATTTTGTACAATGGATTTAATCCATTTGATTATCCGCCCAGTTCGCCCGAATTAAATTATTTGCATTCAGAAAAATTGCCAGCCAAAGTCGAGTACAAAAACATGGCGGCAATTTATCCTCCAATGTCGCAGCTTAGCTTTGCCGCCGTATACGCAGTGTTCGGAGAAAGTTTAGCGGGATTCAAATTACTGTATCTCATTTGCGAAATTTTAATAATGATTTATTTATTAAAGCTTCTTCATTTAAAAAAGAAAAATTTAAATTTTATAATTTTATACGCCTGGCTTCCTCTGCCGATAATGGAATATTTTATAAATATACATTTGGAACCGTTCGGAATCGCATTCCTAATTATTTTTATCTATTACATTGAAAAGGGATTTTATCTTATCTCTGCCGTACCTTTTGCGTTTGCATTTCTTGCGAAATTTTATCCCGTAATTTTATTTCCGCTTTTGATTAAAAAGATGGGAATAAAAAAAACATTTTACTTCGCAGCTATTTTTATTTTTTTGATCGCATTGTTTTATCTCCCTTTTATAAGCGATAAGCTGGGGATATTTAAATCGCTCGGAACTTATATAGAAAATTGGGATTATAATTCTTCAGTATTTAAAGCTTTAAAATTATTTATTTCCGATGGTGAAACGGTTAGGTTTATTTGCTCGTTGGGATTAATGATTTCGATTGGAATAATTGCCAATAAATATAATGACTTTACGCGGGCGGCTCTCGGGATTTTTATTGCGTTTATAATTTTTTCAACAACAGTTCATCCCTGGTATTTGGGTTGGCTTGCGGCTATAAATCCTTTAACAAATTTTATTTCTGTGCTAAGTTTATTTTTTACTGCAGGCTTAACAAATTTCAGTTACATCGGCAAATGGAATGACTATACTGCCGTAGTTTTAGTTGAATATATTCTTTTCTTTTTATTACTAATCTATGATTTAAGGAAACTGAAAAAAGGAAAATTAGTAGATGGAAAATTAAATGAGTTAGCTCGATAAATAATAAACCCAATTTCTTTAAAAGAATTGGGTTTATTAAAAATTATATTTACAAGTTAATTTTACAAACTCAGCATATCTTTAAACTTTGCCGCTTGTCTTCTTGAGACTTCAATTTTATTTCCGCCTTTTAATTTTACAAGCAAGCCGCCGTTTAGCCATGGTTCAATGTTATCAACCCACTTTAAATTAATTATATGTTTTCTGTTTGCTCTGAAAAAAGTTTTATTGTCGAGGCGTTCGTCTAAATAATTTAAGGTTTTTAAAATCAGCGGTTTATTGTCATCAAAATACAAACGCACATAATTTCCCTCCGACTCAAATAATTTTACAGTAGATAATTTTACGAACCAGCACTTGTCGCCGTCTTTAACAAACACTTGATCGTCTTCTTTTAAAGCGCTGCTCGGCTGACTCATTAAACTATTTTCAGTTTCTTTTTTGGCGGTTGATAAAATCTTTTTAATTGTTTCTTCCAGTCTTTTCGGTTCAATTGGTTTAAGCAAATAATCCAGAGCGCTGTATTCAAAGGCTTTCAATGCGTATTCGTCGTAAGCGGTTGTAAAAATAACTGTGGGAACGCTGTCTAATTCTTCCAGCAATTCAAATCCGTTTTTGCCCGGCATTTGTATATCAAGAAAAATTATGTCAGGCGCCAACTCATTTATTTTTGAAATTGCATCATCGGCGTTTACCGCTTCGCCGATAATTTCTATTTCGTTAAAAGGCGTTAGTAGTCTTCTAAGTTCTACCCGCGCTAATCTTTCATCGTCAATTAATAAAGCTTTCATTTTTTGTTCCTCCTATTGGAATTTCGATTTCAACAATTACGTTTTCACTGTCAAAGTTTTCAATTTTAAATTTCACCTCTTCGCCGTAAAGAAGATTTAAACGATGTCGTGTATTATTTAACCCAAAGCCGGTTGAGTTTTTAACGTCATCGTCAAAAATATTACCTGTATTTTTTATTTGAATTTTTAATTTTGAATCATTTACATTTGAACAAATTGAAATCTCTCCGCCCGTCTGCACTTTTGAAATGCCGTGCTTAATTCCGTTTTCAACAAGCGTCTGAATCATCATCGGGGGAATTTCAACCTTTGCTGAAGCAGGCGAGACGCTTACTCTATATTTTAATCTTTCTTCAAACCTAACGGTTTCAAGTTCAAGATAATCAATTACTGTTTTCATTTCTTCTTCCAGCGGAACTGTTTCGCTTCTTTCAATCTTTAAAGAATATCTTAAAATATTTGACAGTTTTGTAATTGCATTTTTTGCTACTTCGGGGTTCTCTTCAATTAACGCGCGAATGCTGTTCATTGCATTAAACATAAAGTGCGGGTTAAGCTGCGACTTTAAAGTTTTCAACTCAAAATCTTTTACAGCGGCTTCCCAAATTAAACTTTCTATTTCCGCCTTTTGATAATTTTCAAAATAATGAATAGAAAAATAAATTAAACTCCAAACTAAAACTATGCTGCTTAAATTAAATACCGCCACAAACGGAGTTATAAATTTATAATCGGAAATATCTCTAATATTAAAAAGAATATTAGCGGCAAATGCTATCCCAAACATTAAGCATCCAATAACTAAACTTGAAATTAGTATGCGTAAAATTATTTTTTTTGGGGGAAGACTTAGCCAGCCGTTTTTTTTTATAATTGAACGAAGCAGATGCGTAAATGTAATTCCTAAAAATCCAAGCAGAAGCCAAAGCAATATTCTTTTAAAATTTACAACTTCATAAGAAGTTATTACAATAATATTTATAATGGAAAAAATAATCCATCCGCTAAACTGACTTAGCCAATAAATCTTGGGTCTGTTTTTTTCAAGCTTCCAATAATTATTTTCTGACGGCAAGCGGTTACCTTTTATTGATTCAACACTATGTATAAACGTTGTCATATAATTTAATGTTATCGTATCTAAAAGAAAATATTTAAAATTTATTTGCTCAAACTATTAAACTTAAGCCGCGTGAGCTTGTTTAATTATTGATGTAAATCCCGAATGATGTTTTCATTTAGTTATAAATCCACTCGACTGTCATGCTGAACTTGCCTGCCTTCAGGCAGGCTTGTTTCAGCATCTTTCGAGACTATGACATTCTATATGAAGTTGGTTCTTTAACTTCAAATTAATTATAAATCTACATGCTAAAATTAGGATAAGTAAAATTGAAAGTTGGAATTAATATTTTTAACGGGATTATTATTGGATGTGTGGTGTGAAAAATGAGGATAAAGTTGCTAATTAATGATAGTAAGAGAAACTTCGGGACTTATCTGATAAGTAACCACATAGGGAATAACATGATAAGATTTTAATTTCAATATGTTTTAATGCTTTATTGTGATCATGATAATCTTTTAAATAATGATTATAAACCAATTGATTTCTTGTTATTAAAATTTAAATTACTAAATGGAATGCAAAAATTAAATTTTTCCGGTCACGATTCTTTTCATTGCCGTTCCCTCTGGTTAAAAAAAGGCGTATGATTTTATTAAACAAAACAAAAAATTTCACATGAGCCTATCAGCAGTTGTTGATTTAGGTGTTGGGAAAAATATGGTTTCTTCAATGAATTATTGGATGAAATCATTTGGTTTGATTGAAGAAAATAATTCACTTTCAAAACTAGCAGAATTTTATTCTTGGGGAGAAAGGGGTTGACCCTTATCTTAGAAAATCTTGCCACTCTCTGGTTACTTCATTATCATATAATCATACAAAATAAGGCATCAATATATTCACTTAGTTTTTAATGAATTTAGAAAAATGAAAATTGAATTCAATAAAAAGCAATTATACAATTTTATTCAGGCAAAAGTGTGCAGAGACAAATCAACATATTTCAGCAGCAAATACTTTATAGCGAGATATTCCATGTATTTTATACGTAAATTATGTGAAGCCAGTCAAAAGCTAACAAAGAATCTTGAAGAAATGTATTTCAGTGGTATTATTCATTGAGCTCAGATTTAATTGAAAGACTCTAAAAAATATGATGAAAAAGAAACCGATTGGTATCAAATTGAAAATAAAGAAAGAGATAGATATTCCTATAGAAATACTCCTTTATATGTAATATTAAATAATTATCCTAATTATTGAGATTCTATAACATTTAGAAGAATTTTTAGTATAGTGAAAATAGTCATTGGAAATGTATTTGCTCTTACGACTCAAAGAGGTACTAAAAGAAAAAATAGAAGAATTAAAAAGTAGCAAATACAAATATATAATTTTTACAGATGATAGCTGGAATACGAGAAGTTACAATTTGATGAAAAGCCAAATAATATGGGATAGTATTAAAGAAATATTATGGGAAATAATTTTTCTCCTTCAATAAATATTATAAGAGATTTTAATAAGAATATTGATTACTACTCCACCTCAAATTCCGAACGAGTTATTCAAAATTTAAATGATAACGTATTATACGTGGAATCAAGATCTTTTTACATGATCGGTTCATTTGGAACAGGGAAAAGTGCTTTTTTACTTAGCTCTTAGAAAATCAGATTAAGTGAAAGAGGTGAAAAGATATTTTAATACACCAATTTCTTTTAATGGGAATACAAAATACAAATCTCTAAATCTCAGTAGGTGATTATCAGTTCTACTTGAAGATGCATTTAGAGAAGAACTTAAAGATTAAATTCTAGATAAAGATTTATTTAATGCAGCTAAATCAATCGTATTATGAAATTCAGCTAACAACAAATCAAGGGTTTGATTGTTAGCTATAGATGAATTTGGGAAATTTTTTGAGTATGCTTCTGAGAAATAAACCTGAAAAAGAATTATATATTATTCAAAAGTTAGCTGAGTTTGTGAATGATCCAGAAAAGAATATTATCTTCATTGTTACTCTGCATCAGGGTATTGAGGCTTACGGATCAAGATTTGATAAAAAAGAAAAGAATGAATGGGAAAAAGTTAAAGGAAGATTGAAAGAGATTGCTTTTAATGAACCTGTAGAACAACTTCTTTATCTTGCTGCTAAAAAACTTGATAATAAAGAGGAAAAGTAAGAATAGTGATTTTGATTCGTTATATAAAGCTATCATTACTTCAAATGTATACCCATTAAAAAATATACTTTCAATAGAGTTAGCTGAAAAGTTATACCCACTCGATATTCTGTCTGCGGCTGTCCTTACTTCTGCTTTGAAAAAGTATGGCCAAAATGAAAGGTCATTATTTAATTTTCTAAATACTAATGATTTTACGAATCAGAAAAACTTTTTTCAATTTAGCAGATGTTTATGAATATTTAATGAATAACCTTTATTCATTTTTATCCTCCAAGTTTAATGATGATTTTTTTAAATGGACTATTATAAAAAACTCGCTTGATAGAATAGATAGCATTTTCGATAAAGATGTAAAAAACATTTCGCTTTTAACTAAAGCTATTGGCTTATTAAATATATTTTCTCCCAAAGGTTCGCGAATCAATGAAAAGATTCTAACTAGTTATTCAAAAAATGCTTTTGGAATTACTAATACAAAAAACATTTTGGATTTGTTGATTACTCATAAAATCTTAAGGTACCAAAATTATACTGACAGCTATATTCTTTATGAAGGAACGGATTTAGATATTGATATGGCATTAAAAGATGCCGAAAGTAAAATTACTTCTATAGAAAATATTTCTTCTGTATTGAGTCACTATTTTAATTTTCCTCATAAGGCAGCTAATGCAGCATATATTGAAAAAGGTTCTCCTAGATTTTTTGAAAATATAATCTCTGAATCTCCGATAGATCAAAAAGCCTTTAGGGTGAATGTGATGGTTTTATAAATTTGATTTTTAATGAAAGTCTAACTGAAGACAATTTAATAAAATTCTCAAAAGAATAATGACGAACCAATCCTTTATCTCCTTTATTCTACTGCAGAAAAAATAAAAGATAATCTTGAAGAAATTGAAAAAGTAAACTTCGTCCTTGAAAATAATATTGAAGATAGAATTGCATACCGCGAATTAAAGAATTTAAAAGAAAATTTAATATATGAGTTAAATGATTTGGTTATTAATAATCTTTTTAAAAGAAAGCCAAATATCGTGGTTCTTCCATGGCGAACTTAAAAACGTAAAAAACCAAAAGGATTTTAATAAGCTACTTTCAGAAATTTGCAATAATGTCTATAGTTTAACGCCGATATTTAAAAATGAATTAATTAATAGGGAAAGACTTCCTGCAGCTATTACAATTGCTCGTAAAAATTTATTAACCACTTTAATTGAGAATTGGGACAAGGAGGATCTTTCTTATTCTAAAGATAACTTCCCGCCGGATAAAACTATTTACTTAAGTTTATTACAAGGCCACTGGATTGCATAAAAAAATAAATGGGCAATGGGATTTTAATAAGCCAAAAAAAGGCAGTGAATTTTTTAATTTATATAATACATGTCAAATATGGCTTGATAGCTGTAAATCATCTAAAAGAAGTTTAATCGAGCTTTATGAAACGCTTTCTAGTAAACCTTACAAACTTAAACAAGGATTTTTAGATTTTTGGATTCCTATTTTTCTTTTTATTAAACGTGATGATTATGCTTTGTATGATAAGGATATCTTTCATCCATTTCTTAATATTGATTTTATTGATATCTTAATTAGATATCCGCAAAACATTACAATAAAAGCATTCAACGTTCAAGGAATAAAGCTTGACTGGTTCAATAAATATAGGGCTTTAATTAATCGCTCTTCAAAGGATAAAGCAACTAGTGAAGCATTTATAGATACAATTCGACCTTTTCTGACATTTTATAGAGGATTGCCTGAGTATTCAAAACGTACTCAAAAATTATCTGATTCAGCTTTGAAGTTAAGAGATGCAATAAGTAATGCAAAGGACCGGAGAAAACTTTCTTTGATGATATACCACAAGCTTTGGGTTATTCTTCTGTTAAATTATATGAATCAGAAAAATACTTAGAAGATTATATTATTCAATTACAATCGAGTATTAGAGAATTAAGAACTTCTTATGACGAACTTATAAATAGAATTGAAACATATTTATTAAATATTACCGGACAAGAAACAACAAAATTTACAGATTATAAAGCTGTAATAATTAACCGGTTCGCATCAATTAAAATTCAATTATTAGCACCTTATCAAAAGAATTTTTTATATGAGATTAACATCTGCATTAGATGATAGAAGTTCCTGGATAAATTCAATAGGGCATTCTTTATTGGGGAAAAATCTTGATACTATTAAATGATGATGAAGAAATAATTCTATATAATAAATTAGAAAAAATTATTTCGGAATTTGATAATCTTTGTGAGTTTAGTAAATTAAACATTGACAATACTAATGAAGAAGCGATTAAAGTGGAGCTGAATTTCATTAAATGATACTTTACAAAGCGATATAGTCCGGTTGACAAATAAAGAAATACAAACCTTAGAAAAAGTTGAGATAAAATTTAGAACAGAACTTCTTAAAACAAAAAACAAAAAGTTAAGGAAATTTTTGCTGCTTAAATTGCTAAAAGAGGAATTAAATAGTGACTAAAGTAAAACATGTTTTGGGAATTTCCGGTGGTAAAGACAGCGCGGCATTAGCTATCTACTTAAAAAACAAATATCCAACTTTAGATATCGATTATTATTTCTGTGAGACTGGAAAAGAGCTAGATGAAACGTATGAACTAGTAGAAAAACTTAAAGCAGTTCTTGGTAAAGATATTTTAAGGCTTAAAGCTGCAAAAGAAATGACCGATAAGGAACAATTTGATTACTTCCTAAAAATTTATGGAGGCTTCCTTCCTTCATCTAATGCAAGATGGTGTACACGAACAATGAAATTAGAACCGTTTGAAGAATATGTCGGCGAAACACCAACCTTATCCTATGTTGGTATCAGAGGAGATGAAGATCGTGAAGGTTATATTTCTCATAAGCCTAATATTCAATCAATCTTTCCTTTTCGCAGAAATATTTGGAGTGAAGAAATTATTGCCAAAACATTAACCAATAATAATATTCCGATATTAGAAGATTTAAGCTCTTCGATATTAACTTCTTCCATAAAAAATGATTTTATCAAAACAATAAAAGAACCGCTTTCATTTTCTTACGATAGAACTAGAAAACTTAATGACCTTTTAACAATAAGTATTGCAGGATTTAATAAAATTGTATTTGAATTTCTTAAAGAACAAAATTATCCAATATCCTATTTAGAAGATTATCCTTTACTTGAAAATGAAGATGTTTTAGTAAGAGACGATATTTTTAAAATTTTAGAAGATAGTGGAGTTGGTGTTCCTGAATATTATAAAAAAATTGAATTTGAATTAGATGGACAAAAAGGATATTACTCCCGCAGCCGTTCCGGCTGTTTCTTTCTGTTTCTTCCAGCAAAAAATTGAATGGGTTTGGTTATATGAAAACCATACAGATTTATTTTATAAAGCAATAGAATATGAAAAAGATGGATATACCTGGATGCAAGATGAACGCCTTGAAGAGTTAATTAAACCGGAAAGAATTAAACAAATAAAAGAATATCAATTAAAAAGAGCGGCAAAAAACTCCAACTCAAAATCTTCTTTCTTAATTGATATTTTGGAAGAAGCTGAGGGTGAAGGGTGTGCTGCATGTTTTATTTAAGTTTCAATAATATTTCTTCTATGTTTTCTTCTTCTAATGTGATCCTATCAGCATATTTTTTCTTTAAGCTTTCGATTTCCCAATCTTTTATTACATTTTTATAAAAATAAAGGAAAAATAATTTTACTATTACTTGGTTTCCCATAATCATGGTTTTCTCATTCGGATTCCAAAGTACATGTTTCCAAGGTATTTTGAATTATATAAAATTCTTTTCTTTTTAATTTTTAAAAGTTCTTTGGATGGAATCTTGAGTTCTCTTTAAGATCTCTATTATTTATTGAACAAATGGCATGAGTTTAACTGGACGAAACAGCAGATTTCCTCAGAGATCATAATTTCTATATTGTAATGCAGGCTGTTTTTCCTTCTCGATGCTTTTTCTAAGATAATCTTTTACTTCTTTGAATTCATGTTTAAAGGCATTCCAGAATTCTCCACAAAAGTTTTCGGATAATTTTAATTTCTATTTCATCGGGTCTAAATTTGAAATAGACCTTCAAAGTCATTTTATTTCTATTTTTATTTGGGGACTCTTTTTTCCTTTTTTTGCGAAAAACCTTTAACATTTCTCTATTGCATTGATATAATGTTATTATTGAAGTAATAGATTCTTTATCCTTATCTGCTATTGCTTTATTCTTGGATTTTGTAACTCTATTGTTAGAAAATAAATCAAAATTTTCTAATAAATTTCTTGTTATCATGGCAATACTTTCATCTTCATCTATTGGCGATTATATCATCCATAGTAACAGGTTTTGCATATCTATAAATTGTGATAAAAAGGCGCCGGGATCTTTGCATTCCTTTATCATTATCGATATGTCCTACAAATATGACTGTAATTCTTTCCGTTCCTAATTCTGAATTTAAATCAATAGCTGCTTTAATCCCTTCAACCCGATGTTGCCCATCGAGGGGGAATATTTTTTGATTGCCTGGAAAATCTAAACTTCCCAAATAATAAAACGTTTATTCATAGAATTTTAGCTCCACTTCAATCCAACTAGGGAGTCCATCATAAACTGCAAGTACTAAAGCATTAAAAAATCTCTCTTCTTGATTAACATTATAATTTCTTATATTTTCATTATTTTTAGTTAGACTTCTTGTAATTAAATCCTTTAATCCTTTGATTTATGTAATTGATCATCAATTCTTTATATGTAATCACAAACTTCTTGAAAACTTAGAGTTGATGTATAATAAGTCCAATCACCAATTTTGGCTCTTATTGCTGGTATTTTCATAATTTAAATGCCTTTACTGCTTGTTTCAAATCTTTTTCCGGTATTTCATCATTAAATGGTAAAAGTAAAGAATTTATAAGTTTTATTTCCAAATCTTTTGTATCATTCATAAAATCTTCAATAGTTAAAACGCTTAAAAATAATTCTTTAGCCGAATACTTGAATATTCTAGTAATTTTAGGCCGTTCATCCTGACGTGAATATTTTTGAAAATACTCTTTGCATCTCTTTCTTAAATTTTGTCCACCTGTGTACTGCGCTCGGCCAATATAAACGGGATATTCTGTAAAGCCTGGAATTATAGGACATCCAATTGAGAACATATATAGTCCACCTTTATTATTAGGTATATTTTCTATTTCATTATTGAAGTCTGTTCCATCATTGTTTAAATACTTAATAGTTTTCCAATTGTTAAATTTTAAATTGATTTTGGTTAGATCATATTTAAGCCACATGTCAGGATGCAAGCGATACTCTACCAATCTTACTTGTATCTCTTCACCGAGCTCAAAAGCATTATTATTCATCTATTAATTCTCCAAACTTTGCATCAATTCACTCATTCCAAAGTTCAATAAAAATTGTGCATAGTAACTTTCAAATACATCTTTTAAACATATTGAACTAAATCAATATCTTTAATTTCTTCACCTTCTCCTTGCTTCATAGAATATTTTTTATTTTTACTTAGAGTAGATAAAAAAAGTGTATGGAAATAGACTGAGGTATAATACCATTTTTCAGCAATTTCAAACTGCTCCTCACTTTTTAAGGATGATTTATAATCCTTCAAAACAGTGCTATCCATATTTACATAAATTTTCTGCAGCACATCCCCTTCGGCAAAAGGATGTACAATATTTTCATAACCCATAGTTATGCCGCTACCTTCCAAATCATCCCAGGTTGTTCTTTCTTCATCTTCTTTTTTCTCTTTATAAACCAGCACTAAATCCGGCAATCCTATTTTGCTTTCTTCATCCTCTTTGTTTTGTTTTGGTTTTTCTTTTTTCCCTTCCGGGTCAACAATTTTTATTAAAAATATTTTATCAAAATCTTGTCCCGCCGGGATTTGTTAAAGTTGCTTTTATTTCAATGCTATCCCCAACTTTTACTTCTTCTGTAGGAGCTAAAGCAACTTTTATTGTTCCATCCTGGGGATTACTTTTGTGGACAAAGAAAACATCTTCTATTTGTTTCGGCTCGCCAGGTTTATTGCCTCCTTCAGTATCATTATTACTATGATTCAACATTCCAACTTTCAATTCACCTGGTTCTTCAACTCTTACAAAATATTCATTCTCTACATCTGTATTAAATTTTATAGTTTTTTCTCCGCCTAAAGGAATTTTTACAATGGGTTTTTCATCTTCACCATTTTTCGAAAACTTAAAATAACTAGGAAATCTTTTGGGTTTAAATTTCTCTTCTCTTTCTTTTTTTGTTCTGTTCTTTCTTCTCTTTCTTTTCATGTTTATGATCAGTTTCATCTAACTTAAAAGTTTTGCTAAGGAGTTTTAATAAATCGGATTTTAGAGGAAGGTTCTTTGTGAATGACTTTAAGTAATTCATTTTTATCTTCACTACCGAAAGAAATTGTATCTTTTCTATGTTTATAGATATCAATCAAGCTTACTTTTTAATAAAACCTTTGCAACTAATTCTCTTAGTTTTCCAGTTTCTTCTCCATTCTTTAATCTATCTCTCGAAGCCATAAACAATTCTTTTCTGAATTGATAATTTAATTATGTAGAATCAACATGAATCAAGAAATAATCTTTTATTAGCTGCATCTTTAAGCGTTCTAGAAATAAACTCGGAGGTAAAATGACCATGAACTTGTCCATTAACTGAAAACATCACAGACATATTATTTTTAAAAAATTCTCTATTTATTGTTTCCTTAGTTTCTTTTGCAGTTTTTCCCTCAATTTTAGCCTTAAATACATAGCAAGTGATTTTTAATTTACCAATTGTTTTATCATCATAAGTTTCTAAAAAAGGTTCTTCGATATATTTATTCTTATCTTCTTCTAATCTTCTTTTAAGTCCATATAAATCTCTTTCTAAATTTCGATCATCAGGATATCTTTCTTTTTTATCAATGGTATAAAGGGGCAACGCAGGTTCAAATAAATATTCATTTATGCTTTGGTTTAAATCTCTCGAAATTACTGATCTCGATCCAGAAGGTAATTCATATGAATAAAGCTTTAAAATAGTTCCCGTTTTAAATTTTCGATTAAATAATCCTAATATTTAATTCAGTCAATTGGGAAAGAAGGAATTTTATTCATTACTTTTAAAAATTCATACCAAGTATTCTTTTTTCTTTCTTCTTCATCTTTGGTAAAAGGATGCTGCCGAATTAATGTAAAACCAAACTCGCCAGTATCCATCATATTTTTTCGATGCTATGAGATGATATCTTTTCTTTCCACAAAAAACTAAGGCACCGCTTCCACCCATATTATATTTGCCTTGAACAAAATGAATTTCATTTTTATTACCTCGCAAAAGAGAAAGGAATGTAGATTCAAAATCTTCCGGATTCTTGTCCTTCTCCATCATCATAAATAATTAATGAGGTATCCATACGTGGTACCGTCAGCTATTATTTGAATGCTTTCCGACTGGCTTTTTCTATAGGCTGATGGCCGATCCCACTGATAATGGTTTGAGAAAAACTTTTGAATGGCGTCTTCCATTGTTTTGGGAGCACCCGATGATTTTGGATCTATTCCAGCTTCATAACATTTCCTCATTAAAATTGCATCAATGGAATTTGTAATTTTTTCAACTAATGCTGGTATAGGTGAAGCTTGCTGATTTTCTATAACGCCAAAATTATTTTCACTTCCGTTAAGCGGATACCAATTATCCTTGCTTAAAAAGTTCTTATATTTTGATGAATAAAAGTATCTAGTTCAGTCTTCATTTTTGCAATTGTATATGGTATAGAAAAGTTCTTCGTAGTTAGTTTGGAATAAATTCATAATGAGAAGCTGCCCTATTATTTTTGTTAAAATTAAATAAATATTTAATAAAAAGTAAGTTTTAATTTTAAATTAAGATTAACCTATTCAATGATTTATTTTTCCCCTCGGTAATTAATTCCACTGATATTGAAATGATTTAGTTTTCTAATCTATAAACCTTCATTTTTATATCTTTTTGTATCATATTTTTGTAAACATTTCAAATTGTTCAACCTTTCAACCTCATTTTTTCAATGTAATGTTGTATTTTGCTGCTGTCAGATTACATTTTTTTACTTGCTTTTCTCATATCGATTCAGTCAATGTTAATTTTTTCATTGTAACTTATCATTATTATAAAAGTCGATGTAATTATTTCCATGTTCAACTCAATTTCTCCACTGTAATTTATCATTGTGATAAAGATTGATGTAATTATTTCCTTGTTCGATTCAATTACTTCATTGTAAATTATCATTATTATAAAAGTTGATAGAATTATTTCCTTGTTTAATTTAATTTCTCAATTTCATTTTCTCAAGGCGACAAGGTTACATATCATTTCTTTAATTGCATTTTCAATTTTACATCATGCAGTTTCAATTTAGCTTTTAACAGTTCTTATTATTTTTTAGTAAGTCCGAAGAATTGAAAGTATTATAAACAGAAGTAATAAAGAAATGTGTACGGAACTCTGGGGGGGGAGAGATAATTTTAATTAAATATAAAACCTCCGGGATTCTATTATTAAGTTTACAATTTTATGAATATTGTAATTCTACCATAATAAACCTCGGAGGTTTCATTCAATAATAATTAACTAAAGGGCTGCTATAAATTTATTATATCATTATAAATGATAAACGCCATAAGCAATAGCAGAATTGCAAAACCCGCGTTCTGTATTGCCAATTTTATTTTAATCGGAATCTCTCTTTTGATTGCTCCTTCAATTAAAATAATTACAAGATGCCCGCCGTCCAAAACAGGGAAGGGCATTATATTTAATAGGGCTAGACTCAAACTAAGCAAAGCTAAAAATCTTAAAAAGCTTACCCAGCCTGTCTCTGCGGATTTTGTAGCGAACTTTGCAATTCCAATTGGTCCGGTAAATGTTTGACCAAAGGCAACGTCGCCATTAATTACTTTACCCGCCATTTTAAATGTTAGTTCGGTAATTAATAAAATATCATTCCAGCCGTATTTAAAAGATTCAAAGAAGCCGTAAGTTTTCATTTCAACTTTGCCTGTAAAAGGCTGAGAAATATTTATTCCTAAAATTCCATTTGCACCCGGAGTTGCAGCGAGTTCAACTGTATCTTTATCTCTTAAAACTAAAACCGGGAAAGTTTCTTGTTTGTGGCTGGAGATTATTTGAGTCGCTTCAAAACTGGTATTAACATTTTTATTATCAAGTCTTATTAATACATCCCCGCTTTTTAATCCCGCTTGCTCTGCTGGGGAGTTTGGGACAACCTGCATAACTGTAGGTTTGCCGAATCCATCAACTAAAAGAATTGGTTCGCTTGCTCTTTGCGGGAGTCTTTTCCATGGAATATTTAATGATTTTTGTTTTCCGTCTCTGGTTAATTTTACGTTTAAATCTTCGCCAATATTATTTACGAGTAACTCAGAATTTAATTCCTGCCAGTCTTCAACTCTGGTTCCATTTACAGAAACAATTTTATCGCCCTGTTCAAATCCAAGCGAATCAGCAAGGCTTTGCTGCGCAACGTAGCCGACAGTTGTTGATTTAATTATTTGATCGCCCTGGAAAAATTTTATTCCCCAAAAAACAAGAATGGCGAGAAGGAAATTCATAAATACGCCGGCGGAAATTACAATTACTTTTTGCCAGGTAGGCTTTGCGCGGAATTCATACGGCTGCGGTTCGGCGTCGGCAAATTTTGTGTCAAAACTTTCATCCACCATTCCCGCAATTTTAACGTAACCGCCGAGAGGCAATAAGCTAAGCCTGTAATCGGTGTGTCCTTGTCCGTCAAAATCTTTTGGAAGATCGCCGAAAGTAAAACCATTAATTTTATTCCATCCAAATAATCTTTTCCCAAAGCCGATTGCAAAAACATCGGCGCGCATACCGCAAAGCTTAGCGGCGGCAAAATGTCCGAACTCATGTATAAAAACCAAAATACCGATTGTGATTATAAAATAAATTACATAGTCCATTAAAATTTAATTCTCCTTTAATTCAATTCTTTTACAAAATCTCTCGTCTGTTTATCGCATTCAAAAATTGTTTCAATATCAGCTGATTTATTATTTTCAATTTTATCAAGCGCCTTTTTAATTAGAGAAGGTATTTGAGAAAACATTATATCTTTCTTTAAAAATTTATCAACCGCAATTTCATTTGCAGCATTCATAATACAAGGCGATGTTCCGCCTGCAGACAACACATCATAAGCAAGTTTTAGGCATTCAAATTTATTAAAATCCGGCTCAATAAATGTTATGTCTTTTATTTTAGTTAAGCTCGTTTTTGGAAAATTACTTTTACATCTTTCGGGATAAGTGAGCGCATATTGAATCGGAAGTTTCATATCGGGCAAACCCATTTGTGCTTTTATGGATCCATCTATAAATTCAACCATTGAATGAACAATGGACTGCGGATGAATTACAACATCAATTTTTTCTTTGGGAGTATTAAACAGCCAATGAGCTTCAATCACTTCCAAACCTTTATTCATCATTGTAGCAGAATCAATCGTAATTTTATCTCCCATTTTCCAGTTGGGATGATTTAACGCTTCTTCCACGGAAATATTTTCAAAATACTTTTTTTCCTTATAAAGAAAAGGTCCGCCGGAAGCAGTTAAAATTAGTTTTTCAATTTCAGAAATTTTCTCACCTGCTAAGCATTGATAAATTGCGCTGTGTTCGGAATCGACGGGAATAATTTCGGAGTTATATTTTTTACAAAGATCTGAAATTAACTCTCCGGCGACAACGAGCGTTTCTTTATTTGCCAGAGCAATTCTTTTGCCTCGCTTAATCGCTTCAATAGTAGGTTTTAGTCCGGCAGAGCCGACCATTGCGCCAATCAGAATATCATAATCTAAATTTGCGGCAGCCCAAACTAATCCATCAACGCCTGAAAGAACTTCGCATTTAATCTTTCTATCTTGTAATTTCTTTCTTAATTCGACAGCGGGTTTTTCTTCTTTTACAACAACAATATCTGGTTTAAATTCTTCAATTTGAGGCTCTAATAAATCAATTCTTTTGTTTACTGTAAGCGCGGATATTTTAAACTTGCTGGGTAAACTGCGGATTACATTTAACGCATTTATACCTATTGAACCTGTGGAACCTAAAATTAAAATATTTTTCATAATCCATTATTTAAAAGCCGTTAAAATTATGAAAGAAAGGCTTCTGAATCAATGTAAATTCGCTTGTCTATTGCCCGGCTGATAAATATTATTTTTATTTTAAAGCAACATTTCTTTATCTCAAACATCTTTAAGAAAAAGAAGAGCGGTGGATAAATCCCAAAACCAAATAATAGATTTTACTTTAATCTTTAATCGTTATAAAAATAAAATTTATAATTATGTATTAAAGATGATCAGCGATAGAATGCTTGCCGAGGATATTGTGCAAAATGTGTTCTTAAAATTGTTTGAAAATCTGGATTCAATAAAAAATAAAAACACAATTTCATTTTGGCTTTTTGTAACCGCACGAAATGAAATTTATGGTTATTACCGAAGCAAGAAAATTAAAGTTGATCAGTTTAATGTTTATGATTCTGAAAAAATTGAGAACGAATATTATGAAAATCTGGAAGAAGTTTTTGAACATAAAGAGATGAAGGAATTAATCATTAAAGAATTAAATAATATTTCGACTGAGCAAAGAGAGCCTTTTATTATGAAGGAATTCAGCGGATTAAGCTATAAAGAAATCGCTTCTGTAATGAGCATAGATGAGAATACTGTAAAGAGCAGGCTGTATAAAACTCGCCAAAAATTGATACAGAGAATTTCAAAAATTGTTAAGTGAATTTAGTCGATGAAATTGAATCAAACGTCAGGTAAGATAATTTAAAATGAATGTACGACAGATTTTCAAAAATTAATTAACGAATATTTTGATAACGAAATGAAAAAGGAAGAAGAAGTTTTTCTTTTTTCAACACTTTCACAAAATGAAGAAGCCCGGGAGTATTTTAAAAAAGTGAATCATCTTAAAACATCTTTAAATAATGTTAAAGAAGAATTTCCTTTAGAATTAGAAGAAAGAATTTATTATTCAATAGAAAATAAAATTCAAAGTGAAAAAAGATTTTTTACTCTTCAAAACATTTTCGCTGCGGGTTCTTACGCAATTGCAGCAATTTTATTAATTGTAAGTATCATTTTGTTTAATAAGGTTAGCGATTATAAAGATGAGATGGACAATGCAGTTAAAACAATTTTAACTAAAAGTGAAACAATCGAATTGCTTTTAAATAACTCACTCCCCTCAACAGAAGTAAAAGCAAACTTTCCAAATGAAATAATTGTTAAGTCAAATTTATGAGGTTAAAATGAAAACAGTAACAAAACTTTTTGTAATTCTGTATATTGATACTATTTGGCTGTAAAGAAAAAAACACGATAGAAGTAATATCCAATTATGATGAAATATATATGCCGATAAACAAAGTGGATTCAACCCCAAAATTATTGGAAGTCGATGAAAAAGAATTATCTGGTAAAATTAATGAGGAAATAAAGAAATCAAAAAGTGAAGATGTTAAATTAGATTATAAACTATTGATTGATGAAAACGGTAATGTAAATAAAGTTGAAGTAATTCAAAGTCCGAGCGATATTTTACTAATATTGCTGTAAAATATTTTGAAAATTGGAAATTTAAGCCAGGAACAAAAAACGGCAAAAGTGTAAAATCGCAGTATAGATGGTATTTCAATATTGAAAAGGATAAAACAAATCTAAATAACATAAACCCAAATATTTTTTTTATCGCTGTGGAAGAAATGCCTGAACCAATTGGCGGAATTAAAGCCATACAGCAAAATGTTCACTATCCTGAAATTGCTAAACGAGCCGGCATTGAAGGAAAAGTTTTTGTAAGAGCATACATTGATGAAAATGGCCATGTTGCAGCAACTGAAGTATTAAAAGGAATTGGGACAGGTTTAGATGAAGCTGCTGAAAAAGCAGTGAAAGAAACAAAGTTTAAACCCGGAATGCAAAGAGGAAAAAATGTAAAAGTTCAAGTTGTTGTGCCAATACAATTTAAATTAGAATAACTTTGTGATTCTTTGTGTTCTACGTGCCTAAGTGGTAAAGCTATTCTCACCACAAACCGCAGACAGGGCATTCAGATCACTTAGCTGCACTAAAGGGATTTTGTCTTGATAGAAAGTGACATTCTTAATCACTTGAAAGCCCGACTGGATTTGCTATTTTTGAACTATGCTTAAAAAATTACTCATCTTTTTGATTCTCTTTTCTGCTCTTATTTTTCCTCAAAATGTTCAGGATTATAACAACCGTTTTATGCTGGCTCAAAATTATGAAGGCGCGGGGGAATTTGTTAAGGCAAAATCAATTTATGAAGATCTTTATAATTCACAGCCGGATAATATTTTATTTTTTGAAGCTTTAAATAGAATCTACACTCAACTAAAAGAATATGATTTATCAATTAAAATAATTGAAAATAGAATTAATAATTATCAGTCGGATGTAAATTTATACGGCTTGCTGGGGACGAGCTATTATTTAAAAGGCGAAGAGAAAAAAGCTTTTGAAGTTTGGGATAACGCGCTAATAAAATTACCTCCCAATCCACTGAATTATAAAACGCTTGCAAATTATGCTTTGCAAAGACGAGCTTTTGATAAAGCAATCGACATTCTAAAAAAAGGGAAGAGCGTTTCCGACGACCCCAGAATTTTTTCGTACGATCTTGCCAATATTTATTCTTTAACAATGCAGTACAAAGAAGCCGCAGAAGAATATTGTTTAATTCTTTCGAAAGACTCAAAACAGCTCGCATTAATTCAATCAAAAATATTTTCATACATAAACAAACCCGAAGCTTTAAAGGCGACTATTCAGGTTGTGGAAGATTGGATGGATAAAGATGAAATTACTTTTTCTTATTTGCTTGCACGGCTTTACGTTGAAGAAAAATCTTTTGATAAAGCTTTTGAACTTTATATGAAGATTGATGAAATTCAAAATAACCAGGGGAATGAATTATTTAATTTTGGCGAAATGCTTTTAAATGAAGGCGAATACGAAACCGCGGCAAAATCATTTAACGAGATTTTAAATAAATATCCAAACTCGCCGATCGCATCAAATGCAAAACTCGGCTACGCTAAAACTTTGGAAGCGGAACTTAAAAAAGAATATTCAAGTAATATCCCCAATTGGAAACCGTACTTTGTTTCGCAAAAATTTGATTCGGAAAAGATTGAAGAAGTAATAAATGCTTTTAACGATATAATCAATTTATATCCGCATTCAGAAACCGCATACGAGGCTTATTGGAGAATGGGATTAATTAAACAATACATTCAAAATGAACCGAAGGAAGCGGAAAAATTTTATAATAAAATAATTGAGGAATCCTCTCTCTCAAAATTTTCAGCTGAGGCTTATAATGATTTAGGCAATGCAGCTATAAGGGAAAGCGATTTAGAAAAAGCTGAAAAAGATTTTTCTTCAATAATTAAAAATGGAAGAATTTCACCCGACCAAAGAAACAGCGCTAAATATAAACTTGCGCAGATAAATTTTTATAAAGGAAATTTTGATAAAGCCAAAGAAATTTTAAACGAAATTGTAAATGACTTAAAAGACAACAACGCCAACGATGCAATTGAACTTTCACTTTTATTGAACACATCAATAAATGATTCGTCTAATCTTTTGCTTTTTGCCCAAGCCGAACTTTTAGCAGAACAGCAAAAATTTGATAAAGCGGCGGAGAAATATAAAATTATATCTTCAAACCAGCAGGCGTTTATGCTTCAAAGTCTTGTCAAAATTAGGGAAGCCGAAATGGAAATGGCGTTAGATAATTATGATGAATCAATTTTACTTTTGAATAAGATTTCGGATGAAAATGAAAAGAATATTTATTCAGATAAAGCATTATATTTGTTAGGGCAAATTTATGAGTTTGGCGTGACGGATAACGCTAAAGCCATTGAGATTTATGAAAAACTGCTTGCAAAATTCCCTAACTCCTTATATCTTGACGAAGCAAGGGCAGAAATTATCAAATTACGAAATAAATTAAGTTAGAAAGTATAATGGGTAAAAAACAAAATCAGAAAATAGTAAAATGTTCATTTTGCGGAAGAGACGGAAGCGAAGTCGGCAGTATGATTGCCGGTCCCGATGTTTACATTTGCGATATTTGCATCGGCAGCAGCGTTGACATCTTAAAAAATAATTTAGCGGCTTACAATAATACAAAAGCGAAATCCGCCGTTGACCACACTCCTTCCACAATCAAAAAAACTTTGGATGAATATGTAATTGGACAGGATAGGGCAAAAAAAGTTTTATCGGTTGCGGTTTATAATCATTATAAAAGAATTAATTCTAAATCATCTTTTTTTGAATTGGATGATGTGGAAATTGAAAAGAGCAACATACTTTTAATTGGTCCCACAGGCGTAGGAAAAACTTTACTTGCTCAAACTCTCGCCCGAATTTTAGACGTTCCTTTTGCAATTGCGGATGCCACTACTTTAACGGAAGCCGGATATGTTGGCGACGACGTTGAAACAGTTCTCGTTCATTTATTGCAAGCATCTGATTATAATTTAGAGAGAGCGCAGCGCGGGATTGTTTATATTGATGAGATTGATAAAATAGCGCGTAAAAGTGAAAGCACGTCAATAACCCGCGATGTTTCGGGTGAAGGAGTTCAGCAGGCGCTTTTGAAAATATTGGAAGGAACGGTGGCTGGAGTTCCTCCCAAAGGCGGCAGAAAGCACCCCGAACAAAGCTTAATTAATATCAATACTAAAAACATTTTATTTATTGTCGGCGGCGCATTTGAAGGCATAGATCAAATAATTGCGCACAGAATAAATAAAAATAAAATGGGATTCTTTTCAGATATAAAACATAGAGTAAATGACGATCAGCTTTTAAAATTTATTCAGCCGGAAGATTTACTGCGATACGGATTAATACCGGAATTGATTGGAAGAATTCCGGTTACAGCCCCGCTCCAGTCGCTTTCCGAAGACGCGTTCAAATCAATTTTAACCGAACCGCGCAACGCAATTTTAAAGCAATACAAAAAATTATTTATGATGGAAGGAATTGAATTGGAGTTTGATCCTTTTGCCATAGACGCCATTGTTAAAAAAGCAATGGAAAGAAAGACCGGAGCGCGCGCTTTGCGTTCAATAGTGGAAGACTTTATGCTGGATATTATGTATGATTTGCCCGCTAAAGAAGATGTAGACAAATGCGTTATAACAAAAGACGTAGTTGAAAACGGCAGCGAGCCAATTTATATAGAAGATAGGAAATCAGCGTGAAGTAATTTTTGTTTGAAAAAGACTGACACTAAAAACCCAATTTCGGAGAGAGATTGGGTTTTTGATTTATGCGTAAGTTTTTATAGCAAATTATAGGACATTTCTAAAGGATACATTTTTTCAATAATATCTTGTTCATTACTAATGAACAAATATAATTCCCTTCACAAAAAAGTCTAGCGATTTAACCTCTAAATCTAAACGTTTCCCCAATTTCTTTTATTCCTATGTTTATTGCATAGTTGGATTTAGATTTTTCCAGCCATTGCATCGGCTCTTCGATTGGTTCCATTCCTTGTTTAAATGTGTTGCAGTGAATGGGAATAAAATGTACTGCGCCGAGATGATACGACGCCATAATCAGCGCTTCTTCAGGATTGCAGTGCCATTTTTTCCAGGGGTTATACGCGCCTATAGGCATAATTGCAATATCTATTTTTTCATGTTTGAATTCTTTAAATTTTTCGTGGTAACAAGTGTCCCCGCCGAATAAAATTTTAATTTTATCCTTTTCTAAAATATATGCGTTGTAGCTTCTTCCATCATTAAAAAATCCTTTGGAGCGGTCGCGCTCCCACGGAAATCGCCAGCCAAAATGCTGGACTTCCAAAGCTTTAATCCTGATATTATGAATTGTTAATTCTTCAGTCCAATCAATTTCTTGAATTGATTTCCATGGCAAATCTTCTGCAACATCTTTAGTGTTAAAAGCTGTTACACAATCAATTTCGTTTGGGTACTTTTCAGTTATGTAATTAAGCGTTTCATAATCAGTATGATCCATGTGCGCATGGGAAAGCAAAATTAAATCCGGTTTAGGAATTTCATCAATCTCCAGCGCGGGCGCAGTGTATCGGCTTGGTCCGTACGTTAACCCAAAAAAATATAATCCAATTCTTTCCATTAAAACAGGATCGGTTAAAATTAAAGTTCCGTAAAAGTTAATTAAAACTGTGGCGTGTCCAATCCAGGCAATATTAATTTCATCATTTTTCCAAAGACTCGGATCGGGTTTAAAATTAGGTTTTACTGTGTTCGCTTTTGAAACTGAATCAAATTTATTGAACAGAACCGGCGGCAATAAAACCATTCCTGCAGCTATTCCCAAACTTTTCTTTATAAATTTACGTCTTCGTACTTTCATCAAATAATAATCGTTTATTATTAATAACAATTTAGTTGATAAAAATAAAATTTTAGAACAACTCAAGTAAGTCAAAGATTAATGCTTAAAATTGAGCGCTGAACATTTTATTAATTCTTAAATTATTATAAGCCGCAAAATGATATGTATTAGAAAATTCACTGTAACTTTAAAACATTATTTTGAAAAGAATTAATATGACTTTCACCTATAAAACAAAAACATTCTCAACAATAAGAAAAACCATTATTCCTGCCATTTCATTTTATCTAATATGAAAAAATAATGCAGAAAAGTTTACATTATTAAGTAAAAACAGCTTGGTATAGAAATTGGCTTTTTGATTGCCTTATTATTTAGGGGACTAAATTTTTTATCAAACAAATGGATTGATGGTAACAAAAATGGAAAGAAAAAAAGTAACAATTGACGGCAATGAAGCTGCGGCTTACGTAGCGTATAATACAAATGAAGTTATAGCAATTTATCCCATAACCCCTTCTTCAAATATGGGTGAGTGGTGCGACGATTGGTCGGCAAAAGGTAAAAAAAATATGTGGGACGAAGTTCCCTCAGTTAGCGAATTACAAAGCGAGGGCGGAGCTTCCGGCAGCGTTCACGGCGCGCTGCAGACGGGCGCATTAACTACAACTTTTACAGCCTCGCAAGGTTTATTATTAATGATTCCTAATATGTTCAAAATTGCGGGCGAGCTTACATCAACTGTATTCCACGTTTCTGCAAGATCAATTGCGGCGCAGGCATTATCAATTTTTGGAGATCACAGCGATGTTATGGCGGCAAGATCAACCGGATTTGCCATGCTTTCATCAAACTCTGTTCAGGAAGTAATGGATTTTGCTTTGATTGCTCAAGCTGCCGCATTAGAATCAAGACTGCCGTTTATCCATTTCTTTGACGGCTTTAGAACCTCGCACGAAGTAATGAAAATTGAACAGCTTTCAATGGAAGATATGAAAGCAATGATAGATAATGATTTAGTAATCGCGCATCGTAAGCGCGCTTTAACTCCCGATAATCCTTTTATACGCGGCACCGCGCAAAACCCCGATGTTTATTTTCAGGGAAGAGAAACTGTAAATACTTTTTATGACAATTGCCCGGAAATAGTTCAAGCGCAAATGGATAAGTTTGCTAAAATTGTTGGTCGCCAATATCATTTATTTGATTACGTTGGCGCTCCCGATGCTGAAAGAGTTGTTGTAATTATGGGCTCCGGAGCGGAAGCCGCAGAAGAAACAGTTGACTACTTAACTAATAAAGAAGAAAAAGTCGGTATTCTTAAAGTTAGGTTGTACAGACCTTTTTCAATTAAACATTTTATTAATGCTCTGCCTAAAACAGTAAAAGTTCTTTCTATTTTAGATAGAACAAAAGAACCTGGCGCTTCCGGCGAACCTTTATATTTAGATATTGTAAATGCGATTTCTGAAATGCACGTAAATGGCGAGCTTCCTTTTGCGTATCCTAAAATTGTTGGCGGACGATACGGACTATCCTCCAAAGAATTTACTCCCGCAATGATTAAAGGCGTGTTTGATGAATTGAAAAAAGACAAGCCTAAAAATCATTTTACAATTGGAATTATTGACGATGTTACAAATACCAGTTTAGATTTTGATTCTGATTTTTCAGTTGAACATGCAAAAACTTTCCGCGGTAAATTTTATGGATTAGGCGCAGACGGCACAGTTGGCGCAAATAAAAATTCAATTAAAATTATCGGCGAAGGAACTGATAATTACGCGCAAGGTTATTTTGTTTATGATTCAAAAAAATCCGGTTCAACCACTATCTCTCACTTAAGATTTGGGCCGAAGAAAATTCAATCTACATATCTAATTAATAAAACAAATTTTGTCGCTTGTCATCAGCAGGTATTTTTAGAAAAATTTGATATGCTTGACGATGTTGTTGAAGGCGGAACATTTTTGTTAAATACTATTGTTCCTCAGAATAAAGCATGGGATTCTTTACCGGAAAAAGTTCAGAAAGATTTGATTAATAAGAAAATGAAATTTTATGTTATTGACGCTTACAAAGTGGGCGCTGAAACCGGTATGGGCGTAAGGATTAATACGATTATGCAGACTTGCTTTTTTGCAATTTCAAATATCTTCCCTAAAGATGAAGCTATTCAATTAATCAAAAATTCAATTAAAAAAACTTACGGCGCTAAAGGCGATAAAATTGTTCAAATGAATTTTGCCGCTGTTGATAAAACCATTGAAAATTTATTTGAAGTTGAAGTACCGGATCATGTAACGAGCAAAGTAAAAATGAATCCTGCAGTTCCTGAAAACGCGCCTGAATTTATAAAAGAAGTTACCGGGGTAATTATTGCCGGCGCAGGCGATAACATCCCCGTAAGCAAAATGCCTATTGATGGAACTTATCCTTCTGGCACAACCAAATGGGAAAAAAGAAATATCGCTTTGGAAGTTCCCGTTTGGGATGATGAAGTTTGTATTCAATGCAACAAGTGCGTTTTGGTTTGTCCGCACGCAACTATACGCGCTAAAGTTTATGATGAAAAAGAAGTAGCCAATGCGCCCGAAGCTTTTAAGTATACAAAATTTAGAGGCAAAGATTACGGCGATGGAATGTATTACTCGCTGCAAGTTGCCGTGGAAGATTGCACCGGCTGCGGTATTTGCGTTGATGTTTGTCCCGCTAAAAATAAAAAAGAGACAAAACTAAAAGCAATAAATATGAGAGAGCAGCTTCCGTTGCGCGAAACTGAAAGATTAAATTGGGATTTCTTTTTAAGCATTCCTGAAATTGACAGAAGAAAAGTTAGTTTAACAAAAGTTAAAGACTCGCAATTCTTAGAACCATTGTTTGAATTTTCCGGCGCATGCACAGGCTGCGGCGAAACTCCTTATGTAAAATTAGTGAGTCAACTATTTGGAGACCGTACATTGGTGGCAAACGCAACCGGATGTTCTTCTATATACGGCGGAAATTTGCCAACTACTCCATGGACAGTAAATCAAGACGGCAGAGGACCTGCCTGGTCAAATTCTTTATTTGAAGACAACGCTGAATTTGGTTTTGGTTTTAGATTAGCAATTGACAAGCATAATATTCAAGCAAAAAATCTTCTCACAAAATTAGCTTCAGATTTAGGCGATAATCTTGTTACCGAATTAATAAACGCCGATCAAAAAGATGAAGCTGGAATTTATGAACAGCGCGAACGTGTAACAGCTCTTAATCAAATCTTAAATGAATTATTAAAGAATGAAAAAAATGGTAAATCAATTGAAATAAAACATTTGTTAAGTCTTTCAGATTATCTTGTAAAAAAATCCGTATGGATTATGGGCGGCGACGGCTGGGCCTACGATATTGGCTACGGAGGTTTAGATCACGTTTTAGCTTCGGGAAAAAATGTAAACGTTTTAGTGCTTGATACTGAAGTTTATTCAAACACAGGCGGGCAGGCTTCCAAATCAACGCCAAGGGCTGCGGTTGCAAAATTTGCCGCCGCCGGAAAAACATCGGCTAAAAAAGACCTTGGCTTAATGGCAATGTCTTATGGAAATGTTTACGTTGCTAAAGTTGCAATGGGCGCAAATGATACACATACGGTCAGAGCATTTTTAGAAGCTGAAGCTTATGACGGTCCTTCTTTAATAATTGCATACAGCCATTGTATTGCGCACGGAATAAATATGGGAACCGCAATGCACAATCAACAGGCTGCGGTGGATTCAGGTTACTGGCAATTATACCGTTACAATCCTGCCCTCTCCGCTGAAGGTAAAAATCCCTTTAAGCTTGAATCTAAAGGATTAAAAATTCCTTTAAAGGATTTTGCATATATGGAAACAAGATACAAGATGCTAACTAAAAGTCATCCCGTGGAAGCGGAACGTTTGATGGAAGAGGCTCAAAAAGATGTAGTTGAAAAATGGAAAACTTATGAACAGCTTGCATCGTTTAATCCTGATAGTGGAAAAGCAAAACCTTAAGCGTCATTAAAATTTTGTTTTCCCTTTAAATAGAACAGAAATAAAATTAAAAAGGTAGACTAATGAATCTCAAAACAAATTATTTAGGACTTGAATTAAACAACCCAATAGTTCCTTCAGCCGGACCTCTTTCACAACATATTGACAACATAAAAAAAATGGAAGACAGTGGCGCCGCGGCAGTTGTACTTTACTCGCTTTTTGAAGAGCAGATTGAGCATGAACAATTAGAGTTAGATTATTACACCACAGTTCATAATGAAAGTTATGCTGAAGCGCAGGATTATTTTCCTGAACCATTTGAATATAAAACCGGTCCCGATGAATATCTTGAACATATTAGAAAAGCTAAAATATCAGTTGACATTCCCATCATCGCCAGCTTAAACGGAAAATCATTGGGCGGTTGGATTGAATATGCGCAAAAAATTGAGCAAGCCGGCGCCGATGCGCTTGAATTAAATATTTATCAGCTTGCAACAGATGGCAGTAAAACTCCGCAAGAAATTGATAACTCATATATAAATATTGTTAAATCAGTTAAAGCAAATATTAAAATTCCGATTGCCGTAAAAATGCATCCCTTCTTCAGTTCCGTTTCGCACATGGCTATGGAGCTTGATAAAGCGGGAGCTTCGGGCATACTTTTATTTAATAGATTTTATCAGCCTGATATTGATTTAGATACATTAGAAGTTACACCGAATGTTTTGTTAAGCACACCGATGGATGCTAGATTGCCACTTAGATGGATCGCTATCCTGTATAATAAAATTTCTGCCGATCTTGCTGCCACCAGCGGAATCTATACTGAAAAAGATGTACTTAAAATGATAATGGTTGGAGCTAAAGTTACACAAGTTCTTTCGTGCCTATTAAAGTTCGGGATAAATCATATTAATGATATTCTTACCAAATTAAAATTTTGGATGGAAGAGCATGAATATGAATCGCTTGATCAGATGCGCGGAAGCATGAGCTATATGAATGTAGCAGATCCTTCACAATTTGAACGCGCTAATTATATGAAAGTTTTGAACTCATATAAATAATCATTTAATAATTTTAAGCCTATAATTTTTCGTTAAAAAATTATAGGCTTTTTAATTTTTAAATAATCAAATGTATTGAATATAAAATATTGACATCTCTTTTGCATTCATTTAAGTTTAAATTGATTTGAAAATGATTTTAAGCGAAATATTAAAAATAAAATTAGAAGCCTGGCTGTGGATGCTGGGCCTATTTTATTTAATGATAATCAATCCTGAAACCTCAACTCATTTTACAATTTGCCCTTTAAAGAATTTGGGATCTAATTTTTGTCCCGGCTGTGGATTAGGAGTATCCATAAGTAAAATTTTTCATTTCAATTTATACGATTCTTTTTACGCTCATCCTTTGGGACTGCCGGCGTTACTAATTATTTTGCATAGAGTTTTTATTCTTTTAAAATTATCCTTTAGTTCTCAATTTAAAGTTCATAATTAATTTTCTATTTGAAAGGAGCTTTTCCATGACAAATCTTTTCCACCTAATGCCAAATTTAGATGAAATGGAATTAAGGTATGTGCAGGATTTAGTGAAGGATTTTAATGATAACCAGTTACAGCAGTTTGCAATAATTTATAATTCCAGAAGAAGAGATTCTCAAATGATTCTTCTTTTAACTCTGGTTGGATTTTTAGGATTTGCCGGAATTCAAAGGTTCCTTACCGACCAAATAGGGATGGGCATTTTGTATTTTTTTACTGCGGGATTGTGCTTTATAGGGACTATTGTAGATTTGGTAAATTATAAATCACTCGCTTCTGAATATAATTTGAAAATGGCAAGGCAGGCTGCTGCAATGACAGTAGCTTCAAGTTAAAAATTCTTTATTGTTGGATTGCAAATAAAAAGGCGCATTTCGCCTCTGCAAGATAATCCCATTGCCTTCGCTTGTAATTTGGGTAACGATGTTGCCGCACCGTTCCTTTATTTAATTTTCTTTTGACTCTCGGTACTCCAAATTATTTCTTTTAAAATTCCCCTTATCCTAACATTTATTTTTTTACTGAATCATAACCTACAAAAAAACGTCTCGTTCAAGTATTAAAACACCAGTTAATTTTAATGTTGTAGGATAAATTGTAACTATATCAATTCCATTATAATGCATTATTCCATCATTTCCTGCACCCATAAAGTGACGTTAAAGCGTAACCCCACAGAGGCATAGCTCCAATTTATGTAAATAATGATAGATATTAATTCTTACAAAGCAACATATTTTTTCTTTACTCCTTTTACACTTAATTTAAAATGTTCTTATCTTAGCAAAAACTTTTACGGAGTTTAATATGCCTTCCTTCAAAACAAAAAAAATATTTTTTGGTTTAAGTCTTTTGGTTTCATTCTCGCTTGGAGCAATTGTTTTTAATGATGACAATCCCATAACAAAGAATATAATTGAATCAGCGGAAAAGATTATTGGGTTAAATTTTACAGACGCTGAAAGAGATTCAATGACAGGGGATTTGTTGAGTCAGTTAAAAAATTATGAGAATATTAGAAGTGTTAATTTGCAAAACAGCGTTCCGCCTTCGATAAATTTTAATCCGATACCTGCGGGATACAAATTCCCGAATCTAAAAAATGAATTAATAATTTCAGATTACTCAAATACAAAAATGCCGGATAGCATTGAACAGCTTGCTTACTATTCAATCGGCGAGCTTGCATATCTATTAAAGAATAAAAAAGTTACTTCCACGCAGCTTACTAAAATGTATCTGGAAAGATTAAAAAAATATTCCCCCGCACTTGAAAGCGTAATTACTTTAACTGAAGACTTGGCTCTTAGTCAGGCAAAAAAAGCCGACGAAGAAATTGCCGCGGGAAAATACAAAGGATATCTTCACGGAATTCCTTTCGGCGTTAAAGATTTACTTTCCACAAAAAATTATAAAACAACCTGGGGCGCCGAGTCGTACAAAAATCAAATGATTGATGAAGACGCCACCGTGGTTAAAAGACTTGAAAATGCCGGCGGCGTTTTAGTTGCAAAGTTTACAATGGGGGCGCTTGCCTGGGGAGATGTTTGGTTTGGAGGTATGACAAGAAATCCATGGAAGCTTGACGAAGGCTCCAGCGGCTCATCTGCGGGATCCGCGTCTTCGGTGTCCGCCGGATTAGTCCCTTATGCAATCGGCACGGAAACTTACGGATCAATTGTTTCGCCCTCAACTGTTTGCGGCGTAACCGGTTTGCGTCCCACTTACGGAAGAGTGAGCAGGAACGGAGCAATGGCGCTTAGCTGGACGATGGATAAGATTGGTCCCATTTGTAGAAATGCTGAAGACTGCGCTATTGTTTTAAATGCTATTTACGGCCCTGATGGAAAAGATCAAACTGTATATGATGTTCCGTTTGATTATGATTCAAAAATAAAATTAAGCGATTTAAGGATTGGATATTTAAAAAGTGATTTTGATTCATCATACGATTTTCACAAGAACGATTCTATTTCATTGGAAATTTTAAAAAAGAATGGAGCAAAATTAATTGAATTCAATTTACCGGACTTTCCTATTAATGATTTAACAATAATGCTTTCAGCCGAATCATCTGCAGCGTTTGATGAATTAACCCGAACCAATAAAGATGATTTATTAAAACGTCAAATAAAAAATGCATGGCCAAATTCTTTCCGCGCATCAAGATTTATTCCCGCGGTTGAATATATTAATGCGAGCAGAGTTAGATATTTATTGATTCAAGAGTTTAATAAAATGATACAGGATTTTGATGTTGTAGTTGTTCCATCTTTTTACGGCGATAATCTACCGCTAACAAATTTAACGGGCCAGCCGAGTATCACTGTTCCAAATGGTTTTTCTGAAAATGGAACTCCCACCAGCATAACTTTTATTGGTAATCTTTTTGAGGAAGGGAAAATTATTGCAGCGGCAAAAGTGTTTCAGGATGCAAGCGATTTTCATTTAAAGCGCCCTGAAAAATTCAGCGTGAAAAAAAATTAATATTTTACGGAGGATTAAGTGAAAACTTTTATATTAATATTATTTATGATAGTTCTGTCATCAAACAATATTTTTTCTCAAACAGATCAAAAAGAAAAAATATTAATTCGTTTTGATGATATTGGTATGTGTCACTCAGTAAACGAAGCTTTAAAAGAAATTATAAAAACCGGGCTGCCTATTTCCGTATCCGTTATGTTCGCTTGTCCGTGGTATCAAGAGGCTGTTGATATTTTAAAAGCAAACCCGCAAGTGTCTGTTGGAATTCATTTAACTTTAAATTCAGAATGGCAAAATTATAAATGGGGACCTATTTCCGGCAGAAGTGCCGTACCAAGTCTTGTTGATAGCACGGGTTATTTTTTACCATCACGATCTTTGTTCAATGCAAACAATCCTTCATTAGATGAAATTGAAATTGAATTGCGAGCCCAGATAGAAAGGGCGCTTGGAACCGGATTAAAAATTGTTTATCTCGATCACCACATGAGTACTGCTGTAGATAAACCTGAATACAGAGAAATTTTAGAAAAACTTGCCGATGAATACCATCTTGGTATTTCCCAATACTTTAATGAAAATTATGCTGATAATATGTATGCCGATAGTATTGAGATTAAGGAAGATAATCTATACAAAATATTAAATAATTTGAATTCGGGAAAAGTAAATTTAATTGTAAGTCATATCGGAATTGATAATGAAGAATTATCGGCATTAAAAGATTTAAATTCGTTCGGTTTAAAGCAGATGAGCAAGCACCGCCAGGCAGAATTAAATGCCTGGAAATCAAAAAAAATTCTTGACGAACTTGAGTCAAAAGAATTTTCGTTAATTACTTATAAGCAGCTGATTGATGCAATTGGTTTAGAAAATATGAAGCGTCCCGCAAACAAAAACTAATTATTTTCAGCACTAAATTAGGCTTAAACTTGAAAAGTTTTCCTCAAATAATTTACAAAGTATATATAAAAATTGTAAACAGTATTGCATTTTTCCCAATTATAATATCGGCTGTTCTATTAACTATATCCTTTTTAATGCTTTATGTAGATCAGACAAAAATAGGCAAGGGATTAATTGATACATACGGATTCTTATGGGTAAAGGGAATTAACAATTCGAGAGCAGTTCTTTCGACATTAATTGCCGGGATTATTTCATTAACTGTTTTTAGTTTTTCTATGGTAATGATTGTGCTTAATCAGGCTTCATCAAATTTTTCTCCCCGCATAATACCCGGTTTAATAACCGACAAAGCAAATCAAATTGTTTTAGGTTTTTATATCGGAACTATAGTTTACTGCTTGATCCTATTGCATAACATTGCACCCGAAAAAGCAAACGTAAGCCTTCCGTTAATAGGTATTTTTTTCGCGGAAATATTAGGTGTTTTATGTCTTTCGATGTTTGTTTATTTCATTCATACTATTTCTCAATCAATTCAAATTGATCAGATAATTGAAAGAATATTTAGAAAAACTTTGAAGAAAATAAAAAATAATGATGAACAAGCTTCTAATTCATCTGAAATTAATAGCGGCCAATGGCAATCGGTAAAAAGCATTTCATCAGGCTATTTCAGAAAAATTAATGAAAAAAGCCTTTTGGAAATTGCTCTTAAAAATAATTTGATAATTGAAGTAATGCCTGAACCTGGAAATTTTGTTCACGAAGGAGATGATTTATTTAAACTGGATAAAAAAAATGTTAATGAAAAAATACAAAAAAAAATATTAGAAAATTTTATTTTTCATGAAGAAGAATTAATTGAAGAAAATTTTATTTACGGTTTTAAGCAGCTTTCTGAAATTGCTGTAAAGGCTTTAAGCCCGGGAATAAACGACCCTGGAACGGCATTAAAAGCGATTAATGAATTATCAACTCTTTGTTCAGAGTATATAAAAAGAAATAACCTGAGCCATTTTTGCGACAAAGAAAATAAAGTAAGAATCATTCAAAAAGAAAAATCGCTCGATGAAGTTTTATTTAGATATATAACTCCCATTTTGACATACGGTAAAAAAGATATTTTAATAATTGAAAAATTATTAATTTCAATTAAATATTTATTAAGGATTTGCATCAATAAGGGAAATGAATTTGAAGTTTTAAAAAATTACATTAATAAAATTTTAATTGAATGTGATGCAGAAATAAAAAATAAGTTTGACAGAGAGAAAATTAATTTAATTGTTATCGGGATAATGAATTCATTTAACGTCAATGAAATTAAGCCTCTTTCTATGAATCAATAAAAAAAGGGAATCATAATATGTTAAACAGTGCTTCAAATATTTCACCCGTGTTTCAAATGATGTTAACTAAAATGTCATCGGACATGCGGTTTGTAGGTATTTTTTATATAATAACCGGAGGTATAACTTGCTTATCAATTATCGGTGCTTTAGTCGGCATTCCATATATAATATGCGGAATTAGACTTAGAGAATCGGCTAGCTTTTTTGATAATTATTCCTACGGCGGGGATATGGGATTTCTTGAAAATGCAATTGAGAGGCAAAGTAAATTCTTTTTTATACAAAAAATTCTTTTGATAATCGGGCTGGTTATAATAGTTCTTTACATTATTTTCTTTATAATTTTCTTATCAAAATTTATGGGAACTTTGGGGTCTGGATATTATCCTTCAACGTGATGAATTTAGGTAGAAGGGTAATTTTAAATTGAATGTTTATTGAGATGAGTCGGTGGCTCATCTCAAATAGTGGAGGGAAAATTAGTCGTGACAACTCCTCGCTTAAAGAAGAGGAAGTGTCATCACTTTAAGTTTATATGTGGTAGCTCAAAGCATTTTTATTTATCAATCGTTAAATTCACATTATCATAAGTCTTTTTCAAATCATTTAAAATATTTTCCAGTTCATCCTCTTCAGCCTGAAAGCGGATCAACACTTCACGCTGTCCTTTAGGCACACCTTCATGTGTGGTTAAAATGCTGTTGTATTTAAATTGATGCTGTCGCATAATATCCATTACATCCTTTATTGAACCGGGTTTATCGGGAATTACTAAAGAAATACGGTTAGCTGAAATTCTCGCTCCGGTAATATTAATAAGGGCTTTAAAAACATCCTGCTCAGTTAAAATTCCAACTAAATTTTTTTTCTCATCAACTACAGGCAAACCGCCGATTTTATTATCAAACATTAAAATTGCTGCATGCTCCAACGTAGTTCCCGGTGCAACTGTTATGGGATTTTTTGTCATTATATCTTTTAATTTTATTTTAGACATTAAATAATGAAGTTCCCAAATGTCAAGCGAAGTAGCTTTTGACGGCGAGGCTTCTTTTAAATCTCTGTCGGAAACTATTCCCACCAATTTACCTTTTCGCAAAACAGGAATTCGCCTGATCTTGTTTGATTTTAAGGTAGTAATCGCTTCGTGTAAAGAAGCATTTTCATCAATAGTAATTACTTTTTCCGTCATCCATTTTCGGACTAACATTTTATTTGCCTTCCAAATTAAATTCCTAAATAGGCAGCCTGCACATGCTGGTTATTCCGTAGTTCATTGCCTGTGCCGGTTAATGTAACTCTGCCGTTTTCTAAAACGTAAGCGCGGTTGCAAAATTTAAGCGTCATTTGAACATTTTGTTCCACCAGTAAAATAGTGATTCCTTTTTTATTAATGTCTTTTATAATATCAAAAATGTTTTGAACCAATACGGGAGCTAAGCCGAGACTTGGTTCATCAAGCATCAAAAGTTTAGGCAGCGACATTAGTCCCCGCGCAATTGCAACCATTTGCTGCTCGCCGCCGCTAAGCGTGCCTGTAAGCTGTGTTCTTCTTTCGCGCAATCTTGGAAAAAGATTATAACATTCTTCAAGCGTGTTCATTCTTTCTTCTTTTGCTTTGCCGTAAAGAGATCCCATAAAAAGATTTTCTTCGACAGACATTTCATTAAAAAGCCGTCTTCCCTCGGGAACGTGAACTACGCCTTCTTTAATTATTTCTTCGGGTAAAATGTTAGTTAAAGATTTGCCGAATAATTCTATGCTTCCTTTAGAAACTTTTTGAAGCCCTGAAATTGTTTTTAAAATTGAAGACTTACCTGCGCCGTTTGCCCCAACTAAAACAATTATTTCACCTTCTTCAACATTAAAAGAAACATCCCAAAGCACCTGCAAATCTCCATAACTCATATCAATATTATTAATATTAAGCATTGCCGTCTTCCTCCCCATAGTTAGAGCCTAAATAAGCTTCAATTACAGTTGGGTTTTTAGCCACTTCAGCCGGCGAACCCTCGGCAATAGTAGAGCCGTAAGCAATAGCATGAATGCGGTCGCTGATAGTCATAATAACTTTCATAATATGTTCAACAATAATAATAGTAATCCCAAGTTCGCTTCTAATTTTTTTAATGATGTCAACCGCTTCATCAAGTTCGGAAGGATTTAATCCTGCGGCGGTTTCGTCTAATAATAGAAGATAGGGGCGCGTAGCAAGGGCTTTGGCAATTTCTAATCTTTTGCGTCCACCGATTGGCAGCCCGCCCGCTTTCATTTCAGCTTGACCTGATAGATGACAGAAATCTAAAATTTCTTCGGCTACTTTTTGCGCGCCTGAAAAAGTAGATTCTCTGGCAAAAGCAGCCGCCATTACATTTTCTTTAATTGATAAACGCTTTAAAGGTTTTACAACTTGAAAAGTTCTGCCGATGCCGAGATGTGCAATTTGATAGGTCTTTTTATTTGTAATGTCCTGACCTTTAAAAATTATTTTTCCGCCGGAAACATTATAAAATTGACTAATCAAATTAAATATTGTTGTTTTGCCGCTTCCGTTAGGACCAATAAGCCCAAAAATTTCTCCTTCTTTTACTTCAAAGGATACTTGATTTACAGCAGTTAAACCACCGAAGATTTTTGTAAGATTATTTACAACAAGCGTACTCATTAAATTTCCTCGAATGATTTTTTCTTTTTAAATTTTCTTGAAATTAATTTCCAATCGCCCACAATTCCGCCCGCCATATAAAGTATAACAAAAATTACTACCAGCCCAAATGCAAGCGAATGAAATCGTGAAAGCCAATCAGGCGCTATTCCAAAAAAGGAAGAGCGAAGCAGCTCTTGAATAAATACCATAACAACTGCGCCTACTGCTGGTCCCCACACTGTTCCTACTCCGCCTATTATTCCGACTAAAATGGTTATGATAGAAATATTGTGTAAAGCAAAAACAACTTCAGGATCAATGAAGCCCATATAAATAACATAAAAAGCTCCCGCCATCCCCGCCCAAAAAGTTGATATTACCGTTGCAATATTTTTATATTTTTTTGTGTTGATACCGATAGCTTCAGCGGCGTCTTGGTCTTCACGAATAGATAGAAAATAAAATCCAGCCTTAGTCTTCATTATAAATTTAACGGAAAAGACTGCGCCCAATGCTAAAGCCAAAGCAACATAGTAATATGGATATTTGCTTACCCAGGTGGTCATGTATAAAATTCCGGTATGACCATTAGTAAGCCAGGCTTCTTCACCAAAAATAATTCTTAAAATTTCTGCTGTTGCCAAAGTGCCGAGCGCAAAGTAAGGTCCCCGCAATCTAAAAACTACAATACCAAGCAAGTAGCCGAGAATAACTGCCGCGATTCCCCCTGTTAATAATCCCCACCAGGGCGAAATACCGTAATGATAAAATGGAATGGCCGCGGCGTACGCTCCGATTCCAAAATAAGCCGCATGACCGAATGAAACCAGGCCGGTGTAGCCTGCTAATAGATTCCATGAACTGCCGAGAATTACCCAAATCATAACAAAAATTAATAAGCCTTGAAAGTATGGAGAGTAATCAAATATAACAGGAAGGGCTATAGCAACTGCAATAATTATCCATTCAATTTTAGAAATATTTAAGAAATTTTTTGATTCTGAATTTGCCATAATGAACCTATATTTTTGTCAATTTTTTTAATCCGCCCGGCAAGAAAACAAGTACAAGCAAAAAGATAATTAATCCAATAGCATCGCGGTAGCCCATAGAAATATAAGTAGCCCCGAAGGTTTCGGCTACGCCAAGCACAAGCCCGCCGGCAATTGCTCCTATAGGCGAGCCCAGCCCGCCGAGTATTGTAATAACAAATGCTTTTACCGTAAAAATGGGTCCTACGTCGGGGAACAGATAATAGATGGGAAGCAGGAGCGAGCCGGCAGCAGCTACCAGCCCGCTTCCGATACCGTAAGTGAGTATTGTTATTTTTTTTGTGCTGATTCCCATCAGGGTGGCGGCATCTCTATCTTGAGCAGTGGCTCTGATAGATCGACCTAAATCGGTTTTCATTAGCAAATAGAATAGACCTGCCGTAAGAATTATTGCAATTCCAAATGCAATAACAAGAGGAACATTTAATGATATTGCGCCAATATGCCATGATGCGGAGGTATAGCTTGTTTGAACCGATCTGTAATCGCTTGAAAAAATGGAACGCGCTAATTCAACTAATACCATTCCAATTCCCACAGTCATAAGCACTTGATTTTCGGGAAGGATGGATTCCTTTTTTATTAATGGATGTAAGAGAAATTTACTTATGCCTTTGCCAAGGTAAAAAACAACCGGCACGCTAACCAAAATAGACACATAAGGATCAACGCCGAAGTATTGCCAAAGCGCCCAGGTTATATACATTGCAACCATCATTATTTGTCCGTGCGCAAGATTTATAATACCAAGCACTCCCATTATCAACGTCATCCCTATGCCTATAATTGCATACAAGCCGCCGATTAACAATCCATAAATCAAAGTCTGAAAAATAAGTTCCATTTAAATCATCCTTAAAGAAGATCGTTTGTTAGAATATTAGCGCTTACAAGTTCCACATTTTATTCCAATCAATTGGGTAGTTAAAATCTGCATTCGCTAAATTTTTAGGCCAGATTAATTTTAAACTACCGTCAATCCACTGAACTACATAAGTATCCATTTTATTCTGATGGATTTTTTTGTCATAAGATGAAAACTTAACAGGTCCAAATACAGTCATCAAATCGGTATTATCCAATCCTTTTTTAAGATTTTCAGGAGTATATTCTTCGGTTCGTTTTAATAGATCAACAATAACCTGAGCCGCGGCATAAGCTTCTGCGCCGTGATAATCGGGACCATCACCGCCATACTTCTTTATGTAATTATTATAATAATCCGTAGCGCCTTCTATCGGCAACGACTGATGCCACAAAGTTGTAGAAACAACGCCGTTAGATGCTTCGCCTGCATTATCTTTAAAAGCGGGCATAGTAAAACCGGCGCCTGCTCCAACAAAAAGTTTAGGCAATGTTTTTATTTCGCGAGATTGCTTCATTAACAAAGCCGCGTCCATTACATAGGAAATCATATAAATCATATCTGGATTATTCTTCTTTGCATTTTCAAGCAAGGGCTTAAAGTCCACGGCGCCTGCTGAATATGATTTAACGTCAAGCACTTTAATATTTTGTTTTTCCGCGGTGGCTTTAAAGGAAGCCGCGCCTTCGGTTCCGAATGCAGTGTTTTCGTGAAGTATATAAACGCTTGCTGGTTTTACAACTTGAAGCAGCATACTTTCCAATCCGGAAGCATATTCTGAAACAGCGGGATTCAATCTATAGATATAAAATTTATCGCCGTCGTTTGTAGTTAAATTGAATGCATCAGGCTCAGTTATCTTATCAACCGAACCTGTATTAACGAGAAATGGAATGCGGTTTTGTTGTGCAACTGCGCAAGCGGCAAACGTAACAGATGAACTATAACCCCCGGCAATTAAAGGAACTTTATTTACATTAATTAATTTTTCAGCGCCGGCTCTTCCCACATCGGGTTTGCCTGTATCGTCTTCATAAAGAAATTCCAACTGGCGACCATTAATACCGCCGTCTGCATTAACTTTTTCACGAACCATTTCGTAAGAGTTTTTTTCCATTTCCCCGAAATTTGCTTGCGCCCCGGTTAAAGGAAGTAGTACGCCAATTTGTATTGGTCCTGATTCCTTTTTGCCGCAGCCTCCAATTCCAACTACCAACGTAATTGAAATTAGAATTAATATTGATTTAAAAAACTTCATCCCAACTCCTTTAAATTATTTTTTTGATTAATAATTAATTTTACAGCGCCGTCTGGAACATCATATAAAAAACATTATTATCTACAGTTCCGACTTCTTCATTTCTTATAACATAAGCGGCTGTTATTTTAACTGCTTTCCAATCAGCGGGGAACATAGAGTAAGCTAAACCAACGGTTATGAATGTGGCTTTGTTGTCATCTACATCGGTATTAGGATCCAAATTTTCAAAGCGGACAAGCGCTTCAAAATTCTTGGCGACTCTGTAAGCCCCGAAAGCATACCAGCCCATAAAAGTTGCATCGGGGTTGCCGGTTGTTTTATTTGTTGCGGAGATAACTTCTGCTTTTATTCTAAAAGGAAGCGGTTCATAATAAACGTAAGCATTAAAGCTGGTGTAATCATTTATTTTGCTATTCCCTTTACCAAAATATCCGCCGGCTTCAAAACCTTTTAAAGCAGTTGGCTTGTAAAAAACCATTCCGCTTACCGCCATTCCTCTATTTTGAGTAGTGGCGTTATTTAGCTGCGCGCCTTTAACATTTAAATCGCCTTTTCCGTTATGAATGGTTAAGTTATAATTAAAGCCGTCAACATCGCCTTGTACTGCAACGCCGTAATCACGAAAATCAGCGCCGATTGTCCTGGATCCCCAATAAATTGCCGATGCCGCTCTTTCAACTATATCAATATCTGTGTGGGACGTTAACCCAGCCGCCCTAACGCCTGCGCCGATAAAACGTCCCATACGAATTTGAAAAGCTTTATCTATTATATATTCAATTCTTGCGTCAAGCAGTTTTGGAGTGGTAAGCTCAAATTGAACAAAACTTTTTACGTGATCGCCGTAATTGCCGTACATTTTAACGCGAACTCTTCGCAAGCCGATACCTATCTGGCTTGTATTGTCCTCTTCGTCAGGGGGTGTTTGAGAGTAGCTTGCCATTCCTTGTATTGTTCCGCCGAATTTTACTTTTAGTTCAGGCTTTTCATCCTGAGCAAAAAGTTGGTTTGCAGTAAACGCCACCGCAAATGTAAAAACAAAAAACAATGTTATTTTTTTCATACCTCAACTCTCTCTTTTGTTAGAAAATAAGTTTATTAGCTGATAGGTGATGACAAACACAATGCCATTTGATTTTTTAAAGCGAAGTAAGGAAAAAGTTTATTTAGGGAATGTTAAATTGATTTCAGATTTTCTGATTAAAAATTATTAGGCGAATATTCGCCTTTAAAGGTTAAAATTCGCCGTTGCTTATTTTATATTTTTCCAGTTTATATCGTAGAGTTTCGCGGGGCATTTGAAGAAGCCGAGCGGTTTGCGCAGTATTATTTCCGGCAAGCCTGTAAGCTTTTTTTAACAATTTAATTTCGGTTTCTTTTATTATTTCATCGTAGGAATAATTGGAAAAATTAATGTTTTCAATATCAATTAAAGTATCTGTTTGAAGTTCATAATTAATAAGCTCGCCTGGCAGATGCTGCACCTCAATAGCGGGTTCATTGTGAAGCAGGCAAATTCTTTCGATAGTATTTTTTAACTCCCTAATATTTCCGGCCCAATTATATTTTAATAAATATTCTTTTGCTGAATCTGAAAATCCATTTATTTTTTTATTGAATTTTAAGTTGAAGAAATTTAAAAAATGCTCAGCCAATAATAATATATCGCCGTTTCTATCTTTGAGCGAAGGTAGCTCAATTCGTAAAACATTCAGCCTGTAATAAAGGTCTTCGCGGAATTGTTTATTATCGATAGCCTCTTTCAAATTTTTATTTGTTGCGGAAATGATTCTTACATTCACTTCTTTTTCTTTTGTTGAACCGAGACGCATAAATTTTTTATTTTCAATTACGCGTAAAAGTTTTGCTTGCAGCAACAAACTCATTTCGCCAATCTCATCTAAGAATAAAGTTCCGCCGTCGGCTTTTTCAAGCAGCCCGGGCTTGCTTTGCTTAGCGTCCGTAAACGCTCCTTTTTCAAAACCAAATAATTCGCTTTCCAAAAGAGTGTCTGGGATGGATGCGCAATTAATTACTACAAAATCTTTTTCCGCTCTTACGCTTAAATTGTGTAAAGCTGAAGCGACAAGCTCCTTGCCGGTACCGCTTTCACCCGTAATTAAAACAGTTTCAGAATCGTGTTTTGAAAATTCAATAATCTGATTTTTTATTTGTGAAATTGTTTTGCTTTCCCCGATTATATTTTCAATTCCTTTTTTTAACGGCTGCTGTTCTTTTAATTTTTTAACGGCGTTTTTTAATCTTAAAGTTTCAAAAGCCAGTTTTACAATTAGCTTTATCGCGTCGGCTTTGAAAGGTTTTTTTATATAATCGTAAGCGCCGTCTTTAATGGCTTCCACTGCTGATTCAACGGATGCAAAACCGGTCATTATTATTACAAGTAATTCCGGATGAATAATTTTCATTTGCTTTAATATATCAATGCCGTTCATATCAGGCAGATTAAGATCGAGCAGCACAAGGTCAATTTCATCTTCGTTAATAATTTCCAAAGCGGATTTTCCGTTTTCCTTTAGCTTTACATTGTAGTTCTCTCCGCTTAAAATTTGTTTTAAATTTATACGGATGAACTCTTCATCGTCCACTATTAAAATTGTTTTTGATTTATTCATATTCACTTTTAAAAATATTAAACCGCTGTTTCTAAAATTTCAGTTTTAATTATGGGGAGATGAATAACAAACATAGCCCCGCCAAGCGAGGATTCGCCCGCGGTAATTTTTCCTTTGTGCTCTGTAATTATACTGTGAGTTATTGATAACCCCAACCCT
Organism: uncultured Bacteroidota bacterium; assembly: GCA_963782985.1. Lineage (GTDB taxonomy): Bacteria > Bacteroidota > Ignavibacteria > Ignavibacteriales > Ignavibacteriaceae > CAVSWT01. The sequence continues at coordinate 101,713 of CAWALU010000005.1, forward strand.
GTGCCGCCTTCTTTTTTAGTATAGAAAGGTTCAAAGATTTTTTCACGAAAAGGAATTGGAATTCCCGGACCGGAATCAGAAATAATAATTTTTATCCAATTAGAATTTAATTCATTATCAATTATTGAAATATTATTTAAAAATGATCTTTCAATTAACGCTGTTTCTATATTCAGCGAACCGCCTTCAGGCATTGCTTGAATTGAATTAATCATAATATTTAACAGAGCTTGCCTAATCTTTTCCGAATCCATAAAAATATCCGGAAGTTCCGCGGTTAAATTTTTATTTATAATAATATTGGAAATTTTACACTGCTTATTAACGAACGGAATGGTAGCGTCAATTAAAGAATTAATGTTTTTTAAAGAAGCTTTATGTTTTGAGGAGGAGGAATAATCTAAAAGTTCATTTACAAAATTTTCAATCCGTTCAATTTCCAAAAGCCCCAGTTCAATAAATTTTGAAATTTCAGAATTTGAAGCCGTCTTATCGTGAAGATCGTCTAAAAATAAACTAACGCCGGTTAGCGGATTTCTAATTTCATGCGCAATGCCGGCGGCAAATCTGCCAAGCGTTGCAAGCCGGTCCATAGTTTTTATTTGCTCGTCAAGATTTTTCTTTTCGGTGGTATCTTGCAGAATAATAATTGCGCCTGTGTTTCTTCCTTCAATCTCGCTCATCAAAGAAACAGTGATGCTTACAAATTTTATTTTATTTTGAAAATTAATCTCGATGTCGTATTCGCGGTAAAAACCTTTAGCCTTTATAGTTTTTCTGATATCTTCAATCAGAATTTGATTGTGCTGCAAAACTTCAGTAATTGATTTACCGATTACATCTTTGCCGTTCAATTCTAAAATATTAAGCGCCGCATTATTAATAGTTGTAACTGTGCCGTTCATATCGGTAGTTAAAATTCCGCTCAGCATAAATTTTAAAATGTCGTCGTTAAAATTTTTCTGCTGAATTATTTCATGCACCAGCCTGGTATTTTCAATTACGCGCGAGGCTTGATTGGCAAGTATTTGCAGCGAGTTTATATCCAGTTCTGAAATTAAAGTTTTTTTAATCAACTTGTCGGCGCCCAAAATACCAATAATTTTTTCCTTAACTTTTAAAGGAACAAACACAAAAGATTTACTGCCGGAAATATTTCTAATTTTTTTATCAAGCTGGGTTGCTTCGGAATATTTTTTAAAATTTTCAACGTAAATAATTTTTTCTTCTTTAACTACGCGGGTTTCAATACAATCGAAATGAGTTAAATTATACTTAGAGTTTTTGGCTAATTTTTCTTCGATGTCAGAAAATCCGAACGTTTCCCGGCATACCAAATATTTCCCGTCTTCATCAATTAAATATAAAATTGCTCTATCAAACCCTACGCTCTCTACGCAATTCTGTAAAATTAATTTTAATACTTTATTCATATTAAAAGTTGAGCCGAGGATATTGCTGATGCTTTGAATGCTTTTAAATATTTTTAATTGATATTCAAGATCTTTGGCGTAAACCTCAATATTATTTTTAGAGGTTTTAATTTGATTTAAATAATTAATTAATTCCTCATTTTTATTTTTAATTTCAACCGCCATATAATTAAAAGCGTTGGATAAAAAACCAATTTCATCATTTCTTTTTACCTCAACAAGATAATTCAAATTTCCTTCGGCAAGCTTTTGAGCCCCGTCGGTTATACGCAAAAGCGGCTTTGTAAAATTTCTTGAAACCAGCCATGAAGAAATAACGGCAAATAAAAATGTAATTAATATTATCAGCAGAATATTATCCTGAAAAAATCTTACCGTATTATTCATCTCGGCGGCAATTTCATTTGCGGGCGTATGAAACATGGATAGGTTTGAGCCGACAGTTATGCCGCCGAATATTCCATATTTTTTATAATCTCCTTTATCAAAAATTATTGGCGCATAAGACATAACTTTTTGAATTCCGCCTACATTTTTTGTGGCGATGGATCCCGATTTTTTTAAACGAATTTCGTTTGCAACAATCGGATAATTTTTATGAATGAACCCAACCTTATCAAGATTAAAGGGAATTCTTCCTAACTCAATATCCTTCGAAGAAGAATTTTCAGAAAACGGCGGAACCCATTTGCCGCTGGCGTCAACTCCGCGAATGTCCCAAAGTTTTGGATGAGTAATTATCCACCCTTCATCGTCAAACATAAAAGCATAATTTCCGGATTGATAAACGGGAAAAACTGTAAACGTTTTTTTATTTGGAAGAACATGCTGCGTAAACTCCATTAAATGCTTATGATCTAACGCCAGCATTACAATGCCCGAAAATTTATTTTGCTTATAAATTGGAGCTGCAAAACGTATTACGCCGTCATATTTTTCCCCTTCTACTGCGTCTTCAATTGTGGTGGAATTTTTTAGCTGCTCAATTTTATTAACAAAAAATCCCGTTAAGTGCGAAACATAAATTCCATCGGGCTTTAATTTTGCGGTTTCATTAAAATAATTTTCTAAAAGGTAGGTTGTGTTTTTAGGGTCTCTAATATTTTTTAAGGCGCGAGTTATTTTGTTATTAGCAATTTTTATTAATTCATTTCCTTTAGCGTCGACAAGAGAAATCTCTTTATAAATAGGAAGCGAAATTCTTTCATCGGAAAGGGTGTCATTAATAATCGCTCTTCTCCAAACTTCCGATTTATGCTGTTCGGAAAAGCGAATATAATTTTCTTCGGAAGGCGGCAAATTTTTAATTGTTTGTAAATCATTAACTCTGTCTCTTAAAAATCTTTCCACTTCGCCGGCAATTAAAGCGGCTTGCAGCTCAATAGTTTCCTGCGTCTTTTGATCAATGTTTACAGTGGTGTGATTAACTATGTCTTCTTTTATATTATTAATATTTATAAGAGTGTAAATTCCGAAGGCTGTAAGGGGAACGAGCGAGATGACGAGAAAAGCAAAAAGAAATTTTTTAAATATTCCAAAATTTGAAGTATTTAAATAACTCCAAAATTTTTTTTGAAAAGCTTTTTTGTTTTGATTTGATGAAAAATTATTTTCAATCATTTTCTTACTATTATTAAAAATGGCAGTAATAGTAACTTTCTTTTTGTAAAAATTAGTTAAGCTGATGCATTAACAAATTTATTAACTAAGTTAGTTTTAAATGAATAATTTTCAAACTAAAAAAACATATTTTATGAAAGCAATAATTGTAGTTTCAATTTTAACAATTCTCAGTTTTATCTCATGCAAAACATCAAATCCTGTTGTTGAAATTAGAACTGAATTTGGAAATATAAAATTGGAAATCTACGCAGACAAAGCTCCCATCTCCGCAGAAAATTTTTTAAGATATGTTGATAAAAATTTATATGAAAACTCTTCTTTTTATAGAACTGTAACAATGAGTAACCAGCCGAATAACAAAATTAAAATTGAGGTTATACAAGGCGGACTTGGCGACAATGAAAATAAAATGCTTCCTCCAGTTGCTCACGAGCCGACAAATAAAACCGGCATCCTACATAAAGATGGAGTAATTTCTTTTGCGAGAAACGAACCCGGTTCGGAAACTTCAGAATTTTTTATTTGCATTGGCGACCAGCCTGAGCTTGATTACGGGGGAAGAAGAAATCCCGATGGACAAGGATTTTCCGCTTTCGGAAAAGTAATTGAAGGAATGAATGTTGTTATGAAAATTCATTCATCTCCGAATAAAGAGCAATCATTAAATCCACCAATAAAAATTTTTAACGTTGTAATTTTAAATTGATTGAAGAACTAAATAAAATTTCATTTTTTTTTTAAATAAATTTACGTTTGCAAGTTGGCAAATTAAATTATTAAAGGGCGAAAGTTATAACATCAAAATGCACTTATAAACCTTATCCCATAGTCTTATCAATACTGCTTTTTTTCTCAACCGCTTATTCGCAAAAAGTTGGAAGCGAATATCGCTTTAATTTTAACAACATCAATATTCCTCTAAATAATAAAGGCGTTATTGCGGATGTAAATTTAGACGGAGGAAACGGAGCTTATTTTGATGGGAATGTTTTTTTGTTTGCTTCCGGATTTTTTTTAAGCGGAATTGCCAATAATAATTTATTTGCAAACGGCGCTGCTTCGTCTTTTTTGGTTTCTGACTATAAACCGGGAATTGTTGGAACGGATTTAAAAGATTCAATTTCAATATTGTATCTTGTAAGCAAAGATGATGAGCCGTTCGGAAAAAGCTGGCAGGATTGGCGCGACGCGGTTTCTTTGGGCGCTGATTTTTATGATGGAAACAATGACGGTATTTATAATCCCGTTGATGTAAACAGTAATGGCGCTTGGGATGTTAATGAAGATAAGCCTGAAATTTTAGGAGATGTTTCTGTGTGGTGCGTTTATAACGACGGCGTTCCCGCTTCGATTAGAAGATGGAACACGGAACAGCCTATAGGAATAGAAATTGAGCAGACTTTATATGCGTACAAAACTTCAAGCGGGTATTTGGCTAATACAATTTTTGTCAGATATAAAATTATGAATAAAGGCGTCGAAAATAATATCGATTCTATTTACTTTGGAATTTTTGCAGACGCCGATATCGGCAGCCCCGATGACGATAGAGCCGGCAGCGATACAATTAGGCAATCCTCCTATTTTTATAATGATGGAGATGACGAAATTTACGGCAGCCAGCCGCCGGCATTTTTTATTACTCTTCTTCAAACCCCCAATAATAAAGCGATTGCTTCGTTCGTAAATTTTCAGGGCCATACTCTATATGAGGATGTAGGAACAAAGAATGAGGCAAGATATAATATGATGGGTCTTACCCAATGGGGCGAGCAAATTGACCCTTGTAACTGGCCGTTTGGCAAAGTAAAAGGCGGTAATGATTGCAACGGTATAAATAATAGAATTTGGTTTTCAGGCGATCCGGTAAGCGATTTGGGGTGGATTCAAACCATACCTACTGATCAAAAAAGTTTAACAACCACAGGACCATTTGCCTTAAATTTAAATGATAAAGTTATAATTACAGCAGCTTATATAGCGGCAAAAGGGAATGATGCCATAAATTCAATTGAAGAAGCGAGAAAAATTGTTGATAGCGTAAGGGCAGAATTTCCGACATCAATTAGAAATACAAATTCACAATTACCAAATAATTTTACACTTGAACAAAATTATCCTAATCCTTTCAATCCCACAACAAAAATTAGATATTCAGTTCCAGCCGTAGGGACAAGGCATGCCTTGTCCGTACAATTAAAAGTTTACGATATTCTCGGAAATGAAATAGCGACGTTAGTAAACAAACAACAGCAGCCGGGAAATTATGAAGTTGAGTTTTCCGCTGTAAGGGCGAATAGCAATTTGCCCCTACCCAGCGGCGTTTATTTTTATCGGCTTCGAGTCGCAGATGCCGAATCAAGCCTGCCTAACGGACAGGCAGGTTCGGGACAAGGTTTTCATCAAACAAAAAAAATGGTTTTACTGCGTTAAGTGAGGCTCATTCTTCAAGCGCTTTTAAGAAACGGTTTGGATGTTTCTGTGGATGGTTCGCTTGAAGCAGAGTACAAAAATATTCTTAAAAAACTCTTCTGTTGAAGTTATCGTTCTCGGTGGAAATGCAGCAGTTGCATCCAGCGCTGTTTCCGCACAAAATGATGTATTTATAGAGAAAGAAGTACAAAAACAAACCTGAACTCCGTAATTGTTCAATATTAGCAGCTTTAAAACCGAAATTTCATCGGAGGAATCTCAATGTAAACAGAAGAAATTACAAATAAACTGGTAGGAAAGGCAAAGCAACGAGTGGGAACAGTAATTTAGTGGGGAGGAATGATAAAGTGAGCGGGAGGAACCATTGAGAAGTTGGAAGGAATGATAAAGTGGCTGGAAGCAGTCATAAATCAAGTGGAAGCAATCATAAAGTAACTGGAAGCAAAGACATATACGGTGGAAGCAATCATAAATAAGCTGGAAGCAAAGACATATACGGTGGAAGCAATCATAAATAAGCTGGAAGCAAAGACATTTAGGGTGGAAGCAAACATAAAGTAACTGGAAGCAATGATAAATAAACTGGAAGCAGAGATAAAACAAGCGGAAGCAATGAATTAAATTTGTAGAGAGGCTCTGCCTGCCACTATGTAAATCGGAGTGCGTCTTAGGCGCAGGAAGTAGGAGAGCACGCTCAAACCAATTTTATAGAAGCAATTCTTTAGTATGATTTGTATCGCCGTAATTATGGTAAATTAAACTTAATTTTAAATTAGTTTTTCTAATCATTAAAAGATTTTAGAAAATATTTTGGCAGCAATTTCAGGGGGCATTATTCTTCAATATTTTGTAACAACTTAAAGTGGATTAGCCGTATGCCTGAAAACAATTTGCACATAAGTAAATATTCTTCAAAGGTATTAATTACTATCGGTATAATAATTGTTTTTTTTATCATTATATCATTGTTATATAGTATTCCGCATTTATTATTATTACTCTTTATAAGTATTCTTATTGCTATATTTCTTGACGGGACAGCTAACTATCTTCATAAAAAAATTAATTTAGCTCATAGTTGGGGAATATTTATCGTTATTGTTTTTATTGTTGGTTTGATAACCCTATCCGGATATTTATTGGGACCTCCTATAAATAACCAGATGTCCAAACTAGCTGAGAGCATTCCAAAATCTATAAATAATATTGAATCTTCATTAAGAGAATCAAAGGTTGGGAGATTTATTTTAACAGGACTGCCTGATTTTAGTGGAAAGGATAGCGAGAAAACATTTGATCTTTTTAAAGGGGCTTTTTCTTCGGTACTGGGGGGTATTGTTGATGCTATTCTGGTTTTAGTTTTGGGGATTTATCTCGGTGTAAAACCATCCTTATATATAGATAATCTTGTTTTACTTCTGCCGCAGAAAAGAAGAGAGCGTGCACATGAGATTATTGGGAAAATGGGACATGCTTTAAGATTCTGGCTGTTGGGTCGTTTTATAGTAATGATTTCTATGTCAATCTTAACCGTTGTAGGATTATACGTTATTGGTATGCCGCTCCCCTTTGCTTTAGGAATTATTACTGGTGTGCTGGCTTTTGTCCCTTACCTTGGGGCTTTTGTCGCATTTGTACCGGTATTTTTAGTTGCCCTATCAGAATCTTCCACAATGGTGATTTATGCATCTATTACATACCTTGTTCTTCATAATATAGAAGGCTATGTTTTAACTCCTATTATTCAGGATCATGTCATTGCAATTCCACCTGCATTACTTATTATACTGCAGATTATGATGTATATACTCTTCGGACCATTGGGCGTTTTGGTTGCAACACCTTTAGGTGTCGTAATCGTAGTATTAGTCCAAACTACATATATTGAAAATATACTCGAAGATCGGGTTAAAGTACTTGGGGAAAAATAAGGAGCGCAAGTTTCAATGACGGAAAATTATGTGAATAAACATTATTCTGGAAAGAATATTACACGATTTAGTCAGCTTTCATAATTATAAATTGATTCGGAAACTAAAGCCGATGCTATAATTAAACAAACTTTTAATGAAGACTTATCCCTAAAAATTTCCTTCATCACATTATCAATTTACTAATGAACTTGATTTTCTTATCTTTGACACTTCTAAAAACGAGTTAAGCTAGTTTGTCATCTAAAATAAAAAAAGCCATTGTTGCCCTCAGCGGCGGAATGGATAGCTGTGTATGTGCTGCCATTGCAAAACAAAATTATGAGCTGGTATTTGCTCATATTAATTATGGTCAGCGGACCGAGGCAAGAGAGTTAAGATCATTTAATGATATAGCTGATTTTTATAATGTAAAGGAAAGACTGGTAATTGATTTTCAATATCTTTCAAAAATCGGCGGCTCATCTTTAACGGATAAAAATATTGAAGTAACGAAGGCTGATTTAAGTAAAGCAGAAATCCCATCTTCCTATGTGCCCTTTAGAAATGCAAATATTTTATCGGCATGCGTAAGTTGGGCTGAAGTTATTAGCGCTGAAGCAATTTTTATCGGTGCTGTGTACGAAGATTCATCCGGTTACCCCGATTGCCGCCCTGATTTTTTTTCCGCTTATGAAAAAATGATTGAAGCCGGAACTAAACCGGAAACAAAAATTAAAATAGTAACTCCAATTATTAATCATTCAAAATCGGAGATAGTAAAAAAAGGAATGGAATTAAAAGCGCCGCTTCATTTAACCTGGTCTTGTTATCAAAATGAAGATGTAGCCTGCGGAGTCTGTGATAGCTGTGCGCTGCGTTTAAGAGGTTTTCAAATCGCAGGGTTTGAGGATCCGATTAAGTATATAAGCAGACCGAAATATATATAGAAAGTTTATTTAAGAATAAGAGTAAGATTAGAATTTTCTAAACATCAATTAGACGAGAAAAAAATTATGAGTGATAAATTAAAATTATTAGAAGTGTTTGATAATAAATATCCTGACAGAGATTATACAGTTGTTCATGAAGCTCCGGAATTTACATCTGTCTGCCCCAAAACCGGTCAGCCGGATTTTGCAACTATAACAGTTGAATATGTGCCCGATAAATTATGTATAGAATTGAAGTCATTAAAATTTTATTTTAACTCATACCGGAATGATGGAATTTATTTTGAAAGTGTAACCAATCAAATTTTGGATGATTTAGTTGAAGTATGCAAGCCGAGATTTATGCGTGTAACTGCTGAGTTCAATGTCCGCGGCGGAATTGGTTCGGTTGTAGATGTTGAATATGCAAAAGAAGATTATTATTCTGAAAAGTTAAATTGATACAAAAATTAATTTTATAAAATTACATGCCGGAATTATTAGAATTAAAAAATAATTTTCTTGCCAAGAAGCAGGAGCTTTTTCAAGATATTTCCTTAAGGAAGGATTCACTTCTTTTCTCCAAATCCTATAGTATGCTGGTTGAGAATTACGTGAAAGAGTTAGCCAAGGGAAAAAAATATAACTTTGCACTCGCCTCTGCAGGGAGCTTTAGCCGAAATGAGCTTTCACCTTTTTCTGATATTGATTTAATGTTTATTGCCGAATCATTTAATGGCAACAATGATGATGTTACCGAATTGGTAAAGCTTTTTTGGGATAGCGGAATTGAAGCCTCACACACTGTGAGAGACTTCAGCGATATAAAAAAATATTTAAAGGAAGATCTTCATACCTTCACACAATTCTTTGAAACAAAATTTTTAATTGGCTCAAAAGAAGTTTACGAGAAATGGAACAGAGAAATATTTGCGGCTTTAAATGATAAACTTGTAAAAAAATTATTAAATGATTTATTTATCGATATTCAGCAGCGTTATGAAAAGTATGGAGATTCTCCCAAAGTTTTGGAGCCGAATGTAAAGCTGTCGGCGGGGGGTTTGAGAGATTTTCAGGCGATTGAATGGATGTATATTTTAAAAAATAAAACGTTATTAAATACGGAAGGGAGCATTACACAAGCTGAAGCAATTGTGGAATTATTAAAAGCAAATAATTACACTACGGAAAACGAATGCATCCGGCTTTTGGAAAGCTATAAGCTGCTTTTAAGTGTTAGAAATCTTATCCATCTATTTTCTCAGCAGAAAACCGACAGGTTTGAATTTAATCTTCAGCAAAAAATATCATCTTTTTTCATTCATAAAAAAGATGCCCTGGCAATTTTTATGCATGAATATTTTAAAGCCGCAAATGTAATAAATAGATTTTCTAAATCAATGATAAAAAGATTTCAAGATGAAATCTCAAACCCCCTGCCTGATTCGCTTGGTATTGAACTGGATATGGATTTTATAATCAAAGGGAAAGCAATTTCCTACGTTGGAAAAAGAGAGCCCTCTCTTTCCGATATATTAAGAGGCTTTTATTACCGAGGCTTACACAGCGCTCATTTTGATGAGAGTTTTAGATCATTAATCGTTGAAGTCGTTGAACAGAAGAGTCCACATGAGTTTAACGTTTCAGATTCCTCTGTTTTTTTTAGAGAAATTTTAAAGATGCCAAAGAATGTCGGACAAACTTTATCAGTAATGAATGAACTGGGAGCGCTTTCAGCTTTTCTGCCTGAGTTTGAAGACTTAATTGGATTTTTGCAGCATGGAGTTTATCATTGCTACACCGCAGATGAGCATACATTAATTACCATTAAAAATCTTGAAATGCTGGAGAAGGATACTTCGCCCTTGGGGAAAATTTATAACAACTTAAAGAACCGGGAAATTCTCCATTTAGGATTATTGTTTCACGACATTGCAAAGCCGATTAATATTTCGGGGCATGAAATTATCGGCGCTGAAATGGCATCATCAATTATGAACCGGCTGGGCTATAGTGATGAGGAGATTGATCACGTTTCTTTTCTTGTACGCAATCATCTTGTAATGGAACAGGTGGCATTCCGAAGAAATTTAAATGATCCTGAAACTTTAAATAATTTTACTTCCCGATTTAATTCTGTTGAAGATCTTGAATTATTATATCTTGTAACTTATGCAGATCTATCGGCAGTTAATCCTGCTGTTTGGACTTCATGGAAAAGCGATCTTCTTTCAGAACTTTATATGAAAACTAGAGAAATGCTGGAGGAACAAATTAGCGGGGAAGAACTAATTAAATCATCTACCTATATCGTTCCAAAAGAAATAAGCAAACATTCTCCGTCAATCAATGAATCCCATGTTCAGGAACATATTGACTCGATAAATGATATTGCTTACGCACATCAATTTTCAGATCAGGAAATTGCCAAGCATGTAGAAGAAATTCAAAAGGGAGATGTGATTTCTTCATTGTTTACGGAGTTAAATGACTTTACAAATGTGACTGTAATTACTAAGGATTTTCCTTCCCTGCTTTCAAAGTTGTGCGGAGTATTTTCTATAAATGATTCCAATATACACGACGCAAAAATATTTACGCGTAAAGACGGAATTGTAATTGATACTTTTAATTTGTCTGACTTTAGAACAGGCAGAAAAATTGAACCCCAGCGTTATGACAAAATAAGCAAAGATTTAAAAGCAGTTGTTTCCGGGATGATGCAGCTTAGCCAAGAATTTGCTAGAATGAAAACCCGCTGGTGGCGAATTGAAAATAAATTTTTTAAACGTTCAGGCAAAGTAAAAGTTGTATTTGAAAAACATAAAACTTATACCATAATAGATATTTATTCCCCTGATAGACTTGGTTTTTTATATCAAGTAACAAGCAAAATGAACGAACTTGGTTTAATTATTTATTTTGCAAAAATTGCTACTCGTGGTGATGATATTGTGGATGCTTTTTATGTGCTTAATCGTAATGGTAAAAAAATTTCCGCTAATGATTATGAATTTATTAAAGAAGAATTAATAGAAACAATTAATCAAATGCTTTAGGATTTATTTTGAACTTCATGGAAAAAGAAAAACCTATCGGTGTTTTTGATTCGGGTATTGGCGGCTTAACCGTCGTTAAAAGAATTGCATCCATGCTGCCCCAGGAAAGTATTGTTTATTTTGGAGACACCGCCCGCGTTCCCTACGGTTCAAAATCAAACCAAACAGTAATAGAATATTCTATGCAGGATGCGCGATTTTTAATTAATAAAAATGTGAAAGCGCTTGTGGTCGCCTGCAATACAGTTTCTTCCGTTGCTATAAAAGATTTAAAAAAGAATTTTAACGTTCCTGTTATTGGAATGATTGAACCCGGCGCGGCTATGGCTGTAAAAGAAACAAAGCTGGGCAGAATAGGAGTCATCGGCACTAGGGCTACGGTGAATAATAAAGCTTATTCAAATGAAATTAAAAAAATAAATGATGAAATTTTTGTTTACGAAAAAGCTTGTCCTTTATTTGTCCCTTTAGCCGAAGAAGGATGGATAGAGCATAACGCTGTTTATGAAATTGCCGAAGAATATCTGCATGAATTAAGAGAATTGGAAATTGATACTCTTGTTTTGGGATGTACTCATTACCCTATTCTTTCGGAAGTTATTCAAAAAGTAATCGGGGAAAAAGTTAAATTAATTGATTCTGGCATAGCCGCTGCTGAAGTTGTTAAAACCGAGTTGGCGAGAATCGGATTTGAAACCAACTCGCACATTGAAGGCAAGCAAAGTTTTTATGTAAGCGATATTCCGGTAAAATTTAAGGAAGTAGCGGAGTTGTTTCTCGGTAAAAAAATAACGGATGTTATTAAAATTGATCTGGAGGTATTAATCGGTGCGTAATTGGATAATTCCAAGATTAGAATTTTTTTTATCTGAAATTAAAATGGACTTTAATATTATTTCAAAAAAAAATAAAAACGATGAATGGAAACGAGATCATTACAGATATGCTTTTACGGTTCGTGCGCAAGGGATTTTCAAATTATTAAACACTTCAATTACAAACGAACCAATTTCACAGATTCAACCATCCACAAAAAATGAGCTTATGGTTTTAAGAGATATGATCGATGAAATGATAAATGAATAATTCAATCAATTTCAATTTTCAAAAAGCTTTTTTAATTTATTTTTGTCCTTCGTTTTGCCGAGCGCAATAATCAATTTTATCCTGGCTTTTTGTCCATTTAAATAATCCGCAAAAATAACTCCAATGTTGTAAAGCCATTTGCCCGCGCCGGGGTAGCTGTAAATATCTTCAATCTCGCCGGCGGGGCAGCGTGAAACCAATACCACCGGAATATTTTTTTCGACTGCATATTTAATTCCCTCAAAAGCAGCGGGGGGAACATTGCCAACGCCAAGGGCTTCTACCACAATTCCTTCAACTTTGCTGTCGGCTGAAAATTTAAAAAACTTTTCATCCATTCCGGCATATACAGTTAGCAAGTCAACATTAGTAATAATCTTTTTTGTTTCAATTGTCTCCAGCTTTCGGGGCATTCTATTTAAAAAAATTCTGCCGTTTTGAACAAAGCCGAGCGCGCCAAAATCAAGGCTATGGAACGTATCTATTTCATCGGTATAAGTTTTGGTTACTTCGCTGGCAGCATTTATTTCACCGTTTAAACAGACCAATACTCCAAGATTTTTACAATTATCATTCAAGCAGATATGAATTGCATCGATTAAATTTTTTGGCCCATCCCAGTCCGGTTCAGAACTGTTTTTCATCGAACCAATAACAACAATTGGTATTTCGGTTCTAATAGTTAAATCTAAAAAGTAGGCGGTCTCTTCAAGGGTGTCGGTCCCATGGGTTACAACTACTCCGTCAAATTTTTGTTTGGAAATTTTCTCTTTTATTTTTTTTGAAAGATCAAACATTAATTCGGGAGTCATGTGCGGACCGGGATATTTCCCAAAATCAAAGCAGGATATCTTTGCCAGTTTGTTTACTTCAGGAATTTTGTTAAGCAATTCAGTACCGGAATAGCGCGGTATAGCGCCGCCGGTTGATTTATCAATTTTCATTGAAAAGGTGCCGCCTGTAAAAACAATAAGAATTTTTTTCATGAATAATTACTTTTCAAAAATCATTAAAGATTTTAATTTCTATAAGCCAAACATTATTCCTAATACAATTTGAATATCCCTTGATTTAACTTTTTGGTGTATCTGTCCAGGAAGCTGTTCATCCGCTGTTTCTTTGGCAAGGTCTGTTAAACCCTAAAGAATATCTTCCATCTAACAGTAATGATGTAAACGGAGCTACTTTAAATTCAATGCCAGCGCCAAAATCTACCGCAAAGTTGGTCGAAGAAGTTTCATCTTTAGTATCTGTTTCTATAGACTGCCCATTTCCTTCCGCCTTCAATTTAGAAGACAAAATGAACGCAATATTTGGGCCTGCAAAAATATAAGGAGTTATGCTTCCGGGAACCGGCAATCTAAATTTAAGCAAAATCGGAACCTCTAAAACGTTGGCTGTGGATGTGGATTTTACATTAGTAGTTGTATTCCCAACAGCGACATTTGTCTCAACTTCTGCACCCTTTTGAGCGTACATTGCTTCAATTTGAAGAGCAATCATGGGAATAAAACCAAGTTCTGCCATTGCGCCAAATTTATAGCCTAGGCGTGATGATTTATTCCAGCCGCTGGGCAAATCCGGGTCAAAAGATAAATTCGCAATATCTAATCCACCTCTTATTCCAACTTTAAATGGAATCTGCGCAAATGCTGAAGAACCTATAAATAAACAAAGAATAGCTGCGAGTAAAAAAGTTTTTTTCATTTGTATTCTCCTTTTAATATTAGTTTAATTAAGACGATTCTAATTTTAGTTAAAATTAATTAAAATAAAAATTAAAGAAATTTAAATTAAACATAATTTTTAGTGATTTTTAACTTCAAAAAAAATTTTGCCTTGAAGCATTTAATATTTCAGTTTATCTTTGCAGATAAATAATAACACACCGGAGAAAAATTATGTTAATGGTTGAAGACGTAGATTTAACGCCTAATCCTCATGCATTAAAATTTATGCTTAATGAAAAATTATTAAATGTTGAATCACGCCAATTTGCTAAAAAAGAAGATGCCGAAGACGATCCTCTCGCAAAAGGTGTTTTTGAAATTGAAGGAGTAGTTTCGGTTTTTTATATGGATAAATTTGTTACGATTGAAAAAACAAAGGAAGCTAATTGGGGGCAAATACAGCGCCCATTTATTAACTTTTTAAAAACTTTTGATAAAAATTTAATTCCCCCGGAAAAAGAAGTAAAGTCATTAGACGAAAATGCCGGTCAAGTTTTGAAAGAAGTAAATAATTTGCTTGATAAACTTGTACGTCCGGCTTTAGCGGGCGATGGCGGCGGACTTGAGGTTTTAGGAATAGAAGGTAACACGATTAAAATTCGCTACCAGGGCGCTTGCGGAAGCTGTCCGAGTTCTATTAGCGGAACGCTGCAGGCAATTGAAGGATTATTGAAGAGAGATATTAACCCGGCACTGGAAGTTGTATCCGCTTAATTTTTAAAGTTAAAAAATAGTTCAAACATTTATATTTTTTTTCATATTATTATTTTCAAACTTTAAAAGCCTGAAAGAAAAGTCAATGAAAAAGAAAGATAATTTATTTTTTTCTGCCGCGGTAATTTCAGGCATACACTTCAAAATTTTCTCTTCGCCAAAAGGAATAAGAAAAATCTTTCTTAACAAAAAAAGCGCTTTAAATAATATTAAAGGCGTAACGCAGCTTTATAATGACGATCCTTTTTTATTTAATGTATTCACCGAGTTAGATGAGTATTTTGAGTTAAAGAGAAAAAAATTTTCTGTGCAACTTGACGAAACAGGAACGTCATTTCAAAAAAAAGTGTGGAAGGAATTAAGAAAAATTCCTTACGGCGAAACAGCCAGCTATAAAGAGGTTGCAATAAATTTAGGAAATCCAAAAGCTGTAAGAGCTGTGGGGAATGCTAACGCCGCTAATCCGATCCCAATTATAACCCCTTGCCATAGAGTAATAAACACAAATGGAAATATAGGCGGCTACTCTGCGGGAATAAAAATTAAAGAAAAACTTTTAGAGTTAGAAGGCTCGCTTAGCCTGGAATTATTTTAATAGCATCATCTTTCGCGCGCTGCTGAACTCGCCGATTTTTAATATATAAAAATAAACTCCGCTTGGTAAGTATTCGCCATTAAACACTACTTCATAATTTGCCGGCGTCTGTTCTTTATCCACAAGCGCGGCAATTTCATTTCCCAAAACATCATAAATTTTTAATTGCACGGGACGAAAATTTTCGTCCCCTACATTTGGAATAGTATATCTAATTTTTGTTGTAGGATTAAAAGGATTTGGATAATTCTGCACAAGTTCAAAATCATTTGGCTGAACATTTTTCTCTTCACTTATTCCAACGGGAATATTTGTAAAGTTCGATTTATAAAAATCAATTGAGGCTTGGGCAGTTTCTTTCGCTTTTAAAATAGAGTTTAAATTGTCAGTTCCTTGTCCGGCATTGTAAGCGACAATAATATCAACCGGTTTGCCTGCTTCTAATTTAAATGGTCCGGTGTTGGCATAAGCCCGATTATTCAAACCCATTTTATTTATCCATCCGGTATTATTAATCGGATTACCTGAGAAAATAAATCTATAATTAATAGCTGCGCAATCTTCACCAACAACTTTGCCATAAATTAAATCGCAAGGATTAAACTTTGCTCCCTTTGTATCAATGCCGAGGAGTAAATTTCTTAATTGATTTGCGTTCCGAGGTTCATACATATAATTGTCGCCGTTTACAGCATAGGAGGTTGAAAAAATTGAAAGATTTTTTGCGCCCATAATTTTTTCACTCCCAATCAAAGGACCAAAATTATTTATAGCGGAATCAACCGGAGTATCAATTCCTAGATCAAAAATATTATTTGAATTATTATCAATAAAAGTTTCGCCGGCTATGTAAGAATATGGATTTTGAACAAACGTCATATATAAAGCGGGAGGTTTATTTGAATATTGAAAATCAGCGCTGTCATTATAAACAAACGCGCTATTTAAAATGGAATCGGTTCCTACTAATTCATCTCCCGCATCTCCAATATCAGGATCAGAATACATGCTAAAGATTATTGAATCCAGTAAAGTTGATACAGTGCCTGTATTTATTAATCTATATCTAATAAAAACTGAATTACGCAGCGGAGAAGACTGATTAGAAAAAGCAAAAACTCTTTGATGAATTTCAATTCCTAACGGATCTTGTAGAAATCTTCTTTGACTTTTTTCAGCCCCGTCGTTGTAAAGTGTCCATGCAGTTAAATCGCCGATTATATCAGGCTTATCTTCGTTCGTGTCCCAGATTCCATTGCTGTTTAGATCAACGGGATTATAAACGCCATCATTATTTCCGTCATAAAAATCAGCTCCGAGTTCTACCGCATCTCTATAATTTTGCCATGAACTTCCGAAGGGCTGGTCGTGAATGCTGACAACATAAATTTTATTTTTAGGATCGCTTGGATCAGAGCCAGCTTTACCGGAGATGTAATCTTCAACAAGATTTGAAGGAGCGACGCCGTTTCCCCAAAGCGTATCGGCATTATAACCTGATAATAAAAATCCGGCGCTGTAAATAAAACCTCCATCTTTATATTTGCCGGAACTGCCGTAAGGGTCTATATTAACATTTGCAAGTATGCCTTTATTATCAATGGGGATTTTTAATTCATTTGCGTCAAAATAAAAAGTGGACACGGTTTGCGGTTGAATTAGTGGGGTGGAACAAAAAAGGACGAAAAGAAAAAATAATTTTTTCATTGCTGTAATCTTTTATTTTGTATAATAAAATTATTGAAAAAAAAATTATAATCAATTTATAAACCTCAAACTTTAAGCTGAAAACTTAATTCATGCAGATTCCATTTCTTGGCAATCAAAATCAATTGCAAGGTCGGCTTCAGTTTCTTCATTAAAAAACATTAGTCCGTTGTTCGTTCTTATAATTTCATTTAGCTGATCTTGATAGAAAAATTTATTTTGATCAAATGCAGGTTTAAGTTGACTAAGCCAGGCGGCATCTTCATCATACTTTGCGAAGAATGGTTTTTTAACCCAATCAGGATTTCTTGCTTGAATTAAAGTTAACACAAAAACTTTTTCTCCATTTATTTCTGCAACGCCTTCAATAACCGCTTTACCCGGAAGCGCCGACATTGATGGTCCGCGTACGGTTCTCCCTAATCCTGAAATCTGCACTAAAGCATCTCTATAAATTTGATAAGCGCGCGCTAAAGGAATTTCAAAATAATTTTTAGCGCCGGTATTTCTTTCAATAAAAAAGTAATATGGAATGCAGCCTAAACTAACTTGAGTCTGCCACATTTTTGCCCAAACATCGGCGTCATCATTTATATGTTTGATGAGCGGAGATTGAGTTCTAATTTGCGCGCCGGTATTTCTTATTCTTTTAATTGCTTCATGTGAGACTTCGGTAGATAATTCTTTCCAATGATTGTAATGACCCATTATTGCGAGATGTTTTCCTGAGTTGACAATCTTTTCAAATAAAGAAAGAACGCCGTCCGCTTCTTTATCGGTTACAAATTTGTAGGGCCAGTATGCAACGGATTTCGTTCCGATTCTAATTGAACGAATATGATCAAACTCAGGGTTTAGGAATGGAAGAAGGTAAGCCTCAAGATTTTTTAAATTCATAATCATCGGGTCGCCTCCGGTAATTAAAATATCTGTAACCTCTTTGTGGTTTTTAATATAATCCTGAAATCTATTTGATTCGTCAGTCGCAAATTTTAAATCATTCATCCCGACAAACTGCGCCCATCTAAAACAAAAAGTGCAATAGGCATGACAGGTTTGTCCGCTGGAAGGAAACACCAAAACTGTTTCTTTATATTTATGTTGAATGCCGGGAATTGGATCGTCGTTTACTGTGGGAATATTTGCGGTCAACTGTCCCGCCGGATGCGGGTTCAACTCTAGCCGAATTAAATTTGCAATTTCTTTAATTTCATTTGAAGGAAGATTTTTTTGAAATGCATAAGCCATTCTTTCAAATTGATTATCACTAAGCATATCTTTTTGAAGAAATGTTAATTGATAAATAGGATCATCGGGAATATTATTCCAATCAATTAATTCATCAATTACATAATTATTTACTCTGAATGGAAGCACGTTGGAAACAACTTTCAAATTAAATTTTTCATCCGCGGATAAATTTTTTAATTGGGGAATTTTATCAACGTTATTAATTCCATAGAATTTCATTTTTTTAGGGATAATCATCCTATTTACCTCCGTATTGGTAATTCAAAAAATTGTCTTTATTGTTTTGTTCTATGCGTAAAGCTGCTAAAGTAAGAATATATTGTGTGGCATTTTGCCCGAATGTAATTTTAGAATATAAGAAAAAATATAATGAACTAAATCAAGCCGTAAAGAAGATTTTTGAAAGGGTAAAAAGAAGAAAGCGGTAATTAGCCGCTTTTTAAATTATTTAATGTCAGTTACCTTGCTGATATCCTCAATTTTTACAAATCGTTCGTTAAATTTATAAGCGCCTTTAGTGGATTTTACAGCCTTAATTAATTTAACATTTATGCCTTCGCCTTTTTTCTTTGTTTTAGATTTATCGGCAAATGATTGTTGTTTAGCCATTGTTGTCTCCTAAATTTTAGGGGCTAAATATATAAATAATGCTTTATAAAAAAAAGATGAAAATAATGAATAGTTAAAGTAGATCGGCAAAAACGGCTTTTGTAATTTCAGCTAAATCCAAAGGCGAAATGCCGGTTTGCATTCCTCTTATTCCCGCGCTGACATAAATTTTTTCAAACATTTGCGCAGCTTCTTCAATATATGTGGGAAAGTTTTTCTTCATTCCAATGGGCGAACAACCGCCTCTAATATATCCGCATAAAGAAAAAAGTTCTTTTACTTTTATCATTTCAATTTTTTTATTGCCGCTTGCCGCAGCCGCTTTTTTTAAATTTACTTCTGATGATACGGGAATACAGAAAACATTTATCCCGTTTTTATCTCCCTCTGTAACAAGGGTTTTAAAAACCGCGTCAGCTTCAGCATTAATTTTTTTTGCTACGGTTTCACCTGACAAATCATCTTCATCAACTTCATAAACGTGAATGGAGTGAAGAATTTTATTTGCTTCCAAAATTCTAATTACATTTGTTTTGTTCATTTGATAAAACAGAAACTCATTTTAAAATTTTGTTCTCCCATTCTTTGCTTTCCAATTCTTCAAAACTAAGATTATAATTTTCAGCTTTTAATAGAAGTTGAGTATAACGATGTTGCGGGCTGGTAAATAAATTTGCCGGCTTTCCATTTTCAATAATTTCGCCGTTGTACATAATTAAAATTTCATCGCAAAGTTTGCCGAGTATTTTCAAATTATGAGCAATACAAATCATTGTTAAGTTTAACTGATTATTAATCTTTTTAAAAAGATTTAATAAGTTTAATTGCGATATAGGGTCCTGCGCAGAAAACGGTTCATCTAAAATTAATAATTCGGGATGAGTAATTAGAATGCGAGCTAAAGCCGCGCGCTGCTGTTCGCCGCCGCTTAATTCAAAACCTTTCCGATGCCAAAGCGGTTGCGGAAAATTTAAGAGATTAAAAATTTTTTCTGTTTCAGCTTTGCAATTTATTTTATCATTAAACCTGATTGAGTATGCTTCAGATACAACATTATAAATTTCTCTAAACGGATTTAATATTTCTCCGTTATTCTGAAATAGAATTTGGATGGGACTGGTTTTTATTTCTCCCCAATATTTAGATTTGTGAAAAATGATCGAACCTTTTTTCGGCTTAATAATTCCGGCAATTATTTTTGCAAGCGTGGTTTTTCCGCTGCCGGATTCACCCGCAATGCCAACTATGCTTCCGCCGTCAACTCCGAATGAAATATTTTTTAAAATTAATTTTTCTGAAATCTTCTTTGATTTTTTTTCTTCATCAACTGAATAAAAAATATTATTTAAAATTAATTGCGGCATCAGCTTGTAAGGCTTTGATATGAAGAAATAAAAGTTTCAAAAGAAGCATTAATTTTTTGATTGAAGAAATCATTCGTATCAAAAAAAGGAGAAAGCGCGCCTTCATTTAAATATGCAATTTTATCGCTTACATTTTTTGAAAATGTTAAATCCTGCGAGACAAGCAAAATCGATTTTTTATCTTTTAAAACAAACTCTTTCATTTTATACATATATAAATTTGAAATTGCGGAATCAATCCCGGAAGTAGGTTCGTCCATAATAAGCAGTTGGGGCTGCGTTGATAAAGCCAAGACAAGACTTACGCGCTGTGCCATTCCGCCGCTTAATTCATAGGGATACATATTAAATAATTGTTTGGAATTTGGGAGCAAAAAATATTTAAGCGTATCATCAAAATTAAAAGAGGAATATGCGAACTCTTTAAAATAGTAACCTAATTTTTTTAAATGATCAAAACCATTTATGGCATCTTGAAAAACATATTTAATTTTTTCTTCTCTTAATTTTCTAAGTTCATTTTCATTAAAATCGAAAATATTTTTCTCTTCAAATAAAGCTTTCCCTTGTACAGAATAAAATCTTTCATCCAATAATTTAGTTAATGATTTTATAAGCGTAGATTTACCGCTGCCGTTGGAACCAAGAATTGTGTAAATTTTGTTCGGCTCAATTTCAAATTCAATATCATGCAAAATAGCTCGGCTGTTTCTTTCGCCAATAAATTTTATTTCTTTAATTGAAATCTCAATCATTTATTTATGAAGTTTGTTATATTTTATTTGAATAAACTAAGCATTATTTGAAGATCAAAATAATAAATTAAGGTTTATTAATGACCACAAAAATTACTAAAAATTTTTTCACGCGAAATTTCTATTTTGTAATTTTCTGCTTTCTGCCAATTCTTTTAGTTTTTTATTCGTGCAAAGATAATGCGCCTGTAAACTCAAACAGAGTTGTAATCGGAATTTCATCCGACATTGAATCAATGAATCCGCTTTTTACTTTTACGTTGGATGAAGGTCAAATTACGGAGTTGCTTTACGCAAGTCTGGTTAAGCACGATTGGGACGAGGCGAAAGGTGAATTAAAAGTTTCGCCGATGCTGGCAAAAGAGTGGGAGTGGAGCGATGATTCTCTTTCGGTAACATTTAAATTAAGAGACAACGTAAATTGGAGAGACGGCACGCCTATTACCGCCGATGATATTGTTTTTTCATTTGATGTTTATTCTGATCCGGATGTTCAAAGCAGACTTTACGGATATTTTGAAAAATTTGAGTTGGCGAAAGACCAGCAAATTGTTTTACAAAAAACATTTGAAATTATTGATCCTAAAACGTTGAAGATTAATTTTGTTAAAGGATCCGCGCCCTCTCTTTTTGATGTTGATGTTCCAATAATTCCTAAACATATTTTTGAAAAGTTAGACAGAAAAAATTTAATTACTTTGGAGAAGGGAATAGATTCTGTAACCTCCGGTCCTTTTTATTTGGAACGGTGGGATAAAAATCAAGCGATAATTTTAAAAGCAAATACAAATTCATTTTTATATAATCCGGAAAATATTTCTGAATTAATATTTAAAATTGTCCCGGATTATAATTCAAGAATAACCCAGCTAAAAAGGGGCGAAATTGATTTGATGGAAGATGTAAAACCGGATGATGTCGGCGAACTTGAATCCTCTGATAAAATTAAAATTGGCTCAGTTAAAGGACGCAGCTATGATTACATTGGCTGGAATAATATTGATTCTAAAAATTATAATTCAAAAAACAAAATTCATCCCAACGCTTTATTTGGCTCAGCAAACGTTCGACGCGCTTTAACTATGGCTATAAATAGAGAAGAAATCGTTTCAGAATTTTTGGAAAACAAAGGGAGCGTTGCGGTAAGCCCAATTCCACAAATATTTAAAAGCGCTTTTAACCCTGATGTTAAGCCGTACCAATACAATCCCGAAGAAGCCAAAAAAATTTTAAAAGAAGATGGCTGGGAAGATATCAATAAGGATGGTACGCTGGAAAAAAATGGGATGAAATTTTCATTTAATTTATATTATCCCGCTGGAAATCCCTTGAGAGATTTTGCGGCCGCCATAATAAAAAATAATTTAAAGGCTGCAGGCGTGGAGGCAAATACTTTATCAACGGAACCGGGAATATTTTTTGAAAACGCCTTCACTCGAAAATATGACGCCTGGATGGCAGGCTGGGTAATTGCCGTTCCCCTTGATTTAAAGACCAACTGGTTTTCAGATATTTATGAAACTCCAAATAATCTATACGGCTATCAAAATAAAGAAACTGATAAAATTTTATTAAAGCTTGATACAAAAATATCGGACGGCGAAAAAAATAATCTCTATAAAAAATTTCAGAAAATAATTCATGATGACGAGCCTGCAACTTTTTTATATTGGATTGACAATCTGGTTGCGTATAATTCAAGATTAAAAAATATTACAATCTCGCCGCTGGGCGCCGTTCAAAAATGCTGGGAGTGGAAAACCGCTGAATAAAAAAGATGTTTTATAATGAAGAAAAGAACGCTGCAACTTATTGCTAAAAGAATATTGTCTTCTTTTGCTGTGTTATTTTTAATGCTAACATTTATTTTTTTTCTTTTGAGAATCTCGCCCGGCGATCCTTCCCAAAAATATATTTCGCCGCAGCTTTCACCTGAGCTTGCCGCAAAAGTTAAGGAGTCATTCAATCTCAACAGCTCGCTGCCCAATCAATATAAAACTTTTTTGGTAAATCTTGTTAAAGGCGATTTAGGATTTTCTTATACATACAGAATTCCCGTTACGGAAGTGTTAAAAAATTATCTTCCTTTTACAATTATTTTTGCTGTTTTAAGTTTTGCAGTGCAGATATTTTTTTCTTTTTTACTGGCGATGTTTGCGGTTAGAAGGATGAACAAATTTTCAGATAAATTATTTTCCAAATTAAGCTTGCTTGCTTTTTCAATTCCTTCGTTTGTGCTCGGAGCTTTTTTAATTTTTATTTTTTCAGGAGTTTTTAATTTACTTCCGTCATCCGGGATAAAATCATTTGACCATGAATCATTTTACTTTGGAAATAAAATTTTAGATTATTTAAAACATTTTATACTTCCATTGATAACGCTTTCATTGGCTGGCATTGCCGTATTCTATAAATATTTAAGAGAGAATTTGGAAGAAACATTTAACAAACCTTTTGTCTTAAATCTTCGTTCTCTTGGAATGTCAGAAAAAAAAATAATTAGAAAACACGTAATCCCTAATGCGATAGGACCTTTCATCTCTGTTGCGGGAGTTGAGCTTGGTTTGTTATTCAGCGGCGCATTAATTACTGAAGTTATTTTTGGATTACCGGGCATGGGAAGCTTAACCGTTAATTCAATTTTATCGCGCGACTATCCAATGGTAATCGGCTGCACTTTTACCGCGGGTGTATTAATTATTTTAAGCAGTTTGGCGGCTGATTTAATTAGAGCAAAGTTGGATAAGCGAGTATTTAAGGAAATTTTAAAATGAAAAATCTTGTTAAAAATTAAATGAAATTTCAAATTAAAATTTGGCATTTTATAATTTTTTTAATTATGGCATTAGCGCTGATTAGATTTAATCTTTTAATCGATACAGCGGCGCTGCTATTTATTCACTTCAAACTTTTATTTTTCGATTTCAATTTTGCAATTAACCAAATAAACTTTGCAATTATTGACGCCTATCTTTCCTTAATATTTCTAACGGGAATTCCGATAATTATTTTTTGGAAAAAAACTTCAAATAAATTCTTGAATTATAAACTAAATTTTACATTTGCAGTAATTGCGCTGCTGCTATTTATATTTTTATTTGCGCCTGTAATTGCTAACTATAATGTTGACTTTCAGAAAAATTTAAAAGTAACAAGATTGCTTCCGCCGTTTAGTTCAGTGAAGGTTTTGCATTTAAATTCTAAAAAGAAAAAAACTTTGAATGACGAATATCAATTTCTAAACGCTAAAAATAAGGTTACTCCTCAATCATTTGATGATACAATAATTTTTGCAGACAGCGCGCAAATTAATAAAAGCGGAATTATTTATTTTCAAAAAAATGACCGCAATGAAATTTCAGACGATGATTTTGAATGGTCGTTAAAAAATAAAAACGATATTGTTTATTCAAAAATATTTTTACTCGGCACAGATGAATTAGGACGAGATGTATTCAGCAGATTAATTTACGGCGCACGAATTTCATTACTTATTGGATTAGGCGCAGTAATAATTTCCTCTTTAATCGGATTATTTATTGGCTTTACAGCCGGATATTTTGGCGGCGCTGCGGATTCAATTTTAAGCCGATTTACGGATACCTTCTTAGCCTTTCCAATAATATTTTTAATCATTTTTATTTTAGCATTTTTTGGTTCATCAATAATTGTTGTAATAATTGTGCTGGGGTTTTCCGGCTGGATGAGCTTATTTAAAATTGTACGCGGCGAAGTAATTTCCATAAAACAAAAAGATTTTTTTGTAACTTCAAAATTATTAGGCGAGACAAATATTCAATTATTATTTAAAGAAATTTTACCAATTATTTTTGCGCCTGTTCTTGTCAACTTAGTTTTTTTGTATGGAAATGTAATCCTAGCCGAATCTGCTTTAAGCTATCTCGGCTTAGGCATCGGCTCGTTATATCCATCTTGGGGAGCAATGATAGATTCTGGTCAGGAATATTTATCAAAGGCGTGGTGGATGATATTTTTTCCCGGGGCGGCTTTATTTATTACTCTGTACGCTGCAAATAAATTTGGCAAAGAAATTAATAATCTAATTAATCCCAGAAGTATTTTATGATTAACGATAGATATGTATTAAAAAAGAAATTAGGCGAAGGCAGAAGCGCTGTTTTTTTATGTGAAGACATGATTTCTCCCGATTTAAAAATTGCAATTAAAATTTTACCTCTTCATTCTTCAGATGAAGAAATAAAAACATTCCGTGATGAATATTTTACGCTGGGGAGATTACGCCATCCAAATATAATTAGGTCTTTAGAATACGGCGCAATTGTTAAAACAAAAGAGGATCCATTTGAAATTAAGAAAGGCAGCCAATTTTTTACGCAGGAATATTTTGAAGGAATAAGCCTGCTTGACGATGAAAATCTTAAAGATGAAAATTATTTAATTGAAATACTTAAACAGCTTTGCTCTGTTTTATTTTATCTTCATCAATCAAATTATATTTATTACGATCTTAAAGCAGAAAATGTATTAGTAAAGATTTCGGAGGGTATGCCTTTTGTTAAAATGATTGACTTTGGCTTTGCAAGATGTGTCTTAGAAAATGATGAGTATGAAATTCGCGGCACCGCCGAATATATTGCTCCTGAAATCCTAAAGAAAGAAACTCACGATCATCGAGTGGATTTATATGCTTTCGGAATTTTGCTTTATAAAATAATCTATGGAAAATTTCCATTCAAAACAGAAAATGAATTAGACATTTATAAAGCGCATCTTGAAAAAGAATTTGAGTTTGTAGAAACTCATTATTCAGACAAACTTGTTAATGTTATAAAAAAACTTTTGCATAAAAATCCGGCTGAAAGATATTTTACCTCCATACAAATTCTTTTTGATTTAGGAATAGACTTAAACCAGTCTGCCAAAACGGAGACCGGGCAGGCAGGTGAAAAAATAAAAAATGAATTTATGCCGGCAAAGGTTGTCGCCGATAGGAAAGATTCTTTTAATATTCTTAAGCGCTATATAAACGATGAGCAAAGCGGCGAAGTATTTACCATAAAAGGGCTGGAGGATGCGGGAAAGACTTCTTTGCTCTATAAAATTTTTTATGAATTTAATAATGTAATTCTTTTAAGGGGTAATTATTCTAAATCAGGCGTTGACTTTTTGATCATTCTGTTAAATAAAATTTTTTATAATGATTTTATTTATTCAAAGTTATCGTTAGAATTAAAAGAGAACATTGAATCAATATTTTCTTCTCCCAATACAAACCTAAATGAACTGAGAATTATATTTTCACAAATCTCTTCACAGTCGGAATTTGTTCTTTTGCTGGATGATTTTAATAGGTATGATTCATACACAATTGAATTGCTGCACGAAGTAATTCCCATTTTGCAAGTGAATAGGACTAAAATAATTTTATCGGAAAGTTCAGACTTCCCCTATTCATCAAGATTTATAAATAACCTTCGGGAAATTGATTTATTACCTTTTACAGATGTGCAACTTAAAGAATTTTTTGAGAGCAGTTATGCATCATTTTTTCCCAAAGATGATTTACGAAAAACCGTAACCTATTACGCAGATTTTTTGCCCGGCAGCGTTATAAATTTTATAAGGGATTGCTTGTTCTTCAATCTGCTGGTTTATAAATATGATGAAATAATAATTCAGCAGAATGATAAAATAATTAATTTATTAAAAAGCTCGCATGAAACTATTTACAATGAACGCGTTCAGACTTTAGAGCAAAGGGAAAAAAAATTAGCCGAAATTATTTCTGCATTTAATATTAATGCCGGCAGGGAAATTTTATCTGCGCTTATGAATGTAAACGGCAACGAACTTTCTTTAATGATAAATCAGCTTCACAAAAAAAATATAATTTATGCGCCGAATAATTTTTCCGCTCCATATTATCAATCGGATGGAATGAAAAAATTTATTTATTCTTCAATTGAAAATAAAGACGAACTGCATCTAAAAATTGGAAAGTTACTTCGTAATAATTTTGGCGACGTAAACAAAAATGAAATTGCCAGGCACTTTGAATTAGCGGGAGATTATTTAACAAGCCATGAAATAATAAAAGAAGAAATAGACGAGGCTGATAGAATTTCTGCCTTCAGCTATAAGCGAAAATTATTAGAACATTTATTGAACTTTCCTTTAGATGAATTAATTCAAACTGAATTAAAGATTGAACTGACAAAAGTTTTATTTTCGTTAAGCGAATTTGCCAAAGCAAAAACAGCGATTGAAGATTTGTTATTGTTTAATTTATCAGAAAAACAAAGACATGAATTAATAATTATGCAGGGAATTTCTCTAATAAAAATTGGAGAAGCCGCTAATGGAATAAATCTATTAAACGAAATAATAAAAACTACGAATGACGGAAAAGTTAAATTTAATTTATTATCTGAAACAGCCAGGGGCTATTTAGATTTAAGTAATTTTTCCCGGGTCATTAATATTTGCACGGAAATAGTAACGAGCGAAATAGCGGCGGCAATCGATAAAGGAAAGAGCTTTAATCTTTTAGGGCTGGTAGAAATTTTTAGAGATAATAATCTAGACGGAGCGTTAAAATATTTTATAGAGGCTGAAACAGAATATGCGAAGGCTAATTCAAAATTTAACATTGCAGAAATGCAAATGAATCAGGGTAATATATATAATATGATAGGTGAACATGACTTAGCGGAAGAACATTGGAATAAATCTCTTCAAACAAACCAGGCGGTTGGTAATTTAGAGCATGAGGGAAGACTGTTAGATAATTTAGGCATATCTCATTTTAAAAAATTAGAAATTGAAAAATCTTTAAAAGAACATCAACGGGCTTTAAATATTTTCTTAACGCTGGGTAATAAGGAAAGAGAGGCAATTGGGTATGTGAATTTGTCTGAAGCATATTTACTTTTAGGCGAATATAGTTTAGCTCTAAATTCATTGATTGAAGCGAACTTAATTTTTCGGAGCTTAAAAAATACCGCCGAGGAAATGGAAACGCTTTTTCTTTTATCTGAATTAAATTTTTTAATTGGCGATGAAAATGAATTTTTAGGATATCTTAATAAATTGGAAAGCTTAATAAAAGAGAAAGATGCAACCGAAAAAGAAATAATATACCAAAATTATTTACGCGCGCTTAACAAATTATTAAATAATAAATATGAAGAGGCGCTGGACATGTTTGTTGACTCTCGAGAAAAGTTTCAAAACTTACAAGACGATCAACACTACTTTAGATCTACACTTTACTTGATAAATTGTTTACTAGCTCTTCAAAAATATAGTTCGGCTTTAGCGATACTTTCTGATATTAAGTTTGCTGAATTCTGTAAAAAAAATTGCTTATTTGAGTCCGAATTAAATTACAGGTTGGGACTTATATCTGAATTGGACAATAGTTTAAATTTAAAAGTTCCACTACTTTATTTTGAAGAAGCGTTTGAGAAAATAAAAGGCGCTATCGTTACAGAACTTACCTGGAAAATTCTACTAAAGTTAACCGTTCATTACTTGAATAGAGGCAATAATAAAAAGGCGAAAGATTTTTCGTTTTATGGATCGGAAATCATTAAATACTTTGCCAAAAATATAAAAGAAGAAAATCTTAGAAATAAATTTCTCAATTCCAGTGAAAGGTTAGAAGCCCAAGCGACCTTTTATGCAATTACTAAAAAATTGAGTTAGCGTCCTTTTTTATCGCCATCGACAATTTCAAAAAAAAATTTAAATATTGCCGTCATCTTGACATAAATAATAAATTATTGCATATTAACAATCGCTATTGCAAGGCAAGGTGTTTTTTGCTATTGAAACACCAGCCAATTTAATTTATGTGTCTTATTTTACTATTTCAAAGGGAAGGGTGGCGTATGCAAAAAGTCACATTAGCCGCTTTGCTAACCATTCTACTTCTCGGCAATTCATTCGCGCAATCTTCGACCAACGTTGAAGAGGCATCCAGGTTTAGAGGAAACCAGGCTGTCGTTACTATTGCAGCAAATGAAGTTTCTGTTCCTACTTCCGCCTATGAAGTAAATGGCAATTTGTTACAATCCAAATCCAACGCTCAGTTAGAAGAACTAGGTTCAAGATATCAATGGGCAAAATCTAACGCTCAATTAGAAGAACTAGGTTCAAGATATCAATGGGCAAAATCTAACGCTCAATTAGAAGAACTAGGTTCAAGATATCAATGGGCAAAATCTAACGCTCAATTAGAAGAACTAGGTTCAAGATATCAATGGGCAAAATCTAACGCTCAATTAGAAGAACTAGGTTCAAGATATCAATGGGCAAAATCTAACGCTCAATTAGAAGAACTAGGTTCAAGATATCAATGGGCAAAATCTAACGCTCAATTAGAAGAACTAGGTTCAAGATATCAATGGGCAAAATCTAACGCTCAATTAGAAGAACTCGGTTCAAGATATCAATGGGCAAAATCTAACGCTCAATTAGAAGAACTCGGTTCAAGATATCAATGGGCAAAATCTAACGCTCAATTAGAAGAACTCGGTTCAAGATATCAATGGGCAAAATCTAACGCTCAATTAGAAGAACTCGGTTCAAGATATCAATGGGCAAAATCTAACGCTCAATTAGAAGAACTCGGTTCAAGATATCAATGGGCAAAATCAAACGCTCAATTAGAAGAACTCGGTTCAAGATATCAATGGGCAAAATCAAACGCTCAATTGGAAGAACTCGGTTCAAGATATCAATGGGCAAAATCTAACGCTCAGTTAGAAGAACTCGGTTCAAGATATCAATGGGCAAAATCTAACGCTCAATTAGAAGAACTCGGTTCAAGATATCAATGGGCAAAATAGACTTGTTTAGTAATTTGCTATAATGTTTGTAATTTAAGCCTCTAGTTTTTTAGAGGCTTTTCTATTTCTATGATTTAGTTTTATTGTCATTGTCAAAGAAAATTTTTAATACAGCATTTTTATTTCCCGCCTTAATTTTTATACTATGTATATCAATAAATGTGAAAGCGCAGATAGAATGGCGGGAAGCTGAAAGTCAGCATTTCCATATTCTCTACAGAAGCTCTCACTCACACCTCGTATCTCATATATTAAACTCTGCTGAAAATTCGCTTTCAAAATTGAGGGAGATTTTTGATTATACTCCAAAAGAAAAAATAATAATTAATACTTACGATGTTTATGATTTTGGTTTTGCCGCTGCCACGGCTGTGCCGAATAATTTTATTCGATTAGAAATAGAGCCGTTGGAATCAGGATACGAAGCTATTTTATTTAACGAGAGATTTCAGTGGTTATTGAATCACGAACTCGTTCATATTGTTGTGAATGATAATCCCTCAAAAGTTGAGAAATTTTTTAGGTCAATATTTGGAAAAGTAATACCCGAACAAATACAACCGACTACTATTCTTTATAGTCTCCTTACAAATTACGACCGCTATACCCCGAGATGGCATCAGGAGGCGATTGCGGTTTTTATTGAAACCTGGCTGGGCGGGGGCTTTGGACGATCCTTAAGCAATTTTGATGAAATGTATTTTAGAGCAATGGTTAATGAAGCAAAAGATTTTCCAACAGATACGGAATTGGAAACCATACAAAGTCACAACTCGTTTTTGCTTGAAAATATTTTTTATTTGTACGGCACAAGATTCATCACTTACCTGTCTGTTAATTACGGCGAGCAAAAAGTAATTGAGTGGTATAAAACAAAACCCGGCGAATTTTATAAAAGTTTTTCAGGAAGATTTGAAGATGTATTTGGCGTTGATTTGGAAGACGCCTGGGAATCTTTTTCTAATTCTGAAAAAGAATTTCAATTTAAAAATATTAGTAAAATACAAACTTCGCCCTTAACAAAAATTAATCAGTTGCTCGGAGAGCATACAGGCTGGGTCTCTCAGCCGTTCTATTCCCCGCAGAGAAATTCAATTTTGTTTGCTTACCACAAGCCCCATAATCTTGCAGGCATTCAGGAATTAAATTTGCTTACTCACAAGCAAAATAAAGTCGGCGATCTTCAAACGCCCAGCATTTATCAAGTTGCGTCTTCCGCCTACGATAAAAATTTAGAGGTTCTTTATTACACCACAAATAATAATCAGCTGTTTAGAGATTTATGCGAACTTGATTTAAAAACCGGCGAGGAAAAAATGTTATTTGAAAATTGCCGGATGGGCGACATAACAGTTTCCCCTTCAACGCACGAGCTTTGGGGCATTCGGCATTCAAGCGGGCATGGAACTTTGGTTTATTCGCCTTATCCTTTAAACAATTTAATCGATGTAATTTCTTTTGATATTGGCGATGATTTGCAGCAGCTTTCCGTTAGTCCCGACGGTAATTTTATAGCGGCTATATTACATAAAACAAATGGCGAGCAAAGTTTAATTTTAATTGATTCAGAAAAATTAAAAGCAGGAGAAACTTTTAAATATTTAACTATTACAAGCAAAGGCTCGCCGGAAAATCCATCGTGGAGCGCAGGTGGAAAAGAAATTTATTGGAGCGCTTATACAAACGGCGTTTCAAATATTTATAAAACAAACGCCCAAGATTTAAAGCCCATCCCTTTAAGCAATGTTTTAGTTGGTTTGTTTAAACCAGTTTATCTCTCAAAAGATTCTTTATTTGCTTTTGAGTTTACTTCGGATGGATTTATGCCTGTTACAATCCCCAACAAACCAGTAGAACATCTTTCCGCAATCAAATATCTCGGTGAAAAAATAATTGAAAAAAATCCTGAAGTTCAACAGTGGAATATTTCAGCCGACAAGGTTGATAAATACAGCATCCCAATTAAAGCCGGTAAAACGTATAACAGTTTTTCTAATTTAGAGATTTTAACTTTTGTTCCCATAATAACCGGGTTTCAAAAACAAAAAGCGCTCGGTATTTTTGCGCGTATTTCCGATCCTTTATTTTATCATGATATTACTTTGGAAGCCGCCTATGCGCCGTTTAATGAAGTCCCCAAAATTCCTAAATATCATGTTAGGTTTAAATATGAATTTAAAAAACAATTTACTATCGGGGTTGATTATAATGCGCCTGATTTTTATGATTTGTTTAATGAAAGAAAAAGAGGAACCATCGGCACAAAATATAGAATTGGATATACGAACTATTGGGTGTATGACAATCCTTTAAAAATGAAACAGCAAACGGAAATTTCAATTTATACAAATAATAAATTTTATAATGATAACTTGCTTGAAATTACCGAACCGGATTTTTTAGTAGCTCAAACAGTTTTCAATTCCCGCAACCTTAGAAAAAGTATCGGCAGTTCAGATTTTGAAAAAGGGAATGAGTTTAATATTACTGTTATGGCTTTTTCCGCCGACCCTGCCGACCCCCAATCATCGGCGCAATTTTTTGCCGAGTGGGATAATTTTTCAACCTGGTTCGGCAAACACAATATTCTTCATTTTAAAACTGCAGGCGGTTATCATATTAAAAATAGACGCTTGATTCAATCAAAATTTTATTTTGGCGGATTCGGAAATAGAATTATTGAAAATGAAGACGCAAAACAATTTAGAAAAGTATTTCGTTTTCCGGGCATCCCCATTTACAGTTTACCTGCCGATGAATTTGGAAAATTAATGATTGAAAATAATTTTCCTCCCATACGTTTTGGAAATCTACATCTCGGTTCCCAGATTGTTAATCATCTCGACGCCTCAATTTATAGCCAGGCTTTAGTCGTCAATTCCATAGACGACAAAACATACGACGCCTACCTAACGCTTGGCAGCCAAATTAATATTGTATTTAAGCATTGGTTTAATCTTGAATCCACTTTATCCGCCGGCATAGCAAAAGCCTGGTACGGAAGCGAAAAATCATGGGAATGGTTTTTATCTTACAAACTTTTGAGAAACTAATTCTTATTTTATAATTAATTTATTTGCCCAACAATTAATTTATAGTTTTGTATTTATAGCTAAAGCCGTATATTTTTGATGCTAACAATTTTCAAAAAGTAATAAAAGTAGAACAATGAAATTTACTGAATTTAAAAAGAAAGTTGACGAAGAACTTAAAGCTGCGGAAGAAGATGGTTCAAGCGAACGCGCCCGAACTTTTGAGGCTATACTTGATATTGTTAAGCTCATAAATCAAACGCTAATACTTAACGACGTGTTAGATTTAGTTTTGAAAAATGCAATAAAAATTACCGACTCTGAACGCGGGTTTATTGTTTTAAGAAATTCATCCGGAAAACTTGAGTATAGTTTGGGCATTACTTCCGAAGGCGAAAAGCTTTCGCAGGAATCATTTGATGTTAGCACAACCGTTGTTGATGACGTATTTGCAACCGGACGCTCGCGCTTTATTGAAGGCGCTCAAAGCGATACTAATCACGATCCCTCTAAAAGTATTTTGAAGCTTGATCTTCAAACAATACTTTGCTCGCCTTTAATTACTGAAGATAAAAAAATCGGAGTAATTTATGTGGACAGCAAGCATCTGCATAAAATTAAAGTAACTGAAATTACAAGTACGTTTGAAATTTTAGCAGGACAGGCGGCTATTGCAATTAGGAATGCGCAGCTATATAATGGACAGCTAAACGCTTATAACGCATTGAATGAAGCTAATGTGCAGCTTATTCAATCTGAAAGGAAAGCTTTAAAATCAAGCATAGATTCTGAAATTGGGCAATCGCTGCAAGGGCTGGTGCATTTGGCTTTGCTTGAAAATGAAAGTATGATGCGTATAATTGAAAAGGCGCAAAAAGAATTTAATAATAATACCCAGCAGGCTGATTTAATATTTTTTGATCGCTTAATTCTTAAATCGCGCGTTGCAACCGACAGCATTCGCAACATTCAGAAATATGCCCAGGCTCTTTTGGAAACTTCAGTAATGAATTTGAACAAAGACAGCGGAGACTTGAATAAAACAATTCAGTCGGTTATCAGATACATCTCCCCGATGAAAAAATTTGCCGGTATAGTTTTTAAAACAGAGTTCAACAACATTTCCATTTGTAGTTATGATTCTGAACAGATACAACATTTATTAGTAAATCTTTTTACTAACAGCGCCGATGCAAAAAAAGATGCGACCATAAGCATTAAAACTTCTGAACAAAAAAATAAAGTTTATGTGGAAGTTAAAGACGATGGTCCCGGAATACCTTTAAACAATTTCGAATCTTTATTCGGACTTCCCTCTACGGATAAAACCGGCTATGGATTATTTTTGTGTAAAAGTATTATTGAAAGACATTCCGGCGAAATTAAAATTGTAAACTATGATAAAGGAACCGCTATTCAATTTTGGCTTCCTATAAAATAAAATTTATGAATGAAATTTTAAATAAATATTTTTTGCTGCTTTATGATTCAATTCATTTTCCTATTCAGATTATTAATGAAGATGGAAATGTAGTATTTGTAAATAAAGCTTTTACATTTCAATGGGGCTACAATATTAAAGAGCTTAAAGAATATTCTGTCTTTTATGATTCGGAACTAAAGCACAGCGGCGCTCTTGCTGAAATTAAAAATGTATTTGAAAATAAAAATTTTGTCTTTACCGAAAATTATTCCGACTCTCTTTTAAAAGCCAAAGAAATTACTCTTCCTTTATTCAGAACAAAAATTTTTCACATTAGCGACGGCAATGAGAACTTTGTGGCGCTGTTCCATGAAGATCAAACTGAAATGATTTTAACGGAAGAGGAAGTTAAAAAAGCCCGTGACGGATACAAGGAAGCGGAAAGATTAAAAAATACTTTTTTAAATGTTCTTTCACACGAGCTTCGCACGCCTTTAAATATTGTTTTAGGTTACACTTCAATAATTAAAGATAGCATGAAAGATAAAATTACCGCAGAGGATAAAATTTATCTTGATAATTTATACAGCGGCAGCGAACGGTTATTCAAAAGCATCACTCAAATGCTGGAGTTTGCGCAGCTGGAAGCCGGCAATTACAAAGTTAATATTGAACCTTTGGAGCTTACCACTTTAATTTATAATTGCCTTGAAGGAATTAGAAAAACAGCGAATGAAAAAAAAATCGATTTAAAAACTCAATTCAGAAAAAAATCTGTTTTTGTAGACGCCGATGTGCAGTGCGTTGAAAGCGCTATAAACAGCTTACTAAATAATGCAGTTAAGTTTACGCGGCAGGGATTTATAGAAATAGAAGTTGATACATTTGAAGATCGCCAGCTGGCTATTTGCCGAGTGAAAGATTCTGGCGTGGGAATTTCCACGGAATATTTAGATCATCTTTTTCGTCCCTTCAGTCAGGAAGATTTAAACATCGGAAGATTTTTTGAAGGAAACGGTTTAGGCTTAGCTTTGTCAAAAAGATATATTGAAAAATTGGGCGGATCGCTTTTAGTTGATAGCATAAAAGGCGTGGGCTCTACTTTTTCTTTTACTCTTCCGCTTTCTGAAAATTTAAATAAACGCGAACAAAATCTTGACCAGGATTCAGACAAAAAGATTCAAAATATTTTTATGCTTGACGATACAAATGAGTCATACGAACTATTAACTGCCTTCTTAAAAAATAAATTTAATATTACTTCTAAAAATTTTAGAGAATTTAATATTGATGATTTAAATGACAAAAATTTTGAGTTCATTATTTTTGACGTTAATCAGAATCACTGGGAACAGTCTATTTTAATTGTTCAGGATATTAAAAAACACGATAAATTCAACCGCCCTTTAGTGGTAATATCAAGCGTTTTTTCAGAAGAAAGAATTAATGAGTTTTATAAGGCGGGCGCAAATAAATTTTTAGTTAAACCATTTAATAAATCTACCCTGGTGGATGCATTGGAAGAAATTTCGCCCAAAGCTATTAGTTAATCTTTTTTGGGGAATGTTATGGAAAAAACTTTTGTTAAACTTTGGGGACAATTCTTCAACAATAAAAAAATTAGAAATGAATTTTTTATAACCTTAATACTATTAATAACAACTCTTTTTTTATTTACTCGCTTTTTAATTTTTGTTGAAGGAAGAAAAGGCGTAGTATTAAACGATCCCATACTTTCATTGTTTAATCCTATAAATACAAATTGGATTACGTTTGCATTAATTTATGTTTCGATTTTAACTGCAATTTTTTCACTTCTAAAAAATCCTAATAAACTTACGCTTGCTTTTCAATCATATATTTTGCTGGTGATTATAAGAACCGCCGCAATGTATTCAGTTCCGTTAGATCCGCCCGCTACTATGATTTCACTAATAGACCCGTTTGTAAAATATTTTGGAACGGGTATTCAAATGAATAAAGATTTCTTTTTTTCAGGACATACTGCTACGCTATTTTTACTTTTTTTAGTGAGCGAAAATAAAAAGCTTAAATTAATTTTTTTAGTTTGCAGCTTGGCGGTGGGATTATCAGTATTGTTGGCTCACACACATTACACGGTTGATGTAATTGCGGCGCCGTTTTTTGCTTACGGCGTTTACAGAATTGCTTTTTTATTAAGAGGTAAAATTTTATTGACTCAAAAATTATTTAGGGATAATAATGACTGAAATTAATAAGGATGAGATTTCTACAATTACAAATTTCATTTCAAATGAATTTAGTATTTCAGGATTTACATCCGTTATCTCTTCGGAAAATTTTGATTCCCTAAATCAATTAAAAGAATATTTAACTAAAAAAATTTCCGAACTGATGGATAATAATTTTGACAAGCTGATTAATATGCTTTACAGAATTGATGTTCATGAAGAAAAGGTGCAAAAGGCATTCATCGTAAAAGAGAAAAAAAATATTCCCGAAATAATTGCCGCCTTAATTATTGAAAGGCAGCTTCAAAAAATTGAGCTGCGGAAAAGATTTAAGGAGAGAAAAATTTAAGCAATTCTTACAGGTAGTATTTTCAATTTCTTCTTCAAATTTCCGCTTTGTAAAATAAATATTAGAAAATCACTTAAAGCCTCTTCGTTTTTAATTTTATTACGATATTAAGTTTAACTTTTTCAGCATAAAAATTGATACTCCGTAAGAGTAAGTTTCTAAGTATTTAATTCGATAATAATAAATAAAAAATGTTTGATCCGTTCAGATTGAATTAGAATTAGCGGGTAAAATTTTTGTAAAAATTTAGGTGAATTTAACAGAAAGAAATTGTAACTTTTACAACTTTCATTGCGTACTTCATAAATTTAAAGTTTAGTAAATAATTGATATAACAAATTAGGATAATATCATGGGACTTTTTAATTCAAAAGAATTAGACAAGCTTCGAGGCGAAAACGAAGAGCTAAAATCCAAGTTTCATTTTATGTATGAAAAAGAAGAAACGAGCAAACGCCTTGATGAAATGCTGCGTAAAAGGCGAGAAGAGCTTTCTAAAATTTATGAAGAAAAAAAGTATGCGCTGCTGGAAATTGAAACTATTAAAGACGAAGCGGAACAAAGAAGAGAACAGCTTCAGGAGCTAAACCAAAGAGCCTCTGAACTATACGAAATGAAAGAAGAACTTCAAACTACAATACTTTCTTATTCTGAAAGAGCAAACGCAATTGAAAATGAGAATGGAGAAGCCGCTCAGCTTGATGACGAATCATTAAGTAAAATAAAAAACGCACAAGAAAAATTACGCTCGCTTGAAGAAAAAAGTAAAAAGCTGGAATCAGATCAAAAAGATGTAGAGAAGTTTATTCAGGAATTAAAACAAAATATCGAACATCTAAATAAAAAAGAGCAGAACATTTCTGAAAAACATGATAGGAAAAAAGCTGAGTTGAGAGAATTGGAAGAGGTGAAACAAAATCTTCTTAAAGAAAATTCAGAACGCCAAAAAAGGTTGATGGATGTTAGCTCTAAGGTGGCGGCGCTTGAAAGAGAAGAAGATATTTTAAGAAATTCCATTGACGTTAAAGTTAGAAAGATGGACGATATTTCTAAAAATTTAAGACTGCTTGAAAGCGCTAAAGTTGAAGATAAAGAAAAGCTTACTTCGCTTAAAAGCGAGGAGCAGGAATTAAAAGATAAAATTTCTGAACTTCGAAGCGAAGAAGCAGCGGTTAGAGAAAAATTTTCGTCTGAGTCGGATAGATTCTCTAATCTTCAAAACGAATTGAACGACATAACTGAAAAGTTTGCAGAACAAAATAATAGCTTAGTTAATCTTAAAAATGATGAAGAGAGTTTAACTAAATCAATTGAAGAAAAAAATAATAAAATTGAAAAGCTAAACTTGAATCTGTCTGAGTTAAAACAGAACAACGAAATTGATGAAGAGAAATTAGTTTCATTAAAAAGGGAAGAAGAAATTCTCTCTAAAAATATTTCCGACATGCAAAATGAACATGCAAAATTATTAAATGAAAATGAATCGGAAATTGAGCGCTCATCTAAAATAAAAACTGAACTGCAATCGCTTGAATCTAAAATTGAACAGCAAAATTCTAAATTACAAACTTTAATTATTGATGAAGAAAAATTAAGTAATGAGATTTTAGATAAACAAAAAGTTATAAAAGAGATTGACGATAAACTTTCAGCTTTAACGGAAACAAACATTGAAGACGCTGAACGCTTAAACAATTTTAAAATTAATGAAAGCGAGTTAATAAATAGAATTTCATCTCTTCAAAAAAATGAAGAAGAATTAAAACAGCAGAATGAATTTGAGCAAAGCAAGAGTTTAGAAATAAAAGCTGAGTTGGACAAACTGGCTGCAAATTACAGCGAGCAGAAAGAGAAGCTGAATGTACTTCATAAACAGGAAAAAGAAATTATACAACGCGTCGCCGCCTTGCATGAAGTAGAACAGCAGTTGAAACAGCATTATGATGAAGGCAGTTCTGTTGTTATTGAGAATAGGAAAAAACTGGAATCGCTTAATGCAGAGATATCTTCGGCTGAAGAAAAATTAGCGTCCATCAAAAGCGATGAGCGAGAAATTCTAAATAAAATTTCTCAGTTGCAATCGGAAGAAAGTAAGTTCAAAGAAATTTATTTGGAAAAGAAAAATATTCTCGAACAAATTCAAAAAAATATTCAATTCCTTGAAGAAGAGACTGAAAGGACAAGAGAAAATTTAGTTTCACTTACCGCGCAGGAAAAAAGTTTAACCGATAAAATAAATTTATTAAATATTGAAGAGCAAACATTAGCCGCTAAAATTGAGGATGAAAAGAAAGAGCTGGATGAAGTTCAATCAACGCTGCAAACCCTTTTAGACGAGCAGGAAACAGTAAAGAAAAATATTACCCAACTTAAAGATGAGGAAAATTTATTAGCGGAAAAAATACCCGCTCTTCATCAAGAAGAATATAGATTAAAGGAAGCTATATCATCCACGAATAATAAATTTTCAGAAGTAACTCAAAGCTTAAATATTTTGGAATCCGAATACAGTGAAATGAATGGCAAGGTTATTTCGCTAAAAGATGAAGAAGATATTATAAAAGGCAGAATTCAATTCCTTCTAAATGAAGAGAGAGGTAAACTCGGATTAATAAAAAAATTGGACAGTTCAATTTCGGAAAAAGAATCGGGTAAAATTGGATTGTATCAAAAGTCATCTGAACTTGAAAAGGAATTAGATGAGAAAAAAGATCAATTAATTAAAGTTAAAGAAGAATACGAAAAATCTTTAGACGAAATAAATCAAAAAAGAAAAGAGCTTTATTCAGTTGATGAAGATTTAATTCTTAAAGAACAAAGACTTTCAAAAGTAAATTCGGAACTGAGCGAATTGGACGAGCGTTCTAAAAATTTAAAACAAGAATCTGAAAATCTTGAAAAGGAAAATGAAGAATTAAATAAATTATTATTAGACGAAAAGGAAAAAGTCGCTACCGTAAAACAAGAAAATGAAAAAGTTTTTGAACTGCTATCGCTTTATGAACAAAGAAAAAAAGAAATTGAAAACAGCAGCAGCGATCTGGAAAATAAATTTTCCGCGATGTTTGAAAAGTATAATAATGATTTAAATGATATAAACAGAAAGAGAAGTATTCTTGAACAGGTTGTAAATAAAAAAGAAAAAGAAGTTGAAGAAAAAGATTTTGCATTAAATGAAAAATCAGCATTGCTGGAAGAAGCCGAACGTATGTTTAATATTAAGCAAGCTGAAATAGAAGCCGTCGAACAAATGCTGCAAAGTATTGACGAACAGAAAGAGCAAATAAAAAATGAACTTATAAAGATCGATGAAGAGTCAATTGAAAGGAAAAATTATAACAGCGATCTTAAATTAGAAACTGAATTGCTGTTAAAGAAAAAATCTGCAATGGAAAAAGTTATGCATGAACTGCTGAATATGATGAGCCATAGTTTTACCGCTTCCAAAGAAAGAAAAGAAAAAGTAGAAAATGATATTCTTATTTATGACGAAGAGCTTCAGCTGCGAAGAGATAAAATTGCGGACTCTATGCAGGAATATGTTGAGCTTCAGTCTTCTTTAAAATCCGTTAAAGTTGAATTTGAAGAGAGTAAAACCGGCGTGGCTAAACTGCTGGCTATGCGTAAAAAACTTCAGTCGGAAATTTCAAAGCATCAAATCGTTCTGCAGCGTTATCAAAAAATACGAGAGAAAATTAAAACCAATCAAATCTCTGAACACGCTGATACAGATTTACAAAATTCCGGTAACGAAGAAATAAAAAATGAATTGAAAGACGATTTAAAAGCTAAAGAAGCTGAGAAAAAAAACGCGCAGATTTATAAATTGTAATTAAAGATGAAGCTGCGTTTTCTTAATAAAAAAATTAGCATTTAAAAATTTCTATTTATTTTTCTTTAGACTGAGAATTAAACTCTGCTTCTCCGCGCCTTTGCGGCGAATGATTCCCTTCCATTTTTGATTCAATTAATTATTTAATATAATTACCGCCGAACTTCAATTTTAAAATAAAACCCATCTATAATGAGAGGATAGAATGACAGTTAAATTCAATTACCTATCAGATAAAAATATAGCTTTAAAATTTATGCGCTTGTTTATTCTCATAGCTTTGTTTTTTATTCCACAAACTTTTGCGCAGCAGAAAATTAATTCCGTAAAACACCCTGAGTGGAGCTACAACCAAACGATTTATGAAGTGAATATTCGTCAGTTTACAAAAAGCGGAACGTTTAAAGAATTTGAAACTCATCTACCAAGATTAAAAAAATTGGGAGTTGGTATTTTGTGGCTTATGCCCATAAATCCAATCGGAGAAAAAAATAGAAAAGGAACATTGGGCAGCTATTATTCTGTTAAAGATTATTTAGATGTGAATCCGGAATTCGGAACGTTGGATGATTTCAAATCTTTGGTAAACGAAATTCATAAACTAGGCATGCGCGTTATAATTGATTGGGTTGCAAACCACACCGCTTGGGATAATGATTTGATAAATGAACATCCTGATTGGTTTACCAAAGACTCCCTTGGAAATTTTGTTCCCCCGGTCCCTGACTGGCATGATACAGTTGATTTAAACTATGATAATAAAAATTTATGGTCTTATATGAAAAATGCAATGAAGTCTTGGGTGGAAAAATATAATATTGACGGTTTTAGGTGCGATGTTGCAAGTAAGGTTCCAACAGATTTTTGGATAGAAGCAAGAAAAGAATTAGATGCAATTAAACCGGTTTTTATGCTGGCGGAATCAGATTCGCCGGAATTGCATCAGGCTTTTGATATGACTTATGATTGGAAAGTTTATCATACTTTAAATGAAATAGCCGCACAAAAACAAAATCTCGATTCATTAAAAAAAGTATTAGAGAATGATGAAAAGAATTTTCCCCAGGAAGCTTTTAGAATGGAGTTCACCACAAACCATGATGAGAATTCATGGAACGGAACTGCCGTTAAAAGGCTTGGTGCAGCGTTAGAACCCTTTTCTGCTTTTACATTTATTATTCCTGGAATGCCTCTAATTTATAACGGACAGGAAGCCGGCTTAAATAAAAAGTTGAATTTTTTTGAAAAGGATACTATTGATTGGACAAATTTAAAGTATGAAAATTTTTATCAAACATTAGTTGAACTAAAAAAGAATAATAAAACACTACAGTGTGGTGAAAGAGGCGGCAAAATTAAAGAGCTTAAATATTCCAGCTCGTCTTCAAACTCAAATGAAAAAAATGTATTCCCTTTTATTCGAGAAGAAGAGGGTGACAAAATATTTGCAATCTTTAATTTTTCTAATAAAGAGCAAAGCATTAAAATTGATGATGATGAAATTTCAGGGGAGTACAAAAAATTATTTTCAAATGATGAGATTAAAATTGATAAATCAATTCAAATTTTGCTGCCGCCCTGGGGTTATCAAATTTATGTAAAGTAAAAAAATATGATGGCTGGCCAAAAAGTAGGACAGACATTCCTGTCTGTCCTTAAATACCTGGAAGAATTCTTATGTTTTAAATCCTTTTGGTCACCTATTCAATTTAAATTTTGTTTTAATTAAAACTATAGTTTACTAATGAAACAGAAACACCGGAAAAATCAGTATCAAGTCCGCTGTCTTTAAATATAGTTGAGTGAATATATTTTAGTTCTAAATGATCTGTAAAAAATTTCAAAGTTTCATTTTCAGTTTGAGAACTAATCCATTTAAATAAACCATTTGTGCTGAGTATATATCCGTTAGTTTTAGGAATATATTCATATCCTCTTCCGTTAAAAGAGCCTTTTAAAATAGTTACCGTCTCCGCAAAATTTATTGCATGTCCTTTATGAACCACAACTTTATCATCTCCTTTTAATTGAATTAAATGTTTCCCAAAATTAATGTCGCCTAATAATCCTTGATATGATATGCTTTCACCTGGTTTACGGTCAATCAAAATATCATCGGCTTCGAGAATAAGATCATAATTTAATTAGACCAATTTCTAGTTGATCATTTCGGAAATTAAATCCGAAATTAAAAGTGTGGCCAAGCCGAGCGGTTAAAGGCAGCGGATCTTTTTGTGCGGGGTCAGCATAAGATATCTCATTACCGATATTCAATCGTGAATACCCCAAGTTGTAATTGAACGAAGGGATAATTTTTGATCCATTGAAAATGTTAAAGAAATAATTATTGTCTATTAATTTTATAACCGGAACCGTAATTAGAAATCCATAATCAATAGCGTTAACATCTACTTTGCTCGAGAAAGGCGGGTTAGTTGTAAATAAGAATTCATTTCTGAGTGTATATTTTTTAGAGATATTCCAGCTGAAAATATAACCCCTAAATTAATGGCGGTCCCCAGACCATAAGCATTATATTTGTCATAATCTTTATCCCCATGAAATGGATCTGGAAATCCAATTTCTAATTCGCTGTGAATAAATCCTGCGCCCACACTTAAGTTTAATCCGTTTAATTCCTCTTTAAAATTATAACCAATATTAAAAGATGAGCTTTTAAACTTAATGGCGGTAGAATTAAACCAATCTATTTTATTCGGATAAAGATTCATGGAGAAGTTATGGTTTTGGCTAAAGTGTCCTAAGTTTGCGGGATTGTAATAAAATCCAAATGCGTCATTGTTAGGATATGAAACTCCGGTCCATCCCAAACCATTTAATTCAGGCGATGGGTTTAAGTAAAGCATTCCTATGGCTGCCTCGCCTTGAGCAAAGGATTTATTAGAGAAATTAATAAATAGCAGCACACTAAAAATAATTATTACTTTTTTCATTTGTTTCCCTTTTATTAATATTTAAAAATATTTTACCTTTTAAGTTTTATTGTTTTATTGATAGATGAAGTAGTGTCAATAGTTAAAGGAATTAATTTATTTTGATATCCTTCTTTAGTCATAAATAATGAAAGCTGATTTGAAATTATCTGACTACCAATAATAATTGATGAGTCTATTGCAGTTTGCGGAAAGGCTAATCCCAGCGCAAGATTTTTATAAGTTAAAACAAAATTCCCATTATTGTCTGTTCTTGTTAAAGGATCGGAAGAAACGAGTTGATCGGGAGATTTTAATAGTAACATATTTTTTTTAATAGTAGCGCTACCAAAGTTGATTATATATGTGTAAACTCCGTTAGTGAGCTTCTCTTCGTTAAAACCAACAGAATAGACACCTGCATTCAATTCTTCACCATTGATAATTACGGCAACAGTATCTTGTGTGTTGTACCTTAGAACAAAAACGAAAACTTTTGCGGGAGAAGGAATTGAAAATTCGATTTTGGTGGAAGGAGTAGTTTTATTAAATGCGCTGCCGGGATTTGCACTATAATTTACTTGTGGAATGTAATGTATGTTTACGCCTTCAATCCCTTCGCCATTCTCGTCAATAAGCCTTCCGCGAATAGCCAACTCGTTATTATTATCAGTTAGAGGATTATCGTTACTGCCGCAGGAGATAAATAAAAATAGAGTGAAAAGAAAAAGCGGAATGAAAT
Source organism: uncultured Bacteroidota bacterium (assembly GCA_963782985.1). Lineage (GTDB taxonomy): Bacteria > Bacteroidota > Ignavibacteria > Ignavibacteriales > Ignavibacteriaceae > CAVSWT01. Next base: position 146,272 of record CAWALU010000005.1, read on the forward strand.
ATTTTTGTTGCATTATATAACCCCATTAATTTGAATTATCATAATAAATATCCAAATAGTATTTATAAAAGTAGACGTTAAAAATAAGAGATTCAATAAATATTTCGGGTAAAAATTAATCTGCTAAATAACCGCCTGCTTTAATTTGAAATGAGAATAATTTATCTTCAATTTAAATTTGCGAGAAATAATTAAATGTCCATTCAACTAAATAACATTTCTAAATCATACAATTCAATTCAAGTTTTAAGCAAAATAAATTTGCATATTAAAAATGGGGAAACCACTGTACTTATTGGTCCTAGCGGTTGCGGTAAATCTACTTTGATTAGGATTATAGCTGGTTTAATTAAATATGATGGAGGTGAATTGTTAATTGAAAATGAAAATTTAACACCTCAAAATATTATTTCTGTCAGAAGAAAAATGGGTTATGTTATTCAAGACGGTGGATTGTTTCCGCATCTTACAGCTAAAGGAAATGTTTCTTTACTTGCAAGGCATTTGGGCTGGTCAGATTCAAAAATAAATGAAAGAATAAATGAACTTTTAAATTTGACAAAATTTCCTTCTTCCGGGTTGGATAAATTTCCCGGCGAACTTTCGGGCGGGCAGCAGCAGCGCGTAAGTTTAATGCGTGCATTAATGCTCGATCCTAAAATACTATTACTCGATGAACCACTGGGCGCGCTTGATCCACTCATAAGATTTTATCTTCAAAATGATTTAAGGGAAATTTTTGAAAAACTGCGTAAAACAGTTTTAATGGTTACTCACGATATCAATGAAGCCGGTTTTTTCGGGGGCAAAATTGTTTTGATGAAGCAGGGTGAAATAATTCAATCAGGAAGTATTGCGGAACTGGTCAAAAATCCCTTACATCCATTTGTTACAGAATTTATTAAAGCGCAGCGTCCCTTAGATATTTTATTAAACAACAAATAAAATGAATAAATATTTTACCATATTAATCTTATTAACGAGCTCAGTTTATGTTTGCGGACAATCGTCGAATCAAATTATAAAAGTCGGTTCAAAAAAATTTACTGAGAATGTTATTCTTGGTGAAATGATTACACAGCTAATTATACAAAAAAATATAAATGCCGAGCATTTAAAAGAGATTGGCGGAACGCGCGTTTTGTGGAATGCTTTGCTTAGCGGCGACATTGATGTTTACCCAGAATATACGGGGACAATAAAAGAAGAAATTTTAGCCAATAAAAATATTAATAGCGATGAACAGCTTAAAAATTATTTGAGTTCAATTAATATTGTGATGAGCGCGCCGCTGGGTTTTAATGATACTTACGCAATTGGAATGAAAAAAGAAAAAGCTGAAAAATTAGGAATTAGAAAAATTTCAGATCTAAGAAAACATCCTAATTTAAAATTTGGTTTCAGCAACGAGTTCATTGATAGAAACGACGGATGGAGGGGACTTAAAAAAAAATATAATTTTACTCAAACTAAAGTTACTGGAATTGACCACGATCTTGCTTACCGCGGATTAGAAAATGGTTCTATTGATGTTATTGAATTTTATTCCACTGACGCTGAAATACAATATTATAATCTGCAAGTTCTTGAAGATGATTTGAATTTCTTTAACGAATATAACGCTGTTATTTTATACCGAAATGATTTATTAAAAAATAAACCGGCAGTTGAAGCTTTTCTGCAACTTGAACAAAACATTCCGGAATCAACAATGATAAAATTGAACTCGGAAGTTAAGATTTATAAAAAGTCTGAAGGCGAAGCTGCTTCGGAATTTATAAATACAAAATTTAAGTATCAGACTAAATTTGTTGAACAAACTTTTTTAAGCCGATTATTAATCAACACAAAAGAACATTTATTTTTAGTTTTGATTTCATTAAGCGCCGCAATATTATTTGCAATTCCGCTGGGAATATTGGCTTATAAAAAAAGAAGAGTTAGTAATTTTATTTTAGGAACAGTTGGAATAATTCAAACAATTCCTTCGCTCGCTCTTTTAGTTTTTATGATTCCATTACTCGGTATCGGAGCCTATCCCGCTATTGTTGCGCTGTTTTTATACAGTCTTTTGCCGATAGTACGGAATACTTATACCGGATTGGAAAACATTCCGGTTCAAATAAAAGAGTCGGCTGAAGTATTGGGAATATCTCAGTTCGCAAAACTTAGATTAGTTGAATTGCCGCTTGCATCCCGCTCAATTTTAGCGGGAATAAAAACATCCGCGGTGATAAACGTAGGCACGGCAACGCTTGGCGCATTGATTGGAGCGGGGGGTTACGGTCAACCAATTTTAACGGGAATAAGATTGGATAATATTACTTTAATATTAGAAGGCGCAATCCCTGCCGCTATTTTGGCATTGCTGGTTCAAGGATTTTTTGATTTGTTGGAAAAGATAATTGTACCTAAAGGGTTAAAGTTATAAGTATAGTTATCTGCCTGTCGAATTTTAAATTAACTCATCATCCAAATTTACCGCTTAAAATAATTCATTTTAAATAGAAAATATTCTACATAATTTTGTCATGCTTTTTTAAATTAACTATCGGAGAGTAATTAATGAGAAAATATATTTTACTAATTTCAATTTTTATTGCGGCAGCATGTTCTTCCTTTGCTCAATCAGCGGGACTTAATTTTACGCTCGCGTTTCCGCAAGGTGAATTCAATGATAATCTTAAAAAAACCGGAATAGGTTTAAGCGGAGATTTTATGTTTTGGAACCCAACCCCGATACTTCCATTTTCAGCAGGAATAAATATCGGTTATTTAAACTTTGGAAGTGAATCAAGACGGGAACCTTTCAGCTTACCTATTCCGGATGTTACGGTGGATGTTGATAGAACTAATAATCTATTTAACTTTCATATTTTATTTCAAATTGCTCCTGCATCAGGTATAATTAGGCCATACGCAGAAGCATTATTCGGAGGTTCATATTTCTACACAGAAACATCAATCTCAAGTCAAGGAAATCAAAACGTAGCTTCCAATACAAACTTTGATGATTTTGCTTGGAACTATGGCGCCGGCGCCGGATTTTTAATTCAAGTTTCTTCTGATTCGGAAGACGAAATATCCTCTGTATTTATAGACTTAAAAGTTAGATATATGTTCGGCTCAGAAGCGGAATATTTAAAAGAAGGTTCAGTTACAATTGATAACGGAAAAGTTTCTTATAATATTTCAAAATCAAAAACAGATATACTTTCTGCACACATCGGCGCTGTGCTTTATTTTAATTCTTTATTTGATTAGAAAAATAATTTATAAAAGATAGAGTTTGAATTTATTGTTATTTAGTCCCGATTTTTTTATCGGGATTTTTTGTGTGTAATTTCTTCAATCATAACTGTTAATTGTACCACACACCTAAGCCATTTCTTTTTTAATTTTATATATTTAAAAATCAAACTTGAAAAATTTCTATTCGGAGAAAATAATTATGTCTATAATATCTAAAGAGATTGATGAACTCGCTATAAATACAATTAGATTTTTAGCTGTAGATGGTGTGCAGAAAGCTAACTCGGGGCATCCCGGCGCGCCTATGGCTTTGGCTCCAATTGCTTATACCTTGTACTCAAAATATATGAACCATAATCCCGCAAATCCTAAATGGGTTAATAGAGATAGATTTATATTATCTAACGGACACGCCAGCATGCTCTTATATTCTACTTTACATTTATGTGGATATAAAATTTCGATTGACGACTTAAAACAATTTAGGCAGTGGGGAAGCATTACGCCCGGGCATCCTGAATATGGATTGACGCCGGGGGTTGAAACTACAACCGGACCTTTGGGACAAGGCTTTGCTAACGCAGTAGGCATGGCAATTTCACAAGAATTTCTTGCCGCAAAATTTAATAAAGATGATGCAAAAATTTTAGATCATTTTATTTACGGAATATGCAGTGACGGTGATATGATGGAGGGGATTTCACACGAAGCTGCATCATTAGCGGCGCATTTAAAATTGAAAAAATTAATTTTCTTTTATGATGATAACAGTATCTCTATTGATGGCCCTACTTCTTTAGCTTTTTCCGAAAATGTCGGAAAAAGATTTGAAGCTTACGGCTGGCAGGTGCAGCATATTGAAGATGTTAATGATACAGATACTATTGAAAAAGCAATTAAAGCAGCACAGGCTGATGACAGACCTTCGTTCATTGTTACCAAAACACACATAGGATACGGCAGCCCCAATAAACAGGATAAAGAATCTTCCCATGGTTCACCTTTAGGAGAAGAGGAAGTTAAATTAACTAAAAATAAATTAGGCTGGAAAGAAGATTCCAATTTCTTTGTTCCTAAAAAAGTAATCGAAGTTTTTAGCAAAGTTCAAAAAGATGGAGCTGAAAAAGAAAAAGAATGGAATGAACTTTTTAAAAATTATAAATCTAAATATCCTGATGAAGCAAAGTTATTTGAAAATGTAACTTCAGGAGAATTTGGTAATGAATGGAAATCAAAACTTCCTTCATTCAAAGACGAAGGTAAAGCGATGGCGACAAGAGCGGCATCGGGTAAAGTGTTAAATTCTATCGCTGCTTATCTTCCCACATTAATTGGTGGTTCCGCTGATCTTGAACCTTCCAACAATACTTATTTAAAAGATTACGATAAGTTTTCTTCAACTAGCTATGGCGGGAGAAATTTTCACTTCGGCGTTCGCGAACATGGAATGACAAGCATCTTAAACGGCATGTCAATTTACGGCGGAGTAATTCCGTATGGCGGCACATTTTTAATTTTTTCTGATTACGCGCGACCCGCAATTAGATTGGGCGCTATCTCTGAAATAAGAACAATTTTGGTTTACACTCACGATAGTATCGGGCTGGGTGAAGACGGACCAACTCATCAGCCAATAGAACATTTGGCTTCGTTGCGGGCAATTCCTAAAGTTTTGGTAATACGTCCCGCGGATGCTAATGAAACGGCGTATGCCTGGCGGGCGGCTATTGAGCATACAGAAAGTCCGGTCGCATTAGCTTTAACGCGGCAGGGTTTGCCGGTTTTAGATCAAAGTAAATATCCTTCGGCAGAAGGTTTACTTAAAGGCGCTTACATTTTAAAAGAGAGCGAAGGAACTCCGGATTTAATTTTGATGGCTTCAGGTTCGGAAGTTTCATTATCGCTACAAGCTGCTGAAGAATTATCAACTGATGGAACAAAGGTTAGGGTGGTAAGCTTCCCGAGCTGGGAACTTTTTGAAAAGCAAAATGAAGATTATAAAAATTCTATATTTCCAAAATCAGTTAAAGCAAGAGTCTCCATTGAAGCGGGAGTTAGACAAGGGTGGGAAAAATATACAGGCGATTTTGGCGAATCAATTAGCATTGAAAAATTCGGTTCATCCGCCCCGGGAAAGATAGTAATGGAAAAATATGGTTTCACCAAAGAGAACGTTGTAAATACAGCTAAAAAAGTTTTAAAGAATTTGAAGAAATAAAAAGTTGGAGTTTGATGAATTTTAATTGGAAGTTAAATTTCAACTCTTTTTTAAATGCAGCTATTATAATTACTGCAGGATTATTATTGCAATCTTGCAGTACAAGTTTTAAAATTATAGATAAGCCAATCTCATTTTCGAATGAACGAATTAATCTAACTGAAGAATATCAAAAAAATCATTACGGTATTGAAAAAGAAAATATTTCTATCATCCCGAAAATCATTGTCCTTCATTGGACTGCTATAAATAGTCTAAAAAAAACCTTCGATACTTTTAATCAGGAAAAGTTAGAAGGCTCTCGACCGGATTTAACTAACGCCGGACAAGTAAATGTTTCAATTCAATTCGTAGTTGATAAGAATGGCGATGTGTATAGGCTTATGCCCGAAACCGAAATGGCGCGCCATGTTATTGGAATTAATTATTGTTCAATCGGAGTTGAAAATATCGGCGGGGAAAATGACGTTGATGATCTTACTGATGACCAAATAGAATCGAATATAGAATTAATCCGATATCTTGTAAAAAAGCATCCTACCATAGAATATTTAATTGGGCATTTTGAATACCGCGAATTTGAAGGCCATCCTTTATGGAAAGAAATTGATTCGACTTACCGAACGGAAAAATTTGATCCCGGTAATAGATTTATGAACGCTGTAAGAACTGGAGTTTCCGATCTTCATTTAAAGGGAGTGAAAGTAGTTAGAGACGAAAATAAAAAGTCAAAAATTAAAAAAGCAAAGGCGCCTAAGTGAATTGGGGTTACCTGTATATTAGGACATTCATTTAAACCAAATATTTAATTATTACAAACCCGCCGATTAACATTACTGTAAAAGAAATTGCCAGCCAGTTAAAATATTTATCGATAAAAGTTTTAATTGTCGGTCCAAATTTCCAGATTAAAAATGCCACGAGAAAAAACCTTGCGCCCCGGCTAATAACAGAAGCGATTATAAACATTATCAAATTTATATTAAAAGCGCCTGATGAAATTGTAAAAACTTTATAAGGAAGCGGAGTAAACCCCGCGGTAAAAATTATCCAGAAATCATATTGCTCATACATTTTCTGAACTTTAAAAAATAATTCGTGCGTAAAGCCCGGAACATTAGTAAAGAAAAAATTTGCTACGCTTGTAAATTCATTTGCTGGCGTCCACCAAACAAAATGCCCGATAGAATAACCGAGCAAAGCCCCAAGTATAGACGCTATAGTACAAATGCCTGCATAGTTAAAAGCTTTTTTAGTAGAACCGAGAACCAAAGCAATTAAAAGAGCATCGGGTGGAATGGGGAAAAATGAAGATTCGGCAAAAGCTAAAATGAATAATGCAATTCCCCCGTAAGGAGAATCTGCCCAGCTTAAAACCCAATCATAAAGCCTGCGTATAAATTTCATGTAGTAATTTTAAGATTTTGAAAGATTAACTTAGCAAAAAAATATTTTATTCTAAAAAACTTTTTTCAATATAAAATTGAATCATATCTTATTTACAACTAACTTTTCACTCAACAAATTATAGCAGTTTTTTTATGGCTGAAGTAAAATCCGATCGTCTTCTTTCACTTGATGTTTTTAGGGGAATAACAATTGCGGGAATGATACTTGTAAACAATCCCGGCTCATGGGGAAATATTTATCCCGCATTAGAACATGCAAAATGGAACGGCGTAACGCCCACTGATTTAATTTTCCCTTTTTTCCTTTTTATTGTCGGCGTTGCCATTACTTTTTCCTTAACTAAAAGAAAAGAGCGCGGCGATAATCAAACAAAATTAATTTTAAATATTTTTAGAAGAGCGGCAATTCTTTTTGGATTAGGTTTAATTCTCGCAGGCTTTCCGAACTATGATTTTTCAGTAATTAGAATTCCGGGCGTGCTGCAGCGGATTGCGGTAGTTTATTTAATATCTTCAATCATCTTTTTAAAAGCGAATTTCAAAACAATAATTTATTTGTCCGCAGCCCTGCTTATAATTTATTGGCTGATGATGACTTTGATTCCTGTACCCGGCGTTGGATATGCGAACTTAGAACCAACCACAAACCTCGCAGCCTGGCTTGACAGAACTGTTCTCGGCAGCCATTTATGGGCTTCGTCAAAAGTTTGGGATCCTGAAGGAATATTAAGTACAGTTCCTGCAATTTCAACTTGCTTGTTTGGAATCTTAACCGGCTATTGGCTAAAAAGTAATAATGATAATATCACAAAAACAGTTTGGCTTTTTGTTTTTGGAAATATCGGATTAGTGTTGGGAATAATTTGGGACATTTGGTTTCCCATTAATAAAAGCATTTGGACAAGCTCTTATGTTATTTTTACAGCCGGAATGGCTCTTCACTTTCTCGGAATTTGTTATTGGTTCATCGATATTAAAGGCTATAAATGGTGGACAAAACCATTTGTGGTTTACGGCTTAAATGCAATTACAGTTTTTTTCCTTTCGGGTATAGTTGGTAGATTGATGAACATGATTAAAGTAGGAGCGGCAAACGGCGACACCTTAAGTTTAAAAACTTATCTTTACAATAATTTCTTTTTGTCCTGGCTTCAGCCGATAAATGCTTCATTAGCATGGGCGCTTTGTTACGTAATTATTTGGCTGGGATTGATGTGGATATTATACGCAAGGAAAATATTTATAAAAGTATAATTAAGAATTTTATCGATAATATTCATTTGAAATCATAATAAAAAATATTTTAAAAATAGAACAAATGAGTTATTGCGTTATATATAATGTAAACCTAATTTTGTACTGCTTTTTGGTTAAGGAACTTAGCCAAAATAATAAACTATCCCTCAACAATCTGGAGAATTAAATGAAAAAACTTTTTGCAATTTTTACTGTAACCCTTCTGCTTTCAGGTATTTCATTTTCACAAACTAACCCTATGTATTTTGGAGGCGCCTTAAATTTAGGTCTTCCGGTTGGTACATTTGGTGATATCGCAGGAATGGGTATTGGAGTAACAGGTCAATTTGAAATGAAATTTACGCCTAATTTAATTGGTACCGGAACAATCGGTTATATGAAATGGGGTGGTAAAGATTTCGGTACCGGAACTTATAGTATTTCTACCGTTCCAATTTTAGTGGGAGCTAAATATTATTTTACCCCGACTGCTCCAGTTTATGGAATGGCTAATTTGGGTATAACTATTCTTTCTCAATCTATTGATTTTAAAAATTCTATTTATAATCAGTACCTTGGCAGTATAAGCGGAAGCACAAGTTCAAGCGAGTTTACTTTTGCCATTGGCGGCGGTTATGAAGTCCCTTTAACTCCAACTATTATTTTAGATTTAAACGCTGCTTTTAACATTATTAGCAATGCAAACTATATTGGTATTAAAGCCGGAGTAAAATTTCCCTTATAAATATTTATTTAGTTTTTACACCAAGCGGCATTCGCAATTGGATGCCGCTTTTTTATTTTCCTTCCTCAATTACCTATATTTAAAATCAAAAAAAATAAGGAAATCTAAATGAAATTTGAACGCAGCGCCGGAATTTTGCTTCATCCAACTTCTTTGCCTGGTAAATTTGGAATTGGGGATTTAGGGAATGAGGCATATAATTTTGTAAATTTTCTTGAATCAGCGGGTCAAAAATTATGGCAGGTTTTTCCTTTAGGACCTACAGGTTATGGGGATTCTCCCTACCAATGTTTTTCTGCTTTTGCCGGAAACCCGCTTCTTGTTAGTCCCGAAAAATTAAAAGACGAAGGCTTGCTATCAGAAGAAGATTTAAATAATCTTCCAAATTTCAATCCATCGCAAATTGATTTTGGAGAAGTTATAGACTTCAAAAAAAATATTCTGCACAAAGCGTTTCAGAATTTCAAAAAAAATGATGGTCAGAATGAAAGTGAGTTTAATAATTTTGTTGATTCAAATTCTGAATGGTTAGATGACTTTACTTTTTTTATGGCTGCTAAGGATTATCATGGCGGTGCTTTGTGGACTGAGTGGGAGAAGGGTTTAGTGTTAAGAGATAAAAAAGTTTTGGATGAGTGGAAAGAAAAATTAGCTGATGGAATTTTGTACCACAAATTCGTTCAATTTCATTTTAAAACTCAATGGTCTAAACTTAAAGAATACGCTAACTCTAAAGGAATTAAAATAATTGGCGATATGCCTATTTATATTGCTTATGACAGCGCCGACCTTTGGGCAAATAAATCTTTGTTCACTGTGGATAAGGAAGGAAATCTTGAAACAGTCGCCGGCGTGCCTCCTGATTATTTTAGCGCAACGGGACAGTTGTGGGGCAATCCGCTATACAAATGGAATGAGATGGAGAAAGATGATTTTAATTGGTGGAGAAAGCGCATTAATAATTTGTTGCAGCTTGTGGATATAATTCGCATCGATCACTTTAGAGGCTTTGACGCTTATTGGGAAATCCAAGGCGGAGCGGAAACAGCTGAAAAAGGAAAATGGATTAAAGCGCCGGGTGAAAAATTATTTAAAGCAATTCAAAATCATCTCGGTACTTTGCCCATCATCGCTGAAGATTTAGGCGTTATTACCAAAAGCGTGGAAGCCTTAAGAGATAAATTTAATTTTCCTGGAATAAAAATAATGCAGTTTGCCTTTGGAACTGATATGGAGGAAAAATTTTTACCGCATAATTTTATCCAAAATTGCGTGGTGCATACCGGCTCGCATGATAACGATACCACCAAAAGTTATTTTGATAAAGAGAAAAATAACGACAATGATATTTACGAACACGCTCAAAAATATTTAAATTATTTTGGCGATGATATTGTCGGTGAATTAATTCGCGTTGCTTATGCTTCGGTAGCTGATAGCGTTGTTATTCCGATGCAGGATATTTTAATGCTTGGCAATGAAGCCAGGATGAACTTTCCCGGTAAGCTGGGCGGCAATTGGGCGTGGAGATTTACCTGGGCACAGGTTCCGTACGAACTTCAATATTATTATAAAGGTTTAGCTGAATTATACGAGCGTCCGCCTAAACCTAAAAAGGAAATTGAGTTAAAAGAAAATTAATCAACATAAAAAAAGATTTAATGATGTTAGAATTTTTAAAAAAAATATTATTGCCTGGGAGCGAAGATGAAGAGCGCGGCGGCGAATTTAATCACGAAAAAAAAATTCAAATAGCAACATGCGCTTTATTTGTTGAACTGGCAAAAGCTGACGATGATTTTACCGATGTTGAAAGAAGTAAAATAATTTCCATAATGAAAAATACTTTTAGCATTAACGAAGAATATGTGAAGGAATTAATAGAACTTTCAGAATCAAAAGTAAACCAAAGCGTAAGCGTTTATGAATTTACAACAGTAATAAATAATAACTTCAGCAAAAGCGAAAAATTTGATTTGCTTGCAAACCTTTGGCGGCTGGTTTATGTTGATGATTCGCTAAATAGATACGAAGACGGATTGATGAGAAAACTTGGAACGCTTTTAAATTTAGAACACAGCGATTTAATTTCCGCAAAACTTTTGGCTAAACAAGAAAAAGAGAAATAAATATTCAAACATTTTTTTTGCATGAATTTATCTTTTAAATTCATTTTCAATAGCGCTTGTAATTTTTTCACTTGTCGGTTCAACCTTGCTGGGATAGCGCGCAACTATGTTGCCATTTTTGGAAATTAAAAATTTTTCAAAATTCCATTTGATATCACCGCTTCCGGTAACTTCATTGGTGGTAAGTTTTTTATAAAGATCAATTCTATTTTTACCATTTACATCAATCTTATCAAACAATTTAAATTTAACACCGTAATTAGTTGAACAGAAATTTTTTATCTCTTTATTTCCTCGGGGTTCTTGTCCGCCGAATTGATTACACGGGAAGGCAAGAATTTCAAACCCTTTATTTTTGTACTTTTCATAAATGTTTTCCAAACCTTCATACTGCGGCGTAAATCCGCATTCGCTTGCAACATTCACTATCAATAAAACTTTTCCTTTAAAGTTTGAAAGCGTAATTTTATTATCGCTCATATCAACAACGTTTATGTTACTTATGTTTGCAGAATTTTTATCATCGGAATCGCGCATTATTTCACCAGATTTTGATTGAGATTTTATATGTTTATTTTTATTCGATTTATTTTTCGCCAATAAATTTATTGAAGCGGCAAAAATTAAAATTAAAAAAAGCGACAAAAGATTTTTCATTTCAGTCCAAAAACATTTAGAATTGTGAATTAACTATTTAAATATGTTTACAAAAAAACATTATATCAATGTAATTTCACTTTGCATATTATCGATTGTAACCTTTATCAATGGGTACAAACTTGCTTCGCATTTCACGCAGTTGCCGGCATTATTCAGCTTGCTATATATTTTAATTTTTTTATCATTCTTTTTCATTATTGATAAGACAAAATTATCGCCGTTAAAAAAAGTATTGCCTACAATTCTTTCCTTATATGTTTTGCTTCCGTATTTACTGCTTACATATTTTACTTCCAAAACAAATTTTGAAGGAAGGCTTATTGAAACCACAGAATTAATTTTTGCCGTAATCTTTGGAGCATTAATTATTCTCGCAAACAAATACATAAATCCTAAAAAATATAATTTTAATTTTTTTTTATTTGCTTTTTTATTCGGAATAATCTTAACGGTTAATTTTCATTTCTGCGTTGTATTATTAATAGCCGTACTTTATTTACTAAGAGAAAGCTTCCCTAAAATAATTTTGTTTTCAATTTTGACTGTCTTTTTTTATTTCATTGGTCTCAATATTTTTTCAGAATTTATTCCGCAGTTCAATCATAATATTTACTTCCCAGAAATTTCCGTTTGGTTAACGATCATAATTTTATCTATTACTGTTTATGCTGGCTGGTTAATATCCGATTTGCAAGAACTATTTTTTGCTTCCGGAATAATGTTGTTTTTATATTTGACGGCTTCGTCAATTCCTAAAATTATTCAACTGGGATTTTATAACGCCGTTAATCTTGACTTTAGTTTTTCGGCTTTGCTAATAGTAGTTCCGTTTTTAATGTTTTCAATTAAAGAATACCAAGTAGATAAATTTTTAGGGAAGATTTATAAAGAAGATTTATAAGAGAATCTTTAACATTATATATTTAAATATGTAAAATATTTGGCGTGAGCATTTGACCTTCGACTTTTGAATTTGGTTTTAATTCTTTAATATAACTTCATAAAAATCTAATAATATTATAAAACAAAAAATGAAAAAATATTTTATTCCATTCGTGGTATCTCTAACTATCATTTTCGCTTTTAATTTATTTGCTCAGGAAAAAGGAAATGAAAAACAAAACTGGTTTATAATTAATAAGGAAGATTTGTTAGCCAGAACTCATAATACAAAACACGCTGAAATATTTAGCAAATATGTTTCAGGCTATAATTTAGAAGTGTTAAAAGCTATTGACACTGTCCAATCAAAAGCGATAGATGGCGGCGGATATTTTATCGGGCTAAAAGCCGATCCGCCTGAAAGCCCGATTGGATACAATCTAAAATTATTTAAAAAACCGCTAATCAAACACACACGTGCCACAAGCTACTGCAGCGGTTCTACCTACGCTGTTTTTATTGAAGCTTTGAATTTTATTTTAAAAGATGAAGGGGCGAAATTATCTGATGATAGATACGAAGCTTTAAGAATGCAGGAACTTGACGGGGGACGGCGTGAAGACGGAATTAAATTTTGGGGATGGTGGAATGCAAATGGTTTTGGCGATCAATTTGCTTTAACGCAGTATTCACAAATTGGAAAAAGGATAAAGCCGATTGAAGCAAAGCCCGGCGACTTTATGAATATATCATGGAAAAGTGGAAACGGACATTCAGTAATTTTTCTCGGCTGGTTTATTAATGAAGATGGAGAAAAGAATATTGTCTATTGGGCGAGTCAACCTGGAACCAATGGTTATGGAAATGATGTAGTTCCGTTAAAACGAATTAAAGAAATTTGCACGGTTCGATTGACAAACCCTGAAGCGCTTTTTAATTTTAATGTGGCTGCAAAAGTTGATACAACTATTGCGGGCGATAAAATTAATTGGGGGGGAAATGAATAATAAAGTATTAAATTTATAAGCCGGAGTTATAAAAAATCATCCGGCTTCAAATGGTCATCCTTCAACTCATTAAACAGGCAATAGCGGCGGTGTTCACAATATCATTTACGCTGCAGCCGCGGCTTAAATCAAAGTAAGGCTTTTTCAATCCTTGCACCATTGGTCCAACGGCTTCTGCTTTCCCCCAGCGCTGCGCAATTTTGTATCCAATATTTCCGGAATTTAAATCAGGAAAAACTAAAACATTTGCGCGCCCAGCAACTTCACTCCCAGGAGCTTTTTTTCTACCGACGGAATCAATTACTGCGGCGTCAAATTGAAGTTCGCCGTCAACTTTTAAATCGGGTCTTTTCTTTTTTATAATATCAGTTGCTTCAATAACTTTATCAACTTCTTCATGTTTTGCGCTCCCTTTTGTTGAGAACGAAAGCATCGCAATGTAAGGTTCATCGCCCGTTAATTTTTTATGATTGTCCGCAGTTGAAATTGCAATGTCCGCTAATTGATTTGCATCGGGATTTGGAACAACAGCGCAATCAGCAAAGCTGTATGGTTTTTCCGGGAATACCATCAGAAAAAAACTGGATACGATTGAAATTCCTTCTGACATTCCAACGCATTGAATTCCCGCTCTTAAAACGTCTGCTGTGGAAGCGGTTGAACCCGCAACGCTGCCGTCAGCCATACTTTCTTTCACCATCATAGCCGCAAAGAAAAGATCGCGCCTCATAGTTTCGCGCGCTTCTTCAATAGTAATTCCTTTCTTCTTTCTCAGGTTGAAATAAATATTTGTAAAGTCGCTAAGCTTATCTGATTTTTCAGGATCAATAATTCTAACGCCGGAAAGGTCCAATTTTAATTTATCAGCGTCTTCTCTAATTTTTACTTCATTGCCGAGCGTAATTATGGAAGCTATATTTTTGTTATTTAAAATATCCGCCGCTTTTAATACTCTTTCATCGTAAGATTCCGGCAGTACAATTGTTTTCTTTTTGTTTTTTGCGTTTTCAATTATCTTATTCAAAAGTTCAAGTTCCATCTTTTACTCCTTAGTTTGAAAAATTTTCATTTTAAAATTACTAAAAATAAAATCTATATTATAAAAGGCGTGAGGTTTTAAGAAATGCGTAGTAAATTATTATCAACTATTTTCTGTGTTAAAAATCAATTTAAATATTAAATTAAAAAGCTAATTTAATTTTAAGCGAAGGTTAAAGTTTAAGCGAAGGTTAAAGTTAAAGGCTCTCACTAACCATAGACTAAAAAATTATTCCCCCAAAAATTAAAAGGCTCTTTTCAATGCCGAAGAATAATATTTTAAACGAAGATGAACTTTGGTATAAAGATGGAATTATTTATCAAGTTCATATAAAAGCATTTAACGACAGCAACAATGATGGAATGGGGGATTTGCCCGGCTTAACTGAAAAACTTGATTACATAAAATCACTCGGCGTTACAATTATATGGGTGCTTCCTTTTTATCCTTCGCCTATGAAAGACGATGGATACGACATTGCAGATTACATGAATATAAACCCTGATTATGGAACATTAGAGGATTTTAAAAACCTGCTTGAAGAAGCTCATAAAAAAAATATTCGCGTTGTTACTGAATTAGTTTTAAACCATACATCAGATCAGCATGAATGGTTTAAAAGAGCAAGAGCAAGCAAGCCCGATTCTGTTGAAAGAAATTTTTATGTTTGGAGCGAAACTACAGAAAAATATAAAGACGCAAGAGTAATTTTCAGCGATTTCGAAAATTCAAATTGGACTTTTGACCACACGGCTAACGCTTACTTTTGGCATCGATTTTATTCCCATCAACCCGATTTGAATTTTGAAAATCCCGAAGTTCACAAAGCCCTTTTTAAAGTAGTGGATTTTTGGTTTGAGCTGGGGATTGATGGATTACGTTTGGATGCCGTTCCTTATCTATATGAAAAAGAAGGAACCAATTGTGAAAACCTTTTTGAGACTCATCAATTTTTAAAAAAGTTTAGCGCATACATTAAAAATAAATTTAAAAACAAAATGCTTTTGGCGGAGGCTAATCAATGGCCCGAAGACGCCGTGGAATATTTTGGCGACGGCGATGAATGCCAAATGGCGTTTCATTTTCCATTGATGCCGCGAATGTATTTGGCGGTGCAGATGGAAACAAGATTCCCGATAATTGATATTTTAGAACAGACCCCTGACATTCCAGCAAACTGCCAGTGGGCAATGTTTCTAAGAAATCATGACGAGCTAACTTTAGAAATGGTTACCGATGAGGAAAGAGATTTTATGTACATGTATTATGCTCGGGATAAGAGAGCGCGCGTAAATCTGGGCATAAGAAGGAGGCTTGCGCCGCTTGTTGAAAATAATAGAAGAAAAATTGAACTGTTAAATATTTTGCTTTTTTCTTTTCCCGGTACGCCCATAATTTACTACGGCGATGAAATCGGAATGGGCGATAATTATTATCTCGGCGATAGAAACGGCGTTAGAACGCCAATGCAATGGAGCCCCGACCGCAATGCAGGTTTTTCAAATGCAAACCCGCAGCGTTTATTTCTACCCGTTATCATTGATCCTGAATATAATTATGAAACTGTAAATGTGGAGGTTCAAGAAAGAAATTCTTCATCGCTGCTTAGGTGGATGAAGAAAACAATTGCCGTTCGTAAAAATTATAAAGCGTTCGGAAGGGGAACCATAGAATTTTTAAATCCCAATAACACAAAGGTATTAGCCTTTTACAGAAAATTTGAAAATGAAAATATTTTAGTGGTTGCAAATTTATCGCGGCTTTCTCAAGCGGTTGAATTAGACCTTTGCGAGTTCGCGGGTTATACCCCGGTAGATGTTTTCAGCAGAAATAAATTCCCTGTTGTAAAAGATGATTTTTATACGCTCACTTTAAACGCCTATGATTATTATTGGTTTAGCCTGGTTAAACGGGAAGAAAGAAAGCGGACTGAAAGAGAGGTTCCTCAGTTCAGCTTTGAAAATAATTTACAGTCAATATTTAATTCATCGCAAAAAAAATCTTTTGAAAAAAATATTATCCTAAATTATTTGGACTACACAGGGTTAATAAAAATTTATGAAGATAAAATTGAAGATTTAGAAATTATATCTGAAATAAAAATCTCCCCAAAATTAGAATATTATATTTTGTTTATAAGTCTAAGTTATATTGAAAACCCTTCGGCAATTTTTCTATTAACCTTTGCTTATGCAGAAGGAGAAAAGGCTGAAAAAATCTTAACCGAAGAGCCGAATTCCGTTTTAGCAATTAATAATGGAGCGCAAGAAAAATCAATTTTGTTTGAAGGCGTTTATGACGACTCTTTTAGAAAACAATTGCTTAATAATCTTTTAAATACAAGCGTAAATAAAGCTGGCGCAAAATTAATTTTTCTATCAAACTCAAGCAGCCAAGCAAAAGAAATAAACGAAACTATTTCATCGACATATATTAATGTCTTTAGTAATATGTATAACATTTTTTATGACGATAAACTTGTATTAAAACTTTATCGCCGTTTAGAAATGGGAATTGGCGCCGGGGAAGAAATTTTAAATCTTCTAACTAAAAATAAATTTAAAAACACTTTGCCGCTTATAAGCCCTATTCAATACCTCAGCAACCAAGGAGAACCAATTACCGTGGGACTTCTTAACAAAAATATTACAAACCATGGAACGGCTTATGATTATTTTACAAACTCAGCCGAACATTATTATGAATCCATTTTGTCGCGAGATAAAGAAGAATTAAAATGTTTTGCGCAGCTAAATTATTTATTGGATGATTTAGAAGAAACGCAAACAATCTGTGAAACGCTTAATCCTCTGGATTTGGATAATTCAGGGCTGATTGGTAAAATAACAGCCGATATGCATAACAATCTAAGTTCGGCCGATGATAATCCCATATTTAAAACGGAAAACTTTAACCAGTTTTATAACAGATCATTATATCAGACTATTCGCTCTAATGTAAAATTAGTTTTCCAAACATTAAAGCAAAGCGTTAATAGTTTAGACAAGAATTTGCAGGAGTTGGCGGAACAAGCCCTTACCCTGCAAGATTTATTTTTAAATTATCTTGAAAAAATTATCAATAAAAAAATATCTGCAAAAAAAATTAGAATACATGGAGATTACCATTTGGGGCAATTACTTTTTACAGGTAAAGATTTTATTATAACTGATTTTGAAGGTCAGCCTTTGTTAGGGCTAAGTGAAAAAAAATTAAGAAGGTCTTCTTTAAGAGATGTTGCCAGCATGCTTTATTCATTTAGGTATGCAGCTTTTAATTCTCTATCAAAATATCAAGTTGATTTAAATGAAAAAAAACATTTAGAAAACTTTGCCGAACAATGGTGGTTGTGTATTAGCAATAATTTTCTTGATAATTACTTTTTAAATTTGAATGGGAATGAAATTCTTCCAGACGATAAAACCGAACTTAAATTTTTAATTAATATATATTTTATAGATAAAATAATTTCAGAATTATCATACGAGCTTTCTAACAAAACAGATAAAATTTTAATTCCGCTAAAAAGTTTGCTTCGAGTGTCAAAACAAATAAGGGATAAAGTGTGATTTTCGTTCCACCAGATTTTTTAGATGAAATTTATCACCGCTTCTATTCAATTTAACAACTACATTTTCACCGCAAAAAAATAAATTATTTCAGATAACGTTTTTCTGAAAATAGCTGTTCATGCTTGCAAACATAATTATCTTATTTATAACCGATGAAAATAGGCGCTGAAATTAATTCCGATGGAAGCTGCAACTTTGTTGTATGGTCGCCAAAAGCAAAAATCCTTTCATTAAAAATTATTGCCGAAGAAAAATATTTTGACATGCAAGAAGAAGAGCATGGTTATTGGAGAAGTTTGATTGACAAAATAGCCCCCGATGCAAAATATTTTTATAAAATAGATAACGAACTTGAAAGACCCGATCCGGCGTCCAACTTTCAGCCGGATGGAGTACATGGGGCATCGCAAATTGTTGATCATAATTTTTTTGAATGGAGCGATTTAAATTGGAAGAATATTCCTTTAAAAGATTTTATTGTTTATGAAATTCATATCGGCGCTTTTACTAACAATGGCACATTCAAAGCAGCCGAAAATAAATTAGATTACTTATCCGACCTTGGCATAAATGCTATTGAGGTTATGCCTGTTGCACAATTTCCCGGCAATAGAAATTGGGGTTACGACGGTGCGTACCACTTCGCGCCGCAAAATACCTATGGGGGTCCCGAGGGCTTAAAAAATTTGGTGAACGCGTGTCATCAAAAAAACATAGCGGTTATTTTAGATGTGGTTTATAACCACTTTGGACCTGAAGGAAATTACGCTTCGCAATTCGCGCCCATATTTAATGATAGATATAAAACGCCCTGGGGCAATGCAATTAATTATGATGATTCATATTCGGATGGAGTAAGAAATTATTTTATTGAAAACGCTTTATACTGGTTAGATAAATTTCATATTGATGGTTTACGTTTGGATGCAATTCATTCAATTTATGATATGAGCGCGAAACATTTTTTGAGCGAACTTTCCGAACGCGTTGAAAGATTTTCAAAAGAGAAAAATAAAATTCATCATCTAATTGCGGAGAGCGATTTAAATGACGTTAAAATAATTCGATCGAGAAATGAAAACGGTTATGGAATAGACGCGCAGTGGAGCGATGATTTTCATCATTCAATTCATTCTCTCTTAACCAGTGAAAAAGAAGGGTACTATAAAGATTTCGGAAAACTTGCCCATCTAACAAAAGCTATAAAAGAAAGTTTTGTTTATACAGGAAATTATTCTGAACATAGAAAAAGAAAATACGGAAACGCTGCAAAAGATGTTCCCGGGGAGAAATTTGTAGTCTCGCTTCAAAATCACGATCAAATTGGCAACAGAGCTTTTGGCGAAAGATTATCAAAATTAATCTCGTTTGAAGCCTTGAAATTAGCAGTCGGAACAATGTTTCTTACGCCAAATATTCCAATGTTATTTATGGGAGAAGAATATGGTGAAGAATCACCATTCTTATATTTTGTAAGTCATAGCGATGAAAATTTAATTAACGCCGTGAGAAATGGGAGACAGGATGAATTTTCTTCTTTTAATTGGAAGGGCGAAATTCCCGATCCGCAATCGGAGGAAACTTTTTACAAATCAAAATTAAATTGGGAAAACTTAAACAATGAAAAAAATAAAAAGCTGTTTGAATTTTACAAATTATTAATCAAACTAAAAAAAGACCATCCGTTAATTAGAAGTAAAGAAAGAGAAAATTTTGAAATAGAAATGATAAAAGAAAATCTAATTTTCATAAAAAGATCGGTGGGGGAAAATTCTATAATCGCGTTTTTAAATTTTGGCGATTCAGAAATTTCAACCGAAATAAATTTTCCTTCTAACCAATGGGAAAAAATTTTAGATTCATCAGATATTAAATGGAACGGCGCAGGCAGTTCTTCGCCCCAAAAAATAAATAGCGGACCTTCTAAAATTAAAATTAACGCTAAAAGTTTTTCTTTATATGAAAGGAAAGTTGATGAATAAGTACGTTTGTATTCACGGACATTTTTATCAGCCGCCAAGAGAAAATCCCTGGCTGGAAGAAATTGAAGTTCAAGATTCCGCCTATCCCTACAGAGATTGGAACGAAAGAATAACCGCTGAATGCTACAGTCCAAATACTGCGGCGCGAATTATCAACGATAATAAAATTGTAGATATAATTAATAACTATTCAAAAATTAGTTTTAACTTCGGACCGACGCTGCTTTCGTGGCTGCAAGTCCACGATGCCGATACATACAATTCAATTATCGAAGCCGACAAGATAAGTCAAAAAAAATTTTCAGGACATGGTTCCGCTATCGCTCAAGTTTACAACCACATAATTATGCCGCTGGCAAATAAACGCGACAAACAAACGCAAATAATATGGGGAATAAAAGATTTTGAATTCAGATTTAATAGAAAGCCCGAAGGCATTTGGCTGTCTGAAACTGCCGTTGATATTGAAACGCTTGAATTAACCGCAGAACAGGGAATTCAATTTTCTATACTCGCGCCAAGGCAAGCAGGCAAAATCAAAAAGTTAAACGAACAAAATTGGAGCGATGTAAGTAATTCGAGGATTGATCCCCGCCGAGCATATTTGTGCAATCTTCCTTCCGGCAAAAAAATAAATTTATTTTTTTATGATGGTTCAATTTCACAAGATCTCGCCTTTGGTAATTTGTTAAACAACGGAATCAACTTAGCCGATAGACTGCTTAACACTTTGGATATGGATAATGATTCGCCGCAGCTTGCTAACATTGCTACCGATGGAGAAACTTACGGACATCATCAATCGCATGGAGATATGGCTCTGGCTTTTTGTTTAAGTTCTATTGAACAAAATGAATCTGCAAACATTACTATTTACGGCGAATATCTGGAAAAATTTCCGCCGGAATATGAAGTTGAAATTATTGAAAATACTTCATGGAGCTGCGTACATGGAATAGAAAGATGGAGAAACGACTGCGGCTGCAGCGCCGGACATGAAGGATGGAATCAGCAATGGAGAGAGCCTTTGCGTCAAGCGCTGGATTGGCTGCGTGATTCTCTTATTCCAATTTATGAAAAAGAGTTTGGAAAATTTTCTGATGATATTTGGAAGATGAGAGACGAATACATAAAAATAATTTTAAATAGAGACTCCAATAATGTGAAAAAGTTTTTTGAAGAATTCGGTGTTAAAGATTTAAGCGAAGAAAATATCGTTACTCTGTTAAAACACCTGGAAATACAAAGGCACGCATTATTAATGTATACAAGCTGCGGCTGGTTTTTTGATGAGATCTCAGGAATTGAAACTGTGCAGGTAATTCAATATGCGGCTCGAGCAATTCAGCTAACCAAAGAATTGGAAATAGCTGACTTAGAAAATGAATTTGCCGCAATGCTGGAAAAAACCCCGAGCAACATCCCGGACTTAAAAAACGGAGCCGTGGTTTATGAAAAATATGTTAAGCCTGCTATAATAGATTTACTAAGGTTAGCCGCCCACTATGCGGTTTCTTCTTTGTTTGAAAAATATTCAGATATAACCAAAGTTTTTTGCTATGAAGTTTCAACCGAAAAATATGAGCGTATTGAAGCGGGACGAATTAGGCTATCTATCGGCAAAGCAATAATGAAATCTTTGATAACATTTGAAGCGCGAAGCATAAGTTTTGCTTTGCTTCATTTAGGCGACCAAAATTTAAATGGCGGAGTAAGAGAAAGTTTAAGAGAAGATGAATACAATATAATGCAGAATGAATTGAAGGAAGCTTTCAACAGATTAAATATTGCGGACATAATTTTATTGATCGATAGGCATTTCGGAAGCCACAGTTACACGCTTTGGCATTTATTTAAGGATGAAAGCCGAAAGGTGTTTAATAAAATCGTTCAGCGCATTTTAAAAGAAATTGAAAATTCTAATAGATTAATTTATGAAAATCATTACCCTATAATTCAAGCAATGAAAGAGACGGGAACTCCAATTCCTAAATCTATTTTAGAGGCTGTTGAGTTTGTAATTAATAATGATCTAAAAAATATGTTGGAAAATTTGGACACGCTTGACCTTGATAAAATGAAAAATATTTACAAAGAAGTTCGTAAATGGAATATTGAATTAGACAAAAGCACTTTAGGTTACACCGGAAGCGAAAGAATAAATTATCTAATGCACCTCTTAAAAGAGGAGCCATTTAATATTGAGCTAATGAAAGAAATAGAAACATCGCTAAGGATTTTAAATGATCTGGTTATAGAACTTAACATTTGGAAAGCGCAAAATATTTTGTTCCTGCTTTCAAAAAAACATCTTAAAAATATAAAGAAAAAAGCTGAAGCGAATGATGAAGCAGCAAAAGAATGGTTTGAACTTTTCAAAAAAATTGAAGAAGATTTACATGTGAGGATTGAATGATTCATATACCCGTCTCCACATATCGCCTCCAATTTAATAAAGATTTTAAATTCACTGATGCAAAAAATCTGGTCGCCTATTTATCCACGATGGGCATTTCTGACATTTATGCCTCTCCAATTTTAAAAGCAAAAAAAGGAAGCATGCACGGATATGACTGCGTGGATCCAAATCAAATAAATCCTGAATTAGGTTCTGACGCCGAATATCAGCAGCTATGCGAAGAATATAAAAAATATAACATGGGCTGGCTGCAGGATATTGTGCCAAACCACATGGCTTACAGTTCAGAAAATCAAATGCTGGTGGATGTTTTGGAAAACGGCGCCAACTCCCGTTACTATAATTTTTTTGACATCGAATGGAATTATCCTTTAGCAAGAATTAAGAATAGATTACTTGCGCCTTTTTTGGGGAAATATTATCAAGAAGTTCTTGAAGCCGGAGAAATTAATTTGAATTATAATCAGGAAGGATTCAACGTTAAATATTATGATACTTGTCTTCCTCTAAAAATTGAAACTTACATAAATGTTATTTCCTTTCGGCTTGATAAGCTCCGAAATAAATTAGGAAGAAATAATTCCGACTTCATAAAATATCAGGGTTTGCTCTACGTAATTAAGTCTCTCCCATCGTCGCAAGAGCTTGAGGAAAGATATTATCAAATAAAATTTATAAAGGGGCTTTTGTGGCAGCTATATTCAGAGAACACGGATATAAAAGTTTTTATTAATGAAAATATAAAAGACTTTAACGGAAATGCGGGCAGCAAAGACAGTTTTGATTTGCTTGATAAATTAATCTCCGCACAAAATTTTCGTCTTTCTTTTTGGAAAGTCGCAAATGAAGAAATAAACTACCGCCGTTTTTTTAATATTAATGAATTGATTTCGCTTAAGATGGAGAATGATGAAACTTTTATTCGCACTCATTCTTTTATTTTAAGGTTGATTAAAGATGATTTGATTAACGGATTAAGAATCGATCATGTTGATGGGCTTTACGATCCCAAAAAATATTTGAAGACGCTGCGGGAGCGAAGTAAAAACACTTACATAGTAGTGGAAAAAATTTTAGAATTAGATGAGGAAATTCCTGACGATTGGCAAATTGAAGGAACTACCGGTTATGATTATTTAAATTATTTAAATGGAGTTTTTTGCTTTACTAAAAACGGAAAAAAATTTACTTCTATTTATCATTCGTTCATCAAAAGAGAAATAAATTTTGAAGAGCTTGTAAAAAATAATAAACGGCTTTTCATAAAAACGAGAATTGCGGGAGAGCTTGACAGGCTTGCGTTTTACATTGAAGAAATTTCAAGTAAAGACCGCCATGGAATTGATATAACTTTAAACGGCTTAAAAAATGCGCTGGAAGAAATTCTAATTCAATTCCCCATTTACAGAACTTATATAACAGAAGATAATTTTTATGAAAGAGATAAAAATTATTTAACTGATGTTCTTCAAAAAGTAAAAGAAGAAAATCCTTTGATAGTTAAAGAGCTTGACTACATTGGTAATTTGCTTCTTCAAAATTTTAACGAACGGTTTAACGATGAACAAAAAAATAAAATTTATGATTTTATAATGAAGTTTCAGCAGCTAACCGGACCGCTTATGGCAAAGGGTTTTGAGGACACAACCCTATATCAATACAACAGGTTTATTTCTTTAAACGAAGTTGGAAGCAATCCGGAAAAATTTGGTTTTACAATTAAAGAGTTTCATAATTTTAATAAACAAAGACAAAAAAAATTTCCGCATTCTTTAAATGCTTCATCAACTCATGATACAAAAAGAGGCGAAGACGCAAGCGCACGGTTAAATGTTCTTTCAGAAATGCCGGATTTGTGGAATGAAAAAATTAAGCTCTGGCAAAAAACAAATTTTAAATTCAAACAAAATATAAATGGAGAAAAAACTCCTAATTTAAACGCAGAATATTTTCTTTACCAAAATCTCATCGGTTCCTTTCCTTTTAATCAAACTAAAGATGGAAATTATATAAAAAGGTTAAAAGATTATTTGATTAAAGCTTCGCGCGAGGCAAAAGAGCACACTTCGTGGATTCAGCCGAACGAAAATTATGAAAATGCTTTTACAGCTTTTGCCGAAAAAATTTTGCAGTCATCAAATGAAAATATTTTCTTAAATGATTTTTTAACCTTCCAAAAAAAAATTGCTTATTACGGAGTTTTTAATTCGCTCTCGCAAACGCTGTTAAAAATAACTTCTCCCGGCGTACCCGATTTTTATCAAGGTTCGGAACTATGGGATTTTTCTTTTGTCGATCCGGACAATAGGCGTCCGGTTAATTATGAATTAAGAAAAAAATATTTATCTGAAATTAGAAAATTAAAATTGGATGAACTAAACAATTATTTCTCAAAGCTTTTTTCGGAAAAAGAAAACGGCAAAATAAAAATGTTTTTAATTTACAGGTCGCTTAAAGCAAGAAATGAAAACAAGGATTTATTTGACGAGGGTGAATATATACCATTGGAAACAGGCGGGGAATTTAAGCAGTGCATTATTGCTTTTGCCCGCAAGCACAAAAATAATATTGCATTAATTACTGCAGTTAGGTTTTTAACAAAAGTAATTAGTGAAAATCAAAATCCCATCGGCGCTGATATTTGGAAAGACACATATCTAAAATTACCTTTTGAAAATATTGAAATGACTGACGCAATAACATCTCGAAAAATTCAAGTAAAAGGAGAGCAGCTTGTTAGCGATATTTTGAAAGATTTTCCCGTCTCCATTCTTTCGGGCGCAGAATCAGTTTAAACTTTACCGGCATTATTAAAAAACGAGTCTCAAATCTTTTCTTACAAATAAAATTTAGCCTATATTACAAGCCTGTTTAACATTGATTTTAGCGCTCAAAAAGTATAGATTCACAATCTTAATTTTAATATGATAGCTCAAAATTTAAATATTTTAAGAAAAAATATTGAGCGTAAATGCGCTGAAGTTAATCGCTCTCCTTCGTCGGTTAAACTGATTGCGGTTTCAAAAAACTTTGGTTTAAATGAAATAACTCAGGCTATTAATGAGGGGGTTGAAGATTTTGGGGAGAATAAAGCGCAGGAGTTAAAATCAAAATTTGAAGAATTAGACAGAAAAATTGTTTGGCATTTTATAGGGAATCTGCAAAAGAATAAAGTTAAATATGTTATAAATTCTGCCGGGTTTATTCACTCGGTTGATTCAATTTCTTTGGCGGATGAAATAAATAAAAGAGCCGGAAAAATAAATAAGATTCAAAAAATATTAATTGAAGTTAAAACTTCTTTTGAGGAATCTAAATCAGGCATTGAAGGAAAATCGGAAATAAAAAAATTAGTAGAACATTGCGTCGCTTTAACAAATCTAAATTTAGTTGGACTGATGACCATAGCCCCATTTACAAACGATAAAAATCTCATAAGAAAAAGTTTCAGCTATTTGCGCAATTTAAAAGATGAATTAATATCTGAAGGTTATAGTTTAACTGAGCTTTCGATGGGAATGACAAATGATTATGAAATTGCAATTGAAGAAGGCGCTACAATGATTCGCGTAGGCTCTGCTATTTTTGGCGAAAGAGATTATTCTGCTTCTTTTAAAAAACTAAAAGACCGGAAAGAAATATGAAAATTTCTCCCATCAGCATTAAGAAACAAGACTTCAATAAAAAAATGCGAGGTTACGACACTGAAGAAGTTCAAGCTTTTTTAGAAAAACTTTCAGGCGACATTGAACAAATTCAAATTGAAAATGAGGATTTAAAAAAGCAGCTTAATGAAGCAAGCGCCCGGCTGTCCGAATTTAGAAGAATAGAAAAAAATTTACAAAATACTTTATTAAAAGCGCAGGAGTCTTCCGCCAAAGCTGTCGAATCAACTAAAAAGCAAACCAGCTTAATGATTAAAGAGGCGGAAATTAAATCTTCACAAATACTTGAAAAGGCGAGAGAAAGCGCTAACGAAATTCGCAACGCTGTAATTTCATTGCGTGAAGAAAGAGATTTGATAGTTGCAAAGCTAAAATCAATTGTTAATTCCCAGGCTCATCTTTTAGAAGTAAAAGTTGAAGAAGCAGGAAATGAAAAAATAACAATTAAACAGCAAGAGCAATCAAAAAAAATAGATATTAATGTGGACGAAATAGTAAATAAGCTATTATAAAGTTTTTAACCAATTTATTATGAGCGAATTAATTTCCAAAATAAATGAGACTTTAAAAGTAATTCACGCCAAAACTAATGAAGAATACCCTATCGGAATTATTCTCGGCACCGGCTTAGGCGGTTTAGTTAAAGAAATTAATGTGAAGCATGAAATAGATTATTCCGAGCTTCCGCATTTCCCCCTATCTACAGTCGAGTCGCATCATGGCAAATTAATTTTTGGAAATGTAAACGGCAAAAATGTAATTGCAATGCAAGGGCGCTTTCATTTTTATGAAGGCTACACGATGCAGCAAATTACCTTCCCAGTCAGGGTTATGGAATTTCTTGGCGTTAAAACTTTGCTCGTTTCAAATGCCTGCGGAGGAATGAATCCTCAATACCGTCGCGGCGATATTATGCTGATGACCGATCATATTAATCTTTTAGGCGATAATCCCTTAATCGGAAAAAATGAAGATGAACTTGGTCCGAGATTTCCCGATATGAGCGAAGCATATTCAAATGAATTAATTAAAATTGCGGAAGAAGCCGCAAGTGAAAATAATATTAAAATTCAAAAGGGCGTTTACGTTGCAGTGCCGGGACCAAATTTAGAAACCCGCGCCGAGTATAAATTCTTGCGCGCAACAGGCGCCGATGTTGTCGGCATGTCAACTATACCTGAAAATATAGTTGCTAATCACATGGGAATGAAAGTATTGGGGATAAGCATAATTACCGATGAATGTTTTCCCGATAATTTAAAGCCGGTGAATGTCGAAGAAATAATTGCCGCAGCAATGGAAGCCGAGCCGAAGATGACTTTAATAATGAAGGAAGTAATTAAGAGGTTAAAATGAAAAAAATTTTTAATTACTTCGTTCCATTTTTACTTGGGGTTTTAATGTTCGCATCTAATTTTTTGAATACTTCATTATTTAAATTTGGCGAGAATAGTTTTGCAGTTTGGTTTGTGCTCTCAATTCTTTGTTTTGCCTGCGGATGGTATATAAATAAAACGTTGGGCTATCACTTCGGAGGCAAGGTAGTGTTCGCAGTGATTATAGCCGCAACAATAATAGGCGTTGGCGTGATCGCTTTTTTTCGTGAGTATTTTTCAGCCAATGAACTGCTTACCGAAAATCTTATTCTTTACAGTTTAAGAAATGTTACGCTTGGCGCAATGGCATTCTTCGGAATGATGGCGGTGGAAATTTTAACCAAGCAGCGCGATTTTGTAATTCTTGAAGAAAAATTAAAAGTGTACGAAACCCAGCTTGTTGACGCTAAAAAAGAAGCCGAGCTTGATATTCGCGAAGCAAAAATAAATGCCAAAAAAATTGTAAACGATGCTGAAGCCAATGCAAAAAATATCTTCTTAAAAAAAGAAAGAATTGAAAAAGAGTTAAAAGAATTTATTCAGGCTGAAAAGGAATTAATTAAAAGATATGAAAACGCGGGGCAGTGAACGAATGGAAGAATGGGTAATGCATGAATGTTGAATGAATACATTGTTGAATTGTTTGATACTGAATATTGTATTACTCTCATTCAATCAAACTATGATATAAAAATAAAAAAGTTAATAAGTTATTAAAAGTTAGAAGTTAAATGTTCAAACAGAATATAGAAAAAAATGGTTACCCGGAAATTGAAGAGAAAATTCTAAGGTTCTGGGAAGAAAATAAAATTTTTGAAAAAAGTATTTCTTCAAGAGATAAATCAAAATCATTTACTTTTTACGAAGGACCGCCGACCGCAAACGGCAAGCCCGGCATTCATCATGTAATGGCAAGAACCTTAAAGGATTTGGTTTGCCGATACAAAACTCTTCAAGGCTACCGCGTTGAAAGAAAAGCGGGCTGGGATACTCACGGACTTCCGGTTGAAATTGAGGTAGAAAAAAGACTCGGTATAAAACATAAAAGCGAAGTTATAGATTACGGAGTTGAAAAATATAATCAAGCTTGCCGTGAATCAGTTTTTTTGTATTTAGACCTTTGGGAAAAAATGACTTCTCGAATGGGATATTGGATTGATCTTGATTCCGCTTACGTTACGCTTACTAATGATTATATCGAATCAGTCTGGTGGGCGTTAAAAACTCTTTTTGATAAAGGATTAATTTATAAAGATTATAAAATTGTTCCTCAAGAT
The DNA here is from genome assembly GCA_963782985.1 of uncultured Bacteroidota bacterium. Classification (GTDB taxonomy): domain Bacteria; phylum Bacteroidota; class Ignavibacteria; order Ignavibacteriales; family Ignavibacteriaceae; genus CAVSWT01. The sequence goes on from CAWALU010000005.1 coordinate 175,140, forward strand.
CCCAAATCGGAAACAGTTTTATCTTCACACGAATTAGCGCTTGGCTACCGCGAAACAAAAGACCCCTCGGTTTACGTTTATTTTAAAATTAAAAATTCGGATGCGTCTTTTCTAGTTTGGACGACTACGCCGTGGACGCTAATTTCTAATGTTGCCCTTGCCGTAGGCGCCGACGTTGATTATGTAAAAATAAAACTCAACGACAAAAAAATAATTTTAGCTAAAGCGCGTTTGCCCCTAATTCAAGATGAGTACGAAATTCTTGAAGGGTTTAAAGGAAAAGATTTAGAGGGAACAGAGTACGAACAATTATTCGATTATTTGAGTGTTTCAAAAAAAGCTTTTTACGTTGTACTTGGCGATTTCGTAAGCACTGAAGACGGTTCGGGTATTGTTCACATTGCTCCGGCTTTTGGTCAGGATGATTATGAAGTTTCAAAGAAATATGATTTACCGATGCTGCAGCCGGTAACGCGCGGCGGATTGTTTACCGATGAAATAACAGATTTTGCCGGACAATTTGTAAAAGATGCCGACAAAGGAATTATAGCAAAGCTAAAAGCCGAAGAAAAACTTTTTAAGAAAGAAACAATAACTCACTCTTATCCTTTTAGCTGGCGGCATGAAGATGTTCCCGTAATTTATTATGCCCGCGAATCGTGGTTTATCCGTACAACTTCTATAGCCGATAGAATGGTTGAGCTGAATAAAACAATTAATTGGCATCCCAAAGAAGTGGGAAGCGGAAGATTCGGTAACTGGCTGGAAGAAAATAAAGATTGGGCTTTATCACGCGATAGGTTTTGGGCGACTCCTTTGCCGATTTGGGTTAGCGATGACGGCGATACTTTTGCCGTGGGAAGCATTGAAGAATTGAAAAAAGGATTCATCCAAAAAGAAGATAAAAGAATTTCAGTTTCAGAATTAAAAGAAATTGATCTTCACAAACCTTATGTGGATCAAATTCTATTTGAAAAAAATGGCAAGATTTATAAACGCACCCCTGAACTAATTGATGTTTGGTTCGACTCCGGCGCCATGCCCTTTGCGCAGTATCATTATCCTTTTGAAAATAAAGAATGGTTTGAAAAAAACTTTTTCCCTGCGGATTATATCTGCGAAGGAATTGATCAAACCCGCGGATGGTTTTACACTCTTCACGCAATTGCCGCAATGTTGTTTGATAGTATCGCTTATAAAAATGTTGTGGTAAACGAATTGATTTTAGATAAGAACGGAATGAAGATGTCTAAATCAAAAGGCAACAGCGTTGATCCGTTTATGCTTTTTGATAAATACGGAGCCGATACAACCAGATGGTATTTGGTTACAAACAGCCCGCCCTGGCGTCCCACGCTTTTTGATGAAGAAGGTATGGTTGAAGTACAGCGTAAATTTTTCGGAACACTGTTAAACACGTATTCATTTTTTGTGTTGTACGCTAACATTGATAATTTCAATTTCAGCGAAAAATTAATTGATTATAGCAAAAGACCTGAAATTGATAGATGGATAATTTCAAAATTAAATTCTTTGGTATCGGAATATCAGCAGTTGATGGATGATTACGATCTTACCAAAGCCGCCCGCGCTGTTTCTTCATTTACGATTGATCATCTTTCAAATTGGTATGTTAGAAGATGCAGAAGGCGTTTTTGGAAATCAGAAATGAACGAAAACAAATTATCAGCTTATCAAACTTTGTATGAATGCTTAATTAAGATTGCTAAATTAACTTCGCCGTTTGCTCCGTTTATATCCGAAGAAATCTATCAGAATCTAAATGCCGTAACCAAAAATGAAAATTATGAGTCGGTGCATTTATCTGAATTTCCAAAAGCGGAATATCGCGATGAAGAGCTTGAAACAAAAATGGAAATTGCCCAAAAGGTTGTTTATCTTACCCGAACAATGAGGGCAAAAAATAATTTAAAAGTAAGGCAGCCTCTTAAAAAAATTATGGTTGTTGTTGACGGCTCTCAAATAAAAGCCTTGCTAAATATGAAAGATGTTATTCTTGATGAAGTGAATATTAAAGAGCTTGTTGCGCTGGATGACAGTTCAGAAATTGTAAACAAATCAGCTAAAGCAAACTTCAAATCAATCGGACCGAAGTTTGGTAAAAAAGTTAATCCGGTTGCTAATGCAATTAAAGAATTTGGAAAGAAAGAAATAGCGAAACTTGAAAATGGAGAGACAGTAGAAATGGAAATTCAGAATGAAAAAATTTTAATTGTAAAGGATGACGTTGAAATTGTAAATTCAGAAATTTCCGGCTGGGTTGTTGAATCAGCCGAAGGCGTTACTGTTGCGCTTGACACTGATTTAGACGATGAATTAATTGCCGAGGGAATTGCGAGAGAGTTTGTTAATAGAATTCAGAATTTAAGAAAAGATTCGGGTTTTGAAGTTACCGACCGCATCACAATTAAATATGACGGAAGCGATAAATTGCTTAATGCGGTGTCGTCATTTAAAAAATATATTGCGGCGGAAACTTTAGCGGATACAATAAGTAAAGAAAATTTTAATGGTGAAAGCATTCAGGAAATAAAAATAGGAGAGCTTGATTGCTCTTTAAAAATTGAAAAGGTAAATCCCTAATTAAAGGAGACCGGTAAAATGGCAAAAAAAACAACAACAAAAACAACAAAGAAAAAAGCTCCCGCTAAACAGGCGGTTAAGAAATCTGCTGCATCAAAATCATCTGTAAAAACCCCAAAGAAGCCGGCAGTTAAGAAATCGCCTGAGAGCAAGAAAAAAACAGTTGTTAAAAAAGATGTCAATAAAAAGAAAAACATTCCGAAAACTATAGAGAAAAAGAAGGAAAAGAAATCGACCATGACGAAACGAACTAAGAAGGATACAAAATCAGAAGGGCAGCAATATTTAGAAGTGGAAAATTCTGCCGAGCTAAAAGCTAAGGCTTTGTCTAAAATTAAAGGCTACAGCAAAAAAGATCTCGATCATTTTAAAGAAGTTATTTTAGAAAAAAGAGATGAAATAATTGAACAGCTACAAAACTTAAAAGATCAAATGCTGGACCCTACGACAGGCGAGTATATAAATGAAAATTCTCCGTATTCTTTGCACATGGCTGAGCAAGGCACCGATGCAATGGAAAGAGAAAAAACATTTCTTTATGCGCAAAGAGAAAATAAATTTTTAGGCTATTTAGAAGACGCTTTAAAAAGAATTGAAGCCGGCACTTACGGAATTTGCGTTGAATGTATTGAGGAGCCGCAGCATCTTTGCGAGACTTGTCCTCTGGTTCCCAAAGCCCGGTTGGAAGCTGTGCCGCATAGTCAATTGTGCCTTCCTATAAAGCAAAGGCAAGAAAAGGTCAGATAGATTTTTCCATTTAATATTAATTGTTGTTGAATTATTTTTTGAAACATTTTTGTTAAAACATTTAAAAACGTATGAGTAAAAATTGAAGGTATTGATTATTTCTTTTCTGGTTGTGTTGGTGGATCAGTTTTCAAAATTAATTGTTAAAGGATTTTCCATTCCTTTTTTGGATTTGCATTTTAACGGTTTGAAACTTGGCGAAAGTATTAAACTGTTTGATAATTATTTTAACATAACTTTTGTTGAAAATCCGGGAATTGCTTTTGGAATAGACTTCGGGGGCGATTACAAATTGTTAATTTCTGTTTTTACAATTGCAGCTTCCCTCGCCATGCTTTTTTATTTGTACATGAATCGCGATAAAAGTTTGATGATTAGAATACCTTTGGCAATGATAGTGGGCGGAGCATTTGGAAATTTAATTGACCGGATTTTTTATGGAATGTTTTACGGCTACGCTCCTTTTCTTTTCGGAAAGGTTGTCGATTTCTTTGAAATAAAACTTTTTGGATTTTACATTTTCAATAGAACTCTTGGCAATTACATTTTCAATTTTGCAGATGTTGCCGTTAGCGTGGGCGTAGTATTGTTGTTGATTGCATTTAGAAAAGAACGCAAAGCGCTTATGCAAAAAGCTGAAACGCCTGCCTCTGTTCAATACGAACCTATTCTATTAGAAAACAAGGAATAGGTTGAGAGTATTATTTGTATCCCTCTTTATTGTTTTAGCAGATCAAATCTCAAAGCTTGCCGTTAAAGGATTTTCAATTCCATTTCTTAAAATAAAGTATAAAGGAATGTTTGAAGGTGAAAGAATAAATGTAATCGGTAATTTTTTTAGAATAACATTTATTGAAAATCCCGGAATGGCTTTTGGAATTGACCCCGGAATAAATTGGAAATTTTGGGTGTCAATCTTTTCTCTTCTCGCCAGCATTGGATTAATTATTTATATTTATGTCTCCAGAAATCAATCAACAATATTTAAAGTTTCGCTTGCGTTTATTTTAGGCGGCGCCGTTGGGAATTTAATCGACAGAGTTTTCTACGGAGTGTTTTATAATTACGCTCCTTTATTTTACGGCAAAGTAGTTGATTTTTTTGACGTAGATTTTTTTGATATTACTATTTTCGGCAAAAGCTATGACCGCTGGCCCGTATTTAATATTGCCGATTCTGCCGTTACAATAGGAGTTATATTATTATTAATCTTCTACAAGAAAGTAAGTAGCGAAGAAGAGAAAGAAGCGGCGGCTGAACTTCAAACTATATCATCAAACCAAATAAACATTGAAAATAATTCTAATCAAAAATTAGATAATGACAACTCTAATCAAGGAAAAGAAATATCACTTTGAAGTTCCGGACGGAAAGAAAAAAGAGCGGCTTGATTTATTTCTTACCAACTCGATAGAAAACGCTACCCGCACTCGTATCCAAAAATTAATTGACTCAAGCCTCGTTACAGTAAATGGTAAAATTGCAAAAGCAAGTTACCTTGTTCAACCCAAAGATATAATTGAAGCTTCGCACCCTATAACTCCCCGCCCAGAATTTGCCGAGCCTGAAGAAATTCCTTTAAATATAATTTACGAAGATGATTTTTTATTAATTGTAAATAAGCCCGCCGGAATGGTGGCGCATCCCGCTTATGCAAATTATACGGGAACTCTTGTTAATGCTTTGCTTCATCATACAAAAAAATTAAGTAAAAATAATGAAGCAAATATTGAAGCCGCGCCTTTAGGCAGACCGGGAATTGTGCATCGTATTGATAAAGACACCAGCGGTCTGCTTGTAGTTGCAAAGGACGATTGGACGCATGCGCAGCTTGCAAAACAATTTTCAAAACATACAATTGAAAGAGAATATTGGGCGGTTTGCTGGGGAATTTTTAGAAGCAAAAAGGGAGAAATCAACTCCAATATTACCCGGAGTAAAAAGGACAGGAAGAAATTTGTTGCCAGCGCAGTCGATGGAAAGACGGCTTTAACTTTTTATGAAGTTTTAGAAGAATTTGAATTTGTTTCATTAATAAAATTAAATTTAAAAACGGGAAGGACGCATCAAATAAGAGTTCACGTTTCATCTATCAACCATCCAATTTTTGGAGACGAGACTTATGGGGGGACTGATATAAAATACGGAGCAAGTTTTCCTAAGATGAAAAGCAGAATCCAAAATCTTTTAGAGATAATGCCGCGTCAAGCTCTCCACGCAAAAACGCTTGGATTTATGCATCCGCATAAAAAAGAATTTGTAAGATTTGATTCCGAACTGCCGGAAGATATAAAGTTACTTTTAGAAAAGTTGAAAATATAAAATTAATTTTTGCAGATATCTGAAAACAAAATGAGAGAAAAGATTTCTATATTTTATTCTTCTCAGTTTTAATTGATTCAGCTTCCACAAAAATCTTTTTAACGTTATTAAAATTTTCTTTTATTTTTTTATCAAGCTGAGCTATAATATTTTCAATATCATTGCCGCTAATTGTCTTTATAAAATCTACGCTGATGTTCACTAAAATAAAATGCGGACCAATATGCATTGTTAAAACTTCGTTTATATTTTCTATTTCTGTAAACGATGAAATAATTTCTCTTATCTTTAAAACAATTTCCTTATTAGCGCTTTCCCCAATCAGCAATCCTTTAGTTTCATAAGCTAAAAAAATAGCCGTTGTTCCCAAAATTATTCCAATAACAATTGAAGCGATGCCGTCATAATAAAGTTTGCCGGTAAGCTCGCCGAGAAGAACGCCGGCAAATGCTGCTATTATTCCCAGCAGGGCGGCGGTGTCTTCAAATAAAACCACAAAATTTGTGGGGTCTTTTCCTCGATGAACAGATTCCAAATATCCATATTTACCTTTCTCTTTTGAAAATTCATTAAATGCAAAACTCAATGAACCACTCTCAAAAATAAATGCCAGCGCTAAAACAATATAATTTACTAAGGCATTTTTAACCGGAGTGGGATCTAAAAGATGATGGATGCCTTCATAAATTGAAATGCCCGCGCCAAGAGCAAAAATTGAAATGGCAACAATAAAACTCCAGAAATAAATTTCTTTTCCATGTCCATAAGGATGTAATTCATCCGCAGGTTTTCGCGCTTGTTTAAGTCCGAATAAAAGTAGTATTTGGTTCCCGGTATCAACAACTGAATGGATCCCTTCGGATAACATTGCGGAACTACCGGTAATAGACGCGGCAATAAATTTTGTGATAGCTACTAATAAATTGCCTGCCAGCGCCGCGTAAATTGATTTATTGGAAGTAGTTTTCATTTATAATTTAAAATTTATTTTTGAATAGATTGGCTTTTAGAAATAAGTAGTTGCTATAATCAAATTCAAATTCTAATCATTCCCACAACAAGCCCAATTAAAAACCCGTAAATGATATGCGCTACGCCTTGCGAAACGGCTACTGTAAAACCATCCTTTTGAATTGGCTTAATTGGATGTCCCTCCGCAACGCTCGGAATAAGAACTAAACTGACCACCGCCGCATGCACAACTCCAATTAATGTTCCCGCGCCAACGCTGCTGATAAAACCTTTGACTTCAAATAGCGACATTAGTAAAACATAAATGAAAGAAAAAATGATCCCTACAACGGCGTGAATTATTAGCCCAACTTTGCTTGATGAATCTTTTGATTTAGTGAAAAGGCTTCCGATGGATTTTAAAATATCTGCCTTCATTATACCCGATTTTGATACTACAAATAAAAAAATTGTCATTCCTGCTGTAGCAATAATGCCGGCAGTAAATGAAAGCCAAATAAAAGTTCCGATTGAAATGTTCATAAATTCTCCTATAAATAAGCGTAATTATTTATTTTTCTTTTTTTATTTAATATCGTATTTTTTGATTAGGTTAAACTGTAAACAAAAGTAATAAATAAATTTCAATCTATGTTTGAACTTCATCAAAAGCTAAAAGAAGAAACATTTGTAATCGGAAGTTTTCCTCTATGCCTACTTTTGCTGAACAACGATTCCAATTACCCGTGGTTTATTTTAGTTCCGCAAAGGGAAAATATAAAAGAAATTTTTGAGTTGAGTGAGGGGGATCAAGTAGAATTAATTAAAGAATCTTCTTACCTCGCAAATGTTCTTCAAAAAAATTACCGATCCCAAAAGATAAATATCGCCGCATTGGGAAATGTGGTTCCGCAGCTGCATATTCATCATATTGTAAGGTATAAAATTGACGCCGCCTGGCCCAATCCTGTTTGGGGAAAGATATCACCTAAGCCATATTCAAAGGAGTTAAAAGATTTAGTTTTTAAAAAACTAATTGGTATGCTAAAAAGTAATTTTACTTTTAATATTTGATGAGAAAAAATTAATATTGAGGGCTAAGCAAAAAAATGAGGTTGATCTAAATCCTTATGTAAAGCGATTAAGAGACAACCTCATCAATTTTAAAAATATTTTAATTATTTTTGTTCGAGAGTAAAAACGCCGCTAACTATTTTCCAGTCTTTGCCGTCTTTAATCAAATTTAAATATCCGGTTTGCTTAAGCCTATTATCGGAAATTAAAACTTTAGCGGAAGCAACATTATCATTCCCATCCACGGAAGAAACTTCTAAATTTCTTTTCCAGCCGCCGGCTTTACCCGCTTTAACTTGATCAACAAATTCTCCGCTGGTTTGTGATGACATTTTGTTTGTAATTTTGTTATATGTAACCAGCATTGCATCTGAGTATAAAGTTTTTTCCAGCAATCCGGCGTCTCTGCTGTCGGCGCTTTGTACATAACTATTAATAGTCTTTTCAATTTCATCTTTTTGAGCCGGTTCATTAGCTAAACTTGCAGAGGAAATTCCAAAAACCATAATTGCGAAAACGAATAAGAAATAAAATCTTTTCATAATAACCTTCTTTTTAATAATTAAAGAAATCTTTTTTTAAATATTTTAACAGCCTTAAACTACCAAAAGCTATAGCAATTTTTTTTAGGATTTATAGCAGCGGCAAAATAGAAGGGTTGTTCGGCTTAAAATTTATTTGAGGGGAAGATGGATGAAAAATTAATAAAATGAAAAGTAACTGTTTCATTAAAAACTATTAAAGAATAAATAAAAAGATTACAAGCTTGCTCTTTTTTTTGAAATGAAAAAGCTGCAAGTTTCTTGTAATCTTTTAATTAGCGATCTAACTCTAAATAAATATATTATCTAAAGAAAAATTTATTTTAGAAGAACTAATTTTTTCGTTTCAGTAAAACCAGCGTCGTGCCCGCCGGTAGATGCGACTTTAAGTTGATATATATAAACTCCGCTTGCTAATTTTGAACCGTCGAAAGTTACTACATAATTTCCCGCAGTCTGCTCTTTATTTACGAGCGTTGCAACTTCATTCCCCAAAATATCATAAATTTTTAATAGTACGGTCAAAGCATGCTTTGTCCCTACGGCAGGAATGGTATATTTAATTTTTGTTGTTGGGTTAAATGGATTAGGAAAATTTTGAGATAATGAAAACTCTGCAGGTCTTAAATAATTTTCTTCTACGGTTACAACGTTTTTTTGAATTTCTATATTGTCAATTGCCCAGCCCCAGCCTGTAACAAAATCATCGGCAAGCAGCCTAAATCTAATTAAAATTTTATCGCCGGCGTTAAACTTATCAAGCAAATTAATTTGATGAGCGCGAAAAGCAGTTGAGTCTGGCGAAATGTTTGTATTAAATTTACTCGTCCAAACCGGATCGTATTGCGAATCATAACCATCCCCTAAAGGAATCCAATTAGCTCCATCCTGTGTTGCTTCGGCAACAACATAATCCCAAAAATTAGAATCGCCAAATTTTGAACCCGGATCGCCCGGTTCCATAATTGCAATGTCGTCGTAATAAAACATTGCATCTTTTGATGCAACAAAAATAGGCACAGTTAAAGTATAGGTTAAATTTTGTTTGTTATTATATGGATGATCGGAATGTATTGCCGCATTTGAAAAACCGGTTACTTTTTGAATGTTAAATCCGCTTCCAATAAAATCATTTGAAGTTGAATTAAAATTGTTGCTGTAAAAATTTTGCGCCTGCTTATAAACTACCGCTGAAATAGTTTTTGTAACAGATGAATATTCAGTCCCGCCTTTATAGCTTTTTATTGAAACGCTTATATCTCCATTATTTATTATAGGATATTTAACAAGCGTATCTTTATTTGAAATATTATTTTTTCCAATCGTAACAAAATTAGCGTTATTAATTTTTACAATTGAGGAATCATATAATGAGCGCAATCTTATTTGAACTTCTAAAAATCCATCCAAGTTTTGTGAAAGATTTTTTATTATTGGTTTATAAATTCCCGTATTACCAAGCCCCGGAATTTTAACAGTCCATATTCCACGACCATGACTCGCGATTAATATTTCATCTTCCACATTACTCATCGCCCAAATTGAAACTGAAGGTAGCCCATTATTAGCCGCATGCCAGCTTACTCCATTATCGGTTGTTTCAAATAATCCAATTTCAGTTCCAGCCCAAATTGTATCGGGGGACTGAGGCATTACAATCAAATCATAAACAGCAACATCGGGAAATCCATTTGTACTTACTGTCCCGTTTCCAAAACCGCTAATATCTTCCCAGCTTTGACCCAAATTTGTTGTGCGTAGAATTTTGGGCTTACGCGCAAAACCAAATAAAGCATAAGCCGTAGAATCTTTTGTGGGATGAGTAGCTAATCCGGAAATTCCTCCCATTGAAGTTAATGAATATAAATTTGTCGCCGAAAAACTTTCGCCTTTATCAACAGAGACATTTATTTTTCCGTTGCCGTCCATTCTTGAAGCAGCCCAGACTATATTGGGATTAGATTTAGAAACTTTAACATCGTGAAAGGAGCTTATACCTCCCCAATTATTTGAAGATATTGAAGTCAGTTTCCAGCTTAATCCAAAATTAATTGATTTCCAAACGCCCTGTCTTCCAACTGCAAAAAGTAAATCCGGCTCTAAATTTGTTTTACCAATTTTAGTTATAAAAGGCGCATTGCCGGCTCCAACATCGGCTAATCCTGTCGTAGCATCGTTAAAACTTAATCCACCGTCAGATGACCTTTGGAGCCCATTATATTGCGAGCCGCCAATTAATTTTAAAGGATCGTCAAAATTCCATGAAGTTTCATAGCCATCGCCGCCAATTTGAAAATTCCACTGCGAAGATGCAGTACTGTTTTCTGAAGAGCGCCAGGTTCCGTTATCCTGCATTCCGCCAATATACGCGCTGCCTCCGGGCATTTTATCCACTCCATAAAATTGCGTTGTGTTCAGCCCGTCAGTCGGCTTTGTCCAATTTTCAGAACTATCCGCAGAAACTCCGATGCCTCCGTCATTAGCATTTAAAATCCTGAATGAATTTTCCGCTCCTTTAATTATTACCAGATTATGATTGTCAACATGAACGGGTCCAGTGGACAAAGCAGTTGTGCTGCGCTTGTTTGAAGGAAGAAGATTTATTTGATACAAGCGAACTCCGCCGACGTAAACAATATTTTCATTATAAGGATGAGCGACAATTGTATTATCATACCAGCCTTGCGCCGAAAGCCAGTTTGGCTCATTTCCGCTTTCCGAAGTTTTCTGCCAGTTGTTTCCGGCGTTAGTTGAAACGTAAAGATTTGAGTTTGGATTCCCTTCAGAGGCGGCAAAAATTTTATTTGTATTTGCGGGCGAGATCGCTAATTCAAATCTGCCGTAAGTATCGTCAATTCCGCTGCTTGATAAATTCCAAGTTTCTCCGGCGTCGGTTGATTTTAAAATTCCTTTTTGATCCACGGCGGCGTATAAAATATTGAAGTTATTTGGCGTCTCAATTATTTGTAAAACTTTATTCACTCTTCCGGCGCTTATGGTTGATTCATCATAAACTTGATACCAATTATTTCCCCCGTCTGTGGATTTAAATATTCCGGATTTATTATAAAAGCTAGTTCGGAATCTTCCGGATGAAGTTGAAGCTAAAATAATATTTTCATTGTTCGGATCCACGATTATTCGGGATACATTATTAAAATTTAAATTGCCGGAAGTATTTGTCATCAGTTGCCAGGTTTCGCCTCTATCGGTAGATTTTAAAATTCCATCGCCATTTATTACGTCAACGCTGAACATACTTTCACCTGTGCCGGCGTAAATAATATTATGATTTGAAGGAGCCATCGCAATAGCTGACACAGCAAGGTTGGGAATGCCCGGCGTTAAGTTGCGCCAATTATTTCCGGCGTCCGTGGTTTTCCAAACTCCTCCGCCTACGCTTCCGGCAAACCAGGTATTTCCGCCTGCGTCATCGGGATCAACAATTAAACCTCTTACTCTGCCGCTAACATTTCCCGGTCCTCTTTCAATCCAATTTAATGGCGGCGCGGAAATTTTATTTAGACGATTATTTTGTCTCGCTTTTTCAAGTTCAATCATTTTGTAATTAGGAGGATAGTTCGATTTAGTTTCGCCGTAAGGAATTCTCATTTCATTTAAAATCCTAACAAATTCATCCGGCTCATCTGCTTTTAAATTTTCTTCCTCATCTTCTTCATTATCTGCGATAAGTTTTTTTTGAATTTTTTCCGCATATCTTTTTGAAAGAAATGCATCGGACGAATAAAATTTTTGCAAACGTTTTAGTTCGCTTATTTCTTTTTCTTTTGATGAATCGCCTGCGGCTTCTTCATTTTGAATAAGAAGACCAATAGTGAAAAAAGCATATATAAAAAATGCCGATAAAATTAGAATGCTAAATTTTAATTTTGTTTTCAAAATAAGCTTCCTTTTTAATTTTGAATGAAGTTAAACTATTATTTTTTTTCTAAGAATTTTTTTTCACGAACGTCGTAAATATCTCGGAACTCATTGGGAGATTCATATCCGGTAACAGTTCCCGGGATAGTTTCTATTTCTACTTGATAATTATTTTTCCATTTGATATTTCCGTTTGCTAATTCTGATTCATAAATAATCTTTTCATTATTTAAGTCATAAATAAAAAAAGAAACCGGGGGAGAGGGCATTGCGGGAGTTGTTTTAAATCTTTTTAAACAAACTGCAAAATCTTTTTCATCGTTTAAAATAATATTGTAACCGCTTTTAAATTTTTCCTTAGCTCTATTTTCTAAATCCGTTTGATTAGAACCGGTATTAGTGGAAGAACAACAATGGGATAAAAAAATTGCAGCTATCATTAAAATTAGTCTTGTCAAAATCATTCTATTCTAAATTTTATTGGGAAGTTATTATGAATTCACTTATGATACAAACTAAATTAAATTAAACCTTTTGTCTCGCCTTAATAACTTTATTGTCCCAATTTACCATTCTTATATAAATATAACCTCTTAAAACATTAGCTTCATTTATAGATAAAAAAATATTTATGTTCTCCCATAGAAAAAATTATTTGGTAACCTTTTTAGAATAACAAAAGTCTAAATAGAAAACCACAAAGGAGAAATAACTAATGAACAAATATAAAATTTTACAGTTTACATTTTTTTTAATCATATTATTTTGCGCTTCAGCTTTTGGGGAACCGCTTGTTTTAAATAGCTCCAGCTTAAAAGAGCTTCACGTAATTAAAGAAAAAAGTTTTTCTATTCAGTCGGGCAAAGATTTAAATGTTGAATCTTCATTTGGAAATGTAATGATTTCAACCTGGGACAAAGCTGAAGTCTATATTAAAATTTTAGGCAACGACAAAGCTGAAGATAAAATGGAGTTCTCATTTCATAATAATAGTGATGAAGTTTTTGTAAAAGCAGAAAGCGAAAATGATTTTTTAAATTGGTTCAGCAGAGGTCCTGTTTTAAGGTTTGAAATTAAAGTCCCCGCAAATTTTAATACAAAAGTATTTACAAGCGGCGGTGATATTAAAGCGGCTGATATAAAGGGAAACAATTATCTAAAAACTTCAGGGGGGAATATTGATTTAAAAAACACTGACGGAAATTTGAAAGCATCAACTTCCGGAGGCGATATCAAACTTGCGCAAGTAAGGGGGACGATGAGCCTTTCAACTTCAGGCGGAAATATTAAAGCGGAAGAATTTATAGGAAACTTAAACGCAGAAACCTCAGGCGGAGATATTTTTCTCAACGGGAAAGAATCCTCAATTCATGCAGAAACATCCGGCGGGAATATTACGCTTCATTACTCCGGCAGCAATAAAGGAATTGATCTGCATACTTCCGGCGGAGATATAAGAATTAGCCTGCCGGCAGATTTTAATGCTTCGGCAAATTTATCAACTTCCGGCGGCGACGTTAGCTGTGAATTCAAGGGCAATAATGCCGATAAAATTTCCGAATCAAAATTTAAAGCCGATATAAATGCGGGCGGCAATAAGCTGATTGCAAAAACTTCCGGCGGAAATATTAAAGTAAGAAAAAATTAATTTTCTGTTCATAATTTCTCTCCCCCAAAAAGCGCTGCAATTTTATGAGACCTCCACCCTTATAATTTTTGCGGCGCTTTTATAATTTTAAAAACACAATTTTTTTGACGATGCTTAAAATCCTATGTAATTTTATTTCAAAAGTTTTTCTTTAAATAATTCAGCGGAAATTTAAATGATAAAAATAGCTAAGCTCACTTTTGCAGCGCTTTTATTTTTTACTTCAATTGTTTTTTCACAATCAAATTTACAATTAGCCGACATTGGAAATTTAGCTCTTGCCAACGGAGACACTATTTATAATTGCAAAATTGGTTATAGAATTTTTGGAGAAATGAATGAAGACAAATCAAATATAATTTTATTTCCAACCTGGTTTGGAGGCACAACTGAAGGGCTGCTCGGCTTAATCGGTCCTAAAAAAATAATTGATTCAGAAAAATATTTTGTAATTGCCGTAGATGCACTTGGCAATGGAGTTTCATCTTCGCCGTCAAATAGTAAAGAACAGCCCGATTCGACTTTTCCCGTTTTTAATATCGAAGATATGGTCAACTCGCAATACAAATTGCTGACAAATGTTTTAAACATACATCATCTCTACGCCGTCTTTGGCGGATCAATGGGCGGGATGCAAACTTTTCAGTGGATGACGTCTTATCCAAATTTTATGGATAAAGCCGTTCCTTATGTCGGCTCGCCAAAACTTACTTCGCATGATTTATTATTATGGAATACCGAGTTAAATATTATTGAGCTTGGGCATAAACATAATGCGACAGATGAAGAATTAATTAAAAGCGTAGCGGGCTTGCAGACTTTGGAAATACAAACTCCTGATTATTTAATCAAAAATACTAAGCCCGAACAATATGATGAATTTATAAATTCTCGCGACGATAACTTTAAGAAATTTTTTAATTCTTACAATTGGGCGGCGCAATTAAAAGCCATGCTTCAGCAGGATATATCAAAAAAATTTAACGGCTCTATGGAAAGCGCCGCAAAAAATACTAAAGCTAAGGTTTTTATTATTGTATCTGAAACCGACCAAATGGTAAATCCAAATCCAGCTTTGGATTTTGCTAAAATGGTAAATGCAAAAACTTATATTTTTAAAAATGATTGCGGACATTTAGGACCGGGATGCGAAATGGAAAAGTTTACTGAAGTTGTGCAAACTTTTTTGGATGAATAATTTTTAATTGTCTTTTAAATCATTTGGATGATTCGAATTATTTAATTTATCAATCAACTCATTTTTCATATCCCAAATTTTTTGCGTAATGGAAACATGATATAAATGGGGATAAATTAATCTCTTAACGCCTGTGTCCAATCTTTCCAAATCTAATTCGCGCTGCTTTCTAATTTCTTCAATTGATGGAAAATCATAAACCATTTTTCCATCTTTAAAAATATCAATCAGCAGCGGTTCAACTTCTTTAAAATTATGTTCGTCTAAATATCTTTTTTTTGTTTGATCAAAAGAATGACGAAGCAAAAATCTTTTGCTTTCAGAAATATTCTCTTCAGCTAAAGCGACTAAATCTGCGGTAGCTTTGTTTGATTCATCGTAAATTCTATAAACTTGTTTTTTACCGGGGTTCGGAATTTTTTCAATTGATTCAGATATTTTAATTGCGGGCAGCCATTCATTTTTTTCTTCAACAGCCACCAATTTATAAACGCCTCCCAGCGCGGGGTCGCCTTCCGAAGTTATTAGTCTTGTACCCACGCCGTAAGTAAGGCGCTTAATTAAATTATCGGCGTCAACATTATGCTTAACGGCGTCCTCTTTAATTTGAGTGATGATTTGCCAAATGTTCATTTCATCAAGCTCGTTGGAAAGAACAATTCCAACTTCATTTAAACCTGCATCGTCCAACATTTGCGCGGCAATAATACTTAGGTAAGCAAGGTCTCCCGAATCAAGTCTGATACCAATTGGCTGGTGTCCGTCTTTTATTAAATTTTTAAAAACTTCAATAGCGTTTGGAATACCGCTTTCTATTGTATCGATTGTATCAACTAAAAGAACGCATTCATCGGGATATAAATCCGCAAAAGCCTGAAAAGCTTCAAGCTCTGATTTACCTAACGCTAAAAATAATTGCACCATACTATGCGAATGAGTTCCTTTGGGAGGATAACCAAGCAGGTGAGATATTCCCACGTTAGAAGAATAATCCGCGCCGCCTATTAAAGCCGCCCTTACTGCGGCAACGGCTCCGCGGTCTTGCGCTCTTCTTACGCCGAAGTCAATCAGCATTTGTCCTTTTGCAATTTCTTTAATTCTTGACGCTTTAGTGGCAATTAAAGTTTGAAAGTTCAAATGATTTAATAAAACAGTTTCAAAAATTTGCGCCATAGCTGCGGGACCTTCAACAATTGTTAAAGGTTCGTTGGGATGAACCACTCTTCCTTCGGGTATAGCTTTAATATTTAGAGATTTAAAGTCGCCGTTATTCTTCAGCCATTTTAAAAAATCATCTTGAAATAATCTTTCGCCATTTAAATTTTTATGAGATTTTAATATTTCAATTTCAGCTTCGCCAAACCTGGTATTTTCAAACCAATCCATTAACCACTCAAGCCCCGCGTTTACACAGTAACCGGCTTTGTGCGAACCGTAATCAGGGTAATTTCTAAAGAAGTGATCGAACTGAACATTTTTTTCGTGAAGATCATTTTTAAAATATAACTGAGCCATTAGTATTTGATAATGATCTGTAAATAAAGCTCCTTCGGTAATCTGCTGATCAAATTTTTTTAGCAAAAGTAATTTCTCCAAATGAATTTTTAACGGAGTTAATATAATTAAAATATGTTTTATTGATGTGTTGAGGTTGCAAGGCTGAAAGAATTTATTATCTTTAGAAAATTTTAAATCAAAAAAAAAGAAAGGAAAGCCGATGAAAGAACTACTTCCCCAATTAAAAGAGTGGGCGGCGTTTTACGGAATAAAAGTTATTGCCGCAATTATTATTTTAATTATTGGATTATGGATTGCAAAAACTTTAAAAAAGTTAGCTGTAAGAATTTTAACTAAACGAAATGTTGACGCCACTATTGTCGCGTTTATGGGAAATATAGTTTATGCGCTGCTTCTAACATTTGTAGTTATTGCAACTCTTTCGCAAGTCGGAATTGAAACAACTTCATTCATAGCGGTGTTAGGCGCCGCGGGGCTTGCAATAGGGTTAGCGTTTCAAGGCGCGCTTTCTAATTTTGCGGCGGGTTTTTTGTTAATATTGTTTCGTCCTTTTAAAGCCGGCGATTTTATTGAAGCCGCCGGAAAAGCGGGAACCGTTTTGGAAATTCAAATTTTATATACTCATTTAAAAACTCCGGAAAATGTTAAAGTAGTTGTTCCAAACGGTAAGCTGATGTCTGACAGCATAACTAATTACAGCGCTAATGAAACAAGAAGAGCTGAATGGATTTTTGGAATTGGTTATAGCGACGATATGAACAAAGCCCGCAGCGTTATTAAAAAAATTATTGAAGAAGATGAAAGAATTTTAAAAAACCCCGTTCCGCAAATTATTGTGAAAGAGCTTGGTGAAAGCAGCGTGAACTTTGCCGTTAGAGCCTTTATAAGCACGTCTGATTTTTGGAATGTATATTTTGAAATAACAGAAAAAGTTAAAGCTAAATTCGATGAAGAAGGAATCAGCATTCCGTTTCCGCAGAGAGATATTCATCATTATAATGTAAAATAAATTTATTTTTTCTCAGTGGAACGCTGTGTTTGCTCTGCGTTTCACCGTGATTTTTTTGTTTAAATTTCATTAAGACTAAAGATTAAATCTTTCGGCAAAAACTCTTAATTTTATAAATCATTATAAACTAAAAAAAGAAACATGAAAAAAATTGTAGTACTCGGAGCGGGAATGGTGGGGAGCGCAATAGCAATAGACCTTTCAAAATCATTTAAAGTGAAGATCGCGGATGTAAGCGCTAAAAATTTATTAAAATTAAAAAAACATTCAAAGCTCCAACTTGCAGAAACTGATTTATCATCAGCGCAAAATATTAAAAATGTTATTGAGGGCGCGGACCTGGTTGTATGCGCAGTTCCCGGATTCATGGGATTCGAAACTATTAAAGCGATTATTGAAGCAGGTAAAAATTTGGTTGATATTTCCTTCTTCAGCGAAGACCCTTTTATGCTTGATAAGCTGGCAAAGAAAAAAAATGTTACTGCAATTGTTGACTGCGGCGTTGCGCCCGGATTAGGAAGCGTAATTTTAGGCTATCATAATAAAAGGATGAAAATAAATTCGTTCGAATGCTATGTGGGCGGATTGCCAAAAAAGAAAACGCCCCCGTTCGAATACAAGGCTCCTTTTTCGCCTATTGATGTTATTGAAGAATATACTCGTCCCGCGCGTTTGGTTGAAAATAATAAAGTGATTGTTAAAGAAGCTTTGTCGGATGTTGAACTTTTACATTTTCCAAATGCAGGAACACTTGAAGCGTTTAACACCGATGGTTTGAGAACGCTTTTAAAGACGATGAAAATTCCTTTTATGAAAGAAAAAACTTTAAGATATCCCGGGCATATTGAAAAAATTAAGGTTTTGAAAGACGCCGGATTTTTTAAAAAAGAATTAGTGAAATTTAAAGATGGAACCGAAGTTAGTCCTTTAGATTTAACCGCCGGACTTTTATTTCAATTGTGGAAACTCAAGCCAAATGAAAAAGAGTTTACGGTTATGAAAATTATTGTTGAAGGGATTGAAAAAAATAGACCTAAAACTTATGAATATAATTTGTATGACGAATTTAATTCTAAAACCAAAACTTCATCAATGGCGCGTACTACAGGATATACTTGCAGCGCAGCGGTAAACATCGTATTAAAAAAATTATATACTAAAAAAGGAATTTCGCCGCCGGAATATTTGGGCGCAGACAAGCAATGTTTTGAGTTTATTTTATCGCACTTAAATAAACGTAATATTAAGTTAGACTGGCGCTGGACGAATCTCTGAAAAAACTTGAACAGTTTGATGAACGCTTGAGTAAAATTGTTGAGCTAAGATTTTTTGCCGGTTTTACAATTGAAGAGACCGCCGAAATTTTAAATATTTCTCCCGCTACAGTTAAACGCGAGTGGAGCATCGCGAAAGCCTGGCTTTACAAAGAGATGGGCAGAGCATAAAGCCAATCATTTTAACTTCTTACTTTTAATTTTAAATGAATAGTCAAGACTGGGAAAAAATAAAATCGATATTTGAAAAAGCGCTTGAGCTTAGAATAAAAATTCTCTAATTATACATCACAAAAGTAAATTAAACAAAGCGGTAATTTGCAAATAAGTTTTTAACAATTATGGATGGAAGGTAATTAAAATGAAAAAAAGAAAACTTGGAAATTCAAATCTTGAAGTTTCAGCAATAGGCTTGGGCTGTATGGGTATGTCGGAATTTTACGGCGAAGGCGACGATAAAGAATCCATCAAAACAATTCATCGCGCTATCGATTTAGGAATTACTTTTTTCGACACGGCAGATATGTACGGACCTTTTAAAAATGAAATTCTTGTGGGCAAAGCTTTAAAAGGAAAGAGAGATGAGGTTACACTTGCAACAAAATTTGGAATAGTAAGAAATAATGAATCAGGAGAAAGAAGCATTAACGGCAGCCCCGAGTATGTAAAAAAATCTTGCGATGCCTCTCTTAAAAGATTAGACGTAGATTATATCGATCTTTATTATCAGCATAGAGTTGATTCAAATGTTCCTATAGAAGAAACGATTGGCGCCATGGCTGATTTAGTTAAGGAAGGAAAAATTAAATACATCGGCATGTCTGAAGCTGGCCCGCAAACATTGAAGCGTGCAAATAAAGTTCATCAAATTACAGCGCTGCAAACTGAATATTCATTGTGGAGCCGCGATCCGGAAAATGAAATTTTTGAAACTGTGCGCGAACTTGGAATTGGGTTTGTGGCTTACAGCCCTTTGGGCAGAGGATTTCTTACCGGGAAATATAAAAATATTGAAGACTTAGATAAAGATGATTTCAGAAGAAACTCACCAAGATTTCAAGGCGAGAATTTTAAAAAGAATTTGGATCTGGTTGATAGGATTAATGAGATAGCCAAAGAAAAAAATATTACTCCCGCTCAATTAGCATTAGCCTGGGTTCTTGCAAAAGGAGATGACATTGTTCCCATACCAGGGACAAAGCATATTAAATATTTGGAAGAAAATATAAAAGCCGCTGATGTCGAATTATCTAAAGATGAAATGAATAGAATTGAAGAAGTTATGCCGATTAACGCCGCCGCCGGCTTACGCTACCCCGAGGCAGCAATGAAGAGCCTGAATATATGATTATAATTATATAACCTTTTTAAGCTTCCCCAAATAATTTATTATTATTTACATTTTTATTTGGGGATTTTTTATACCCTCTATTTATTTTAACTATATCTGCGCAATACTTTTTTCAAGCTAAATTCCGCCGTATTATAAATTAGTTCAAATGTTCTATTTCATTCAGCTTTTATTTAATCAATATTTCTCTCAATAAATTTTACAGATAGTTCGGCAGTAAAATTTATTTTGAAAATATGTCGCTGCACTTGCGAGGAAAGATCATTTGGATTCTTTATCAAACTCTGTTAGAAACTTCCCACAAAGTGCGAAGCCAAATATTCTACCCAGATTATAGTTCTTCGTATCAAAAAAAATAAATCTAGAAATAGTCTCATAAATTTTTTATATCTACAATAAAAATAAATCAAGTGGTTCAAATTAAACAATAGGAGGGTGTATGTTAAAATCAATTTTCATCTCTTTAATTATTTTTCTGTTTTTTTGTATTCCATCATTTTCTCAACAGGGAAGCAACCTAAATACAAGTGATATTAACGCTGCTTTTCCTTTTACAGACAATGCTGAAGATACTACAACATCCTATGCTGAATGGTCAAGAGATGCATCTCAGTGGCAGGTTAAAATTGTCGGCGCGCATAGCGGATCCCAAGCGTGGGTTATGCAACAAGGCTCAGGAGGTTATAATTACATTACATTATCAAGCGGAATGAATTTATCCAGCGCCGCTAATCCGTACTTGCAATGCTGGGTAAAGAGATCAGATGGGCAAGGAGGATACATTAGTTTAGAAGCTTCCAGTGATGGGGGATCAACTTGGAAAGCATTAATCCAACCAAATTTTACCGGTTCTAATTATACGCGTGTTCAAGCCTCATTATATAATTATAGGGCAAACAATACATTGGTTAGAATTGGCTGCTATGCGCCTTATGGGATATATTATGTCGACGATATTATTATTGACAATGCCCCAACTCCTCAATCTTTTGTTTTGTTAAATCAAACTAATAATGGAATGGAAATAAAATGGGGTCAATCAACTGCTAGTGACTTCAGCTCATATCGGATTGTTTTATCGACAAATCAAAATGTCTTAAATAATGATATTAATAATTTTAATGTCAATAATGGATATTATGCAACAACTGATATAAATGGACGGACTGAAACTAGAGTAATTGATGTTACAACTAAATCAACTGTTGATATGGTATTAACTGATCTTACTTTTACAAATACTCAATATTATGGAAAGATTTATGAAAATGATACACAAGGGTTGGTAAATCAAGGCTCAGATAGGGCAGATTTAGCAACAACGTTTTCTGTGACTGCAGAAACTCCGCCTTTTACACAAACATTTGAGAGCACTTACAAATGGGCAGCTGACGTTCCATGGGCTGTTACAACTGATGATGCTTCTGATGCAGGGCATAGTACTACTCATGCTTTTGAAGATTCGCCTAATGGAAATTATCCCGCTAATGCTGATAGAAGATTAGTCGCCCAAGTTAATTTTGGTAATATGGCGCATCCGGTATTAAGATATAATCAAAAATATTCATTTGAACAGAATAATGATCAGGGTTATTTAGAATTTTCAACAGATAATTCTAAATGGACTACAATAACCGGTTTTACCGGAAACACCGGCGGTTTGTGGGAAGCGAAAGATTTTGACGCCGGCTTGCTTAAAGGCTCCAGCGGTTATATTAGATGGAAAACTACTTCTAACGGTCCGGGTCTTCAGCAGGATGGCTGGCATTTAGACGATGTGCAGATATACAATAATACTAGAACCTCCACGTTTCCATTTTTTGATGATGTAAGCGTTGATGTTACTTCACAAAATAAATGGATACCCGGCGCTTGGAATATAAAAATAACCGGCGATCACTCCGGAGATAGCCAGGTTTGGAATTTACCACAGAATAATGCAGGATATGTATATTTAACTCTCGGCGGTCCAATAAATTTATCAAGCGCGCAAAATCCTTACGTACAGTTTTGGATAAAAAGAAGTGATAATCAAGGAGGATATGTAAGTGTTGAAGCCTCTGACGACGGTGGTATTACCTGGAAAGTGCTTCAGCAGCCAAACTTCACTGGCGCTCAATATACACGAATACAATCTTCGTTATATAATTTCAGAGTAAACAATGTAATGATTCGAATTGGAGGATATGCTCCTTATGGTTCATATTACGTTGATGATATAATGATTGACAATGCCCCGACACCTCAGTCATTTGTTATGCTCACTCCAACTAATAATGGAATGAAACTTAAATGGGGTAAATCAACAGCCGCTGATTTTAATTTTTATAGAATAGTTTTGTCAACAGATCAAAACAAACTTAATAATGATCTAAATAACAGCAACTCCAATAATGGTTTTTATGTTACTGACGATATAAATGGTCATAGTGAAAATAGGGTATTTGATATAAGTAATATCGCAACCCTGGATACAACATTAACGGATTTAACTTTCACTAACACCCAGTATTATGCAAAAATCTATGAAAACGATACTCAAGATTTAGTAAACCAAGGATCCGATAAAGCAGATTTAGCGACCGCATTTAATGTTACATCTGAAGTTGCGCCTTTCAATGAGACATTTGAAAATTCAACATTTAAATGGGCGGCAGACATTCCCTGGGTTGTTACTGAAGCGGATTCCGCCGACTCTCTTCATTCAACGACTCACGCTTTTGAAGATTCCCCGGATGGCAACTATGCTCCAAATTCTGATAGAAGATTGGTAGCTCAAATGAATCTATCTTCAATTGCAAGACCATTACTAACCTTTAATCATAAATATGCTTTTGAATCCAACCAAGATTATGGATATATATCTATATCTTCAGATAACTCAAAATGGACTGATATAGCATCCATCACCGGAAACAGCGGCGGGGTTTGGGAAGCGGCAGAATTTGACTTAGGCGCTTTGTCTCAGCAATCTGCAACTTTTCTTAGATTTACTACCGCTTCAAATAGTCCCGGCGTGCAGCAAGATGGATGGCATTTAGACGACATTCAAATAACCGATAATTATAAGCATGCGCAAATTCCATTTATTGATAGCGTGGAAGTGGATAGCGTTTCAAAGAATTATTGGACTACTGGCGTGTGGGATATTAACACTGCTAATGCGCACAGCGGTTCGCAAGTCTGGTATTGTCCTCAGGGCAATGGCGGCTATACTTATATTACTTTAAAAGGAACTGTGGATTTATCTGGCGCGCCTAAACCTTATATTTCTTTCTGGGTTAGAAGATCAGACGGCGGCGGCGGCTATTACAGCTTTGAAGTTTCAAACGATGGCGGACAAACCTGGAAAGTAATTAAGCAGCCAAATTTTAACGGCGCCGCTTATACAAATGGTATTTATTCATTAGCTGATTATAGACAGAAAAATGTTTTAGTTAGAATAGGAGTTTACGCTCCATACGGCGCTTATTATCTGGATGATATTGAATTTGCAGATTCAACTGGTTATGCCACCGGAATTAATGATTTGGCTGGTGTTGTTCCGGAACAATTTCAGTTAAGCCAAAATTATCCGAATCCTTTTAACCCAAGCACTACTATTAGATATGCGCTGCCAACCGAGAGTAAAGTCTCGCTAATTATTTATAATTTGCTCGGACAAAAAATTGCCCAGCTTGCCGATGAAGTTCAAAATTCAGGCTATCATGAAAAATTATTTAACGCCTCTAAGCTGGCATCGGGAGTATATTTGTATTCACTAAGAGCTGAATCAACAGACGGCAAAAGTAATTTTGCGCTAACCAAAAAATTAATTCTGATGAAGTAAATAATAATTAATTTAATTTCTAAAGTTAAAAGGGAAGCAAATGCTTCCCTTTTTTATTTTAAAAAAATTTTTATGTTGCAACGAATTTTTTAAGATGTTCATTAGCGTTGTTAGAAATTGGAAATAATTATTTTCAATGGTAAGTTCCTTCTCCAAAATTAGGAAAAAATTTCAGTATAAAATGTTTAAACCAAAATTATTTGTTATATATAAAAGTATTACAAGAAAGCAGTTACTCAGCGATCTTACAGCGGGAGTTTTAGTTGGAATAGTCGCCCTTCCTTTAGCAATTGCTTTTGGAATTGCATCCGGCGTAAGCCCGGAAAAAGGGATTATCACCGCAATAATCGGGGGATTTATAGTTTCATTATTGGGCGGAAGCAGAGTTCAAATAGGAGGACCCACCGGCGCATTTATAATTATTGTTTATGGTATTGTTCAGCAGTATGGCGCTGATGGATTAATGGTTGCAACTTTAATGGCTGGCGTAATATTAATTATAATGGGATTTGCTCAGTTTGGTTCTATGATTAAATTTATTCCTTACCCTGTAGTAGTAGGATTTACAGCCGGTATTGCCGTTGTAATTTTTTCCAGCCAGGTAAAAGATTTTTTTGGTTTAGATATCGGAACCGTGCCGGCGGATTTTATAGAAAAGTGGACTCTTTATTTTAAAAGCTTCGGCTCAATAAATATGGAAACATTTATTATTGGCTTATCATCATTGCTTATAATTTTTTTCTGGCCAAAAATTTCAAGAAAAATTCCCGGCAGCATAATCGCAATTTTGCTTGCAACATTTGCAGTGCAGTTTTTTCATTTAAATGTTGACACTATTGAAACACGATTTGGAGAAATACAATCACACTTTCCCTTACCTTCAATTCCGGCAATGAATTTAGAAACAATAAAAAATTTAATTGTCCCCGCAACAACAATTGCAATTCTTGCAGCCATTGAAGCCCTGCTTTCCGCAGTCGTTTCCGATGGAATGATAGGAGGAAAGCATAAATCAAATATGGAATTAGTGGCGCAGGGCGCGGCTAATATTTTGTCTCCATTGTTCGGCGGCATTCCTGTTACCGGCGCAATTGCTAGGACGGCAACAAATGTTAAAAACGGAGGAAGAACTCCCATTGCAGGAATTGTACATGCAATTACGCTTTTATTAATTATGATAATACTTGGCAAGTGGGCAAAGCTTATTCCCATGGCAACGCTTGCCGCTATTTTAATTGTGGTTGCAATAAATATGAGCGAGTACAGAGTATTCAAACAATTATTGAAAAGTCCGAAAAGCGATATCGTAGTTTTGCTTACTACTTTTAGTCTTACTGTAATTTTTGATTTGACAATTGCGATTGAAATAGGAATGGTTTTAGCCGTTCTGCTTTTTATGCGTAGAATGTCTGAAGTTTCAAATGTAGGAGTTATAAAAAGAGAGTTAAAGGATGAAGACGAAAAGAAGGATCCGAATTCAATTTCAATTAGAGAAGTTCCGCCCGAAACAGAAATTTATGAAATTGATGGACCATTTTTCTTCGGCGCTGCGCATAAGTTTAATGATACGATGAAGTCGATTGAAAAGCCGCCAAAGGTGCGAATCATTAGAATGAGAAATGTACCGGCAATTGACGCCACCGGTTTAAATATGCTGAACCGATTATTTGAAGAAGGCAAAAATGACGGCATCCATTTAATATTATCCGGCGTTCATACCCAGCCTTTGTATGCTATGACGCAGTTTGGTTTGCTCGATAAAATTGGAGAGAAAAATATTTTTGGAAATATTGACGACGCCCTCGATAAAGCCAGAGAACTTATGGGGCTTCCGGCTTTAGGCAGACCAAAAGAATTTACCCCGGTAGTTAAACGCGAAATGAATTAAATAACCATTTAGAAAATTAATTCAAAACACCGCAACTCTTACCCAATTATTTTTTATTTTAAACCAATAATTATTCATCTAACCAAATTAGGAATTAGCCATGCCATATACAGTTTTAGTAATTTTACAATTAATTCATGTTTTAGCCGCCATTATTTTAATTGGAAATATTACCGTGGGGGTTTTTTGGAAATTTTACGGTGAAAAAACTAAAGATCTTAAAATTATTGCTTTTACTTTTAGCGGAATTATTAAAGCCGATAAAATTTTTACAATGCCCAGCGTAATTATATTATTAATATTTGGACTTGGAGCCGCTGGCGGTACTTATAATATTTTGACAACGGGCTGGATATTTTGGTCGTTGATTTTGTACATAATTTCCGGCGCAGCGTCTATGGCTAAAATTATTCCCGCGCAAAAAAAGATTTTAGCGCTTGCAAGCGACGCTTCAAAATTTAATTGGGATCAATATAAAACACTTTCGAGCCAATGGAATTTGTGGGGATCAATTGCTCTCGCCGCCCCTCTTATAGCGGTTGTGCTGATGGTTGTTAAGCCGCATATTCCGGGTTTATCCTTTTAAAATGAATTAATATTTATTTACATAACTCATCAAATTTTTATGAGCAACGCCTCTCAATTTATTCCAGCCAAAATTGAAACTGAAAACATTATTTTAAAAAGTTACTCCGAAGGGGAGGGAATAGATTTTTATAAGCTGATTGAAAACAACAGAACTCGTTTGAAAGAAAGCTTCCCTAATATTTTATTAAACGTAAGTGATGAAGTAAGCTCTGAAAATTATTTAAGAGAGAAAATTTTTGAATGGAAGCAAAAGCAATCCTTTGCTTTCGGCGTTTGGTTAAAGGACGATAATAAATTTATTGGTCACGTTAGTATAAAAAATGTAGATTGGAGAATTCCCCGCGGAGAGCTGGCATATTTTATTTCATCTGATTTTGAAAGTAAAGGATTAATGAGCGAAGCGGTTGAAGCGATAATAAAGTTCAGTTTTAACATTTTAAATTTTAATAGACTTTATCTTCGCACAGTAACCACAAATGAAAGAAGCATAAAGCTAGCGGAAAAATTTGGATTTAAACGAGAAGGGCTTATGCCGAAAGATCACCGCACTTTTGATGATAATTTAGTTGATGTAATTCAATTTGGAATGACGAAAGAAGATTTTATTAATTTTTTTAAATGTGAATAGGAAATAAAAAACAGAAAAATATCTACGATTTTCTGAAGCAACGAGATAAAATTTTTGAAATATGGTAATGGTATTGAAAGAGAAGAAGCTAACAAAAAATATGAATATGAACTCGCGAAAAGAATTATAGCAAAAGATTTAGAGCATAGTGAAAATGAAGAAAGGTTCTATTGTCATGGAAAGATTAGTAAAGATATAGTTACAGTTCGTTTAACGCATATAAATAACAAAGTTAGAATTATCGGGGCTGGGTAGTGGGAAAAGGGAATTCCCTTTGATTAATTTTGTTAGAAATAAAAAATAAAAGTTTTAACCTCTCAACAACTAAAAACCCTAGCAACTCAACCAGTAAATTATTTTAGGTTTCATCTTCACTACCGAAGAAATTTTTTCTATTTTTCTTCAATGCAAAATCTACTTTTAATTCTCAACTTAGTTACTCCCGTTTTTTTAATAATTATTCTCGGATATTTTTTAAAACGCATCGGCTTAATAAACGACGCGTTTGTTAGTTTAAGTTCAAAGCTTGTTTTTTCAGTTGCGCTGCCGGCGCTTATATTTACCGAGGTTTCAAAGCTAAGTTTGAATGAAGTTTTGGATTTTAAATTAATCGGTTTTGTTTACGTGGGAACTCTGCTTTCATTTTTTTTAGTTTGGATTTTTTCAAAACCATTTATTAAAGTGGGAAGCGATAGGGGAGTTTATATCCAAGGAAGTTTTAGAGGGAATTTTGCAATCGTAGGGCTCGCATTAATTGCCAGCGTTTATGGAAATGAAGTTCTGTCAAAAGCAGCGTTAGTTTTAGGATTTACAATTCCATTGTATAATGTGCTTTCGGTTATTGCCTTAACCGTTCCGGTAAGAGTTGAGCGAAGTTTAAATTACATGCATACGTTTTATGAGATTTTAAAAAATCCATTAATAATTGCAGTGCTTGTCGGATTTGTATTTTCGTATTTTTCAATTCCGCTGCCCAATGTAATTTTTAAAACTGTTGATTACATTGCCGCATTGGCTCTTCCGCTTGCCCTGCTTGGCTTAGGCGGATTTATGAAGTTCAGTGATTTTAAAAAGATTTCTCCTTTAGCCGTTACATCTTCATTAATAAAAATAGTTTTTATTCCATTGGCGGCAACAATAGCGGCGTATTATTTAGGTTTTGTGAAGGGAGATTTAGGAATAATATTTATTTTGTTTGCTTGCCCTACGGCAATAGCAAGTTTTATAATGGCGGAAGCTATGGGATTAAATAGTCGTCTTGCAGGAAATATTTTGCTGCTTACTACGCTATTTTCAGTTGTAACAATAACGCTTGGTTTATATATTCTCAAGCAGTCAGGTTTAATTTAAAAAGCAGCCCGCGTTACACAAAAAGCAAATTGCCGCGACCTTCAGGTCGTGGAATAATTACTTAAAAGGTCTACGCGGCTTTAGCCACATTGTTAGTGAAAATGTGGCTAAAGCCAAAGCATTTAACTATCTTAAATCCCCGACATAAATATCAGGGCAATTAAGTAAGTTAGCTTCGTAAATCTTGTAACGTAACAAATAACCTTGCATTAATTTTTAAATGAAAACAATAAAAAAAATAATTTTCTTTTTATCATTTATACTTCTTTATATAATATTTAAAGAGTTAGTTGATTTATATAATTTTACAAAATCAATTCATCCTTATTTGGGCTATTTAACGCTTGCTGTAATAACAGTCTTCCTAATCTACTTTGCCGTTATTCCAATCTATCAAATTTTAAAAATACCGAGAAAGTACGGACCTGTAAAAGAAAGAGATAAAATACCTGAATTATTAAAATTAAGGATTGATAATTTTAAGAAGAATAAATTTTTAATAAAAAATAAATATGATTTTAGCGGAATTGATTACGACGAAGAAAGTCATACAAAAATTATTTTGTTTTTGGGAATTGAAGCGCAGTTAATTAGAAAGAAATATGTCGCCAGACTTTTTTACACAACCAGCATTTCGCAAAACGGATTTATTGACGCAATATTAATTTTATCTGCCAGCGTAAATCTTATAAAAGAAATTTTTATTCTTTACCAGGGAAGGGTAACGAATAGAGATTTATTTATAATTGCAAAAAAAGTTTATTACTCAATTGCTGTCGGCGGCTCGGAAGGCGTTGAATATGCGGCCCAGGAAATATTTTCAAAGCTTGGAACTGAAAGTATGAAGAGCATTCCTTTTGCGAGTAAATTTTTAGGCTCGCTTGCCGACGGATATGTTAACGCGGCTCTGCTTACGCGCGTTTCAATAATTACTGAAAATTATTGTAAGTTCATTTTTATTAATTCCGATAAAGAGCTTTATCCTTCAACTCAAACTATAATTTCTACAACTAAATTTATTGTTAATGATATTGTTGAAATTATAAAATCAAGAATTCTTAAAACTCCGAAAGATAAAATTGAAGCTATTATTAAAAAAAGCGGAAGCGCCATTAAATATCTTTTTGGCAAAAGCGAAGCTGAAATTATTGAATAGTCAATTTAATTTTATGAGAAAATTTATTGTTTGAAAATGTTTTAATATCTCCCGAAAACCATTGGGCGCTTTGGGCGATTTTATTTTTTGCCGCCTGGTTCGGTTTGTGGGCTGAAAAAACAAAGTGGGGCGCAAGAATATCCGCAGTGGTCATTTCTATTTTAGCAACTTTCATTTTATCAAATTTGTCAATCATTCCCACCGATGCGCCTGCGTATGATATTGTTTGGTCATACATTGTCCCTTTGGCAATTCCTCTTCTTTTATTTAAAGCTGATTTAAGAAAAATAATTAAAGAAGCGGGTCCAACTTTAATTGCATTTACATTCGGGGCAATAGGGACAGTATTAGGAACGTTGTTGTCGTTTTCAATTGTTAGTCTGGGCGATGAAGGATGGAAATTAGCCGGAATATTTTGTTCAACTTATATCGGCGGATCAATGAATTATGTTGCAACAGCCGCGGCGTTACAGCTAAAATCCGGCGAACTGCTTTCAGCCGGCATTGCCGCTGATAATTTAGTTATGACTTTTTATTTTATTCTTCTATTTGCTATTCCTTCAATTAAAATCCTTAATAAAATTTTTAAAAATGATTCAGCGGAAATTCAAAATGAAAATATTTCTTCACCCAAAACTGAAAACAAAAATGATGACAAAGTAAGTTTAATGGATTTAGCAAAATCTTTAACCCTTGCATTTTCAATTTGCGCGCTGGGTTTTGGTTTAGCGGATTTATCAGGAATAAATGGAATTGCAATTTTAATTATAACGGCATTGGTTGTAGCAGCCGCTACAATATTTCCAAATCAATTAAGTAAAATAAACGGCGCGGATAAAATCGGCATATTATTAATGCAGGTATTTTTTGCGGCTATTGGCGCCAGCGCTAATATTGGCGTAGTGCTAAAAGTTGGTCCGGTTCTATTTTTATTTGCCGCAATTATTTTATTAACTCACTTAGTTTTTTTAATGACCGCGGGGAAAATTTTCAAACTTAATCTTCCAGAGATACTCATCGCTTCCAACGCTAATATGGGGGGACCAACAACCGCCGCCGCAATGGCTGCCGCAAAAAAATGGGATGCCCTCGTTATTCCAGCAATTTTATGCGGAACGCTCGGTTATGCTTTCGCCACTTTCATCGGAGCGGCTGTTGGTTATTGGCTAAGGTAGCCGCAAACTTTAGCTTGCGAAAATAAAATAGGAAGTAACAACACGCGTAACCTAAAAGTTGCGGCTGCAAATTTTATTTCTTTATTTTTGAAAATATTTTTTTAAAATATATTAGCGACGTAAAAATAAAATGGAAAATACATCTTCAATTGTTCAGGTAATACAGTTAATGTTAGCTCCCGGCTTAATGATTTCGGCGTGCGGACTTTTGCTTTTGGGAATGAATAATAAATATTCTCTCGTTGTAAATAGAATTCGTCTATTAAATGAAGAGCGAAGAAAATATTTAAGCAAGCATGATAAAGAATTTAAATACGAAGACAATGTAAGAATTGAAAGCCTATCAACTCAAATTGCCGCATTGGTTTTTAGAGTAAGACTGGTGCGAAATGCAGTATTTTTTTATTCAGTTGCGGTAGGAATATTTGTTCTTACTTCTATATTTATTGGAATCGATTATTTATCAAGTTCCGACAAGCTTAATTATATAGTCGCAGCATTATTCCTAATAGGAATGTTAGCGGTTTTATTGGGCGTAGCGTTCGCTTCTTTTGAAACTATTAAAGGGTACGATATTATTCAGTACGAAGTAAAAACCGGAGAATAATTCTTAAAATTCAAAAGCCCGTTACTTTAGGATCGAATTTCAAAAATGTTTTTAACTGCATCATGCTTTTTAAATTTGATTTTTGACCTTTGACCTTTGATTTTGTTTCATTACATCACTAAAGCCATTATTGCTTTCTGAACATGAAGCCTATTTTCTGCTTCGTCAAATATTACAGAGTTTTTTGAATCGGCTACTTCGTCAGTAACTTCATCTCCTCTGTGAGCCGGCAGGCAGTGCATAAACAAATAATCGTCTTTAGCATTTTTTGTCAGTTTAGAATTAACCTGGTACTTAATAAATTTTTTCTTTCTATCCTCGGCTTCCGATTCCTGTCCCATACTTGCCCAAACATCTGTATAAATAATATCAGCGTCCTTCACCGCTTTAACCGGATCCTCTAAAATCTCAACCTTGCTTCCCATGTATTTTGCGTTGCTCTTTGCGTTCTCTACAATTTCTTTTACGGGTTTATAATTAGAAGGCGTGGCGAGAACTATATCCATCCCAACTTTTGAACAGCCGTGAAGCAAGCTGTGAGCCATATTATTTCCGTCGCCCAGATATGCGAGCTTCAATCCTTTTAAAGTTCTTCTCTTTTCAAGGATGGTGAATAAGTCGGTTAAGACCTGGCAGGGATGAAGCAAATCAGTTAAGCCGTTAATAACAGGAATAGAGCCGAAGCCGGCAAGATCAATTACATCCTGATGATCAAAAGTTCTAATCATTATTCCATTTAAATATCGTGAAAGAACTTTTGCTGTGTCGGAAATATTTTCACTTTTACCCAGCTGCAAATCATTTTTGCCGAAGTACATCCCAAGTCCGCCGAGCTGATAAATTCCCGTTTCAAATGAAATTCTTGTTCGCGTAGATGGTTTTGAAAATATCATTCCTAAAGTTTTTCCTTCAAGAATTTTATGCGATTCACCGACAAGCAGTTTTTCTTTTAGAGTTCTGCTCAAATCAAATATCTGATACATTTCTTCAAGCGATAAATCGTTAATTGAAATTAAACTTTTGCCTTTCATATTAACCGCCATTTTGTTCTCTCTGTTTTAGTTTGAAAAAATAATTTGTATGGATGACATTTTTACATCATCAATTTATAATCCTTGTGCCGCTGCCTTCAATCCCAACTTGCGAAGCTTCAGTTATAACCGCCTCTTTCCCGCCGTTCTCAATAAAATTAACGGCGGCTTGTATTTTGGGACCCATACTACCCATTGCAAATTCGCCTTCATTTAAAAACTTTTTAGCTTCGTCAACTTTTAATTCATCCAACGCTGTTTGATTTTTTTTATTGAAGTTTAAATAAACTTTCGGCACATCTGTAAAAATAAAAAAAGTATCGGCATTAATCATTTTAGCCAGCAGCGCTGAAGCAAGATCTTTATCAATCACAGCTTCAATAGCTTCAAGATGATTATTCTCATGTTTGTAAATAGGAATTCCGCCGCCGCCCACCGCAACAACAATATGTCCGCGTTCCACAAGTTCGCTTATCATCGCTTTATTCATAATGTCCATTGGCTGGGGAGAAGCCACCACGCGTCTCCAGCCGCGCTTCCGCTGATCTTCTTTAAATATCCAATTGTTAGCTTTTGTAAGTAAGTCGGCTTCTTCTTTAATATAAAAAGCGCCGATTGGTTTTGTGGGATTTTCAAAAGCCGGATCTTTTATATCCACCAAAACTTGCGTTACTAATGTTACAACATTTCTGTCAACCTTATAATCATTTAAAACATTTCTCATTTGCCTTTCAATCATATATCCGATTCCGCCTTGTGAATCCGCTACGCAAATATCAATCGGCATTTTAGGAATTTTATATTGATTATAACCAGCTTCGTTGCGTAATAAAATATTGCCAACCTGCGGACCGTTGCCGTGCGTTATTACAATATTGTAACCATCCTCTAAAAGTTTTATTAATTTTTCACAAGTATCGTAAGTATTTTTTTCCTGCTGATCAATTGTGCCGACCTCATTGCCGCGTAAAATGGCATTTCCGCCAAAAGCCACGACTGCCAATTTTTTCATTCATGCCTCAAAAATTTTAAATACGTTTAGGTTATTTTATATGTAATGATGAGGGGCAGGATTCATCTTTATTTTTTGGATTAAATTGTTTCATAAAATTTCCTCCCCTTGCATAAATATTTATAATTTGTGAGAGTTAATCTAATAAGTAAGGCGCTAAAAAGAAAACAGTAGAAATTTCATTTATGCATTCAGTGATCGTTTTTTAAAGAGAACTTCATGAATGAAGTTCCTACTTTATAATATTTTTATAATTTTAGTATTGGTCATGAATAACAAAAACAAATTAACTAATTCTGATTTGCTTCAACCTGAAAATATGCTTAGGCTTTATGCCAGCGGCGCTTTTCCTATGGCGGATGAAAACAGTGATGAAGTAAATTGGTATATGCCTGAAGGAAGAGCGATCATTCCTCTTGATAATTTTAATATTCCGCGATCATTAAAAAAATATTTAAATAATTCTGATTTTGAATTTAAATATGACAACGATTTTCTTTCAGTCGTAAAAAATTGTGCTGATAGAGAATCAACCTGGATTTCAAAAAAATTAATTAACGCCTATTTAAATCTTCATAAAAACGGCAACGTACATACTGTAGAAACATGGCTAAATGGAAAGCTTGTCGGCGGCTTATACGGAGTTACTTTTCGGGGAGCGTTTTTCGGCGAGTCAATGTTTTCAAAAGTGGAGCAGGCTTCCAAAGCGGCATTGGTAAAATTAATTGAAAGGTTGAATGAAAAAAATTTTAGGATTCTTGATGTGCAGTATATGACTGAACATTTAAGAATGTTCGGAGCTACAGAAATTTCATTCGAAGAATATCAGCAATTGCTTTTTAAGTCATATCAAAGAGATTGTAAATTTTAGTAATGCCTTATCATAAAAAAAATGTCATCCCAAAAGGATGACATTATAAATTAAAATTTAAAATTAAACTATATAACGTTGCTGTATTTTTTATCTGTCCCTTGTATGTGTTCAACAAGCCAGTTTTTTAAAAAATTTAATACTTCCATTGATAAAAGACTTTTTCCTCCCTTAAATTTTTTCTGCAAATCTAAAACTTGTATAGTAAGTTTTTTATGCACCTGCTGATGTAATTTAAACTCCGCATAATTTGCTTTTAACATTAAAGCTTCTTCGCTATCAAAATGAAATTGAGTGTATTTTACTAAATCATCTAAAGTCTTTTCCAAAACATCCTTCCCGCGCGCTTCTTTCATTGCAGAGTGAAGTTCGTTTATTAACGCCACAAGTTTTTTATGCTGCGAATCCATTAAAGAATTTTTTACGCTGTATTGGTCCGACCACGAAATTAGTTCCGCCATACTTTTTCCTTTTCAAAATTTTAATTTTAAAGTTTATAAGACTGTAGATTGTACGAAGTAAAATCTAAGAGTTATAAATATTATCGACAGAAAAAATTAATAATTTATTTTAGGGAGAAAGGAAATTACAGCATCCTCAAAAAAAAATTTCGAGGATGCAAAAATTTATAAGATAAGTTTGAACAAGCCAAGCTATTTTATTTAATAAGCCAAATTTCCTTTTGCGGCTTGGAGATAAAATTGCATCCATTTTTAGTAACACAAACTTCTTCTTCTAAAGTTGAAGTTCCGTATCCATCAACTTTTAATCGCGGTTCAATTGTGAATATTTGAGATTCTTCAATTTTCATAAAAGGAGTATTGCCGTATTTTTCCCAGCGGGGAAACAAGCCCGCGCCGCCGTCATGCACCGCTTTGCCCACTTGATGACCAAGTCCGTGAGGATATTCTTCATAGCCTTGCTCAACAATGTAACTCCGTGCTATTGTATCCATTTCCAAACCTGTAACTCCTGGTTTAAGTGCATCGGCAACTTTTTGAATTGAATCGCGGATAATATTAAAACCTTTAGTAACTTCGGCGGGAGCTTCGGTTTCTCCATCCTTTAAAACATACCATGTTCGCTGAAGATCAGAGCAGTATCCTTTATAGCTGATTCCAAAATCTATATTAACCATATGACCTTTTTCAATTTTTCTGTTTGTAGGACCAGAATGCGGATCGCCTGCTTCAGGTCCGGTGAAAACAGCGGGACAATGGTCCTCATCCCAGGCTAATTCAAAACCTTTTTCAATCACAATTTTTTTTATAAAATCAGAAACATCCAATTCGGTTTTACCCGGTTTAATAAAATCAGTTACGCGGTCAAATATTTTTAAAGTTTCATCAACTGCATCCTGCATTATTTGTAATTCGGTTTCGGTTTTTCTTCCTTTTAATGCGGCGATAATTTCTTCGGATGAAATTAATTTTTCATCAAAACCTGTATCCTTTAAATAGTCTAAAAGGATAAGATACATTCCGTGGGTCAATCCATCAGCAAGGTCGGAGTTTAAAGAAAAGTTAACGGCTATCTGTTTTGGATTTTTTGATTTAATATAATCAACGAAAACTTTTCTAATTGATTCAGTATATCCTATAATATTTTTATAAAGATTTTTACTTTTAATATTGCTTTCTTCCATTGAACCCAGTATGCAGGTTGTGCCGCCGTCTTTGTTTATGATTAATGCCGATTGCCAGGTAAAATTAATTCCGGAAATCATATCAAGAACCGGGTCGCGCATATTGGAACTCTCTCTTACAAATGTAAGCCACATGTCAATATTTTTTTCTTTAAGAATTTCAACCGCTTGATTTATTTTTTCTTTTAAAATATCGTTACTCATTTCAGCCTCAGTTTTATTGGGTGAGATTTGATTTATGAATTTCTATTACAAATATATTAAATAAGGTCAAAAGTCAATCCGCCGTGGCGGATCAAATGTCAAAAACAGTGGTAAGCACACGGATGATTGTCTTCAATTATGGGCGCCATTTATTTCAAAATCATTTTAAATCTTTATTAATTTGAATCATACTTCTTCTTCTTTAACAATGCGCTCTTTCTCCGAAACGCTATCCGCATAAGCGGCTTCGTACATTCTAATAAGAAGAATAAAAATAGAAATTAATAATGGTCCAAAAACAATGCCTAAAATTCCAAAAACCGGAATACCAATTACAATTCCTGTAATAGTTATTAAAGGATGAATATCCCCCAGCCATTTATTTATCCAAAGCCTTAAAAGATTATCTACGTTTGACACAACGATAAAACCATAAAGTAAAATTCCAATGCCGCCGAAGTTATCGCCGGATGCAATTGAGATGACGCCGGCGGGAACAAAAACTGCGGCGGAACCAATTACAGGAAGAAAAGAAACGAAGAAACAAATTACCGCCCAAAAGAAGGGATCGGGCAGACCAAAAATTATAAATCCAATTCCTAAAAATAATCCCTGAGCAAAAGCAATTATGCCTTGTCCTACCACGTTTGCGAAAGTCATATTTTTCAGTTCATCTGCAAAATGCCTGCTGTTCGTTTCGCGGAAAGGCATATATTTTATTAATGTTCCTTCAAACACCTCGTGTTTAGTAAACATAAAATAAAGAAAAAAATACATCATACTTACAGTAAGTAGTAAAGAAACTGCGGAATCGAAAAACGAAGTTAGCAGCCCCATAGCAAAGCCGCCTGCTTTATTTAAAGTATCTTTAACTGTTCCCTGGTCAAAGATTTGACCGATAAAATTTTCGACCGACGATACTATTTTATTAATTATTTCCGGATGAGAAGCATAGTACTGAATCTTACCCTTCAGCATTAAAATAAGCGAAGTAAAAGGAATAACAATTATTATTATTGAAACTACAATTACCGCTGCTGCGGATACAGAATTATACAATTTTCTTTTTTCCGCCAGATATATGTACATAGGTTTGAAAAGTTCGTATAAAATAATTGCCCCAAGTATAGCCGCAAATAAAATATGAAGGGAATAAAGGAGAAATATTCCCATTATAAATATTAATGTTAGAGTAATTATTTTATTTTGTCTTACAGTGTAGACTGACATAAGATTCCCAAATTTTTTTTGGAAGATATGAAAATATCTTTTGATTTGAAGTGATAGGAATTATCGGGTTAAAGTAAAAAGGACAAAGTTCAAAAAAAAAGCGAAAGTAAATTCCTGACAAATTTTCGGAATGATAATCTATAATTCCTCACAAAATTTTTAAAATAATTTCAGTTTTTTTGGTAATTATTCGCTAAGTTTTGTTATTAGAATTTAAGGATTTTATTAAAAATTTTCTTTTTTTAATGACACAACAAACTCAAAATCATTTGAGGGGAAAAAATGATTTCAAAATTTGAAATCCAATCTTTAATCAAATCCAGCTATACAATTTTTATATCACAATATTAAATCAATTTTTATTAAGAGGATTTTATGTCAGAGTACATCAGTAATCTATTGACTAAAGTTAGAGCGCAAAACTCTAACGAACCGGAATTTCATCAAGCTGTAGAAGAAGTGGTTGAATCGCTTGAATTAGTTTTAGAGCGTCATCCCGAATATCGTTCCGCTAAAATTTTGGAAAGAATGGTTGAGCCTGAAAGAGTAATTTTGTTTAGAGTTCCGTGGATGGATGATCAGGGCGAAGTTCATGTAAACCGCGGTTTCAGAATTGAAATGAACAGCGCCATCGGACCCTACAAAGGCGGATTAAGATTTCACCCTTCGGTTAATTTGGGAATTTTAAAATTTTTAGCGTTCGAACAAGTCTTTAAAAACAGCCTAACAACTCTGCCAATGGGCGGCGGAAAGGGCGGCTCTGATTTTGACCCCAAAGGTAAAAGCGATAATGAAGTTATGCGTTTCTGCCAAAGTTTTATGACTGAATTGTTCCGCCACATTGGACCAAACACTGATGTGCCTGCGGGCGATATTGGCGTTGGAGCAAGAGAAATAGGTTATTTATTTGGTCAGTACAAAAGATTAAAAAATGAATTTACAGGAGTGTTGACAGGCAAGGGAATAAATTGGGGCGGTTCGCTTGTTCGCCCCGAAGCAACCGGCTACGGCGCAGTTTACTTTGCACAGGAAATGTTGAAAACAAAAGGGCTGGAAGTTGAAGGAAAAACTTTTGCTGTTTCCGGATTTGGAAATGTTGCCTGGGGAGCGGTAAAAAAAATAAATCAGCTTGGCGGAAAAGTTGTTACTCTTTCCGGACCCGATGGATTTATTTATGACAAGGACGGGGTGAAGGGTGAAAAAGTTGAACATATGTTAAAACTTCGCGCCAGCGCTAACGATAGAATTCAAGATTACGCGGATAAATTTAAAGTAGAATTTTTCCCTGGCAAACGTCCGTGGGATGTTAAGGTTGACGTTGCAATGCCCTGCGCAACTCAAAATGAAATTTTTGAAAATGACGCTAAGGAATTAATTAAAAACGGATGCATCTGTATTTGCGAAGGCGCTAATATGCCCACAACTCTTGAGGCTTACAAAGTTATCAGGCAGGCTGGAATTCTTTACTCGCCGGGCAAAGCGTCTAACGCGGGCGGCGTAGCCGTCTCCGGTTTAGAAATGACGCAGAATAGTATGCGGCTTCCCTGGTTAAGAGATGAAGTTGACGAGAGACTTCAGCAGATTATGAAAAAAATTCACGACACATGCGTTTCAACTGCGGATAGATTTGGAAGCCCCGGCAACTATGTGAACGGGGCAAACATTGCGGGTTTTCTAAAGGTTGCCGACGCTATGCTTGATCAGGGGCTAGTATAAAATTTAATCTAGTATAAAAATTATTTATTTTAAATATTGGAGCTGCGCGTTAATCTTTTAGCGTGCAATTCCAATATTTTTTTTCCCGCTTATTTTGAAAAAAAAATCTTTATTATATTGATAAAAGTTTAGCTACGAAATTTTAATTACGGATTTTTTATGACGCCTAAAAATACTAATAACACAAAGATAGAAAAGCTCGGTATATTTAATATAGAAGACATCTTCAGCAGCCGCATAAAAAAATTTCAAAAATTAATGCGCTATAAAATTCGTGAAATCCTCCTCGTCTCCAGCCTTTACGATTATTATTTATTTGAAGAAGACGGCAGGTTATATGAATTAATCCGCCAGGAATATCAAGTGCTCAACCTCAGCCAGGCGCCTGAAATTACGCACGTTACCACCGGTACCGAAGCCATAGAATTGTTGATTCAAGAAAATAGTTTTGATATGATTATTACTACTCTTCACATTGAAGATATGCACGTAATTAGGCTGGCTGAATTGATTAGAAAGACCGGTTCAAAAACTCCCATCATACTTCTTGCTTACGATAACCGCGAACGAAAAGAACTGGTAACAAATTATGACACTTCCATTTTTGATAGAATATTTATTTGGCAGGGGGATTACCGTCTTTTAATCGGTATTATAAAATATCTTGAAGATAAAATGAATGTTGAAAATGATACTTCCGCGGTTGGCGTGCAGGTAATTATTTTGGTGGAAGATAACGTAAAATTTTATTCCGCGTATTTGCCTCTGGTTTACACTGAAATATTTAAACAATCGCAGAGGTTGATATCTGAAGGAATAAATCTTACGCATAAATTTTTAAGAATGCGCGCCCGCCCTAAAATTTTACTCTGCACAACTTATGATGAAGCATGGGAATACTTTAATAAATATGAAGAATATATACTCGGCATAATCAGCGACAGCAACTTTAAACATCAAGGCCTTAGAGACCCTGAAGCCGGGATTAAATTTTCAAAAAATGTAAAAGCCAAACAAAAAGATATTCCAATTCTCTTGCAGTCCAGTAATATTGATTTTGCAGATAAAGCCAGAGAAGCCGGCGCCGGATTTTTACATAAAAGCTCTCCTCGTTTATTGCATGAACTACGCGATTTTATGGTTGACAATTTCGGCTTTGGCGATTTTGTTTTTCAAACCCCCGACGGAAAAGAAGTAGGACGCGCAAACAATTTAAAAACTATGGAGGAGCGGCTTGCTGTAATTCCTATTGAAAGTATAGTCTTTCATGCTAAAGGAAATCATTTTTCAAAATGGCTGAAAGCTCGCACTGAATTTTGGCTTGCTCATAAACTGAGACCTCGGAAGGTTTCTGATTTCAGCACTCCAGAAGAATTGAGATTAGAATTAATTAATTCTATAAAGCTTTATCTTGAACTTCGTCAACGCGGTATAATTACCGACTTCAACAAAGAAACATTTGATCCTAAAAACAGTTTTGCGCGTATCGGCGGCGGCTCGCTCGGGGGTAAAGCGCGGGGGCTTGGTTTCATCAACACCTTAATTAACAATAATAAAATCCGTTATAAATTTACCGGCGTAGAAATTTCCGTACCGTCTGCAATAGTTATTGCCACAGATGTTTTTGATCAATTCATTGAAGAAAATCATCTTGACATTTTTGCTTTGGGTACAACGCAAGACGAGGATATAATTTTAAGATTTCTTCACGCTCCAAATTTCCCGAAAGAGATAATCAATCGGCTTAAAGATTATCTTGAAATAACAGAAGGTCCGCTGGCTGTTCGCTCATCAAGTTTGCTGGAAGATTCACAGTTTCAGCCTTTTGCCGGCGTTTATCAAACTTACATGATTCCCAATAACAACCCGGATATTCAGGTTAGATTAGAAGAGCTTCTGCAGTGTGTAAAAGGCGTGTACGCTTCTACCTTCTACAAAAAAGCAAAAGATTATATGAAGGCGACGGCTTATAGTTTGGAAGAAGAAAAAATGGCGGTGATTGTTCAAAGACTTGTGGGTGCGCAGCGCGACGGAAGATTCTATCCTGATTTTGCCGGCGTAGCAAAGTCTTTTAATTTTTATCCCGTGCCTCCGCAAAAATCTTCTGATGGAATAGCGCTGGCTGCTCTAGGGCTGGGCAAGCAGGTTGTGGATGGCGGCATGTCTGTTAGATTTTGTCCTAAATATCCCAAACATCTTTTACAATTTTTTTCCACTAAAGAAACTGTGAAAAACTCTCAGCAAGATTTTTTTGCTTTGGATATGAATGGTCATCTCGAAAATAAAGGCGAGCATATTTCATTTCAGCTTGTAAATAAGTTTGACCTCTCTAAAGCTGAAGACGACCAAACTTTATTTTATGTCGGTTCAACTTATTCTGTAGAAGATGACGCAGTTTACGATGGAGTTTCACGTCCCGGCAAACGAGTTGTAACATTCGCGCCAATTTTAAAGCATAACGTTTTTCCTTTAGCTGAAATATTAGAGCTTCTTTTGGATATGGGCACGTGGGGAATGGGCGTTCCTGTTGAAATTGAATATGCAGTTAATATGAATGTGCGCCCAGGAATGCCCAAAGAATTTGCTTTGCTGCAAATGCGTCCGCTAGTAATTAGCCACGAACTTGAAGAATTAAATGTAGACAGTTATAAAAAAGAAGATCTAATATGTGAGAGCATTCAAGTGCTTGGCAATGGGGCTATTAACGGCATCTGTGATTTAGTGTTTGTTGATTACCAAAAATTTGAAAGATCAAAAAGCAGGGAGGTTGCAAACGAAGTAAATGCAATTAATACAAAACTGCTGGTACAAAAAAGACCATATATTTTAATTGGAGTGGGGAGATGGGGAAGCCTCGATCAGTGGCTGGGAATACCCGTTACGTGGGATCAAATATCGGGCGCCAGCGTTATTGTTGAAACAAGCTTTAAAGATATGGCGGTAGCTCCCTCGCAAGGTTCGCACTTTTTTCAAAATTTAACTTCTTTTAAAGTCGGCTATTTTACGGTGAACCCTTCCAACAAAGTAGATTTTATAAATTGGGATTGGCTTAATTCTCACACGCCGGTTGAAGAATATAATTTTACAAAGCATATAAGATTTGACGAGCAGATAATTGTAAAAATAAATGGGACTAAAAATAAAGGCGTTATTTTAAAACCGGGCGCTAAATCTTCATAACTAAACTTCAATTGCCTACGGAAATATTCCCAGCGAATAATAAGCATTTGCAATTTTATCAATTGAAAGTACAAATGCCGCGGTACGTAAATCCGGTATTTTTTTATTTTCCTTTAAAGTGTTTCTAATTTCGTTATAAGCGGAAACCATCGTTTCTTCTAAGCCGGAATTAACAAGATCGCCTTCGTCAGCGCCGTGAGTAATTATTGATTTTGCCGTTTCATCCATCTCTACGCCGATAGCTTTTTCAATTGAATTTACCAGCGTTCTATTTACCAGCTCATCATAGCGTTTTCCCATCCGTCCGAAGCGAACATGAGATAAGTTTTTTAACCATTCAAAATATGAAACAGTAACGCCGCCGGCGTTTAAATATAAATCGGGAATAATCATTGTCCCTTTTTTTGTAAGAACTTTTTCCGCTTCGGGGGTTACGGGTCCATTTGCGGCTTCGGCAACTATTTTTGCTTTTATGTTTTCCGCATTGGTAGAGTTAATTTGATTTTCAAGCGCCGCCGGAACTAATATATCGCATTCAATTTCCAAAGCCTTATTAGAGTTTTTAATATTTTTTGCTTTTTTAAAATTTAAAATTGAACCGGTGGATTTTC
Organism: uncultured Bacteroidota bacterium; assembly: GCA_963782985.1. Classification (GTDB taxonomy): domain Bacteria; phylum Bacteroidota; class Ignavibacteria; order Ignavibacteriales; family Ignavibacteriaceae; genus CAVSWT01. The sequence goes on from CAWALU010000005.1 coordinate 217,981, forward strand.
TGTGCCTAACTACTTCGTCAACGTCCAAACCTTTAGGGTCATAAATAGCTCCTTCGTATTCGGCGATGGCAATGATATTAACGCCGCTTGCCTGCAAAAATTTAGCGGAGTGATAACCTACATTACCCAGCGCTTGAATAACAACTTTTTTGCCATCCAACCCGGTGGTTAATTTTAATTTTTTCATATCGCCCGCATTGCTTACCGCTTCTCTTATTCCATAAAACACGCCGCGCCCGGTTGCTTCAGTGCGCCCGGTAATTCCGCCTTGACTAAGCGGCTTGCCTGTAACGCAACCGCTGGCATCAAGCGAACCGGGATTAAACGCGGAATATGTATCCGCTATCCAAGCCATTTCTCTTCCGCTGGTTCCGTAGTCGGGGGCGGGAACATCAATGCCCGGACCTATAAAATTTTTCTTTATTAGTTCAGCGGTATATCTTCTGGTAATGTGTTCAAGTTCAACTTCCGTATAAATTTTGGGATCAATTTGAACGCCGCCTTTAGCCCCGCCGAATGGCACATTTACAACCGCGCATTTGTATGTCATTAAAGCTGCAAGAGCCATAACTTCATCTTGATTTACCGAAAGGCTGTATCTGATTCCGCCCTTTACCGGCAGCTTGTGATGGCTATGTTCTACTCTGTACGCTGTAATAACGTGAATATCATCTTTTACCCGCACGGGAAATTTCATTCTATAAATGCTGTTGCAATATTTTATTTGATCAAGCAGACCTTTAGGATATTTTGTAAATTTTGCAGCCTGGTTAAAATAATTTACTACGTCTTCAAAAAAACTTTGCTCTCTTTTTTTTCTAACATTCATTGGCATTTGGAATACTCCTTTTCAGAAATTTTTTATTAATCTAAATAATTAGTTTGAAGATATTTAAATAAAATAAAATAAATCTTGTCTAAACTAACAAGCGATTACTTTTTTAATTTTTTTATGAACTTCGGCAACGGTAATTTCACGCATACAGTATGAGCCGAATATTTTATCATCGGGAATTTTATCATTGCACTCGCCTGCGCTGCAATGCGGACATTCTATTTTAGATTGAATTGTGGAGGTGAAATTATTTTCGGGATAAACTTTCCAGGCCTTGTCGTGATGTTTTCTAAAGAGAGTAATATTCGGAGTTCCTACAGCCGCCGAAAGGTGTCTCGGTCCCGAATCATTAGTAATAGTAAGATTGCAATTCTTAAACAGCGCCGCCATTTTGTTTAAATCATTTTCAGTAGTTGTAAATAAAATGTTTGCAGCTTCATCATCAGTTAAATAATTTTTTATTTGATTTGTAATTAGCGAATCATTCTCACCAAAACATAAAATTACTTTTATGTTTTTTTCATTATTAAGTTTTTGTATTAAGGCGGCAAAATTTTCCGGCGACCAAATTTTATAATTGCCGCTGGCGCCGGGATGAATGGCTATAAATTTATTTTGCTCGTCCTTTAATTTATTTTCGGATAAAAAATTATTTGCCCACTTTAACGAGTCATCGGTAACGTAATAATCGGTTTTTGTTGAGTCTTCTTTTGCGCCGATTCTTTTTACTAATTCCAGGTAATATTTTAATACGCCTAAATCTTCTTTTGTTTTTTTGATTTTATGGGTGAGTAAAAAAGAAAAAGTTTGATTAGCCTCGCCGCATCTTATTTTAGCGCCTGAAGCAAAAGCCCAGATTATAAATCGATCGTGAGGGAAAGTTGAAATTGCGGCGTCATATTTTTTTTGGCGTAAAAATTTTATTAACTGTAATTCCAATTTAATTTTTTTAAAGCCGCGTAAAGAACGGATTGCATTGTGATTGATAATAAAAATGTTTTCGATGAAAGGATTATTTATTAGAGGATTGCAGCTGCTATCAACAATAACATCGTTTAATGAATCAATGGAATCAATATTAAAATTATTATTTCTTCTCTGTATAATTAATAAAGTAACTAACGCCGGGGGAAAACTTTTTTTTACAGCCCGTATTGCTGGAGTAAGCAATAATAAGTCGCCCAACTGACCTTCAGAAATGAAAAGAATTTTTTGGGGAGCCATTCGAAAGTATTAAAAATTAAAAAGATTAATTATTATGCTAAACGTAAGATTGAATCGTCTTAATAAAAAATAAAATTAAAATTTAATTGATGATTAGCGTTTATAAAATTTTCCCGACTGTTTAATTTTATCATTTACAAAAACTTTCCAATAATAAAGTCCCGGCTTTAATCTTCCCGAATAATTTAAATCATTACCTCTTATCGAAGTTTCATAAATTAAATTATTTTTATTATTGACGATATTTATTTTGTAAGCATTATTTTTTTCAGTATCCCGCCAATTAAATCTAATTGAATTAGAAACTGTGTCATTATTAGCCGGTGAAATAATTACAATATTTTTGCCGGTGGTATCGACCATATTTATATTTCTGTCAAGCGCGTAATTATTTGAAAACTCATTTTCAATTTTTATGTCTTCAGGTTTTAACTTAATTACAGTATCTGCGGTCGCTGTGGAATCATTGTTCCTTTCCGAATTTGCATTTTCGTCAATCCCATTCATTTCATTTGGCGTTTCCGGATTTTTATCATTAGCGGATTCAATCATCTCTTTTCGAGTATGCTGTGTAAGTACAACTTCATCGCCGCTTTCGTTTTCTTTTATCAAATAAAATAATGAAATAATAAAAACCGTACCGACTAAAATAATAAGCCCTGCAATTAAGTAAACGAAATTTTTACTTCTTTTAACTTTTGCGGGAAATTCATTTGTGGTTGATATTAATATGTCAACAGAGATTTCTGAAAGTGAATCAATAGTTGTTTCAGGAGGAAGGGGTAAATTATATTCTTTACTTACATCAACATTTAAAAAGCGAAACGTTAAATTCAATTCATGCACAATAATTCTAATCATATTATTGTGGACAGATTGCGGAATCAAATTAAAAACCAAATAAAATTTATCATCATTTTTTTTACTTATAGTTAGCCGAAAATTATTTGATATATCGTCAAATATTGCATGCTCGCCTTCGCCGTTTTTAACGCTGTTATTAAACAAACTTATTGAATGCTTATTTACAGATTCATCTAAAATTTTATCAAATAACACATTAAATTTTTCTTTGCATTCAGCGCAAATATTAATATGGTTTTCAACTTGGTCTGTTTCGTATTCGGGGAGAATGCCGAGATAATTTATATAAGAGTTTATTTGTTTATCAGTTAGATGAGCATTTGAAGCGGGGGAAGATGTGTATGTATTCATTTAAATATCTGAACAAATATTTTATTAATGTGTTTTTATAATAAAAATTTTAAGTTCAAAAGGAAAGAGAGGAAAGGATAAAAATCAACCCGTAAACGGTTATAATCATCTATAGCTTTTACATCTACATAAATTACTCATTGCCGTTCACGGGTCTTAAAGCTTACCTGTTTGTAATTAAGTCTCGAGGGCAAATGTAATAAGTAAAATATTAATGTGGTGTGATGTGAATTAACAGAAATGGAAATACTAAAAATTTGTTTTGAGAAATTTTAATTAAGAACTATTTACTCGTTCTTCTAATAAAATCCAATATAATTTTATCCTCAGAATTAATAAGCTGGGCGGGCGTTCCAACGAAATAAATTTTTCCTTCATGCAGCATTGCAACTTTGTGCGCAACATTTTTTACGCTGTACATATCGTGCGTTACTACAACGGAAGTAACGGTCAGTTTTTCGCTCAACTCTTTAATTAAGTTATCAATAGAATCTGACATAATAGGATCAAGCCCCGTTGTCGGCTCATCATATAAAATATAATCGGGATTTGTAACCAAAGCTCTGGCAAGCCCAACTCTTTTTTTCATCCCGCCTGAAAGCTCTGCGGGTTTTAATTTTTCAACTCCGGGCATACCTACTAATGATAATTTTTCGCTAACAATTTGTGAAATTTTTTCATCGCTAAAACCATTACCGCCTTCAATTAATGGTAGACTAATATTTGCTTCAACCGTCATTGAATCAAAAAGCGCGGCGCCCTGAAATAAATAACCAAATCTTTTTCTTAATTCATATAGCTGTTTTATACTTAAGCTGTTTACTAATTGATCTTCAACAAAAACCTCGCCTGAATCAGGCTTTAGCAAGCGAAGAATATGTTTTAATAAAACGCTTTTGCCTTCGCCGCTTTTACCAATAATAACAAGCGTCTCGCCTGTTTCTATTTTTAAATTAACGCCGCGGAGAACTTCTTTTTCTCCAAATTTTTTGTGAAGGTTTTTTATTTCAATCATTAAATATAAAAAATCAAATTCTTTTTAGATGATTCAAAACTAATTAAAAAACTGTTTAAAAGTTTTTGTGAAAATGACGGTTTAAATTGTACGGAAAATCTTTTTAATACTTTTCTGGCAAGATCAAATTAAATTCTTTTTTTAGTTGATTTTTAATTTATGTAATGTATTTTAACGGCAACCCTACTGTTGAAGTTTTAACTTTCTTTTTTTCAATTACTAGTTTCAGTTTTTGGAAGCATAAATCTTATTAAGAAATTAATTTTAATTTATTCCACTGCTAAGAAAGGTACACAAAATGAAAATAACCCCTCCCTATTTCCCGATAATTTACGTTCGCGGTTATGCCGCTACTATGAGCGAGATTGAAGAAACTACGGCAACGCCTTATATGGGGTTTAATTTAGGCTCAACAAAAATTAGGCAAGACTATGAAAAAAATATTGTCCATTTTGTTTTTGAATCCCCTTTAATCCGATTCATGAAAGACGAAGGTTACATGGATACTTATTACAACGGCGAATTTTTTAATATTAACAATGAAGCAACGCCCAAAAGCATTTGGATTTTTAGATATTATGAAAAAGTTTCTGCTGACCTGGGGGAAGGGAACAGATTAAGCATTGTGGATTTTGCAAAAGACTTACGCAAATTTATTTTGAGAATTAGAAACCAGGTTTGCGGCGGCGATAAAAAAGCGCTGAAAGATTTTAAAGTCTATTTAGTAGCGCATTCAATGGGAGGATTAATTTGCCGAACTTACTTGCAGAACATTTGCGTGCAGGGAACAAAAGACGCGCAGCTTGATAAGGAACTTGAACTGCCGGGCGATCATTTGGTGGATAAGGTTTTTACTTACGCAACTCCGCATAACGGAATAGATGTGCTGGGAATGAATGTTCTTAATTTAGGCGAGCTGGATAAAGTGGATATTAAGAATTTTAACCGCGGCTATATGAAAGATTATCTGCTGCTTCCAAAAGATGCAGACCGAGTTGATTCATTAAATGGAAAATTTCCGCCTGAAAGATTTTTTAGTTTGATTGGAACAAACTATAAAGACTATCCAGCATTTTTCGGTCTTTCAAAAAAAGGAACCGGACCAATGAGCGACGGCTTGGTTATGATTAGCAATGCCGCCGTCAGCGGTTCGCCAAGAGCTTTTGTTCACCGCTCGCACAGTGGGCAATATGGAATTGTAAATTCAGAAGAGGGTTATCAAAATTTAAAAAGATTTTTATTTGGGCAAGTGCGCGTAGATGCAAAATTGCTCGTTGATGAAATTACCTTGCCTGCGCCTATTCAAAAACTTAAGGACGATGGAAAAGAAATAAGAGCAAATTATTATATAGAAACAACCGGACAGGTGAGAGGCGCTACTTATTTTTTACATGAACGGCGTGAGAATCAAAGCTCCGCCATACTTGAAGCTTATGACGATATGGTTAAGAAGGATAAACCGGTTTATCTTTTCAGCGGATTTTTAGATAAGAGGTCAAAAACTCAAAACTCAGGCGACACTGCGCTGGCATTTGCAATTCGCGTGGCTATAAAAGTCCCTTTGTATGAAGTTGATAAAAAGTTTTGGTTTGATAATTATTTTCCCGGAGGGTACGTAATTAACGAGGTAATAACTTTTAATGTGAGATTTAAGGGGGATAAATTCAGCACTATAAAATACAGCCTTGCTTCGGAAAGCGGAATGGGGGAAGCGGATAAAATTCCTGAAATAAAAGAATTAGAAAATGAAGGGCTTGAAATAAAATTTCCTTTTGGGTTTAAAGAAGGAGACCCCAATGCGCCGCGTCCCGGGTTTAGAGGCTGCTTGCAGCTAACTACAACTTATTGGAATAAGTAGAGTATTTATTTAGATACAATTTGCGCGTTTTGTTTTAACAATAAAAGTCTGTTTGTTTGAGTAAATTCTTTTAGTTGAAGTTGAACTGCTTGGAATGCTATGCGATAATTTGCGGCGGTTTTTTCAGGTATTCATAAACGAGGAGCGGGCTTAGGGCCGGCAATTGCTTTTCTTTATTCGGGTCCGGCTATTAATATACTCGCAATTATTTTAACCGCCCGAATTCTTGGATTTGAATTGGGAGTCACTAGAGTAATAGGCGCTGTTTCGTTTAGTGTTGTTATCGGACTAATAATGAGTTTCATTTATCGCAAAGAAGAGAAAGAAAGAGCGGCTGCACAGCTTGCGCTGCCGGAGCCGGAAGAAAGCAGACCTCTTTGGCAGACAGCCTTTCACTTTTTTGTACTTGTTGCAATTTTAGTATTTGCAAACTGGGGCAAACCGGATTCAAAAGATGGTTTTTGGTTTTTGATGTACGATTATAAGTGGTTGTTTGTCGGCGTATTCGGAATTCTTTTCTCATTTTCTTTAATCTTTGTTCTGAAGTTAAATAAGCTTTATGTAGGGATTGGCGCAGCGGTTGTAATAATAAATGCTCTTATTTGGGGAAGCCAGCCTCTTATACCTTTTGCAACTGCGGTAATAATTCTTACGCTTATTTTAACATTCAGCGAAGGCGAACCTAACGAATGGCTCGGCGAAACCTGGGGATTTACAAAACAAATTATGCCTTTGCTGGGCGCGGGAGTTTTATTTGCCGGTTTCTTGCTCGGCTCGGCAGATAATGGCAATGGTATTATTCCAAATGAATGGATTACAAATCTAGTCGGCGGTAATTCGTTTTTTTCAAATTTCTTTGCCTCGGTCGCAGGCGCTTTTATGTACTTCGCTACACTGGTTGAAAGATAAAGTAAATTATTCTATCCGATCCTGAATTGTTATTAAGGCATTCTTAAAATGAAATCTAAAAGTAAATATTGAATTAAGAAGAAAGGAAATAAATGGGCAGCCTTACAAAAAGACTATCATTTTTAGACAGATATTTAACATTGTGGATATTCCTTGCAATGTTCATCGGAGTATTCTTGGGACATTTATTTCCTTCCGTTGCTAAGTTCTGGGATTCATTCAGCGTTGGGACAACTAATATACCAATTGCAATTGGATTGATATTGATGATGTACCCGCCACTTGCAAAAGTACGTTATGAGGAATTACCCGATGTTTTTAGAAATGTAAAAATTCTTGCGTTGTCATTAATTCAGAACTGGCTTATCGGACCAATATTAATGTTTGTATTGGCTATTATTTTTCTACAGGATTATCCTGAATATATGGCTGGATTAATACTTATAGGATTAGCGCGATGCATAGCAATGGTAATAGTTTGGAATCAGCTTGCCAAAGGCGATACGGAATATGCCGCCGGACTCGTTGCCTTTAATTCGATATTTCAAGTGCTCTTCTTTTCTGTTTATGCATATGTGTTTTTGACAATTCTACCTGAGTGGCTTGGTCTTCAGACATTTACCGTAAATATAACTATCGGACAAATAGCGGAGAGCGTTTTAATATATCTCGGTATTCCTTTCTTTGGAGGAATGCTTACTAGGTTCGTTGCATTGAAAGTAAAAACCAAGAATTGGTATGAGCAGAAATTTATTCCCAAAATTAATCCCATTACATTAATTGCGCTTCTATTTACAATACTTGTTATGTTTTCATTAAAAGGTGAATACATTGTGAAGATTCCACTTGACGTAGTAAGAATTGCGATTCCGCTTTTCCTCTATTTTGTTATAATGTTTTTTGTATCATTCTATATGGGTAAAAAGATAGGCGCAGATTATTCAAAAACCACAACACTCTCTTTTACGGCGGCAAGCAACAATTTTGAATTGGCAATTGCGGTTGCAATAGCTGTATTCGGAATAAACAGCGGTGAAGCCTTCGCCGCAGTAATTGGTCCCTTAGTGGAAGTGCCGGTATTGATTTCTTTAGTGAACGTCGCTCTTTGGTTTCAGAAAAAATATTTCGGCGGTGAAGTGGAAAAGGGCGATGTGAATGCGCCGAACGTATGTCCTTAATTAAGGGTACAACTGTAATTTTTAAGCGATGATGGAACTGTTAAAAAATAAGTTTTCCCGTAGTAAAAATTTAATCGATTTATTAGAAAAAATATTAAATAAACAAGGATAGAAAATGGTATCAGTAAAAATACTCGGCGCCGGGTGTAAAAAGTGTCAAACGCTCGAAGCAAGAGTTAGAGAACTAGCGCTCGCCAAAAATATTGATGCGGTTGTTGAAAAAGTAACCGACATTAATGAAATGCTGAAATATGGAATAATGATGACGCCCGGTTTGGTTATTAATGAAGAAGTAAAAAGCGTCGGTAATATTCCTAAAGACGATCAATTAATAAAATGGATAATAGGAGAATAAATATGAAATGTAAATTTATGCTGTTAATCACTCTGTTGTTTCTCAGTACCGGTTGCGATGCACAGAATAAAAAAGCAACTAATAAGAAAGATGAAACTTCCAAAACTAAAGTTACTTTTGTCGAACTCGGTTCAGTACACTGCATACCTTGCAAACAGATGCAGCCGGTTATGAAATCAATTGAAGAAAAGTATGGAAGTCAAATCAAAATTGTTTTTCACGATGTTTGGAAGCCGGAAGAAAAACATTATGCGCAAAAGTATGGAGTAAGATTAATTCCGACTCAAGTATTTTTAGATGCAAACGGAAAAGAATTTCATCGACACGAAGGATTTTATCCGGAAGAAGAAATAGACATGATTCTGCAATCTAAGGGATTGAAACGAAATACTAAAAAGGGTTAATTATGTTTGAAGGATTATTCACCGCCCTTTATGAAGCAATGACGGGCGCAATCTGGCTTGCTATTATTGCTTCTTTTACTTGGGGTATTTTATCAATTCTCCTTTCACCCTGTCACTTATCAAGTATTCCGCTGGTTATTGGTTTTATAAGTTCTCAAGGAAAAATATCTGTCGGCAGAACATTTAATATTTCGCTGATCTTTTCTGCCGGTATTTTAATCACTATTGCTTTGATTGGAGTGATAACAGCATCGCTCGGTAGATTGATGGGAGATGTCGGCGTTTACGGCAATTTTTTTGTAGCCGCCATATTTTTTGTTGTAGGATTATATTTGCTTGACATAATCAAATTGGATTGGAACAGCGCCGGACTAAAGCGAACCAAAGCGAAAGGCTTACTTGCCGCTTTAATATTAGGATTGCTCTTCGGAATTGCTTGTAAAGCGAAAGAATTAAACCATAAATTAATTTCATTGCCTCCTTACTTTATATTTCTTTCCAGATTAAGTTTAGCGTATATATTATAAATACTGCTAATAGAATTCCAGCCTCCCATCTATCCAATTTTTTCTTTTTACCTGTAAACATTGCAATAAATAGAAAGATTGTACCACCACCAAGTAAATAAATATCTGAATTGAAATTAACATTATATTCAAGGGGATTCACAAATGAGCTAACAGATAAAATAAATAGAATATTAAATATGTTGGAACCTATAATATTCCCAATTGCAATATCACTATTTTTTTTCAAGGCAGCCACAATTGATGTTACAAGTTCAGGCAAGGATGTTCCCGCTGCAATTATTGTTAATCCAATAATTTTCTCACTCACTCCCATATCTGTTGCAATATCAACGGCGCTATCGACAACCAATTTACCCCCAATAATTAATCCGGCTAAGCCAATAATTATAAAACCCCAAATATTTATTGAAGATCGTATTTCTTTGGACTTTTTAGTTTCAGAGTCATCAATTTTTAGTTGTTTATGGACATAAATTAAAAATAGAACAAACAGCAAGAACAATAATAAGCCATCGATTCTTGACAAGACATTAACATCTTGAAAAAAAAACCCGTTAGCGAGAATAAATAGAGCCAATACTGCCAGTAATGAAAGAGGAATTTCTTTCCATACAGTTGAAGATTGAACTGTTATTGGAGTAATAAGTCCTACTATACCGAGTATTATAAATAGATTAATATTATTGCTTCCAATTACATTTCCAAAAACAATATCAGGGTGGTTTTCAAAGGATGCAAAAGAATTAACCACTAATTCGGGCGCGGAAGTTCCAAAGGAAACTATCGTTAAACCTATTGCTAAGTCTGAGACATTATTCTTTCTCGCGAGCGCAGAAGATCCATTTACCATAAAATCAGCGCCTTTCATTAGAAAAAGAAAGCCAACAATAATTAGTAGTATTGATATAAGCATAAGACCCTTACTATTTATTTATCAATTAGGATTAATATAGATATTATCATTTATTTATGTTTATTTAATTTGAAGAGAATATTTTAATAAACTCATACGTTTACGTGGTGAAATTTCAACTAAGGTGTATTGGAAATATTCAAACGATTCGCTACCCCATTTCTTATAATAAATAGAGTAATTTCCCAAAATTTTATATTCTTCAATAAGCGCTTAACGGCGTTGTGGCTACGCAGCCCAGAACAACAAAGCTGCTTTATTAATGATTAGGCGCCATTGCAAAATCGCTGCGCTGGATTGTGAAGTAATGCGCTTCCCTATATGATATCTGGAATAGTTCCGTTAAGAGCGGGACAATTATCAAATTAATTTGTTAGTAAGTCCCAAAAGAGGTTTGGTTTGCCTGTCCGCCTTTGGCCCGGCCTTGTGCAGCCTTGCTGATATTAAGGCGAGTGTGGTTTAAGCAAAGATTTATTTGTAGATCAATGTATCAAAAGAACTTTTTATCACTGAATCGAATCGGAAAATATTATTCTCTTTTATTCTATTGACTTTTTACTTATTAAAGAGGTTATAAGGCTATTTTATCTTAGTAATCTATTAGCTAGTATCTCTTGCATATTTCTTCTTCCGTCCAATATGCAATGCACATAAACTATGTTATCTATTATTTCGTATATTATTCGATATGGTTTGAAGTGTATCTCTCTGTACCTTCTTATTCCAGTATTTTTCAACTCTGGCGGAATATGTCCACGATTTGGAAGATTTTCAAGTTTTAGATATGTTTTTTCAAGGTTTGTTAATAATTTTTTAGCGTTTTCTAATGAATCATTTTCAGCTACATAATTATAAATGTCTATTATATCTGATTTAGCTAAAGGGTCAATCAATAACTTATATTTCATTATTTTTTATTTATACCCAATTCTTTCTTTATTCCCGCAAATGTTTCTTTAATTCCTTTAGCTTGTCGCTTTTCTATGTTTCCACTACTCATTGACAATATTTTCAATAAAGCAAGTGTTTCTTGGGTTTCTTCATATGCCCTGATATCTTGAACTATAACTTTTGCTTCTCCATTTTGAGTAATGACATAAGTTTTTCTATTTTTATTTGCATCATCTACTAATTGAGCGGCATTCGCTTTTAGATAGCTTATTGATTTAACTGATTCACTTAATTTCATATTTCCTTTCCAATTATCAAACTAAATATAGTCTTTAAAGAGTTTATATTCAATAATTATTTATTCTCTCATTTAGCCATATAACGGCGTTGCCGATAAGCGGCGCCCATAACAGCAATGCAAATTAAAAAACAACAGCCAAATATTTAGCAAACTGTGCTTAAATTTCTTTGCAAGTGCAGTTTGCAACAATGTTATTTAATAGAACTACTTTGAACAAGCAAACTGAAAACGGAACGACTAAACCTAAAAATTTATAAAAGCCGAATGCGAAAAGGCGGTCGGGTTGATTGGCTTGATATTTCCAATAAGTAAAAAGTTAAATTTATAGATAAACATAAATTTAAACTTTGGAGGTATCAAATGTATTACACCGGCATCGATCTTCATAAATTTACTTCTTATTTAACCACTGTGGATTCTTCGGGAATAATAGTTAAACAAGAAAATCTTAAAAACGCTGCTCACAACTTCATGCAATACTTTTCTGATCTTGGAGGCGAGAACATTACTACCGTAGAATCAACCATGACCTGGTATTGGCTGAA